>JBGARF010000002.1:0-577491 GCA_044230345.1 Limisphaerales bacterium
GGTGCTGGTGGACGTGGTGATCTTCGCGGGCAAGGCGGATGTGATGATGACTTCGTACCTGCCGTTGCTCGCGCATCCGGGCTTTTACCTCGGCATCATCCTCGTGGCCGTGGGCGCGCTCATTGGCGTGATCAATTACTTCCTCACGCTGCACAAGGCGAAGAAGGAAAAGAACTACACGGGCTCCGTTCCACTCGTGGTCTTCGGTGCCACAGCGGCGGCGATCATCGCGGTGGTCACGCTGTTGCACGGTGCGATCACGATCGTGCCGACGTTCCTTCACTCGATGGGTTGGATTGGCCAGCCCGATCCCCTCTGGTATCGCATGACGTGGTGGGGACTTGGGCACATGTCGCAGCAGGTGAACGTCTGCGCGATGGTCTCGGTGTGGTATTTCCTCGGTGCCATCACGACGGGCGCAAAGCCGCTCAATGAAAGCGTCTGCCGTGGCGCATTCTTGCTCTACATCTTCTTCATCAATCTCGCTTCCGCGCACCATCTGCTCGTGGACCCCGGCGTGAGCGCCGGTTGGAAAATGTGGAACACGTCCTACGCGATGTATCTCGCCGTGCTGGCCTCGATGATTCACGGCTTCACTGTGCCGGCGTCGGTGGAAGTGGCGATGCGGGAGAAGGGCTACGTGAGCGGCCTGTTCGGCTGGCTCACCTCCGCGCCGTGGCGCAACCCTGGATTCTCCGCGTTTATTCTGTCGCTCGTGATCTTCGGGTTCGGCGGCGGCATTACCGGCGTAACGCTCGGCACCACCCAGATCAACATCATCGCGCACAACACGCTCCGCATCCCCGGCCATTTCCATGTCACCGTCGTGGGCGGAACGACGCTGGCGTTCATGGGGCTGGCCTATTACGTCGTGCCGCTCATCTTCCAGCGCGAGTATCTCTTCAAGCCCCTCGCGCGGTTGCAGCCGTACCTGTTCGGCATCGGCATGACGATGATGGCGATGGGCATGTCGTTTGCCGGATCGATGGGTGTTGCCCGGCGCAGTTGGGACATCGCGGCGAATGGCTCGGTTTACGGGCCAACCGCTCATTTGTTCCTCGCGATGGTGGGCATCGGCGGCGTGCTGGCCTTCCTCGGACTGATCACGTTCATCTTGGTGACGGTTCTCACGCTGCTCTTCGGTCGCTCCAACGCCGGCCAGAAGATGGAAGACTGGGGTTCGCCGAGAACGCTCGTCACCGGTTCGTCTCATGCGCCATCGGGCGTGGTTCCCGTGGGTGGTGGCGCGGCCGGCCTCGCCGTGGCGCGCGAACATCCGACTCAAGGCACCCTCGTGCTGGCGCTCGTCTTCCTCGGTTGCTTCGCAGTGTATTACTTCGCGAACTGGAAGGCGCTTGCCGACGTGTGGCCGGTGCGCTGAGTCGCTCGCCGCTTGGGAGACTACGAATGAACGCGAATGAACACGAGTTGAGAGGTGGACAGAAGTGTCTCTGCTCTGGGCACGTCCCTGAAGAATGCACGCGGGCGATGGCGGAGGGCGCCGTCGGTCCAAGCCGTGTTCGTGTTCATACGCGTTCATTCGTGGTTCACAAACTTGTCGCCTTCTTGGGCAGCGGTTCCTTTGCGGCGTTCGCGATCTTCGTCCTGCTCTTCTACACGGTGTTCATCGCCATCATGGCGTTTGCGCCGCCGGGAACCGGGGCGTGGGCCGCCTACCTCGAAGAGTTCCGTCTGCGGTGTTTCCAGCTCGATCCGGTCAGCGGCGTCATGCGGATGCCCTCGATTGTTCTCATGCTCACAGAACCGCTGCCGCTCGCGGCGATCTTCTTTTTCCTCTGGCGCGCGCCGCTTCGTCGCGTGTGGAGCGAACAACGACTCATGTTCGCCCACGCCGCCGGAGCGGCGCTGCTGCTGGTGGCGTCCATCGCGGTGAGCCTCGTCGGTTTCGGTTCCAGCCGCGCTGAAGCGACATCGGCCGGGCTGCCGTTCCCGGCGGATCGCCTGCGCACGACGCTGCCGGTGCCGGAGTTCAACCTCGTGAATCAGGACGGCAACGCCGTGCGCCTCGCGGACTTCAAAGGCCGCGTCGTGCTGCTCACCGCCGTGTATTCCACCTGCACGACCACGTGCCCGATGATGCTGTCCAAGATCCGTCAGGTGCTGGCGGAGCTGACTCCCGAGCAGCGTGCCCAGCTCGCCGTGGTGGCATTTTCGTTGAATCCGGAGGCGGACACGCGCGAACTGCGCGCCGCGACTGCCCGTATCTACGGTCTGGACCAGGCGCAGTTTCATTTCGTCAACGGCATGCCCGCCGAGATGAACGCGCTGCTGGACAAGCTCGCCGTGGCGCGCACGCGCGACGACAAGAGCGGCCAGATCATGCACTCGAATCTCTTTTACCTGATCGACCGCGAAGGCCGCATCGCCTACCGGCTGTCGTTGAGCCAGCGCGAACAGTCGTGGCTGGGAGACGCGTTGCGCGTATTGTTGGCCGATCCGGCGTGATTTCATGTCGGCCACTTCATCGTCAACCCCACCGTCCGTTCCTCCGAATCCTCCCGAGTGCGAGAACCTCTCGGAACTCGCCGAACAACTCGCGCGCCTGCATCCCATCCAGACGCCCGCCGTCGTTTCCGAACCGGCGGTGCGCGGAGAAAAGCTCTGGCCCGGCCTGGAGAACGCGCTGCTCTGGATCGATCGTTTGATCGAGCGCGCCCTTCCTCCGGCGCTCAACCCGCTCGGGCAGTTGGGCGCGATGGCAAACACCTGCCTCATCATCGCTGTGGGCACCGGCGTGGCGCTGCTGCTGTGGTACACGCCGAGCGTGCATCTTGCCTACGATTCGCTGGAGAAGCTGCGGACTGGTTCTTTTCTCGGCCAATGGGTGCGCTCGCTTCACCGCTACAGCTCGGATGGCTGCGTGCTGTTCATCCTGCTGCACGCGCTGCGCATCGTGAGTCAGCGGCGGTTTGCCGGCGCGCGCTGGCTTGCCTGGACCACCGGGCTGTTGTTGCTCTCGGCGGTGTGGTTCATCGGCTGGACCGGTTACTGGCTGGTGTGGGACGTGCGCGGCCAGCACGCGGCGCTGGGCACGGCGCGCTTCCTCGACAAACTTCCTGTCTTTGCGGAACCGCTCTCCAGTTCGTTCCTCACCGATGCGAGCGTGCCGTCGCTGTTGTTCTTCATCGTCTTCTTCATGCACATGCTGCTGCCGCTCGCTCTGGGCGTCGGCCTGTGGATGCACTTGATGCGGGTAAACCGCGCGCGCTTCCTGACCGGGCGCACAATGACGGCGTGGATCGTCGGTTCGCTCGCCGCTCTGTCCGCCGTGTTGCCCGCGACGAGTGCCGCGCCGGCCCGCATGTTGGAGAAGTCGTCCGGGTTCACGATGGACTGGTGGTATCTCTGGCCGCTCGCGCTCACGGACCGGTTCGGCGGCGGCGCGCTCTGGGTGTTCTTCCTCGGTACGGGCCTGGTCACGGTGGCGGTGCCGTGGTGGATGGTGAAGCGCCGTCGCACGCCGGAATGGAAGGCGAACGTCGAGGTGTCACGCTGCTTCGGCTGCACGCATTGCGCGCTCGACTGTCCGTTCAACGCCATCACCATGATCCCGCGCGAGGATGGAAAGCCGTTTCCCACGCAGGCGTTGGTGAACCTCGATCTCTGCGTCGGCTGCGGCATCTGCACCGGCTCGTGTGATTCGCAGGCGATCAATCTGCCGGCGTTCAACAGCCGCGCGCTGGAGAAGGAACTTAACGTCTGGCTCGACCTGCAGCTCACTGGAGCCGCGCGTCCGTTCATCGCGTTGTGCTGCTCGGAATCCGCCGTGGCCGGCCTGCGCCTCGGAGCGGACGGCCGATGCGCGGAACTTCCGCACTGGCGAATCGAACGCATCCCGTGCGCCGGCTGGGTGAGCGCGGTCCTGCTGGAGCGTCTCGTCAAACGCGGTGCGGCGGGCGTGCTGGTCGCCGGCTGCGGGGAGAGCGATCCGATCGCGCGCGACGGCATGACGTGGCTCGGGCACCGCTTGCAGGGCGTCCGCGAACCGGCCTTCAATCCACACAAGGCCGATCCGAATCGCGTGCGCTTCGTGAAGCTCAACCGGACGGAACGCGGCGGAGTGATTCGTGCCGCGCGGGAGTTTGAAACGATCACGGCGCATTCGCCAACGCTGGACAGCAATGTGCCTCCTACACGCCACTCGCTCTTCCGCCTGGCGGCAGCCGGGACAGCACTTGCGATTTTGTTCTCCGGTCTGGCGTTCGCCTTCAGCGCGTTCGCCTATCGCACCGCCCATCGGCCCGAGCCGGAGCTGGTGGTTTCCTTCCATCACGTCGGTGCCGTGATGGAGCCGCGCAAGCTGACGAAGGAGGAGCTGGACAAGCGCCTGCCGCACATGCGCGCGCAGGTGAACGTCGGTCGGCAACGCGCGGCTGTGCGACTGCGCGTGCAAGTCGATGGTCAGGTCGCCTTCGACCAAAGCTTCGCGCCGAAAGGATTGTCGCACGATGGCGCGAGCGTGGGATTGGTGCGACTGCCGGTGGCTCCGGGCGCGCACTCCGTCAGGATTGACATGGCCGACACCGCCGATGCGGAGGCATGGACGAAGCGGTGGGCGGACACAGTGACCTTCGAGACGAACCGCGCGCGCGTCGTGTTGTTCGACACCAAGGCGGGTTTCACTTTGCATTGAGAGGAGTCCAGCCGGATCTCTGAGGCCGAGTCCAACACGGGTCAGTGCCTCTTCTGTCCCAGAGCGATGCTGCTTCGCACGTTCCGTGCAGAGCCTTGACCTGAGTCAACGCCGTATATGCTACGTAGGCGTATCAAAATTGACATGATCGCTTCCGAACCCGTGGCGGGAAACTATTTCGTCGCTGCTTATCCGCCGTTTTCGGCTTGGGATTCGGCACAGGTTCCCGCGTTGCACGAAGCTCTCGCGCAACCCGCGCCCGCCGCACCCCTCGGCCTCTACGTCCATATCCCCTTCTGCCAGAAAAAATGTGACTATTGCTACTATCTCTCATACATCGCGCAGCCGGCGGCAGTGGTGGATCGCTACCTGGATGCGGTAGTACGGGAGATGGTGCTTTACGCCACACAACCTGGTGTGAAGGGTCGCCCCGTTTCTTTCGCGTATTTCGGCGGCGGGACACCGTCCACGCTCAGTTCCACGCAAGTCCGTCGATTGGGAGACGGGCTACGCCGTGCGTTGGCGTGGGACGATATCAAGGAAGTCACCTTCGAGTGCGCGCCGAGATCCGTGCGCCGCGAGTTCCTGGAATCGTTGCGGGAGATGGGTGTCACGCGCGTGAGCATGGGTGTGCAGAGTTTCGACAGCGAACTGCTCAAGCTCAACGGGCGCGTGCATCTGGCCGAGGATTTCGTCCGCGCTTACTCACTGATCCGTGAGGCGGATTTTGGTTGGGTGAACCTGGATCTGATGTGCGGCCTCTTGGGCGAGACGGAGGAGAAATGGCGCGAGTCCATCCGGCGGATCATTGAGTTGGAGCCGGACAGCGTCACGATTTACCAGACCGAGATTCCACACAACACACAGCTCTATCGCGACCTGACAGCGGGCGCGCTGCCCGCGCCACCCCTCTCATGGGACATCAAACGCGCCCGGCTGGACGAAGGCTTCCGCGAGCTGGAACGCGTCGGCTACACCGTCGTCAGCGCCTACAACGCGGTGAAAGATCCTCAGCGTCACCGCTTCCTTTACCAGGACTACCTCTGGCGCGGCGTGGACATGCTTGGACTGGGCGTGGCGGCGTTCGGTTACTTTGGCGGCGTTCATTCTCAGAACCAAGTCACGCTCGATCAATACGAAGCCGCCGTGGAACGGAGCGAATTGCCGGTCAAGCGCGCGTTCAAACTCTCCATCCACGACCAACTGGTGCGTGAATTCATCCTGCAACTAAAACTCGGTGAAGTGCCCATCGCACCTTTTCATGAGCGATTCGGCCTCAACATCGTGGTCCAGTTCTACGCCACGCTGCGTATGTTCGCCAACGAAGGCTGGATCACAGTGTCCGATGAGGCCGTACGATTGACACGCCGGGGTTTGCTGCGCGTGGACCGCCTGCTGCCGCGCTTTTACAACTCCCGATTTCAAGATGTCCGTTACACCTGAAACTCAATCCGTATCCATCCCATGAACACAAATCCAACGTCCCAACCCATCACGAACTGCGATGTCGCCGTCATCGGCGGCGGTCCCGGCGGCGCGGCCCTAGCCACGTTCCTCGCCCGCGCCGGTCATCATTGCGTCATCTTCGAGCAGTCGAAATTCCCGCGCTACCACATTGGAGAATCGCTCATCCCGCACACACATGGCATTTTCGACCGGCTTGGCCTGCTGCCACAATTGCGCGCGTCCGCCTTCCCGGTGAAGCATAGCGTTCGCTTCGTGTCGCACGGCGGAAAGGAATCCGTGCCGTTCTATTTCTCCGAGACCATTCCCGGCGAGCGCGCTCGCACCTGGCAGGTCGAACGCAGCCAGTTCGACGCGATGATGCTCGTTCATGCACGCGTCGGCGGCGTCGAGGTTCACGAGCAAACCTCCATCGACAAGGTGCTGTTCGAGGATTCCCGCGCGGTGGGTGTCCAGACCGTGTCTGCGGACGGTGCCCGCTCGGAAGTGCGCGCAAAAGTCGTGGTCGATGCCTCGGGCCGCGCGTGCATCATCGGACGGCAACTGGGCCTGCGCAGTCCGTTGCCTGAACTCCGGAAGGCTTCGGCGTGGGGCTACTTCCGTGGCGGCAAACGCCTGCCCGGCATTGACGCCGGCGAGACCACCATGTTCCTCATCCCTGGTGGCGGCTGGTTCTGGTACATCCCGTTGCCGGACGACATGGTCAGTGTCGGCATCGTGGCTGATCCGGAATACGTGTTCTCCCAGTCTGATGACATGGAGGCGGCCTTCACGCGCGAAGTCGCGCTGTGCGCACCGTTGGCTGATCGGCTCTCCGCAGCCACGCGGGTGGGACCGGTGCGCGGCTCGCGCCATCTGGCCTACCTCAACCGCCAGACCTGCGGCGACGGCTGGGTGATGATCGGTGACGCCCGCGCGTTCCTCGACCCGATTTACTCGTCCGGTCTTTACCTCGCGCTGGGATCGGCTGAACTCGCCGCGCAGTGCATCGACGACGCCTTGAAGAACAACGACGTCTCCGCCGCGCGATTGGGGGCCTTCGAACCGGCGCTCTGGAAAGGCGTTGATGTCGTGCGCCGTCTCATCCACGCCTTCTACGATCCGAACTTCAGCTTCCCGAAATTCGCCGAACGCTTCCCGGAACATCGCGCCGCGCTCATCGACTGCCTGATCGGCGACGTGATCAAAGACATGAGCGCCTTCACCGCCGCGCTGGAGCAAATGACACCGCCGCCGCCGCCCCTGGGCAGCAACATCCCAAAGTCAATCGCGCCCGAGATGGCGAGCGTGTAGAGCCAAAACTTTCGCATGCACCCAAATCCTTCCATGCACACACATCGTAACTCGATCTCTCGGTCGTTGACGGCTACGGACATCACAACTCGGGCTGGGGTCAAAATACTGACGTGCCGCTCATTCCATACCCTGTTGAAACCAATCCGTACGAAACTGGCCTTTCGTAGGAGATCAATCTTGCTCGCAGCCTGCGCCAAACGAAGTCTTCTGTGCGGGAGACATCTCGTTGCGCGCAGAGCTGCGGGCGTATAGGACAAACGGAACCTGCTCGCGCAATTGGGAGAATGACATTCGTTGATCCAAGTCGATCCGCCTTGGAGCGTTGCCTCACTGGTGCAGCGGCTAGGACGCTCCGGCCGAAGCGAGGGCGAGGCCGCCATCATGCTGCTCTACGTCCGAGAGGAATCACCACACTGAGCCGCCTCACGGACTTGTTGTTCCCGGAACTTCTGCGCGGCATTGCCCTGACGCAGTTGATGCTCGCCAAGTGGTTGGAGCCTGCCGAGCGAGGGCGAACTCATCTCAGTACATTGGTTCACCAAATCTTGAGCTGCTTGAAACAGACCGGCGGAACGACGGCGGCGCGTTTGCATCAGACGCTTGTCGTCGAAGGTCCATTTCGCGAGGTGTCCTCCGCCGATTTCGGCGAGTTGCTGCGCGCTCTGGCGACACGAAAGATCGTCGAACAGATTCCGACGGGAGAACTGATTCTCGCGCCCGCAGGCGAGCGCATCGCTTCCGCACACGATTTCTACGCCGCGTTCAAGGGAAGCGAAATGTTCACTGTCCGCCATGACAAGGCAGAGATTGGAGAACTGCCGTTGGACGCCCTGCCTCCTGCCGGACAACTGGTCGTGCTCGCCGGACGCCGTTGGCTGGTGGACGAAGTGGATGGCGGCACGAAGACCGTGTGGGTTTCTCCGTCGAAGGGCGGCAAGGTGCCTGTGTTTCTCGGCAATGGCGGCGAACTACACAGTCGCGTCGTCGCGGAGATGAAATCTGTGCTGACGAGCGAGGAAGAACCAGCCTACCTTGACGACCCGGCACGAGAACTCCTGCGCACGGCTCGCGCCGTCGCAAGAACGGTTGATTTGCACAAACACGAGATTCTCGCCACACCCGGCGGCATGAGGTGGTTTCCCTGGGTCGGCACACGCTGCTTGCGAACACTGTCGATTCTCGCGGAACTCAACGGAGTTGCTTGCGAGACAGACCGTATTTCCCTTTGGTTGGTATTACCGAATGAATCCGAATTCCGCGCCCTCTGGAGCCGAGTGCTGGCCAATCCGCCATCGGCAATGGCGTTGGGCGAGAAAGTCACGCCTCGCGCCGTCGAAAAGTTCGATGAATTCCTTCCAGACGATCTGCTCATCCGCTCGTGCGCCAATGAACGACTGGCAGTCCCGGAAGCCATGATGGTCATCCGACGAGCGCTCGAAGCGTCCCCGCTCAAGCCAGCGCCGACTGATTCGCCGTGACCAACGCTTCTTTCGGTCGCCGACGCGGCCTGCGCTGACTTCGCTTCGGTCCGCCTCGCCTCCCTTCACGCGCGCTCGTCACGGCTGAGTGAATCGCGCAGTCGCGCGGCGCTTCCGTTGGAAGCTTGGCTCGGTCGCTCCGCTACTTCCTCCGTTCTGCTATACGCCCCACTGCGGAATCGCGTCGTCTCCCGTCGCCAACATCCCAACCGAAGCTGCGGAATCTGGCGGAATGTTTTGTGGAATAATGCGCGCCGGCCATGCTTCTTAGTCGCCGTGAGCATGGATTTGGAACTGACGGTCGAGACTTATCACGAAGGCCTGTTTGCCTTCGCCTTGAGTCTCTCCGGCAATCGCGACGATGCCTGCGAGCTGACGCAGGAGACGTTCTGTCGATTCGCCAGCAAGGGCCATCAACTCCGCGAACGCGACAAGGTCAAGACCTGGCTCTTCACCACGCTTTACCGGCTGTTCCTCGGATGGAAACGCCGTGAATCCCGCCTGCCGCACTTCGAGATGTCCGCCGTGGAGCACGAGCTGCCGCATCTCGCGCCCGAGGTCGTCGAAAGCACGGATGCCGGCTTGATCATGGAAGCTCTCCTTCAACTCGAAGAGCGCTATCGCGCGCCGCTCATGCTGTTCTACCTCGAAGATCATTCGTATGAGGAAATCGCCCTGATCCTCGACACGCCCGTCGGCACCGTCATGTCCCGGCTCTCGCGCGGCAAGGAGCAGTTGCGGCGGGTGCTCGGCACCGATCTTTCGGATTTCGCGCCGCGAACAGTTTCCATCCCGATCCACCGTCAACGCCCCTCGTCATGAACCATCAGGAAGCCAAACTCATCCTCAGCGCCTGCCGGCCCGGCGGCGCGGACGCCGCTGACCCGCGCTTTCAGGAGGCGCTGGAATTCGCCCGGCGCGATCCAGAACTCGCCGCCTGGCTCGCACGCGAACGTCGTCTCGACACCGCCATCGGCATCAAGGTGCGGGAAGGCGCGCAGCCACCAGCCCATCTAAAGTCTGCGATTCTCGCCGCCGCGCGCATGGTTCGTCCGATGCCGTGGTATCGACAACCGTCCTGGGTCGCCGCCGCCGCGTTGCTCGTGGGATTGCTCGCCCTCGCTGTTCTGCTTGCGCCCAAATCCCGGGAGCTTGAACTCGCACAGTTCCAGCGGGCGATGGCGGAGATTCTGGTCAGCAAGGAATTCCGGCTCGACCACATGACGCCGAGCGCCACCGAGGCGCAGCGCTGGCTGGCGGATCGGCGTGTGGATTTCGTCATGCCCGCCAAGCTGGAAGGCCAGCCCACGATGGGTTGCCGCGTCGTCGAATGGCATGGTCATCAGGTTTCGCTCGTCTGCTTCAAACTCGACGGCGGCGAGACGGTGCATCTCTTCACCGTCGCACGCGAGGCGATGGGTAACGCTCCCACCGAAAATCCACAGTTCTCGTCGGCGGGTCGCTACTCCACCGCCGCGTGGTCCCGAGACGACAAGGTATATCTCCTCGCTGCCTCGCGCGGTGAAGCGGTGCTGAAGAAAATCCTCTGAACCCGATCATGAAACTCCGTGCCCTGATTACAACCTTGCTTGCCGTGGGCTCGACGCTGGCCGTCCGCGCCGCGGAGGTGGATTCAATCGCGCCCATCCTCCAGCGTGTCGCGCAACATTCGTTTCATCCCATTCGCGGCGGCTTCACATTCGACCGTGAGTTGAATAAGCATGGCGTGGCTGACTTAGGCGATCGGGACTGGCTCGTCCGAACCCTGGCCGTGCGCGATCTGGTCCGGGCCGGACTCCCGGCGGAGAGCGCACTCGTCGTGGCCCTGACTCATTCCAACGCCCACGTCCGCCACGTCGCGGCAATGACTCTCGGCATCCTCTGCTCCACGAATGCGGTCCCAGCTCTTGAAATCACTCTCGGACAAGACGCTGTCGATCTGGTGCGCTCCCAAGCCGCAGTGGCGCTTTCCCAGATTGGTCAAACCTCCTCGCTCGCAGCCCTGCGGGTCGCACTCAGCGACGACAAATCCAAGGACGTGCAGCATCAGGCCGAGTTGGGCGTTCACGCCATCGAACACGGCCACGCCGCCACGATCGAGCTTGCCGCCGCGTATCGGGCGCTGGACGAGGCGAAGTTTGGCCGCTCGAAGGTGGGCCGACTCGCACCGGACTTTCAACTGCCCGACACCGATGGCCGCGTCTGGAAGCTCTCCGAGTTCCGCGGCAAGAAGCCCGTCGTACTCATCTGGATCTTTGCCGATTGGTGTCCGGTCTGCCACGGCGAGTTCCGCGAACTGATCGAGCTTCGCCGGCAGTTCGAGAGCGCGGGCATCCAGGTGTTCACGCTCGAAGCGCACGATGTCTATCCGGCGCGAGTGATGGTCGGGAAGGAGCTCGAACCGAAATACTGGTTCAGCAAAACGTCGTTCAAGGACAGCTACACCAAGAACATCTGGTGGCCGCATCTCGTTGATCGCGCGGGCGCGGTCGGCGCGGAATACGGCGTGCAACCGATGGCCTTTGTCGTCCACGCTGAGTGGATCAACCGTCCGTCGGTCGTCATCGTGGACCGGGACGGCATTGTGCGCTTCGCCTATTACGGGACGTTTTGGGGAGATCGTCCGAGCATCAAGCAGGCGCTGACGATGGTGCAGAGTGGGAACTATTTCTTCGACGCGCCAAAACGCCTGAAGGCGACCGCCACCACCAAACCATGACCCGCGAACCGAACTGATTTGCGCGTTGTTCGCGCCAACGGATGCCAGCGCATGGCTTGGGCCTGACCTCCGCAATTTCACAAGCCGAGTCACAACACAACATGAAGAACATGATGAAGTCCCTGGCGGTCGTTGCCGCCGTCCTCAGTCTCACCGCGACTGCCTTCGCCGGTGAATGCTGCGTCAAGGCCGCCAAAGCCGCGAAGGAAGGCAAGACCTGCGAGAAGTGCGAGAAAGACGCCTGCTGCAAGAAGGCGGTGAAGGCCGTCGGCAAGGACGCCAAGGCGTGCGAGAAATGCGCCGCGAAGGAGAAGAAGTAAGCCTTCCCGTTCATCGGCGCGGCCGGGCATCGATCCGGACGCGCCGATTCGGCTCCACGTTTTGTGAGCCGCCGGATAAGCCCGCATCACCGATGAAGTCCACCGCGACGGAACAGCCGCCGCCCGAGGTTTCGAGTGAAAGGTGATCGATTACTTTCGCGGGCTGGCCCGCGAGCAGAACTTCACCGATCTCGAATTCCTCGCCGACGAATGCGAAAGTTTCTTCGACAAGCGCGCGATCTGGAATCCCAAGGTCGGCCCCAAGCCGTGGCCTCAGCCGGATGAAAGCATGGAGACGGCGGAGTTCTGGCGCGTGTTTGATCGCTGCGTCTCGAAGCTGCCCGCCAAGGTGGCGCAGGTCTTTTTGCTCCGCGAACTCGATGGGCTCGACCCGGCGGAGATCTGTAAGGAATTTGGGGTGTCCGCGAACAACTATTGGGTCATGCTCTATCGGGCGCGGATGGCACTGCGCCGGCGCCTCGAAGCAAACTGGTTCCGGAACGACCGCGAATAGCCGCATGTTGAGCTGTAACGACATCTCGAAATTGATTTCGCGTTCGATGGATGAACGGCTGGCGTGGCATCAGCGGCTGGCCATTACTAAACTCTGACCTTCCGGTTTCGTTAGACCTTCATCAAGTCTCCAAAGCCGGAGGATGCTTGCCTGCATCCTCCGGCAACTTACGTTCGGGAATCGCTCCGTCGTTTCTCGCCAGCGTTCCGATCAACACGCGGATCTGGGAATGAAGGTTGTGCCTCTGGTTACTGATCTGCGGCGATGTTGGGCCAGCCATTTTCTTTTTGAGCCGATCCCTGTCTCCCGCTACAAATCCTTTATGCACCGATGGATTCTTGTCCTTGGTCTTGGTGTTGGCCTGATTCGGATGGCTCATGCGCAATCGACCAACCCGCCCGTGACGTTCCTCGTGCCGGGCTTCACCGTGCGCGAACTGCCCGTGAAGCTCGCGAACATCAACAACCTTCGCTTCGCGCCGGACGGTTCGCTCACCGCACTGGGTTACGACGGACGCATCTGGTCGCTCAAGGACGCGGACGGCGACGGGCTTGAAGATCAGGCGAGCGTGTTCTGGGACAGGCAAACCTTGAGCGTGCCGCTGGGCATGGCGTGGAGCACGCGCGGACTTTTCGTTTCATCCAAGGGCAAGGTGTCGCTGCTGAAGGACACGAACGGCGACGGCGCTGGAGACGAGGAGGAGATCATCGCGTCCGGCTGGCCGGCAACGGACGTGGGCTCCGGCGGCGTGGACGCGACCGCCGTGACGCTCGACGCCGAGGGCAACGTGTTCTTTGGTTTGCTGGTCGCCGATTACTCGAACGCCTACCGGCTTCGCAAGCGCGGGGATTTGAAGCCGGATGAAGTCGAGTGGCTGAAACGAAGCAACCGCTGGCGCGAACCGTCCTCGCCCGATTCCGCGGAAGACCAGTTCTCGCTCTACGATCTCAACTCCCGGCGCGGCACGATTCAGAAGTGGGATTCGCGCACGAGACAACTGGCCACCGTGGCCACGGGCATCCGCGTGCCAGTTGCGCTCGCGTTCAACCGCGCGGGCGACTTGTTCAACACCGATCAGGAGGGCGAGACGTGGATGCCGAACGGCAATCCCCTCGATGAACTCAATCACATCGTCGTGGGTCGCAATTACGGATTTCCGCCACGACACGAGACCTGGCTGCCGGACTTGCAAGGCCAGAAGCCCGTTGTCGAATTTGGCCCTCAACATCAGAGCGCCTGCGGGCTGGTCTTCAACGAGCCGCATCCGCCGACCTCACGCACAACCACGCCGGGAGACGGTGCGGCTCTCCGGCCGGTCAGTCCGGGGCGCGGATTGTTCGGGCCGAAATCGTGGGAAGGCAACGCGCTCGTGGCCGGGCAGTCGCGGGGGAAAATCTATCGCGTGCCGCTCGCGAAGACTCCGGGCGGCTACATCGGAAGCGCGCAGACGATTGCAAGGCTGTCGATGCTCACGGTCGATCTGGCCGTCTCCCCACACGGCGCGCTCTATGTGGCCTGCCACAGCGGGCCGCCCGATTGGGGCACTGGCCCGCGCGGTGAAGGGAAACTTTTTCGGATCACCTACCGGGATTCGCCCGCGCCGCTGCCGCTGGCCGCTTCGCCGTCCAGCCCGACGGAGGTGCGCGTGGTCTTCGACAAGCCGCTCCATGACGATGCGGTCCGTTCAGCGACCGGCGCGAATGCGATAATTGAATTCGGCGAATACGTTGGCGCTGGCGATCGCTTCGAGACGCTCAAGCCGCCCTACTCCGTGGTGCGCCAGCAGGACGCCACGCCGCGGGGCCGTCTCGCGATTCGCGCGGCCCGCCTTGAGGACGAAGGCCGCACTCTCGTGCTGCGCACCGACCCGCACCCGCTGGCAGTGCGTTATGCCATCACGCTGCCGGGCATCAAGGGCGTCAGTGAAACCGGCGCGGGAACAACGGTGGATGTGGACTACGGCCTGACGCAATCGTCCCAGCCGTGGCCGAAGGATTTGGCGGGCATCTCGCCCGAAAGCTGGAGGCAGCCGCTGCCCTGGGCGCCGAAAGCGCGCGCCTCGGCGGGCACGGACAGCCGTGCGGCGGACAAACCGGATGGGGATTGGGAGACGGGACGAAGCCTGTTCTTCAGCGAGCAGCTTCAGTGCGCGAAGTGCCATCGTGTCCGGGGCAAAGGCGGCGCTGCCGGCCCCGATCTCAGCAACCTGATTCACCGCGACCCTGCCAGCGTGCTGCGCGACATCCGCGAGCCGAACGCCACGCTGCATCCCGATTACGTCACGTTTCAAATCACCACGAAGGACGGCGAAGTGCATCAAGGTTTCGTGCGTTCGCAGACGGAGGATTCGATCCAGTTGTTCGATGCCAGCGGAAAGGAAACCGTGCTGGCCCGCGCCAGCATCGAGAGCCTGCGTCCGACCGAACTCAGCCTGATGCCGGCGGGACTGCTGGAGGGCCGCAAGGAATCGGAGGTGCGCGATCTCCTGACCTTCCTGCTGTGGGAACCGCCGCAACGGTCCAGGGAAGTGCTCGCTCGGCTGGCATCGCAAGAAAGGGCCGAACGCGCGGAACCCGGCAAGGAACTGCGCATGGTGCTCGTCGCGTCCAAACAGGATCACGGCACGGGACAGCACGATTATCCGGCTTGGCAGACCAACTGGTCGCGGCTGCTCTCCAATCCCACGCGCGGAACCGTCGCCGAAACCGCGTGGGAATGGCCCACGGCCGCCCAGTTCGAGGCCGCGTCCGTCGTCGTGTTCTATTACTGGAACCACAACTGGTCCACCTCGCGCCTCGCGCAACTGGATGCGTTCCTGGATCGTGGCGGCGGCGTGGCCCTGATTCACTCCGCCGTCATCGCCGACTCGGAGCCGGAGACACTGGCCGTGCGCATCGGCCTGAGCGCCCATCCCAGGCGCACCGGCTACCGGCACATGCCGTTTGAACTGCGGCTCATTGATCGTGAGCATCCCATCACGCGCGGGCTACCGGGACGCATCGAACTCCTCGACGAACCGTACTGGCCGCTCATCGGCGATACCAACCGGGTGCATGTCCTCGCCTCGGCGAAAGTGGATGGCGAGATGCGGCCGTTGCTCTGGACGCGGCAGAAGGGGCGAGGCCGAGTCTTCGCAAGCATCCCCGGCCACTACACCTGGACGCTGAATGATCCGCTGTTCCGAGCGATTCTCATGCGCGGCATCGCCTGGGCGGCCGGCGAACCCGTCGCGAGCCTGGACGGGCTTTGAGAGTCAAACCCGGCCATTGATCAAACTAATGGTCGTGAGCGGCGCGCCGTATCGTGACAATACCCTCTCCAAAGCCCGATTCGAGTTCCAGTGGGAAGACCAGTTCAACTTGAGCTTCGACCCGGTAACAGCCGGAGATTCGAGCACTGTGGGAGCGGCGCGAGAAGATTTTCGCGGAGCGAAAGCCCACCGGGCGAGGATGGTCCACCCGCTGGCGACTCGCCTGACCTGGCGTGGTCAAAATTCACGAAATCGGCGCGGGCCGCGAACGCACCGAAGACAAGGAGAGCGATCCGAGTTTTCATGGCTTGCTGATTGAGGATGGTGGAACGCCGTGAAATTTGATCGGCGACAGCCGGCGTTCCGGCGTTTGAACGGTGATGAACGGCATCTTCTCCATCGCATGGCAGGTGTTGCACGCAGCGGTGAAGACCCTCCACTGACCCTCGAACTTCGCCGTGTCCTTGGACTCGATCGCCGCTTTCATCGGCGGGATGGCGTTGGTGAGAAACCACCGCGCGGACGGGGCGCGGTTTGTGCGCCGCTCCATCGCAAGCTCGATGACGTGCTGGATTTTCTCGCACTGATACTTTGCATAATCCCAGTTGCGGTCCTGTCCGGCCCAATGCAGCTCCGTGTAGCGATAGCCAACTTCCATCATTGCGAGATCGAAACCGCGCATCTGCCGGGCGATGCGATCGAACCGTTCCTCGTCACTGCCGGAAAGCCAGGCGGTGGCGGGAGGCTTGGCCGGAGCGCCGTTCGCAGGAGCAGCGGTTTCGGCGGCGACACCGCGCAGGAGTCCGAGCGCAACAAAGACGGGTGCGAGTGAGAGTTTCATGATGTTTTAGCGAGTGGTGTTGGTCTCGGCGTGATGGCCCGCCTTCTCCCAAGCGTCCACGCCGCCTTCGAGGTTGAAGATGGATTTGAAACCAAGCCGCGCTAGTTCCGCCGCCGCTATGGCACCGCGCGAACCGACGTGGCAGTTCACGAGGATGGGCTTCTTCTTGTCGAACTGCGCGGCCTTGGCGGCGAAATCGGGCGAATGGATGTTGAGATTGATTGCGCCGGTGACGTGGCCCTTCGCAAATTCCTCCGGGCTGCGCACGTCGAGCACAGGGGCTTTCTTCGCGCGGCGTTTCTCGAAGTCCGCGACGTTGATTTCCTTGAAGCCACCTTCGGCCCGCGCCTGTGCCGCTGCCGCCTTGGTCTGTTCGCCGCGCGCGATGCGGATGGCCTTCGCCAAATCCATCGCCTTGCCACGGCCCCAATAATGCAGGAACACATAGCGCGGCGTCTCATGAATCATGTGGTGATGAATCGCCACGATGTGGATGCCCGCGCTGCGCAGGCTCTTGAGCACCGGCTGAAGCTCGTTCTCCTGGCAGGCAAAGTCGCCGTCCACGACGGCGTTGTCGTCCGTGCCGCCGAAGCTTGCCCATGTGTTCGCGCCCATTTCCTTGCCGACCGCACAACCGCAATCCATTCGTGCGACACGGCCAAAGACGAATTTCACCATGCCTTCCTTCACCTGCGGCGTGGCGGTGAAGGATTCCGCCAGCGGCGCGGCGCTGATGGCGTTCTTCTCAGGGATGCCCCCGCCAAACGACCTGGCCGGTGTCGGATTCGCCGTGCGGATTTCCTTCATCTTAGCCAGCGCGGCCTTGACGCCGCCCGCGAGTTTCTCGACCGTACCTTCGCCGCCGATGTGCATGAAATACACCTGCGGTTCGGCGTAGAAGAAGTGGTTGTGCAGTGCGGTCACTTCGAGCCCGTTCTCCAACGCGGCGCTCATCACGGGATTCACCTCGTCCTCGAACAATACGAAATCGCCCATGACCATCGCGTCGGCCTTTTTCCCGGCCTGAAACGCGGCCCAGGAGGTCAGGCCCATGAAAGGCGGCATCTTCCATTCGTCCACCTTCACCGCCACTTCGTTGCGCGGCTGTGTGACCTTGAACACACCCTCGGCGGCGTTCCACGCGCCTTTCAGAGCGGTGATTTGCTCGATGCGGTTGGTGTCCAGCGGGGCGGCGTGCAGAGAAAGCGTCCAACTCAGCGCGGCGACCAGCGGCAGGAAACGATTGGGCATTCTGGCTGTCATGTGTGGGAGGTTGCCGGGAACTCGTGCTCGTGACAATCTCGCGCGCGCATGAAATGGATTACCCGCGAAAAGGTGAAGGTGGACCGCGTGGCCTGCCCATGGCTCATCAGGAAATTCGTTGACCCGCAGGCCGAGTTTGCTTTCGTGCCGGCGGAACAGGTCGAAGCCAAGGCCCGTGAGTTTGATGCGACACCCTTTGACATTGATGGCTGCGAACTCGGCCACCACGGCGAGGACGTGTCCTTCAACTCCATTCTCAAGAAGTACAACCTGACTGACCCGGCGCTGGTGCTGCTCGATGAAATCGTCCGCGCCGCCGACTCGCATCCGTCGAATCCGCATCCGGCAGGCGAGGGTTTGCGCTGGGTCGCGTTCGGCCTCAGCGCGATGGGGCTGAGTGACATGGAAATCCTTGAGCGGGAACTCATCGTTTATGACGCGCTCTATGCGGAGTGCAAACGTCGGCTGGTCGGGACGAGGGCATGAGTCGCTGGCGCAGCATTGCCGACTTCCTCGCGCTTCGCCGCAACACGGTGCTGTTGCTCGTGGCTTTGGTGTTGGCCGGAACCGGCGAGCGACTCTGGCTAGGCTTTGCCCCGAAGTATCTCGAAACGCTAGGCGCTGGCGTTCTTATCATCGGACTGTTCGACGCGCTGCAAACACTGCTCGGCGCGGTTTACGCCTATCCCGGTGGTTGGCTGACTGACCGTTGGGGACAACGCCGTTCACTCCTGCTATTCAACGCTCTTTCACTCGCCGGATATGTCCTCGTGCTTTTTTGGCAGCACTGGCTCGCGCTCGTCGTCGGCGTGTTCCTGTTTCTCGCGTGGAGCGCGCTCTCGTTGCCCGCGACTTTCTCGGTCATCGCGACATCGCTCGATAAAAAGCAGCACACGATGGGAGTCGGCGTGCAATCAATGGTGCGGCGTGTGCCGATGATGGTTGGGCCGCTGGTTGGCGGCTGGCTCATCACGCGCTTCGGGTGGGAGCAGGGGGTTCGTTTCGCACTGCTTGGCTGCATCGGCTTGAACGTGGCTACGTCTGTATTCCAATGGTTCATCGCCGAGCCTGCGGCCAAAGCCGAGGAGGAATCCGCCCTCAATAATTCCAGCGTATCGTTCCTTGGTGTGGTCAAGTCGTTTAACCCGACGCTGCGCGAACTGCTGGTCAGCGACATCCTCATCCGGTTCTGCGAGCGTCTGCCGTATGCCTTCATCATCCTCTGGGCGATGAATCACGGCGGCGTCAGCGCCAGGGAATTTGGCTGGCTCGTGTCCATCGAGATGGTCACGGCGATGCTCTGCTACATCCCCGTCGCGCATCTGGCCGACAAGCATGGTCAGCGACCGTTCGTCCTCGCGACGTTCGTCTTCTTCACCTTGTTCCCGGTGACGCTGCTTTGGGCCGACAATTTCATGTGGCTTGCAGTAGCCTTCGCCGTGCGTGGCTTGAAGGAATTCGGTGAACCGGCCCGCAAGGCGCTCATCATCGCGCAAGCGCCGCCCGACCTTCGCGCGCGCACTTACGGCGCTTATTACCTCATCCGGGACTGCGTGGTGACGACCGGTTCGTTTGTCGGCGCGTGGCTGTGGAGCATCAGCCCGCAGGCCAACTTTATTGGGGCGGCGGCGTTCGGTGGATTGGGCGCGCTGTGGTTCTGGTGGTTCATCGCGAGGCGAGAATCGATTTGTTGAGCTGCAGAAACCATGAGACGGGGCGTTGTTGCACTATCGAGGGTCGTGCTTGAACTTCGCCGAAGCGCGCCACCGCTCGCTGCTTTGTCGGCCAGCGAGGTTGTGGTATAGCTCGGTCATGAAATTCACCGATTCTCGCTCCGGCCTTCGAGCACTCTCCGTTCTGGCGCTGTGCGGGATGGCGGCAGGTGGTTCAGCCGCGCCCGGCGATGAGCGATGGGACTTTCGGTTCGGTCGTCCGGGCCTGGATGGCGTGGCCATCGCAGCGGCGTGGCACGATGGCCAATTGCATGTCGGCGGCGGATTTCGTATCGCGGGGAACGCGGCGGCCCACTCGGTCGCGCGCTGGGACGGCACGAACTTCTGGCCATTGGGCGATGGGCTGACGGTGGACGATGTGTATTCCGCAGTGTCCGTCTTTGCGCTGGCGAGCCACGGCGGACGGCTGTATGCCGGCGGCAATTTCAGCCGCTCCGGCACCAACATCGTCAGCGGTCTGGCCTGCTGGGATGGCGCGCGATGGGCGGGCGTGGGTGGATTGACCGGCGCGGTGTACACGCTCGTCGGCGACTCGGATGCGCTTTATGTGGGCGGCGCTTTTCAATTGCCGGGCAGCACCAATACTTACGGTGTCGCGCGCTGGAACGGCAGTGCTTGGGAAACCTTCGGCAGCGCAATCGGGGGCTGCCCATTTACTCCGTGCGTTGATCGTGGCATGAGCAGCATTGCCATTCACCGGAATGAATTGTTTGTCTCGGGAGAGTTCACTTCGCTGGCCGGCGAACCAATCGCCAATCGCGCCCGCTGGACGGGCGCGCGTTGGGAACCGTTTCCGGGCGACGTGAACGGCACTCTGTATCAAGTGCTCTCGCACGGCGGAGAACTGTTTGCCTGTGGCTGGTTCACGTCCATCAACGCCGCCGCCGCCACGAACATCGCGCGCTGGGATGGCACCAATTGGTGGCCGTTGGGTGCGGGCTTGGAAAACACATGCGACCGGATTTTCTCCGACGGCACAAACCTGCTGGCACTCGGTTCCTTCGCCAGCTCAGGCGACGTGTTGTTGGACAAAGTTGCCCGATGGGACGGCTCGAACTGGTCGCCATTGGGAACAAACATCTGGCGGGCGAACTCCGGCGAACAGGCGTACGCATTGGCGCGCGACCCGGAGGGCGATGTTTTCATGGCCGGCTATTTCAATTCGCTTCATGGGAAACCCGCCGGCAGCCTTGCGCGATGGGACGGAACAGTGTGGCAGCCGGTTGTCGCCCGCAACGCGCGCGGTGTCAGTGGCAGCGTCGGCTTTGTCTATGCGCTGGCTCCAACGCCGGAGGCGCTATACGTCGGCGGGTTGTTCGAGGCCGGCGGCGCGGTTGCGGCGAATCGTGTCGGTCAGGTGAGCGGATCAGGCTGGTCGGCTATGGGCGCTGGCATCACAGGCGCCTTCAACGCGCGCGTCTCCGCCCTGGTCGCGCGTGGACCGGAGGTTTTCGCGGCTGGACGTTTCACCAACGCCAGCGGCGTCACTGCGCAAAACATCGCCCGTTGGGACGGCACGCGCTGGCAAGCGTTGGGCGAAGGACTGAACTCGAATGTTCTCGCTCTGACGGTCGTTGGCGAAAAACTTTATGCCGGCGGAGAGTTCACTGGGAGCGGTGACGCAGCGGCCAAACACATCGCCTGCTGGGACGGCGCAAACTGGCGCGAAGTGGGCGGCGGCTTGAGCGCACGAACGCGAGCGCTCGCCGGACACGAGGACCGCCTCTACGCAGGCGGCAGCTTCACCAACGCGGGCGACATTCCCGCGAACCGCGTGGCGAAGTGGGATGGCGCAACCTGGAGCACGCTCGGCGCGGGCATTGACGGAAGCAACACGACTGTCCTGGCGCTGGCGGTGGATGGCACCAATCTCTACGTCGGCGGACAGTTCCGCTCGGCTGGCGGCGTGGCTGCCAACAACATTGCGCGTTGGAATGGTAGCGAATGGAATGCCCTGGGTGACGGCCCGGCCAATGGCGTGCAAGGTTCGGCGGTCAATGCGCTGGCCGTCTGGCGCGGGCAATTGTTCGTTGGAGGCAGTTTCACCGACGCGGGCGGTGTACCCGTCGCTGGACTGGCGCGTTGGGACGGCACGAACTGGTCGGCACTAGGCTCTGGACTGTCATTCCCGCAATTAACCGGCGCGCGGGCGCGCGTCTTCGCGCTGGCGGTATCGGGGAACGAATTGTACGTGGGCGGCGCGTTTACTCACGCGGGCGGACAAGCGGCATCCGGTCTGGCGCGCTATGTTTTGCAGCCCGAGTTGGTGTTCGATCCGCCCGTGTCAACCGATGGCGGAATGCTCGCTCTGCGTCTGCGCGGCGTGGCGGGGCTGCGGTTCCGCCTTGAGCGCACGACGGATTTCTCCTCTTGGAGCGAGTTGACCACGGGACGCGGTGAAGATGATGCCACGGGAACCACTGACTCGACTGACACGCCTGCGGCCTTTTACCGTGCTGTGATTGAGGAGTGACCTCCTTGCGCGCCTCACAGTCTTGGCGGCGCAGGGGTAACAGGCGGGGGCATAACTGAGCCTGCGCCTCGCCTTCCGCGACTCCTTCCCGACTGCGGCTCTTCGGGCCGGATGCCGGCTTCGGCGGCGGCTTGTGGATTAATGTTCAGCAGGGCGCGTGCGGCCATGTTGTGCAGCATCATTTGCTGCGGCAGTGAACCGGTCTCACGGAGCAGCATCAGCAGGTCGGGCACGATGACGCGGGCGGCGGGGCCGAACTTGGACAACCCGTTGGCCGCAGCCCCGCGCACGACGGGCAGGTCGTTGGTCAACCGCTCGCGCAATAGTGGCAGGAGGCGCTCGATATGTTGGGGGAATCTTCCGAGTCCTATGGCCGCCTTGGACCGCACCGCCACGTCACGGTCTTTCAGCGCCCTAATCAATGGTTCCAGCGCCGCTTCGCTCTCCACCCGCAACAAACCCGCGACGGCAGCCCGGCGGGTGTCCGCGTTCCCATCATCAAGCGCGGCGGCGAACACCGGCAAGGCGAGTTCCTCCGGCGCGGACCCGTCCACGAGCGCGCGGAGGGCGAAGGAGCGTCCGGTGAAATTCGTGTCCCGCGCGAGTTGCGCGAGCGCCGGCCAGACCGACTGCGGCTGTCGTTGGCAGTGGGCGAGGCTGCTGATGGCCGTCAGTTGCACTTGATAGTCCGCGTCGTCCAGCGCGCGCAGCAGCATCGGCACGCTTTGCGGCAGATCGACGAACCATTCGCTGCCCAGGATTTGCACCACTCCGGAGCGCGCTTCCGCCGTGCCGTTGGTCAACGCCGCCAGGAGGGCAGGCGCCGCCGGCAGGCCGATGCCACGCAACGCGCCCAGCGCGGACGGGCCGATCTCCGGATCGTTGATCCACGCCGTCAGTCGAGGAATGGATGGCGCGGCGTTCGCGCCGAGGATGGCGAAACCCGTCACCCCCCAATCTCGCCGCTCCCACGCCCGGTCTGGCTCGATGGTGAGCCAGTCGAGGTCGAGCCGGGTGGACAGATCGTGCAGGCGCGTTCTCCATCGGGATTCACGCGTTTGCAGCCAGTCGAGCAATCGGGGAACCACCCGATCGCCCATTGCGAGGAGAGCGGCGACAACCTCATCTGGTGTGCGACCAGCTTCCGCAGGCGCCGCAATCCATTCGCTGAGGCTCAAGCCTTGGTGCTCCGGCTCGCGCGGATAAAACATCCACACCGCTAGCGCGACAACCACCGCCGCCGCCAGCAACCGCAACGCCGAAGGCCGCGACATCGTTCGACGGAACTGGTTGAGCTTCGCTTCGTTCATCGGCTCAGGCCGACTTTATTCATGAGTTGCGTGGCACGGCCAGATGATTTGACCGCATGGTGAGCGACGCGTGTCATGCGCCCGCCAACGCCTGCGCGCGACTTATCAGGAATCTTCGGACAGCCTCATCTTCACTCAATCCGATGGCGCGTGTATAGGCTGCGCGCGCGGCATCGGCTTGATTCAGGCCCGCGAGAAGATGCGCGCGAACCGCCCAGTAGGGTTGATATGCAGTGACAGTGTCGGGCGGAATCTCCTCCAGGGCGGCCAATCCCGCCGCCGGGCCGCGCAGTTCCGCGATGGCGGCGGCGCGGCTGACGCGCAGGCCAAGCGTCGGTGCGAGACGGAGAAGTTCGTCGTAGAATTGCGCGATGGCCGCCCACTCCGTCCGCCCGGCCGCACAGCGCTGGGCGTGGACGGATTGAATGGCGGCCTCCAGTTGGAAGTGGCCGGGCGTCTTCAGGGAGGAGGCGACGCTCAATTGCATCTCGGCTTCGTCCATCAACGGGCGGGACCAGAGTCTCGTGTCCTGTTCGGTCAGCGGCACGTAGTCGCCGGTGGGCGAGCGCCGCGCGGTCCGGCGGGCTTCGCAGTGGAGCATCAAGGCGAGCAAACCGCGCGCTTCCGCCGCCCCCGGCAGTAACTGGACCACGACCCGCGCCAGGCAGATCGCTTCATCTGTGAGTCCTTTGCGATGGGTGTCCGTTCTGCTGGCGTCTTCCCAACCCGTGCCGTACGCGGCGTAGATGGCTTCCAGCACCGAGTCCAGTCGCGCGGCCAGTTCGCTCTCCTCGGGCACTTCAAAGGCGATGCCGGCGGCGCGAATCTTGGCCTTCGCGCGCACGAGGCGCTGACTCATCGCTGCGGGCGCAACGAGGAAGGCGGAGGCGATTCGCGCGGCGTCGAGGCCCAGGACCGTCTGCAACATAAAAGGCGTGCGCGCGGCGGCATCGATGGCCGGGTGCGCGCAGACAAACAGAAGTTTGAGCCGCTCGTCAGGAAAGACGCTTTCGTTCAAGTTCGCGCCGGGTTCAGCGAGCAATTGCAGGAAGGGTTCCGCCTTGGTCCGCACTTCGACGTGACGGGCCTCATCGATCAACCGGCGGCGGGCGGTGGCCAGCAGCCAGGCTTCAGGCTTGTCCGGCACACCGTCGCGCGGCCAGGTTGCGAGCGCGGCTTGCAACGCTTCGCTCAACGCATCCTCGGCGCCGGCCACGTCGCGCGACCGGGCCGAGAGATACGCCACCAGCCGCCCGTAGGAATCGCGGGCGACGGATTCGACGACCTGAAGGGCGTCCATCGCGGCCGGGGACTCAACTTCCGCACATGTCGAGCACCGGCCGCACTTCGACCGCGCCGTTCACCGCGGCGGGGCAGCGCGCGGCCCATTCGAGGGCCTTGTCGAGATTGGGAGCCTCGATGATCATATAGCCACCGAGTTGTTCCTTGGCGTCGGCGAACGGCCCGTCCTGCACCTGGCGCTGGCCGTTCTTCAGCCGGACGACAGTGGATGCTTCGGGCGGTTTGCAGGGCGTTGCCGATGCCTTTGGTGACGCCGGCTTCGGCCATCGCTTTCGAGTAGGCCATCCAGGCGCCCCAGTAAGGTTCAGACACCTTGGGGTCGTTGCGGGCCGCGAAGTCAGCCTTGGATTCGTAGAACATGAGCATGTATTCCATAATGATCTGTGTTTGAGTGTTGGCTTTTCCGCACGGGACCATCCCATGCACCCTGATGACGTGCGAGCTTCGGCCATTTCGACATGGGATGCAGGAAATAGCCGAGAAACTTGGCGACCGTGTCGTTCTGACTCCGATCGGGCTTGCCTCGCCTTCTTCCACGCGCGCTTGTCTCGGCTGAATGAATCGCACGACCACGTGGCGCTTCCGCGGGGAGCCGGGGCCGGTCGCTCCGCTACGTCCTCCGGCCCCGACTCCCCCCTGCGGAATCGCGTCGTCTCCCTTCGCCACCATCCCAACCGAAGCGATCACAGCCATGCCGACGCCCATTCCGTGGACTCTCGACGACAAACTGCCGACAATCATTCGCAAGGCGCCGGAAGCGGGCAATTGCGGTTCTGTGCTCCAATCCACAGCATCGAAATGAAAACAAACTCTGGAGCTCAGACCAAACGCCGGGCGTTCACGCTGGTGGAATTGCTCGTGGTCATCGCGGTCATTGGCGTTCTTGCGGCCATGCTGCTCCCGGCGCTGGCCCAGGCGAAGGAGAAGGCCCGGCAGGCGAAATGCACGTCCAACCTGCGCCAGATCTATTTCGCCGTGGCCATGTTCGCGGATGACCATGACGATTCCCTGCCGCCGAAGTTTGAGGTGAAGAAAAAGGTGCTGAAACCCGACGACATCGCCAAGGGCAAGCAGCTCAACACGCTCACCAACGGCATCCAGACCGTGCTCGCCCCTTACGGTTCCGAGAATATCTTCCGCTGTCCGTCGGACACAGGGGACCTCGTGAGCCGCACGCCGGTTTGGGAACGCATCGGCACCAGCTACGAGGTGCATGGACGCGAGCTGGACAAGCCCGAGAAGTCGAGGCTCACCCAGCTTGTCACTCAGGACATCGCCAAGGACATCTTCAAACCCTGGGACAGCGACGACCGCTTGAAGGTGATGGAGAAGGTGGCCAAGGGCGAGCTTGGTCCCATCAAATGGCACGAACGCTACTGGGTCAAGGTGATGGGCGACGGCCACGTCATCAAGATCAAGTCCAAGGCCGAGGACAAGGAATCCAAGGGCGAAGGCAGCGACGATTGAGCCCCATCCGTTCTCACCCATTTCCATCTCCATGAACACTCCCGCTTCCGCCCCGGCCCCGCGTTCCCGGAACTGGCTTCTGACCAAGCTCCGCAACTGGCATTCGCAGGCCGGCATGATCGCCGCCGCGTTCCTGTTCGTCGTGGGCTTCACCGGCATTTTCCTGAATCACAAGCCGTTCTTCCTCGGTCTCGCCGGTCTGGAGCCGGGGCGCGAAATGGCCAAGGACAAGCCGGGCAAAGCCGGGAAGAAATCCTCCGGCGAGAAAACTGAGCTGCGCCTGGCGTCCGCGTTGAACGGCCAGCCGGTGAGCTTCGAGCGCGCCGTGGCGATGGCTCAGGAACGCTGGGGCAACGAGCGCATCGAGAAGATCGAACTCAAGGAGGAGCGCGGCGAATTGAGCTACCGCATCAAGCAGAAGGACGGCCCGGAGCTGATCATCAGCGCCGCCGATGGCGAAGTAATTGAGAAGGGGCACTACGAGAAGCTCGGCAGGCCCGGTCCCGACGGCAAAGCCGCGCGCAGCTTCGACTGGGGCAAACTCGCGCTCGATCTGCACACCGGAAAGATCGTCGGCGAAGCCGGCAAGGTGGCCATGTCGCTGGCCGGCTTCATCATGCTCACGCTGACGGCCACCGGCATTTATCTCTGGGCCGTGCCCAAGTGGCGCAAGCGCCAGGCCGCGCGCCAGCAAGCCGCCGTCGCGGCAGCCGCCAGCCTTCGTCCCGCGCCCGCGGCCGTCGTTGGCGCGGCGGCACAACCTTCCGCTCCGGCCTCCACCGCCAGGAAAACGCGCCGCGAGCCGGTCCTGACCGAATAGTTTTTCGCCAACCCAAATCCCGAAACTGAACCATCACGCATGAAATCTGTAATCATCCCGCTCGCCTCCCTCGCGCTGGCCGTCTCCGCGTCCGCCGAAGGGCTGACCAACATCCTTTCCTTCGCCGAGGAAACCAAAATCAAAGGTCCGTTCACCGAGATCGGCGGCGATCTGTACTTCGCCTGCGAGAAGGGCGGCGCGTCGAACTTCGGCTACATCGGCAAGTTCAATCCCGCCGCCGGCACGCTCACGCCGCTGTCCCACTTCGCGACCGAAACCAAGGTCAAGGGCGGCTTCACGCTCGTCAGCAACTCTCACCTCTGGTTCGTCTGCGAGAAAGGCGGCTCGGCCAACTTCGGCTACATCGGGAGCTACAACATCACGGACGGCACCCTGAGCGCGCTTCACGATTTCCCTGCGGAGACAAAGCCCAAGACCGCGCCCGTCGCGCTCGACGGCAACGGCTGGTACTTCCTCGCCGAGAGGGCCGGCGCGGCCGGCGTCGGCGCGCTGCTGCGCTTCAATCCCGGCTCCGGCGTCACCGTGGCGGCGAGCTTCACCATCGAACTCGGGGTGAAGTCCGAAACGCTGACGCGCTTCAACGGCCGGCTCTACTACGCCGGACGCGAAGGCGGCGACACCACGCAGCTCGCCGGCAAGGGCGCGGGCGCGATTGGCACCATTGATCTCGCCAGCGGCACCGTCACCAAACTCATCGATCTCAACGCCGCCACGCACGGCGCGAAGATCAAGTCGCTCGTGCCGTTCCAGGGGAAGCTCTACTACGCGGCGGAGGAAGGCGGAAACCTCGCGCTCAATTCCGCCAAGGGCTTCGGCGCGCTCGGTTACTTCGACCCGGCGGACAATTCCGTTAACCAGTTTTTCGTCAACGACGACGTGACCACCGGCACCAAGCCGCGCGGCCTCGCGCCCGTCGGCGACCGGCTGTACTTCAACTGCGGCGAAGGCGGCCCCAACACCTACGGCACCTTCGGCGTCATCACGGAGGGAACCAATGCCGTCATCGTCGGCGTGAACGACGTGAACATCGGCGCGAAGACCGACGTGGGCATCACGCGCTTCGGGAACTTCATCTACTTCGTCACCGAGCTGGGCTGCGCGAACTTCCTCGGCGGCATCAGCGCCTACGCACTGCCCGACCTTGGCACTCCACCCACGCTCACTTTCACTGTAATTGGCAACACACTTGAACTTATCTGGCCCGCGGATGCCAGCGACTACGTGCTCGAACGCTGTGAGAACTTAGGTGCCAGAAGCTGGACTTACGTCGCCGGACCGGGTGCGAACACCGCCCGCGTTTCCCCCAATGGCACCGCCGGATTCTTTCGCCTCCGCAAGCCCGCAAATTGACCATCCCTGCCAACGGTCATTTGCTCACGACCAATCGGTGACCGCCTACAGGTTCGCCGTGACCAACGCGCGTCCGGTCGTGCGACGGGGTCTGCGCTGACTTCGCTCCGGCTCTCGTCGCCTTCCTCCACGCGCGTTCGTCACGGCTGAAAATCCGCGCAGTCGCGCGGCGCTTCCGGTGGGAGCTTTGCTCGGTCGCTCCGCTACTTCCTCCGGCCCCGACTGCCCTCCTGCGGAATCGCTTCGTCTCCCTTCGCCAACATCCCAACCGAAGCGCCGACGAATTGCGGTCTCACGCCGGCTCAATGAAGGAAGTGGTGCAAACACTCCAGCAACTCGTTGGCCGTAGTCACCGGGTAGAATTGAGAGCGGCGTCCAATCCGGCCTTGACCATGCCTACCCCGGGACACCGCAACTTGGAGGCGGACTCGACGGCTGGTAACAATAGAAGCCTGCCATTGCCATTGGCGTCGGTGGATGGTGAGTTGAAAAACTTCTGAACGCGTCGGCCAGCCTGTTCGCCCCCGTTACTGGAGGCTTCCGACGCTCGAAATCCAGTCGTGTCCCACCATTCGCTCGTGCCGGTGGATTTGATTTCCGCAGCGCACTCGTTTGCAGTGACACGATTGATCGATGCTGTTTTGCTCACGGTTTCGCTTCTTCGAAATCCGGGCTGAATTCTACCCCACGCAAAAGAGCTTTCACCCCCGAGGAAGGCCGCTTCACCACATATTCGCCCGAGTCGCTGGCGGAATTGATCCCGGTCAAACTTTTTCCACGCTGGCCTGCTAAGTTGCCCTTCATTCCACGACGGCGATCTGCGCAAACCAGACGCGCGGTCGAAGTCGTAGGTTTGTTCTCGTCACCCGAACCCTATGGACCTGCAACAACCAAAACGGAGCAGCCTTTCGGTGTGTGGCTGGGCGTCGTGGCTCGCGCGCTTCTCGATGGCCACGCTGCTCTTCGAGACCCTCACCGGACTGGCCATCACGCTTGCGCCGTTTCATCCCTCGATCCAATACGGCGTGCTGCTGCACACCGCCATTGGCGCGCTCACGCTGCTGCCGGTGGCCTGGTACTGCCTCAAGCACTGGCTCGACTACCGCCACTGGGCGTGGTCACACGTCACCGTGCTCGGCTACGTGGCGCTGCTTGGGCTGGTCATCTGCTCCGCCTCCGGGCTGGCGCTGATGGGCGAGGCCATCTTCGGCGTGCGCACGACGGCGCTCTGGCGGCAGACGCACTTGATCTCGACGCTCGTCATGCTGGCCGGGTTGGTGCCGCACTTGTGGATTGTCTTCGCCAAGGCGCGGCGCAACGACGCTGCTCCTGCGGCACGCGGTTACGTCTGGCAATCGTGCGCCGCGGCGTTGCTTGGTGTGGCGTTGGTGGGAGCGATGCCCGCGCTCTATTCGGGAACGAAATACGTGAACCAGTTTCCAGAAGACTACAACTTCCTCTACGGCACGAATCGTCCCTTCGCTCCGAGCCTCGCGAAGACGGACACGGGCGGCGCGTTCGACGGCAAGTCACTCGCTGGATCGCATTCGTGCGGCACGGCCGGCTGCCACGAGCAGATCACGCAGGAATGGCAGCCGAGCGCGCATCGTTACGCGGCGATGGATCAGGTGTTCCTCGGCATCCAGAACGTGATGGCGAAGCAGAACGGCGCGGAGTCCACACGCTACTGCGGCGGCTGCCACGATCCTATCTCGCTGTTCTCCGGCACGAAGAATATTTTTGTCGAGAACCTCACCGGACTGGACGGGTATCAGGAAGGCATCTCGTGCCTCTCCTGCCACGCGATTCGCGAGACCGACATCAAAGGCAACGCCAACTACACCGTCACTCAGCCCCACGAGTACCTCTGGCAGTGGAAGACGAACGGCCTGGCACGTCTGGCTCGCGACTTCCTGATTCGCAGCTACCCGGACGAACACGCAAAGCTGGCCAAGAGATCGTTCAAGAAGCCCGAGTATTGCGCCGCGTGTCACAAGCAGTTCATCGACGCCGAGGTGAATCGCGTAGGTTGGGTGCAGCTCCAGAACCAGTACGACAACTGGGCCAACTCGCATTGGAACAAGAAGGGTGACCCGCACAAGACCGTCGAGTGTCGCGAGTGCCACATGCCGCTCGTCACTTCGACCGATCCCGCTGCCGGCGACGCGCTTGATTACAACCGTCAGCCCGGCGACAGGAAGCATCGCAGCCACCGTTTCATCGCCGCGAACACGATCATCCCGCACGCGCAGCGCAACGAGTTGCCCGGCTGGGAGGAACATCTGCGCCTCACCGAGGAGTGGTTGAAGGGCAATCTTGAGATTCCCGAGATCGCCGACAAGTGGGCGAACGGCCCCATCGTGACGGTGAACCTCACGGTGCCGCCCAGCATCGCGCCCGGCGAAACGATTCCGCTCAAGGTCACGATGGGTTCGAACAAGGTCGGACACGATTTCCCGACCGGCCCGCTCGATATCATTCAGAGCTGGCTGGAGATCCACGTCACCGACAGCGCGGGCCGCCCGGTCTGGGCTTCGGGCCGGCGCGACGCGAAGAACTTCATCGAGCCGGGCACATTCCTCTTCAAGGCCGAGCCGGTGGACCAGCACGGCAATTTGATCGACCGCCACAACCTCTGGGAGATGGTTGGCGTGCGTTATCGTCGCGCGCTCTTTCCCGGCTACTCCGATCAGGTGCAGTTCCAGATTCCGTGTTCCGGCGCGCTGGCGCAGCACGGCACGAACGCGCCGCCCGCGCGCGGCGATTCCTTCGATGTGCCGGCACCAGATCTTCCGAAACTCGATGCGCCCGGTGAATACCGCATCGAAGTCTCGCTGAACTATCGCAAGGTGGATCAGTTCCTCCTCAACTACCTGCTCGGAGAATCCAACAAGCTGACCGCGCCCGTCACGCAAATCGCCAAAGCCACGGCGACGGTGAAGGTGACGCCGAAACAAACAGCGGCGATTCCGGCGCGAACGTCGCTTCCCACAACTGCCGCACCACGCCAACCATGAGCGATTCCCTCAGCCCGCGCCGTCGTCGTCTGCGCAGCACGGTCGCGACGCTTGCCGTCCTGGCTTTCGCCGGGATCGCCGCCGGCACGGCCATCTACCTGAAGTCGCGCCCGCCCCAGTACCGTCCCGATGAACAAAGCGCGGACATCACCAGCGATCTCGCGCGCAATCTTCCGCCCGACGCGCCGAAACCGCGCTTCACCGATGTGACGCGGGCTGCCGGTCTCGACAAGTTCCGCAACTTCGCCGGTCATCGTAGTTCGGAGATGCCCGAAGACATCGGCCCCGGCCTGGCGTGGGGCGATTTCGACAACGACGGCGACGACGACCTGTTTCTCGTCAGCGTGGGCGGCACGATGAGTTTGCCGGACACTCAGCTTCTGCCCTGCGCGTTCTACGAGAACCTGGGCGACGGCACGTTCCGGGTGTTCAGCAACTTTCCCGAGACGCGCATTCGCGGCACGGGCGCGGCGTGGGGCGATTACGATGGCGATGGTTTCCTCGACCTTGTTGTGAGCGGTTACAACGCGCTGCGGCTTTTTCACAACGAACCGGCGGAAGGCGGAGGGCGGCGCTTCGTGCGCGACACACGCTTCCCGGAACCGGCCGGCTTCTGGACCGGAGTGTCGTGGGGCGATTACGACAACGACCGCGCGCCGGATCTCTACGTCTGCGGCTACATTCATTACGTGGTGAGTGACGCCGATCGGAACACCTCGTCGATGCAGGTTGGCGCGAAGGTGCCTTTTACGCTGAACCCGGCGTCGTTCAACGGCGGGACAAATCTCCTCCTTCGCAACAACCGCGACGGCACGTTCACCGATGTGGCGGCGGCGCTCAACGTCCAGAACCCGCAGGGCCGCAGCCTCGGCGGGTTGTGGCATGACTTCGATCTCGACGGCCGGCTCGACCTCTACGTGGCGAACGACATTTCGGACAACATCTTTTTTCGCAACACGGGTGGGCGCTTCGAGGACATCAGTCATCCGGCGTTGGTGGCGGATTACCGCAGCGCGATGGGTCTGGCCGTCGGCGACTACGATCGCGACGGTGATGACGACATGCACGTCACCCACTGGGTCGCGCAGGAGAACGCGCTGTATGACAACACCTGGGTGGACTTCAACGTGAAGCCGCCGGCTGGGGGAAGCTCCGCCGCGACGAACAAGTATCCGCTGCGCTTCATGGACATCTCGGACATGAAAGGCCTCGGACAAATCGCGCTGCCCTACGTGGGTTGGGGAACGGAGTTTGTCGACTTTGACGGCGACGGCTGGCTCGATCTCGCCGTGGCCAACGGCAACACGCTGGAAGACGACGAAACCTCCCCCAGGCGACTCAAGCCGCAGGAAGCGTTTCTCCTTTGGAGCCGGCGCGGCGAGTACTTCTACAATCTCGCGCCGCTGCATCCCGGCCTGAGCGAGAAACACAACAGCCGCGGCCTGGCCGTGGCGGACTTCGATAACGACGGCGACATGGATCTCGCCATCGCTGATCTCGGTGAAGGCGTGCGGCTCTTTCGCAACGAGATGCAGGCGGGCCACTGGCTGAAGATTCGTCTGCGCAGCCGGAATCATCGCGGAGACGCGACGGGCTTCGGCGACGGCTCCACCGTGATCGCGCATCTGGCAGGCGGCGTGGCGTTGCGCCGGAGCGTTTCGAGCGTGAGCTACCTGTCGCAAAGCAGCCGCACGCTGCACTTTGGCCTCGGCCCGGCGACGAAGGTGGAGCGGGTCGAAATCCGCTGGCACGCGGGCGGGACGAATGTCTTCGAGAATTTGGACGCGGATGCGAGCTACGAAATCATCGAAGGCGATCGGAAACCGCGCAAGCGGGCGGGAATCGGAAATCAGAAGCCTGAGCTCCGAAGCACCCCGGGCGTTGCGCCCGCAGCGACCGCAGGAACACGGGACAAACAACGCCTGCTCGATTTCTGGAACAAACAACGGGCGGCGATGAACGCGATGAAGGTTGAGAAGGACAACGCCAGGGCCATCGGGCTGTTCCGCGAGGCGCTTGCGCTCGATCCAGCGCATGAAGATTCGCTCTATTACCTCGCCACCTGTCTTGCCAGCACGGGCGACACCGGGGGCGCGCTGACCACGCTCGCCAAACTGAAACGCATCAGCCCGCAGAGCCAGCGCGCTTTCGCCCAGTGGGGTAACCTGCGCGCCATCTCCGCGAAATCGCCCGCCGACCTGCAAGCCGCCGAGGAATCGCTGGCCCGCGCTCACGCCATCAACCCCGAGGAGACCGGCGCGCTCCTGATCCTGGGTGAGGTCGCGTTGTTGCGTGGCGACCACAAGCTGGCCGATGAACGTCTCGCCGCCGCCTGCCGCACGAATCCCAAAGCTGTCGGCGGATTCTTCCTACGCGGTTACCTCGCCTGGAAACGGGGAAACGACGCGGGTGCGAAGAAGCTTCTCGAAGAGACCCGCACTGCGCTCGGCAAGGAATGGCAGCCCAAAGGCGCGACGAGCGAAGGCGACGTGAAACAAAAGCAGCACGTCGAGAAGACTCCGCTCACGCGCTTCTGGGAAAGTTGGGACGGTTCTATTGAACCCGCTCGTGCTTTCGCCGGGCCGGATGAGCATCTGCAATCGAGCCTTCGTGCATTGAATCCCTAGCTTGCAGACCGCCGCTCTTTTGGTCCGCGTCATCGCGCGTGTCTCGCGGTCACTCGGGAAGCGCGTTGGGGAAAGTCGCCAGTTTGTCCGGGTTGCGCAGGGCGTAAATCCGGTGGATTGCGCCGGCGTCGATCGCGACGCTGAGTGCGGTCACGAGCGCGCCGCTTTCGTAAACGAGCACGCCGGGCACGCCGTTGAACCAGCGCGTCACAATCTTTGCTTCGCCGCGGCCCGCGAGGCGTTCGTGCAGGACGCGCACGAAGAATTGTGCCACGGCTTCCGAACCGCGCAGCACGGTGGCCACAGTCTCCACCTTGCCGCCGCCGTCCGCGTGCAACTCGACGGACTCAGCCAGCAAAGTTTTGAGATGTTCCGCATCGCCCGCGTATGCGGCTTTGAAAAAGGCGTCGAGCAGGCGGTGATGTTCCTCCGGTGAAGCTTCGAATCGCGGCTTGGCGGCGCGCACCGCCATCCGTGCCCGCGACGCGAGTTTGCGACATGCGGCTTCGGATTTGTCGAGAATGACGGCGATTTCCTCGAAGCGATACGCGAAGACTTCGTGCAACAGAAATACGGCCCGCTCCGCCGGCGAAAGTTTTTCCAACGCGAGCATCAGCGCCATTGAGACGGTGTCGTCAATGTGCGTCTGTTCGGCGGGGTTCGCCGCGCGTTCGTCGAGAAATGGTTCGGGCAGCCACGTTCCGTAATACGTTTCGCGCTGCCTTCGCGCGGACTTCATCACGTCCATCGCCAGCCGACTGCACGCGGTCACCAGCCATGCGCGCGGCTCGCGGATTTCGCGTGCGTCGGCACGACTCCACTTGAGCCAGGTGTCCTGCACCACGTCTTGCGCGTCCGCCAGCGTGCCGAGCATCCGATACGCGATGCCTTCGAGCAGGCAGCGGTGCTCCTCAAAGATGCGCGTCATCTCGTCCATGTCTCAAAGGCTATTATTAGACATCAACACGGCAAAGCGCCAGCCTGCCGCAGTCTTGCGCAAGACGTGCGTGTATTTGCGCCGCGCCTTGAAGGATTCCGTCTGCGCTGAGCCGGTCGCGGTCGCCAACTCCTGTCGTCCGGATTCCACTGCCAGGTCGTCTTGACGTTCTACTCGCAGGGGAATCTGTTGCATGACTTCGAACTTCGTTGTTTGGAACAACTGCGTCTCGCATTCAAGGAACTGCGCGCGTCCGGAAACGACATCACGCCCTTGCAGCATCAACAGCACGTCGTCGGTGCAATGGCGCGCGTAGGATTGTGCGTCGCCGGCGAGAATCGCGCGAACTTGCGCGGCGCGAAGAGCGTTGATGGCGTCGCGGTCCTGCAATGAGAAAAGCCCGCGCCACTCGATGTTGTCGGCGGACGGTTGCGGCGGTCGCGGATCGAACAACGCATCCAGCGCCGACCTGGCCTGCGCCGCGCGCGTTTCCAATTGGCCATCGTCATTGCTCGTTCCCGTCAAGGCGATCCAATCAACCCGGTTGAATCCCAAGAACTCAAACACCGCCTTGAGGCTCGGCCCTTGAAAATCCAGGCCATCCACTCCGTCCGACGCACTCCCGCCGCGCGCGGTCACCACGCAGACGGATTTGCCGGCGAGCATTCCGAAGTATCCGCTTCCACTGATGCTGAACGTCTGGCCGAAACGAACGACGTGATCGATGTAAGCCTTGAGCGCGGACGGCAGATTGAAATTGTAGAGCGGGCTGCTGATCAACACTTGCTCGGCTGATTTGAGTTCGGCGATGAGTTCGTCGGAAAGCGCCGCACCCGGAACAGGCGCGCGACCGCTTGAGCCATTCGTCAGAAACGCGCTGATGGTGGCGTTCTCCAGATGCGGAACGGGATTCTCGGCCAGATCGCGGGCTAGAATCTTCCCGCCCGGATGCGCTTCCAGCCAGCGGTGTTGAAAGTGATCGGCCAGTGCGCGGGAATGTGAACCTTGTCTCCGCGCGCTGGCGTCAATTCGCAATAGAGTATTCATGTCGCAGGGGAGACGGGACAGCCCGCCGGAATGTGACACGAGGCGAATAAACTTGGGAAGTATACGGGCAGGTTCTCTGCAAAACAGTGGTCGGAGCTCCGAGGTGAAAATCGCCTCTTCGCGGGATACTCAGCTTTTCCTTCAGCTTAAATCCGCCTTATCCGAGCAGGTGACGGATGACATCCGCTGCCGAATAGGTCTGCTGCGCGGCTGGCAGAAACCGGGCCAACTCCTTCACGTCATCACCGGCGGTGAGCAAGGCCGGCTCACGATAACCGCCGGGTTGAATCTGACCCAGACCGATGGTGGACAGGAGCCCATTGCAGACACACTTGCGGCCCTGAGTTTCCGCAAGCCGTCCGCCTTTCGACACGAACAGCTCTTCCGGTTCGCCCGGACAGCGGTAGCCAAGAGTCCCGTCCATCTTGCGATAGGCGCGACGCAGGTAGCCGAGATCGCAGACACGTTGCCGCGCCGCATAGACCGGCAGCTCGGAAATGGTGCCAGCCATTCGGACAACCTTGAACGGAAAGCCGGTCGGTGAGGCAGTTGGATCAGTAAAGGTATCAATCTCCCGTCTGCGGCTGGAATCCAGAACGCGCGCCTTCAAGTCGGAGGCGATGCCCGACTCCTCGCAAAAGGCGAAGGCCGTGCCGACTTGAATGCCAGTCGCGCCGCAGCCCAACGCCTCGGCCAGCCGGGCTGGTGTGGCATAAGAACCCGCGAGCCAGAAGGGCAAACCTAATGCGCGAATCTTCTCGAGATCCGGCACGTCTCGCGAACCATAAACCGGCTCGCCGCGCTCGTTTATTTGTGATGAGCCACGCGGCGGAGCGTTGTGTCCGCCGGCGGTCGGGCCTTCGACGACGAAGCCGTCCACCCGTCCCGACGCCTTGCGCGCGAGCGCCTGCGCGAGAACGTGGGAGGCAATGATGGCAAGGAAGCGCGGGCGTTTCAGGGCGGGCGGAGTCGTTCCGCAGAACGTCGCTGGATCGAACGCGCAGAAAAACTCCTCGCCCGGCGCGGCGTCCTCGACATCAATCCTCAACTGGACCGCTTCGCCCCGCGACAATTGATCGAGGATGCCCGGAATGGCCATCGGGATGCCCGCGCCCATCAGCACATAATCCACGCCGGCGAGCATCGCGCCGAAGACCGACGGCAGCGTGGGCAGTTGAATCTTCTCCAGGTAGTTGATGCCGACGAGCCCGGCGTGCCCCTCTTTCGCCAGGAGTACTTCGACGAAATTGGCGAGCACAGTAAGTTCGATCAACGCCGGACCTGGTTGCAGCGCGGGGAGTGGAACAGGCTTGTAGGGTTGCGACGCCGCTTTGCCGCCCGGAATGAAATAGCGATCCAACGTGCGTTGAGCCATCCCGGACACCGGAAACCGGCTGAACGCGCGCCGCAAGTCACCGTCAGGGTCGCCTTCCTGCAACCGCCGCGCGAGAATCACGTCCAACGCAGTGCCGGAGACAACGCCCATCTGGCCGCAGAGGGACACGCTCCTGGCCAGACGCCAGTTGGAAACCCCGGCCCCCATGCCGCCCTGGATGATTACTGGATGTAACATCGTTTTCTCATGCGGCACGCACTGTAGTTATCCGCAAGCGGATGGATTTGACCTGAATCAACTTCTCTCAAGATGGCAGTTCCGATGGAACTTCAGCGTTAATGAGCCGGCAACATTCCGGAGGCTTGATCCGTGTCAAAGCGCGCACTCCTGAACTCAACGATATATGGAGCATGAATGAAGCGGTCGTGAATGTGGATGCGCGCGGACTGGAGCCACCTCAGCCGATGGTCGTCATTTTGGAAACGCTCTCAGAGTTGCCAGAACGTGCGGAACTCCGCGTGCACACGGACCGCCGCCCCTTGCATCTTTACCCGTTGCTGGAACAACGCGGCTTCAGCGGCGAAACTGAGGAACAACATGACGGAAGTTTTATCACCATTATCCGCCGCGCCTGAAGCGACGCGGTCGCAGAAACCCTGCCACATGCCGACGAAACGCGCCGCAGTGGCGGATGTCCATGCACCGTCGGTGGCGCTGCCGTTGAGGTTCATCCTGACGGGCATTGCAGCGTTGCTGGCGGGCACCTTGTGGTTGACGGCCCGGACGATCATCCTGGCGGGCTATCATTACGGCCCGGAGGTTGTCGCGGCCACGCACCTGTTCGTGCTCGGCTGGATTTGCTCGGTCATTATGGGTGCGATGTATCAGCTCGTGCCGGTGGCGCTGGAGACGCGGCTGCACAGCGAGCGGCTGGCGCGCTGGCACTTCGCGCTGCATGTCATCGGCATTGTTGGGATGGTGGCGATGTTTCTGGCGTGGGACATGAAACAAGTCGGCCACTTCGGATCAGTGCTTGCAACCGGAGTCGGATTGTTTGTTTACAATCTTGCGAGGACGTTGGCCCGCATCCCGCGCTGGAACGTCGTGGCCGCCGGCATTGCGTCATCGCTGGGCTGGCTGTCATTCACCATTCTCGCCGGGCTGTATCTCACGGCGGCGAAATGCTGGAGCTTCAGTCCGTTCGAGCCGCTGGCGCAAATGCACGCGCACGCGCACCTCGGCGGGCTGGGCTTTTTCGTCATGATGATCGTGTCGGTTTCCTTCAAGCTGGTGCCCATGTTCACTCTCAGCGAAGTGCAGAACCACCGCCGCGCCGGCTGGTCGCTCGTTCTGCTCAACGCAGGACTGGCCGGGCTGTTTGTCACCATCCTGCTGTCCAGCCCGTGGAAGCTCGTTTTTGCGTTGGTCATCGCGACAGGGCTGGCCGTTTACGGCTGGGAAATCATCGCCATCCTGCGCGCCCGCAAACGCCGTAACCGCGACTGGGGCATGAGATATTTCCTGACGGCGCTTGCGTTGCTGGCTCCGGTGTCGGGGCTGGGAATCGTGCTCGCGTGGCCGCGACTGCCCGCGACGGAGATCACGACGCAGCTTGAAAGTGCGTACGGATTCCTTGCCCTGATCGGCGTGGTCACATTTGCCATCCTCGGTATGCTCTACAAGGTGATCCCCTTCCTGGTCTGGTATGCGAGCTACAGCAAGGCCATCGGGCGGAACAAGGTTCCCGCACTGGCGGACCTCTACTCACCCGCTCTACAGGCCGTCGGTTACTGGCTCTTCGTCGTGGGGCTGGCGCTCACCAGCGTGGCGACGACACTCGGCCATGCGAGTTGTGCGCGTGCCGGCTGCGGCGTGCTGCTGGCGAGTGTCACGGTTTTCCTCGTGAACATCTGCAAAGTGCTCGCCCATCTCGTCCGCCAGCGCCTTGAACCGCTCGTGTTCAAACCCAAACCCGCCGTACAAGGAACCGCATGATCGCCCCCATGATCGATGAAGCCACCATCCGCCAGGCCCTTCACCAGATCGTGGACCCGGAGATCGACTGCAACATCGTGGATCTCGGCCTCATCTACGGCATCGCCCTCGACGGCGTGAAAGTCACCGTAACGATGACGCTGACCACGCCCGGTTGTCCGATGCACGAAAGCATCGCCTGGGGCGTGAAATGCGCGTTGCTCAACCTCGAAGGAGTCGAGGACGTCGAGGTCAATGTCGTGTGGGATCCGCCGTGGACCCCCGCGCACATGAGCGACTACGGAAGGGAGCGAACCGGAGTTTGTTGACCAGAAGCGGCTTCACAAACTTCATCATCCTTCAACGAGTTCCACATCGCGTGAAGCGATCTCCTCGTCGCGGAGGTAGGGCGCGGTGCGCGACAGCCGGGCGAGGCGCTCGAACAGTTGCTCCATTTGTTCAGCTGTGAGCAGGTCGTCCGTCTTGCCGCGACCGGTGGGCACGAGTTGGAAGACGCTCCAAAGGGCGGGCCGAATCTCGTCGAGCAGACGGACGAACGCTCCGAACTCGCACAAGTTCTGGCGGGTGAAAGTGGTGTTGATCTGGATCGGAATGCCGGCCAGCGCGGCGTTGGCGATGGCTTCCATCGTCCAGTTCCAGGTGCCCGGCACGCCGCGGAAGCTGTCATGCGTCTCGCGGTGTGCGCCGTCGAGGCTGAGCGAGATGCGCTCGACGCCGGCGTCCTTTAACTCGTCGAGGTTCGCTGCCGCAAACTCCGGCGTGGCGCTGGGGCTGAGGCTCACGCGCAGGCCGCGATTCGTCGCGTGGCGAATGAGCGATTCGAGATTGAACCGGCGGATGGGATCGCCGCCGGTCATGACGAAGAGCGTCGGGCGGCAGCGTTCAACTTGTTCGATGAAGCCAAACGCCTCCTCGGTGTTCAGTTCGAGCGGATGGCGGCTGAGGTTCGCTTCCGCGCGGCAGTGACGGCAGGCGAGACTGCACGCGCGCGTCACTTCCCAAATGACGATGAACGGGCGGTCGTCGAAATCGAATTTTATTTCGCCGCAAGCTTCGCGCCTGCCGCATTGGCAGGCATCGACCTGCATCAACACCTGCATTGGTTGTGCGAGCGCGCGTGAAACATGACGTGAGTCAAAGAACATGGAACGATCCCCGCCGATTATGCACTTGAGCATGGAGCCGCGCCCGCCATGCTGCGGAACACGGGCCGGACCTAAACTAGAAAACCAACCATGAACATGAAAATGAAACGCATCCGAATCGCCGCTACTCTGTACGCGGTGTTGATAGCCGGCGTGGCTCTGGCTGCGGAAGCTCCCGTCAAAGCCACCAAACCCAAGCCCGCCGATCCCACTGTCCAGGGCGAGGAGAAGGCCGTGCTGACCCAGGCGCCGTTCGTGCCATCGCCGATCAAGCGCACGCACGCCACCAAGGTGGTGGTGAATCTCGAAGTCATCGAAGCGACCAAGCGTCTCTCCGACGGGGTTGAATACGTCTTCTGGACGTTCGGTGGCGAAGTGCCGGGCAGTTTCATTCGCGTTCGCGAAGGCGATCTCGTGGAGTTTCATTTGCTGAACCATCCTACGAGCAAGATGCCGCATAACATCGACCTGCATGCGGTGACGGGTCCGGGTGGTGGTGCGGCGTCATCCTTCACGGCTCCTGGTCATAAGTCGCAGTTCTCCTTCAAGGCGATCAATCCCGGGCTCTACGTTTATCACTGCGCAACCGCGCCGGTCGGCATGCACGTCGCCAACGGCATGTATGGATTGATTCTTGTGGAGCCGAAGGAAGGACTCGCGCCGGTGGACAAGGAGTATTACATCATGCAGGGCGAGTTCTACACCGCCGGCCGCTTTGGCGAGGAAGGATTGCAAGCCTTCGACCAGCGCAAGGCCGAGGATGAACGCCCCGGTTACGTGGTCTTCAACGGTGCCGTCGGATCGCTCGTGGGCGACAAGGCAATCAAGGCCAAGGTTGGCGAGAAGGTGCGGCTCTTCGTCGGCAACGGCGGTCCGAACCTCATCTCCTCGTTCCACGTCATTGGCGAAATCTTCGACAAGGTCTATCAGGAAGGCGGCGTGAAGGTGACCCAGGAACAGGTGCAGACGACCATCGTGCCGGCGGGTGGATCGGCCATCGTCGAGTTTGGCGTCGAAGTGCCCGGCACCTACATCCTGGTGGATCATTCGCTCTTCCGTGCGTTCAACAAAGGCGCGATCGGCATGCTCAAGGTGGAGGGACCAGAAAACTTGATTGTTTACTCGGGCAAGGAAGTGGACGCGGTGTATCTGGGCAGCCAGGCCGAGGGCGGCAGTGAAGCAGGCCGGCGGATTGTGGAACTCGAAGCCGCCCGCGCCGCCGCCATCAAGGCCGACGAGAAAATCTCCGGGTTGTCGAAGGACATCCAGATCGCCCGGGGCAAACAGGTCTTCATGCAAACCTGCTTCGTGTGTCATCAGATCGAAGGCCAGGGCATCCCCGGACAGATTCCGCCCCTGGCGAAATCCGATTATCTGATGAGCGACAAGAACCGCTCCATTCGCGCCGTTTTGCAGGGATTGAGCGGAGAGATCGAAGTGAACGGCAAGAAGTATAACGGCATCATGACGCCGTTGAACAATCTGTCGGACTTCGAGGTGGCCAACGTGCTGACGTATGTCCGCAACAGCTTTGGCAACAGTGGTGAGGCCGTGAGCCCGGACGAGGTGAAGCGCGTGCGCGCGGAACTGCCACCACCGACGGCGAACAAGTTCGAGTAGCACGAAGAATCCATGAACCTGCGGTTGTACATCCTGATGCTGGTGGCGATGACCGGCAGGATTGTTTCCGGTGCGGACACGACCTCCGCGCCGGAGGCGCCCGCAGGCATGGTGGTGGTCCCAGCGGGGGAGCATCGCCCCCTGTTCGTCCTTCCCAACGAGCCGAAGACGATCCCCGTCGCGCGATTCGCCTTGGACAAGTTTCCAGTCACGAACGGAGATTTCCTGGAATTCGTCAGCGCCAATCCACGCTGGCGACGTTCCGCAGTGAAGCGGCTCTTCGCCGATCAGAATTATCTCAAGCACTGGTCCGGCGATCTGGAACTCAATGATGCCGCACGGACCAACCAGCCCGTCGTGTGGATTTCCTGGTTCGCCGCCAAGGCCTTCGCCCAATGGAAAGGCCGCCGCCTGCCCACCGTCGCCGAGTGGGAATACGCTGCTGCCGCCAGCCCGACGCGCGTGGACGGCGATAACGATCCGGAATTCCAACGCGCCCTGCGGAACTGGTATTCGACGCCGGCTCCCGCCGAGCTGTCGCGCGTCGGTGCCGGCCTGCCAAATTGCTTCGGGCTGTTCGATCTCCACGCGCTCGTCTGGGAATGGACCTCAGACTTCAACAGCGCCATCGTGACCGGCGATGCGCGCGGCGACACCGGCCTGGATCGCCAGCTCTTCTGCGGTGCCGGTTCTGCCGGGGCGAAGGACACGGCCAACTTTCCCGCCTTCATGCGCTACGGATTTCGCAGCAGCCTCAAGGCGGACTACACCGTTCACAACCTCGGTTTCCGCTGCGCAAAGGATTTATGAACGCACTCTTCACCACTCAACGCTCTTTGGTCGCCGCGGCTGTCGCCACATTGATCCTCGGTTTGACCTCCTGTGCGACGAGTTCCAGGGAAAAGCCACCCTGCTGTCGTGAGGTCACGCCCGGGGCACCACTCCCGGATCAATCCCTCTACCAGCTCGATTCCAAATGGACTTCGGATCACGGCCGCGTCATCCGGCTGGCGGCTCTGCAAGGTCAGCCGCAAGTCATGGCGATGATGTTCACATCGTGTGAGTTCGCCTGTCCGATCATCGTGAACGACATGAAACGCATCGCCGATGCGCTGCCCGCCAACCTGCGAGACAAGGTGAACTTCACGCTCATCTCGTTCGATCACGAGCGCGACACGCCGGAGAAGTTGCTGGCGTTCCGGAAACGCATGGGCCTGCCGCTGGCGGGTTGGACGTTGTTGCGCGGAGAGGCGGACGACGTTCGCGAGCTGGCCGCCTTGCTGGGTGTGAATTACCGCAAAGATGCGCGCGGCCAATACGCGCACTCGAATACGCTGACCGTTCTCAGCCCCACCGGGGAAATGGTTCATCAGCAGACCGGCCTGAACCAGTCGCCCGACGAAACCGTTCAACAACTCCTGACCCTGTTCCGAAAATGAACATGCCACCTCTGACCCAGTTCAAACGCTTTGACGTGCGGCCTCTTTTCAAGCGTGGCGAAGAACCGCTGCCGGCCATTCTCCAACGTGTTCGCTCCCTCGCCGCGGGAGAAGGACTGATCCTCGTCGCACCGTTTCTACCGTCCCCATTGATCGAACTGCTGGGCAGCCAGGGATTTGAAGCCAAGGTCGAACGAGGTGAAGCCGGAAGCTGGATCGTTTACTTCTGGCAGGACGCTGAATAGATTTCGCACAACATGACCACGACGCTCGCTGAACTCAAACAAGCAGCCATCGTAAACGGACTGCGCAGTTGCCAGCTCTTCGCGGGCATGTCCCCGTTGGAACTGGGTTTCATCGCCGAGATCACCGTGCTCAAGGCTGTTTCCAAGGGGAGCTACTTGTTTCACGAAGGAGATCCCTCCCACGGTTTTTATATCGTGCAGACCGGTGCCATCAACGTCCATCGCGTCAACGCCGTCGGGAAGGAACAGGTCATCCACGTCTTTCGCACGGGCGAATCCTTTGCTGAAGGAACGCTCGCCACAGAGAAAGGTTATCCGGCGGACGCACGCGCGGTGGAGGAAACACAAGTGATGCTCGTGCAAAAGACCGGCATGCTCGCGTTGCTGCGCCGGCAGCCTGAGCTCGCCCTGCGCATGCTCGGCTCGATGAGCGCGCACCTGCGCATCCTCGTGGCTCAACTTGAAGACCTGACCCTGAAGGACGTCGAGACGCGCCTCGCCAACTGGCTGCTCAAGCGCTGCTCGAATCCCGCGGCTGGGAAGCCATGCAAGATCGAGCTGACCATGACCAAGCGCGTGCTCGCCTCCGAGCTGGGGACGGTGAGCGAAACTTTCTCGCGCACGCTGGCCAAGCTCCGCGAGCTGGAGCTCATCGAAGTCAAAGACCGGATCGTCACCGTGCTCAACCCCGCCAATCTCGCAGCCCTCCTGCGCAAAAATCTCGGCGAGTGAGGCGGATGTCCGTACAATCAACTCAGGGTATTGGGTTGCGATAGACATCCTCAACGGCCCGGAGGTTCCAGTTTTATCTCTGCAGTTCTCACCACATTCACATCCGTTGGCACGAGGAAGTTGACGGACCCGGAATTCTCTCATATTGACTCCGGTCAAGGAAAGTGACGCCTCGCGCTCACAAGCTGACAGGGTGAGCCTTGCCCGACTGATGGCCTGGCTATGCGGACTGGCCATCGCGTGGTCGCTGGACAGCCAATCCGCGATAGCGGCAGCTTTGACCAACGCGTCGGACGCCGCGTTGGTCTCCCGTGTGCAATCGGAGCGCGGCCTTCTCGAATGGCATTTTAAAGGACGAAGGCTGCTCGTCTACGCGTTCGCCACAAATCTGGTCAAGCCCTACGTCCGCCAACTCTGCTCGTTGCACGGTGACGACGTGCTGCGTGATGCCCCGGAGGATCATCTGCATCACCACGGCCTCATGTACGCAGTCCGCGTGAACGGCGTGAACTTCTGGGAAGAGCGCGATCAGCCAGGACACCAGCGGCACATCAAGCTGCTTTCGCAAAGCACGAGTCGTGGAGCCAGCGGATTGCCGCAGGCGAGCTTCACTGAACTCATCCACTGGGTCCCGGACGGTGAGCACACGCTGGCGAATACGACGCCCGTCGCGTTTCTGGTCGAACGACGGACGCTCACGCTAACCGTGGACGAGGCGAAGGAGGAAATCGCGCTGGCGTGGCACGCCGAGTTTGAAGTGGGCGCGCGCACCAACCGTGTGACATTGCACGGCTCCGATTACAACGGTCTCGGCCTGCGCCTGCCCGTCGCGTGGGACCATGTCGCGCGCCACGAGAACTCGGAGCGTGTCCTTTATCCCGCCGGCGGCAAGCCCGGCGCGGTGCCCGCCCGCTGGGGCGCGGTGTCGCACACGAAAGATGGGCGCACGATACAAGTCGCACTCTTTGCCAGCCCACGAAGCCAGGCGGGCACAAGCTCCATCTTCGCGATGACCGAGCCGTTCACCTACCTCTCCGCCACGCAGGAGCTCGACAAGGCGCCGCTCGAATACCGCGCGGGGGATCGCTTCGCCATCGATCATCTCATGCTAGTCTATTCAACCGTCCGCACCGCGGCCCAGTTGGAAACGCGCTACCAGTCATGGGCGAGTAAACTCAAACCAAACGAAAGGTGACCTGTGGGAGAAATCTGTTTTGGCATCAACCTCGAGTTCGTCCGCCACGCCGACAAGCCCTTCGAGTGGGGCGTCGAGAAGGCCGCGCAGCTCGGCTATACCCACGTCGAGCCGATGGTGCATTGGGGCCGCGAGCTGTTGAGCGAGGCGGGTTACTTCCACAGCGTCTCAATGCTCGACGATCCACTGCGTCTCAAGCGCGCGTGTGACAAGGCGGGCGTCAAACTATCCGGTCTCTCCGCACACACGCCGCTCTGCAAACCGGAGATCAGCGTCGAGTATCTCAAGCAGGCGATCCGTTTTGCCGCCGAATGCGGCGCGCCGGTGGTGAATACCGACGAAGGCCCGAAGCCGCCGTGGACCAACGAGGCCGAGGATTTCACGCTCATGCGCTACACGCTGATGGAGGCCGCGAAAGTCGCCGAACCGCGCGGCATCCTCATCGGGATCGAGCCGCACCAGCAATACAGCAAACACCCCGACGGCCTCGACCGCATTTACTCGCTGGTGAACAGCCCCGCCATTGGCATCAACTTCGACACCGGCAACAGCTACCTTTGCGGACACGATCCGTTGAAGTGGCTGGCGCGTGTCGCGGACCGCCTCGTGCATCTGCACGCGAAGGACATCTCCGACGAGCAATCGAGTGCCGAGCGCGGCAAGGTCACCGGCACGCCCGTCGGCTGCGCCTGCGGCGATGGGGTTATCGACTGGGCGACGGTCATCGAGATTTGTCGGAAGGCAAAACGAGACATCGTGCTCTCGGTTGAGTGCGGCACGGTCGAGCAAGCCGGGCGATCAATAGATCACCTCCGCAGCCTGGCGTGATGCAGTCAGCAATCAACCGGGCGAGGCCCTTCGCACTTTGGTTTTGACCCGCATCAAGGCCGCGGTGCGAATTCTCTCCGATTGTAGAACCATGCTGGCCCGCATCCTACTGGCGCTGTCGTTTCTTCTGTTCGTCGCTTCGACGATGGCTGCCGAGATGAACCTTCCCCAAACCAAGCACGGACTGCGGTTCACGAACGCCGTCGCCGTCTGGGATGAAGCCTTGCCGCTGGGCAATGGAATTCTCGGCGCCCTAGTCTGGGGCGACGGGCGGCCATTGAAGATTTCCCTCGACCGCACCGACCTGTGGGACCTCTCGCCGGTGCCGGAGTTTCATGCGTCGAACTACAACTACGTGACGATGCGTCGGTGGCATGAGCAGGGGAAGCACGCCGACCTCGTTCGCGTTTACGAAGCGCCCTACAACCGCCCCGCGCCGACCAAGATTCCAGCGGGCCGAATCGAACTTACCCTTCCCGTTGGGGCCATGTTCCTCGACACGTCGTTGACGCTGGCGGACGCGATGGCGGAGATGCGCTTCACCAACGGACTGCGCGCGCGGGTTTTCCTGCACGCGGAGCAGCCGGTGGGCATGATCCAGTTCGGGTCGGCACCGCCGCGCGGTATCTCACCAAAACTCATCCCTCCACCCTTCGGTGGAACGGTGAAGAACGCGGCGCGTGGCGGCATTGACGCCGGCGATCTCGCGCAGCTCGGCTACCCGGCGCCGGTGCAAACGTCCGGCCGCAACTGGCAGGCGTTCACGCAGCGGGGCGCGCAGGGCTTTCATTTCGCCGCGTATCTCGCATGGCGCGAACGTGACGGCGAACGGCTGGCGGCGTGGTCGGTGACTTCAAGCTTCGAAGGTTCCGAGCCGCTGCAACTCGCCCGCCGTCGCGTCGACGCAGCGTTGAGCAAAGGCTTCGAAGCGATGGCGCGTTCCCACATTGATTGGTGGCAACGCTACTGGAGCAAGTCCTCGGTCACGTTGCCCAACACCGTCATCGAGCGGCAATGGTTCCTGGAACAATACAAGTTTGGCGCGGCCGGCCGCCGCGGCGCTCCGCCCATCACACTGCAAGGACCGTGGACGGCGGACGACGGCCAGCTGCCGCCGTGGAAAGGCGACTATCATCACGACCTCAACACTCAGCTTAGTTACTGGCCGTGTTACAGCGGCAATCATCTGGAGGAAGGCCTGAGTTACCTCGACTGGCTTTGGGCCACGCGCCCGAACTGCGTCGCGTGGACCGAGCGCTTCTTCAATCTGCCGGGACTGAACGTTCCGATGACGAGCGATTTGAACAACAGCCAGATTGGTGGCTGGCGTCAATACACGCACTCGGCCACCACCGCCGCCTGGCTCGCGCAACACTTTTACTGGCACTGGAAGTTCAGCGCCGACCGCGCGTTTCTCCGCGACCGCGCCTGGCCATACCTGCGCGATGCCAGCGTGTTCATCGAAGCCATCACCGCGAACAAGAACGCCAAGGGATGGCGCACGCTGCCGCTGAGTTCGTCGCCGGAGATTCACGACAACCGTCCGCAGGCGTGGTTCAAGGAAGTTACCAACTACGATCTTGCTCTGATGCGCTGGCTGCTCGGAGCGACGGCGGAACTGGCTGACGAAATGAACCTCGCAGACGAAGCGCGGCGCTGGCGGCGGACACTCGGTGAGTTGCCGGAATTCGCTTTGGCTGAGGACGGACGGCTGCTGGTCGCGCCGGGTGAGCCGCTCAAGGAATCGCACCGGCACTTTTCGCACCTGATGGCCATTCATCCGCTGGGCTTGGTGGATGTCGCAGACAGTCCGGCCGCACGGCGAACAGTCGAGGCATCTCTGCGCGATCTGGATCGCCTGGGCAGTGATCAGTGGTGCGGCTACAGCTTCGCGTGGCTGGCGAACCTGGCCGCACGTGCCCGCGACGGCGCGAAGGCCGAACGGGCGCTGGAAGTGTTCTCCACCGCGTTCACCTTGCGAAACAGTTTTCATTGCAACGGCGATCAATCGGGCAAGGGCTACTCGAAGTTCCGCTATCGCCCGTTCACCCTCGAAGGCAACTTCGCCGCCGCCGCCGGCGTGCAGGAGATGCTGCTGCAAAGCCATCGCGGCCGCATCGACGTGTTCCCCGCCGTGCCCGCTTCCTGGCGTGACGCGGCTTTCACGACCCTGCGGGCGCAAGGCGCGTTCCTCGTTTCCGCCGAACGCCGCGACGGCGTGACTCGCCGCGTGGAAGTCGAGTCAGAGAAAGGCGGCCCGTGCCGGTTGCTCTCACCGTGGACTGGACAGGAGTTGAGCTTCGCCATGCAGCCCGGAGAGAAACGGGTGTTGACGGATGAGTCCCGACCGCAAACGACCGGCGCGGTGACCTCGGAGCAGGCTCGCGTGCTCGCGTCAGAGATTCTTGCCGATCCGGACATGCCGCTCGTCCTCAACAAAGCCCACGCGCTGCTCAAGACCGGCCTGACCGCCGGCAGCGGCTATGGCGAAGTCTGGATTCGCGATCTCAACACGTTCATCGAAGTGTCGCTCGAAGTGAATCCGGTGGCGGACATACGCGCCGCGTTGCTGACTTTCTTCAAGTTCCAGAAAGCGAACGGGGATGTTCCCGACGGCTACATTCCCAAGGAGCGCAGCTCGGTGGGCTACAACTACCGGCGTTCAGCGCTCGCTCCCGGATTGCTCGTCCACAAGAACACGGTCGAGACCGATCAGGAATCATCGCTCGTTCTGGCCGTGCGGAAGTTCGTCAGGGCGACCGGCGACCGCTCGTTGCTGACCGAAGAGGTGGGCGGCAAGCGTGTGCTGGAACGGCTGGAGCTGGCCCTCGATTACGTGCTGAAGGAGAGGTTCGACCGCGAGCGCGGCCTGATCTGGGGCGCGACGACGGCGGACTGGGGCGACGTGCAGCCGGAACACGCGTGGGGCGTGGAGCTCGACTCCAGCTCACACCGCGCGTGTGACATCTATGACAACGCGCTGTTCGTCAGCGCCACGGACGACCTGTTGCAACTGCTCGGAGCGGAGTCGCCCCACGTAGCGCGCTGGCGCCAGGTGCGCGATGAACTGAAGCGGAACATCCGGAAACATCTCTGGGACGAAGCCCGGCAGAAGTTCGTGCCGCACGTCTATCTGGCGGGCTCGCCGTTCCCGAAGGAATTCGACGAGGACGCGCTCCATTATCACGGCGGCACGGCCGTCGCGATCGAGGCCGGTCTGCTGACGCGGGAGGAAATTGCCCGGGCGCTGGCGTCCATGCGCGCCAACGTGAAAGCGGCGGGAGCGGCTTCCATCGGCCTCACCGTGTATCCGCCCTATCCGAAGGGTTTCTTCAAAAACACCGGCATGGGGCCTTACTCCTACCAAAACGGCGGGGACTGGTGCTGGTTTGGCGGTCGGATGATTCAGCAGCTCATCCGGCACGGCTTCGTCCGCGAGGCGTATGATGAGCTCAAGCCGATGATCGCGCGCGTGAAACGACACGGTGACTTTTACGAGTGGTGGTCACTCGACAACGAGCCGCGCGGCTCGAAGCAATACCGCGGCTCCGCCGGCGTACTCGGCAAGGCCATCGAACAGCTCCTGGCCTGGGCCAAAAGGAATGAAGAAATACCTTCAGAACCAAAGAATGATGCACACCCTTGATCGGACTCGCCGTCCCGGAGCTTACAGGTAGGAAGTTTGCTGAAAGGGCCGAGTGGTAATCTGGCGTGAACCAGAATCCGCTGATTCCACATTGCATCGGAGTTGACCTGAATCAAAGCCGCTCCTCCTGCCAGCGCATATCGTGGAACGAAAATGATTACGACATTGTCCGACCATCTGATCGACGTCCGTCCCATGCCGCCGCGCGAACGGCATCCGAAGATTTTCGGAACCTGGGAGGAGCTTCCGCCGGGCGAATCCATCCTGCTGGTGAATGACCACGACCCCGTGCCGCTCTATTACCAGTTCGCCGCCGAGCACCTGGGCAGCTTCCGCTGGGAATACCTTGAGCAAGGGCCGGACGTCTTTCGAGTCCGCATCAGCAAGGGTGACTTTGTTGACCCGGGGTTTGTGCCCGCCGCGCGCATGAAACATTCCTGCGTCACGCCCAAGCCCGTGTCGATTGAGTTTTTGCAGCCGCTCGTGGTGGACACCCGGCCCATCTTCGCGCGCGGCGATACACCGTGCAAAGCGATCGATGATGCGGTGTTGAGCCTGATTCCAGGACAACTCCTGGTCTTGGTGGTGGACTTCGAACCAGTCCCCCTCTACGCCAAGCTGGGCAATCAGGGCTTCAGCCACACAGCAAAACAACTCAATGACGGAGCCTGGCGCGTGGAGTTTCAAAGAAAGCCTTGAACTGCGAACCCATCATGCACCACGGCGGAGCGCATCGAACACAGGTCGGAAAGATTCCGACGGGCTGAATTCCATCGACGACGGCTCATGAATCCATCGACCACAGAATCGACCTCCAGCGGACAAGCCGCCTCCCCGCTTTGCGTTCCGGAATGGGCCGTTACGGAATCGACCGGAATTGCGGGCTGGCTGTCGGACTTGATGGTCCTGACCAAGGCTCGTGCGAATGTCGCGGTCGTGGCGACCACCTTTGTGGGCTTTGCGCTGCACGCCGACATCCTGCCGAACTGGCTTCTCCTTTTTCACACCCTCGCCGGCACCGCCCTGATCGCCGGAAGCGCCGCCGTGGCGAACCAGGCGAAGGAGCAGGAGTTTGATTGCAAGATGGTTCGCACACGCAATCGCCCCATCGCTGCAGGGAGACTTAACCCTCGCACCGGCATGTGGCTGAGCGGCCTGCTCTGCGGCAGCGGCTGCCTCTGGCTGGCGGCCGGGGTCAATGTCCGCGCCATGGTGTTCGCCGCCCTGGCGTTCCTGGTGTACGTCTCGTTCTACACACCAATGAAGCGACTGACTCCGGTCTGCACGCTCGTCGGTGCCGTCTCCGGGGCGCTTCCACTTTTGATTGGCTGGGCGGCGACCGGGGCCGAGTTTGGCCTGTGGGCATCGGTCGCATTCGGGGTTTTGTTCCTCTGGCAGATGCCGCATTTTCTGGCGATCGCGTGGTGGCGGCGGGAGGATTATCTCGGCGCGGGGTATCGTGTGCTTTCCCCGCACGATCAAAGTGGGCATCGCACGGCGGGCTGGGCGCTGGCCTCCACCCTGGCCGTGGTGGCCGTTTCACTTGTGCCCGCATTCGCGAATCAGGTTACTGCCTGGTACTGGCCGGGTGCGCTGGCCATAGGAATCTTGTTCAGCATTTTCGCCATCCGGTTTCTCGTGAGGAGAGATGGAACCGCCGCCCGCTCCCTGTTTCTCGCTTCCCTGTATTACCTCCCCGCCGTGTACGCGCTGATGCTGCTGTGCCGGGCAGGGAGTTAGCGCCATGCCGGAGACACCGCTTCCCAAGCCGATCGTTTACGCCTGCTCCGGCTGTTCCGATGCCGGCGAACTCGCCGATCGCATCGCGCGCCAGATCGCCCGCGAGGGTGTGGGAGAAATGTCATGCCTCGCCGGTGTCGGTGGACGCGTGAAGCACTTGGTGGCTGTCGCCGAAAAAGCCGGACGTGTGCTCGTCATCGATGGTTGTCCCATCAACTGCGCACGCAAAACGCTGGAACTCGCCGGGGTGCAGCGCGTCGAGCATCTCGAACTGCATAAACTGGGTCTGCGCAAAGGATCCTGCCCGGTGACGGAGGAAAACATCGCGCGCGGCGTTCAGGCCGCCCGGCAACAGCTCGCGGCCAGCGAGCCTGACTCCTCGTCAACGCCCGGTTGAGGATTCTTCCAGGAGGACACGATGGAGCTGCGTCTGCCCTGTTCACGACGGATTGATTCTCAACCTTGACTCAAATCAACAGGTAAAGGTGGAAGTGAGTCAGCGTTTGATGGTTTGAGGAAGCGACCGCGTCTGACAACTTGACCATGCCTCCACTCAAAATCGTTGCGAACCATCCGCGAGGGAACCGGACGTCACACTCGCTGATCATTCCACTCGTCGTCGCCGGGTTGATTCTGAGCACGGTCATTGGATTTGCCGCCGAACATTCCGCGCTCTGGGGTGAGCGGGGCGAGAAGTGGAATCCACGCAACCGCCTGCCCGATTTCTCCTTCGCCGGCTATCATCGCGGCGAGAAACCGCTGCCGAACTTGCCGCCCGGCGTGAGCGTGAAAGCCTTCGGCGCGAAAGGCGACGGCGTGACCGACGACACGCAGGCGTTCCTCGCCACGATTGCCAAGGTGGGACGCGGTGCCATCGAAGTGCCGCCGGGCCGGTACCGCATCACCGGCCTCCTGGAAATCACCCGGTCGGGCGTCGTGCTGCGCCGGGCCGGCCCGGACAAGACCGTGCTCGTTTGTCCCATGCCGCTCAACGACATCAAACCCAACTGGGGGGCGACTACCACCGGCCAGCGCACGTCGAACTATTCATGGTCCGGCGGGTTCGTGGTCGTGCGCGGCAAGTTTGGATCGGAAGTGCTTGCGGAAATTTCAGGCAACGTCTCGCGCGGCGAAAGCACTGTGACGGTCGGGTCCGTGGACAAGCTTCGCGTCGGCCAGGAAGTGGAGGTGTACCAATCCGACCTGCCGGACAATTCGCTGGCTGTGCACCTCTACTCGGGCGACGCCGGGCCGGTGGAGAACTTGAAGGGCCGCGCCCGCACTTCACTCATTGGCCGCATCACGCGGCTCGATGGAAACCACGTGACGCTGGATCGCGCCTTGCGAACGGACCTGCGAACGGAATGGAAACTCCGGTTGCGCGCCTTCGAACCAACGGTGACTGAAAGCGGCGTCGAGAACATCGGCTTCGAGTTTCCAGTCACTCCTTACCAGGGCCACTTCACCGAGCTCGGCTTCAATCCGGTGACGTTGAGCGGCGTGGCTCATTGCTGGGTGCGGAACATCCGGGTGCGCAACGCTGACAGCGGACCTTACGTGAGCGGGGCGTTCAACACGGTGGACGGAGTGGTGATCGAGTCCGACCGATCGGTGGACAAGCAGAAATGCACGGGCCACCACGGCATCTCGCTGGGCGGCACCGACAACCTGGTGGTGAACTTCGACATCCGGACGCGGTTCATCCACGACATCACGGTGAGCGGTTTCTGCTCGGGAAACGTCATCGCGCGCAGCCGGGGCGTGGACCTGAGCCTCGACCATCACCGCTATGCTCCGCACGAAAACCTCTTCACCGATCTCGACGCCGGCGCGGGGACGCGCTTGTGGAAATGCGGCGGCGGCGCGGCGCTGGGCAAACATTGCGGAACGCGGGGAACTTTTTGGAACATCCGTTCGGCCAACCTGCTGAGCTATCCGCCCGCCGCCTTCGGCCCACCGACCATGAATCTGGTGGGATTGGAAGCGAAGCAACCCGCCGAGACGTCGCCCGACGGCAGGTGGTTCGAGTCCATCAAGCCCGCAGAACTTCAGCCGCAGGACTTGCATGAAGCGCAGTTGCGGCGACGGCTGGGCAACACGTCGAGATGACGCTTGAGCTTTGAACAGGAGAGTGCTCGCACGATGAACGAACGGAAACCGGATTGTCGGACGACGCCGATGAGCATCACCTCATCGAAATGCCCCCCTCTCGTGCTCATCCTCGCCTGCGTTTCGAGCGGTGGGTCGGTGAGCTTCGGTCAGGAAACCACCAGCACCGTGAAAGTCCGGCCACCGGCGGCGTATCGCCAGTTCGCCATGCAGAACGAAGGCGACGCCGCGCAAGGTGGAAAACTTTTTGCGGATGAGCAGAGACTCGGCTGTTCGAAGTGTCACTCGGTGAATGGCCGGGGGCTCAAGGCCGGCCCGGATTTGGCCACAGTCGGGGATCAGTTCGCCCGCCGCGATCTCATCGACGCGGTGCTCCTGCCGTCGGCCACGATTGCCGTGGGTTACAGCACGACATCGATTGAAACCAAGTCGGGAGAAGTATTCCAGGGCGTGCTGAAGCAGGTGACCGATGACTGGATCGAATTGATAGGTGGCGACGGACAACGGGTTCGCATCGCCACGAGTGACATCCACGAGCAGCGCGGCAGCGGCGTTTCTCTCATGCCGGAGGGATTGCAGGCGGGTCTGTCGCGTCGCGAGTTTGCGGACTTGATCGAGTATCTCGTGAGCCTCAAACAACCGGACCACGCGCTCACGAGTCATCACGGCATGCCGGACGTGATTCCGTCCCTGGCACGGCCGGTCGCATTGCGTCCGTTCCTTGCCGACGCGCTCCAAGTGACGCCGGCTCCCAACACAGCGGGGGGAAATGCCCAGTTGGGTTTGGTGTGGTTCGGCCAGGTTCCCGGGGCGGATCGACGTTTCCTGGCGGCGCACCAGACCGGGATCATCTGGTTGGTGGAGAAGAACGCCGACGGCGAACTGACGACGGTATTCGCCGACTTCACCCCGGAGATCTTCAGTGCGCGCGGTCCGAATGGCCTGCTCGGTTTGGCCTTTCATCCGAGGTTCCGTGAGAACCGGAAGTATTACCTGAAGCATCAGGTGTTCGAGGAAAGCAGGATTGCGACGGTGCTCGTGGAGCGGCGGTTCGCAGCGGACTTCAGGACGGACTCCGGCCAACCTGCGCGACGCCTGTTGAAGATTGAGGCTGTGGCGGAGCATCACAACGGCGGCTGTATCGAGTTCGGGCCGGATGGTTTTCTTTATCTGGGCATGGGCGACTCCGCGCCGAATTTCGATCCGCAGGGTTACGCGCAAGATTTACGGCTGCTCTTCGGCAAGATGCTCCGTATCGATGTGGACCGGCACGATGTGGGCCTGAACTACGGCATCCCGAACGACAATCCATTTCGCGGGAGGCCGGATGCCCGGCCTGAAGTCTGGGCGTATGGACTGCGTGAGCCGTGGCGATTCAGCTTCGACCGGGTCACCGGCGATCTCTGGGTGGCGGACCTGGGTCAGGAGCGCGGCGATGAGATCGACCTCGTCCGCCGTGGCGACAACTACGGTTGGAATGCCTACGAGGGCTTCGAGCTTTTCTCCAAGGCGCATCGCCAGGAAAGCGCCACCTATGCGCCGCCGGTCTTCGCCAGCCGGCGCAAGCACGGTTCGGCGCTGATGGGTGGCCACGTCTATCGCGGCGACAAACGTTCCTCCTTTTACGGGGTGTACATCTTTGGCGACCATCAATCGAAGCGCATCTGGGGTCTGACTCAAAACCGCGGTTCCCTCCAGACCATTCGTCATCTCGCCACCGCGCCCCAGGCCATCACCGCCTTTGCCACCGACGAACAAGGCGGCCTCTATGTCGTGGGCTACCAGGGGATGATCTACCAGCTCGACTTCACAGGCACTAATTTCGACAATCCCACCGAAGCTTCTCCCGCGCATTCCGACCTCGCACCCGATGCCAGCAAATCTATTGGCCCTGCGAATGAACGGTGAGTCCAAACAAGAATCCTGCAAATCATGACAAGTATTGCTTTGCCAACTCTGACTCGACTCGGCTGCACCCTCGCGCTGGGTCTGTTGTTTCATTGCGCGGAACCAGCGTTTGCCGAAGGTCATCGCTTAGCCCACCTATCACACCTCTGAAGACATGCACACTCGTCTTGCCTGTGGCGTCTGCCTGCTCCTCGGGTTGGCAGTATTTCATGGGGTGGCAGTGAACCGGGGGCGGAACGCGAATTGATCCAGGATAATCATTTCCGGCGCGGCTTCATCCTGTGGCAGCCCAAACCGGGAAAGCATGTGCGCTACGGGGAGCTGCGAGGCTCCGAAGCGAAGGCCAGCCCTGTCTGGGGCTTGTCCCAATGGAGCAGCAAGTTTCCGCTCGATGGACCCGCTACCGCGGCGGGCATCGACGGTTTTCTGGTTCACAGCAACTCAGCCAAAGTTTTGAGAATGGGCCGGCCGGGCACGACGGACGCGGACCTTTCGCTGGCCTTTCGTTCAGCCATCGCCCGCGCCAAAGGAAAGAGGACCGCATTCTCGAGATGAATGTGCCGGTGCAGGTCTTCCTCCAGATCGCGAAGTCCGGCGAAGAGCGCACGATAGGTGTTGCACGCATCGGCGGGCGGCTGGAAGCCGTGGCTCAACTCCCGCAAGCGGGCCATCGCTTCGCCCGCCTCGTTGTGTTCCTGAAGCATGCAGGCGATGGGGCCGTCCACGGCGATCGTATCGCCCTGGCCCTGACTCATCTCGGTGATGGCCGGGAACAGAATCATCTCCTCCTTCATCAAGTGCGTCGTCAGTTCCTCCTCCAGTCCACAGAAGACATGGAACAATTCAACGAGCGACGGCGTGTGGCCGCCATGCACGTGGGCCACCCGCTCGGACATGGCGTGCAGCCGGGGTAGCTCGCGCCAGAGGAACTGGTGATGGGTCTGGAAAATGTAGGCGGCCAGTTCGTGCGGCGGGAGTTCGGCGGGATTCTGCGCCGGAGCGGACTTGTCGGCCAGTTCGGCCTCGAGCTGTTCGACCACGGTCTCGACAGCAACTGCCTTGCGTTCGCAGGCTTCGCGCAGGGTGCGTCCGCCCTGACAGCAAAAGTCGATTTGGAACGACTGGAAGACGCGCGAACGTCCGGGCCGTTCAGCGACGAGTTCGCCGACGGTGCGTTCGAGGAGCGGAGTTCCGGGGGGTGAGAAGACATTAGGATGGTGGCTCATGGGTAATGGAGTTGGCACGGACGAGCCGTGCCGGATTTCAATGGTTCAATTTCAGATGAATGACGCATCCATCTCAATACGGCTGAAAGCATACCGCGCCGCGTGGCGGGGGTATTGACGCGGATCAAGCTCAAGTCGATTTCTTCCGCAGGCCGACCTCCACCGTTTGCCGATGGCCCGAATAGTCCATCGACAGTGAACTCTCGCGAGTTTTCGTGTGCCGGACGATGCCAGAGTTTCGATGTGTTGACCCGAGTCAAAGCAGCGGGTCCGTTTCGATCGTAAGGTCAATCCAATCGAAGCATGAAACCGACTCTGCACAGCAGCAGCACCCGGTACCGGGCAACGCGGGAAGCGCGCGCCAGGCATGCTTCATCCATGCCGGTGTTGCTGGCGAAGTCGCTGGTGGTGCTCACCTTGGTGCTTTCGCTCGGGCTGCATTGGGCCGTCCTGCAATCGGTCGCATGGGCCGGCATGCTGGTGAAATACTCACGGGACGCTTCGTTCTCCGAGGCATGGAGCAAAACGTTTGATGGCCAGCATCCCTGCAAGCTCTGCACTTCGATTCAGAAGGGACGCGCTGCGGAGAAGCAGCAGGATCAACAGAAGGGCCAGTCTGGTCCGAAGCTGGATCCCGCGACTGTGTGGCACGCGACGGAATTCGATTTCTCGTGTGCCCGCGAAGATATTTTCCCCTCGATCCCTGGATTGATTTCCTGCTCTGACCCTCCGCCCAAGCCACGGCCCCGTACCTTCTCCGCCAGCCTCGCCTGATCCAGCGGATGCCTCCGACTGTAACGCCTCGTTGCGTCCTGGTTGGAAATCCCTCCCGGCTCTGACGCTCTGGCACACTCCCGCACTCCCTATTTCTTCCGGTTGGTTGCGACGCTGAATGGCAATGTCTGCCCTTCTCGCGCACCGGATCCCCGGCTGGGGGATTCGCGATCCAAGATTATTTACCTGTTTGCAGATACTGAAAGATTGAAAATGAAAACCACGAAACTGTTCCTTGGTGCCGCCGCCCTTATGCTCGGCACCGCCCTCTCCCACGCCACGATCCTCTCCACCGTGCCCATGCAGGGCGGCATGGCCATGCCGATGGTCTCTTACAACGCCGCCGCAAGCCGGCTGATTGTGATGATGCCGCCGGAGATTCCACAGCTCACGCCGTTGCTGGTGAGCAATCCCGGAGACTCCTTCGATCCAGCTGATCCGTGGTTCGACGCGCTCGATCCCAGCCGGCAGGGCACGTCGTTCAGCCGGCGTTACGGCTTCGTCATGGATGCGGAAAGTGATCCGCTGCCGGCGGGGACGCAGATGTGGATTCGCAAACTCTCCGGCCCGCCCGAGCTTGGCGTCTATCGCTACTCTGGATCGGCTCCGAAGGCGCTTGAACCGATCTTCGGTACGTCCGGAACCACCAACGCGCGGGCGTGGAACGGAATGATGCTTCACCCGGTCTTCGCCGCACCTGCTGGCACCAACGGGATCAGCGCCACGTTCGACCTCTTCCTCCTCGACACGACGACCGGTCAGGAAGTGGCGAATTCCGGCAGCGGCCCTCTGGAGTTCACCTGGACCAACGTGCCGGATGGACGCCCGGCGCTGAACATCTCGCAACGCATCGTCATCGCCTGGCGCGCCGACACCACGGCGAACTGGGCGCTGGAATCCGCCAGCCCGCTCAACGCCACCAGTTGGTCCATCGTGACCAACACACCCGTCACTGTGGACGGCCAGCCCTGCGTTGTCCTCGAAGGCGCGGACGCCCAACGCTACTTCCGGATGCGCCGTGTGCCCTGACGTCACATCGAAGGTTTTGTGACTGCAAATCTGAAGAGCACCGGGGCGGCTTCCGGTCTGCGGGTGAATCTCCGCAGGCCGGAAGTCCGCGCTGGCTTCACGCTGATCGAACTGCTTGTCGTGATTGCGATCATCGCCATCCTGGCCGCGATGCTCCTCCCCGCGCTCTCCCGCGCCAAAGGAACCGCGCGGTCTGTCCATTGCCTGAGCCAGATGCGGCAGCTCGGGCTCGCTGTGAACCTTTATGCGGATGAAAACGAGGACGCCTTTCCCCGCAGCCAGCATTCGGCATTCGCCCACGGTGAACTGCCGTGGGAACGCAGCCTCGCGCCGCAACTGGGCTTTACCACTGCGACCTGGACCAATCTGCTAACGGGCGTTTATCGCTGCGCGGCTGACCGTCGGACCGCACCGTTGAGCTACGGCTTGAACGTCTTTTTCGAGCTGGGGCCGGACGATGATTATGAAGGCAAGCCACAGACATGGCGGCTCATGACTGCCGTACCAAACCCCTCCGCCACGATCCTCTTCGCGGAGACGGGCAGCGGTGCGGACCACATCATGCCGAACTTCTGGTCCGCTTCATCCGACGCGGCGGACGTGGATTCGTGCCGTCACCTTGGGCGGGCCAACTACACCTTTGTGGACGGTCACGGCGAGGCCCGAAAATTCGACAGCACCTACCATCCGGCCCGGCAAATCGATGCCTGGCACCCCGGCAAGGCGCAGTAGCTTGCGACAATCGTATCCATGGCTGTGAACTTCCTCTTCACAATTTGACCTGCATCAAAGGCTGTCCAACCGCTCTGGGACAACTGTAAGTTGACGGTCGCAGATCTGTCTGCCGCCACACCACAATCGTCGTCCAACAATGCTCATGCGAAAACACTGGAAATGGTTGGTCATCGCGCTGGTCGCACTGCTGGTTGCGGCGCGGTTCGCGTTTACGACGGTTCACGTTCAACTCCACGAAATTCAGCCCGGCCCGCTGGCCGCGGAGGTCATGGGCACCGGCACTTTGGAGGCGCGTGTCAAAACCATCATCAGCCCGCGCATTCAGGAACGGCTTGCGGAAGTGCTCGTGGATCAAGGCGACGTGGTCCGCGCGGGAGAGCTGCTCGCGCGGTTGAACGACGGTGAACTGGTGCAGCAGGTCGAAGTCGCCACCGCCACGGTCGCGGCGGCCCGGGCCAGCCTGGAGCGCGTCAAGACGGATGAAGCTCGTGCACTCGCGGTGGAGAAGCAGGCACGGCGCGAGCACCAGCGCGCGTCGGATCTGCTGGCCACCAAAGTCACTTCCCAGGCGGATTTCGACAAAGCGATGGAACAGTTGAACGTGGCTGAGGCCGACGTGAAACGCTCGCGAGCCTCCATCGCCGAAGCCGGGAGCCAGTTGATCACGGCGGAGAAAAATCTTCTCCACCAGAAGGAGCGGCTGGGTTTCACGCGCCTCGTCAGTCCGTATGACGGTTTGATTGTGCGCCGCGACCGCGACCCCGGCGGCGTGGTCGTTCCGGGCAGTTCCATTTTGCAGCTCATCGCCACGAACGAACTCTGGGTTTCGGCATGGGTGGATGAAACGGCCTCCGCCGCCCTGCGCACCGGCCAGACGGCGCAGGTCGTATTTCGTTCCGAACCGGGCAGGCCGCGGGCCGGGGAAGTCGCGCGTCTCGGACGGGAAGCCGATCGCGAAACCCGGGAGTTCCTGGTGGATGTGCGCGTGCGCGAATTGCCCGCGAACTGGACGGTCGGCCAGCGCGCCGAGGTGTTCATTGAAACCAGTCACAAGGCGGACGTGCTCGCCGTGCCGCAACGGTTTCTTCAATGGCGCGGCGGCAAACCCGGCGTCTTCGTGATCAACAGTGGTAAAGCCATCTGGCGTGACGTGACGACCGGCCGGCGTGGCCGTGAGGCGGTGGAAGTCACGCAAGGTTTGGCGACGGGCGAGAAAGTCATTGCTCCCGCAGATCCAAAACAAGCGCCGCTCAAGTCCGGTCAACGCGTTGCCTCAAAATGAACCTTGCCGCCAAAGACATCCGCCACAACTTCGGGCGATTTGCGCTGACCACGGTCGGCATCGGCCTGTTGCTGATGATCGTGATGGGCATGGGTGGCATCTACCGCGGGCTGATCCACGAGGCGACGCTGCTCGTGGACAACATCGGCGCGGACCTTTGGGTGGTGCAAGGCGACACGCGCGGGCCGTTCGCGGAAATCTCCCGCGTGCCCGCCAGTCTCGAAGACCGCGCCCGCGCCGTGCCCGGCGTGATGAGCGCGCGGCGTTTCGTTTCGCACAGCATTCAACGCGCGCACCGGGGCAGGCCGTTGCGCGTCGTGGTGCAGGGACTGTCCTGGCCGGAGGATCGTGGTGACTGGATTCCGCTCGAGGCCGGGCGTCCACTGCGCCAGGCGCATTTCGAGATGGTCGCGGATCGTTCGCTCGGCCTGGAACTCGGCGAGCGCATCCGGCTGGGCAAGGACGTTTACGAAGTCGTCGGGCTGACGCGCGGCATGGTAGGTTCGAGCGGCGACGGCCTGGGCTTTTTCACGGTCAGCGACGCGCAGCAGATTCAATTCGACGTGCCGGGCGAGGCCTTGCGGTTGGAGCGCCAGTCGCGCCGCGCCCGCGCCGAGGCGCAGGACATCGGGCAGGTGCAACCGCTGCTGCTGGAACGCGCCGCCGGGCCGGCCGCCGGCTTGCCGGCGCTCGCGCCGCCCCAGGTCAGCGCTGTCATGCTGACTCTCGCGCCGGGCGCGGATGCGGACGCCGTGGCGGGAACGATTTCCCAGTGGCCCGACGTGACGGTGTATTCCCAACGGGCGCAGTCGGAGCTGCTGGTTTCCGGAATGGTGGACAAGGCGAAACGCCAGCTCGGCCTCTTCCGCGTGCTGCTGATCATCATCTCGACCATCATCATGGCGCTGATCATCTACACGCTCACGTTGGACAAGATTCACGACATCGCGATGCTCAAGCTGATGGGTGCGCGCAACCGCGTCATCGTCGGCCTGATTCTCCAGCAGTCCCTGCTCATCGGGGTGCTCGGTTACGGGCTGGCGTACTGGCTCGGCACGTATGCGTTCCAAAAATTTCCCCGTCTCGTGGTGATCGAACCGCGAGACCTGCTTTCGCTGGCGGTCATTGTTCTCGGAATCTCGGTGCTGGCCAGCCTGGTCGGCATCGCCAAGGCCATGCGGGTGGAACCGAACAAAGTGTTGGCATGAACGCCGGCAACACCATCCCCGCCGTGGAAGCCGTCGGCCTGACAAAAATCTACGGCTCAGGGAACACGGAAGTCGTGGGCATGAAGGATGTGACGCTGCGATTGGCGCGCGGCGAAGTGGTGGCGCTGCTGGGCCCGAGCGGCGCGGGCAAATCCACCTTTCTCACCGCCCTGGGCCTCATCAATCCGCCCACCTCCGGGCGTATCATCATCGGCGGAGAAACGGTGATGGATGGTCCGCGCGCGTTGGTCGATGTGCGGGCCTTCCGCCGCCAGCACCTTGGGTTTGTTTTTCAGAAGGCGAACCTGATTCCCTTTCTCACCGCCACCGAGAACGTCGCCGTCGCGCTGGAGATCAATGACACGCCGCCGCGAGCCGCGCGGAAACGTGCGCTGGAACTGCTCGATTATCTGGGCGTGGCCGACCGCGCGAAGCATTTGCCCGACGCCCTCTCCGGCGGCCAGCAACAGCGCGTCGCCGTGGCCCGCGCCCTGGCCAATGAACCAAGCCTCCTGCTGGCCGACGAACCCACCGCCGCGCTCGACAGTCATCGTGGACGACAGGTGATGGAACTGTTCCGCAAAGTGGCCCACGAACGTGGAGCCGCGGTCATCGTCGTCACGCACGACCAGCGCGCGCTGGACGTTTTCGACCGCAGTCTGAAAATGGAAGACGGCCGGCTGCGATCAACTCATTGATTGGAACAGAGCAGCAAATACAAATGAAACACCTGCTAAACAACGGTCGCCCCGCTCCGACACCAATGCGGCACTGGTTGGACTACGGCACCCGAATTACTTCGCGGCGTGCGGCGGCAGTTCGGTGTCCGCTGTGTAATCGATGCGGACAATCTGCGCGTCGCTGTTGCCGCCGTTGTATTGCGTGCCCCATTCCATGACGTAGAGAGCGCCATCCGGGCCAAGCTCCATGTCCATCGGGCGCTTGAACTCCGTGGCGGGCAGGAAGCGTTTCATGCTCGCGATGCGCTCCTGATCGTCGAGCTTCACCGCGAGAATCCACGAACGCATCCAGTCGTAAACAAACAGCGTGTGATCGAACTCGGCGGGAAGTTTGCGCGGCGACTTCAACGTCGCGTCGAAATGATAGACCGGTCCCGCCATCGCGCTGCGCCCGCCGCTGCCCGTGAGCGGAAATCGTGTGGAGGCGCTGTAGGGATAGGCGATGAACGCGGGCTGCGCGGGCGGCAGTTCGCGCGGGCCGGTGTTGTTCGGCGAGCTATTGATGGGATGCGCGGCGTCCCAGGGTTCGCCGGAAGTCTTCGTCGCAAAGTCGTAGCGGCGATACGGTTTGTTGTCGGCCACGAAATGCGGCCAGCCGAAGTTGCCGGCGGTGCGGGCCTGGTTGATTTCATCAAAACCCGCCGGGCCGCGCTCGGTCTTCGGCGCCTGCGCGTCGGGGCCGACTTCACCCCAGTAGAGGAATCCGTTGCGGGCATCGACGCCGATGCGGAACGGATTGCGGCAGCCCATCACATAAATCTCCGGGCGCGTGTTCGGCGTGCCGGGCGCAAAAAGATTTCCTTTCGGGATCGTGACAGTGCCGTCCTTCTCCGGATGCACGCGGAGAATTTTCCCGCGCAGGTCGTTCGCGTTGGCCGACGTGCCCTGCGCGTCCCACGGCGCGCGGCCGGGGCGCTCGTCGCTAGCGCTGAAACCGTCGGAGGCGAAAGGGTTCACATTGTCACCCGTCGAGATGTAGAGATTGCCCAGGGTATCGAACGTCATCGATCCGCCGGTGTGGCAGATGGGTTGTTCGCGTTGAACCGGGATGCGCAAAAGCACCTTTTCCGAAGCGAGGTCGAGCGTGTCTCCCATCAAGGTGAAGCGAGCCACGCGGTTTTCGCTCACGCCCACCGGCGAGTAGAAGAGGTAGAGCCAGCGGTTGTTGAGGAAGTCCGGATCGAGTGTGATGCCGAGCAAGCCATTGTCCAATGTTTCAAACACGGCCAGCTTGCCAATCAACCGGGCAGTCTGCGTTTCGGGCTGGCAAAGCTTCACGACGCCGAGGCGCTCGACATAGAAGACCCGGCCGTCTTTGGCCACGGCGATTTCCATCGGGTCGCGCGCGCTGCGGTCGAGGACGGTTTTCTTGAAGCGCGGATCTTCGTTCGGCGTGAAGTCAGCGGGCTTCACGCCGGCGGCGATCTGAATGCCGCCGAGCAGGTGTTTCAGGAAATGCGGCTCGCCGTAGCTCGCCTCGGTATGGCCGAGTGCGGTGTACCAAAGTCGTCCTTTGCCGATGAGCCGGCACCACGCCACTGGATGGTCCGAGCCCATCGTGCCGCCGTGGAAAGACTTCTCGTCGAGTGAGGCCAGCACATGGACCTTGCCGCGCGGGCTGGCCGTGAAGTTGTACCACTCATCCGTCCGCGACCAGTGCGCCGGGAGATGCGCGGTCGAGGCGTTGGTGCGATCCTCCACACGGACCGTCGCCTGATCGATGGCCTTGTGATTATCGAACTCGGTGCAGAACTGTTCGACGTACCAGGGCCACGTTCCTTCAGTGGCCACCTTGCCGGCCACGGCGGCGTGGACACCCGCCAGCCCGCCGCCATTGGTGAGATAACTGCGAAAGGCCGTCTGTTGTGCTTCATCGAGAATGTCGCCGGATGTGCTGAGAAACACGACCGCTCGATAACGCTTCAGATTCTCCGCTGTGAAGGCCGAGGAATCCTCCGTCGCTTCCACGGTGAACTCATTTTCCACGCCGAGCTTCCGGATGGCCGCGATGCCGTTCGTGATGGACGCGTGGCGATACATCGTGGTCTTGGAGAACACCAGGATGCTGAAGGGCGCGGATGCGGCAAGTGTCTGCCCTGGCATTGAATTCGTCATCAACCACAGCAATCCGGCAAGGCACGGAAGAACGCGGAAAAATTTCATGATGTCTCGCCACAGGATGCCGGCACGCCCGCCAAGACAACTTGACCTGGGTCAACGCAGTCGATCACCTCGCTGTTCATCCTGCCGGGGAATTAAGCCATGAAGTCTGCCATCATCAGCCTTGTCCTCGCAGCCCTGTGGCTCGCCCCGACGCATGGTGATGCGGGGGCGCGCGAACTGTCGGAGGAGTTCGTCGTCGCGGACGATCTCGAAGTCACCCTCTGGGCCGAGTCGCCGCTCTTCTTCAAGCCGACGAACATTGACGTGGACGGGCGCGGGCGCATCTGGGTCGCCGAGGGCGTGAATTACCGGACCTTCCGCGGCAAGGACGTGAACCAGCCGGAACCCATCACACTGCGACATCCCGAAGGTGATCGCATCATGATTCTCGAAGACACCGATCGCGATGGCGCGGCGGATTCCTCGAAGGTATTCGTGCAGGACAAGGATCTCGTCGCGCCGCTCGGCGTGGCGGTCATCGGCAACCGCGTCTTCGTCTCCTGCTCGCCGCACTTGCTCGTCTATACGCTCGACGCGAGCGGTGACAAACCGGCGAAGAAGGAGATCTTCCTCACCGGCTTTGGCGGGCATGACCACGACCACGGCCTGCACTCCGTCGTCGCCGGTCCGGACGGACGGCTCTACTTCAACGCCGGCAACGCCGGGCCGCACATCGTGAAGGATCGCGATGGCCGGACCCTTCGCGCCGGCAGCATCTACACCGGCGGCTCGCCTCACAACACCACGAACCTGCCGAACATGAAGAGCGACGACGGTCGCGTGTGGACGGGCGGACTGGCACTGCGCATCGATCCCGACGGGCGAAATCTCACCGCGCTCGCGCACAATTTCCGCAACAGCTACGAGGTCGCGGTCGATTCATTCGGCGACCTCTGGCAGAACGACAACGACGACGAGGTCCGCGCCTGCCGCACGAGCTGGATGATGGAGGGCGGCAACATGGGCTTCTTCTCCGCCGACGGCACACGCACCTGGCGCGCGGACCAGCGACCCGGGCAGACGACCCAGACCGCGCAGTGGCATCAGGATGATCCCGGTGTGATTCCGGCGGGCGACATTTATGGCGCGGGTGGTCCGACCGGCGTGGCCGTCTATGAAGGCGACTTGATTCCGGCGCTGCGCGGAGTGGTGCTGAACTGCGATGCGGGCCGCAACACCGTCTTCGCTCATCGCCCGGTGCCCGAGGGCGCGGGCTTCCGGCTCGAACGCTCCATCTTTCTCTCGTCGCAGCGCGGCTCCACGGAGGGCTACGTGTGGAGCAAGGTGTCGATGGAGGACAAGAGCACTTGGTTCCGCCCGAGCGATGTGACCGTCGGTACCGATGGCGCGGTCTATGTCGCGGACTGGTTTGACCCGGTGGTGGGCGGCCACGCGATGCGCAGCCCAAAAGGCTACGGACGCATCCTGCGCATCGCTCCCAGGGGCAGCAAGCCACGCGCGCCGAAGATCGATCTCAGCACGCCGGCCGGACAAGTTGCCGCGCTGAGCAGCCCGGCCATCAACGTGCGCTTCGCCGCCCGCGAGAAGCTGGTCGCAAACCTGGAGTCGGCCCGTCCGCTTCTGGAAGAGTTATCGCGCAGCACGAATCCGATTCTCCGGGCGCGCACTGCGTGGTTTCCCAGTTTCGCTCCGCGGGCGTTCGGCGACGAGGATGCGCGAGTGCGCGTGGCCGCCTTTCGCGCGGCGCGTCAGCAATTCGCCGGCAAACCCAGCGAGCGGCAGAGGCTCTTTCAAGGCGCCGTACATGACCCCTCACCGACGGTGCGACGCGAGCTGGCGTTGGCATTGCGGGATGCATCCTTTCCAGAGACGCAGGAACTCCTGATCGGGCTGGCCGGACAATATGATGGGCGTGATCGCTTCGCCCTCGAAGCCATCGGGCTTGGCTGTGATGGCAAGGAGGCGTCGTTTTACCCGCTGCTGCTCGCCCGTTTGGGCGACGCCGACCCGCTGAAATGGTCGGACGCCTTCGCGAGTCTGGTGTGGCGGCTGCATCCGGTGGCCTGTGTGCAAGCTGTCGCGAAGCGAGCGGGCGCAACCTCGTTGAGCGCCGTCGCACGCCAGCAAGCCTTGGACACGCTGGCGTTCATCCCCGATCGCGGCGCGGCGGAGGCCATGCTCGCGCTGGCCACTAGCGGCCCCGAGGACGTGCGGCCAGCGCTTTGGTGGGCGCGGTTCCGTGCGGGCAACGACTGGAAGCAGTTCGATGTGGCTTCACGCCTCCCGGACAGCAAAGCAGCCGCCACCGACCGCGCGCTTCAGGCCCGAGTTCAGGCGCTGCGCAAAACTCTGCTGGATGCCAACGCCTCGAGCGGAGACCGTGAGAGCGCCGCGACCACGCTCGCCGCAACCGAGGCGGGCGGCCTGGCGTTGCTGAAGCTCGCTGGCAGCGGCCAGTTCCCGGCGCAGTTCACCGAGAGCGTCACCGAGGTCATCTTCCGCAATCCGTCCCCCGCCGTGCGCGCGATGGCCAGCCAGTATTTCAAGCGTCCCTCGCGCACCGGTGAAGCTTTTCCACCGATGGTCGAGTTGAAGAAGCGCCACGGCGACGCCGCGCGCGGGATGAAGGTTTTCAACAGCGAATCCGCAGCCTGCGCCAAGTGCCACGCGTTTGGAGGAAAAGGCGGCGACATTGGGCCGGACCTCACCACCGCGCGCACCAAGCTCGGGCGTGAGGGTATCTTCGATTCCATCTTGAATCCGAGCGCGGTCATCGCCGCCGGCTACGAGCCCTGGCTCATCGAAACGAAAGACGGCGAGACTTACTCAGGCTTTGTTGTGTCCGACGGCGACACGGTGACGCTGAAGGAGCCGTCTGGAAGCACTCGCGCCATCCCGTCGATACAAATCGCCACGCGCCAGCAGCAGAAGCTTTCGCTCATGCCGGACAATATCGCGCTCGGCCTGACGCCGCAGGAGCTGGTGGACTTGGTCGAGTATCTCCTCATCGAACCCGCTCCTGCCAAACCATGAAACGCCTCGCACCATGGACCCAAGCCGCCGCCAGTTCATCGCCAGCACCGCAACCGCCGTCGCCCTGGCAAAGTTCGCTCCGCTCTTCGCCGCCGAGTCCCGACCACGCTTCCAGATCGGCGCGTGCGACTGGTCCATCGGCAAGACAGCCGACTCGGCGGCGATGGAAGTCGCGAAGCAAATCGGCCTCGACGGCGTGCAAGTGAGCCTCGGCACGCTGGCCAACGACATGCACCTGCGCCGGCCCGAGGTGCAGCAGCGCTACAAGGACGCGGCGAAGAAGTTCGGCGTGGAGGTGTTGTCGCTGGCCATCGGCGAGTTGAACAACGTTCCCTATAAGAGTGACCCGCGCACCATTCAGTGGGTCGGCGATAGCATCGACGTCTGCCGCGCGATGAACTGCCGCGTCATCCTGCTCGCGTTCTTTCACATGAACGATCTGCGCGATGACAAGGGTGGCACAGATGAAACGGTGCGGCGCTTGAAGGAAGTCGCGCCCAAAGCGGAGAAGGCCGGGGTCATCCTCGGCATCGAAAGCTGGCTCAGCGCCGAGGACCACATGCGCATCATCGACCGTGTCGGTTCGCGGGCGGTGCAGGTTTATTACGACGTGGCCAACTCGACCGAGCGCGGCTACGACATCTTCAAGGAGATCCGCTGGCTCGGAAAGCAGGGGCAAATTTGTGAGTTCCACATGAAGGAGAACGGCTCGTTGCTCGGCCAGGGCCGCATCGACTTCAAGAAAGTGCGCGCCGCCCTCGACAACATCGGCTACACCGGCCCGATGCAGATCGAAGGTGCCGTCCCGCCCGGCGGTAAACTCGTCGAGAGCTACATCGCGAACCTGAAGTTTCTTCAGGGCGCTTTCCCGGCGCGGGCGTGAATAGTGCATGACGGGGTTGAATCCATGGCAATTCCAAGTGTCCGTGTAACCCGCGACGCTCTGCCGGCGTTACATTGAGTGGCAGAATGCCCGTGCATGACTCATGACCGAAGATCAGTCCGACCTCGCGCAGTGTCTGGCGCGGGTGCGCCAGGGCGACCCGGAAGCATCCCGGTCGCTGGTGGAGGCGTTGTATCCGCAGGTCATCCGCATCGTGCGCTGCCATCTTCCCGTTCGCACAGCCGAGCAGGACCTGGCGCAGGAAATCTTCGCGAAGCTTTTCGCCCGGCTGGACCAGTATCAGGAACGCGGGGGCGTGCCGTTCGAGCATTGGGTCTCGCGTCTGGCGGTCCGCGCCTGCCTGGACGCGCTGCGCGCGGAACGCCGTCGGCCGGAGTTGCGCTGGAGCGACCTGTCCGAAGAACAATCCGCGTGGTTGGAGTTCATGGTCACAGACGAATCCGCCCCGCCCGACACGGCGCCGTCGTCCGCCCGCGAATTGCTGGAAAAACTGCTCTCCCAACTGCCGCCCGACGACCGGTGGGTCATCAGCCTGCTGGATTTGGAGGAACAGTCCGTGAAAGAAATCGCCCGGCTGACCGGCTGGAACATTCCGTTGATCAAGGTGCGCGCGTTCCGTGCCCGCCAGAAGCTGCGGAAGCTGGCCGAAGCCTTCAAGAAAGAGAATCCCCATGAAAGACTTTGACACGAAATGGCAGGCTTGCGTAGCGCGTGCGCGACAGGCGGCTCGGCGCGATGAAACGGCCCCGTTCGGCTTCGCCACCCGCGTGGCGGCGCAGGCATCTCAACCTGGGACAAGGCCGTCCGAACTTGCCTGGGATCGGCTGGCGGCGAGATGGTTGGCGGGAGCCGTGGCGGTGCTGGTGGTATGCGCAGTAGTGGAGTTGCCGCACTTTAGGGATGCACAACCACTGGAGCCGGGGATTGAGAATGCGGTCGCACAACTGGTCTGGTCGCTATGAACCCGCTCCGCTCCTGGAAAATCGCCCTGTGTCTCCTCGGCATCATCGTGGCGACTTCGTTGTCCGGCGGGTTGATCGGCCATCGCATTGCGCGCCGACAACTCGAAGCCCGCAATAATCCTGAGACCTGGAACGAGCATGTGGCGCGCGAGTTCGAGCGCATTGTCAAACCCGCTCCGGAACAAGGGGTCCGAATCCAGGGCCATCTGGACAGCGCGGTGCGCGAATTGCAGGCCATCCGTCTGGACACCATCGCGCGCAGCACAAACGTCATTTGGCGGCTGGTGGCCAAGGTCGAGCGCGAGCTGACGCCGGCGCAGCGCGTGGCTTTCGAGAGAATGAAACCGAAACCGGCGGACCTTTCCCTCGACGTGCTCAATCTCTCGCCGGAGAAGACCGGCTCGAAAACGCCGAAACGTTGATGGACGTAACCAGACTGCAACCGGCGGCGTTATGAGTGGTGCGGACGCGTATGGCGCGGACGAAAACAAAAATGACAAAACTATGAAACGAATCCTCATTGCCCTCACCCTGTTCACCGGCCTCCAGCTCCTCTCCGCCCAGGAAAAACTTTCACGGGAGGAAGCGCTCACCTACGCCAAGGCTGTCAGCGCCGACACCAAACAACTCAACGGCACGCCCATCGCCACGGACGTGGACGCGGAGCAGCCGGTGGCGCTGAAAGATGAGAACTACGGTGGCATGGTGTTGCCTCAGAAAAATCTCAAGCCGGGTGCCATCGCCCAGGCCGGTGGAACTGCCGTGCCCATTGGCCAGCTCTGGCTGCACAAGCTGACTCCGATGCGCGACGGCGAAGCGGTTTCCCGTGACAACCTCCGCCTGGTCACGGTGAACGCCGAGGGCGAGGAAGCCACGGTTCCTCAATGCGCGCTGGCCATCCGCCGCAATGTCAGCGGGACGCTCGAACTGCTCGTCTTCGGCAAGGGCAAGGAGCCGCTGCTGACCGCGGCGCTCAAGCCGCTGGACGCAACACAGTCCTCGCCCATCGACCTCGAAGCGGAACGGGACGGGGATTCGGGGAAACTAACGCTGAAGATCCTGGGCAAGTATCAGGCCACGATGTCGGTCACCGAACTGGAACTCTAGATCTTGCACCATCTCATCAGAGCATCGGCCCGGCGAAATGCCGGGCCGGTGCATTTTGGTAAGATGACGCCGATCATTTGACTTCGAGGATCTCGAACCTTTTCCAGAACATGGCGATGGCAAACGCCCCGATCGAAATCACCACAGTCAACGATGCGAATTGGCTCCAGGCGCGAGAAACGCTGGTTCAGGCGTTCGCCGGTGATCCCGTCGCCGCGCACCTGTTTCCTGACCCGTCGAAACGCCCGGCCGGGATGGCGCACATTTTCCGGATCGCGCTGCGCTACGCAACATGGCATGGCCAGGTGGATGTCGTCCAACCCGCTGGCGCGGTGGCAATCTGGATTCGACCGGAGCACGCCATACCAAGTTGGACTCGCCTGGTCCGCGCGGGATGCCTGACGACTCCGTTCGCCGTGGGCTGGAGCGCCACGAGGCGGATGCTGAAATTCGAGCATTTCATCGAGAGCTGCCGACTGCGGACACTAAGCCTTCCTCATTGGTATCTGTTCAGCATCGGTGTGCGGCCCGGCAGGCAGGGACAAGGGCTTGGGGCCGCCTTGCTGCAACACGGCCTGAAACGCGCGCAAGCCACGAGCGTCCCCTGCTACTTGGAAACCGCCAACGCCCGCAACCTGCCGTTTTACCAGAAGCACGGCTTCCATGTGGTGGCCCAAGAGCTTCCGCCAAATGCCGACCCAGGAATCTGGAGCCTGATTGCCGGAGGAAACCGGGATGTGCGCGATCTGGGTGATGGTTTGTAACTTCGCTTCAACCGCCTTTCCGCCCGTGCCGCCGTGCAAGAAATGTCCATTCTGTAGCAATGTTGGGTAGGCCAGAGGTGGTGCTGGGGAGTCTGCTAAGTTACAATGCATCCAGGCCGTCCATTGGAACGCATCGTCTCAAGCACTGCGAGCGGCACCACAGCGGTAGTTGCGAACATTGCAAACCGTTCCAGTCCGCATCGCACCGAGGAGAGGAGGATGCATCCATGTCTGTCTTGAGCGGTGGTCTTATTCTCACTTTTTTGTTGTACGCGCTGTTGCTGGCGCTGGTGGTGGTGGCGGTGAAGTTTTTTCCAAGAACACTCCTCGGCGAGCCAGCCAAGGCCGTCCTCGACTGGCTTCCCCCATTTCTGGGCGGCACGGCGCTGCGAAATTGGGCGGCAACGACCGCCGAGCAACTGGCCCAGAAGCACCTGGCCGGCAAACGAACCGGGGACACAGCCGGCGTACTCGCGAAGGAAATGGAAGAGGCAGCCATGCATGCGATGCTTCCCTTGTTAGAGGCCAGGGATCTGGATCGCATTGTCGCCTGCCCTGAAGCCGGGCAGGGCCGCGTCGGCGTCACTGTTCCGGAGGCGCTCGCCATCGCCGCCCACATCCGAAAGCACAAATCGCGCGCCGAGCAAATGCGGATTCTCGAACTAGCCGTGGAAAACGCGAAGAAGATCGCCTCCCGGGCGTCTGGCGACCCCACGCCGCATCCATGCGCGCTACAAGGCTCGGATCATGTGTGCTGTACTTTCGCCCTGCGGCCGCTGCGCTGCCGTCCCCTGCATGCGATATCCATCGCCAATGAAGCCAGCCAGCGCCCTGCGCCGCCGGCCCACGTCCAACCGGGATCGCCGGATGCACCCCGGCACGAAGAGATCGTTGCTGAAGGGATCGAGGCCGGCCTGACGCGGGCACTGAAGTCCGCCGGCCTCGATGCGAACATCTATGAGCTAAACAGCGCTCTAGCGACCGCGCTCGAGAATCCCGATGCGGCTGAACGCTGGGCCAGAGGTGAGGACGTGTTTCGCCATACGCTCCGCTGACCTCGGCATGAAGCTCATTGCGCGACGCTCCGGTGCTTTGCCGCAACCAAATCGAATCCGCCGCAGTGATGATGCCGATCAACCGGAGCCCATTTTTACCCATCAAGGCTTTGGCGCATCTTGTTGAAAGCGCCCCGCCCACTTCTCCGGCGTCAGCCCGCCTTCGTTGAGCAGGGTCACTTTCGTCCACGGCTTTCCGGGCGTGCCTTTGGCCACGGCCATCCAGTCGTCGGCGACTTGTGTGCGCGAGTCGGGCAGCGGCCACGTTGAGCCGGCGTCGCTACATTCCTTGCGCAGTTTGTCCCAACGAGACAGCCAGACGTAGCGCACGGGGAGATGGCCGAGGCGGAGGCGTTCGAGGAATTCCGGGCCGTTCGCGGCGGCCGCTTCGGCCTGCTGCCAGAGTTGTTCGGCTTCCGCGAGCGGCTTGAAACGCAGGAACGGCGCGTCGGTGCTGGAGTAGCAGGTGAGGTTGTGGCCTTTCGACGCTTCATGCATCAGTTCCATGTAGCGGCGCAGGTGCGGCGCGGCGTCGGGACCGTAGTAGCCTTCGAGGAATTCATTGATCAGCGCGCGGCCGTCCCGCTGTGGTTTCCAGAGTAATTGCGCCAGCACCCACGCGCGCAGCTCGGACATCTCCGAGCCATGCGATTGATATGCTCCTTGCTCGAACACGCCGCGCACTCCGTTGGCGTGGAAAAAGCGCTGGTTCGCTTCAAGCGTGAACCAGTTCGGGTGCGGCTGGACGTAATGCGCGAAGTCGGTCGTGTAATCCCAGATGTAGAGCCGCTGGCAAAGCTTCGACCAGCCGCGAATGTCGTCGGCGAAGGCGGCGTTCGAGGGATGGTCGAGCGGCTCGCGGAAGTTGCACTCAATGCTGCACAGCCGGACGATGACATTGGGGCGCGGCTTGATCGTCTTCGGCGGCTTGCGCGTGTATTGGTAGGCCAGCGTGTCCACGGCCACGTCTGGGAATTCCGGTTCGATCTTTTCCGCGATGTAATTCACGAACGTCAGCATCGTGGCCGCGTGCGTGCCCTCGGCGTCGTCGAGCGCCTTGCAGTCGGCGCATTCACACGCGCCGTACCAGTCGTTTTGGGAAACGCTGATGATGCCCGCGTCGGGCGATTCGCGGAGCCATTGCTTTACACGCTCGACCATGAAGTCGCGCAGCTTCGGGTTCGTCAGGCAAAGCTGCGCGCGGTCGGTGGTGCGCTTGCCCTTGATGAGGCTGAACCATTCCGGGTGCTCGGCGAAATGTTTCTCGGGCGGCACGAGCGGGTAGAAGGTGTGGACGAAGCCCTTGTAGATTATGCGTCCGCCGTTCTCGGGACCGAGCCGTGAGGATTGGCCATTGCATCCGTTTCGCCACGACCAGTCGGCGTCGAACGCAGGATACCAGAACGACTCGCGATACTCGAAAGCCGGTTTGGCGCGCAGATCAAGGTCGCCGATGCGCAACGTCGCCTGCTTTGGAATACGGCTGGCCCACGGCGTCCACCAGCGCACGCCGCATTGGTCCTGCAGGAAACGGCTCACGGCGTAGAGCGTGCCGCGCGGGCGACCGCCGGCGAGCAGCAGGCGATTCCCCTTGGTCTTGATGACCAGTTCCTCCGCGTCGAGCCCGTCAAACGGAACATCGAGAAATGCTTTGCGCGCCGCCTCGCCTGAGCCGACGAGGATGGCCCGCGTCGGCACCTTCGTGTTGTTTTGCACGATGAACTCCGCGCCCGTGATTTGGTGTAGCGTTGCAGCCAGTTCCCTCGCCGCAGTTTGCTCCGGGGCAGTCGCGGCGAGATCGACGACGATGACACAAGTTGCTTTGCTGTTTCGCGCGAGCAGCAGATCAGCCCGGACGGTTCCGGTCGAGACGAGCAATGCGAGCAGGAGGATGGATTTCATGATTCAGATTTCAGCGCCGCAGTTGAATCGATCCGACGCATCGCTGCGTGCATCCACGTCACGAATTCGCGTCTGGTTTGATTTAAGTCAAGAGTCAGGCCGGGCGCACGAGGTCAGACTCCCCGGTATCGCCGCGCGTTCCGACCTCTCCAGTCGTGCGTCTTTCTGGAACTGCATGGCCTTCGAAAGCAATGGAACATGCCCATCACTCTCGGAGCGGCCGCGTCAATCGAGCCGCAGCCAAATTCGTCCGTGCAGCCCTCGGACTCGCGCTCGCCGTCGCGCTCGAATCCGCCGCTCACAGTGCCTCGCTCCCGCCCTTGTCGAAAGCGCAATGGGTCTGGTCGCACAACACGAATGATCAATGCGACCTCCGCAAAGTCTTTACGCTCGATTCCACGCCCACCAACGCCACCGTCCTCATCACCGCCGACAACGGCTACGACCTTTCCGTCAATGGAGCGCGCGTTGGCAGTGACACGGGCGCGGGGTCGGAGATCTGGCAATCCGTCGAGCGCTACGACATCACCACACGGCTGGTGAAGGGCCGGAACATCATCGGTATCCACGGCATCGACCTCGGCGGCGTGCGCGCGGTGGTGGCAGCAGTGAGGATCGAGGTGAAGGGGAGTCCTCCGCTCGACCTCGTGACCGACGGCACCTGGCGTGCATCTGATGGGAAGCAGGACGTGGATTACTCGCATCCCGAATTCGTCGAAGGACCAGACTGGAGCGAGGCTCAAGTAGTCGGACCAATGGGCATGGCGCCGTGGGGACGCGTGGCATGGTCGGAAGCGGGCGAACTGGCGCAGGCCAAGGCAGCGGCTTCGCGGCTCGAACCCACAACGCCCGACAAGAGTTTCCAATGGCCCGAGGCCGTGGCGTTTCTTGGAGGCGATTGCAGCGTGTATGTCGCGCTCCGGGCCGATGCATGGGGCGTGGCCTTCCGCGTCGGTGACTGGTCGCGTGCCTACACGGAGTTCGACCTGCCGTGTCCCTCGAAGATTGGCCGCAAGCTCTACACTCTAAAGCCCGGCACCGAGGCAAAACCGCGAGTGCTGCTTAACGCCGGCGCGGGGGTCATCGGATCGCCATCCGCCACCTTTGATGGAACAGCCTTGCTCGTCGCCGCTGCGCTGGGCGGTGAGAAGTTCTTCCACATCTACCGTGTGCCGCTCGACGGCGGAACGCCGCAACGCCTCACCGACGGACCGTTCCACGACATCGATCCCGCGGAACTGCCGGATGGCCGCATTGTCTTCACCTCCACGCGCATTGGCACCTTCGAGGAATATCATCAACCGCCGTCGCGCGCGCTCTTCCGCATGAACGCCGACGGCTCTGGAATTCACCCCATCACTTCAACGCTCATCTTCGACAACGAGCCCAAGGTGATGGCCGACGGGCGCATCGCGTTCATCCGCACGGACAACTTCTTCGACCGCGGCAAGGTCGAGACGCACCTGCACATCATCCGCCCCGACGGCACGGACGGTCACGCCGAGGTGGCGGCCAACGTCGGCGCGGATTACGGCGTGCGTCTGCGCGCGTTCGGCTACGGCAGTCCGGCGCCGATGCCGGACGGACGCCTCGCCTTCATTTCGAGTCGAGGAAACTTCATCGCCGCGCCCGGTGGACGCGAGCGCGACTTCCATCGCCTGCCGGGTCAATTGGGCGATCTCGCGCCGCTGCCGGACGGACGTTTGCTCTGCACGGTGCTGCGGCCTGACGGGAAGCGGATGAGCTCAGACACGCTGGGCGTCATCGATTCTCGCGACAACCGCATCGTGTCCATCTTCCAATCGAGCAACGGTGCGATTCACTCGCCGGTCTTCGTCGGCACGCGCCCGCGACCACCGGTCATTCCCGATTTCGTGGACGCCGCCAAAGCTTCTCAACCGGGCGCGACGGGTTTCCTGCTCTGTCAGGACGCGCGCGTCACCACCAAGAGCAAGGCCGACTGGGAACGCATCCGCGCCATTCGCGTGCTCGGTGCGGTGCCGCTGACCACGCGCTCCTCGCATTCCCACATCGTCCACGTTGGCCACGAGACGGTCGAACTCGGCACCGTGCCGCTCGCGGCGGACGGATCGATCTTCATCGAAGTGCCCGCCGACATGCCGATTGCGCTCCAGGCGGTGGATGCGGAGGGTCGTTCCGAGCTGAACGAGATGTCCTGGCTCTACGTGCGCCCTGGCGAACGCCGCTCGTGCATCGGCTGCCATCAACCACGCCAGTCCGCGCCCGCCGCCGAATTCACCCACGCGACGGCGCTACGGTCGTCGCCAATCAAGCTTCTCGGCCAGGGCGACCCGCATCGGTTCCGCGGCAACAATCCCGGCGTCACCGGCATGATGGATTTGCAGTTCGAGCGTTTCCGCGAATGTGCCTCGCTCAATCGCAGCACGCTGCGCGAGTCCCCGGAGGCCACGGGCCGGGATGAACTTGCCACGCTGGACAATTTCCTGCGTGCCGAAGACGACGCGCTCAAGATTTCCTCCGCGCAACGGCTGGCCTTGTGTCGTGAACGGGAGGCGGCTCCTGCGCTGGCTGGGAACCTTAAAGGGCAGTCCCGCGAAGTCCGCGTGTCCACCGCGCTGGCCCTGGCGGCGTGCGGCACCCGCGAATCCGTGCCGGCGTTGCTGGAAGCGTTGAAAGATTCGGACCCCGTCGTGACGCAGTCCGCCGTCGTGGCATTGGAAAATCTCACCGGCCACGCCTTGCCGCGCGACGAGTGGCAGAACTGGTTTGCGACCAACTCGTGGATCTCCATCGAAGCAGCGCTTGTGCGTTCGCTGGGAGATGGCCGGCGTTCGACCATCGTCGCCCTCGCTCACATCGGCGGCGACTCGGCGCGCACGGCGCTGCGAGAGTGGGTGGCGACGGAGGCACGCACGAATCCTTATCCGCCGTTCGTGAACGACAACCGCACGGACAACTTCACTTTCCCCGCCTCTTCATCGATGAATCCGCGCACGCTCCAGGAAGCCGTCCGCGCCCTGGGCCAGCTTCGCGACACCAACGCGCTTCCGCTGCTGCGCGAACTGCTCGCGAAGAACATCGAACCGCAAACGGGCAACCTGTTTCTCGTCGAAACGGCCATCGAAGCGCTCGGCCGCATCGGCTCGCCCGAGGCGGAGACGGCGCTGATCGAAATCTTCGCCAGCCTGAAGGACTACTGGCACTACGTCGGCTGGTATTCCGATCATCCCGCACTCTACGCCTGCCACTCGTCGCCGGTCCACGCACGCATTATCGAGGCACTGGAACGCATCGGTTCCAAGCGCGCCGCCGCCATCGTCCCACAACTCATCCGCTCCGTGCCGACCGATCCGGATCGCGGCTTGTTTCTGCAGAACGACGAATACGAAACGCTCGTTGGCCGCCTCATCCGCCGCAGCGGACGCGGCCCGGAAGTGATCGAAAGCTGTTTGGCGTCACTGGGCGATCCGTTGGCCAAGCCGGCTCAGGATGTAAAGGCGGCGATCTCGACCACCCATCCCGCGTGGGGTGGCCATCCCGGGCCGGAGAATCGCGCGGCGCAAATTCTTTCGCTGGCCTGTCGCGACAGCAGTTTGGAATCGCGCGTGCGCACCGCCTTCGAACGTTATCGCGGGCGACCCGAGGAACCGATCAAGCGTGAGCTGGGGAATCCGACGTGGACCCCTGTTCGTCACTGGACGCTGTTCTACCTCGCTCGCGCGCTGGGCAATCTCCACGACACCGCTTCTGTGGACGCGCTCACCGCCGTGCTCGCGGACAACTTGAACGAAGCGCGCCACGGTCGTCCCGATCCCGCCGATCCGACGATTCACCTGCTGCATCTCGACTACACGCCATGCTGGCGCGCCGCCGCCGCATGGGCACTTGGGCAGATTGGAGATCGCCGCGCGGTGCCTGCGTTGCTCGGCGCGGTGAGGAACCTCGACAATGCCACCGACGTCCGCCATGCAGCGGCGCGGGCTCTGGGCGAACTGCGCGACCCATCGATTCTTACCGAACTGCGCCGCCTTGCGACGGATTACCCGGAAGTCAGCACACGCCGGGCACTGTGGGAGGCGATCCGGAAGCTGGAGCCGAGCCGTGTCACGAACACTACGGCGGCGGCGCGAACCATCACGCCCGGAGCGGACGAACCTTGATCCAAGTCAAAGTCGGCACCCGCTTGCGCACGTCGGATTCACGATACGCCATGAAAACATCGATTCGAGTTCTGGCCTGCTTCGTTACCCTGGTCTTCACGCTCTCATCACGCGCCGCCGCGCCATCGTATCTCTCGCCCACGGCGCTGACTGCTTCGCCGGACGGCCGGACGCTTTACGTCGCCTGCGCGACAGCCGGTCAGATCGCTCTGGTCGATACCATCACGCGCCAGATCACCCGCACCATCGCCGTGCCCGAGTCACCGCAGGGCCTAGCGATCGCTCACGATGGCCGGACGCTTTACGTCACCTGCGCCGCGCCGGAGAGCACCGTGTGCGTCGTGGACACGGTGAAGGCCAAAGTCACCGCGAAGATTCCCGCCGGTCACACAACGCTCGCTCCCGTGTTGAGCCCGGACGGCAAAGCACTCTTCGTCTGCAATCGTTTCAACAACGAGGTGGCGTTCATCGATCTGGCGTCGCGCAAAACTGTTCGACACGTGAAGGCGCCGCGCGAGCCCATCGCCGCCGCCGTCACGCCGGATGGGAAATTCCTCTTCGTCGCCAATCATCTTCACGCCGGCCGTGCGGACGTGGATGTCGTCACCGCATCGGTCAGCGTCATCGACGTTGCGACCGGGAGAGTCTGCCAGGAGATCGCTCTGCCCAACGGCTCGACACTCGTGCGTGAGGTGCGCGTGTCACCCGATGGCAAACATGCGGTGGTGGCACACCAGCTTTCGCGCTTTCACCTGCCAACCACTCAGTTGGAACGCGGCTGGGTGAACACCAGCGCCGCCAGCGTGATCGACGTCGCAGCTCTGAAGCTCATCAACACCGTGCTGCTCGACAACATCGATGCCGGCGCGGCCAATCCCTGGGCGGTGGCGTGGAGCGCGGACGGCAAGACCATCGCCATCACCCACGCCGGCACGCATGAGTTGAGTGTGATCAATTTCCCGGCGCTGCTGGCCAAACTCGACAAAATCGCCGCACCCGATGCCACGCGGAAAGTGGATTACACCGCCGCCTCACGCACGGCGGCGGACGTGCCGAACGATCTGTCGTTCCTCGTCGGCCTGCGCCAGCGCATCAAACTCGCCGACGCGGATCGTGGTCCTCGCGCCGTCGTGCTCATCGGTGCGCGCGCCTGGCTGGCGAATTACTTCAGCGATTCGCTCGCTGTGATCGATCTCACCGCCCCCCGCCCGGTTCCTGAGCCCGTCTCGCTCGGCATTCTCATGGAGGTGACAAAAGCGCGCCGGGGCGAACTCCTGTTCAACGACGCCAGCATCTGCTTCCAGGGCTGGCAAAGCTGTTCGAGCTGCCACTCGCACGACGCGCGCGTGGACGGCTTGAACTGGGACAACCTCAACGACGGCATCGGCAACCCGAAAAGCGCCAAAAGTCTGCTCAACGCCCATCGCACTCCGCCCTCAATGTGGCTTGGCGTGCGCTCGAACGCCTTCGTGTCCGTGCGCGCGGGCATTCGCAACTCGATGTTCACCGTCCAACCGCCCGAGGTGGCCGACGCGCTCGACGAATACCTTCAATCGCTCAAGCCCATTCCCAGCCCGCGCCTCGTGAAGGGCAAACTCAGCGCCGCCGCGCAACGCGGAAAGAAGCTGTTCCTCAGCAGCGCCGTGGGCTGCGCCGACTGCCACAAAGGCCCGCTCTACACTGACCAGAAGTTTCATGATGTCGGCACCGTCGGGAAGTTTGATCAATCCACCAACCGCTTCGACACGCCGAGCCTCATCGAGGTCTGGCGCAGCGGCCCGTATCTGCACGACGGTCGCGCTGCGACGCTGCGCGACGTGTTCACGCAGTGCAACCCGGACGATCAGCATGGTGCGACGTCGAAGCTCACACCCAGGCAACTCGACGATCTGACAGAATTTGTGCTCTCGCTTTGAGTCACCGCGCTCCCGTCGGAGTTGCGGGTGGTAGCGGGAGTTGCGACAGTCCAGAGGTTACGATGGAACCGGGGCAGGCAACATTTGTCGCGACGCGTTGGAGCATGGTTCTCAATGCGGGCAGCGGGGGTTCGCCGCAGGCGCGCGAGGCGCTGGAGCGGCTCTGCGCTGCATACTGGTTTCCGCTTTACGCCCACGTCCGCCGGCGCGGGCACAAGCCGGAAGATGCCTGTGATCTCACTCAGGAATTCTTCGCCAGCCTGCTGCGTTACAATTCACTCTCCCAAGTTGGCCCGGAGAAAGGGCGCTTCCGCAGTTTCTTGCTCACTTCCCTGAACTACTTCCTGGCAGACCAGGCGGACCATCGCAACGCCACCCGACGCGGCGGCGGCCGGCCGCTGGTGGAACTGGACGCGCTCGCGGCGGAGGAGCGCTACGCCATCGAGCCGGCCACGGCGGAGACGCCGGACAAGGCCTTCGACCGCCGCTGGCTGGCGGAGCTGATGGCTCGCGCCATCGCCCATATCGAGGAGGAGCAGGCGGCCTCGGGCAAGGCAGAAGGCTTCGCCGGGCTCAAGCCGTTTCTGGCCCGCCAGCCGGAGCCAGGCGAGTACGAGGCCATCGCCGCTCCGCTTGGCCTGACCTCTAACGCGATCGCCGCCTCGGTGCGGCGGCTCCGTTTGAAGCTGCGCGAGGTGGCCCTGGCTGAAGTGTCGCAGACGATGGCCAACCCAGCCGAAGCCGAGGCCGAGCTGAAAGGGCTGCTCGGCTGAGAAGAAGCTGCGTCATCGGATCGTCGGGTTTCCTATGCATGGAAACGAAGATCTGCCGCCTGGTTGATGATGAAACCCGCCCGTCCATGTCCTCGCTGTGGCTCACCGCTCGGTGAGGCCGCGGGCGGGCTTTGCCTGGTGTGCGCCGGCCGGTTGGCGCTCGAGACCAGCGCAGACGAAACGGAGCTCAACGCCCCTGAACTGGGCGTGCGCCTCGGCGATTACGAACTTCTCGCCGAACTGGGTCGCGGCGCGATGGGCGTGGTGTTTCGCGCGCGACAGCTCAGCTTGAAACGCATCGTAGCCCTGAAGGTGGTGCTCAGCGGCCAGTTCGCGTCCGAGGCCGAGCGCCGGCGTTTCCTCAGCGAAGTCGAATTCGCCGCCACACTGGATCATCCGAACATCGTGCCGGTGTATGAGGTGGGCAGCGCGGAGGGCCGCCCCTTCTGCGCGATGAAGCTGATCGACGGCCAGCCGCTCGCACAACGAATCGCCCCCGGCTCGACGAGAATCTCGGAGATCGAGGCCGCGGCACTGTTGGCCAGGGCCGCCCGCGCGGTCCACCACGCGCACCAGCGCGGCATCATTCATCGCGACCTCAAGCCGGCCAACATTCTGGTGGACGCAGCGGGCCAGCCACACATCACCGACTTCGGCCTGGCACGGCGGCTGGGGGTGGACAGCTCCCTTTCGCTGACCGGTTCACCCCTGGGCACACCGGCCTACATGTCGCCGGAGCAGGCCCGCGGCGAGAAGACCATCACGACCGCCGCCGACCTCTGGTCACTCGGCGTGATGCTCTACGAACTGTTGACCAGCCGGCCGCCATTTGTGGCTGACAACATGCCGGCGTTGTTGCGGAAAATTGCGGAGGAGGAACCGGAGCCATTGGCGTTTTGCGACTTGCGCCATACGGGCGGCGCTGAGCCGGAACGCGCAAATCGTAACTCGCAAAGTATGGATCGAGTGGATCCCGACCTCGCCACGATCTGCCTCAAGTGTCTCGAAAAAGATTCGGCCCGCCGCTACGCCTCCGCCGCCGAGTTGGCCGACGACCTCGAACGCTGGTTGCGCAACGAGCCGATCCTCGCCCGGCGCAGCACGGCGTGGGAGCGCACCCTGAAGTGGCGCGCGCGTCATCCTCATCGGGCCATGATGTTCGTCGTCTTGCTGGCCGTCTTCATCGCTGGCGTGGGAGGCATCACGTGGCAATGGCAGCGGGCCGAGCGGGAAACCGTGCGGGTGCGCGAAACCGCCGCCCGCGAAGCGGCGGCCTTGCTCCGCAACGAGGCGGCGAAGGACGCGTTCCTTGAACAGGCCCGCGCCTTTCGCACCAGCGGCCAGCCCGGTCAACGCGTTAAGGCGCTGGAGGCGCTGGCCGTCGCCTCGCGCATCCGGCCCGGTCTCGAATTGCGCAACGAAGCCCTGGCCGCGCTGGCCTTGCCCGATCTTCAACCCGCTCGCCCGGCGCTGATTTTCCCCGAAGGCGCCTTTAACGTCGGCTTCGACGCCGACGTGCGGCGCGGGGTGACCGGCGGCGCGGCCGGGCAGTTGCATGTGTTCGAGCTGGCGGGCAGCGCGTTGCTCACCAACTGGCCGGCCCCGGATCGGCTCTTCGGCTGGCCGAACTTCAGCCCGGACGGCGCGTGGCTGGCGACACGGCACGGCACCTTGACGGTTTGTTGGAATGTTGCCTCCGGGCAATGCAGCCCGCGTTTTCCGACCCGCTTCGGCATGAAGCATCATCCCGCCACGGAGTTCAGCCCGGACAGCCGCCGCCTCGCCCTGGCCGACGGTCGCGAAACCATTGCCCTCGTGGACGTGGCCACCGGGGACGTGACGGGGAAACTCCGGGCTGGGGCCGCCGTGGATGCGTTCGCGTTCTCGCCCGACGGCCGCCAGCTGGCCGTGCTGGCGGGAAGTTCGCTGGAAATCATCCGGGTCGAGGACGGAGAAATCGCCGCGCGGTATTCCATCGCAGCGGGCACTTGGGTGAGCTGGCAGGCGGACGGCGGGCGGCTGTTCGTCGCTGGCGCGGATCAAATGCTGCGGGCGGTGGAGACGGAGACCGGCGCCGTGCGCGCCTTCTCCGCACCGTCAGCGCCGGTGTTCCATCGGGCCGTGCCGCACCCTCGCGGCGCGCTGCTGGTGACCGCTTCGCCCGGGGTCGCGGGCAGCGGCCTATGGGACGCCGCCGCGGGCCGGTTCCTGTTCTCGTTCCCAGATGGTGCGTATCATTTCAGCCGGGACGGGCAGCGTCTCGGCTGCCTGCGGCGCAACGAAGGTCTGGCGGTATGGAACGTGATCGAGCCCGACGCCGTACGCTCATTTCCCGGCCCGACCAACGACGTGCTCGCTCTTGATGTCTCGTCCGACGGGCAATGGCTGGCCAGCGCGAGCGACGGCGGCGTGCGCCTGTGGAAACTGACCAGCGGGCAGGAAATCGATTTCGCGCCGCAGCCCGGTGTGCGAGCAGTGGAATTCGCCACCGACAGCCATGCAGTGGTTGGGCACAGCGTGAGCAATTCGGTCCACTGGCCGCTGGAGATGAAGGAGCGGCGGTTCCATCGCGAGAGGGGATTTGGCCAGGCGCAGATTGACGCATCGCCAAGCCCAAACCACACGAGCTTCAAGCGCCTGGCCGCGACGAATTCCACAACTCTTCTTGCCGCCGAAGTCATCCTCACCCGCCGCGTCCGGCTCACCAACGTTCGCACCGGCGAAACCGTGGCCGAAGTCGCGCCACCTGAGGGTGGCGAAGTGCGGCGCCTTGGGTTCAGTCACGATGGCCAGCGCCTGCTGGCGGTGACCGACAACGGCCTCATTCACGTCTGGGATCTGCCCCGGCTGCGCGCCGAACTGGCGAAGCTCAACCTAGACTGGGGTTCGGCCGAACCGGCAGCAGTGGCACCGGGGAAATAGGGCCGGCATCTCGCCCACCGTGTTTTGCTGGTCATGGTGAACGCGCCTCGCTGCGGTGCGTCTCCGGCGGCTCAGTTCTTCTTCGGGCTGGATTTCCATAAACCTTCGTCATCACGTTCGGGTTTTCCCTATTCCAAGTCTCAAAGCACCCAGTGGGATCCGAAATCGCGCCATGAACACAGAACATCTAAGGCAGACGGATGCGCCGCTCTTGATGGCGATCGGTATCGTCATCTTGGCCGGCTGGGGCCCGGGTCCGGCGCGTTTGTCGGCCCAGACCGGCCCATTTGCCCTGAACGGGCCCGACACGCCGCCCGGCTGCGTGACCGTGACCAACGGCCTGCTGGGCCGGTGGAAGGGGGATGATTCCGCGCTCGACTCGGCCCGGACCAATCATGGCATCCCGTTCGGCGGCGTGGCGTTTGCCCCGGGGATGGTAAATGCCGCGTTCAGCCTCGATGGCACGAATGACTACGTGCGCATCGCCGCGCCCTCCTCGCTGAGCCTCACCGGCTTTTCGATCACGATCCACGCCTGGATCAAGCCTTCGGTCCTCGACCCGAACCGGACGCACACGCTGGTCAGCAAGGCCAACCTTCGCGATTCCCACGCCTGGTGGCATCTCTCCATCGTCCGCGATCGACTGCGGTTTTATGTCAGCCGGAACGGCATCGACAGCGGGGCCAAGGTGGGGGAAACCCTGCCGGGCTTGGTGCCGGCCGGGGTCTGGAGCCACGTCGCCGCCACCTACGATCGATCGAGCCGGGCCCTGCGGCTGTTCGTCAATGGAACGGAGGCGCCCGTCACGCTCTTAATCGACTCCGTCGTGATCAATCTGCCCGAGTCGACCGAGCCCATCCGGATCGGCGCCCTGGCCGGCAGCGCGGGAGTGGCCGCGAACTTCTTCGCCGGGCTGGTGGATGAGGTCGCCATTTTTGACCGCGCGCTTGCGATCCACGAGGTGCAGGCGGTCGCCATGGCCGGCGCGACCGGCGGCTGCATCGATCCGCCGATGCTTCTCGGGCCCGACCCGCTCTCATCCGGCCAGGTCGGCGGCGGCTATTCCGCGCTGTTTCGTGGCGAGCGCGGCATGCCCCCGTATCGCTTCGAGTTGGCCGCGGGCAGCCTGCCCGCCGGCCTGACCCTGACCACCAATGGCCTGCTGTCCGGCCTCGCCCTGGCGGAGGGCATGTCGACGTTCGATGTGTCGATGACGGATGCCTGGGGACAATCGGGGCCCGGCGCGCGCCGGCCGTGTTCGATCACGATCACCAGTCCGCCCCCGGCGTGCCGGTCGTCGCCCTCCGGGCTGATCGGCTGGTGGTCAGGCGACGGTCATCGGGCGGACTTTGGCGGGACCAACCATGGAACGTTGATCAATGGGGCCGGCTACGCACCGGGTGTGACCGGGCCGGCCTTCAGTTTCGACGGGGTCAACGACTACGTGCAGATCGGATCGACCACTCCCACCTTGCAGCTCACCAACCAGGTTTCGATGATGGCGTGGATCCATCCGACCGGCGTGGGCAACCCGACCAACGGCGGGGCCATTCTGATCCGCGACGGCAACTACGGCCTCCTCTACCGGCCGAATCGGCGACTGTATGTGGCCATCGCGAGCACCACACCCGGCTGGGGCGGCAGCGTGGAAAGCCCGGAGATTCCCTACCTTCAGTGGACGCACGTCGCAGCGGTCTACGATGGCACGGCCGTCCGGACGTATTTCAACGGCGCCCTGGTGAATGCGTGGCATGCGTCCGGGCCGATCGGGGATTTTTATCCGGCGTTCAACGAGTTTCGGATCGGCGGCCGGCAGGCGTTCGCGCAACCCTTTCAAGGCCGAATTGATGAAGCGGCATTGTTTGATCGGGCTTTGAGCGGGGCGGAGATTCTCTCGGTTTACCAGGCCGGCGTGGCCGGCCTGTGCCGGCCCGCGGTACCCTGTCAGGTGCCTGGGACGCCGGCGCCGCCCGGCGGGCCGTATCCGGTGACGGCTCATCCCACGGCGCTAACCCTCCCGCGCGCGGACGAGTATCGTCCCTACACCAACCACGTGGGCGCGGCGTTCTGCGGTCAGCCGGTGAGCTACACTCTGGCCGGCGGCGCTCTCCCGGAAGGGCTGCGCCTGGAAACGAATGGCTGGCTCGTGGGCGCGGCCGGAGAACGCGGCGCCTACGGGTTCACCGTCGACGCCATGGACGCGGCCGGCAACTCGGCGGTTGGGTCGGTGCTATTGATCGTTCAGCCGGCGACGCCCTGGTTCTCGCGCTGGCCGGAAGGGGGCAGCGTGCGCCTGGGAGAAACCCTTTGGCTGGCGGCGCAAACCCGCGGGCCGTCCACGTTCCAGTGGTTCTTCAATGATGCACCGCTGCCCGACGCCACAAACACGGACCTTTCAATCGCGCAGATGTCGGTCGCGCAGGCCGGTCGCTATCGGGTGCGGGCCGCGAATGACGTGGGCGCCAGCGAAAGCCCGGAAGCCCTGGTGCAGGTGACCGGCTCGGCCGCCGAGGTGCAGGGGCCCGCGCTCCTGCCCCAGGCCGTCGCGCTCAGCCCCAGCGGGACCATCTCCCTCCAACTGACCACGGTCCCGGGGCGGATTTACCTTCTGCAACGCTCCAGCGGGATCCAGCCGGATGGCACGAGCGAATGGTGGACGATCAAACGCTTTCAGGCCGGCGCGGCCATCACGTCGGTCGACGACCCAGCGCCCGCGGATCCGTCAAAAGGGTTTTATCGGGTGATCGAGGAGGAGGCGCCGGTGGCGCCCATCGCGTTCTCGGTGACCGATCACCGGCGCTTGATCGGGATCGGGGCCGATGGCCAGCCCCGGCCCGGCTTGCTCCCGGGTTATGATCCGGCCACCGGCCGGATCGGTCCGCTCGAGTTTCGCCCGGGCGGCGACGCGGCGGCGGGCGATCGGCGCCTGAGCGTGCGTCTCGCGGCCGGCGGCCGCTGGGCGGAGGACGCCACTGGCCAGGCCTTCATCGAAACGGATCAGGCGGAGATCGCCTTTTCCCCGGAATCACCGGTGCAACTCGCGCGGCCCTTGCGCCTCGGAGCGGGCCAACGTCCGGCGGGCGGAGCGGGCGGATCGACCGTGCGGATTCCCGTGGGGCCGCTCACCGTGTCCACCTTGGAAGGTCTGTATCAGGCCGCCGACGGCACACCGGCAGGAAATGGCGTCGAGGTCGTTGTCTTCCGGCATTTTCATCTGCGCTTGACCCGCGGCCAGTTCGAGGCGGATCGCATTCGGCAGGCGCAGGTCTCCTGGGTGGACCAGGCCGGACGCCGGCCGCTGCCGTTGCCGCCGCAGTCCGGCGATTACCTCGACTTTGATGTCTCGCTCGAATTCCGCGACAACGTCCTGCGCCTCCCCTTTCATGGCGAGTTCAAGCTCACCGACGGGACGACCTCCCCGGCGATTTTGCGCGTGCCGAAGTCGCATCCGCTGATGCTCGAGCTGCACGCGGACAATCACGTGAGCTTGAACGGACGGGCCGAGGCGCTGTTCGCCGACGGGCCGAGCTTCCAGGTCGACGTGTCGCTGGACGACCCGGTGTATCGGCTGCGCTTCGCCGCGCGTAACGTCCGGGCACCGGCGGCGATGACCGTGCCGGATGTGCTGCCCGTCCCGACCCCGGGCCCGTCGGTGGATGAGCCCGCACTCGATGCCCAACTGGTGTCGCTCCGCACGGCGTTTACCGCGCAGCGCGCCTTTCTCGGCTTGCTGGCGGCGGACGGCGCGTTGCCCGAGTCCGCGGCGTGCGGCGCGATGGTGCCGATTCGGGTTACTCCGGGCAGCGCCGATGGCGCGGCGGCGTTCTGGACCGCGCTGGTTGAGTCAGGATCCTTGGGGAGCCGCGCGGAGGAGTTACTGCCGGAGGAACTGTGGCGGGCGGTCGAAGTCGCGTCGAGCACGGCGGCGTCCTCGGACGACGCGGGCTTCGCGCTGCGATCGCTGGCGGAGATTCAACGCCTGCGCCGGACCGCGGCGGCCGCCCGTGGCCAGGGGCGCGACCGGCTGGCAGCCGCGCTGGGCGAGGCGTCCGCCGCGACGGTGCGCATCCTGAACGACGCGCCCGCCGACCTGCCGCTGGGCGATCTGAGCCGAATCCTGGAAGCCGCAGTGGATCTGGAAGGGACGGCGCAGGCGGGCGATCCAGAGTCGGCCACCGAGGTCATTCCAGCTCTGAGCCGACTAATTGAACGGGTGGCGCCGGCATACGTCGCCCGTGCATTGAAGGTGGAAGCGGGGGTGTCGGTTGCCCCGCCCGATTCGCCCATCACCACGATGCCCCGCTGGGAAGCATTCACGCACCTGCGTCGTTTGCTGCATCTGGAATGCGCGGATGAACAGCTCGGCGGACACCTCGGCCTGGAAGCGCCGCCCTTGCGGGATGCGGTCGGTCAACTCGGACGCCACCTCACCGCCCAGGTGCGTGCAGCGTTGCTGGAGGCCCTGGCCCGACAGGAACACTTTCGCTACCGGACCGTTCTTGGGGAGCTCAACCAGTTGGTGACTGTGGGGCAGCGCCTGGGTGTAACCGATGGCTCGTTCCCGACCCTCGCCGAATGGCAGGCGGCCGCGAACGAGCTGGACGCCCTGGGGCTGGCCAACCCGGACACGGACCCGCGGGCCTTCGGGACGGGGACGCCGGAGCAGTTGCGGGACGATGCGCGTTGGTTGCGGGAGTTGATCCCGCTGGAGGGCGCGCCGCCCGGATCGCTGGCGGCGTTGCATGCGAAGCTGGGCCAGCGGTTGCTCGAGCTGTTTGCAACCGCCGGGTCGGGGCCGGCGCGTCCCGCGTCCGAATGGCTGGCGCGGATCGAGGCGCACCTGGTTCACGAAGAGCTGCGCCTGCGCTCCAACCTCCAGCCGGACGAGGCGTCCCTGCGTTTCCAACTGGAGAACGCGATCGAGCTGCTCATACAACAATCGGGCTGTGGACACGGGGACGCGATCCTCGAGGCGGCGCGGCAGGTCCTCGACACGGCCCAGCGACTCGACCGCGTCTCGGTCCGGGACGATTTCAGGTGCCAGATCATCCCCGCGCCGACCGCGCCTGTGGCCGCGGTGGTGGCGGCACGACTGGCATTGCATCGACTGGCCAGCCGCCTCCTGGGCGCGTCGAAGCAGGCCGCGAGCATCCTGTGGGAACAGTCGCTCGCCGGCCGCTCCCTGGATCCGTCGCTGGCGCGGGCCGACCTGGTCTTGCCGGGCGGATTCACTGTGGAGGAAGCGGCCGGGGAGTTGTCCTACGACGCGGGGCAGCGGCGTCTGCGGGGCACGTTGCGGGGGCGCCTGCGGGCCCCGCAGTTCAACGGCAGTCTGACGCTGGCCAATGCTTCCTTCGACTCCGGCGGCGCGTTTCAGATGAGCGCCCATGGCAGCGCGGCGTTCCCGCGGGATAATCCCGCTCTGCGGATCGAGGTGCCGGCGCGACGACCGCTGAGCTTGGCGCTGGATTTGGATCGGCACCTCTCGCTGGCCGGAGGCATGAAGGCGCGGCTGCGCAACGGCATGGAGGTTGAAGCCTGGGCTTCACTGCACGATCCCGTCTACACCTTGGGAGCCGCCGCGCGCGGTTTGCAGTTTGAGATGGTCACCAATCTCACCCTCGGGGTCTCGCTGCTGGATCATAACAAGTTGAGCGAACTGCCTGGGGACTTGGCCCGGCTGGCCGCTGACTACGCCGGCGCCTTGGGCGGTGCCATGGAACCCTTGCATGGCCTCGTGGAGACGCCACAATTCGCGCCGCTGGGTGCACCGCCCGAATTTGAAGACACAGTCGTTTCCTTCGAGTTCGACAGCCTGCGCGCCGGCGGCAACACCCTCTTGCTGCTGCTCGAAAAGCCGGCCGCTTTTGGATACGACACGCTTGCGGCCGCACGCCCAAAGATTCTCAGCTTGATCGAATCGCTGGCGAAAGAAGCGGATCGTCTCAAGGGACGTTTGGCGCAATTGGACGAGAAGATGCGCATCGCACTCGAAGTGTGGCAGATCAACACGCCCAGCCCGGAAGTCGAGCAGGCCACCCAAGAAATCGAGAACACGATTCGTCAGGGTCTGAGCGCCGTCGTGCCGGCGTTGAGCAAGGTCAAAGCGACGCAGCTGATCAATGACGGCGAATTAAGCAATTTGGACCAACGGGTTGCCGCGGCAACGGCTGATGCGGAGCGAACGTTGCGCCGCGCGCTGACCCAATCTGAGCTGGCAGCGTCTCCGCTCGCCGCGGAACGGGTGCGGCGCGCGGCGTTTTCTCTCAATCAAACCCTGCAGCAGGTGAATGCAGGATCGGAGTCCTTCATCGACGCGGTGAACCGCTTTGTTCGGATCAAGTTGGTCCATGATCTGGCCCGGGTCGGTCTGGGAGCCAATGGGCAACCGGTGGAGAGTGGAGAGAAATTGGGGCGCATGACGCTCGACCAGATTGACAAGGCCACAGTCGAAATCAGTGAGTCCAGCAAATGGCTGGCCGACAAGGATCGACAAAATTTCGACCTGGCACCGATTCTCACTGCGGCACGGTACTTGTACGTAGCCCGGCGCGAGATTTATGTCGGCACCTTGCGCCAGCATCTCCGCGATCTGCCGCCGGACGAGCCGCGCTGGCGGGATCATATCCTGGTGCTGCACGGGGCTCCGCGCGTGGCCAAGCTGTTGGAAGTCGACGGAGCGCTCGGCTTTGAGATGAATCGTGCCACCCATAGGCTTACCGATCTCGACACAGGCCAGGTTCGTGACACCGACCTTCATGATGATGTTCAGGATCTGAGCAGGCTGCTTGGAGAAGCATCCGACCGGATGCGGGCGCTCCAAGCACGGGTGAAAGCCAATCAAGCCTCGCCGGCGGAACGCGCGTTTTTCAGCCGGGTGGAGCACAGCTACAAAACCGAGGCCCTCGCGTCGAAATCAAAAGGCCGGAAAGATCGCTCATGGTTTCTGCAGATGGCCGACTCCGTTCGACGGCTGTTTCAAGAAAACGTGCTGCCGACATCGGGGCGGCATCTGCAGCGCGCCGTCAATTTCATGGTGCAACAGCGTGTCGACGCGATAGAGGCGTTGCTCGCGCGTTCGGGAATCGTTCCTGGCTCGATCCAGGCCTTGACGACTTTTGAAGAATGCTTGGCTGCGGCGGAGCTGATCGACGCGGCGGCGGTGGAGCGTGAGGTGGCCGACACGCTGCTCACGGCCATGCGCGATCATCTATTCCCAACCCTTCGCGGGCAGCTGATCTTGGATCCTGCCCAACGGAAACAGGCCTGGTGGCTGGCCCAGCGTGCCATGCAGATCGCCGCAGAAGGAGTCTCGCGCAGGGCGGAGCAGGATGTTTCTCTGGTGGCGACGATCCTCCGGCGTGAATACCAACTGCTGGGTGCTGGCAGCCTGGAACTGATAGCGGTGCTGCGTGACGACATCAGATCCCGACCCGCACAGCTTGATCTGCGTCTGCCCGGCGACTTGGTGGTGCGCGAGGTCTGGGGCCAGCTCACCGTGGACACTCGCGGGCCCACCGTCGAAGGCTGCATTGGCGGCGCGCTCGAGTTCCCCGACCTGTCCGGCTTCCGGGTGGCCGTCCCGCTGCTCTGCGTCAGCACCGATGGCTCGTTCAGCCTGGTCGGGAGTGTCGAGAACCTGCCGGCCGGCGAGGTCGGCGGACAGCCCGTCATGTTCTCCGGAAGCCTGGACGTGCGCGGGCGCGGCGATCCGCCGGTGACGTTCTTCGGAGACGAGCTGGCGGTGCGGCCCGCCTGGCCGGGACGCATCGAATTGACTGGGTCCGGATCGGTCCGGCGCGGGACGGGACCCGGGGCGGACACGGTGAGCGCCACCCTGGGCTATCGCCGGGTGCGGGTGGGGGACACCTTGCAATGGCGGTTGACGGTGTCGCTGGCCTTCGCGGGCGTGCAGCGGTTTGGGGACGACGTGGTGATCTTTGCGGCGAGCGGCGGGTTCGATTCCGGGGAATCAGACGACCGCCAAGCGGTCTCGCTGCAACTGGGCGGCAAGGCGGGACTGTGGCGCAAGGATCGATCGCAGCCTTTGCCGGCGGACGACGGGTTGCTCAAGCCCGAGCTGTTCCAGCTCGTGGTGGACAACGTGCAGTTTCAAGCGATCGCGCCGACGGATCTGCTCAACGGACAGCACGAGGTTCAGATCAACAGCGGGATCCTGCGGCTGCCGGATCGGTTCTATCCGCGCGACCTGCCCGAGGGCCTGCAGTGCGCGCCAGCGCCGGGCACGCCGCGCACGGGAGCCTCCGTGCAAATACTTCCGGGCGCGCCGCTCATCCTGCGGGTGCCGCTGGCGAACGGCGTGCCGCAGACGCCGCAGTTCACGGGCGCCCTTCAGTTCTCGCACTTCGGGTTTTCGTTTGCCGGCCTCGACGAGTTTGGGGCGGCGATTTGTCAGGCGACCCTGGGGTTCGGAGCGGACGGTCCGTCGCTGACGATCGGCGAGGGGCGCCTGGATCTGCCGTTGCCGGGACAGAACCTCATCCTGGCCCTGCGCAACGCGCAGTTCAATCTGCGCGGGCTGCCGGTGGGCGAGATCGCGCTGGTCGAGCCGTTTGAGCTGCTCGATCTGGGCGGGTTCCGGGTCGCGATGTTGGCCGAGGGCCGGCCGCCCCGCTTCCTGCCCCCGGGAGGCACGACTCCTGCGGAGCGCCCCGGCACACGGCTCACGGTGATCAACCCGGATGCGCCGCAGGATCACGGACAGCGAAACCTGAAGTTTGAAGGTGGCCTGGAGGTGTCGTTCCCAGCCTCGTTGCTCGGCGCGGAGAGCGCCGGCACCGGCGGGCGTGATCCCGCGGTGCCGCCGTCCGGGGAGGACACCGCGACGGTGGGCGCGAGCGTCGCGGGCTATTTCGAGATTAAACCGCGCGGGCGGGAATTGCCGGAGGTAGACCTGGGCCTGACGAGCTTCAGCATCGGCGCGCGGAACGCGCGATGGACGCTTGGGCCGGGCGGCATCGCCATTGCCGATCCTTCGGCGCAGTTCCTCAATCTGCCGGCCTTGTGGAAGGCGCTGGGCGGCACGGTCAATCCGAACGACGCCGCCAAGGTGATCCTGGACGGCCGGATTGAAGTGGCCAGCCAGTTCAACGTCGTGCTGCGCAATGCCCGGTTCATCTTCGACCAGCCGGGCGGGTTCCCGCGGTTTCTCGTGGACAGCGCCACCTATACGGAAGAGAGCAACGCGGTCGTGCGGCTGTTGCCGGTTCGCCTGACCAAGGTCGGGTTTGCCTTCGACAATCCCGCTGCACCGCTGCCCCATCTACTGGCGCCGGACAATATCTCCGCCGTGTTCAGCGCGCGGATCCAGCTTCCTTCCGGCGCGGCCCCGCTGCTCGAGGGCGAACTCTCCAACGTGAAGGTGACCTTCAACGAGCATGGCCTGCCGAGTTTGCCGAGCCTCGACGGGGTCGAGCTTGGTTTGGTGGGCGAACGGTTGAAGATCCCGCCGTTCGACTCGATCTCCGGCAAAGTGCGCCTGGGCGGCCTGCAGGGCAGCGATCTCAACAAGGTCTACATGGTGGGCGAGCTGATGGCCAAACAACAAACCACGCAGATCAAGGTGCTCGGCGCGTTCACCTGGCTCGGGCCGCTGGGTATCTGCGTGGATGTGAGCCTTGGCTCCAGCGCCATCCCGATCGCCTACGGCTTTGTTTTCCTGGGCGGCCAGGGCGGCTTGTCCCTCATCGAGGGTGCCGGTGACCCGTGCCAGTTCAGCACCTATTTCCGCAAGGATGCCGCCGGACGCTGGGTGCTGAAAGACAATGCGGTGATCGAGTTGCCGGTGCCGAGCTGGCAGGATTTCCGCGGGGTGATTGATCGGATGGTGGCGCTGGCCGCGCAGTTGCCCCCGCCGCCCTTGCCAGGCGCGCCGGAGCCGCCGCGGCTCCCGCGACCGGAGGGGGGCGGTGGTGGCCTGGCGCCCGCCGTGGATCTTTGCGCCCTGCCGAACACCGATGGGATCGGTTGCGCCGATCCGACCGATTGCCCGTCGTGTCCATCCCGGACGATAAATCTCCTCTGCCAGCCGCATCCGGATCAGGTCAAGCACACCAACCGCGTGATCCTAAAATTCAGCTCGATCCAGGATAGCGTGCTGAGGGAACTCGGCATCACCGAGGAGTTGTTCGCGCTCGCGCCCGGGGCTGACCCGGGTGCGCTGGCGCGCGATCTCGCGGCGCTGGTGACGCAAAAGGTCAAGGACCTGACCGGCTCTCCCGCGCTGCCACCCATCGCGCAAGCGCTCGACGCCGCTCTCCTGGCTGCGGAAGAGTCGCTCGCCCGAAAAATGCGCGAGATCATCGAGGCCAATCGAACGGCTGGCGCCCAGGGGATCTACGAGGCCGTGCGGGATCGGCTGTATGCCGGCATTCCCTGCACGGACATCACGCTGTCGATGGCCGGCCGGTTCAGCTACACCGGCCTGTCGACCTTTGCCTACATCGAGGGGCGCATGATCCAAAGCAGCGCGGGGGCGGCCGGCCTGCAGGGCATCGTCAATGTGCTCGGCCTGCCCGTGGGGGAAGGCCGCCTGTTCGTCTCCTACTCCGATGACCAGGGCCTGCCCAATCCGTCCGTGTGCGGCGCGATCAACGTCTCGCTGGGCCCGCTCGACATTGGCGACGTCAACGCGACGCTGCGCTGCGACGGCTGCGTGACGACGGTGCTCGGGACGTTCCCGCGGATCGCCCGGCTGGTGGGCGAGCCACTGCTGCGCCGTGTCCTGCAGGCGGCGGCACCGCAGTTGCCTTCGCTGGAGGGCCTGAGCGTGGCGTCGATGCTGGAGGCGCTGGCCCGGCTGTCGCCCGACGAACAGCGCTCGGTGCAGCTGCAGTTCTTCGGGGCGCTGGCGTCCGTGGCTCCGCAGGATCTGCCGCGGGATCTGCCCGGGGAATTTGTGCGACTGCTCGGGGCGCAATGGGACGCCATCCAGCCCGAGTTGATCGCCTGGGGTCAGGTGGGTCCGCGGCTGTTCGGATTCCCGCTCACGCCCGGCGGCGACAACGTGGCCGAGTTCCGGTTCAAGACGGACAAGGAGGGATACTCCGGCGGATTCGAGTTCGCGCCGTCGGCGTTTTGCTTTGGCTTTCCGCCGGGCGACAAGGCGCGGCTGACCTTCGATCTCCGGGCCCGGGATCCCTACGCGATCCTCTTTGGGGCGATGGATGGAAAACTCAGCTCGCCGGAGCGCGCGAAGGCGTTTGTCGAGGACCAGATCCACTACGCGCTCGAGCACACCACACTGGGCGTGTCGTATCAGTGGCATCCTTTCGGCCTGGAACTGGCGGACGCGGCCGCGCGGATCCTCCTGCCCGATCTGGTGACGCATCCCGCGCGGCAGGGACGCGACGCCTGGCGCACGCCGGAAGAAGACGGCCTACCGTCGCGCGCCGACGTGCTGATCGCCGCGGCAGCCGGAGGGCATCTGGGCAACGTGCTTTGCTGGAAGGGGGACAATGCGGATTTCCGGAACATCTTCGCGGAAGGTGATCCCCGGCGCGAGACGCCGGGCGAGTTGGATCTGCGCCGGCGCTACTTTCCGCATGGCGGCCTGGTGGGCGGGGCGCGCATGGCGTTGCCGAAGATGTTGTCGGAATCGCCCCGGGAATGGTTGACGCTCGTTGGCGACATCACGAGCAATCCGGATTTCATGGTTCGCCTGCAATCGGCGGCGGAGCTGATCGAGCAGCATCTCCTGGCCACCGAGGTGTTTGGGACGGCGGCCTTTTATGTGCCGGCGCCCAACCCGCCGATCAGCGATTCCTTCAACCTCCTGCCGTCGGCGTTGCTCGACCGGATCAAGAAGATGGATCTGTCCGGGCCGGACCTTCGCGACATTTATCCCGGCAAATACTCCTTCGTCCAGGCGGACATGACGAACCTGACCCTGCTCGGTCTCCCGGTGGGGACGGCCCGGTTGCGGGGGAGTTTTCGGCCGACGGCGATCCAGAGCCCGGATCCGCTGGCGACCCTGACGGTGGCGATCGAGAAGGAGTCGTGGATCGGCCGGATGGCGGGACGTTCGTTCGAGATGCAGGCAAACCTCTATGCGGTCCCGCCGCAGGCCATCCGGGAACGATTCCAGGCTTTGCTGGACGAGATCCGGCCTCTGCTGGCGAACGGGGGCGGCCTGGCTGACGGAGGGGCTGCTCCCCAAATCCAGGCCGGCGCGGCCCTGGCCCTGGCGGATCGGGTGCGGCAGGCCTTACTCGAGAACCTGCCCAAGTTCGCCTTCACCAACACCCTGCCGGATTTGGTGGTGGAGCATCCCGGCAGGCTCGGGCTCCGCGCGGTGACACCGCCGCCGTTTCCACCGAGCGCAGTCGGCAATCCGAATCTGCCGCCGCTCTTCCGGATCGACGCGCCGACTCTGTACGCGTTCTCGCCGCACTTCGCACCGAACACGCCCGGGAATGATCCGATCGCGACCGCGGCCCGCCAGGGCGGGCTGGGCTTCAGCGGCCAATTCATCCTGCTGCCGGGATGGAGCGGATTGGAGCAGCCACCCACCCAGGCGAAGCTCGCGTTGTTTCCCGATAAAGACACCGGCCTGCCCCGGCTGCAGGGCACGCTGGAAAGATTGCCGTTGCGATTCTTCCCGGGGCTGGATTTCAGCGGCAGCCACGTGGCGTTCGACACCGGCGCAGCGGAGTTTCTCACGACTGAGACCTCGGTGTCGGGGAAACTCGAACTGCCCCTGGGGATCTTCCAGGTGACACCACTTTCGGGTGGGACGTTGCGCGCCCGCTTGAAGCTGGCGCACACCGAGGCGCGCCGCCTGTTGAACAACGCGCTCCTGCCCGTCACGGTCTCCCTGCAGCTTTCCCCCGCCTTGATCGGGAGCGAGTTCATTGAAGGCATGGGCTTGCGCCTTCACGGCCGCGGCGGGCCTGACTCGGAGGCCACGCTGTCGACGGCGAGCTGGGACGCGCGCGTCAGCTTCCAGACCTCGGACGGTGGCGGCGCCGGGTTCGCAGCGGCTGCGGCACCTCCGATGACTTTGCGGGCGTCACTCCGCGGCAATTCGGTGGCGGTAGTGAAAGTCGAAGGATTGCCGCGGTCGGACCTCTTCTCAGTCGAGGGTTCGATCGACGCGTTTGCCCTCCGGCTCGACACCGGCGCCCTGGGGCCGCTGATCCTGAGCGTGTTTCCCGAGCTCCCGTTGCCGCCCGGGTTTCCCCGCCAGATCCGGATCGATCCCGCCCGGGGACAGGTTCGACTGAGCATCGCTTCGGACGGGACGCTGGAGTTTTTCGGAAAGCTGGGCGAGCCCTACCGGGGCGGGACGGGTCCGACCTTCCCGGCGGGCGCGTCCGTCACGATCAACAACCGAGGCATGGTCATCTCCGGAGAGATCGGCGGCAGTGAAGGTTCCATCGCCCTGCGGTGGATTGACGGAAGGATTGAAGCCGGCGTGAACCTTCATCTCGTGTTGCCGGCGTTGCGCTCGCCGCTGATCAGCCTGACAGCGGAGGATGGCGGGGACTTTCAGGTGACGGCCGGGACGCAGGCCGGCCTCAAACTAACCAAGCCGCGCCTGACGCTGCACCAGCCGTTCTTTGGCCCCAACGACCGGTCGTTCACGGTGCCGGATCTCCCGCTCGCGGGCGGGACTGTGCCCTCGTTCGATCAGGCCATGGACCCCTTGTTCGATGAGCTGAACCTGTACGCTTTTCCGCTGAAACAACTGGGCAATCTGCGGCTGCGAGGGTCGTTTGCGCAGCGCACGTTGACGCTGAATTTCCTGGCGGACATTCGGCTGGCCCCGGTGTTCGCTGCCGCCTTCGGCGTGGAGGTGGGGACCGGCGGGCTGAAGGTGTGGCTGGAGCCGCCGGACGGCACGGTGCGAATTCTGGGCTTCCCCTTCGAGCACGTGAGTTTCGGGCTGACCAATGGGACGGGCGAACTGCCGAGCCTGCGCTTCTCGGGGGAGTTGGGCGTGGATCTGCCATGGCCTGGGCAGCGGCCGCGGTTTTCCGGATTCATCCCGGCCGCCGGCCGATTCAACCTGGAACCGCTCGGCGGATTGTTGCCGAATCTGGGCTTCCCCTTGCAAAGCCTCAGCCAGAGCTTCCGCCATGAACCGGGCGCGTACGCGGACGTCGTGCGCGTGGATGGCCCCAGCGGCTATTGGCGGATGGAGGAGGACATTCCGGACCGGACGATGCTGGAGCCCTATTCTGCCGTCCTCAGGGATTCCAGCGTCCAGGGGGGCGCGGACGGGGTGTATCTTCCGGTGGTGCCAAACCAATTGGGTGCAGATCTGCCGCCCGTCGGCCGCGTGCCGGGTGGTTTTGATTCGGCGAACAATGCGGCTGTCTGGTTTGGCGGACCCGGCGACCATGTCTTGGTCGCCTTGCCCGCCGACCGTCCAGCGCGATTCAATCAAACCGACGCCTTGACCGTGGAGCTTTGGTTCAAGCGCTCCAGCGGCGCGCCGCTGCCCTCATTCTCGAGCGAGGCCTTGGGCGGGCACGGCAATCGTTGGACGATCACGCTCACCGGGGTGTCATCACCCAGTCCGGGCACGCGGGTAGTTTTCAGCCTGGGCGGATTGACGGATGTCCAGGGCGCCCTCCTGCCGGGTCTAATCAGCCGGGCCACCATCGACGACGAGGATTGGCATCATCTCGCCGGAGTGTTTGATGGAACGGCGCAATCCCTCTACCTGGACGGCCGGCTGGACAGTTGGCAGGCGGTCCGCGGCTCACTGTCGTCCGACCCGGGGCCCATCACCCTGGCCGCGTTGCAGTCCCGGATAGCGCCGTTCCAGGGGCAGATGTATGGCTTCTTCCATGGGGTTTTGGACGAGATCGCGGTGTATGATCGGGCGCTGTCACCGGTTGAAATCATGGACCACGAGGTGGCCGCCGGCCGGGGAGGCTTGCGGTTCTCCGCACAGCTCGGTGCCCTGACCGGCGTCACGCTGCCCGCTTCGGCCAACGTCGGCCTGGACGGTTTTGCGGGGCCGGACGGTTCGGTGGCCTTGCAGATGAACGGTCCCGCGCCCGCCACGCTGGGCCCGTTCAGCCTCCCTGGTTTCTCGGGCACGATCCTGCGCCGGCCCGGGGATGCCCTGCTCAGTTTCCGGGCGGAGCTGCCACCTCCCCCGGGGTTCGGTGGCACCCACCTGAAACTCACCGGGCGACTGCGCACCGACGGCTCCTTTGATCTGTTGGCCCGCGGAGATCGGTTGAGTTTGCCGCAACCGTTTGTGCCCGACTCCGCGCAGGAGTTCCGCCTCGAGCAAGTGATGCTGACCGCCTCCCGGAGCCAGGGCGGAGCGGTCTTCAACCTGGTGACCGGCGCCCTCGCTTTCCCACGTTTTCTCGGAGGGGGCGCGTTAAACATCCAGGGCAGCTTCGCACCGTTCTCCCTGCAGGCCTTCACCGCGAAGTCGTTCACGCTCGGCCCAGGCCAGTTCAGCCTCGATCGATTCGGCCTGAGCGCGGAGGAGTTCGCCGCGACCGGCCGGTTCCTGGCGGGAGCCGGCGATTTCGCGGCGGGATTGCTGGTCAACTCGGCCGGCATCCGCTTCCACGCGAGCGGCGATACAGGCTGGCCCGAAGCGTGTGGTGAAGTTTGCGTTTCCTGGTGGGTGCCCGGTTACCCGTCGCTCGAAGGCTGGGTCCCTGGCCATACCCACACCGAATGCCTGGAGAAATGCCTGTCGCCGCCCTACATGAATCTGAGGTGGAACCTCGCAGTCGACGCGGGCCCGGCCCGCGTGGCAGCGACGGCCGGAGGCCGGTTCCAAGTCCGCACCGGCCGCGGCGATGGCCCCGTTCTGCTCGACGTGAATCCGCCACCGGTCGTGATCCACAGCGACGGCCTCATCCGGATCGATGAGGCCGCGGGTGTATTCAACTACTTCCTGCCGCGACTTTGGTAGCTCCGCCCGCGGGAAACAAGAATCACCGCCGACGGATCGTGCGATCCGGCGCGATCGCTTCGTCATCGCCGCTCGCGATTTCCTATTCCTTTCAGTGACGACCACAGACTCGCTATGAACGACCACATCACTCCTCGTGAAAGCTCGCGGCTGAAACCACTGTTCCTCAGCGCTTTGGTCGTCCTTGGTCCGTGGCTGGCCCAGGCCGATCCCCGGCAGTATGACGGCTTCACGAGCGAGCTCGGCACCCCGCTGCACGGGGCGGGGGGCGGCGCTGGCTTCGACGGCGGGTGGTACGGGTCTTCCGCCTACACCGTGGCCCCCGGCTCGCTGGGCGTGCCCGGCCTCCAGACCGAGGGCGGACATGTGGTCGCCGGGCCGAACGCCGACCGCATCAGCCGCGCCTTCCAGGCCTTCGGAAACGACGGCACCACGAGCTACCTGAGTTTCTACTTGCGACCCGATGGCGATCTGGTGGGCCGATTGGGCGTTGAACTGCAGGGCCACAACGCGACCCTTTTTGTCGGTAAACCGTCGAATGACCATTACCGGAACTATGGGTTGCAAGAAGCGGACGGAGTCGGGCAGGTCTCCGCCAAGTTGGAAGCCGTGAAAGGGATGGGCGTTTTCCTGGTAGTCAAGTGCGAGTCCCAGCCCGGCCACGATCGCGTCACTCTCTACCTCAACCCGGTGCCGGGGGAACCCGAGCCGGCCAGCGGCACGGTGAAGGACGATGTGGACTGGGGCGTGTTTCTGTTGGTCAGCCTGCACGCCACGTCGGCTGCGTCGTTCGACGAGGTGCGGATCGGCGATACCTACGAGCAGGTGACGTCCGTGACCTGCTCGCCGGAATTCGACGGACAGCCCGCCGACCCCACGGCGGTGCTGGGGCGGCCCTTCACCTTCCGGGTGCGGCCGGGGGGCACGCGGCCCGCGTCGATGCGCTGGTACAAGGACGGCGACCCCCTGGTGAACGGCGGAACCCTCTCCGGGGTGGAAACCATGGCGCTAACCATTGATCCGGTGACGGCGGAGGAGGTGGGCGGGTATCAGTTGCGGACGATTGGGGCCTGCGGCGCGACGGACACCCGGATCGCAACCCTGTCGGTGGTGCCTCTGCTCATCACGAACCAGCCGCGCTCGCATTACACCGCCGTCGGCAGCAATGCCGTGCTCAAGGTGGGGGTGGAGAGCGCGACCCCGGTCACCTACCAGTGGCAGTTCGAGAACAGCAACCTGACGGACGAAACCAACGCGGTGCTTGTCCGCAATTCGATTGGTCTTTCCGGCACCGGGAACTACCGGGTCCTCTGCCAGAACGCCGCCGGCTCCGTCGCCAGCGACGTCGCGAGGATTGAGGTAATGGCAACCTCATTTCTCGGCCAACCGGAGACCAACCCGGCCAACGGGCATCTGTACTTCGTGCTGCCCAACAGCGACTGGACCAATGCCGAGATGGCGTCGGTCCGATTGGGCGGGCATTTGGTCACGATCAACGACGCGGCGGAAAACACCTATGTCTGCGAGCGGTTCCGTGACTTCGCAGGCGGCCTGCGCCACCTATGGCTGGGTTTGGTGGATGGGGACATCGAGCACAACTCCTATTTCACGAATCACCGGATGAACGAGTTTGGCTGGACCAGTGGTCAGCCGGTGACCTATGCGAACTGGTGGCGGACGGACCCGAACAACCTGATCATTGAGCCGTACTTGGGTGGCGAGTTTGTGGTTTGGCTCGCGGCTTTCGCCACAACATGGGGCGACATCGCCTACAACAACACCAACATGTTTGGTGGCTCCTCCGTCTTCACCCACGGCCTGGCTGAGATCGAGGTCACGCCGCCGGTGCCGCCGCCCCCAGTCAACATCGGTGGGGTCGTTGATGGTGTGGTCGTGCTCAACGGCCGTTCCGGCGGGTTGTTGCCGCAAACGTTTCAGTGGTTTTTCAACGGGCAGCCGCTGGCGGGACAGACCGGCGAAATCCTTCGCATCGAGAATTCCCAGGTGACCGACAGCGGCACCTACTCGGTCGCCGTCTCCAACCGTCTGGGCGTCGTCTCCGGCGTGGTCGCGGTCGTCACGGTCACGATTCTGCCCCCGACCAGTCTCGAGTATCTGCTGGCGGATTTTGAAGGCAACAAGCCGGCGCAGTTCAGCTCAGGCACAAGGGTGGCAAGCGAGGGTTTTTCGGCCCACGGCTTCGGCAGCCAACTCCTGGTTTCCCAAGGAGGCACCAATGCGGGCAATGCCGTGACACTCACCCTGACGGGCCTGCCCATCCACACCAGCATCGATCTCGATTTTCTGCTGGCCATCATCAACTCGTGGGACGGCTGGGCTCCGGCTCCGGGCGGCCATGATCTGTTCAACGTCGAGGTCGATGGCGTCTCGGTTTACCGGTACCACTTCAGCAACCTGTGGCTGGGTAACATGATCAATCCGCCGCCCGGCACCGCCATCGTTTTTCAAACGAACAACGTAGGCTTCCCTGTCACCGGCGGCGGGCAGGTTGATTGGGCGGACAGCGCCTACCGTGTGGGTTTGCGTGCGCTGCCGCACTCGGCCAGCACCCTGACGATTCGATGGTATGCGGACGGGAATGGCTGGACGGGCGGCACGAATCCCACCGACGAATTCTGGGGCATCGATAACCTTCGGGTGGGCCTCAATAACGTGACCCAGTCTGCCCCGGTGATCTCCCTCCAGCCGTCGTCGCAGACCGTGCCAACCGGTGGCGTGGCCACCTTCGCAGCCGCGGCGGCCGGCTGGCCAACGCCTCATTACTCCTGGTACCGCGAAGGGATCACCACCCCGATGGGTGTCGGCGCCAGTTTCTCGTTCGGTTCGGTGAGTGCCGCGGACGCCGGCGCCTACTACGTCGTCGCCAGCAACGCCTTCGGATCGGCCACCAGCATTGTGGCCAGCTTGACGATCAGCGACAACCAGCCGCCCGCCCCTACCGCACCCCTGTCTGACCAATCCATTTTAGCCGGCGCGCCTTTTAATTTCATCGTCCCGGCGGACGCTTTCACGGATCCGGACCCGGGCCAGACCCTGAGCTTTTCCGCAAGCGGCCTGCCCTCGGGAGTGACGTTCAACCCGACCACCCGCACATTCGGCGGAATTCCGCCCTCCGGCGTCCACGTCATCACGGTGTCGGCCACCGACAACGGGACACCGCCATTAAGCGCGAGCGACACGTTCCTCCTGACGGTGTCCAGCAGCGGCCTGGCGCACTACGAAGGGTTCGACTATCCCGCGGGCGCGCTGACGGGCCGGAATAGCGGCATGGGGTTCAATGGGCCCTGGTATGGTGGAACCTATTCCAGCACCGGCGGGTCGCTCGCCCTTCCCGGAACACCGGCGACGGGTGGGCGCGGCGTCTCCAGCGCCGCCTCCGGCAACGTCGCGCGTCGGCCGCTGAATCCAGCGTTTTTTGGGGACGGAACGACGCGGTATTTCAGTGTGCGGCTGCGCCCCGATAGCCCACCGACCGGCTGGTTCGGGGTCAGCCTGTTTGGCAACGCGGGCCGTGGGTTGTTCGTCGGGAAGCCGGGCGGGACCACGACGACCAATTATGTCATCGAGAATGCGGGCGGCGGGCAGCAGGTCATTTCTTCCCACACGGCGGTGACCGGTTCCAATGTGTTCCTGGTGGTGCGCTGCGAGTTCTTCAGCGGCAACGATCGACTCACCATGTTTGTGAACCCAACACCCGGCGCGCCCGAGCCCCTCGATGGCCTCGTCAAATACAACGCCGATTTTGGTGTGCTGACGAATCTTGAGCTGACCGGGTCGTCCCCGTTCTCCGTCGATGAAATCCGCATCGGCACGTCCTTCTCCGAAGTGGCGCCAGCGGTCTGCCCGCCAGTCTTCCTCGCCCAGCCGTCGAACACGACCGCCGTCCTCGGCCTGCCGCTGACGCTCTTTGCCCGCGCCGCCGGCCAGGGGCCGCTCGAATATCAGTGGCGCAAGGATGGCGTCGCGCTGCTGGACAACGGTCCGTTCACTGGCACGCGGACCGACACGCTGGTCATTCCGTCGCCGACGGCAGGCGTTAATGGAACCTACGATTTGCTGGTCACCAGCCCGTGCAACACGCTGACGAGCCAGGTCGCCGCAGTCATCGTGCAGGGGCTGGCATTCGCCACTCAACCGTTGTCGCAGGCGGTGCGGCCGGGCAGCAACGCGATGTTCAGCGTGAGCGCGTCCAGCGCGTCGCCCGTGACCTACCAGTGGCAGTTCAATGGCGTGAACATCGAGAACGCGACCAACTCGACACTCACTGTGCCCAACGCCCAGATGACCCAGCGCGGTAACTACCGCTGTGTGGCGCACAACAGTCTCGGCGATTTGTCCAGCGCCGACGCTTACCTTGATGTCATCATCGCCCCGATCTTTGTCGAGCATCCGCAGAACCTGACCGTGGCGGTGGGCGCCAACGCCACGGTCAGCGCCGCCGTCACCAACACGGCGTCGGTGCCGATTCTATTCAGTCTGCGGAAGGGTTCCGTGAATCTCGTCAACCCGCCGCCCCAGACGCTGATGGGCACCAGTTGCACCTTCACACTTGCGAATGTGCAACTGTCCGATGCCGGCAGTTACCGCATCGTGGCGACGAACATTGCAGGCCAGTTGCTTGGAAGTTCCGCCGCCACGCTCACGGTGATGGAGCCGCCCGTCATCACCAGCCAGCCGCAAAACCTGACGGTCGCCGTCGCGGCGTCGGCGATGTTCACGGTAAGCGCTACCGGCGGTACGCCCCTGGCCTATCAATGGCGAAAAAACGGGTCGGACCTTGCGAACGCCACCAATGCCTCCTTCAGCATTGCGGCGACGACCATGAGTGACGCGGCGGATTACACCGCCATCGTCAGCAACCCCGTTGGAGCCGTCACCAGCCTCGTAGCCACGCTCACGGTCGCGAGTCCGCCTTCCATTGGCGCGCAGCCGCAGGATCAGACCGTTCCATTGGACGCCACCGCCGTCTTTACTGTCGCCGCCAGCGGAACCGCTCCGCTCTCCTACCAGTGGTCCTTCAACGGCAGCGCTCTGACTGGACCGCGAAGCAACTCGCTCGCGATCCACCCCGTCACCACCAACAACGTCGGCGCTTACGAAGTGACCATCACCAACGCCTTCGGATCGGTGACCAGCCGCGTGGCGCAACTCACCCTTCTCTTGCCCGCGCTGCAGGTCGGCTTCGAGGGCGCCAGCTTGCGCATCGCCTGGCCCGCGACGATGACCGGCTACCAGTTGCAATGGACCACCAATCTGGCGTCGGACGCGGTCTGGGATGGCGTGACCAACGAACCGGTTATGGCCGAGGACGAGTTCCGCATCCACCTGGCTCCGCCGAAAGAGCGAGGCTACTTCCGGCTGAAGCGGTGACACGGCTGCGTGGGCACCAGACGCGGGAAACTTCGTTTACAATGAAACCCTCCGTCTGAGGAGTGACCAGGCCGTTCGCCGACATGGGCACCTTGAGTGCAGGGATTGCTTCCTGCGGCTGCGTCGTGGCGGCATTGACTTGGGTCAATGCAAATGCCATTGGCCGGAGGAAACTGGATGTTAACTTAGCACCACCCTGATCGGCACGTGTTGCCATTGATGCCTATGCCTATGAAATTCATGAACCACTATCTCGTTCTTGCGCTCATTGCCCTCGTCAGTCCACCCATCGCCGTTCACGCCCAAGGCACGGCGTTCACCTACCAAGGTCGCTTGAACGAAGCCGGGCAGACCGCCGCCGGGATCTATGACTTCCGTTGCCAGGTCTATGACGCGTCGGAGCTCGGCACACTTGTTTCAACGACCGTCACCAACTCGGCGGTGCCGGTGACCAACGGGCTGTTCGTGCTGAACCTCGACTTCGGGGCAGCTCCCTTCAATGGAGCGGAACGCTGGCTGCACATCGGCGTGCGCACCAACGGGGCGTTGAATTTCATCAATCTCGCACCGCGCCAGCGGATCGCGCCGACTCCGTACGCGGTCTATGCGGCAAGGGCGGGCGATTTGAAAAGCGGCGTCAGCCTGACCTTCTCCGGCACGGTGAACTTCGCGCCACCCGGCGGTCCGCCGTTCACCGTGGGCAGCGGGAACAAGGTCAGCAATCTGAACGCGGACCTGCTCGACGGGTCCTCGGGTTTGGCAGCCAAACCAGGCAGATGCTCAACCTGTTCGACGCGCTCTACGGCATCGGGGTGCAAGCGAACACGACCTATTTCCGCAGCCATAATCATTTCGCGTGGTTCAAGGACGGCACTCATGCGGACAACATGTTCGACCCAGGCGCGGGAGGATCGACGCTTATGACGCTTGATGCGTCCGGGAATCTGGTGGCCAGGGCAACCACCGGCACCGCGATGTGGGGCGACGCCAGCGCGGCTGGGTTCGGTATCGGAGTTCGTGGGGATGGCGGTGGCCCGCTGGGCTTCGGAGTCTATGGTCGGGCGCCATTCGCGTTCAGCGTCGGCGTGCGCGGCCTGGCTGAAGGCACGAACAGCGCGGGCATCACAGGCGAGGCAACGGCGACATCCACGGAAACTTGGGGCATTCGCGGCCTGGCGCATTCCAGCCTGGGCACCGGTGTGGCCGGCGAGAACGATGCGGCCTCGGGCATCGGCGTTTACGGTCTGAGCGGAGGCGGAACCGGCTCGCGTATTCCGGCGGGCGTTTACGGTGAATCTGTCCAGTTCGCAGGGAACGGCGTGGTCGGCGTGGCCAACAATGGCGCCAGCGCCTATGGCGTGTGGGGCCGGAGCACCTCGGGATTCGCGGGCGCCTTCGAAGGGTCGGTGCGCATTCATCATGATTCCTCCCTCGCGAAACCACAGTTACGACTGGAAGAGTCGCAGGATGGTGACTACGCGCGGCTGGAGTTCAAGGTGGCCAGCCGGCCTTACTGGCACATCGCCGTCGGCGGCGGCGCGGCCAACCAGATGAATTTCTACAACAATGCCAACGGCGACGTGATGTCCCTCAGCCAGGAAGGAACGTTGTTCGTCAGGGTCCTCACCATCACTGGCGGGGCAGACATCGCCGAGCCGTTCCAGATGTCACAACGCGACTTGCCCAAAGGCGCGGTCGTCGCGATCGACGAGGTGAATCCCGGCAAATTGAAACTCAGCACCGAACCCTACGACCGCCGCGTGGCCGGCATCATCAGCGGCGCGGGCGGCGTGAACACCGGCCTGAGCCTCAGCCAGCACGGCGTGATGGAAGGCGACCAGCACGTCGCGCTCACCGGCCGCGTCTATGTCCAGGCCGACGCGTCGAACGGGCCGATTCAACCCGGCGATCTCGTCACGTCCTCCACCACCCCGGGACACGCCATGAAGGTCACCGACTATACGCGGGCGCAAGGTGCCACGCTGGGCAAGGCGATGAGCGCATTGAAGGACGGCACGGGACTGGTGCTGGTCCTGGTGACGTTGCACTGATTGGGAAACCTGAACTCTCCCAGGTATGAACTCATCAACCAAAACTCGCCGGCTCTGGATCGCGCTCGCTCTCACAACTCTGCTGGGAACCCCGGCAATGTTCGCCCAGTACATCGATGTTCGCGTCTCCGCAAAGTTCATTCTCAACGACATCGCCCTGCCGCCCACCGGAACCTACACAAGGAGCAACGACTGGCGGTTGGCCATCGACAACGCCAATGCCGGCAACGCCCGGTTCGGGCGCGGCTTCCGCTACCAGTATCCCTCCTTCGATGGCAACGTGAGCGGCTACAGCGATTACTACAACCTGGATCAAAGCGAGGCCGTGGCATTCGAGTGGTCGATGCGCACCTACAGCGCTCAAACCGGTTGGCGAAACGACGCCATCAATGTCTATGTGGTCAACCGCAACCTTGGTCCGGCCGGTAACGAGTCCTGCGCCGGCTGGGCCTCCAATCCCGAGGATCTGATCGGCCCCCTGCCGCCTTTCGACATCCGCGGCCGGATTGTCGTCTTCTGCGCGGGCATGAGCGGTGCGCCCGGAAGCGAGCTCAGCATTCTCGCCCACGAGTTTGGCCACCACATGGGGCTCATTCACACGTGGGCCAACGACCGCGTCGCGGACACTGTGGTGGATGCCGACCCAGGCCCTTGCGAACAACCCACCGTGCCGGACTGGTGCAGTTGCAAGTATGCCAACACCCTGGCCAGGGCTGCAGCGCAAGGCTGGTCGGCAGCGGTCCTGACCACCGCCACCAACAACCTCATGAGTTACCACTGCGACAACGATCTCGACTTCGACTTGACGGAAGGACAACTCGACCGCTGGGCGGACATCGCGCGGCGTTACCTCGCCTCCGAGATGACGGGCGTCACCTACTTCGTGGATCGAAACAATTCGCAAAGCGGCAACACCGGCTACAGCACAAATCCCTACCGGACCGTGCAAGCTGGCGCGAACGCCGCCAGTTCAAGCCCCGGGAACATCGTCATCGTCCGCCCGGGAAGCTACAACGAACAGATCACCCTCAACACGCCTGTGACTCTTCGCGCCACCCGCGCCGGCTGGGTGACGATTGGCCGGCCGTAATTCCGCTTCCCTCCACTCAACATGCGATACCACCATGAACACGAATCCATCCTCTCTCCCGTCCGACTCGACCGGCGATGACTCCCGGTCGCCTCCGGGACCGCGACCCAAATTGAAGCTCATCATCCTCGGATCGCTCGGCATGCTGATCGTCGCCTTGCTCGCGGGCGCCGCGTGGCTGTTGCACCTGATCTGGTGGACGGTCCCGTTCTTGCGAGAGACAGGCTTGCTCGCCTGGTTTGCAGCGCTGGTGCTCGCGCTCGCCGTCACGGCCCTGCTGGCCGGGCTGAAGTTCCGCCAAGCGTGGCAGCGCTCGCCGGTCAGGACGACACCCGTCTGGATCATGCTGGCGGTAGCGATTTCGCTCGGTGGGTGGCTCTGGCACCGGAGCGATGTGGCCTTCCACGAGTTTCTGCCGCGGGTCGTCAAGCTCGACTTGCCCAGCCTGCCCGGCCCCGTTCCCACCTATTACGACCCCGGAGTGAAGGCCCGCGCCGAAGGGCTGCAAGCCGACCTCCGGGAGATGAACGGCTTCTTCCACGAGAAACTTGGTGTGCAAGTGGCGGTGCATCTTGCCGTGCTCAACTCGAATCAATGGACGCGCGTGGATCCGATTCCGTTTGGCCTGCCGGGGGTCCTGGGAGAGCCACCGGTGGTCTTTGCGCCGGCACACTCCGGCGGCTGGGCTTTTCGCCAGATGCTGGCCCGCAAGGAGGCGATCCCGGCCGACGTCTGGCAGGAGTATCTCCGGTCCACCCAAAAGACGTTTGAAGGGGCGTCCGATGACTTTGTGGACTTCATCGCGCTCCACGAACTCGGCCACGCGCTCTGCATCCATTACGGCATCGATCCGAGCTGCAATTGGCTGAATGAATTTCTCGCCAGCTACTTTGGCTACGCCTTCCTTGCCGAGCGGCGGCCGGAGCGGAAACCGGTGATCGCCCTGTTTGGACGCCCTTCCCCAGCGCGCCCCAAGCACACGACGCTCGCCGACTTCGAGCGACTCTATTTTCTCGTGGACGACTACGGCTGGTATCAAGGCATGTTCGAGCAGCACATCCAGGAGATGTATCCCCAAGCCGGCCTCCAGTTTCTCAAAGACCTCAAGCGCATATTGCCGCGCACCTCGCCCATCCCCGAAGGCGTCGCGATCCCCGATCCCGTGGTGAACCGCCTCCCGCCGGAAGTGGTGCTCGAAAAGCTCGAAGCCATCGCGCCGGGATTTCAGGCTTGGGCGAAGAGATTTCAGAAGATAGGGGTAGGAGCGAGGAATAGAACCTCGCCCCTCCCTCCAACCGGACGGGCGGATTTCCCGCATCCGGTTTTCCAGTCAGTGGTCTCATCATTGTTTGCCACGGCAACATCGAAAGTGCCACGGCCCGGATGGGCTTCAATCTCGACTGCACGTTCTGTCATGGTGGCGATCCGCAAGCGACCGACAAGACCCAGGCACACGTCCTTCCAAGGCTGCCGGTCATCAAGGATCAAGCCGTCCCGCCACTCGACTACGACTTGCCTTATCAACGTTTCGTGAATTCCTCGAACCTGAGGGTGGTGGATCAAACCTGCGGCTTTTGCCACCCGAGCGAGGCCAGAAACATCGGCAAGAGCATGATGGCCACTGCGGCCGGTCACTACGCCGGCGGGCTCTACCAGAACAACGTGGTGGACGCGAAGACACCGGTCTTTGGAACGTTCGCCATCCAAGACACCGATGGGATCGTGCCAGAAGATAAAGGCGCGGTGCGCAGTCTCGCGAATCTGCTCCGCTACGACCCGGCCGGGTGACCCGCTCAAAACTTCGACGCACTTTGCTGCGGTGCCGGCGCAGGTTTGCGCCCGCTGCCATCTGTGGTCGCGCGGCAAAGGTTTTCGTGGCGCGGTCGGAGCGGAGGGTGTCTATCGGGCGGATGGTTGCGCGGCATGCCATGTCACCTAAGAGGACGACGGATTGTCCCGCAGCGCCGACCTCAGCATCAGCCACACTGAGCCGGGTCACGCCAAATATCACACGATCAGCAAGGCCATCCCGACCGACCAATGCTTGCATTGCCACCATCGCGGCGCACGAATTGGCTTGAGCTTTACCGGGCGGTCGCAGATGCCGCCGCGATTGCCGGCTGGGCCCGGGGTGCCAGGCACAACTCAGGTAAAGTTCAATGGCGAGTATTACTTCGCCGACACCGACACCAATCCGCCCGACATCCATCATCAACTGGGATTGCACTGTATCGACTGTCACACCAAGGTTGAGACCATGGGCGATGGCAATGTCTACGGCCACATGGACCAGGCGACCAGGATCGAATGCGAAAGCTGCCATGGGCGGCCCGGCAAGTCGCCCTCCCTCAAGGACAACGACGGACGGGCCTTGTGGAATCTTCGCGAGCAAGGCGAGGACGTAGTCCTCACCTCCAAGGTCACGGGTCGTGAACATGTCGTCCCATTGGTGAAAGACGTGGTGAATCCGCAACATGCTCGCTATAACCCGCGCGCCGCCGCGGCCATGAACGACCGTCACCTCCACGCGCAGGGGGGGCTGGAGTGCTACGCCTGCCACACGTCGTGGGCGCCCAACTGTTTCGGTCGCCACTTCGAGCGCGATGAACGAAGCAAGGCTTGAATCTCCTGACGCGTGAACTGGAGCCAGGCCAGGCTCGGACCGACAACCGCATTTTCGTCACCTTCCGCAAGTTCGCCATGGGTCCCAACAGTGAGGGGCGGATCGCGCCCTATGTCGTGGGCTGTCAACCCATCGCGGATGTGACGGGCCAAGATGGCCGGAAGATCCTCGACTTTGTCATGCCCGAAACGGTGAACGGCAAATCGGGCCTCGCCCTCAACCCGGTGCATCCTCACACCGTGCGTGGTCGCGGCGAAGTCCGGGCGTGCGCCGAATGTCATCGCTCGCCACCGTCATTGGGGCTGGGCAGCGGCAATTACAACATTGCCCGCAAACGGGCCTTCATGGCCGCCGTGGATGGCGTGCGCGTGTATGATCGTAAAACCAACCCGAGGCAGCCGGTGCTGGAAGGGGTGATCCCCATCGCGGGCGCAAAGGCCTTCGCCATGAAGCCGAGCATCGTCGAGGGCACTGCAGACTTTCTCTATGTCGCCGTCGGATCAGCGGGCGTGGCGATCTACGATCTGCGCGGCGCGGTTCCAACCCAGCCGGTGACGACTCTGGCACTGCCGGCCATCGATGTGAGTCTGGCCGGGCAGCACTTGTTCGTCGTCGAGGAGGGCGTCGGCGTGGCCATCTTCGACGTTGGTGTGCCAACGAACGCGATGCGGCTGTCAACCGTGCCCATTCCCACCGCGCAGCGAGCGGTGCCATGGGGCATCCATCTGTTCGTCGCGGCGGGTGGCGCGGGGCTGATGACCGTTGAAGTCGCGAGCTACGTCGTACCCGTCGTAGTCGGAAGCCTCGCCGGTATCAACGCCACCGACTTGAAACTTTACGCGCACTACCAGATAGGGCCAGCGTTTGCGCGCACGCGCGTATGTGGTCGATACGGACTACGGTGTGCGGGTAGTCGATTTGTTGCCGCAATTCTCGCGACCGCGCCTGATCGATGGCCTCGAACTGCCCGGCGCGGTGGCGCTGGACCTTTACACGCGTTACCGTCCGGCCGAAGGGACACAATCCGCGCGCGAGCACGACTACCTTTTCGTTGCTGCCGCAGCCGCTGGGTTGCGTGTCTATGACGTCACCCGGCCAGACGCTATCACGCTGGCAGGTATGCTGACGAACCTGGGTGGTTCCGCGGACGCGATCGATGTAAACAGCCATCTGGCCCCGCCGGGAGTCGATGACTTCGCGTTCATCGGAAACTCCGAACTCGGCCTCCAGGTCGTGAACGTGAACGACCCCACTCAACCAGCGTTAGAATCCACGCTCACCGCGAGCGGCGCGGGCGCCGTTACCGTCGAAGTACAGCAGATGGATCGTTTCCTCGACGAACAAGGCCGCCAACTCAAAGAGAACTCGCATCCGTTCGTGGACACTCTCGCGCGGCTCGACATTGAGCGTGTTCTTTCGGTGCCGGACGTCGAGTTGTTCCGAGACGACATCTGGATCACAGGGCTGACGGTAGTGGAAACGAGTGTGCGGATTCGGTTCAATGGTTCCGCGACCGTCGCTTCAGTCTATGCCACAGACGCCGCGCCCTCCGTGCTTGGGCCATGGCAACCACAGTCAGGCACGGAAATCCTTCAACTTGAACCCGGCAAGTTCGAGGCGCGATTCCCCATCGGCGACGGCCATCTGCGTTTCTTCCAAATCAAACGCGTGAGGTGATATTGATCACGCCACTCCGTCTTGATGCCGGAACAGGGAATTGCTACGCATGTCCGAACTGACACCAAAACTGACACCACTTCTGCAGGAATCAGTAAGCAATAGTAGGAATGATTAGGCTTGAGTAACGCGAAAAGCCCAATAAAGTCACTTCAGTTTCTTGGGAATCTGTGAGGAAGTTCGTTCGAGTCCTTCCTCTGGAGCCAATTCAGAACCTGCTGGCCCTCAGCAGTCTGACCTCGACGAAGCCCGCCAATATCCCCCCTACTGTCAGTAAAAGAGTCAGTAAGCTGACCTCAGACCTCCCAACAGCCCACCGTCCACCGTCCGACCGGCCAACTCCGTTCACCCAGAAAGACCGAGGCACCTCGCCTTTGGACTTTGGACTTGCTCCGTTGAGCGAAGGGATGAGGCCCCTCACCTCTCCCCGCCTCACTGCACCCGCCCCCGACGTTGGGCCTAATTGTTGAATTGAGTGCTCAATGCGCGCATGGCAGCATACGGAGATGAGAAGTGTGTTATCCGTGCTCCCAATCCTCGCGGCGTTGCTCGGCCTCTCCGCAGGCGCCATGGCTGCGCCCGGAGACAAAAAATGGGAGCTCGTCATCTCCAACTCGATCGTCGGTCTTCCCGCCGTGGCTGCCAATGGCGACCTTCTGGTCGGTTCCGCCGACGGCAAGCTCTACTCGATCACTCCCAGCGGCGCATTGCGCTGGTGTGTGACCACTCCAGTCACGGTCTTCGGACTGATCGTCGGCCCGGACGGCGCCATTTATTTCGGGGCAGACCAACTCCACGCGCTGAATCCCGACGGCAGCCAGCGCTGGCATTTCTCCGGTGCTGAACGTGATCCAATTGGGTATACCGACACTCCTGTCCTGGGTCTGGACGGAGCGGTCTACGTCACGCGCGTATCGTTCGATCGCGAGGCGCAACGAATCTACGCGGTGAACCCGGATGGAACTATGCGATGGATGAAACGAGGTGTTTTTAGTCGCCCGGCTGCGATAGGGTTGGACGGTTCGATCCTCGTGACGGGCGAGTTCGGAGGCCTCGCGGCAATCAATCCCGACGGAACGATACGGTGGGCCCACGGCGCGGGCAACATCCCGGGCGGCTCGGTGGCGGTCGCCACCAACGGGACGATCCTGATTGGCAACGGTGGAAACATCTTCGGTGACGGCGCCATCCATGCAGTTTCGCCCGACGGCAGCGAACTCTGGCACTACAGCACTGGCGAACTTCCCACCAGCTCGCCGATCATCGGGCCGGATGGGACAATCTACAGCACCTTTACCGGCGGTCGGGCGATCGCGTTGACGGCCAGCGGCCAGCCGCGGTGGAACTACCAGATCGACGGCGAACTCCCGCCTGACGTCGTGGTGACCAGTCCGGCGCTGGCAGCCGACGGGACGCTCTACTTTGGCGCAGGTTCTTCGCTGTTCGCGCTCGATCCAGGGGGAAGACTTCTCTGGCGCAAGGATATTGCGCAGGGGCAGAGCCCGTTATCGGCTCCCTTGATCGGCCCTGACGGAACGGTCTATGTCGTGGTCCACGGCGAGGAGTTGGTGGCGGTCGAGGGCACCGGCTCGCCGTTGGCGGCGGGTCAGTGGCCCATGGTGGACAAGGATGCGCGTCACAGCCGTGCGCTGATTGCGCCAGCTCACGTTCCAGCGAAGCCCGGCAACGTCACTGCGACGCTGGACCGGTTTACCGACCGGATCGATGTTCAATGGGACAGCGTTCGCGGCGCTACGCACTATGTCGTGCTTCGGGCAACGACCACCAACGCGGCTGGAGCCGAGGTCATCGCCGACGGGATCACCGGGACGGTGCGGTTCTCAGATCGAACAAGTCGTCTCGGCGAAACCTTTTTCTACTTCGTCCACGCCCGCAACGGCGCCGGGGTAGGCGAGATGACCGGACCAGTGCAGGGTCGGCGCCGGGTCGCAACGGTTGGTGAGGCGATTTGGATTTACCCTGGTGAAGAACCGTTGGCCGCGCCTCCGACATTGGGGCCGGATGGGACCGTCTATTTCGCGAGCCAATACGGCCAGGGGGGAGCGCTGGACACAACTGGGCGACTCAAGTGGCAGTACAAATTTGGAGGTCGAAGGGTGAGCGCGGCCGCAGCAGGGGCAGATGGGACGGTCTATTTTGTCGCGGGCACAACGAACAATCCGATTAATCAGCAGGATGAACAGGCGGCGGTATTTGCCTTTGCTCCGAATGGCACGCCTCGATGGGTCGCACCGCTCTCGGGCGCCTTCGCCACCGGCGTTGCCATCGGCGCAGACGGAACGCTCTACCTGGGCATGGACAACAGTCCGGCTGACTTTAAACCGGATCCGGCACTCGTGGCGCTGAATCCCGATGGGAGCACCCGTTGGGTATTTCGAGATCGGCACGACGTCTCCTCGACACCGGTGGTGGGCATCGACGGGACGATCTACGCGACGTCGAAAGACGGCTGGCTGCGGGCGGTTGCGCCGGACGGCAGAGTGCTCTGGTCCCATTACACCGAGGATAGATATTCGAGCCAACCGCTCATTGACCGTCGCGGCGTGTTGTTCCTGGCGGGTGAATTTTTTCACGCGTGGAACCCGGATGGTGTGCGTCTGTGGCGGGAGTCGAACGACAATGCTGACACCTACATTTCCGCGATTGATGCGCGCGGAGTGGTCTACGCCGCAAGCGTCGGGCGACATGCCATCATCGCGTTCAATCCCGACGGCACAAGCCGATGGACGGCGCCTTATGCGGGGTTCAACGCCGCGGGGATGGCGGTCGATCGAGCGGGGAATTTGCTGGTCGCGGGCCCGGGCAGCGATCTTCAAGCCCTCGACCCCGACGGCCATCTCCTCTGGGCCTACGCGCCGGCGGACACATTCATTGATGGCCCCGTGCTTGGCACCAACGCCATCGTTTACCTCGCGTCGGCGAGCGGGTCGGTTTACGCCGTCCGGGCGAGCGAGCCGCCCCAAAATTCGGCCTGGCCTCAAATGTTTCATGACGCCCAGCACACGGCCCGGGCCACGCAACTGCCGCCAGGCCCGGCCGCCCCCGCAGGCCTCGCCGCCTCCGGCCGGACTCGCGTAACCGACGTTCGTCTGACCTGGGCCTCAGTCATCGGAGCCTCGAGCTACGAGATTTTTCGCGGGACTAATGGGGTGCCTTCCAATTCCGTCTCAATCGGAACGATCACCGGTCAGACTTATTTTGACGACCAAGACGTCGTCCCGGAGCGGACCTACAGTTACTGGTTACGGGCGAAAAATGCCGGCGGGGTGAGCGGCTTGGCCGGACCAGTCACAGGAATCCGACGCCAGGCCGTGCCGGGTGATCTTTTGTTTACCTGGAATCTCGACGGGCCGATCAGCGGCAGCCCGGCGATCGGCCCGGACGGCACGGTCTACGTCTCAATTGGGGCATCGACGAGCGACGGACAACTCTTCAATGCCAGACTCGCAGCGTTGCGCTCCAACGGTACGGTCGTCTGGATTCACGAAACCGACGCGCCGGGCATTACGTCGCCCACGCTAGCGCCCGACGGAACGATCTATGTAGGCACCCGCGGTTCCAGATCGACGTTTCCTTTCGAGTCGCGTTTGCTCGCCCTTGATTCCGACGGATCCCAGCGCTGGGAATATCGGGCGGACGACGCCATTGACGCCACCCCGGCGCTCGGGCTCGACGGGACCATCTACATTGCGACCACGCTCGGGCAGATAATTGCCCTCACGCCGGAGGGCGTTCCCCGCTGGACCCGTCTGGTCGGAACCCGGGTGGACTCATCGCTCGTCGTGGCGGGAGACGAGGCCATTTATGCGTTCGCGCGGGACGGAGTTCTTACGGCCATCCACCCGGATGGAACCCTGCGATGGCGGACGTGGGTTGGAGCGGCGGCCAACGGCGACGCGCCGTCTGCATCTCCGGCGTTGGGTTCGAACGGCGTCATTTACGTTCCATCGAGTGGGTTGGCTGCGATAAACATGGACGGCACATTGCGTTGGCGGAACCCGCTTCCGGGCCCCCTATTGGCCTCCCCGATCTTCGACGCCCTGGGCCGGCTGTTGGTTGGGGGAACCGAAGGATTTATCGTCTGCACAGACCCGCTCGGCACAAACGTGTGGACAAAACCCGCACGAGGCTTTCACTACGGCGCTGGCGCGGCCAGCAGCGCGGGGGTCACCTACCTCGCAGACTATTCCGGATTCCTTCAAGCGTTGACCACTTCCGGCAACCGTGCCTGGGAGTTTCCACTGGAGGCTGTGGCTGCGTCGTCTCCGGCCATTGCGCCCGACGGGACGCTCTACATCGGCACCGACGATGGCCGACTGCGTTCGTTCTTCGGCCAGGGCGGGCTGGCGGCATCCTCGTGGCCGATGTTCCAACGGAACCTGGGGCACTCGGGTCGCCACGATTATGTGCCCGGCCTACCGGGCCGCGTGGCCACGGTGAGCGCAACGGACAAGACTTACAACAATCAGGTGGAAGTAACTTGGACCAGCGTCGATGGTGCGTGGTACTACGAAATTTGGCGTGTGCCAGTCAGCAACCTTCTGCACGCGGAGCGTCTGGCGGGTTCACTCAGCGCGACCAATCGTTTTGTCGATCGCACTACTGCCGCCGGATCGGACTATTTCTATTTCGTGCGCGCCGGAAACACCGCGGGGCTGGGCGAGTTCGGGGCGCCTGATCTCGGGTCCAAACGCATCCCGGTCCCTGGCGAAGTAGTAGACGAGATTCCGTTCCAGGCCAGCTTCGCCAATGCCATCGCGGTCGATACGAACGGTGCGGTCCTGATCGGCGGTTTCCATGGAACCCTCCATGCACTGAATCCCGACCTCAGTCCGCGCTGGCAATTCGAGACGGGCTTGTCCGCCGAACTGGGCACCCCGGCGGTCGGGACCGATGGCACCATCCACTTCGCCTCCGATGACGGCGCACTCACCGCACTGGATCCCGCCGGGACGATTCGCTGGCAGGTGACCAACCTGGGCCTGACGCGACAATCCGCACCGAGCGTTGCGCCCGACGGGACCGTCTACGTGGTAGGCGGAAGGTCGCGGCTGCATGCCTTTCATCCCGATGGGAGTCGAGCCTGGGAGCTGGGCACGACGGGTCTGGTGACCACCGCGACCGCCATCGGCGTGGATGGAACGATCTACTTCGCGACGGGTGACCGCCATTTCAATGCAGTGAGCCGGGACGGTAAACCGCGGTGGCGTTTCGCCGCGGGTGACAACCTGCGGTCCGATCCGGCGGTGGGTCCCGACGAAACCATTTATTTCGGCTGCGACGATCGCTGTTTGTATGCCGTCGATTTGGACGGGAAGCTACAGTGGAGACTACCGCTGGGCGGCCCCTTCTTCTCCTCGGTCTATGCGTCGCCCGTGATCGGCCCGGATTGCACCATCTACGTCGGGACAACCGACGGAACCTTGCACGCGGTCCGGCCGGACGGCACCCGACGCTGGCAATTCGCGGCGGATGGACCCATCGGCGGCGCAGCCACCATCGCCTCCGACGGCACGATCTTCTTGAACTCGTTCTACTCGGTCTTCGCTCTCCGGGCGGATGGCCGTCAGCTGTGGCGCGTCAGCGGAGTGCAAAGCCCATTCGGCAGCACGCTGCTCGACGACGGCCGACTGTTGAATCTCACCGATAGCGGGAACCTCGTCTCCATCCTGACCGCTCAACGGCCGGCCAAGCTCCATTGGCCGATGCTACACGCTGGTCCGAGACGTCAGGCCGCTGTGGTCCCATGGCTCCACATCCCGGCCACGAACCAGACCCCGGCCATACACCCGGGCGAATCGACCGTGGTCCGGGGTGACTGGACGCTGGCCGAGCGGAGCCTGGTTCGAACCGAGTTATATGCCGGCACCAACCGCGTAGCCGTGAGTACCAATGCCGCGCTCAGCCTGACCTGGACCAATGCCATTCCTGGAACCAACCTCCTGTTCTTGCGCGCTTGGGATAGTGCCGGATGCAGCTATCGATCTGATTCCTTCACCCTGCGCGTCGCTCCCCTCACCCTCCGGCTGGCTGGCTTCGATTCAGGCCGCCTTGATCTTAGATTTGAAACATTGCCGGGATATCATTACCAACTGCAAACAACGACCAACCTTCTGAACTGGAGCCCGGCGGGCCCGCCCACCTCCGAAGCACCTGGAGAACTTCGTTGGTTGCGGGAACCGCTGCCCGACGAAAAAAGCCTGAGGGCATTTCGAATATCACTCGATCCCCAGCCAGCCGCAGAATGACAGTCCGCCATCCTCTGGCAGAGATGTGCAACAACGCCTCCAGCGCCGTGCCCGTACTTCTCCTCCGCCTAACACAGAGCGCAGCCATGCCGGGCCAATCTCGCCCGAATGCAATCGTGACGCTCAACCGGCATTGCCTGGCGCTTCGTTCGGCCTGATCCGAGCGAACGCTGAAGGCGTTCGATAACCCAGCCCAGCGTTGGACCCCGCTTCGCGGGGGCCCGGCCCGATCCGCTTCCGCTCCAATCATATCTCGACTGTCGCAGGGAATTCCCGTGCCACCGTCCGGCGTCCACCCCGATCGTCGGCTCAGTTGGGCCTTTCGAACGTCACTGCTCCCCCTTCGGATTTTTCAACCAAATTTCCCGCTTGCAAAAGGGTAAAGGGCACGTTAACAGCCCAAGTAATCCGCCGTAACCTTTTGAGGTGAGTTTTGCTTCGGCGTGGCGTCAGTCCGAATGCCAACCGCGTTCGTCGAGGCGTTTGCGTGGTCATCTACGAGAAGGAAACTCGCGTGAGCGAAACGGACTGTCATGGAGTGAATCGAGCAAGCGAGCCTACGGTTCTGGCTTTCGAGTCGAGGACACGCCTCCCGGCCTTCGCTCGACTGCCGCGAATGCCGGGCCGGGCCGACAGCAAATTCGCGCGCAACACTGCTCGCTTTTCAGACCGGAGACCGGTTTCCCCCATCTCGTTTCTCTTGAGTGAACCCAGCCCCGGATGGTTCCTCCGCTCGTCAGGAAAATGACGCACCGACCAACGATATGGCCAAGGAGGGGTTCAACCGAGGTGAGACGAACGATTTGCGCGGAACACCCGGGGCAGCAGGCGCTTCGGCCCAGCGGCGTTGCATCGTCACTCTCTGCGATCCAAACGCATCTCGCCGCGCAATGGTCGCCCAACTCATCGAAGCCAGCGGCGGGTTGGCGCGCGTTACCGAAAGCCCTCCATCGCCGGATTCTCACCGGCTGGCGGATGGCGGAGTTGCGTTAGTCGCCGCAGGCGAACCGGGCGTCTTTTCACCGGAATCCTCCTCTCTGCGGACCATCTCCGCTTGCAAGGCGGCCGGAGTTCAGGTCGTCGCCTACGAAGATGGAGCCGGTACCTGGCCGCTCAGGCTCAAGTGCCTGCCGCTACTGGCAGGGGCGGTCCAGCTTCTCGACAGCGGTGGAGCCGGGTTCGCGAACGAACTTGGCGGGCTTCTGCGGAACTATTTGGAGCAATGGGCGGGACACCACCGGGAAAACCTGGAAATTGAAGATCTGATGCGGCGGCTGGGCATGGCCGGGCAAAGCGCGGCGTTCACCAGTGTCTTCCGGTTGGCCATGCGCTACAGCGAGGTCAGCGACCTGCCGGTGCTGATCACCGGGGAAAGCGGGACAGGGAAAGAACTGATGGCCAGGGCGATTGCGCGGATGGACGCAAAACGCCGCGCTGGCCCGTTCGTCGCGGTCAATTGCGCCGCGATCAGCCCAGCGTTGATCGAAAGCGAATTCTTTGGACATCGGCGCGGCGCGTTCACGGGTGCGGACCGCGAACGCAAAGGGCTCATCCGGGCGGCCGACGGCGGGGTCCTTTTTCTGGATGAGATCGGTGAATTGGACCTCGGGCTGCAGGCCAAGCTGCTTCGGGTTCTCCAGGAGAATCGAGTGCTCACCGTAGGCGACGAGCATGAAATGGCGGTGAACGTGCGTTTCATCGCAGCGACGAATCAAGACCTCCAACAATTGTCGGCAGAACGAAAATTCCGGGATGACCTGTATCATCGCCTCTGCGTTCTGGGGTTGCATCTGCCGCCGTTGCGCGAGCGACCGGACGACATCCCGGCGTTGGTCCGGCATTTTCTGCAAAAGCGTCCCGCCATCCATGCCGGGCAGGCGATCGAGGCGAGCGCAGACTACTTGCAGGCGGTGCGACAGCTCAACCTGCCGGGCAACGCGCGACAACTCGAAAACCTGGTCTACCACTCATTGGCGCAGCATAAGACTGTGGGTCCACTGGATCTGAGCGATTTACCATCGGAAGCGCTTCGGCAAGTTGCCGGCCGCATCCACCCCTCCTGCCCGGCATCAGCCGCGCTTCCGCTGCCCAACCTTCCCATCGCCGTTCCGGGTCAAATCTCGAGCGGCAATGGGCCCACGCCGCCAGAGGCAAGTCTGCCCAACCCGGGCCGCCTGTCGACCAATGTACCCGAAATCCCCGCGACAACTGAGGCGAAGGGTCTCGCCGCGAATTCCACCGCGGAGGTCGAGGCTTTTCCAGGACCCGCGCCAACCGTGCTGCAGCGCGGCCTTTCACCCGCCGAGATGAACGAGTTCGTCAAGCGCATCCTCGACGGTCAGGGGTGGAACCTTTCCAGAGCGCTCGACGAATGTGAACGCCATGTTTTCGTCGCCGCGCTGCGCCGAACAGGCGGAAACCAATCGCAAACGGCCCGTCTGTTGGGCATTACCGCCCGGAGCGTCTATAACAAGGTTCACAAGTTTCAGATCGGCCTATGACTCGTCTGTGACTCCGTGTTCCGGAAAATTCGTTCCGGATCACCGCTTCCGACGTCCGGAAAAAAGCTTCCGCATTGAAAGTCCCGTGACATCCTCCGTCCGTCCACCGTGGCTGGTAAGCAATACTCTTCCGTCACGAATCTCCGCACCGGATCAATCGACGCCACGCCCACTAACGCGACGTCGCCCCTTGAATTCCATGGTTTCTCCAACCACCGGACGTTTCGCATTTCGGACCTGATGCGGCCAGCCGACAGCACACAAGTTTTCCCAGGCGCAATTGCATCTCTCTGGCACGCCGGCTGCATCAGGCCCGCCCGAAGATATGGCAGCGTACCGAAAGAACGGCAGCCCGCTCAGCTTGAAAAATCGGTGGGTCCGTTTTCGTATCTGCGATGCGCGAGTTCCCGAGCGCGACGAAATCCTGAGGGAACTGCACGGACGAGATCTGCTCCAAGGTCGCATCGTCGATTTGTCGGATGCCGGGTTTGAGCATGGGGCGTTCGCCGTGGTGGAGGTCTCCGGACTGCACCGTCCCGTGGTCGTCCCCGTGACCAAGGTTCTTGCCATCCCCGATGAGCCGGCATGATTCATACCCGATCCGGATTCCCCTCCACGAGTGAAAGGAAAAGATTATGGCCATAATTCGTCCTACCCGCGATGAAGTCAGTGACAGGTTTCCCGTTCTGGGCTTCGCCGTCCAGACCGGCGGAGCACCCTACTTCGAGATAATGCTCACCACTGATCCGGAACTACCGAAGGACCAACGGTCCGCGGAGAACTTCTTCTCGACGCGCGCCTATGGACCGCTGCCGGCTGAACGGGGTGAAGCCGTTTACCTTGTGCCCGCCGAGGTCCTCCACCGCTTTGCGGGCCATGGAAAACTTTACTACGGCCTGGCCACCTTTTCGGATTCGTCGCGGCACGACTCCCACGTGGCGCGCGTGCCTTCCGCGGGCGGTCCATACATCAACTTGCACTCCTTCACTGGACGCAGCTCGCGCCGCATGCAGATCACCGGACGACCCCGCCCCGCCCGCGGGGGCAATGGGCACGGTTACTCGACCGCTCCGGGCGACGACCTGACTTGGACGGGCGATCAAGCGCAACCCGGCGCCGAGGTCATTGCGCCTGCGAGGACGCCGGCTGGTGCCCCACCCAGGCCTGTGCCGCCCGAAAATGGCAACGGCCACACCACCAGCGCCGCAGCATACTCCCGCGCCGCTTCTCCGAGTGCCATGACGGACTATGACGATGGGTTTGGACCGATGCCTTTGGCGCTTGAAGAGGACGGCGGCATCGAAGGACCGATACCCGACGCACCGCCCACGGCCGCGCAGCAGGCGGTGGCCCGCGCGCAGACCCAGACACCGGAATACCCGCAGGCAACCCGCTTCGCCCCCGCGCATTCAGGCAACTTCCGCACCTCAACATCAGAGCGTTCGATTAATCGCATCGTCATTCACATCACTGACGGCGGAGCCAATATCAACGGACCCATCTCCTGGTTCCAAAACCCACAGGCCAGGGTCAGCGCACACTACATCGTCGGTCAGGACGGCGAAGTCGTTCAGATGGTCCTTCACAAAGATGTCGCCTGGCACGCCAGCAGCGCGAACGGCGACAGTATCGGCATCGAACACGTCGCCAACACCCGGGGACTCCTGCCCACCCAGGCCGAGTACTGTGCCTCGGCCGCGTTGGTCAGTTGGCTCTGTGACCAATTTGGGATTCCCAAGGACCGCGACCATATCGTCGGCCACAACGAAGCCGATCCCAAGACCAGTCACGCCGCATGTCCCACCGGCCTTAAGAACAAGCCGGTCTGGGATTGGGACGGGTTCATGCAGCTGATCGAGAACCAGGCGTGCGAAGACACCTCCACTCCCGTGGAAACGAGCCTGGGCGTGACCGAGAGCTCTTCGCAACGCGACCAAAACGATGCGGTCCTTGGGCACATCACACAAACGCTCGGCGCGAGCGACGTCGAAGCCCGCGGTTGGCTTGAACTCATCAGCGTCAGCGGCAGGTATCCCTATATCGACGGTTACATGGATGCGATCTCCGAAGTCGCCGCCATCGTCCTTGCGTATGCTTCGCAGAAGATCGGGGCACTCGATGACGTCATCGCCGCCGCGATTGCCCAGGCCGGCGGAGATGAAAGCCTCGGGCGCAAAATGATCGACGGCTCGATGAACGAACCGACCTTCCTGCTCCAAATCGGAGCGGAAGTCGCGCGGCGCCAACCGTCGGTTGGGAATCGATTCCGAGAACTGGTTGAACGCTATTCTGGCACTGGCCTCGCCTATTACTTCCACCCGTCGGATAGCTCAGGGAACACCGATACGGCGGACGCGCAAACGGAGGAGATCCGCTACGCCCTGCAGGACGGCAACGTGAACAAGGTCGCGCGCCTTGAGCGGAACGCCGGAGTCAACACACTCGTGTTCGATTGGATGGGACAAACTCGTCGCGTGTTGATTGTAGACGTCATCGACGCTCCTCCCGGTGCGCCATCAACGTCGGGTTGGGTCAGCGCAGCCCGGAAGACGACGACCCTCGCGTCTGTCGTGAGCTACATCCTGCTCTATGCCTGCGGTAAGTGGGCCAAAAGCTACGGGACGGAGATCGTCTATGAGGTCGATGGCCAACGCTGGCTCGCGAAGAAGGCGATCCACAATGACAGCTCGTCGGGCGGTCCGCGCAATACTGATCATCCCGGGATGGACGTTTACGTGGCCGCGGCGGCAATGGCGGCCGGGCTGGGTCGGCGGTCGCGGGCGCGCGCGTTCGAAGTCACGGGGGATTCGACGCAAGCGGAGCAATCGCAGGCCGTGCTTGAGCGCGTCGCCCGCTCAATGCAACAAAAGGAAGGAACCCGCTTCAACCAGGTCCACTACGACAGCAACATCGTCAATTTTGGCATCGGGAGCTGGACCCAAACGCGCATCGCGACCGTGCTCGACGCCTATGAGGAGCTTGCCGCTGAGCAAGGCTCGAGCTCGACCCTCTATGGCTATTTCGGCGGGAAGAACGGTTTCGACGATCTTCGCTCGCGCTTCCGCTCGGGCGCGGTCGGAGTTCCAATGACCGCGGCGGACAAGAGTGCGCTCGAGGCGCTCGGCGGCGACCCGTCGCTCCAGGACGCACAAGTTCGGCTGCTGGCGAAGGAAGTGAGGCAGTACGTCGACGCAATTGCGAAGGACAATCGATACCCGTTCATTGACGGCTACATGAACGCGGTCACCGAAGTGGCGGCACACGTCCTCGCCCATGCCGTGCACCAGCACGGGCGAGTAAACGACCTCATCGCGGACGTCATCGCAAGCCACGGTGGCGACCCGGCGTTCGGGCAGGAAATCACGAACGGCACGATGGATGAGCGGACGTTTCTGGGGGAAGTCGGCGAGGCGGTCGCGCGACGGGTGAAGCCCGAATATCGCAATGGCGTGCGCAAGCGCTACCAGGACCTCATCACGCAGTTCACAGGATCCGGCCTGGGCTACTTTTTCGATCCGCAGCCGGCGGCGACGGCCAGTGGCCTTGGGCGTGGCGAACGTCGAGGGAGCATGCCGCCCCCGCGGGCGAACGGATTGAAGCCGTCCGGACGTCCGCTGAGCGACCAATCCTTCACGCTCAACTGGGATGAAGTCGAACTCATCGCCCAACCGACCGACGTCAGTTGTTGGGCGGCATCCGCAGCCATGGTGGTGGGCTGGAAAGACAGGATCTCGCTGACTCCGGAGGCGATCGTGGAAATTGCCGGGCGTTCGACGGCGACGGGCCTGGACCCGGCTCAGGTCGAACAGTTCGCCACTGAGATCGGCCTCGCCTTCGAACCTCCTCAGTCCTATTCGATCGAAGGTTTCCGTCGGCTGCTGGAGGCCAGCGGTCCGTTGTGGGTTGGCGCCTCCCTGCCGGGCCTTCATGCCATTGTCGTCACGGGGATGTACAGCGACGGCGCGCCCGACGGCTCCGACACGTTTGTGCGCATCACCGATCCGTGGGACCGAGTCGCCGGCAATCCAGGGAGCCCGGGCCCTTACCTGAAGACCCACGCGCAAGGAAGCCGCTACATCCTGCGTTGGGCTGACTTCGTGCGGGAATTCGAAGCCGCCGCGACCGATTTCGCGAGTGTTAATCTGCAGATCCTCCACGCCAGCGAGACCGCAGGAAGGACGCCCAACACGGGGCGTCCGGCTGACTACGCGATGGCGGCCCAGGCGCAGCGCAAACCCATATCAGGCCCCGCCCGGAGTCGGCCAATTTCCCGAAGCAGTCCACTGTCCGCCGCATCGCCCACGCGCAAACCCATCCGCCCCCCCCGGGCCAGGCAACTAGGTGATCCCGGCGACATCGTCCCGGACTACTCCCAGGCCCAGTCCACCGCTCAGGCTCTCGCCATGTTCTTTGAGTGGCTCAGCCACGAAATGAAGTTCAGAACCGGCATTCACGACGCACGATTCTTCCCCCATTCGGCCATCGCCAAACTCCGGCTGGTCGACGGCGGCGGCAATCTTCTGGGCGAAGGCTCCGGGTTCTATGTCGGCCCGCACAAGATTATTACGGCCGGCCACTGTCTGGTGAATGATGACGGTTCACGCGTACAAGGCGTCGAGGTGATTCCTGGATTGCACGGGACCGATGAGCCATTCGGTGGCGCGTCGGTTGGAATCACCGGGCTTCACCCTCATCCAAAGTACAACCCGTTGAAATACGATCCGTCCTACGACATCGGTGTCATCACCGGCGCGCCGGACGCCCCCAACGGGGAGTACTTCGAGATGGAAGAACTCCGGATGTCGCCAAACACGGGAATTATCACCTGCGGATATGCGGCGGTGGGAGTCGATCCCACAATCCAGCACATGGACGTCGACGCAATTCGCGAGTTGCACAACGGCACCTTCACTTACGCCGCGCAGGTCCGGCAGGGTTCGAGTGGCGGTCCCGTCTTCTATGCGCTCGACGCCCACACGATCAAGGCCGTTGGTTTGAATGTCACCACCTACGACGCCCAGGTGAACCGCGGTCTCCGTCTCACGGACCCGTTGATTGCGTGGATCAATTCGATCCGGTCGATCTAAACCGACCGCCGTCATGACGACGCCAACTGTGATTCGCCCTCCCCTGCCCTCGGCCCAGATTCGAGGCGGGAAGGCACCGCCCGTGGCGGCCGCGCAATCGATGGCTGGGCTGGTCGCAGAGAAACTCCGCGGGACGGCCGCCTTTCAACAGCTGCCTCCCGCGACTCAAACGGCGCTTCTGCGTGACTTGCGTGCCATCCAAACGGCGTTGTCGCCGGCCCCGCTGGCGGCGCCAACACTGGCCACCGCCCAGGAAACGCCGGCGGATCTCGCGCGGCTGCGTGCAGGCGGGGTCCGAGCCCAGGACGGCCCCGCGTCGTCCAGCAGTGGCGGCCAGGGCGGCGAAGACGGGTCGAACGGTTCACCCGGCCCGAAGCGTGCCGCTACCGACACCTTGGCAGAAAAGACCGGCGCCTTGGTGGACGAAGTTGATTTTCCAGCGTTTGTGGCCGGTTTGGTCCACGGAACCTTCGATGCGATCGTCGACAGTGCCATCCGCCAGATGGAGTCGTTTGCCGAACTGGTCAGTGCAATCGCCCGCGACTCTCAGTCCTTCACCCGGGACAACGTTACCGCCAACCAGGCGCGCGACTGGTTGGTGCAACATTTCCCCCAGGATTTGCGGCTGAATCTCCGCGATCCCGAAACCCTCCAGCCCAGGCTGCGCGTTCGACAGGCCGAGGACGATTCCGAAACGCTCTCCCCCGGATGGCTGGCTGACTTCGGCTTTGAGGGCCAGGAGCTCACCGACGAATTCGTGGAGGAACAACTGGTGCCCGCGGCCCGCCAACGCGTCGGCGACAGCCGTCTGCAAATGCTCGCGACGATGGTGTTGCTGGGCATGAACCGGATCGTCGTGCGGGACGGGTCGATCTCCGCTCAAGTCAACATTCGGACCGCGGCCCGGGATATGGCAAAAGTCGACTACGCCGTCTCGCAGGATCCCACTGGCGGTTCCACTTGGGGCTCCCGCGGGAGCAATGCTTATGTCACGCACGACACCAAGATTTCCAGCGTTAACGCCAATGTGCAGACGCGGACCGATCTCAGCGCCAAACTCTACGGTGAAGTGAAGATCAACTTTGCCAGCGAGACCCTGCCGTTGGATCGCTTCGTTGATCAGGCGCGCCTCACCCTGCTCCAGAATCATTCGCGGCCCGTCGCCTCGCTCGTGGCCGGGGCAACTCCGCCGCCCCCCGCTGCGCCGGCCGCAACCGTGGCGCCCACCGTCCCATGAGACCCACGTTTGCCCAAACCCTCGTTGATCTGGCCGCCGCCACTCAACCAGCGCCCGAAATCGCCGCGTGGCTGCGCGTCACCGAACTGACGATCGATATGCCTCTTGAAATGGCCATGCGGCGTGGCGAGGGCGAGACCGATTTCCTCGCGCACGCACCCCGTTGGCGCTGGCGCACGACGTTCGATGAGCTGCCCAGCCGCCTGCGGATCACTTGGACCGAAACGCCTGTCGTATGAACGGCCAAGCCAACAGCATGCCCATTCAGGACTTTGTTCAGGCCCTCACGCGACAATTGGATATGGCGCAATCCGCGATGGCGCTGAAGGCAAAAAACCTAAAATTACCCATGACGTTCGCGGTGAAGGATCTCAGTCTCGACCTGCGCACACACGTCGAGATGGTCCAGAGCGAGGTGCGCCTCCGCCCCGCCGGACCGGGCGACAAGGACGCCAGTCTGCTGCATCTCGCCCTCACCACGATCACGAAACCGATGATCGACGAAAATGCCGTCGAGACCCTGGCGGCGCCTCAGGACAAAACGGTGAAGGAAGCCATGGCGGAGCATGGCGAACCTCTGTCCGACGAAGAGCAGCGCCGGCTCGAATGGGTCGGGATCAACACCATTCATCAATTGCGCGAGCTGGAACAAAGGCGAGGCACCGAGGCAATCCAACGCGTCGCCTCCCTCCCCGTGGAACGACTGCGCGCCGCCCTGATGCGCGCCGCGCAGCCCTCCATTTCCCGCGTGTCGCCGGAAATCACACCCGATGCCGGAGCGGGCGCCGCCATCTCACGGCTGCGGATCAAGGGCCAAAACCTCCTCGGCCGCGACCGTCGGCCCTCGGTTCGCATCGCCGGCCAGGATGTCCAGGTCGTGGAAGCCACCGAGCACGAACTCCTGATCGCTCCGTTGGCGCACCAAATGAGCGGTGATCTCATTGTGGAGACTGATCCCGGGGTGGTCACCGCCATGAAACTCCCGGCGTCCAACCCGACGACCTTCGCGCCCGCCCAGGACGAAAACCACGGAGGTGCAGCGTGAACCCGGTTGATCTCTTCACTCCCTGGGCGCGCGTTTCGCAACTCTACTGCGCGCCCCGTCAGCTCACGTTCAAAATGGCGCTGGGCGAGGCACCCGCGGAAATCCCGTCCATGCGCGATGTGCGCGTCGGCGCGCTTTCCGCCACGGCAAAATTCGACGGTGGCCCGGTCGAGCGCCTCTTGCGCCGCTTCGCCGGAGACGTTCGAGTGACTCGTGTGCACGCCTCCGCCAAATCCCTCGGCCGGCCCGGGAGTTGCCACCAAGGTTTTGATGACGTCGAGCAGGTGATGGGTTTGTCCCGCGTTTTTCGGGTCGAAGCCAGCCGGCCGTTCGATGTCGAGTCGACCGTGGATGCGCTCCGACAGTTTGCCTGCGTTGAGACCGCAGCGCCGCTCTACCTGACCTCGGTTCCGTTCAAATCCTCGGCCGAGGAGTCATGCTCTTTCGAACAGGCCTGGCAGTCGCGCGATCTCATTCACGCAGCCGAAGCGATGGCCTACGAGCCCGGGGATCCCGCCGTGATCGTCGGCATCGTCGATACCGGGGTCGCCTCGAATCATCCCGAACTGCGGGAACGTCTGCGCAGTGGATTCGACACCGTCGAGTTGGGCGCAGGTGATTTGTCCAGTGGCTTGACGCTATTGGGCGACGAGACGGAAGCGGACCCGGATCCGGAAGACGAAGTTGGCCACGGCACTTCCTGCGCGGCCATCATCGGCGGGCGCGGCGAGCGGCTGCCACCCGGCCTGGCCGGGCAGTGCGGCGTCTTGCCGCTCCGCGTGCTCGGCGGAGCCAGAGCCGCCGGCCGCGATGAACCGGTTGGCATCGGCGCGATCCCCGATATCGACCAAGGCTTGAAGATGGCGATCGATCTCGGGGCAAAAGTCCTGAACTTGAGCTTCGGCACACCGGAGTCGGCTTTGCGTGAAGGCGACCCGCGGCCGCACGAGGAGGTTGTTCGCTATGCCCTGGCCCGAGGTTGCGTGCTGGTGGCGGCCAGCGGCAATTCGGGCCGCACCGAACGGTTCTCCCCCGCCAGCCTGGACGGGGTCATCGCCGTCGGCGCCGTCGACGCCGAGGAACGGGTAACCGCGTTCACCACGCGCGGCGACCATGTAGCCCTGTGCGCCCCCGGAGAACGCGTCGTGACGGCGGGGCTGACCGGATACCAGCTCGCGACGGGGACAAGCTTTGCGGCTCCATTCGTCACAGCGACAGCGGCGCTTATGATCAGCCGCGCCCTGCGCCGATCCGTATCGATCGACGGCCAGACGGTGCGTCGCTTGTTGATGGAAACGGCGTGCGCCCATGCGCGGGGCGCTGGTGAAGGCGCTGGAGTTGGCATCCTGGACGCGCAGGCGGCCTTGAACGCGGTGGACCGGTGGATTGACCGAGGCGATTTCAGATTGAAGCGATGAGAGATCAGCAAGCCCCCGCGTGGGGTGCCTTGCGCCCATCGGGACCTGGTCCAGTCCCGAATGGCCCGACCGAAGGACCAAGCAAACAAACACGAGGCCCACAGGCGCCTCGTCCATGAAAGAGAGCAGCGTATGGCAGCAAATATACCGAATCAGGGCGCCGGCGAATCGGGCAGCCCACCGCCCGCGAGCGGCCTAACGTCCAAGCGGAAACGCGCGACCCGCGTCAAACGCGGTTCCGCCTCGAAGGGTGGGTCGCCACCTCCCGGGCCGGGGAACGATCCCGTCGCGGCTCGCGTTGATGCCAAAGCCCCGCCGATTGTGTTCGTCGACATGAAGGAGCGGGCAGGCGGGCAGGCCAGCGATGATTTGGAGCGGCACGTCAACGAAGTCCACAGCAAGAAAGATCCGCTTTTTGGCGCCGTCGAAAAGCAACTGCGCACGATGCTCAAGTGGACGGGCGATCATCTCACGCACACCGATGGAAAGCTGAATTCCCAACGAGGCCAAAGGCCGCAGCGAAACCTAGCCGCCAACGAGATCACCCTGGCCGCCGTCTATGGAATTCTCGAGCGGAAGAGCGTCATCAATCCTCAGATTGACATCTTCAGCTCGGAGTCGACCCTCGCCCTCAGTGAGTATGCCAAGGATGAGCCGTTGTACATAAAGGTCCTCGAAGTCCTGATCGAGAACAGCCTGGTGAAGGTCATCCGCGACGCCGAATCGGTCCATGAGCGTCAAGTCCGAGCCGATCTCTGGGCCAAGGTTGTGCAACGACTGAAGGAACGCGGGGTCCTCTACAACGACGCCAACATCGAAGAGATGGCCCTCGGGATTCTCGTTGGCCTGCGATCGTCGGGAGAGGGGCTTGAACCCTCGGCCGTGGAAATCGTGCTTCCAGACCTCGAAGACAGCGCAAAAGTCGAGATCGTGGCGGAGAACCTGCACGCCCTGCAGGCGGTCTATTTCGCATCCATGTTGGAAGAGATGCGATTGTTCCAAGTGGTGGACAAGCTGCTCGAAATGTTCCACCAAGGCATGCTGCCGGTGGGCCGCGGGAAAGCGGGCGACTTCCTCTATCGGTATTGGAAACAGAGCAATGATCGTTTGACCGAGGCGGAACGCCGCAACCTTTACCAGCGCGCGTTTGGATTCCCCGGAGGCGATCCTTCCGTGCCCGGCAACCGGGAGTTCGGCGATCTCTGGCTGCGATTCGTCTCGGCCGTATCCTCCTACTCGCGCCAGAACAACCTGCAGCAACTCCTGACGTCGCAGATTCCGGGATCGGTCAGCCTTGAGGCCGTGCGCCGCGGTGGGCGTGACCTGGCGACCAATCTTTCCTTGCACGGTTACGGCATCGCCTACTTCGCCGCCACCGAACTGCAAACGCAACTGACCGAGGCGATCACGCTGCTTTCCGACTCCGAAATCAAGAGCTCGTTCGGTGCTGGCGACATGTTCCAGGTCATCGATCAGGTCGCCACGCTCGAATTGGGCGGCGCCCGCAACAGCATCCGCTACCGGACGCTCGCCGACAGCGGCGCCATCATCATCCGCTGGCTGGCCAATGCGCGCATGATCCTCGCCAAATCCAATTCCTGGAAACTGAACTTGAACGCCGAAGGATCCTCGAAACCGAAGGTGACGCCCAGCGACATCGATTTGGTGAATGCTTGCGAGCAGTGGCTGGCCGTCACCGGCACACCTGAGCAAAAGGTCGAGGAATACGCTCAGCCCAGTGAGCCGCCCATGATGACCTCGCGTCCGATTCAGATTCCATCCGCCGCGAAGGATCTCCTGGAATCGCAAGGGATCTCCCTCGGCATGGGTGGAGCGGGGCGGCGCAACGGCCAGCATTCCTACGCCAACAAATAGGGAATTGCCATGAGCGCCATGCCCTTGTCCAAGGTCGTCGAGCAACGACTCCGCGACGCCGCCCGGCAGATTGGGGCGGCCGATCCGGTCACACCGATTCAACCGCTGATCGAACGATCCTTCGCGTTACCGGCGGGGGATCCTCGCTATGCCAGAAACACGCTCACGCCTGGCGCCGCTCCGTTTGAACCTTCGTTCTCCGAGAACGAGCCCAACGTGTTGCGCTTCACCATCCAACCCCTCGGGCCCCAGGGTTCCCCGGCCGCCCGGCGCGATGAAAGCACGCGCGAAATGCGGCGCCTCGTCAAATCGTTCTTTGGCTCGCCCGCGCTGCGCTGGTTCGATGAACGCAGCGAGGAATGGCGCGGATGGAACGGGCTGAACTCACTCCACTTCGGCGCCTGGTTCGGCACCGCCTCGGACCCGGACGGCTTGAACTCGAGCAAGGTCTACTATGAGTTGCTGCCGGGACAAACCGAGGCGTTGCCATCCGGATTGCGATACCTGGTCCAGACCGCTCGCGCACTCATGCCGAATCTGGTCCCGATCTTCACTTCCATTCGGTGCGGACGCGAGCGCGGCAGCCAGCGGGTGACGTTCTACCACCGCGGCCCGTTGCGACTGGCCGACCTCGGCCCGCTTCTCGAACAACTGGAGCTGGGCCATCAACTGCCGAGCATCATGCAGGTCGTCGGGCTGGCGCTCGGGGGTCGGTTCGATCTTCCGGAACGCTCGGTCCTGCTCGGATTGAGCGACGGCGGCGACGGCGCGGAACTCAAGCTGGAGATCCTGCTGGATGTGCTCCCGGACGTGCCGCCCGGATTCCTGGACTTGCTTGCGCTGGGCATGGCCGAAAGGCCGAGGGAATGGCAGGCGTTGCAACGCTGGCTGCGCGCCTTCACTCCACAGATGCGGGAGAATCCCGGGGAGTTCTCCGTCCTGAGCATTCGGGCCGCCCCTCGCATGCCTGCACGGGTCAGCCTGTACCTGCGCCCGATCGAGTTCGAGATGCGACGGAAGCTTGAACCAAAGCAGGACGAGTCTTCCGATCCCCAGCCCGAAGCCGTGGTCACCGCCTGAACCGTTGCTTGCCCCGACGAAAACTATGAATGCAACTGCTCCGCCCCCTCGCCCGACGACGGTGAGCGATGCCGATGTCCTGAGCACCACCCGGCTCAAGGTCCGCGACATGTTCAGCAAAAGCGCCGCGTTTCAAGGCTTGTCCCAGGCGCAACAGAAAGACATCGCCCGCAACACCGTGGAGATCCTTCGTTACCTGGCTGCCCCGGAGGGAATCCCAGGGAATACCCTCGCCCGGCCAAACGCCGGCCAGCCTCGGGCGAACGGCCAACCGCATTCGATCGGGCTGGCGGGCGAAAGAGCGGCCGAGGACGAAATGACAGGAAAGCACTTTCAGGATGTGGCCAATCTTGGAAAGGAAGGATTCCAGGCGGAGGGCGCGCGTGAAGGCGCCAAGGTTGCCGGGCTGCTGTTGCAAAAGGTCAATTTTCCCACCTTCGTGTCAGGTCTGATCGAAGGCGTGTTTCACGCCATCGTGAAGTCCTCCATCGAACAAATGGAAGCCTACGGCAAGCTGGTGGCCGACATTGCCAAAACGTTGAATCAGTTTCGCGACGAACATGTCACCGACAACCAGGGTCGAGACCACTTGGCCGAACAATTCTCAGACCTGTTCACCATCGAAGCCGACGATGGCGCGGACGGCGGACCGCGGCCCCGGGTCCGGCTGCGCGACGACGTGGACGAGAAAAAGGCGCTCGCCCGGGTCAACAGCCTTCCGATCGAAGGAGGCCCGCTCAAGAGCCTGGATCTGGACGACGAAGACACGGAACAAAAGCTCGTGCAGGCCGCGCGCACCCAGCTGGCCACCAGCCGCCAGCAATTGCTGGCGACCATGGTGCTGATGGGCATCAACCGAATCATTGTCACGGACGGCAAGATCTCCGCGAAAGTGCTCTACGACTTTCAAGCCCGCGACAATCGGCGATTCCAGCGGAGCGCGGCCGCCTATGACTATGCCCGGGATCAATACGGAAACCTCCAGAAGACCCGCGCGATCGAAGGCACCTACGAAAACACCGAGGAAGGCCGGGAACGCAATTACAGCCGATCCAAGGATTCGACTGAGTGGAACGAGACCGGCGGCAGCAGCTACGCGAAGGGCGAATACAAATACTCTGAACAACCCGTGATGACCGCCATGAGCGCCGCCTCCGAGTCAAGTGATGCGGCGTTGCAGACCAAAGCCAGCCTCGCGGGCATCGTGGAGGTCAATTTCAAGAGCGAGACCTTCCCGCTGGAAAAAATGGCGGATTCGTTCCAAATCGGAATGATCCAGAACGCTGCCAAGCCGAAAGGTGGGGCAGCCTCGGCCTCCGCCCCGGCGTCGGGTTCGCCTGGTGCTGGCGCGGCCCCCGCAACGACTCCGGGCGGTTCGACGCACAAAACGTAGCGGAACGCGAGCCCGACGGTGATGCTCCATCATTCGCCCCGTCGATTTCGCAGCTTTTTTCTCAACCATGAATGGCTCCACAAGCCAAGGCTCGACCGGGGTGGACAGGCCAACCCTTGAGGTGGTTCGGCCTGAGGTCCGCAAGCTTCTCGAGGCGACCCCGTCGTACAAGAAGTTGACTCCAGAAGAGCAGCGCACGCTCGCCATGGATATGGTCAAGGTGGCGACCTACATGGCCAATCCCGACGGCCTCATCTCGAAAGAACTTTCCTCCGAGCAAGGGGTCCTGGCCCGCGCGCAGGGCCCCTTGGAGAAGCCCGATGTCGCTGGAAATGATTTCGAGGCCGGGGCCGTGAAGCAGGGAGTCAAACAGTTCGGCGAACTGGTGAAGAAGGTGGATTTTCCCAAGTTCGTTTCCGGGCTCATCAAAGGCGTGTTCCAGGCAATCGTGGACAGCTCGATCCAGCAGATGCGCGCTTATGGGGAACTGGTGGCTAACGTCGCAAAATCGGTCAGCGACTACGCCAACGACAACATCACCATGAACAATGCGCGAGACTGGCTGGCGCAGAAGTATCCCGAAACAATTGGCGTCGGAGCCCCGGCCACCGCGGGCTCATTTGCCGAGGGCGAGACGCCCGCTGCGCAGCCCAAACTCGAAGCCAAAGGAGAAAACCCCGACGCCGGGCTCAAACAGATCTCGGTCGATCTCAGCCTGGCCCAGCCCGTGACAGACCTATCAGACGAAGTGCAAGAGGCGCGTCTCGTCCAGGCCGCGCGCCTGTCCATGGCCAAGTCCCGGCAACAGTTGCTGGCGTCAATGGTCATGCTCGGGATCAATCGGATCGTGGTCACTGACGGACTAATCCACGCCAAGGTTCTGTTCGACATGTCGGCCAAGGATGTGCTCACGCGCGGCTACAAGGCGTCCTCGTACGACAGCAATGCGCTCCGCACAAAAACGGCGACCAGCGTCAGCGCTGGCGGCTGGTTTTCTCCCGTGGATGCTTCCATGTCGAACGAGATTGCCACCGAATCCATCACCACGGTGTCCTCGGCCGTGGACGAATCCTCAGAGTCAAAGGCCGAGGTCAAGGCCAAGCTCAGCGGCGAAGTCCGCGTGAACTTCAAGAGCGACTATTTTCCGATGGAGAAGATGGCGAGCCCGGCGATGATCGCCGCGATCCAGGGCAACGCCAAACCCCTCGATACCTACGCGCCGGCGGCCGGGAAATCCTGATCGCGAGCTTGCCCGATGACCTCGATCGACTCCATCGACTCCCCGCAACCTGGCCTTGGACGAAGCTCTGTGGTCGACGACGCGGCGCTCGCTCGATCGCTGGCTTTTGGCCTTCGATTGGTTGGAGCGTCCGAGTTGTTCGCCGCCCAGCTGGCGGAACCCGAATTGGGTGACATTGATTTGCCACCCGCTTTCAACCCGGGCGTAGACCAGGCAAATCTGCGCCTCGTCGCCCCCCTTTACCTCGCATCAGAATTGGAGGCTGCGCGGGTGCTGCCGGCGACCGAGATCTTGGCCGGCCTGTTCGTGAGCGGCGGATTGCAGAGCGATCTCGGGGCCGCCGCCGAGTCGCTCGCGCGCTTCTGGCGTGCTCGCCGCGAACGGCTGACTTCCGAAGAGCGGCACGCAATTTTCGCCCAGCTCTTCGGCCGGCTCGATGGCCCACCCATCGCTGCGGACGGAGGCTCCAACGTTGCCTTCGAGGAGTTGTTCTTAAACCTGGTCGAAGCGTTGGTGGCCGTCGATCACCTGCCGCCTCAATCCCCCGGTTTCATCGCCGGCGTCCAGGCACGCCTTCGCACGGCAGCACTCGCCGTGGCCGCAAACCTGGCCCCGCGGAGCCACGGCACGCCAGGATTCGCCGCCCGCGATCTTCTGGAAACGCTGCAACAGGCGCTCGACATCCTCAAACAACCTGCGGTGCAGCACGCCGTCCAAGCCCGTTCAACCTGGCACGCCGTGCAAATCCTGGCGCAGCGATACCTCGGAGAAGAGCCCGCGATCGATGCCTACGTGACCCGAGGCCGGGCCGGACAGACGTTGCTCGCCTGGGTGGCGGGCCATCTGCCGCAACTCGACTCGCCCGCACGCCATCTGGCAGCTGCCGGCGACCCGGTCGTCACCGCCGCCCAGGCCTGGCTGCAGGCCAGCCTGGACTTGATCCAATCGGCGCCGCCAACTCCGCGTTCAACATGAGGACCACAACCGGGACCCCACCCGAGCCGCATGCGTTGCCTGCGGAAACCTTCGGCCTCGTTCGCGCCGCGGTTCGATCGTTGCTCTCAAATTGTCCCGCCTACTCCCAACTGCCGCCGGAAGATCGCCGGGCATTGGCCGAGTCGATGGTGAGGGTCTCAAACACTGCCGCTGTCCTGATTCGTGAAGAAATGGATACGGGCCGGGAGGCCCAGCGCATACAGCCCCCGAGGAACAAAACGCCCAGCGCGGACACCCCACCCGCCTCCCGAAGCAACGACGCAAATTCAGGTCACTGGAAAACGATGTCACCGCCAGCCAGGGCGGGCCCACCCGCACCTCTGGCTCGCGCCCAAGCGGCCGGTGACAAGTTCAGCGGCGTGGCGGCCGACCGCGTGGCCGGAACCACGCGGAACATTCTGAACGCTGTGTCGTTCCCCCGCTTTGTGACCGAATTGATCACCGGCGTTTTCCGCGCGATCGTCGACTCATCGCAGGAGCAGATGCGCGCCTACGTCGAACTGCTGCGCAACGTCGCTGCGACGACCGAGGGATTCGCCGACACAACGATGTCGAACTACCGCGCCCGCCAGTGGCTGGCCGACCAATTTCCAGGCTCGCTTCAAGTCGAGCAAGACGAGGACGCTGAAGTCGAACCGGGGCAGGCTCCAGAGTCCCTGCTCCGACTGCGTCCCGGCGCCACGATGCCATCGGAACAGGCCCTCCGCGCCGCGTTGGGCATCCCCCCGGATCAATCGGTCCCCACCGGCGATCCGGAACGGGCTCTGGTTCCGTTCGCCAAGCTGGCGATCGCCCGGCAGCGGCAGCAGATGTTGGCGACGTTGGTCATGCTCGGCATGCAACGCATCGTGATCGAGAGCGGCCGCATCAACGCGTCCATGCGCTTTCACATCGACACGCGCAGCGCAGCGCAGGCGGACGAAGGCAGCCGGTTCGCGCTCGACAACGAAATCAAGGCCAGCGGGAGTTTTGGGGCCGGACCATGGGGCGCCAGCGCATCGGTCCGCAACAACATCGCCTACGTCTCCACGCAAAAGACCCAAACAACCGAGGAGATGAACACCGATCTCGATCTGAATTCGTCGGTCGAACTCTACTTCAAGAGTGACTATCTCCCGCTCGATCGACTCGCCGGCGCCGGCCAGCAGGATCGCATCCGCGCCAATACCCTGAACCCGGACTCAGAGGCGAAGATCGCCGCCGATGCCCGCAGCGCACGAATGAAGGCCGCGACCGAAAGCGATACGGCCCGACGGACCGCCCTGGACAAAGGTGTGACGCCCGGCGCCCCTGCCGCGCCTTCTCGCGACGGAGATCCAGGCACGCAGGGTGCCGCGGATAAAGCCCGCAAAGAGGCCGGGAATCGGGGGAGAAGCGATGCAGGCCGACAGCCAGGCCCGAGCACTGGAGGATCCCCGGCATCGCGGAGTCCGGGCGCGCCAGCGCCGAACGCGAGCGGCCGGCCGGGCGCCGGCGGGACCGACTCTTCCGGCCGAAACACCAATGCCCCGGAAAGTGGCGGCTCAGGCAGCGGCGCCAACCAACACAGTTCATCCCCCAACACCCAGACCCGATGACCCTTCGAGGGCGTAAAACAGGTCTCGCTCCGCGATCGTTGCAGCATTCGGAAAGCGGAGTCTTCAACATCCTGCTCGCGTCACTCCGGAAAAATGCCTTCAAGGCGTGCCTGGGGCCTCGCCGCCGCCTCCGAGAGGCGGCACCTCAGCGCGGGTTGTAGACGCTCTCCGACATTGAGTCTACGCCACGATCACGTTGGTCCCCTGCCCTCCCCGCACCGTGTTCACGCCCGGACCGGGATCCAGGAAATCGTTGTCGGCGCCGCCGTCGAGATCGTCGTTGCCGGCGTCGCCCAACAACTCGTCATCACCATCGTCGCCGAAGAGGCGGTCATTGCCTTCTCCGCCTTCAACGCGATCCGCACCCGACCACCCAATCAGGAAGTCGTCGCCGCCATCTCCGCGGAGCAGATCGTCACCGGTGCCGCCGTCCAGCTCATCCGCGCCTTCACCGCCCAGCACAGCGTCCTGATCGTCACCACCGAATAGCTGATCATCGCCAGCGTCGCCGGACATCGTGTCATCGCCGGTCCCGCCCCAGATCTCGTCCTGTCCTTCGCCGCCCTCGATGGTGTCATCACCCGCTTCGCCTTGGAGCTGATCGTCGCCGGCATTGCCCACAATCGAATCATTACCCTCGCCGCCAAGAATAAGATCGTCGCCCTCGCCGCCCGTCAGCGTGTCGTCACCTGCCTCGCCCGACAACGTGTCGTTGGCCCCGCGTCCGTCGATGCGATCGCGTCCGCTTCCTCCGGCTATGCGATTGGCATTGTCTGAACCAGACAAGTCATCATCAAAGGCGCTGCCCACCATGTCCTCCAAGCCACCTGCCAGCACGACACTATTGCCCGCGGTGTCGAGCACCTGCCGGCCGCTGAGGGCCAAATCCACCCGGACTCCTGCCGTGGCCGCGGAAAAGTCCAGCTGGTCGGCATCGCCTTGCGCATCGTTGATCCGGTCCGCACCCGCCGCCAACACGTAGCGATCGTTGTCGGACCCGCCTTCCAGTTGGTCGTCACCCAATCCGCCAATCAACACATCGAGGCCACTTCCACCTTCCAATCGGTCGTTGCCTTCGTCGCCGCGCAACACGTCGTCGCCTTCGTCACCGAGCAGATGATCGGCACCGGCGCCACCAGAGAGGTCGTCGTCACCCGCGCCACCGTGGATCGTATCGTCGCCGGAACCACCCAGCACCACGTCATTCCCATCGCCCGCCTCGACGGAAATTCGAACCTCTGACCCGGTGGAATCAAGCCGGTCGTCGCCGGAACCGAGTTCCACGAATATCTCCACCAATCCGGATCCGGCCAGAGTCCCGATGCGCACGTCGTCATTGCCGTCGCCCGTTTCCAATTCGAGACGTTGCACTGCGGTGGCTCGGACGTGTTCGACGCCGCCAATCGCAATGGTCAACTGGCCGCCCGGGGCACTGACCACGATGACGGAACCCATCACGTGGAGCACATTGGTTCCGCCCTGGCCATCAACCGTGTCGAGCCCATCACCTTCGGCCACGATGAATCGATCGTTGCCGTCACCGCCAAGAATTGAGTCATCGCCGCCGGCGCCGCGGAACACATTGGCCAGGGAATTGCCGGTCAACGTGTCGTTCCATTGGCTGCCGATCACGCCGTCGATGTTGACCAGCGTGTCCACGCCGACCGAGCCATCGGAAGTATCCCGACCCTGACCGGTGGCAAGATTGACGGTTACTCCAACCGTGGCCGACTGATAGGAGACAAAGTCGACATCCTGATCGCGGCCGCCATCGATCAAGTCATTGCCGGCGCCACCGTCGAGCTCGTCGGGGCCGCCCAGGCCAAACAGTTGATCATTGCCGTCGTCACCAAAGAGGAGATCACCCAAGGGCCCGCCGCGGAGAATGTCGTTACCCTTGCCACCGTGCAGTTCATTGCGCCCGTTGCCGCCGTTGATCGTGTCGTTGCCGTCGCCGCCCTCGATGACGTCGCCGCCACGTCCACCGGTAATCACGTCATTGAAAGGCGAGCCCAGAAAACGTTCGAAGCCGGTCGTGTTGTCGACGTCCGTCTTCAGCACGAGGTTGCGCACCTGGCCGTTGACGGTGGCCTTCACCGCGCCGGGCGCGCCTTGGTAATCGACAGTATCGAATCCGAGACCGCCGTCGAGTGTGTCCTTGTTGCGTCCGCCCGCCAGCGAATCGTCGCCCGCACCGCCGCGAACGACGAGCGGCACGTTCGTCAACGCACCCAGGAACGTATCCGCGCCGTCGCCGAGATCGACGGTGATCAGGAGCACCGGGAGACTCGCGCCAGCCGTGACGACGTCGTCACCACCGAGAGTGAGGAGAAGCATACGTTCTGCGCCGTGGGCTTGGAGACGGAACGGGGTAAGATTACGCCGTTCGATCGTCAGAACACTCTCGGGCTGCGAACCGATCGCCAAGTCATCGCCGCTGGTGGGCGCCGTGGAAATCTCCAGAAGATCCTGGGTGCCGGCGCCGAGCTCGATTGAATCGCTGCCGTCGCCCTCGCGCCAGATGACCCGGTCATTGCCCAAGCCGGTGTCGATCGTATCGTCGCCACCGCCGCCAATGAACGTGTTGCCGCGCTTGTCGCCGATCAGCGTGTCGTTGAAGGGCGAGCCGATGACGACATCCATCTTGGCGAGACGATCGACGTCGCCGGTGCCGTCGGCGCCGGTTCCTTCCTTGGTCGTGGCGGCGAGATTTACCGTAACGGGCCCGGGCGCGGCCGAGTAATCGAGGACATCGCCGAGCCCGCCGGTGATGATGTCGCTGCCGGCCTCATGGAAATAGAAGTCCGCGCCGGCGCCGCCGCGCAGGATGTCGTTGCCCAAGCCGCCGCGGAGTTGGTCGTCGCCGCTGCCGCCGATCAACGTGTCGTTTTCGGCGCCGCCTTCCAGCTGATCGTTGCCGGCAGCGCCATTGACCAGATCAACTCCACCGTCGCCGTGCAGACGATCGTTGCCGCTTCCACCGACGATTTTATCCGCGCCGTCGCCGCCCCGGATGACGTCGTCGAGATTGCCGCCGGTCAGGCGGTCGGCGAATGCTGACCCAATCAATTCCTCAACCCAGAGCAAGGTGTCGCGGCCACGATAGCCATCGTTGCGGGCGCGCCCGGGAACCGGGGTGATCGTGACCGTTCCATCGGGAGCGACGGTGGTATTGGAGCCCGGCAGGGTCACCACCACGCCGGCGGGCGCACGGGAATAATCCGCGGTATCAAACCCATCGCCGCCATCAAATGAATCCGCGCCGGCACCGCCCACGAACCGGTCATTGCCAGGGCCGCCGAACACCTGCACGGGCACATTGACGAACGAACCCGCTGCGCCGCCCAGCTGCGCTCCGAGGAACTGATCATCGCCAGTCCCGAGGTCGATCTCCAACCGGGTCACCAGCGTGCCCGCGAGGCCGAGTACTTCCACGACGTCATCATTGGCTCCAGCCTCGATTCGGATCAAAGCAACCCGGGTCAGCGCCAGGGTGAAGGGTGTTCCGTTCAATCCGCGGATTCGCGCGCCGCCGGCGGGATGCGGATCGACCACAAAATGATCCGCCGCCGTCCCACCGCGAACCGCGACCACATCACTACCCGTCGCGCCGCCCTGGAGGACATCGTTCCCGTCGCCGTCTTCCCACACCAGCAGGTCACTTCCTTCGCCGCCATTGACGGCGTCATCGCCCAAACCGCCGTAAAGCACGTCGGCTCCGCCGCGTCCTTCCAACCGATCGGCGCCTGCACCACCGCGGAATTCGTTCGCTCCACCGTCGCCCAGGAGCTCGTCATCAAAGCCAGTGCCGATCGCGCCTTCGACGCCCGACAGCGAATCGGTGCCACCGAGGCCGTCGGTGGAAGTGGACGCGGCCAAATCGACCCGAACACCGGCCAGCGCTGTCGGGAAAATCAACAGATCAAACCCAGCCTCTCCGCGCAGCGCATCGTTGCCGGCATCGCCCGCCAGCCGGTCGTTTCCAGCCCCAGCCACCAACAGATCATCGCCCGTTCCGCCATGGAGCACATCGTCGCCCACATCGCCCCGCAACTCGTCGGCATCAGCATCGCCCCAGAGCTCGTCTTGATCGCCTTCGCCTTTGAGCAGATCCGCGCCGTTACCGCCATGCAGCCGATCGTCGCCCAACCCGCCCTGCAATTCGTCCGCGCCGTCGCCACCCCAAATCTCGTTGCTCACGTCGTTGCCCTGAACGAAATCGTCGAAAGCCGAGCCCACCACATCCTCGATCACACCCGTCAAGGCCAGGCGATTGCCGGCGGCATCCACCGTTTGGAAGTCGCCACTCAGCGACAGCAAGGTCACGCGGATGGCGCGGAGCGCCCCGGAGAAGTCCAGCGTGTCATGGCCCGACGGATCCACCACCCGATCGTCGCTGCCAGGAACCAGCACGTACCAATCGTCGCCGGTGCCGCCGTTCATGAAGTCATCGTCCGCCCCGCCGTCCAGCACGTCATCGCCGGCGCGACCTTCGATCAGGTCATCCTCGGCGTTGCCGGTCAGTTCATTGTCCGCGCTGTCGCCGATCAGAATGTCGCGGCTGAATCCGCCGATGGCGTTTTCGACGGCGCGGATGGTGCCATCGAAACCGCGTCCGATGCCCGTGGCGCGGCCGATGGTGAAGTTGACGCCCACGCCGCCGGTCCAGAGCGCGTAGTCTACCGTGTCATCGAGACCGGCTTCACCGTCGTAGCGCCCCGTAATGGACTGGCCATCGAAGAAGACGAGGCGATCGTTGCCGGGCCCGCCGAGCACGTTCGTTTCCTCCTTGGCCGTTTCCTCGAACTCGATGGTAAACCGATCGTCGTTCAGGCCGAGCAACACATTCAGGAGCTCGAAGGCGTAGTGGCCGATACGTCCCGCCATGTCGAGGCCGACGATGAGGCTGTCGCTGACGCGGCCCAAACGGTTCGGGTCCGTCGCGACGCCGGCGATCTGGCGACCCGCATTGGCGGTGGTGTCGATGCGATCGTTGACGTTGAGCGTGTCGCGCCCGGCTAAGCCGTCGACATCCAGCAGATCGTTGATCAGGTCGACACCGGCCGCGAGGTCGCCGATCGGAATGCCGTCGGTTTGAGTATCATCATTGCCGACCGTGAACACATCCCGTCCGGCGCCGCCGGTGACGAACGTCTGTTTATTGAACGCGCGTTCGACATCGTTGAGCTCTCCGCCGTGGGTGCTGAGGATGAAGAATTGGTCGTCGCCGGAGCCGAGGTTGATCTCCAGTCGATCGATCGTGAAGTAGCGGATGCCGCCGGCCATGCCGAGGCCAAGAATGTGCGTGGCGGACATGCGACCGGTGTTGGCGGTCGCATCACCGGTTTCATCGACGGTCAACAAATCCTGCGCGTCATGGCTGTCGCCATAGAGATTGAGAAAGGCGCCGATGCCGTTGACCGTGCCGTTGGTATTGGTGAGGCCGGCATTGGATCCGACGAAGAACCGGTCGTCTTCCGAGCCGGCGTTCACCGTGGTTTCGTGCTGGATGGTGCGCACGTTGATGGTGTCGGTGCCGGACGCGGTATTGATGACGGTCGCAGCCCCAGTCGAAAGCACGTTGACCACATCGTTTCCGGAGCCGAGCTCGACCGTCAGGAACTCGACGCCGTAGTAGTTCAGGCCATCGGTTCGTGTGCTGACTTCGAGCGTGCCGGCCAGCGCGGACACATCCGCATCGGCGCCGGACAAACTGAACTGACGATAGGCGCCTTGGAACTGCAGGTGCCAGGTGTCGCCGAACTTCTCCACCGTGACGTTGTCCGTGAACGGCAGCGCCCCCTCGGGATCGAGGTTGTTCGGGTTCAGCCAGGGCTCCAGCGCGGTCCGCAACTGGTCGGCCGTGGCATTGAAGTCGATGCGATCGGTCAACGTGATCACCTCGGGATGCAACGGGTCCAGCCGCAAGCCGAGCCGGAACGTGCCGCCGGTCGCGGCCACCGTCAGCGTTTGCCGGACATCCCGCACCGGGGCGGTCGAACCATCGCGAAGGGTCGAAGTCAGCACGTCGGTCGAAGCATCCGGGCTGGGCACCAGGAGGCTGGTGCCGCGGGTGTCGCCCCATTCGAGCGGCGCCAGATTGCGTCCAGCGAAGCTGCGCACAAACGAAACCAGATAACTCAGCTCACCATCGCCGCGCGTGAGGCTGACTTCGATGTCGTTCGAATCGTAAAGCGCGCGCAACCGGCTCGCCAGGCCCGCGGCATCGAGGTCGTAATCCAGGGTCACCTCGGCGTAGTCCGCGAAGCGCTTGATGTCGTCCGTGTCGTCGTTGTCGACGAAGCCGGCCTCAAGGCCGTAGCCTGCGGTGCGCAGCCGATACGTGCCGCTCGCCGCCTGCACGAAGATACGTTGCACCTCGGCCACGGTCGGCATGTCCAGGCCGGTCAACGTTGTGGAGGTCAGAACCGCGGAATTGGCCTCAGGTTCGCCCGAGTCATCCACGGTCACTGTGTCTTCGTCAGCCCCGCCATCGAGGGTCAACAGACCGGTAATCTGATCCACCAACAGGTCCGGGTTGCCGACCTGAATGACGTCGTCGCCCGCCTCGGTGCGAACGGTGGTGTGTCCGAGGATGGTGAGCACAGCGACCAGATCCGCGCCGGGGCCGGTGGAGACATACGTCGCGCCGGCATGGGAGGATTCGATGGTGAAGTCATCCGCGCCGGTGCCGAGTTCGATGCGCACGACCTCGAGACCGGAGTATTGAATGCCGCCCGCGATGACCTGGCCGGCCACGATGGATTCATCGCCCATGCCCAGGCCCGTCAGGCGATCCTCGGTCAGCCGGCCGGCATCGCGCGACGGACTGTCGCCGTTGAACACGTGAAGCGTATCCACCTGCACCGACTCGTCGACGCGGGTGTTGAGGTTGACCGGCGCATAGAAGTAATGGTCGCCAACTGCGGGCACGCGGGCCAGTCCGCTCTCGTCATCGATCGGCCAGGGCTGTCGCAACGTGATGGTGTCGCCGGAAATGCCCGGGGCGAGATCGGATCCGCTGAATGCCTCGATGACGTCGAGCAGATCCTGCGTCACCGTCGACCAATCCGCTTCGCCGGCCCCGACATCGTCGACGTAATCATGGCCGTCGAGCTGGATAATCCAGCGCTCGGCCTCGGTCGGAACGCCGCGGAAAGCGAACGACGCTTCGAGCCAGCGGATGCCCGAAGCCGAGACATCGGCGGCGACCGGGCGACCGCGGACCTGGCCGGAGACATTGCGCGGCGGTTGGAAATCGAACCTGAACGAAGCGCCGTCGACACGTTCGACGCGCAGGCTGCTGCCGAGCACGCTGGCCTGCAGCGTGAGGACGTAGGTGTTCGACTGCGCCAGATTCACCTGTCGCCGCAGCTCGTTGATCACGGTCAGCAACGTGTCGGTGGACCCGGTGGAAATCGTGTAAGTGGTCCCGTCGAGCACGAAGGCCCAGTCCTGCGCTTCGGCCACGAGCCCGTTGAAATTGAGCGTCAGTTCCTGCCAGTGGATGTTCGGCAGCGAGGCGGCCTCCGGGATGCCCTGGAAGACCAGCCGCGAATCCGCCACGCCATTGAGCCCGTAACGTTCCACCGTAAGACCCGTGGGACGCGCCACGGTGAGGATGTTGCGGGAGACCTGATTGAAGTCCACCTGCACGCCTTGCGCCGCGCCGTCGAGAATGGTGAGAGAATAGAGAGCGTCGGCAATGCGCGGATCGAAGCCGGGCCGTTGGCCGAGCGTGGGCCCCGTGTGCGTGGCGCGCGGATCGAAAATCACCCCTACTCCACCGACCGTGCTGAGCGTGTCGATGAATCCGTCGGCGAGCGGCCAGTTGGTTTCGCCGGGCAGACGGAATGGATCATTGAGGAACTGTTCCTGGCCAACACGAATGCCGCCCTCGGTCACCAGCGGCCCACGTATGCGATTCACGCGCTCCTCGGTCGTCGCGAAGACCAGCGCATCACTGCCGTCGACAAATTCATCGTCAATCGCCGCCACCGTGATCGTCTGCGGCTGGTTCCAATTCGCCGGGGTGAACACCAGTTGCGGCGTGATCAATCCGCTGCCCTGGCTGTCGGGAGTGATGCTGGTCGAGAGCGTGAACGCGTAGCCCTGGCGCTGTTCGATGGACAACGTGCGGCCGAGAACCACCACGGCGTAGGTCTGGTCGAAGGACGCGTTGCGCAGGAGATCCGTGCGGAGGCCCTCGGCGATCGCGCCGAGATCATCGCGGAATTGAGCGGTGTAGGTTCCAACCTGGCCGTCGACCTGAATCGTCCAGACCTCGCCCGTCGTGACCTGGCCGGTCAATTCCACTTCAGCACGCAACCAGGCGACATCGTCGGTGGCGCGGGTGCCCGTTACGTCATAGCCGCCGCGGGTTTCCGGAGCGATGGACAGTTCGGCGAAGAAGCGGCTCGTGGCTTCAATCAGGAACTCCGTCGCGCCGGGTTCGTAGCTCACCACGAACCCAGAGAGACCCAGTGCCCGAACGCTTGCTGCCAAGCCTTCGGCCACGGACGCCAGCGACGCGCCACCGACGCCCACCGTGAACGACGGCGGGGTTGCGCCGAGCGGCGTCAGCAGCGCATCGGACAGTCGCAATGTCCAGGTCTCGCCCGCGGTGGCCGCTCCGCTGAGCTGGACCAGGGCCCGGGTGGTGGCGACGCGCACCTGCACTTCATTATTGCGGCCTCGGCCCGCCCCGAGATCGAACGCCAGCTCGGAGTTCAACGTCGGCGTGGCGACCGGCAGAGCGTTGTAAATCACCGGCGCCGTGGGCGCCTTGGTCAACACCACCGTGTAGCTGTCAGTGACGGGTCGATACTCCGCCGCCAATCCGGGTTCAGTGCCCAAATCGTAGCTGATCTCAAACCGGCTCGTGCGATTCGGGTCGTCGGTCCACGCCGTATCCAGCAGGTAATCGCGCGATTCGGGATCGTAGGCGAGGACCCGCGCCGTCTGTCCGCGACCTGGGCCGTCCACAATCGTCACCGTCTTGCCGTTCAACGCGATGGCATTGGGATTATTGGCATGGCGTTGGATCGACAGATTGAGCTCGTAGGAAAGACCAGGCACGACGCCATCCACGAACTGGTCGCGGAAGAAAAGATTCGAGTCGTCGGCATAGTCGATGAACGAGCGCAGGCGAATTTTGTATTTGCCCGCGGAGGTGAAGTCGTAGGCGAGGAATGGATCGCGCGTGCTCGTGCTGCCGGCATCCACGGTCGTGGTGTGTCCGGGCGCATTGATGTAATCGGTGCGCAGGACCGTGTTGGAGGAATCCAGCAGGTCGAGCACGAGGCTGGTGACGTATGGATTCGCGGTGCGGACGCCGAACAGTTGCAGGAACGGGATCTGCGACACACCGGACGGCAGCGTGCTGCGATCGATGTCGAAGAGGGCGGACACGGTGCCGCCCCCGCGGGAAACATCGACCACGAAGGGTCCGGGGCTGGGATTGGTGGAGGCGTTGAAGGCACGCTGCGTGATGGTGACGCTCGCGCCGGCGGAGCTGGCGGTGAAGCGGCTGCTCGTCCTGATTTGGATGGCCAGTTGATCCGCGACCCAATCCAGCGACCGATCGTTGGAGCGCGACGGATTCGTGCTGGTGATCGGCACCCGGAATGTCTCGCCGTCCAGCGTGACCACCCACGTCTCCGGCGAACTGAACGTTCCGGCCAGGTCCAAGGTGACAGAGTTGTAGTGCGGGCGGCTGTCGCCTTGGGTGTTTTCCGCCGCAAACCCGCGTGTCAATTGAAGTTCAGTGACCGGCACAAAGGCGCCCGTGCTCGATCGAATGGTCAGGGAATCGATGCCATCGTCGGAGACACTGAGGAGCACGCCACCGACTGTCGTGCCGTCGAGTTGAGTGACAAAGTCAGTCAGCACCGCAGAGAGGCCTCCAGCAGCGCGGGATTCAAAGAGCGTTCCGTTGACGTTGAGCGACCAGATGTCGAGATTGCGCGCGCCGAAGGAATTGCCGAACTGCACGACCTGAGCCCAGTTCGTTTTGGCGGTGCCGGCGACGGCCGGAATTAAAACAACGCCGGGGCTGAAGGCGGTGCCATTCGCACGATGAACGATCAAAACCCCGCCCGCAGCAGCGGCGCTGTAGCCGGCGACATTGGCATTGATGTCCGCCGCCAACGTCTGCAACACCGACTCGAGATCATCGCTGCCAGTGGCACGATAGAGCACGCTGACGCCGGTTTCCAAAGTAACTTCCCAACCATCACCGGCGCCGACCACGTCGGTCAGCGTAATGCGTCGGGTGGCGGCAGTGGACGCCGCCGTGGCTCCCGCAGCGGTGGTGCGTGTGGGGATCAACGGAGCCACCGACGTCCCCACGGTTGTGCGCGTAAAGGCGATCGTGCCGCCTTCCGACGCCGCGGCATAGCCCGTGACTCCGTTCAACTCTGACGCCAAGCCAATGGCGGCGTCGCTTAGTACTTTTGTCGCCGCCGGGAACGTCAACGTCACACCGTCGTGCTCGACGCTCCAGAGGTCGCCCGTGAGCGTGGCTCCAGACAATGCGACGAGCGTGGTGGCGGTCGAAGCCGTCTGGGTAATCGACTTGCCGCCGCCGGCTGGCGCGGTTGGCGTGATGGTAAACGCGCCGCCCGCGAGACGCACGATGGCGATCGAAGTCCCCTCCGCCGCCGCTGTATACCCGGCGGCGGCATTGATCAGACCAGCCAGCTTGCGAGCCAGCGACGGAAGATCAGGCTCGGTCGCCGTGACCTGCGCAGGAAACACCGCGCCGGTTTCATCCAGGCGAATTGTCCAGGTGTCGTTCAACGTGCGATTGCCGGCGAGCGTCGCAACAACCGTAGTTGGAGTGGATGAATCCACGGAGCCGCTCGCGAACGTGCGGAACGGTCCGGACACGTCCGCACTTCCTGTCACCCGGCTAATCCGGACGGTCGCTCCCTCGGCGACGGCGAGGTAATTAGCGTTGGTATTAATCGCCCCGGCAAGGCCGAGAGCGATGTCGCCCAGATCAGCGTCGCCCCCCGCAACGGGATACGACACGCGCGCGCCATCCAGCAGCACGCTCCAGCTTTCACCGGAGGTGACGCTGCCGGTCAGCGTCAACAACCGAGTGTTGGCGGCAAGATCGGCGACCACATTGTTCGCGCCGCTGGCGGGCTTAGTCACGCGCAACGCGGCGGTGAAATCGGTCGTGGTGGAAGTGACCGTCAGTCGATTCTGGGTGTCGTTATCGACCACGATGGCCGTGCCCGGCACGAGATTGTTCAACCGCGTCGCCACCACATTGAGCGTCACCGCGTCGCCACCGGAGCCCGTGACGTAGGTGTAGGGCGCGCCATTGACCGTCAGTTCCCAGGACTCACCGGTGACGAGCGGTTGTCCCGAACTGAACAAAGCCGTGCGCCAGGTAACGGTCGGGCCCTGAACCTGGTCCGGCGTGCCCGTCAGCGTCACGGTCCCCCGCGGATCGGCGCCAGCGACGGTGATAGCGATGGTAAAGAGCGCGCCGTCATCGCGGACCAGATCAAAGCTGCCGGGGTTCGTGTCGCCAGGATTCCCGCTGGCCGTGTATGCCGAGGTCAAATCGGAGTTGATCTTTGAGATCAGGTCCTTCATCACCTCAACCGCCGTGGCTTCGCCGGCCGTGGCGTCATCGAAGAACGTTTCGTTCGGCGCGCCGGCCGAACGGAGGGTCAGTGTCCAACGTTCGCCCACCGCGATGGTTCCACTGACATCGACGGTCACAGTGGAAAACCGGATGGCGTTGCTGGTGCCGGATTCCACCGGCTGCGTGGTCCGGCTGATCGCGCCCGGATTGGCAACCGTGTGAGTCAGGCCCTGGAGACTGAAGCCGTTCGGATCGGTAATGGTGAGCCGATTGCCGTCCACCGTGATGCCGTAACGGGCGGGCAGCTGCGACGTGATCCCGGTGATGACATCCGACACCTGCTGCACACCAACCACATCGTAGGTGTAGTTGCGGCCGCGAATCCCGAGCACAAACCGGTCGCCGTCTCCGATGGCGCCGCTGAAATCCAGCGTCGCCCGGCGATAGAACGGACCAGCCGCCAGCGGGTCAGTGATCGCCTCAATCGCATCCGGATTGAGCATCTTCGGAGTGATCTCGAATTCGTAGATGTCCAGGGAACCATCGCCGGAGCCCTGGATGCGCGCGTACGGTGTGAGGAAATCGAGACCCGCCGGTCCGCCGCCGACGTTCGGGTCGAAGAAGATGAAGAAGTTCGACGCGGCATCGATGTTCTGCGGCTGGTTGAGCGTGTTGTTCGCCGCCTCTTGTTCGCGGGTCGGTTCGGGCGCGAAAATAAAGGCGTCAATCGGATGTTCTTCGAGCGAAACCTGCAGCTGATAGTCGACTCCATCGGGCAGACCGCCGTAGGCGAGCCAGTTGTCGACCTCGACGTAGTAGGTGCCCGCCGCGGTGAACGTGTATTCGAGGTAATCATCGAGCCACGTCGAACTGCCGCCTGAGCCCTGGAACGGACCTGACACTCCGGGTCCCTGCGCCAGCAAACGGGCTTTGCGTCCGGTCGGCTCACCGGCATCAGGCACGATGTCGTAGATCCGGAGGCGGCTGCCCCAGAGGATCCGATCGCCGGGCTCGTATCCGTGATCCACATCGAAGATGCCGCGGATCGCCGGGTCGCGCCGAATCATGTCATCGGTGATCGTGAACGAGTAATAATCCGTCGCGCCATCGCCGTCGCCCGTCCCGATCACGGTAAGATGCGGCGTATTGTTGGCCGTGACCGGGTTCGAGGTTTCCACCACATCCGGGTTGTAGCCCTTGCCCCACTTGCCGGCGTCGAGATTCTGCGCGGTGTAAACCGAGTCATGCACGCCGATGTCGCGCACGACGGAGGTGCCGAAGTCACCGATGAACCCGGAGACAAAGCCGCTGTCGGATGCGGAGCGTCCGTTGGGGATGGTGTATTGCACCGTGAAATCCGTGCCGCCACCGGGGCGATTCATCCACAGCACCACGCGATCGCCATCCGCCGGCGTTGAGTAGGCCTGATAACCGGCTTCAAAATCCGCGTCGTTGTCGATCTGGCGGGCGAGGTCGCGACCGACCGACGCCAGGCTGTCGCCCGGACGGGTCGTGTAGGTGGCACGGGCCTGTTCGACCGGCGGCGTGGCGTTGGAGTAAACCACCACCGTCCAAGTCTCACCTGCCGCCACGGTTCCACCGAGGAGCAGCACGCGGCGGGGCACGGTGGTTTGCGTGACGAACCCATTGCCCAACACCACGAACTGGCTCGGTTCCACCACCTGCGTCGAGCCATTCGATTCGTTGATCAACACGCCGGCGGTGTCGTCGTCCGCGACGCGGACATCGAGCGACAGCGGACGGGTATTGTCGCGATTGCGTCCGGCGGTGAACGCGTAGTCCTTGCCGTTAATCCGCAGATTCCACTTCGTCCCGGGCACCACCTCCGTCACACCGGCAACCTCGAGTGTCACCGACGCATAATGGGTCACGCTCGGCGTGCCGGTCACCGTTCCACCGCTGGTGGTCGTGTGATCGACCGCCTCACGAATAACCTCAGCGGTGAAGTCGCCGCCGGTTCCCAATACGGTGACCGCGACGGTGGATCCGGTAGGCTCCGCGTGATAAGCGGTGGATTGATTAATCGTTCGAGCGAGGCCGATGGCGATCGCGTCCAGATTGAGGTCGGTGGTTTCAGCCGGGTACGTGAAGTCCTTGCCATTGAGGCGCAGGCTCCACTTCACGCCCGTGGCCACGGTGCCGCTCAAGGTGGCAGTGGCATCAGCGAATGCGGCCGTGCTGGAAAGCACGGTCACATTGGAACTCGGCACAAAGCGGAAGGCCGGGCCGGAGACCTGGAGGCGCGGGTTGGTTAGCACCAGGCTGCCGGTGCCCACGAAGACCACGCTAAAGCCAGTGCCGCCACTGCGTGAGATTCGGACGGAGGCGTCGCTCGCGTTGGCCACAGCCAAGAACTGGCCGCTCGAATTGGTCCCAATCAGCGCAGCCAACCCTTCCGCCACCCGGGCCGCGGGATTCGTATCGAGCGCGTTCGCTTCGGTCGCAAAGTAACTGTAGTCAACGCCGTCAAGCCGCACCTTCCACGCAAACCCGGCCACGACGGATCCCGTGATGCCCACCGTGGCTTGATCGACCAGGATCGACGCGCTCACCGTTCCTTCCAGGTCTCCATTGATCGCCGCGCCCAAGGCCTGAAGCGCATCACCGGAAACCACACCGTAGTAGGCGCTGGCGCGGACCGGATCGTAGGTCGTGCCATCAGTTACACCGACGATGCGATGGCTGAGACGCGAATAGTGAATGCCCTCCTCCGCCGTGTCCTGATTGGCCGTGACGGTAATCGTCTTCGGAATAAACCAGTCGGTCGGCGAGAACGTCACGGACGTGACCGACGTGCGCACCTGACCGCTGGTGCTCGGAGTCGAATCATCGGCCAGAATCTCAACCGTCACGTCGCCGGTCGGCGGACGGCTGAGCACCACGAAATAGGTGTCGCTCGCCAACGACGGCACCGCGCCGCCTTCGCTCAGCACCGTGTCGCGGCCGGAAGGAGCGATGACCACATCCGCTGCATCGTCATCAATCACCTCTGCCACGACGCCGGGAATGGCCAATCGATCATAAGCGCCGCCGTCATCCGACGACCCACCCTGCACCACGCTGTGCTGGATCGTGATGCGCTGGCGGCCTTCGGCGATGACGTCATTGGGCGCGGTGACCGTGATGGTCTGCGGCACGAACCAGTTCCGGCGATCGAACAGGAGCGTGACGCCGCTGGCGCTGCCATTGAGCAGCACGCCCTGGGCGCCCGCCCGCTGGTCACGTTCCCGCAGCGGCACGGGCGCAGCCGTGATTCGCACGTTCTCTTCCGGCGAACGCGTCAGCACGACGAGATACGTCGCCGACACGAGCAGCGGATCGGCCAGCGGATTCTCAAACACGCGCAGCGGTTGCAGCACCTGCACCACGACACCCGCCGCGTCGTTGTCGCCGACCTTCACCGCCAGGTCCTGGGCGAACAGATTGTTGTAATCCAGGGCCGCGCTGAGCAGCGTGTGATCGATGAGCCCGCTGTGACCTTCCAGACTGCGGCTCACCACCGTGATGGGACGCGTCCCTGTGCCGCCGCCAACATTGAAGGTGTCGCTGCCCAAACCACCGATGAGCTCCACCACAGCGTCATCGGGCGTGCTCAGGATGAAGAAGCGATCATTGCCCTCGAGCGCGTCGACCACCAGCTTCTCAATCCCGCCGTAGGTGACGAACAAGCCGGCTCCGAACACGCCTTGATCGGAGACCACGAAGTCATCGCCAAACTCGGTGCCAACGACGGTCAAGGTGTCAAAGCCGTCACCGCCCTCGATCCGGACCGGAGCGTTGACCGCGAAGTTGACGAAGTCCGCGCCCTGCCCGCCGTTGATGTTGGTGAAGGGCGCCTTCGGATCCTTCGGATCCACCTTCACGAACGCGCGCACGAGGAACGTGTCGTCGTCTTCGTCGCCAAACAGGAACAGCTCACTCTTGTTGCGATACACGGTGAAGCTGTCATTGCCCGTGCCGCCGAAGAGGTTCGTCGGCTGGCTGACGCCGTTGCTCAGGTAACCGCGCGTGGTCAGCGTGGTTTCAAAGAAGTTGCTGAACGTCTCCGGCAGGAAGCGTTCGCCAAAGTAAACTTCACTTTGCAGGCCATTGAACGGATTGGTGGCGTCGCGGGGGGATTGGTAGACCTGCCCGATTTGGAACAGGTCCGCGCCCGCATCACCAAAGACCACCAACGCCGAGGTGACGTCGTCGAGGACAAACGTGTCGTCGCCGTCGCGTCCATAGATCTGGATGCCGCCGGCGAGTTCACCGCGATAACGCACGCGTTCGCTGCGTCCGCCGCTGATCGGCTGCCGATCAGGGCCAACCTCCAGCGCGCTGACCAGTCCCGGCCGGAACAGGAAGAAGTCGCCGGCGTTGGTGCCGTAGATCCGCAAGGCGTTCGCCTGCGAACCGGTGGCGCCGCCAAAGTTCAGTTCGTCGACCAGGATCTGCGCATCGCCCAGACCGGACAGGCCGATCTCAATCAGGTCATCATCGGGACCGCCGTAGAGACCGAGCACACCGTTGACGCCGTCCTGGAAGGTCTGTTTGCCATCGCGACCGAAGTTAACGCGCACGATGTCCTGGCCCGGCCCGGCCACCACCTTCGATTCGCCATTGATGCCGGCCAGATTGATGGTGTCATCGCCGGCGCCCGTATCGATGAACGACGGGCGCTCGTGAGTTCCGCCGACGAACAGTTCGTCGTCACCCGAGCCGAGCTGCAGGGTGAACATCTCAAACCCGGCGTACTCGATGCCGAGCGTCATGCCCAAACCGGTCAAGCGCCGAACGACGGGTCCGCCCGTTACCAACGTGCCCGACGTCAACTCGCCGAAGTTACCGCCGTTATCGCCGCCATCGTCAATCGTGATGACATCATTGAGATCGGCGCCGGCCGTCACCGTGAGACGTCCTCCGACCACGCCGTTTAATGTGCCCGTGCCGAACGCGCCGAGGCCGGCCTGGCTGCCGACGTTGACCGTGTCGTTGCCGGGGCCGAGATCGAGATTGGTGGTGTTGGCCGTGGAACGGACATTCATCGTGTCCGCGCCCGAACCCAGGCGGACGTTCAACTCCTCGAGTTCGGCGTAAGTCAACGAGCCGCCGGGACCGAAGATTCCATCCAACCTCGTGCTCGTGAGCGTGCCGGCGTTGTTGGTGACATCGGTGGTGTCATCGATGGTGACCACATCCGTGCCCGCGCCGCCGTTGATGGTGAGCGCGGCGCCGATGCTATTGGCCGTGCCGACGGTTTGCGTGAAGCCGTAGACCCCCGGCGTGGTTTCAACCAGGCGCACGCCATCCGCGACGTGAATCTGATCGTCCCCGTCGCCCCCGTTGACAATCGTTTCACCGGAGATGCCCTGAATGGCGATCAAGTCGCCGCCGCCGAGCGCATTCACGATGGTGCGACCAGTGAAGGTCCCGAACAGCGTGAACACATCGCTGCCGAGGCCGAGGTTGATGGTCACCTCCTCGACGCCGTCAAAGAGCGCGTAGGTGGGCAGGCCGGCGAAAGAGATGCCTCGATACGTGACGTTGTCGATCACGAATGTCTCGAGCGCGCCGGTAATGCCCGTGCTTTGCAGCGGAGTGACGACGTTCAGCCGATCGTTGCCCGCGCCGCCGCGATCCCGGACCAACACCGTGCCGCGCCACGGCCGGGCGATGTAGCGGACCGTGTCGACCACCGTGAGGTTTTCCAGATCACCGACGCCGATGTAGGTGTTGCCGGAGCCGCCCGTCAGATTGGCGCGTTCGAACAAACCGTTCAGATCCTCGACCGTAGCCGAAGCTGTGTAGAAACGCGTCGTGCCGGATTGAAGTGTGCCGACGACAAACAGATTGCTGAAGAGCGACATGTCGAGGTCGTTCTCCTCGATCAACACATCGGTTTCGTCGGGGCCTGATGCATCGAGGAACGTGTCGCGGCCGGGACCGCCCGTGACGGTGTCATTGCCCAGTCCGCTATCCAACTCGTCATTGAAAGCCGAGCCGATGACCCGATCGTCGCCTTCACCCGCGCGCACCTTCAACGCGACGCGGTCAATGCCCGTCATGCCACTGGCATCGATGCGATCATTGCCCGTACCCGTGTTCAGGATCAACTGGTCCCCTTCACTGCGCACGCCGCTGTAGAGACTGAACTCACGTTGTCCGCCGCCTTGGACAAGGTGGACGCGTGACACGCCATCGGTGTCGACATCGTGGGCCGCCGCAAAATTGTCATCTCCTGCCGTGCCCGCGAGCGTCACGGTGTCGACCGCGCCGTCATTGCTGTAGGCGTAGCGCGGCACCAATTGGCCGTCTTCGTCGACTGTCGCCCCCACCACCGTGGCGCGACGTCCCAGGTCCAGGGTCACGTTGGTCACCCCGCTCCCGGTCAGATCGGCCACCGTGATGCTGTCCGCGCCGGTGCCGGCATCGAAGTGCACGCGGTTCATGCCGCTGGCCGTAATGGCTCCGGCGCTGGTCTGCAACACCACATCGCCAGCGAGGCTGCCGGGAGTAATCGTGAGGGCGTCCGGGCCGACCGTTCCGTTCAGCCACAGAATGTCCGGGCCGCCCGCGTTGTTGACGTCCGTTCCGAAGCCAGTGAACCCGAGTGTGACCAGATCCTTGGCGCCGCCCGTCTGGATAATGTCCGCTCCGCCGCCGCCCGTGATGTCGTCTTCGCCATCCGTGCCGCGAACTGTTTCCACGGCGTCATCGCCGTAAATCGTGTCCGCGCCCGGACCGCCGATGATGCGATCAGCACCGGGGCCGCCCCGGAGCAACGCGCCGAGCGGGCCGTCGTGCAGGATGAAATCATCGTCTTCGCCGCCATCCACCACCACCGTGCCGCCATTGGTTTCGATGTAGTCATCACCGGAACCGCCATTCAACGTGGCGGAACCGTTGCTCTCGTAAACGATCACGTCATCGCCGCCCTCGCCATTGATGAACACCGGCACCCTCACGCCGGGCTTCACGATGATGGAATCGTCCCCTTCGCCGAAGTCAGCGTGGATGCTCGAGACATGCTCGTAGATGCGGGAGCGGCCCATGGCGCTGACGAGGATCGTTGCGTCGTTGGCCGTGCCGCCGATTTGTTCGATGGTGTAGCCCTCGTTCGTGGCGCCTTCCGCGAGGTTTCGGAACCCGCCCCGATTGCCAACGTTGAGGTGGAGGGGCCCGCCATTCCAGGCGCGCGGATTCCCGGAGGCATTGCCGCCGAGGTAGACCGGCTTGGGCAACTCGAGATAACCAATCGTGAACGAGGCGGTCTTGCTGATCTTCACGAACAGAATTTTGATGCGCACCGTGACGCTCAACCGGATCTCGACCGTGCCGGAGCCTTCGGCGCGGAATTCGAAATCAAGCCCGAGCCCGGCCAGCGTGATGCCGAACACGCGGGCCTCGACCGACGCGCCGCCGCTGAGAATAAAGCGGTAATAGGGATTGCCGGTGTTGTCGGTGAGAACCTCGCTGACCACGCGGAAGTGGAACTGGCCAATCAACCCGAAGCTGCGGCTGCCGAGCACGAACTCACCGCTCAGGCTGATGTCGAAGTTGCCGCGTGAATCCAGGTAACCGTTGCCGTTGAGCACGACCAACCCGAAGAAGTCGATGCGGGCATTGAAGGAGAATCGCCAGTAATTGTCGCGGACGATGATCTCAAAGCCGGCATCGAACTTCAGGACTTTGAGGATGTCGACGTGGCCATTCAGCGAGAGGACGAAGCCGGGGGCGATGCCTTCACGGGTGGCGCGCGTCGTGTTCAGCTTGAGCCGGCCGCTGGCGGTGATCTCGAACACCGACAGGTTGGCGGCCACGCTGACGTCGAGGCTGAGCACGAGGCCCGGGTCGCCGGCCTCAGTCACCACCAACGCCAGGCCGTCCGCGCGGAAGCCAAGCCCGCCGATGCTGAACGAGACGTGGAACTCCAGCCGCAACTCGTAGCGGCTGATGAGAATGTCGACGCTGCCGGCGCCGCGGGCGAATCCGAGGAAGTTGACCGAGCCTTCGAGGCGGATGCGCAGGCCCGCCACCACGGGGTCAGCTTGACCTTCAAGGCGTTGCTCGCGTCCGGTGGTGTTGACCTCGAGCAAGGCGCTGACCTCGAACTCGAGCCCGATGTTGCGTCCGAATTCGACTTCCAGCGTCAGCTGCACGCGCGCGACCAGGCCTTCGCCGTCGATGCGGAGGAAGCCGTCGACGTCCACCTCGCCGATGGGATCGAGCCGCAATTTCGCGTCGACCTCCACCTGGAAGCGGGACGGTGACAGGAAGAACGTAAACCGGCCCTCCAAGGTCAGCGTGTCGGCGATGATGAGTTTTCCGCCCATGGCCAGCTTGAAGCTGGGCCCGGCGGCGAGCTTGACCGATCCGACCTTGAGGCGCCCGTTCGCCTCCCGTTCGAAACGGCCGGTCGACTCGTTGATGACAAACGTGTCGACGTAACGACTCGAGCTGAACGTATTCAGTTCGAGCAAGAACTCGCCGTCGAACTTGACGCCGGGGATCGAGTTACTGGCCAGCACCAGTTGGATGCGGCCGATCATGCCGGTCTCGCTCGGGCTGCCGGCGTAGGCGTTCAGGTTAAGCGTGCCGGACAGCGCGCCCAGCAACGGAATATTCGCGCCCACCGCGCCGGTGATCTTCAGATAGCCGACGTTCAGCACCGTATCGAATCCGGCGGCGATCTGGATGAACCCGGTCAGAGTGATGACGCGCTGAATCGTGATCTCGGCTTGGATTGAGACGACGAAGTAAACCGCCGGATTACCCGTGGGATTGCGACGCCCATCCAGTCCGGGTTGCGCGCCGAACACTTCAATACTGGTCGGGTCACCCGGATGCAGCAGCGGATAGAACGCCTCGGGAATTTGGAAGACCTGATCGGCGAGCGTCGTGTTGAACGTCACGCTGACCGAACCCTCGATCGACAACAGGTCGCCGACGCTGGGGAGTCCGATGCCGGCGGACGCACTGACCGTGAAGGAACCCGCCACGCCGGGAATCTCGCCCGGCCGTGTGGCCTGGGTTACCACGACGATCAGACCCGTCGCCTCGCCGTAAGTCAGGCGGGCGACACCGATGCCGTAGGAGAGTGACGCGGTCGCGAAGACCTCGAACCGTTGCGGCGTGATGCGCAGGAAGAAACCGCCCTGCATGCGGAACAGCTCGACATCCGAGCCCGGCACCTGCACCCGCAGCTGGCCCACGATCTCGATGGCAAACATCTTCGGCGCGAGCCGGTAGGTCCGCGTCAGGTCGCTGTTGTTCGGACCAATGCCCGGCAGCGTCAGCGTCTCCGTCTTGGTGAAGTCCGTCGTATTAATCTGCAGCGTGCCATTGCCAATGATGAACAGGCCGAACTGTTCCAGCTCCTCGAAGTTGGTCTGCAACGTGGCGACGCCCCAGAACTGCGCCGAATCGCTCAGCGTGTAGCTCATGTCGAGCACGAACTTGCCGGCCGTGGCGCCCACGGGGCCCAGTTTGTAGAGCGAGAGCTGTCCGGCGAAACTCAGCTCAAAGACGCTCCGGGCAAAGTCGATCTCCAGCGTCACCTCGGCGGTCGCCTTCATCAGCGGCTCAGTCAGCAGATCGGCCAGCCGCAGTTCCACGCCGCCCGACAGTTCGATGAAGAACGATTCCGCCTGAGTGATGATGGCGACCTGATGCGACGACGCCGAGCCGCCGTTCCCGGCGGTGTCCTGCCAGCTGTTGGCCGTAAACGTCACGGTCAAACGGCCCGCGTCGAATTGTCCGGCAAAGCTGTAGCGGAACGTGTTCGTGCCGGCCAACGCGCCCGGCTGCGTGGGTGTCCCGTCAACAATCACGTTCTCGCCGTTGGCACCGGTGAGCGTGAACTCCGCGCCCACATCGAAAATGGACGTCAGATCGAGTTTCTGTCCGCGCACCGGCGTAAACGTCACGTCGATGTAATGCCGACCGTTGAACGCCTCACGATCGATGGTCTTGCCACGCATCGGATCGGCGAGGCCTGCCTTCGCGTCGAGCACCTGGAACCGTTCAATCTCCGCCAGGTTGAACACGCCGCCGCTGTCCGCCCACGTCGCAGCCGCGAACTCGACGGTGTAAGTGCCTTCCGCGAGTTCGCCGCTGAAGAAATACCGGAACGTGTTGGTCTCGGCGTTGAGCTCAGATGTCGTGCCGTCGGCGTTGACGACCGTGATGCGCGTGACGCGCTGGGGCGCGCCCGACAGCGTCACGGTTCTTCCACCGCTGTCCTTCAGGGTGAACTCGTCGCCATTGATGGTGGCGAAGTCGAGCGTCCGACCGGCGCTCGGCCGATAGGTCACTTCGAGATAATGACGTCCATTGAGCACGCCTGAACCCACCGTGCCTCCGGCCGCCGGGCTGGTCAGATCGGCCGTCGTGCCCTCCACGCGAAACGCCTGGCTGAACTCAATGTTGGCGTTGCCGCCACCGACATCGTTCCAGGCACCGGCCGTGAACGTCATCGTCACTTCGCCGAGGACGAAATTATTCCGGAGGAAGAAGCGATAGATGTTGTTGCCGAGATGTTGCGGCGTTCCGTCCAAGGCGACGCGGGCGGCTGGCGTTCCGGCGCCGGGTCCGCTCAGGGCAAACTCCGCGCCCGGGTCAAGGATCGAAGCCCCGTCGAGCTCATGCGTGCGGCTGCCGGAGAACGCGACATCCAGGTAGGTCCGGTTGTTGGTGTCGTCGAGGTCCGAATAGTCGGCCGTCGTTCCCGGGAGCGTGCCGCCGGTGACCGCGGTGTCTCCAGAGTAAGCCCAGCTGCCGGCGTTGAACGTGAACGGAACCGCCAATTCCTCCACGTAGGGGGCGACATCGACCGGGCGCGCGGACGGCACGGCGTAGACTTTGACGTAGAATCGGAACGTGCTGGGATCGTTGGTGGCGATCGGCGCGCGGGTTTCATCGAGCACCAAGGCGAACTTGCCCGCCCGGAGCCCGAGGTTGGTCGCCAGCGCACTTTGATCCAACGCAAACTCGGGACTGAGATCCAACACCGAGGCCGGGTCGAGCGCGAACCGCGAGTCGCTGGCCGCAGGAATGGTGACATTGATCAGGGTCGGGAAGCCGCCCGTGTTCGTCATCGCCAACGTGGCCGAACGGGTCCCAGCCACGCCGCTAATGGCATAGCTAATTGCCATCACTTCCACCGGATTCTCCGGCAGGCTCACGGTCAGCGCGAAACGATAGGTGTTGGTTTCACCCTGTCGTTGCACCGGCACGCCCGTGTTTACCGTCACGGTCCAGTCCCGCGGTCCGCTGGGCACCGTCAGCGTAATCGACGCTGGCGACACTGAACCGGGCGTCGTGCCGACCGGGAACTCGACATCCAGAAACTCGGGCGCCTGCCGGAACGATCCCCACACTTCGTTGAACCGGAGCGCCGCCGTGCCACTGGCGCCGCTGACCGGCGTGACATACGACCAGCTGTTCGGGAGGAACGTCAGCGTCACCGTGCCCGCATCAAACTCGCCATTGAGCCAATACCGATAGGTCAACGTCGTGGCGTCGCTGGTGACCAGCACCGGCGCCTGCGCCTCGTCCAGCTTCACGCTGCCGAGGCCCACACCGGAGAGGGTAAACTCCGGCGCCAGATCCGTGATCGAGCCTCGATCAATGGTCGTCGTGGCGGGACCGGTCGGATGGGTGAAGATCACATCCAGATAATTCCGGCCGTTGAGCACCGTGATGTCGATGCCTCCGGTGTCGCCCGGATTGATCAGCGTGGCCGTGGCGCCTTCCACGGCGATGGTGACCGTCGTCTCTTCACTGTCAGCGCCGGTGGCCACGTTGCCATCCGTCTGGAGCACGTCTTCGTTCTTCACCGCGCCGGCGACAAACACCACCCGCGCCTCGCCGCGCGGGAATCCGGCGAAGGTGCCATCCTTGATGAAGTAGCGATAGCGGCTGGTGCCGGTGCGTTTGATCGCGTTGATCATCGCCTGCTCATCCGTTGCTCCCTCCGGTCGATCATCGTCATTCGGCACCAGCGGAACCACGCGAACCGAACCGTCCGCGCCAACAATCGTCTCGACCGGCACGGGCACGCCTTCCACCGACACGGCGCCCGGGCGCCCGGCGATGAACAAGTCGAACTCGGGATCCGCGTCGAAGATCGAAGCGTAATCGAGGTTCGCCCCTTCGGGCGCGCGGAAGGTGACATCGAGATACGGTTTGTCGTCGTAGACCTGCGCCGTCTGACCGGTCACAGCCACCGTCCGCCCGTCGGCCTTGCGGTCGTCGGAGTTGATCACACTGACATCGATGCGATCGCCGGACGGATCCACGAGCCCGAGCGTGGGCGCAACCGTCAGCGGATTGACCTCGGGCGCATCCACCACGTCGAACGTCACCTCTTCACCGCCGGCATTGCGGAAGCCCATCTTGAGCTTGCCTTGAATCGTCAGCAGCCGGACCTGATCCGGAATGTCGGCCAGGAACAGCACCACGACGGTGCCAGACGTGACCTTCGAGAGGTCGGCGTAAAGCTTCGCGCTCAGGCTGATGTTGTCGCCGGCGAAGTTGAGTTTGCCGGCAATCAGGAATTTTCCGTCGGTGCTGAACTTGATGATGATCTGCCCATTGAAGACGGTCTCCGAGGCGTAGATGGTGAACAGCTTGGCGCTGCCCGTGATGGTCATGGGCGCGGTGAAGGCCGCGGTGAATCCGTTCAGGGCCGGGTTCGCCTGGATGGCGCGGTATTGCGTGACGACCTGGTTCTTGACGTCGTCGAGCCACTGCGCGGGTGTGATCTGAGTGGGCAGACCGAAAGCGGGCCCGCGCAACTCCAGCGGATCCTCGATCGACGGGAGCGTCTTGAAGAACTCCACGCCGGCAGCGAAGTCATTGATCGCAAGCCCGGTATTCGGCTCGAGCAGGATGCCGCCGGGCACGGACGCGCTGAGGAAGACACCGAGCGGGCCGAGCTCGGACAGAGCCAATCGGATGGTCAAGCCGCCGATGCCGGGGAATTCGAACCCGCCTTCGAGCCCGAGGAAGAAGACGCGATCCCGCACCGGCGTGGTGTTGTCGGTGACGCCAATGATGTTCAGGTTCTGGTCGAGCTTGAGAATGCCACCAATCAAGCCGGCGGTGATTTGGCCGCCGAACATCTGGCCGCTCACCGTCACACCGAGCGAAGCGATGTCGACAATCGGGAACTTTCCTTCGAGCAGAAGGCCGACGTCGATCTTCACGCCCTCGATCGATCCGGCGAAGGTGAGGCCGCCCAAGCCCTGCAACCCGGTCACGCTGGCGGACAGGGTGATCACAAAATCCTCCGGGTGTTGCTCGATGTCATCCCACTGAATGCCGAGGGCGTCGATGCGGATGGGCAGCCACTTGGGCCAATTGAAACTGTCGCCACTGGCCGAGCCCACGCTGAGGAAGACGCCGAAGCCGGGCAACGTTCGAAAGTCGCCGCCGCCGGTGAAGCCGAAGTTGCGCGCTTCACCACCGATCACCATCGAGCCAATCTTCACCTCGGCTCCAATCGCGCCGACCCGCAGCAGGAACTCGGTTTCATCCGCGCCGGTGTCCAGGCGAATGTCCTGACCGGTCAGGGTGAGGAAACTGCCGAGCGTGATCTTGAAGGTATCGACGTCGAACTGGAACGAATCGACCTTGCCGTCGGTGAACGTCAACGAGAGTCGGACCGCTTCCGTATCGGGAACGCCGGGTGCGTCCTTGCCGGGCTCGGACGTGAGCCGGTCCGTGATCGTCGCGGAGACGGGCCGGCCGGGGAAGAACTTGGCGCCGCCGGAGGCGACGAAGATCGAGCCGTTGAACACCACCGGATTTTCGGCATCGAAGTTCACCGTGAAATTCGTGACGCCGATGCGGATGTCATCGAACTCAAGTATGCTTCCGAACCGGATCTTTCCGTCGGTGGGCGGCGGTCCGTTCGGGTTGGCCGGGTCGACGGGCGTGAGCGTGTTCGCCGGGGCGCGTCCGCCGTAAATCAGGACGGCCTGGCCGAGCGTGAATCCGTTCATGCGCACGACGAGGCCAGGGATGATGTTGGCGGCGGGCAGGGTGCCACGCGTTAACGGCGTGCCTGGGTCCGAGTTCAGCGCGGGATCGCCGGCCGGCAGGCCTTGGGCACGATTCAGGTCGTAGGGCAGGATCTCGCCGCGCACGTTGAAGGGCAGGAACTGCACCGAGGCCTGATAGATGCGGAGAATTTCCTGATCGCGCGTGCCGGCCGGGTCGTAGGCGATGCGAATGCCGCTGCCGGTCACCTTGACCACATTGGGCACCGTGACTTCGAGCGACGCCACGCTCAGGCTGAACTTGCCGGTCAACCCGATGTCGACCTTGCCCCCCAGCAATCCGAACACATCCACCGCCATGTCGAACGTGCCAAGAATGCCCAGCAATTCCGCGGTGACCCCGCTGTTGGTTTGGCGGGTGGAGGTCGTGCCGGCGGGCGTGCTGCCGCCGAACGCGAGCGAAGCGCGGTTGACGCCGAGCCCGATGGTCAGGATGAGCTTCCCGTTCTTGAAGCCGATGTCCTGGATGCCGATGGTCGGGCCTTGCAAGCTGAGCGGGCCGAGCGAGACCGCGCCATTGGTCGTGGCGGCACCGGGCGCGTTGGGCTCGACCGTGAAGCGGGCGGTCAACGCGACGTTCGTGACATTGTCGAGCGTCTTGAATCCGCCCTGCAATCCGTTCAGGAATCGCACTTCGACCTCGCCGGCCTGAAACAGACTGATCCCGTTCGCGGGGTCCTTGTCCTTCAGGTAATAGCGATACGTCGTGCCGGCAATCAGCACGGGCTGGGTCGCGAGTTCCGGACGTCCCTGGCCATCGACCTTCACATCGGCCAGGCCGGCACCGAACAACGCGAACTCATCGCCGGTGATGCTCGCCGGATCGATCGGGCTGCCGTTGCGCGCCGTGAACGTCACGTCCAGATACTTCGCCGCGTTCAACGCGTTGGCCGTCACCGCCGCGCCCGCGGTGGGATACGACAACTGCGCGGTCGGGCCGAGCGGCGCGATGCTGCCGTCCGGACGCTTGGTCACCACCGTGAACGTTTCGCTTTCCGCAAAGGCGCCCAGTCCGGCGTTGTCGGTGAACGATTGCGCGATGAACGAGAACGTCACTTCGCCGTCCTGCGGGAACGCGCCGGTGAATGGATACCGATAGCGATTGAGGCCAACCTCGGTCGGCGTGCCAAAGGTCACCCCGCTCAGCGGGGCACCATTCACCGTGACCGTGAATTCCGGAGCCACATCCAGAATCGAGGCGGCGCGCACCTGGCGTCCTTCGCCCACTTCGAAGACGACGTCGACGTAGCGTTGGGTGTTGAGCTTGGTGCGTTCGAGGACCTCGCCTTCAAACGGCGACGCGAGATCTGCGCTCGGGAACTGCACGGCGCCGGAGCCGGTGCCGTCGCCGGTGGGCAGGAGCCCGATGCCCTGGCCGAAGATCGACACGCCGTTGATTTGGAAGTTCTGCAGACGGAACCCTTGTCCGCGACCGATGGTGAACACCGCACTGCCGCCGATGGCGAACGCCGGCGTCGTTTGGCCCGGCACCCGAATCGTGACCATGGGAACGCCCGGCGTGCTGGCCACCGCCACTTGCACCAGGCCGTTGGGTTTTTTGGTGAAACTGACCGTGCCCGCCAGCTCGAGCACGTTCGCAATCTTGAAGCGAATATCACCGCGGAAACTCAGCGTGCCTCGCGGCATCGGATTCACCTGCACCGTTCGGTCCGTGCTGGGCACGGGAATCTCGAAGGCGCGCCCCAGGGGCTGCTCACTGTTGTTGATGCGCACGACGACGTTCGTGCTCTCCACCACCAGCCCATCGAGGCCGACCAACCGAATCGTGCCGCTGGCCTCCAGGATGTATTGGTCGCGCCCGAAGCTCAGCAAGCCCACCTTGGCGTTGGTCAGGACCACGCCCACCGCATCGGGATTCAGGTCGCCATTGTCCAGATACAACGGCCCCTGCCCCACGAACAATTCCAGCGCCTCGCCACCAATCGCGTCGACCGGGCCAAAGGTCTCGTGGTTAAAGCGCGAGAACGTGATGTTGCCTTCGATGGAGATGAAGTCCGCGATGGTCAGCTTCAGGCCGGTGACGAAGAACCCGAAGACATTGCCACCCACCGATTCATCCTGCGTGAACAGGATCGGAATGGATCGGCCGTTCACCTCGATCGTCTCATCGACGGCGGCGCGTGTCGTGTTGAAACGGAAGCCTGCCGTGGCCCCAACCTGCAATTCGCCGATGCCAAATTGCACTTTGCCAGTCAAGATGCCGGCCATGCCGGTTCGACCGGCCACCTTCTTGATGATCACCCCGCCCTGCACCTCTTCGAGCACCGCGTCCGAACCGGACACACCGCTCAAGGTGACTCCGCCTACCGCGAGACGCATGACCCGATTGTTGCCGGGCAACGTCAGCTGTTCAAAGGCCAGGCTGCCGTGCAGGCTGAACCGGCCGATGTGGGCCGTGACATCATTGACGCTGACGCGGAGATACGGCCCAGCCGGCAAGTTCAACCGGATCGATGCGCCGTCCACGTTGAACGTTTCGTCCACCGCCACACGGAGGGTGTTGATCTCCACCGCGAGCTCGCTGGCTTCAAGCGAGAAATCGCTGATGGCAAAGGTGGTTCCATTGAGGGCAAACCGGAGTCCGCCGGCCATGCCCTGAGGAGTGATCAACAATGACCCCTGTGCCCCGGACACGTTCACGATCACGTCGTCGCCGCTGCGCAGGGTGAACCCGACACCGGACGCCGCCACCCGAATGACCTTCGCGCCGCCGGCCGTGGTCTGTTGTTCGAAGACAAAGCTGCCTTGCAACTCCAAGCCGGAGATGGCGAGACGCACTCCCGAACCCGCGACACTCAGGTACGGACCCGGATCAAGATTTAACACCGTGGTCGGATCGCCAGGGTTGATCCCCGCGAAGGTCGCCTGAACCCGTTCGCGCGTGTTGTTGACCTGCACCGTGAATGTCCCCACGAACGCCACGTCCTGGATATTCTTCACCTCCACGGTGGCGGCGAACTCGCCGGCCAGACCGGCGCTGGAAAGAATCAACGAGCCGCGGCCATTGCGCACCGAAACGTATTCCGTGGTGTCACTGCCGAGGCTGATGGTGATGTTCTGGGCCACCACGCGAATGATGCGCGTGGGCTGGCCATTAACCGTGCTGTCGATGCGTTCAAAAGCGAAGTCGCCGCTCAACCGTTGGCCGAGCAATTCCAGCGAGAGTTGCGTGCCCGCAACCTTCACGTAGGGACCGGCCGGCAGGTCGAGGAGGATTTCTGTTTCGCCCACCGTGAAACGCTCGTGCACTTCCACGCGCGAGTTGTTGAGGTCCACATTGAACGTGCCGGTGAACGTCACACCCGGCACATTCAAGGCCACGGTGGCGCCCAACGTTCCAGCGAGTCCGTCCGGAGTGATGAGCAGAGCGCCGTGGCCGTCGCTGACGCGCACAAAGTCCGTCGTCCCATTGCCCAAGCGCAGCGAGACATCGGTTGCGGCCACGCGGAGGACGGTGCGCGTGGCGCCACCCGGCGTCGTCGCCGCGCTGGTAGCGCGTTCAAACGAGAAGTTGCCGCTCAACGATTGACCGCCAATGGTCAGGGTCAGATTCGTGCCTTCCACGCGCAGATACGGACCTTCGGGCAAATCCACCACCAACGTCGTGGTCCCGACCGTGATGCGCTCGTTGACGGGCGCGCGGGTGTTGTTCAGCGACAGGCTGAGCGTGCCGGAGAACTTGATGGCCGGAATCGAGACCGTGGCGCCGATGCGTCCAGCCAATCCCGCCGGGGTCATCACGAAAGCGCCCTCGCCTTCGCTCAGCACCAGGTAATCCGTGGAGCCGCTGCCAATGCGCAGGCCAACGTCCGCCAGACCAATGCGAACCACGCGTTCATTGCGGGTATTGGTCACCTGCTCGAAGACAAAGCTGCCCTGCAACGTTTGCTCCATCACGGTCAGGGTCGCTGCCGATCCCGCCGTGCGCCCGGTCACTTCAACGCGCACATACGGACCCGCCGGCAGAATCAACTCGATGTCTTCCGTGTCCGGCGCCGTGCCCACGGTGAAGGTCTCGTTCACCGCCACGGACGAGTTGTTGATGGCCAGCGTCACGCGTCCGTCCGCGGTAATGCCCGGAAGTTTGATCTCCAACTCCGCGGTGAGTTTGCCCGCCAACCCCGCCGGCGTGATCAGCAACGAACCTTCGCCTTCGCTCAACACCACGAAGTCATCGCTGCCGTCGCCAAGGTGCAATTCCACTTCGGTCGCCACCACGCGAACGATCTTCTGGCCGCCAGGCTGTTTGGTCAGTTGCTCGAAGGCAAAATTGCCGCTTAAGGTCTGGCCCGCCACGGTCAGCCGCACGCCCGTGCCCGCCACGCGCACATAGGGTCCGGCGGGCAGCGACAGCACCACCGGCGGTGACGTCACCAACGTAGCTCCCAGGATTTGCCCGGCGGTCGCGGTCACGCCCGCGCCCACCAGGCCCAGGTCGACCGCCGCCGTAAAGTCGGCCAACGCCGCCAGGGTCAACGCACCGCCGCCCGTCGAGCTGTCGACGATCTTGAGGCGGGTGCCTTCCAGGGAAGCGGTGACCGATGCCGAATCAGTGTTGGTCGCGGCCGCCGCGGCGTTGATGCGGGCCACGACGTCGTCCAGGGTGGCCGCACCACCGAGGTTGACGGTGAACGAAACGCCGTCGCGCCGCGTGACGGACAGATGCGGATCCGCTTCCAAGTTCAACCCAAAACCAGGCACGTCATCAACGGTCAGAGAGAAGCGCGCCGGGCTGGCTCCAACGGCTGCAATCGACCGGAATTGAATCCGGCCCTGGAACAGCTCAGCCACCAGCACCGCGTCCAGGCCGGCGTCGGCGAGCGCGTCATTGAAGTCCGTCACCAGATCCGCCGCCGACGTGTTGTTGCCTTGCGCCAGCGCGGAGACGGTCACGGTCACCGGCGCCGGTCCTGCCTCATCGTCCGTCACCACAGTCACGCGGAAGACAACGGGCAACACGGCATTGCTGGCATCGCGGTAAATGCCGGTCGTCGGCGCATCCGACGCCACGGTCAAGGTAAGATCACCGTCGGTGGGGCTCAGCTCGGTTCCCGTGAAGCCGGGCACGGTCGACTCGACGATCTGCAAGGTGGTCACGGTCGGAACCGCGCGCAGCCGCAAGCGTTGCCCGACGAGTTCGGCGGTCAACGTGTTGCCGAGTCCGACATTGGCGAGGGCCGCATTGAAGTCCGCGGCGAGATCGGCGCCGTCCGCATTGTCATTCTGGGCGCTGGCGCCGACGCCAACCGTGTAGGTCTCGCCATCCACGACCAGCTTCAGACTCACGTCGATCACCACCGCGCCGCTGTCCACGAACTTGCCGCCCGTGGGCGAGTCGGAACTGGAGGTCAGCGTGAGCACGGAGTCGAACGAGCCGTAGACGGCTTCCAGCGTGAAACTCGAGACGCCGGGATCGAGCACACGGAACCGGAGACGATCGCCGCCGCTGCCGCCCAACTCCGCGACCACACGACCATTCAAGCCGGCGGCGGCGATTGCCGCGTTCACGTCGAGGACGAGATGCGCGGTGGTGCTGTTGTCCGCCTGTGCTTCTGCGGTGAGGAGGACCGGAGTGGAAACGCCGCTCAGCGTCAGCGTGAATCGCACCGGGCTGATGGCCACATCGTTCGCGTCGAGCACGGCCTCCGCCGGATCCAGGACCGCCGTGACCGGATTCAAGTAGCGTCCGCCCGTGGGCACGACGTCGTTTGCGGTCAACAACAGCGGAGCGCCAACCCCACGGCCACCGTTGAGCTGCGTGAGAATGGTCGCGCCGTTCACCGTCGTGACGCTGAACTGCTCATTGACCTCGGCGGCCGTGTTGTTGATCGCAACCGAGAAGTTCCCCGCAAAGGAGACGCCGGGAACGTTCAAGGTCACTGTTCCACCCAGCGTTCCGGCCATGCCCTCGGACGTGATCAGGAACGCGCCACGGCCCTGGGTCAGCGTCACGAAGTCCGTGCCGCCACTGCCGATGCGGAGCGTGACGTTGTTGGCGACCACGCGGGTCACCGTGCGCGTCGCACCCGAGTCGGCGTTGGTCGAGGTGACCTGCTCGAAGCCGAAGTCGCCGCGCAGCGTTTGCCCGGCCACGCCGAGCGTGACACCCAACCCTTCGACGCGGAGGAACGGACCGGCGGGCAGGTACAAGACGATGGACTCGCCGCCGACCGAGAACGACTCGTTGATGGCGCGACCGGTCTTGTTGATGGAAAGACCGAACTGGCCGCTGAACTCGATGCCAGCGGGCAGATTCTGCAGTCGCACCGTGGCGCGAATGGAACCCGCGATTCCTTCCGGGCTTAGCAGGAAGGAACCTTCGCCGTCTTCCACGCTGACGATTCCACCCAGCTGCAACGACACATTCGTCGCCGCCACCCGGACGCGTCGTTGGCCGAGCGAATTGGAGACCTGTTCAAACGCGAAGTTGCCGCTCAGGGTCTGGCCGAGAATCGAAAGCGTGGCGGGCGTTGCGGCGCTGCCGATCTCAACGCGGACATACGGTCCGGCCGGAAGATCCAGCTGCACGCGTTCGCCATTGACCAGGAAATCTTCGCGCACGGCCGCGTTCGTGTTGTTGATGGCGACGCTGAGCGCGCCCGCGAAGCGGACGCTCGGATCGATGTTGATTTCAAGGTTGCCGCCAAACTCACCGACCAGGCCGGCTGGAGTCAGGAGCAGCTTGCCGCTGCCGTCCGCGATCCGGACCAACGGCGCCTGCGAATCACCGAGCGACAGCGTGCCTTCGGTCAACGCCAGTCGCACCACGCGCTGGCCGTCCGTCCGCGACAATTGTTCGAACACAAAATTGCCGGACAACCGCTGTTCCAGCACCACGAGGAAAACATCGGTGCCTTCAACCCGCACATACGGACCTTTGGCCAGGTCCAACCGAACGTTGCGGTTTTCCAGGGCCGCGCCCGCCAATTCTCGGCCGCCGGCCGTTCGATCCCGCACCGTGGCGTCCGCGCTGATGAGACCCAGGTCTTCTGCGGCTTTCGACGTGCCGATCGCGGTCACCGTCAGTTCCTGGCCACCGGCCGGGGTGGAATCATCGAACAGCACCAGACGCGGCCCATCGAGACGCGCCATCGCGCTCTCGGCCGCCGCGTTGATCTTGGTGACCACGTCGTTCAGGTTCAGCGCGCCATCAAGATCCACGTCAAACGACGTTCCGTCACGGCGGGTCACCGTGAAGTCAGCGACGCCCGCACCTTCCGCGATCCGAACCCCGGCACCCGTGCGCAACGTGGAGAGCAGCGTCGCGCCACGGAGCGTGACAATACTGAACGACTCGTGCACTTCGTCGCTCGTGTTGTTGATGCCCACCGTGAACGTGCCGCCGAGGCGCACGCCGGGAATGTTCGCGGACACCGTTCCGCCGAGTTGACCGGCGAGGCCTGCTTGCGTGAGCAGCAAGGACGCCTGTCCGTTGGTGAGCGTGACGAAATCCGTGGTGCCGTTGCCGAGCGCGACATTGACGTTCGCCGCCACCACTCGAACCACGCGCGTCGCGGGCGCACCGGCTTTGGTCGTTTGTTCGAAGGCGAAGTCGCCGCTCAGGCGTTGACCAGCCACGCGCAGCACCAGACCGGTTCCCTCCAGCCGGAGGTAGGGTCCGGCGGGGAGACTGAGGTTGATGTTGCGACTGCCGACCGTGAACTGTTCGCTCACGTCGACGCCCGAGTTGTTGAACGCCAGCCCAACCGTTCCGCCGATCTCCAGGCCCAGCGACGGATTCACTTCCAGCGTGCCACCGACCCGTCCGGCCAGGCCGGTGGGTTTGACCACGAAGAAGCCCTCGCCGTCGACCAGGCCGATGATGTTCGTGCCGCCGTCCTGCAGGTGGAAGTTGAGATCGGTCACGCCGATGCGGACGAACTTCTGACCTTGACCCGCCGGCGACTGCGGACTGGCGGGGCCGGTGTATTGCTCAAAGGCAAACTTCGCCGACAACACCTGGCCGAAGGCGGTCAGATCCGCGTCGCCTTCGATCTTCAAATAAGGCCCGGCGGGAAGCCGGACCTGAACCGTGCGACCATTGACGGACAGATCCTCCGAGACCGCGCGGGTGGTGTTGTTGATCTGAAGATGAAAATCGCCGACCAGGCTGACGGCACCGGGCACATTCACACCGACCGTGACTTCGAGGTCACCGGCCAGGCCGTTATTGTCGAGGATGAACCCGCCCTCGCCTTCGCTCAACTGCACGAACGTCGTGGTTCCATCGCCCAGCCCGAGCTCGGCTCCCGTCACCGCGACCTTGATCGTCCGCTGATCATCCTCGGTGTTCGGACGGTTATCCGGCCCGTTGAGTTTCAATTGCTCGAAGCTGAACGAGCCGCGCAGGGTTTGACCGGCCACGGCCAGCTCGAGATCCGCGCCTTCAAAGATCTTCTCATTCGGCACCAGGTCCGGCGCCGTCGAGCCGTCGAGCAACCGGACGGCGATGGGAGATCCGCCCTGATTGATCCGCACGCGCGCTTCACCGCTGAAGGTGATGCCAGGAATTCCGACGACCTCGATCGTGCCCTTCGCGAAAATCGCGTAGCTGGTGTTGGCGACCAGTTCACGGAGGTCGATGGCAGCATTGGCCAACACCACGCCTCGCGCACTGGGATTGCGAATCTTGTTCGTCGAATCGCTGTAGAATGGGCCCTGGCCGAGGAAGATGGTGACTCCGTTGGCTTGCAGGCGGCCCGCCGCAAATTGAATTTCCTTTCCTTCCACGGAGATGAAATTGGCAATGGTCAGGGTCAGGTCCGAACCGAAGAACGTGGCGGGCACGTTCGGACTGGTGAAGACCACGCTAATCACTCGGCCGTTGAGCTCGACCGATTCATTGATCAACTGCCCGGTGCTGTTGATGCGGAAGCCCATGTTGCCACCCACGCTGAACCCGCCGGTGGTGACATCCACCTCGCCCACCATCTGGCCGGCGATGCCACTCCCGCGAATGACAAACAGACCCTCGCCATTCTTCAGTCCCTGACCGCTGATCTCCAGGGTGACATTGGCCACCGCAAAGCGGGTCACCTTGGTTCCGTTGCGGAACAGCGAGTTCGGCTGGCCGCTGTGACCCACCACCAAATCAAGGTCGCCATCGCGATCCAGATCTGCGGCGCCCAGCGCCGTCGTGGCTTCGGTGCCCGTGCCCAAGACCGTTGCGGTGACGCCCGCGAAGGGATTCTTGGAGACCGTGGGATCAAACTCGCGCAGGTTCAAAAAGGCCCGCGTCGCCGCTCCCGCGTAGCCCACCACCACGTCGAGTGCGGCATCGCCGTTGACGTCGGCCAGAATCAGAGCCGTGGTCGCGCGCACCGTGCTCTCCAGATCGAACGGCGCGGCACCATACGGGTCAGGCGTGCCGTCACTGATGTAAACCTGATTGGTCCGGCCATCGCGGCCGATCACCAGATCCTGGTCATCGTCGCCATCGAGGTCCCCGAACACCAACGCCCGGGTGACATCCGCGGCGTCACCCAGTTCAAGAATGTCCGTGGTGTTGAACGGGCTGACCTCCCGAGTCGTGCCGGTGCGACGATTGAGATAGAGGATTGTCTTGTCGCCCGCATGGCCCACCGCCAGGTCGGGCCGGCCGTCGCCATCCACATCGCCCACCGCCAGGCTGATCGTTCTGCGGGTGCTGGTCTCATCCAACGGGAAGCCCGCCACACCGGAGAACGGATTGGAGCCTTCCACCGCGAGATAAACGAGGTTGGCCGCGCCGTCGTTGCCGATGGCGAGGTCGAGCAGATTGTCGCCATTGAAATCCGCCACCGCGAGGGATGTGGTCGGACGCGGGTTGGCTTCGACATTGATCGCTGTGCCATCAAATGGATTGGCCCGACCGCTGTTGAGATAAAGCTGATTGGTGGCATCGACGCGGGCCACGACCAGATCCAGTTTGTTGTCGCGGTTGAGGTCAGCCAGCAACAGATCGGTCGTCGTGCCGGTGCCGTCGCCAATCGCCGTCCCACTCCCGGCCGCGAACGGGCTGGCGGTGCCGTCATGCAGGAAGAGGAGCGGCGCACCCGTCGAACGGCCGAGCACCAGGTCCGGGCGACCGTCGCCATTAACATCGCCCACCGCCACCGCGCTCGTCGTGGTGGCCAGCGCGTTCAGGTTCTGACCCGGGCCGTACTCCTGGCGATTGCCCTGATCGAAAAAGAAATCACCATTCAACTTGGGCCCGCTGCGATCCCCGAGATAAACATCCACGCCGATCACCGCCAGACGAAGGAACGGTCCCGCCGGCAACGCGAGCGTGATGACGTCACCACCGACTTCGACCCGTTCGCTGACCGCAAACGGGCCGGTGTTGATTTCGAACCGTAAGCTCCTGGCGTCGACATCCAGGCCGGGGATGGAGAACACGAAGTCCGTCACGACGAACTGCGCCGCCACCCCAAAGCGATCGATGCGCAACGCGCCTTCACCGTCGCGAATCTGCGCCAGCGTGCTCGCGCCGTCAGTCAGAGTGAGCGTCAATTCCTTGATCCCAATCGTCACCACTTTCTCGTCGTCCGTCGTGCCGAAGGTGTTGTCCGGGCCCGGGCGCGCCGCTTGTTCGATCGAGAACGCACCACCCAGGGTCTGGCCCGCCACGGTCAGGACCACGTTTTCGCCCGCGAGACTTTCAATGCGCAGGAAGTCGCTGTTCTCCGTGAAGGTCAGGGTCACCGGCAATCCGTCCACGGTGAACGTCTCGGTGATGGGCGTCGGGATGGTTTTGAACCGGACCTGGAAGCCGCCCGTGAACGAGACGTTCGGCACATCCAACGCGACGCTGCCGCGGAACTCGCCAGCGACACCGTCTTCGTTCAGCAGGAAATCGCCCGAGCCGTTGGTGACGCGGACAAAATCCCGCGTGCCATCGCCCAGCGCCAGCGTGACGTTGCGAGCCGAGACCCGGACGATGCGATGATTGAGTGCGGTCACCGTTTGCTCGAAAGCGAAGTCCCCGGACAAATGTTGTCCGAGCACATTCAACGTGACGCCGCGGCCTTCGACGCGCAGATAGCTGGCGCCGCCGGGCAGCGTGAGGGTCACGGGCGCACCGCCGACGACGAACGATTCGTTCACCTCCACGCCGGTGCGGTTGATGAGCACACTCAACGTTCCGCTCAGGCTGACGCCGGGCACGTTCAGCAACACGGTCCCGTCGAGACGCCCCGCAATGCCAGCCGGGCGTAGAACAAAGGCGCCGGAGCCGTTCACCACTTGCACCAGCGGATTTGCGCCGTCGCCGAGACTGAGGTTCACCTTGCTCGCGGCGACGCGCACGATCTTCTCCGTCACCCCGCTGCTGGTCCGGGTCAGTTGTTCGAAACTGAAATCGCCGCTCAGCCGTTGACCGGCCACATCGAGCGCCACGCGCGTGCCGGACACCCGAACGAACGGTCCGGCCGGCAAATCCAGGTTCAGGATCGATCCACCCACTTCGATCGTGTCGTGAATCGCTCCGGCGGTGTTGTTGATCTCGACCGTGAACGCGCCGGTGAACAGCACCGAGGGCACGTTCAAATCGAGCTGTCCGGAGAAACGCCCGGCGGCGCCGGCCGCGCTCAGGATGAAAAACCCTTCGCCGTCGTCGACCGTGAGCAACGGGCTCACCGTGGTGCCGCCCAAGGTCAGGCGCGCGGCGCTGACGCCCATGCGCACGACGCGTTCGCCGTTGGGTCGCGTGGATTGTTCGAGCACGAACTCCCCCGTCAACGTTTGTCCGGCGATCTCGAGCTTCGCGGGCGTTGGCGCGCCCGGCACGCTCGCGGGCGGAGTCGCGCCGACCTCCACCCTCAGATACGGTCCCGCCGGCAAGTCGAGCGGATCAACGACGCCAGCGAAACGTTGCAGCACGGGCACCGTCGTGTTGTTGACCTGCACGCGGACACGGCCGGTCAGCCGGACGTTGGGCACGTTGACCGCAACGCTGGCCACCAACTCGCCGGCCAGGCCAGCGGGAGACGCCACGAACAAACCGGAGCCGTCCGTCACGCTCACAGCCGGGGTCGCCCCACCAAGGCTCAGCGTCACGCGAGTGGCCGCCACGCGCGTCAGGCGAGCGCCGCCCACGGTCTGTTGCTCGAATTGAAAATTGCCGCGCAGCGTTTGGCCCAGCACCGCCAGGCTGACGTCGGTGCCTTCCACGCTCAGATACGGCCCGCCGATCACCTGAAGCGTCACGGGCAACACACCAACTTTGAACGTTTCGTCGATGTCGTCGGCGGTGTTGTTGATCAACACGCGGAACGTGCCGCCGAAGGTGACGCCCGGAATCTGGAAGCCGACGTTAGCGCTGATTGTTCCCGCCAGACCGGTTGGCGTGACGAGGAAAAAGCCGGTGCCGTTCGTGACGCTGACCATGGTGCTCGCACCGGAACCCAGCGACAACGTCACGTGCGCAGCGCCAACGCGAATCACGGCCACGTCATCGGACGTGTCGAGCGTGAGGTCAGGTCCGGCGGAGCGGGTTTGTTCGAAGGCAAAATTGCCGGTAAGGCTTTGTCCGAGCAGCGACAACCGCACGCTCTCGCCTTCGACGCGGACGTATGGACCGGCCGGAAGATCGAGCCGCAACAACGTGGTGCCGACCTCGAGTTGCTCAGTCACAGCCGTTCGGGTGCTGTTGATGGCCAGCGCGAATCGGCCGGAGAATTCGCCGCCACCCGGCAGCACGATTCGATCGAGGCTCGCGCTCACGCGTCCCGCCACGCCGGCCGGGGTCAAAACCAGCACGCCTTCGCCATCGGACAACGTCAGCACCGTGGTATTCCCAGCGCGCAACGTGAGGCCCACGTCCGTCGCGCCGACGCGGATGGTCCGGGCGCCGGTGGCAACCGACGTCGTTTGCTCCAAGGCAAAACGTCCGGTCAACGTTTGGCCGGCAATGGTCAACGTGGCCGGAGTGGCGAGCGCTCCGCCGACGCCAGGCACCTCATCCACCTGCACCCGCAAGAACGGCCCGGCCGGCAGCGCCAGCGCAATAGTTTCGTCGCCCACCGCAAACACCGTGTCCACCGCTGAGCCCGTCGTGTTCACCGCCACGCTCAACGTTCCATCGAACCGCACGTCCGCGAGGTTCGTGGTCACTTGGGCACGTATGCTTCCGGCCAATCCGGCAGTGGTCAGCAGCAGTGACCCGGTGCCGTTGCGCACGCTGACTACTTCGGTGGTGCCGTCGCCGAGTCCGAGACCGACGTCCGCGGCGGCGATGCGCAGCGTGCCGGCAGCCGCGCCGCTGGTGACGCGATCGAAGGAGAAGTTGCCGTGCAACGACTGACCCAGCACCGCGAGGTCCACGCCCAGCGCTTCGAACCGCGTGACTTGATCCGCCGTGCTGAATTGCACCACCACACCCGGATCATTGCTGTTGGGGATGGCGATGGTCTCATCCACGACGGTGTTCGAGTTGTTGACCCGCACGCGCGCGGTCCCTTGCAGGCGCACGCCATCCACTCCGAGCAACCGGACTGTGCCCTCCGCCACCATCGCAAACGTGCCGTTGGCAAACTTGATCAAGCCGATGCGCGCATCCGACAGCAGGACACCCGTCGCGAGCGGATTAATCTCACCGTTCTCCAACGTCGCGGGCCCCTGCCCCAGGAACACGCTCAGGTTCGTTCCGCCGAAAACGCTGCGTCCACCGCTCTGCGCAAACGTCACGCTGCCCTCGATGGTCACGAAGTTCGCGATGTTCAACGAAAGGCTCTCCGCGAAGAATGCGAACCCGCTCACTTCGTCGGAGCCGAACTTGACGACAATCGAGCGACCGTTGACGACGATGGTCTCGTCGACGGCGCCGCCAGTGGTGTTGGCGCGGAACCCGGCGCGGCCGCCGATGCTCGCGCCGCCAGCGGAGATGGCGATGTCACCGGACATCACGCCCGCCAGGCCGGTCGAAAGAATCACGAACGCGCCTTCCGCATTGCGCAGGCCGTTGCCGGAAACCGTCAGGCTGACATTGGCCACACCCAAGCGCGTCACGCGGCTCAAATCCGCGCGCGTCGCCTGTTCGAAGAGGAAGTCGCCGTGCAACGCCACGCCCGAAATGGTGACGTCGGAATTGAACGCCGTGATCTGCAGGTAGGGGCCCGCCGGCAATTCCAGCACCGTCGTGCCCGGACCATCCGAGAACGTTTCCGTCACGGCGGACGTTGTCGTGTTGATGCGCAGGCCCAGCGTGCTGGACAAGGTCAGGTTCGGGATGGCCGACGACGCGAGGTGCGCGGAGAGTTGACCGGCCAATCCCTGAGGTGTCAGGACAAACGCGCCATCGCCATCGTCAATGACCAGCAACGTCGTGTTGCCGGTGGCGAGACTCAGACGAACATCCCGCACCGAGAACCGCACGATCTTCGAGCCATCGGCGGCCGTGCTTTGATCGAGCGTAAAGTTGCCGGCGAGATTCTGGCCCAGCACCCCCAGGCTCACGTCGGTGCCCACGATCCGCACATACTGACCGGCGTCCAGCACCAGTGCGCCCGTGGCAAACGACTCATTCACCGCCCGGCCTGTGCTGTTGATCTCACCGCGGAAATCACCGGTGAACGCAACTTCCGGCACTTGCAGCGTCACGCGACCGGTGAACGCGCCGGCGACGCCGTCCGGGCTCAGGATGAAATAGGCGGTCGCACCCGCCACGGACACCAGATCGTTGGTGCCATCGCCGAGCGTCAGGCTGGCGTCGGTCACCGCGAGACGCGTGACCGTCCGCGCGCCCACGCCTTGCGTCGTGGTCTGGGAAATCTCAAAGCTGCCGGACAAACGCTGATCGAGAATCGTCGCGTTGATGTCGTCGCCCGCAACGCGCACGAACCGGCCCGCGGGAAGGACCAAGCCCACGGTCTCGTCGCCCACGAGGAACGATTCATCCACCGCGCTGGTGGTGTCGTTCAGTTGGAAGGTCAGATTGCCCGCGAGGCTGATGCCGGGAACCTGCAGGGTCACCGTGCCGCTCAATTCGCCCGCCAACGTGCGTTGACCGGCCACCGCGCCTTCGCGCACGAGGAACGTGCCGCGGCCATCGGAGAGCGTGAGCACGGGATTGGTGCCGTCGGTGAAGGCAAATGTTACATCGCTCGCGGCCAGACGCAGGACCTTGCCACCGCCGGTGCGGGTTTGTTGCTCGAAAGCAAAGTTGCCGGTCAAGGTCTGGCCGAGTACGCCCAGCCGAACTCCGGCGGCTTCGAGGCGCAGATAGGGGCCGGCTTCGAGATCGAGCGTGACGGTTTCGCCCGCGAGCGAAACCGATTCCATGACGACCGCGCCCGTGGTGTTGACCGCCACCCCAAAGGTTCCGTTGAACGTGACACCGGGAATTCCGGACAGATCCACCCGCGCGCTGAGCCGGCCGGCGACGCCCGCCGACGACACCACGAATAAACCCGCGCCGCGGTCTACGGTGATCACGCCGTCGCCAAAACTGAGCGACGCATTCGACATCGCGAGGCGAAGCTGTCGGCGCCCCGCTCCATCGGTGACCAGTTCGAAGAGGAAGTTTCCGGCCAGCCGTTGGCCGAACAAATCCACGTCGATCCCGGGCGCCTCGAAGCGCAGATACGGTCCGCCCGGCAGATTGAGGCTGACGCGCGGGTTCAGATCGAGGCCGCCCAGCTGCGGCGCGTTCGGCAGCGAAACGCCGGTCAGTCCGAGCCGGGTCGCGAGATCGAATCCGGGAAGGTCAGCGACGCTCAGCGTTCCAGGTCCGGGCACGCCATCGATGAGATGCAGGCCGCTGAAGGAGATGGACGCCATCTCGAATCCGGCCGCCAGATTGATCTTGTCGAGGACATCCTGAATCGACAACGCCCCGCTCAAATCGACGTCGAAGCCGACGCCGTTCGGACGGGTGATGCGAAAGTGCGGCCCGGACGGAATGGTCAGGCCGGCGCCATTAAACAGACTGCCCAACGAGAGCTTGGGGGTGAGGGCGCTGAGATCGATCTGTTCGAGAATCGAACCCAGACCGCTATTAAAGAAGAATCGGAAGTCGCGCTCAAACGCCAGGCCAGGCACATCCAGCTTCAGCGTGCCGGCAATCTCGCCCGAGAACCCGGACGGACTGATCACCACCGAGCCGCTGCCGTTGCGCAACGTGAGGAAGTCGGTCGTGCCATTGCCAAACGCGAGCCCCACGTTCGCCGCCGAGATCGCCACCACCGGCGCGCCCAGCGCATTGGTGGATTTGCCAAAGGTGAAATCGCCACCCAAACGCTGGCCGAGCAAATTCAACTCAAGCCCGCGCGCTTCAAATTCCGTCACCCGCTCCGTGCCCGTGAAGCGCAGGACCACTTCATGCGACGTTCCCGGCACCACGAGCGTTTCGTCGAAGGTCTGCCCCGTCGTGTTCACGCGGACGAACGCCGTGCCCACCGCGGTGACACCGTCGACGCCGACGATCTCCACCGTGCCCCGCGCGACGAACGCGTAGGTGAACGTGCTGGAACCCAGCCGAACCGCGCCCACTTGCGCGTCACGCAAGCGAACGCCCACAGCCGCCGGATTGATCTCGCCGTTCGGCAAGCGCAGCGGTCCTTGTCCGAGGAAGATCTCCAGTCCTTCCCCGACCAACACTTTGCGGCCGCCCACATCCGAGAAGCCGACATTTCCTTCCACCGTGACGAAATTGCCGATGTTGATGGCGAGATCTTCGGCGAAGAACTGGAACAGATTCCCCTCGCCCGCGCCGAACTGAACACTCAAGACCCGTCCGTCGATTTCGATCTGCTCATCGACCGCCTGGCCCGTGGTGTTGATGCGGAACCCGGCGCGGCCCGTCAGGCTGGCGCCATTCATCGTGGCCGCCGCATTGCCGCTGAGCACGCCCGCCACACCCGAGCCTTGAATGACAAAGAAGCCTTCGCCGCCCGTCACGCCCAGCGTGTTGCCGTTGTCGCCAAACGACACCGCCACGTCAGAGAACGCGATTCGGGTGACGCCGAGCCCGCTGTCATCGAGCGACTGATCGAACACCACACTGCCCACGAGATCGTGTCCGCCGAGCCTCACCGTCATGCGGGTCACGCTCACGCGCACATACGGCCCGGCCGGCACCTGCAGGGCAACGTCCGTCGCTGTTCCCACGCGGAACGACTCGTCCACGGCCAGCGATCGCGTGTTGATTTGGAACCCAACCTGGCCGGTAAACGATCCGGCCCCGCCGGGGAACGTCACCGAGGCGGTGGCATTGAACGACGCGGCCACGCCCAGTTCATCCACCAACAACGCGCCGCTGCCATTGGTGACATCCACGATCAGCGTCGCGCCATCGCGCAGTTGGAAATTCAACCCGGTCACACCGACCCGCACCACGCGCCCATTGTCCGCCGCCTGCGCAAAGTCGCCATCGGGCCCGGCCGTCGTGGCCTGTTCAATGGTGAACGTTCCGCCCAACGTCTGTCCGCGCACGGTCACCGTCACTCCACTGCCCGTCGCCCGCACGTAACGCTCGGGCACGGTGGTGTCGATCTGCAGGGTAATGCTCCCATCCAACGCCAAGCCGGGCACGTGGGCCGCAATGTTCGCCGCCACTTCGCCTTCGATCCCCGCCGCACTGAGCGCGAAGCTGGCGCTGCCCTCGCTCACCGTGACGAAGTCCGTCACGCCGTTGCCGAACGCGAGCTCGAAATCATCCGCGGTAAAACTCACCGTCGCGCTCGGCGTGCTGGCCTGCGTGAAGCTAAAGTCGCCGCTCAATCTCTGGCCGAGGACATCCAGCGTCACATCGTCGCCCGCAACCGTGACATAATCCCCGCCGTCCAGACGCAGCACGACATCCTCGCCGTTCAACGTGAACGTTTCGTTCACCGGGGCGCCCGTCGTATTGATCTCAGCCCGCAATGTGGCGTCGAGATTGACCCCCGGCAGCGCCACCGTGACGCGGCCCTGCAGCGAACCCGCCAGACCGGTGCTCTTTAAAACGAAACTGCCACTGCCGTCGGTGAACCGCACCAGCTCCGAACCCCCGCCCGAGAGAGCCAGTTGAACGTTGGCAGCGGCGACGCGAACGACGGGGCCGCTGAGCGCGTTGACTTGTTCAAAGCCAAAATCGCCCCGCAAGGTTTGCCCCAGCACTTGGACTTCGAGATTCGTCGCCGACAACCGCGCGTAGGGCCCGGCCGGCAGGTTCAAGGTCAGCCCGGCGACGTCTTCCACCACGGCCACCGTCGACGTGTTGATGGCCAGTTCGAAATCCGTGCCGAAGTTGAAATCCGCGCTGCCGGAAACGACCACGGTTCCGGCCATCGTTCCCGCGACGCCGTCACGGGTCAGCAAGAGCGCGCCCGTTCCACCACTCAGCGTGACCAGGCCGCTGCCGAGGTTCATACCCAGATCGGTGACCGCCAGTTTCACCACGACATCGCCGTCCGCGGTCACGCTTCGAGACACCACGAAGTCACCGACCATGGTCTGGTCCAGCACCGCCACGTCGGCGTCATCGGCCCGAACGGTGATCTGTTGCGCGCCAGCCGCCACGGCGAACTCAATTTGGAACGTCGTGGTGACGCGAATGTCCGGAAGGTTGACCGCCAGATTGCCCGAAACACTGCCGCTCATTCCCGTGCTGGCTAACGTCAGAATACCGGAAGCGTCGGTGACCTGCGCAATCGCGGGCGTGCCGCCGAGGTTCAGGTTGACATGATCCGCCGTGACGCGAACAGTGCGCGGCGATCCCGCCACTTCTTCGAGGGCGAAGTTCCCGGTCAAACTCTGACCACCGACCAACAACTCAACGTTGGTCGCGCCGAAACGCGAGACGCCCAGTTCGAGATCCAAGGCCCGGCTGACGCCTCCAACCGAGAGCACGCGATGCACCGCGGCGCCGGTCGTGTTGCGCTGCGCGCTGAACGAGCCGCGGAACGACAACCCGCTGGCGCCGATGCCCACGAGCGAAACGTCGCCGGCCGCGTCGAACGCATATTCGTTCGCCGTGTCCGCCGCGTTGCGTCGCAGCAGGAGCAGCAACTGCGCATTGGTCACCTGCACGCCCACGTCGTCCGAGGTCGTGCCCAAGTCCCCGCTTTCGCCCACAAAGATCCGCACGCCAGTGGCGCCCACTAAAATCTCCGGGAAATCGTCACCCGCGTTGTCCGGCGTCCCCGCGTCGTTGGTCTGCAGCTCAAAGGCGAAGTTGCCGCGGAGATCGCCGACCGGCGTGGTCAAGGTCACGCCATCACCGCCGAACCGCGACACGCCCGCCGGAATGGCCAAGGTCAAGGTCACCGCCCCCGGCCCCGAGCCCACGGAAACGGTCCGATTCACGTCGGCCCCCGTGGTGTTCACCTCCGCGAAGAACGCTCCGGTGAAGGTCAGCTCCGGCACATTGATCGCCGTCACGCTGCCCGACACGCGGAAGGCGTAGGTATTGGTCGGCCCCACGACGACGATGATCGTGGCACTCGAGATCAAGAGCCCGACATCGTCCGCCGTCCCATCCGCACCCCGGTCGCCCAGGAAAACTTCCACCCTGTCCGCGCCAATCAGCAGCTCATGAAAATCATCCGCCGGATCGTTGGGCGTCCCCGCATCGTTCGCTTTCACCTCAACGACGAAATCGCCAGTGACATCAGCCACCGGTGTGTGCAAGGTCACCGTGCCCCCGAAGCGCGTCACGCCCAGCCCGACGTTCAGCCGTCGGCTGACCTGCAGGCTACCAGCTCCAACGGTGATCAACTGATCGACTGGAGCAGTCGTGGTATTGCGCTGGGCAGAAAAGCCTCCGGCAAAATCCAAGCCCGGCAGATTCACAAATGCCGCATCACCGGCCGCATCGAACGCGTAAGAGTGGTCCGCCCGCACGATCAACAGAAGCGTTCCCGCCGAGACCTGCAACCCGGTGTCGTCGGCGGTCGCCGTTGTGCCCTTGCGGTCGCCGACGAAAAACCCGACCTCGGTCGCGCCCACCACCAGCTCGCCTCCCTGCATCTCCACGGAGAAGCTGCCGGAGATCCCGCCGAGCGATGTCACGAGTTTCAACGAACCGCCAAACCGGGACACGCCTGTGGGCAGGGACAGTGTCTTGGTCACCCCACCCACGCTCAAGGTTCGGCTGACGTCCGCTCCGGTCGTGTTGCGTTGCAGGCCAAACCCGCCGGTCAGGTCGAGCTCCGGCACATTGACCACCGCGGCATCGCCGCTGGCTTCGACCGCGTAGCTTCCCCCGGGCAGCAGCAGGAACATCAAAGTGCCATCACTGACCTCCACGCCGATGTCGTCCGTCCCGCGTCCGTTCCCCCGGTCGTCGCCGACAAACAGGTCCACCCCGGTCGCGCCCACGAGAACTTCCAGGACATCGTCACCCGGATCGACCGTCCCGCGGTCGTTGGTCTGGCGGGCCACGCCGAACGAGCCATTGAGGGTCACCGCCGGAGTGGTCAGCGACAGAGCCGCGTCGCCCGAGAACTGGAACCCGATGGAACCGGAATCGATCGTGAACCGGGTCAACCCCTGTTCGATGATCACCTGGTTGGCCTCCGCGCTGAGGTCGCCGATGGTGTTTGCCTCGGCATGCCAACCCGTTCCCGACAGGCTGACGTCCGGATAGCCGAGCAGCGAAACATTACCGTCGGCCTCGAACGCGTACTGGACCGGGTTCTCGTCCACCCGGCGCGCAACGAGACCAAATGACACACCGCTCAATCGGACGCCGCGAGCCGCCGGGTTGACCACGGAGGGCGCGCTGAAGAGCGGTCCGGTGCCGAGGAAGACATCGGCGCCCGTCGCTCCAAATCGATAGTCGCGTGTGACGCTGTCGCCGGCTCCGACGGTGGTCGAAGTCTTGAGCACGACCAGTCCGGCGTGAACCTCCACGAAGTTGGCCAGGGTGACATCGAGCTGATCGATGACGAAGCTGAAGTTCCCGTCGCGCGGTTTTTGATTGTCGAGGAGGTAACTGCCGGCGAGCGCCTCGAGATCGTTCGGGTCGGGGCCGTCGGTGATGGAAGCGGTGAAAGCTGAGCCACCATTGAGAGAAGCCGACTGGGTGGAGACCAGAATCAAGCCGGAGAAGACGCGGTTATCGCCCGTGCCCGAGAACTGGATATTGCGGAAAGTGAGGGTCGGGGCGGTTAGGCGGAGGATGCCGCCGAGGTCAAGATCCCCGAAGGTGAAGGTGCGTTCGCCGCCAATCACGTCATTTGCATAATCATTGAGCTTGGATTCGATGGCTTCGAACAAGCCCGTGAACACGGAGGGCGATCCGGCGGCCGCGAACAGCGGTGAGCCGTCGACATCGCTCGCGTCGCCACCCGGAGGTCCGTTCGCCGCGCGCAGCGTCTCCACGAACTGCGCACTCTGCTTGGATCCGAGATTCAGATCCGGAGCGCCGCTGGAAAGCTTTTCGGTTTGAGCCGGAGGCAGGGTCGACGTCGAGGAGGTGACTTTGCTGGAGGCCTGAACCCCGGCCGCATGGTCTGATTCTGGACCCGCCTCAGGACCGAACCGGGGCGACGCTACGAACGGAGGATTGAATCCGACTTCTTGGCCAACCGGCGACAGCGGACCATTTACCGGCTGAAGCAACTCGACGCCGCCCTCGGCTTCCCCAACAACGTTCGTTTCATCCGCAGAAGTGTTCGTGGAGTCGCCGGTCAACGGTCCGTCGGGAGTCGCTTCGACCATGATCAATTCGTCCGGCGCGGCGACCGCATTGGGCGTCGCGCCAAGATCGTTTGCTGCGACATCCTGTCCCAAGACAACACCATCGACGCCGGCAAAGATATCATCGAGCTGATCGCCAGCCGAAGGCACGAGCGAGTCAGCAACGGCGACATTCGCGTCGGCCAGTTTGATCTCGATTGCGGAGGGAAGAGCGAGTGGGGACGGTGAGATCGCGGGTTGACCGAGCGCCGCGCCGATCAATCCATCCGCGGACAGCAGCACGCGCGCTTCGAGCGCTTCGAGTTGAAATTGTCGTTCCTGACCAGCCACAGGTCCCCAGGGCAGTTAAGGTCCGTTCGTCTTGCCGCGAGGAGCTAAGCAAAAGCCGGAGAAGACTGGCAATGAGTAATTTGGAAAACCGCTCCCCTGACAAATACGGATGAAACCAAGGCAAAAAGTGGCTCCTCAAAACCGAGAATCAGCCGCGCGACTGATTGATAACAGCTCCAGGGACGGACCGCGGGCTTTCAGCGCTTTCAGCCTGCAGCGGCGCGAGCCGGAGACGATGCCCAAGGGTTCGTTTGTGCGCCGCGGATTCCACCCGCTGCGGGCCGCACACCCTCGCTCCGGAGGGGAGGTTCATGGGGAGAAATCTTCGTCGTGAACTTCGTCGTGAACTTAATCAGGCGGATTCGAATAAGTTGGGTAGCCAACAAAGTTTGCGAAGAAGATTTGGGGGAGGTTCATGGGGAGCCACCCGTTCCTTTTCCGACCTGCTCACCAGACATGAACCGTGGACGGTATCCAAATACGATCCAAGCGTCGGAATGGCCACGAAGAGGCACAAAGGGCACAAAAGCAGAGTTTTCGTTTTGTGCCCTTTGTGCCTTTTCGCGGCTAATCCCCCCTCGTGGACCGGTAGGTTCATGGCAAGCCACCCGTTCCTTTTGACCTGCTCACGGGACATGAACCGGACATCCCCCTTGCTCTTAATCCTGCTCTTGCTCTTGCTCTCTTCGGGAGGAGCAAGAGCACGATTAAGAGCAAGAGCAAGAACCGGAGGGGAGGTTCATGGGAAGTGCGCGCGCGGCTGGTGGTACGACACAGCTCGGCGATTCACGACAGCTGACCAGCCTTGGCCAACCACGCTTTCAAATCGGCTGAAGTCTTGAAGTCGAGGAGTGCCTCGGCGAGCGCTTCGAGCTGAGCCTCCTTCAAGCGGCCCAACTGCCGGACGTTCCCGGGGGAAAGCACTCCGACGCGACGCACGAGCTGTCGTTTAATGACCGCCAATTCGCCTTCCGCCCGGCCCTCAGCCCGGCCTTCCGCCCGGCCTTCGACCCGACCTTTGCGTTCCCAACTAGTCATGAGTCCCATAACCGTCGCTTTCTCATCAATGTCGAGCACCTTATCCAATTCCCCCACCAACGCCAGCTCTTCCTTTTCCGTTAACTCAAGATAGCGGTCCACAAAACCGGCGATAAGATCCATCTTCCCACGATCCAATCTCATCGTCGCCAAAAGACGCAGGACCTGCGCCTTAACTGCGACGCGATCCTGCGGCTCAATTTTCATCTTCGCCATCAAAGCGGCTGCCGCCGGGTTCTTGATCCGGAGGAAACTTCGCCAATCCAAACGATTCAATTGGATGACATGAAACCGGAAATCGACGATGCGCCGGCCCAGAACTTCCATCGTGAACCGATCAGGTTCAGCCGTACTCGGCTGGTGGTAGGAGGTAATCAAGATCGGGTAGACCGGAAGGTCAGTTTGCTCCATCAACCACGCAGCGTAGCCCATCAGGCGCAGCCCGATCTTTCGGTCGCGACGCGCCTGGTGCTCGACATGGACCAGGACGAAGCTCGGCCGCCCGCGAAGCCGAACCCGCGCGACCAAGTCAACAAGCTTGGTTCGCGTCCGTCCGCCCCGCATCTGAATGAGCTCCTTGTCCCAGAATTGAATCGACGACGCAGCCAAGACCCGGTGCAACGCAGGAACAAAAGCGGAAAGAAACTCCCGAAAGAAAACGCGCAACAGCCGCTTGAACTCTTGATCATGCACTCCCATGGCGGGGCGGAGAAAAACCGTCTCAGCCCAAGAATGCAAGCCGGAAGCTGAACTCCCGATCCACGCGTAAGCTCAGCTCCCCGATCCTACTGCACCGGCAACAGCAGTTCGGACCTCGTTTCCCCACGGAGCACCACCGCCTTGACCTTGTCGCCCGCTGGACGCTCCAGTAATCGGCCGATCAGCTCGCTCTCAGTCAAACGTCCTTTGATTCCCTCGAGCGAAACGATCACATCCCCTTTCTGAAAGCCGGCCTTCTTCGCCGCCGCATGCTTGCCGTACTCTCCGGCATGTTTGACGACCAAGCCCAACTCTTCCGCCTGCAAACCCCGCGCCGCACGAACGTCGTCCGGGAGGGACTCCAGTTGCAGCCCGCCCAGCGCCATGGCCCGAAAGCCCCACGCTCCCACTCGGCGCGAAATGTCGACTTTGCTTCGCCATCCGTCAGACAACTTGAGGGTCAGCCCTCGACGCTCGCCATCGCGCAGGACCTCGGCGCGGAGGGCTTCACCCCCGGCCCGGTGCAACACCCAGCTCACATCCGCCGTGGACAACAGCGGCTGCCCTTCCAAGGAGACGACGTCGTCCCCGCGCTGAAAGCCGGCGGCGGCGGCGATTGATCCGGGCGCGACCGATTCCACCCGCGCCGCGCGATCGGCCGCGAGGGTCAGACCAACCGCCTCGGGCGCAGGCCACGGATAGATCAACTCCTGCGGGATCGCCTCCTTGCGGTTCCGGAGGTTCAGCCGAAGCGCGTCGCCAATTTGGTGGCAGTGCACGCAGCTCGGCACCACCTTGCCGCTCCAGTCCAACTCAACCTTGTATTTGCCGGAGAGCGTTGGGATGTCGATCGGGGTCTTGAACGCGGGTTTTGGTCCGAGCTTCCCGGCCAGGCTGGCGCGGTTGCCCGGGTAACCTCGATGCAGCGCCAGCGCGCCTTCCATGGCCGCCCGAAAGCCTGCCGTGGTCTTGTCCTGGGCGTTCTTCTGATGCGTCCAGGAGCCGTACCGACCATAGAGGGAACCGTCTCCATTAAAGAACAGCACCGAAAACGACAGGTCGTAATCGAATTGAAACAGCGACAAATCCAAATCGTTCGCGTTAATCACGCGGACCCGCACGAACTGATCCATGACGGGTTTGAGCTCCGTCTCCTCCAGCAAGACCTGCGCATCGATCCCGGAGCAGGCGATGCACGGAACGCAGCGCAAAACCACCATGACTGGCTTGCCCGTCCTCTTCCCTTCCGCCAGCGCCGCCCGCCAGTCGTTGTATAGCCAGCGGGAATTCTGCTCCATCGCGGCCTTGTCATTCCGCACTGCCCCTTCGCGATCCTTTACGGCCTGACTCAACGAAGGCAGCGCCCCGGCGGCAAAGGCCAACAAAACAAGAAGCAACGCCTTGTGGAAGCACGGTGATTTCATGCCCGGATATTGCTCATGACGCCGGACGACAGGCAAGCCCCTGAACTGAGGTCTTGCGACGCGGGCTCAAGTCAACCGCGTTGCGAAACTCAGCTTGCACCGGATCGCGGGCCTGACCGAGCTCGCGACGCCCGCGACACCAATCCCATCCGCGGCTCGACCGGAGCAGCCCACCCCAAACAAAACGGTCCCGCCGGGCAGACGGGACCGCGTTTCTCCACCGAATTTACGTTGAACCTATTTCGGCAAAAGCTCCGACACGAGGGACTTCTCCTCCTTCAACTCATTCTCCGTGGCCGTGATCTTGGCGCGGCTGAATTCATTCACCGGCACGCCTTGGACGATCTCCCAGGTCTTGCCGTTGCTGCGAATCGGATAGCTGAACATCAGCCCCTTCTCGATGCCATAGCTGCCGTCCGAACAAATCGCCACGCTGAACCAGTCGCCCGCCGGCGTCGGGGTGGTCAGGGCACGAACGGTGTCCACCACGGCGTTGGCGGCGCTCGCCGCCGAGCTCAACCCGCGCGCTTCAATGATGGCCGCACCCCGCTTTTGGACGGTGGCGATGAAGTCCTTCTCCAGCCATTCGCGATGTCCGATAACGTCCGGCACCGGACGATTCTGGATCTTCGCGTTGAAAAAGTCCGGATACATGGTCGAGCTGTGATTGCCCCAGATGGCCAGGTTGGAAACCGCCGTGATGTCGACGCTCGCCTTCTTGGCCAGCTGCGATTTGGCGCGATTCTCGTCGAGCTTGGTCATGGCGAACCAACGGTCGCGCGGAAGACCGGGGGCGTTGTTCATTCCGATCAGGCAGTTGGTGTTGCAAGGGTTGCCGACCACCAGAACCCTCGCGTCGCTGGCGGCGTTCTTTTCAATGGCCTTGCCCTGGCCGATGAAAATCTTGCCGTTGATCCCCAGCAGATCCTTCCGTTCCATCCCCTGCTTGCGTGGCACCGAACCGACCAGCAGGGCCCAGTTCACGCCTTTGAAGCCTTCGTTCAAGTCCGCGGTTGGCACCACGCCCTTGAGCAGCGGAAACGCGCAATCGTCGAGTTCCATCACCACGCCATTGAGGGCCTTCAACGCCGGCTCAATTTCGATCAGGTGCAGGATGACCGGCTGGTTCGGGCCGAACATCGCGCCGGAGGCGATGCGGAACAAAAGTGAATAACCAATTTGACCGGCCGCGCCGGTCACAGCCACACGAATGGGAGTGTTGTTCATAGTCACAGTTTTCTCAGAATCAAGCGGGGCGACTGTAGAAATCGTCCGACAGGGTGGCAATGAAGATTTCCGAACGGTCCCGCTGGAAACAACCGAGCTGCCAATCAGCGGGCTCTCTTCAATTCAATCCGATAGTCGTGCCGTAGAATGGCGTTGGTGAGAACCCGGTCTTTACAGTCCCAGTTCCAAACAAAGAACGCCTGGCGTGCGGGCGCGTACACCAACCCAGCGGCCGGGCCTGGCAACGGGTCCAAGACAGCGGTCCAGCTCGCCCCGCGATCCGCCGATACCTTGATCGACTTGCCCGCGAGGGCGGCAAGTCGTCCGTCCGGCAATTCGATCAGATACATCCCTTTGAGGACGCCGGCGCCACAAACCTGCTTCCACGTCCTGCCTTGATCCTCACTGCGAATGACTCCCCGATCCGAGGCCAACAGCCAATAGAGCGATCCATCGGATGCGCGCAACGCCGCGCCAGCAGGCTCCAAGCTGCAAACCTGCCCCCAAGTGGCCCCGCTGTCGGACGTTCGATAGACGCCACCAACTCCCTTTCCCCAACCCCAAACATTCACCAAATACGTCGAGCCATCGATCAGGTGCGGATGCGTGGTGAACTTCGTGCCCTCGGGCATCGTGGTGCCAATATTCGTCCAGGTTTGCCCTCCATCACTCGTTTTCCAGACGGTGCGGGATTGCTCGTGGCCGCCCACGAGGAGAATGCTTCGACGGGGATCGGAAAAATCTGCGCTCAGGTAATCGTTGTGCCTGACGGGCCCGAGATGTTGAAACGTCTGGCCTTCATCGGACGTACGATAGACGCCAAAACTGTTGTAGATACCGCTTTCCCAAAACACGCCGGGATGCTCGGGATCGTAGAGCAAATGGGAAGGCCGATTGATGATTGGGTCGGAATTCACTCCCTGTCCCATCGGGATCCAGTGCCCGCCGCCATTGGTTGATTGCCACAAACCGCGTTTGGCGACGCCGGCGATGAGTCGGTCCTGCCCCGGCACAACCGACAACAAGCAGAGATTACCGCACTCGGAAGGCAGGTCGGCAAGGTTTGCGGTCACATTGATCCACTGAGCCGGCACCGCGCCTACCGCGACAAAGAGGACAAAGAGAATACCCACCGTCCACCCGGCCCTGGCCCGTCGGGAATTTTTTCGCATGGACCCAACGCTAACCCTGTGCCGCAACGAAAGTCCAGTGCCCCACTCGCTTCTGGGTGTGATTAAAGACGGGTGATTCAACGAATCGTCTCACCCTTCATCCCGGCCTTCTCCCCGTTCAGGGGAGAAGGAGGCGCGGCGGGCGTTCGTGGGTCAGCGGGCGCGCGTGGGGCGCGAGCTTGACGCATTGAACCATCACCCGCTTTTAACCGCACCCCTCGCTTCAGGTGTAACCCCATTCATTGGGTTCACAATGCCCGACGACGTATCGAATGCACTCGCTCAAGGGATAATGCGCCAGCGAGCGCGCCGAAATAATTCGGGCACATTGCAGCTCCTGGGCCAGCGACCCGGGGCCGATGTCGTTGTTTCCATACGTCAACATGAACCACTGCAAGTCCTCGGACACATGCAGATGGTAGTCCTGCCAGGACCACTCGTCGGGAGGAACTGAATGGCGTTTGATCGTCCACCACAGACGCTCCGGGGCGCTCCGGTCGAAAGACCAGCCATCGGTCAGAGCGTGGCGCAACGCGTCGGCCACGTAATTTTCGGCCTCACGACGATTTTTAAAGTGCATGGATGGTTTAGATTCACGATTCCCGCTTGCCACCGAGGCCACGCGAGATCCCCTTTCGGCTTGTCCATGCCGACGCCCTTCTGACGCTCGCCCCGGCATGCACTGCAACTAACGCCTCACGCTCCCATTCAGTTTACCCGCAAGTTGCTTGGCCTCCTCCTCCGTAAAGGAACCCGAAATCATCACCCTGCCGCCCGAAATCTCCGACATCACTCGGGGCGCCGAGACCACGTCACCGTCAACCACGATGGCCAACCTGCGGCCCGCGTGCTGGCGTGTCACCTCGGCGAAACGCTTCCCTCCGCTTGCGGTGAGGACAATCTGAATCTCAGGCGTGCTCGAGAGCGGATTCTTCTGAACATCCGCTGACTTAAGCGCAGAACGATCGAGCAGCGGTTTCTTTTGGACGTTCAGTCGTTCCTCGACGGTTCGGCCGGGGGCGTTCCGCTGCTGGGATAGCGTCAGCGGCTCCGTCTCGGCAGAGGCGTGCTCGCAAACCAAGCGCACCTCAAACGGTGCGGGTTTGGCTGGTTCGGCAGCCGTGAGTGTGAACGTGAGAAACAGATCGAGGAGCAATGTTAACGTTTTCATTTCGCTGGAGGGATTGCTGCAGTGAACGCTCGAGTTCGTGCCCGAGAACAGACCGAAAGAAGGGATTCGTAACCGTTCGCCTTCCGCCGCTCGTCCCCCGGAACGGGCCGAGCATTGCGGCGTTGCCGTAAAACTCAAGCCGCATTTCTTTGATGTTTTTTGGGGGAGCGGCGCATCGGGCGATCCGAGCGGAACGCGGAGCATCTCACGAAGAGGTAGGCCCCAAGCGATCCTTGATTTTTTGAAATAGTAGAAATTGTCGTGGTCCGATCATCGCGACGGCTTGTAGCACTCGTTAGAAAACCAGTGACTATGCGCATTACATCGGACACAGCCACCACCGAACGGAAGCAAGGGCTTCGGACTCCTCGAGCAGTGCCGCCCCTCCCCCTCCGTTTTCCGGGCACTTTGAGCTTCTCTGCTCAGAATTGCCTCACCCTGCTGCTGGCTCTTTCCACCCTCACGGCCTTTGCCGACGATCGGGTCTACAATACCAGCGGCACGCTGGACTGGGTGATGGTGGAGGAGCGTCGGCCGTATTTTCAGGGGAGCAACTGGAGTCCTTTCCAGGGCAATGGTTATCCCGTGGTCAGCACGGAGGGGGCTTGGGTCGATTTCTACGCCGGTTTTGGAGACCTTGGCTCGGCGGGAAGCGGATTCTCCCACTTTTCCACCTGGCCGATAGTCAACCCAATCCATCCGGATGATGGCGTCAAGATTGCCTATCTGGGCACCACGGAAACAGGACACGATACAGACGGCGCCGAAGGAACTTCTGCCGGCAGCACCGGAGCGCCGCCCTTTGGAATCTTGACCAACGTCTGGTATCGGTTTGCCATCCGTTGCTGGCAGCCGGCCGATGGGACGCCTCACGTGGGGTATGTGGGACAATGGCAGCGGGAGGAGACATCCGGTGTCTGGTATCACAAGGTGACATTCAAGATGCCCTTCACGGCGACGGGGGTGACGGGGCTGGGTGGATTCATCGAAGGCATTTTTCCCTACGACGGGGCCCGGCAGCTCAATTTCCGCAACGCCTACGCCCACCAGTTTGGCCAGCCTGCGACCACGATTCAGAAGGCCAATCAGTGCTCGGTTTTCATGAACCCATCGCCGGGCGGTTATGCGGGTCTCAGCCCGGATGGCAGTTATGTCATTGCGAGTTCAATGTATAATGTCACCGCGGATCCGCTCGGCACGTCCTACCCCGTGAACTGCGCCGGCAACACGGTGACAATCACCTTGGCCAACCAACCCGCGACCCCGCCATTTGATCCCATCGTGGTCACCAGCCGCGGCGCCACCGCATTTGGCTCGCAGTTACTGGTGCACTGGGCATCGCCCGCCACGAGTTCGCCGCAACTGGGCTACAGAATCGAGGTGTTCAACGATGCCAGTTATTCGGGTGCGCCGGCGCTGACTTTCGTTGAGCGCGAGCCGGAGATTCGCCAGAAGCTACTGAACATCCCCAGCATCGCCACCCCTTACGTCCGGCTTACCATCACCGATATCTTTGATCGCACCAGCGATCCAATCCTGATCACGCCGGTCGCGGCAACGCTGAACCCGCCCACCGAGGTCACCGGCGCAGTCAGCGGTCTCTCCTACAATTACTACCAGGCCGGGAACGGTGTCGTGTGGTCGAACCTGCCGGTTTTCTCAGCCCTGACCCCGGTGTTGCAAGGTGCGGTGGGCAATGTGGACACCAGCCTTCGCACCCGGCGCAGCCAATACGCGTTCAACTATACCGGCTTCATTCAGGTGCCCGCCAACGGACTTTATGCCTTTACGCTCACCTCCTATGACAGCAGCAAGCTGTTGGTGGACGGCGTCGAGGTGGTCAACTTCGACGGTCTTCATCAGCGGGCGGACAAAAGCGGCTGGATCGCCCTGGCGGCGGGCCAGCATGCGGTCAGCGTCCAATACGCCTTTTCAGACCAGCGCGGGCAGACGACGTATTGGGACGATATCTGGGTTGCCTATGAAGGCCCGGGGATCAGCAAACAGTGGGTGCCGGCCAACGCCTGGTATCGCCTGCCGGGCAGCGGCGAACCGACCGTCAGCCTGGCCACGCCGGCCAACAGCGGCACGGTCTGCGGCTCGAATATCACCCTGACGGCCGCGGTCACCCTGAACGGCGCCACGGCGAACCGCATTCAATACTACGTCGGCAACTATTCCCTGGGCCAGTCCGCCACCAGTCCGTATTCGATCACAGCGCTCTATGGCGCTGCCGCGACGAACCGGCTCCGCGCACGCTTGTTTTACAACGACGGCTATTCGGTGGATTCCGTCCCGGATTCGCTGGTGGCCACGACCAACATGGACGTGTCGCCCTGGACCTTGACCCCTCTGCAATTCCACAACTATCCCACGGGAGCGAGGGTTCAGGCAGGCGAGGTCACATTGACCGGCGACTATCTCAATTTGATGACGCGCCAGGTCACCGGCGACTTTACCTTCATCGCTCGCCTGGCCGCGATGACGCCGAATGTCCCATCAACGGATGGCCGCTTGCCGGAAGGGGCATGGCGCGCGGGTGTCATCGTTCGCGGCACCACCAACCTGACGATGGGCCAACCGTTGGGCGATGGTACTGTCACTCGGTCCACGGAACTGTTCAGTTCGGTCGGCGGTGGCACGCATTACGAGGACGACACCATGCGCGACGCCAACGGCGATGCCAACAGGTGGTCGGCTGACCTTGGCGGGGCCCATCGCTGGTATAAAATCGTTCGTGCCGGCGACACCTTTTACAGCTCGATCTCAGCGGATGGAGCGAACTGGAAGCAGGTCTGGAGCAACACGCTGACCAACATCGGCCCGGCGCCCCATGTGGGCCTGTTCACCTATGCCGTCCAGTCTGCAAATCCGCACCGGCACTGGGCCACGTTCGACAGCATCAGCCTGGTCGGAAATGGCGTGGGCGCGCCGGAGGTCACCGTTTCACCGGCCACCGTGCGGACAGGCGCCGGCCAGACCGTGATTTTGAGCGCCGGCGTGGTCGGTCGAGCTCCGTTTGCCTTTCAGTGGCAGCATAACGGAGCGAACATCGTGGGCGCCACGAACTCAACGCTCACCCTGAGCGGCGTCCAGCTCTCCGACAGTGGCACCTACACCGTCACCCTTCTCGCTGGCAACGGCAGTGCGGACAGCGGTCCCTCGGCCTTGACCGTGGCGGAGCCGTGGATTTGGGATGCCAGACCTGCTTTATCCAGCGTGCAGGATGGCAGCGGCATCTGGAGCGGCACGGCGACCAACTGGTGGGCCGGTGCCGGCGATGTGGCCTGGCAGGACGGTTACCCGGCGGCCTTCGGCGTCAACACCACCACGAATTGTACGGTGACCCTAACCAACGACGTGACGCCCTTGAGCCTGGCCTTCAACGCCACCGGCGGCGGGAGCTACACATTGGCGGGCGCCAACACGATTTGGGCGAACGACGCGCCGCTGCCCATCCTCTGCAATGCCGACGCCACCATCAGCGGCATCCTCAACGGCAGCGGCGGCGTGGCCAAGAGCGGCAGCGGCAAGCTCACCTTCAGCGGCGACGACAGCTACGCCGGCAGCGGGGGCCTGTTCATCAATGGCGGAACGCTGGTTTTGAACACCCCGCACTTCAACACATTTCACGGCGGCGGCGTTTTCATCAACAACGGCTCCACCTTTCGCGTCACGCAAACGGGCGGGGCAACCCGTTACGACTTCCCCGGCACCCCGTTCACCTTCGACGCGAATGGCGGCGGGACCATTGATACGTCCAGCGGCGTGAACTTTGTGATCCGGGGCGAATGCGCCTTTAACACCCGCGGCGGTGCGCAGGACCTCATCATCGGATCGAGCGGACTGAACCTGGGAGGGCACCCCATTGTCTTCGACGTGACGCGTGGAACCGGCGTGAGCGATTTAAAGGTGGCGACGCACCTCTGGAACGCCGGCTTCCTGACCAAGACCGGCACCGGAATTCTGGAACTCTCCGCCACCAACACCTACCCCGGTGCCACGACCGTCGAAGCCGGAATGCTTTGGGTGAACGGCGAAATCGCTGCCGGAGAGCTGACGGTCAACACCGACGGATCGCTGGGCGGCACCGGCGTTATCGCCGGCCCCACCACCATAAGGGCGGGCGGGACGCTCTCGCCGGGCACCACCGGGATTGGCACGCTCACCATCAACAACAGCCTGTCTCTCTCAGGAGTAACTCGGACGCGTCTCAATGCATCAGCCGCCACGGCCGACAAAGTTCGAGGCCTCAGCAGCCTGGTCTGCGGCGGCACCCTAAGCGTCGTCAACCTGGATGGCGTGCTCGCGGCGGGCCACACCTTCACTCTCTTCAGCGCCGCCACCTACCAGGGGACTTTCGACAACATCATCCTGCCGGCGCTCAACGACGGTCTGACTTGGAACACGGCCAGTCTGGCCGTTAATGGAACCCTCTCCGTGGTCGCGTTTACCGGGGCGAACCCGCCCGCAGATGCCCCCTTGAACCTCACGGCTTCGATTGCTTCTGGTCGTCAGATCAATCTCAGTTGGTCTCCCGTCAATGGGGCCACCGCCTATGTGCTGAGCCGCGATGGAACGCCCCTGGCGAGCGTCTCGGGCACCAGTTATGCCGACACGGATTTTACTCCCGGCGCGACCTCCTGTTACACCGTCACGGCAGTGAACTTCGGCGGCAGTTCCGCGGCCAGCCCCAGCGCCTGCGCCAACGCAACGCTGACGTGGGATGCCAATCTCGGCCCTGGCGGGGCTCAGGACGGCAATGGAATCTGGGACACCACCTCGGCGCATTGGTTTGTGGGCAGTAGCAATTTCATCTGGGCGGAGCACAGCGCCGCGAGCTTTTGTGTCAGTACCGGCACGAATTGCACCGTGACGATCGCCCAGGATGTCACTCCGGCATGTCTCACCTTCAACGAATCTGGCAAAGGCCAATACACCCTAGCCGGCGGCGGCGGGGGCATCATCTTGTCCGGCCCAACCGTGATCACCGTCTCCAACGCGGGCGCCATCGCCACCCGGAACAGTGCCGGCGTGAGCGCCGAGCTCAAGGGCGCCGGGTCACTAATCAAGGCGGGCCGGGGCACGCTGGCGTTGACCGGCGGCAACAACACTTACACGGGTGGCACCATCATCAAGGAAGGAACGTTGTATGTGAACCAGGCCAACGAGAACTTCGGGTCCTCGACCTTTCAAGGGGCCGTCACAGTAGATCCAGGCGCGACGCTCATCATGAGCAACAATCCGGCCGGCTGGGGCGGTGGATTGACGACCCTGAATGTCAACGGCGGCATCGTCACCGGCAACGGCGGCATCGGCGCCTTCGGGGTGATCTACAACCTGACCAGCGGCCAAATCACCGGAGCGGCCAGGATGGATTTGGGCACCTACAATTTCGTCGATGGCGCCATCCATTCCCTGGCCAGTTCCGCCACTTCGATCATCAACCCTGGCCAGGGTCTGATGCTCCGCGGCGATTCGGGGCAGACGAATTATGTCATCGCCGTGGAGGCGGGATCCACGGCCAACAAGGTGGACCTGCAAATCATTGGGGCAATTGCGGAAAATGGTGCGGCCTGTTCCCTGACCAAGGCGGGGCCGGGCACGCTGGTGCTAACCGGCGGCAACAACACCTACACCGGCGGCACCATTATCAACGACGGAATCCTCTATGTGAACCAGGACAACGAGGGCTTCAATTCCTCGGCTTTTCGGGGGACCGTCACGGTCAACCCGGGCGCGACGCTGACCATGCTCAACAACCCGGCCGGCTGGGGCGGCGGGTTGACAGCATTGAATGTCAACGGCGGCACCGTCACCGGCAACGGCGGTCTCGGGGCGTTCGGCGTGATCTACAACCTGACCGGTGGCCACATCACCGGCACGTCCAGGATCGATTTGGGCAGCTACAATTCCGTCAATGGCGCGATCCGTTCTCTCGCCAGCCCCGTCACTTCGATCGTCAACCCTGGCTTGGGCCTGATGCTCCGCGGCGATTCCGGGCAGACGGCCTACGTCATCACCGTCGACGCGGGAACGACTCCCAGCGGAGTGGATCTGCAATTCGATGGCGGCATCACGGAAAACGCTTCGCCCTGTTCCCTGATCAAGGCGGGTCCCGGCACGCTCGCGCTTGCTGGCGTCAGCAGTTACACGGGCGCCACCATCGTGAGCAACGGGACGCTGCTGGTGAATGGTCGTCTGGATCCGCGCAGCGGAGTCACCGTTCTCGCCAACGGGATCCTGGGAGGGACGGGAACCTTGAATGGCCCCACGACCGTTCAGGCGGGTGGCGCTCTGTCGCCAGGAGCCAAATCGATCGGCAATTTGATTGTGAACGACAACCTGACGCTGTCCGGCGGAAGCACGGTTTTGATGGAAGCCAGCAAAAACGGCGGACTGTTGCGCAGCGATGTTGCGTTCGTCAGCGGCACGCTGGTTCAGAACGGAACCTTGGTGGTGACCCATCTCGGCCCTGACCCCTTGGCGCCGGGCGACAACGTCCTGTTGTTCGGTGCCGGCACCTTCCGCGGCGGGTTCACGAATCTCATCCTGCCCGCGCTGCCTGCTGGATTGGTGTGGTTGACCAATTCGCTGGCCGATGAGGGCGCGCTGACGGTCGGTGTGAGGACCTCCAGCCTGAACTATCTGGCCGGCCCCAACGGGACTCTTTCCGGCGTCGTCCGGCAAACGGTGAATTACGCGGGCAGCGGTAGCACGGTCACCGCCGTGCCGGACACCGGCTACCGGTTCACCCGTTGGAGCGACGGTCTGATCGCCAACCCGCGAACGGACACCCATGTGACGAACGACCTGACGGTCACGGCGAACTTCGAGCCGGTAGCCGCCGCGCAGCCCGTCATCACGAACGCCGCCAAGGCGCCTAACGGAACAGCGTTCACCCTCACCGGGCAAGGCGTGGCCGGCCTGAGTTATGTCCTGCTGATCGCCTCGAACCTGCCGCCCGTGGCCTGGCAGCCGGTGCGGACGAACACGGCGGATAACAGTGGCGTGTTCCACTTCACCGACCTCGGAGCGACCAACGCCCAGCGGTTCTATCGCGTCCGATCCAGTCCGTAGTTCAGACGCTCAACAAGGGCCGCTGGCTGACGTCGCCTCGGAGGCAGGCGCCGGGCGGAGATTTCCGACCGGCGCCTTTTCCCTCGACCCATCGCAGGCGTTCAGACCGCAGGGGTGGAGGACCAGGTCCTGCTCCCGAATCACTCCCCCGCGCTGCAGCAGGCATGGACGAACGAGCCGGATTGGGCCCCATCTTCCGACTTTCTCTTTCTCCGGCGATGACTAAGCTCCGCCCGCGATGGCACACCATGGGAATCCACCGGGGGACGCGATCCGCTTTCGGACGACGCGGTGGAGCGTCGTGCTGCGCGCCGGGCAGTCGTCAACCGACGAGGCGTCGCCCGCGCTGGAGGAGTTGTGCCGCACCTATTGGTATCCCCTCTATCTCTACGTCCGCCGCCGGGGCCACGACGCTCATCAAGCCCAGGATCTCACCCAGGGCTTCTTTGCCCGTCTGCTGGAGAAGAACTCCTTTGCCGTCGCCGATCCCGACCGCGGCCGATTCCGCACCTTTCTGCTCTGCGCGCTGAACAATTTTCTTCACAACGAGCATGAGCACGCGACCCGGGCCAAGCGCGGCGGCGGCCGGGAGATGCTGCCCCTCGAGGCCGAGGACGCCGAGCAACGCTTCCAGAACGAGCCGGCCTGTCACGAAACCCCGGAGCGGATCTTCGAGCGGCGCTGGGTGGAGACCCTGCTCCAGCGCGTGATCACGCGCCTGCGCCAGGAAAACATCGACGCCGGGGACGGCGAACGGTTTGAGATCCTCAAGGTTTATCTGGTGGAGGATCGCGGCGCCGTCACCTTTGCCGACATGGCCCCCCGGCTCGGCCTGACCGAGGCTGGCGTGAAGGGAGTGGTGCGCCGCCTCCGCGGCCGCTATCGCGAAATCCTGCGCGAGGAGGTGGCCCAAACGCTGGACGACCCTGCGGACGTCGACTCCGAGATCCGCCACCTCCTCGCCGCCTTGAGCTGAGCCACGACGTGATTTGAGGTGATGTCCGGAAAATTTCCGCAGTCCGGCAAGCGCCGGCTGCTGTAGCATCCATCGAAACTGACATGCCCGAGCCCAGCCAGCCTTGCGGTCGATGCGGACGTCCGCTGGACGCTTCGTCCGTCGAAGGTCTGTGCTGTGCCTGTCTGCTGGGCCGTGCCCTGCTCAGCGAGATGGATGACGAAATCGCCGCGGGCGAGCCGCTTCGCCTCGGTGACTACGACCTGCTGGAGCGCCTGGGCCAGGGCGGCATGGGGGTGGTCTACCGGGCCCGACACCGGCCGCTAAACCGCCTGGTCGCGCTGAAGATCATCTCCGCCGGCGAGCTGGCCGCTCCGGATTTCGTGGAGCGATTTCGCATCGAAGCCGAGGCCGCCGCCAGCCTTGATCACCCGAACATCGTCCCCATTTACGAGATCGGGAGGGAGGGTGAACGCCATTTCTTTGCGATGAAGCTGGCCGAGGGCGGCACCCTGGCCAACCGGCCCGGGGCCGGATCCGGAGCCGGGCTCTGGCGGAGCAGCAACGAGGAGGTCGCCAGGCTCATGGCGTGCCTGGCCCAGGCGGTCCACTATGCCCATCAGCGCGGCGTGCTCCATCGCGACATCAAGCCGGACAACGTGCTGCTCGACACCTCGGGCAAACCGCTGCTCAGCGACTTCGGTCTGGCCAAGCTGATCGATCAGGATTCCCAGTTGACCCGCACCCTTGCGGTCCTTGGCACCCCGGCCTACATCGCCCCGGAGCAAGCCGCCGGCGCCGGCACGCCGGTCACCACCGCCACGGACGTCTACGGCCTGGGCGCCGTGCTTTACGAGCTGCTCACGGGCCGCCCTCCCTTTGCCGGGCACACGGCCGCCGCCACCCTCCGCCAGGTGCTCGAACAGGATCCGGTGCGCCTCTCGCATCTTCAGCCGGCCATTCACCAGGACCTCGAAACCATCTGCCTGAAGTGCCTCGAAAAAAATCCGGCGTCGCGCTACGGCTCGGCCCTCGCCTTGGCGGAGGACCTGGAGCGATGGCTGCGTCACGAGCCGATCGAGGCGCGCCCGGCCACGGCCATCGAGCGGGTCGTGAAATGGGTTCGCCGTCATCCGGCTTATTCCGCGCTGATTACCGTCGTGGCCGTCTCGCTTGTCAGCATCGCGCTGATCTCCAACATCGCCCGGGCGCGAGTCGCGGCCGCGCTCCAGGAATCAGAGGCGCAGAAATCCCGGATTCAGCAGAGCCGGCGCGAGCTGGCCACCAGTCAGGCCAGCACCGCCCGGCAGCTTGGCAGCTCCCTCTTTCTGCAGGGGATCCATGCGGCCGAAGCCCGGCAAAATGGCCCCGCTCTGGCCTATTGGGCGCACGCGCTCCGTGTCGATCCTCTCCACCGTGGGGCCGCCTCCCGGATCTTTCACACTCTCTCGCAGTGCCGGTTTCTCCAGCCGGCCATTCCCCCGCTGGTCGAACATCGGATGGTCAGCCAGTGCGCCATCACTCCAGATGGCGAGCGCGTCGCCATCGGCTTCCAGCGGGAGACGAATCAGGTCTGGATTCGCGACGCCCACACGGGACGCCTGCTGCACCGCATCGGGCTCGGCAAACCCTGCCAGCGGCTGGCCATGAGTCCTGACGGCCAATACCTCGCGACCGCCGCCGGCCTTCCGGGGAACGGCCCGGGCAGCGTGCAACTGTGGGAGGTCGCGACCGGGACAGCCGCAAGCCCCGCCATCCCTACGCCCGAGGGGATTGAGTTTCTGAACTTCAGTCCGGATGGGCACTCCATCGCTTTCACGATCGTAAACGCTCTCCTCTACGTGGCTGACGTGCCGTCCGGCAGGATCCGCCTGGAACCCCGCAGCTACCCGCCGTCCATCAGAACGCAGACCAGCCCCGTGTGGGCTCCGGACTCCCGGAGCGTGTATGCCGGCGTCAACAACACCAGGATCGTCCGTTACGATGCGACGACGGGTAACATTCTCGCGACCTGGCAAGCCCGGAGCGATCCTCTGAGTGAGCTGCATCTCTCGCCGGACGGCGCACGAATGATCACCTTGACCGGGCGCAAGGTGCCCGTCTACGACACCTCGACCGGCTCTGTCGTGCAGTGGCTGACTCATGAACACTCGCCTGAGTGCATGGCCATTTCTCCGCAGGGCGACACCGTCGCCATCGCCAAGCACGACGGGACAATCCGCCTGTGGAACATCAAGGATGCCACGGTCAAGGCCACCTTTGACGCCGTCACCCCGCAGCGACACATGGTCTTCAGCCTGGATGGCACCTCGCTGGCCTCTCACGGATTCGACAATGCCCTCCGGCTTTGGGACGTCCGTTCCGGTGAGTCCCTCTGCGAGCCGGCGCTCCACGAACAGACGATCACCACGATCGCTTTCCATCCCGATGGCCGCGGCGTTGTCAGCGGCTCGCGCGACGGGGCCGTCCATTTTTGGAAATTGAGCGCCTCTCACCGGAGCGAACAGCGTTTGCCCCATGACGACGGGGTGCGCCGCGCCACCTTCTCCCCGAGCCAGCACCTGATCGCCACCGCCACCCTCGACCGGCATGTCCGCGTGTGGCGTCGGTCCGGGGAATTGCTCAGCCGCTCCGGACCGTTCTCCGCTCCCGTCGCGAGCCTTCAGTTCAGCCGCGACGATCGTCGCCTGCTTGTCAGCTACGGACGACATGCCGAGGTCCGCGATGCGCACAGCGGCCAGCCGATCGGCCCGGCGCTGGATCAGGAGACGCAGATGTTTTGCGTCTTGGCTCCCGACGGAGAGACCGTCGTCGGCGGCAGCCAGAGCTTGCTTCACTTCTGGGATGCGCGCTCGGGGGCGGAACGACTTCCACCCACCCGGCTGTCCCATCCGCTGCGCGACGTTCGCCTAACCCCCGATGGGACCCGCATCGCCACGGTGATCACCACCGCCGAAGTCGATTTGTGGAACCTGACCAATGGTCAGCACCTCGCCACCTTTCAGTGTGAAGGCTCGCCCCGGGCCGTGCGGTTTGCCCGCGACGGCCGGACCATGGTGGCCATTCAGCCCAATGGATTTGTCGTGTTCGACGTGGCCACGGGTCGGCTCCTCCGGCGCGGGCGGGCGGCGGCGGCGGAGGTCAAGGCCGGCGAGATCAATGAGGATGCCAGCCGCGTAGCTCTGAAATGCTTCGACAATTGCGTCCGTATCTTTGACGGCCGGACCGGCGAGCTCGTCGCCCCGCCATCCTCGCATCGACCTGCGATCAACGGCCTGATGGTGGACCCGGCAGGGGGCCGCTATGCCATCACCGGATCCAATGGTCGCGTCGAAGTGTTCGACATCGCCACCGCCCGCTCCTGGACCGGCCCCCTCTGGCACGACGATTCCCGACGGGAAGATTCGGCGGTGGCGGTCCACACTGTCGAATTCAGCGACGATGGAGGCCAGCTACTCACCGCCGGGGAGGACGGGACGGCCCGCCTTTGGGAGCTCGGAGTCGTATCAGACGAGCTTGCCCCTGACTGGCTGCCCGCCTTCGCGGAAGCCATCGGCGGGCTCAGGCTTCACGCGCCCACTAGCGCCAAGGATACCCTCCAACTCATACCGGTAAGCTATCGGGACCGCGAAGCCCTCCGGGCGCGGATGGCCACGGCTCCGGGAACCAACCGCTGGATTCAAGTCGCCCGCCTGTTGTCGACGAACAACTTTTCCGGCGAACCGTCGTCGGCACTACACTGACGGGCATTATCGCGTTGCCCGAAGCGGCTGGCAGAGTTGCTGACGGTCGTTATCGGCGTCGTTGAAAAGTCGAACGCTCCTTCGCATGGCTTGGAAACTTCCGTCGCCTGGTCGTTCGCGACGTACGTTCCCTCCGGCTCTATGAGCTTTTTTCCATTTCGTCTGCCTCGTTGCCGCCTGCTGATGAAGCTGGCCACCATCGGTCTGGTGAATCCACAAACCTCGAACTGGACGCTTGCGTGGGTTGAAGATGCTTTGGTAGCTTGCGCTCAGTTGCGGGCATTCGAGCCGTCGCTGTGGCATAAAAAGTGGCACAATCCACTTGCCAGACGAGACCTCGTTCGCAAGCATCTGGCCCTCAGTTAGCCCGCGTGGCGGAATTGGCAGACGCGCTAGATTCAGGTTCTAGTGAGTAACATCGTACAGGTTCAAGTCCTGTCGCGGGCACCACTCTCCTTGGTTTCCGGTTTCAAATTTCCGGTTTCAAAATTCCCTTCGCCAACCCGCAAGTCGCGTCGCCTAGCGCACCGGCGAACGAATCAGGCGGTAGAAGCGGATGCCTTTCGACGGACTGACGACCACCGACCGCATCGTGCCGTTGATCGAAACGGCTTCCGGGGAAGGAACCCAGCTCGCGTCATCGAGACTGACGTTTTCCTGCAACATCCAGTCGGCGGCGGAAATCGGCCATGACACCATCAGTCCATTTGCGACGTTCTCGATGGACAACGATGGAACATCGTCGCTTGAAAGGCCGGATGGGTTAGCGCCGGCACCTGGCTCACGCAACACGCCGGCCAGTTCCAGAACGGACAGGACCGCAGGAGGACTGGCGGTGCTCCCATACTGATCCCGCGCCACAACCGTATAGGTTCCGGCGTGTTTGCTCTGAACGGATGCGATGGTGAAAGTCCGGCTCCGAGCCCCTGCAATGTTCTGACCGTTGAGTTGCCACTGGTAGGCGGTTGACGGAGGACCGAAGACGCTCACGTTGAAGGTGACTTTGCTCCCGGCCTGAACCGACTGACTCATTGGCGCCTCCACAATTACTGGAACGGTGACAGCGACCGTGGGATGTCCTTGGAAGGTCGAGTCCCATCCGTTCGCACCGGACAGGAAGTAAACGTTCACCTCAGCCGCTCCGAGCAAAATGTTGGAATCCAAATTCACGGGTGTGTCGCCCAGAAAGAAAACTTTGGCCAGATTGGTGCATCCGGAAAACGCTTCTGATCCGATGCCCACCACGTCCCTCGGGATGGTCACCGCGATCAAATCAACGCACCCCAGAAACGCGCCTGCCCCAATGCTGGTCAAGCTCCCCGGCATCGCAACGTCTTCCAGGCTGGTGCAGCCGGAAAATGCGTAGTTCCCAATGCGGGCGACTTTCGTGGGAAGGACGATTCGGGTCAATTGACTGCACCCCTGGAATGAACTGTTCCCGATCGTCGCAAGTTTGGATGGGAGGGAAACCTCAGACAGACTGATGCATCCGGAAAACGTGTAGTCCCCGAGGCTTTCGACGTTGGCGTTCACGGTGACCTGGGCGAGGCTGGTGCAGTCCGAGAACACATTATTGCCGATGCTGACAACGCTGCGGGGCACGACAGCGCTCGCAAGACTGGCACATCCTGAAAACGCGTAGTCGCCAATCTCTTTCAGACCGTTCGGAATGATCAGGTTGGTCAGGCTAACACAATTGGCAAAGACGCTGTTCCCGATGGATTTCACGGATTTTGAGAGCACCACGCTGCCGAGGCTGGCGCAGTCAAAGAAGGCCTTGTTCCCGATGGTCTTTACGGTGCTCGGCAGAGAGACGACCGCCAGCCGGGTGCATCCCGAGAACGCGTCGCTTTCAATGCTCTGGACACCCGCCGGAACGGCGATGGACGCAAGGCTGGCACAATCCGAAAACGCGAAACTGCCGATGCCCTTCACGCCTTTATTGATCGTCACCCGGCTCAAGCGGACGCAGCCCGAGAAAAGACCGTCGGCGATGCCGACCACCTTCTCGGGCAGCGTGATTTCCGGCAAACTGACACAGCCCGCGAATGCACCGGTTCCGATGGTCTTCAGACCTTTCGTGGCCGAGAAGCTGAGGAGACTGCTGCAGCCGGAAAAGGCGTAGTTGCCAATTCGCGCGACCTTCTCCGGGATTCGCATGCTCACCAAACTGGCGCAGCCGGAGAACGCGTAGTTGCCAATGCTGTTGACGCCCGCGGAAATCGTGACGGTGGTCAAGTTGGAGCAGCCGAGGAACGTGTTGTCGTCAATGGCTGCGAGCTGCTCGGGAATGGTGACACTCTCGAGGGTCGTGTTTCCCGCAAAAGCCGCGTAGCCGATGCTGGTGATGCTGTTGGGAAGGGTGATCCTGCTCAGGCCGGCGCAGCCCAGGAAAGCGTAGCTCTCGATGGTCTTGACGCTGTTTGGAATGGTGACGGTGTTGAGGCTGCTGCAACCGGAGAACATGTCCCCGCCAATGCTGGTGATACTGCTGGGGATCGCAAAGTTGGTCAGGCTCGTACACTGGGACAGCGCGCCGTCGCCGATGACCTTGACGCTATTGGGCACCGTGAGGCTCGACAAGGCAGCGCAGCCGTAGAACGCGCCACTTCCGATCTTGGTCACACTCTCAGGAATCGCCACGCTGCGAAGGTTGACGCTTCCGGCGAACACGTAGTCTCCCAGGCTCATCACTGTGTTCGGAATTTCAACGTTCAAGAGGTTGACGCAGCCATAAAAAGCGTAGTTTCCCACCGCCGTTACACTGCTTGGAACCGTATAGCTTCCGCTCTTCCCGCCCGGACACTGGATGAGCGTATTCTGGCTCTTGTCCAGCAATACGCCGTTCACGCTGCTGTATTTTTTGTTGAGTGCGTTCACCTCGATTTCCACCAGGTTGGTGCAACCCGAGAACACGTTGTCTCCGATGTTGATGACGCTGCCGGGAATGCTCAGCCCGGTTAGCTCGCTCCAGTTGTAGAAGGCGGAATCTCCGATCCGCGTCACGGTCAGACCCCCGAGGGTGTCGGGAATAGCCACATCCCCACCCGGGCCGGTGTATCCGGTGACGGTGATGGTTCCGTGATTAGTCGTGAACGTGAATTGCGCCTGCGCCGCGCCCGACATCGTCAACGACCAGAGCAACAGCAGGAGCCTCCAGCGTTTTAGGGCACGAGCGCGAAGCGCTCGCCCCCTCAAGGGCAAATCCATCGATGCCGAACCCAAATTCATCGGGCGTTCATTGTTTTTCATGTGCTTATACGGACTGAAACTGCCGGCGCCCCGCCTTTTCTCCCTATCTCCGACGACGCGGGCTGTAGAGCTTCACCACCGCGGCGTGGGCCAAAACAACGTCCGGGTCGCGCTGCAAAGCGTCGAAGTAGTGCCGAGCAAAGCCTTCGCCCGTTTCCGATGCCACCAGCAGGACCCGCGCTTGTTGCACCAACGCATCGGCAATCTCCGTGGTCAAAGGCCCTTTCCCATCCAACGCTTCATCCATCGTGACGATCAACTGGGACACGGGGTGCAACCAGGCGAACCACGGGTCTTCGGTTAGCAGCTGCAGAAAATGACTGGGCGACCGGATGCCGCCGATGGTTTTCTCGTAGCTGATACGTTCTGAATCGACCAAAGCCTTGTGCAGATCCAGCAACGCGCCGCGCAGTTCCGCCAGTCGGTCTTTCATGGAATGATCAATGCCATCCTTGGCGCATTGCTCCAGCAAAAAAGCGGTTGAAACCGAGAGCGCATCACACTCGATCTCACTGGGACCTGGCCTGGACGTCCTGAAGCCGCGGCGCCACCCGCAGGATCCGGACCGTGTTCTCGTCCGTCGTAAAGGCGATGGCGTCTCCGGAAGGCGAGAAGCTGACGTGTTCGCCCGCGTCATGAGCCGTCAATGACATCACCTCCCGCAAGGTGTCCAGGTGCCAGAGGTTGACGGACTGGCTTGAACCAATCGAGGCCAGCAGCCGCCCATCCGGTGAGAAGGAAACGCCGCTGGCCTCCTCAAAGTAGCGAACCAGTTCTCCCCGCAGGCGGCCGTCGTCCGTGTTCCAGAGTCGAATGACGCGGTCCACGCCGGCACTCGCCAGCATGGCTCCGTCCGGAGAGAAGGCCAGGCCCTTCACCTCCTCCGTGTGATTGGTCAAGGCCAAGCTGCGTCCTGTCGGGAGATGGTGCAGCCAGACCGTGTAGGGTGAGGTCACGGTAAACGCCAGGAAATCACCGCGCGGGCTCAGGGCTTCCGCAATGACTGGATACCGAGACGGCATCGGGACAACCGCGGTCCGTCTCCCGTCAGCGATGCGCCACACGATGAACTCCTGGTCCGAGTTCACGACCAGGGTGGTGCCATCGGCAGAGAAAGCGAAACCACGACCCTCGCCCGGCTTGACCGGTCCCTCCAAGGCAGCCCCGCGCACGAGCGTGCCGGAAGAAGATTGCCAGTGTTCCAAAAAGGAAGCGTCGTCATCCAACAAGACGACGTCTTCGCCGTTCGTGCCAAATCCGGCCACCCAGCGGTGGTCGAACTGAGCACGCACGGCACCCGAGACGCTGTCGCGCAAGGTTACCGTCGCCGGAGATTTCGCCGCATCATTCAGGGTCAGAATCCCTGTGCCGCTGCGGGAAAACTGGGGACGCCAATGGCGGCGACAAGGAATGGCGTCGGTCTGCGCCACGGATCGCGCTGGCCAAAGGCGCAGCGTGGCGTCTTTGCTGGCCGTGATCAACGTTGCGCCTTCCCGGCTCCAGGCCACCGCCCAGACCTCGTCGTCGTGGCCGTCCAAGACGGTGGATCGATCCACGCCGTCCAAAGCACGGATCTGGAGTGTCCGATCCGATCCGCTCGTGACGACGTGCCGGTTGTCCGGGGAAAACGCAACGCCCCAAAGGTTGAACTGATGGCCTGCCAACGCCACGGGCGCGGCCCGATCGCCGAGCAGATTCCAAATGCGTCCACCCAGGTTAAAACCGGCGGCCGCGAGTCGGCTTCCATCCGGGGAGAACGCAATGGTCCAGGGCGAATCCGCGCAGGCCAGCGTGTGTGCCTCGCCGGTCTGCAGATTCCAAAGGTAGATGTCCTGGCGCTCGCCGCCAGCAGCCACCCACTGGCCATCAGGGGAAATTGCCACGCGCCGCGCCACCACATTGGTCTCAAACAGCACGCGACGCGCGCGCCAGTCCCAAACCTTCACGCCCCGATGAGCATCGAAATAGCGAAACGGTGTGGACATCGAAATCGCCAACCGCGAACCGTCGCCGGAAAGGGCGGCATTCCGGCCCTCGAGCGGCGCTTCTGCGACCGCCCCGGCGCGGGTCCAGAAGCGAACCTTCCCGTCGGCTCCTGCGCTCACCACGCGCTGGCCATCCGCCGTGAACTCCACGGACCAGACGACCCCGCCGTGCGCAGTGGACTTGGCCACGCTTCGCTGGGCGTCCAAATCCCAAAAGTGAACCGTCGCATCCATCCCACCTGACACCGCCGACCGCCCGTCGGGCGAAAGCGCCACGCAGGTGACCGTGGCCGTATGGCCGGTGAGCACAGCCCGATGTTGCCCCTGGCACAACTGCTCAAGCAGCCGCCATTCGAATCCGCGCAAATCCGGCTCGTTTGCCCCGGGTTTCTGCGCCGCGAGCATCCGGCGCGCGAGCCCGAGATCGTGAGTGGCGAGCGCTTGGGAGGCGACTTGAAGGTCCGCGGCGTACCGCTCCACTTCCCGACGATAGGCGTGTTCCTCTGCCCTTCGCCACTGGAGCGTGATGCCCACGATCCCGGCCGTTACGGCCAGCAAAAGGGCGCCCAGCATCGCGGCGAGAGCAGGACGCCGTTGCATCCAGCGGTGGAGACGTTCGGCACCGGACGCAGGGCGGGCGAGAACAGGTTCGCCGCGCAACCAGCGCTCCAGCTCATCGGCCAGAGCCTCGGCGGAGGAGTATCGACGTTCCGGATCCTTGCCCAGACATTTGAGGCAAACCGTGCGTAAATCGCGATCGCCCACGGCGGAGGCGTCGGGTTCGTCCTCAACAATCTTGCGCAGCAAGCTCGGAACATTCTCGGAAGAGAACGGCGGCCGGCCGGTGAGCAGCTCGAAAAGGATCGCGCCAAGCGCGTAGATGTCCGCTGCCGTTGTGAGATTCTTGGTGTCGCCGGCCGCCTGTTCCGGGGACATGTAAGCCGGGCTGCCGAGCACTTCCGAACTCAGCGTCAGGCTGCTGTCGCGACCGGCGAACTTTGCCAGACCGAAGTCGCTGACATGCGGCCGGCCGGCGGCGTCCAGCAGCACATTATGGGGTTTGAGATCCCGGTGTTGAATGCCGCGTTGATGCGCATAGTGAACCGCCCGGGCCGTGGCGGCCAGCAATCGGACGGCGTCACGCTGACCGGTGACCGATTGAAAACTCACCTTGGACCCGGCAAGCGCGCCGCCCTCCGCCAGCTTCATGGTGAAGTAAGGCTGTCCTTGCACACTGCCCACCTCAAAGATCGGAAGAATGTTCGGATGATCCAGCGCCGCGACCGCCTCCGCCTCCTGCCGGAACCGTTGCAGTTGAGCCGGGGAGGACAATCGCGATGGGTGCAGCATCTTCAACGCGACCGTTCGATTGAGGCTGAGATGCCGCGCTTCATAAACCACCCCCATGCCGCCGCGCCCCAGCTCGCGAATCAGTTCATAGTCGCCGAAGCGACGGCCGAAGCCCGCACTGGTATCACCCGTTGCCTCCTGTTCTGGCTCCTCGTCCTGCTTCAGCGTGTTTCGCATGAGGCAGCGGGGACACAGTCCGCGGGTCCAGCGGCCACGCAGGGCCGCACCGCACTCGGGACAGATGGGGGATGAAGTCGCCATCTCGAATCAGCCTCAAGCCAGCCCGGCGTTCGGGTTAGCCCATTCGGAAATACCCCGGTGAGCATCGGCCACGTCGCGGCCCCAGAGGAAGGAGAACGGCCGTCGCGAATCGCCCTCACCCCCAAATCTCCCCCCCGGGGAAAGGGGAAACATCAGCGTCGTCGTCCTTATGCGGAGGAGCGTCGACACGTGCGAGCCTCTCGGCCGCCAGGTCAGACCTCGCCACGAAGGTCGACGCGCAGTCCAATCGCAATGGGAGTCGACAGTTAGGCAGGCCGCGATCGTTCCTCCCTCTCCCCGGGGGAGAGGGCCGGGGTGAGGGCGGATCACAAGCGCCTTTTTGCTCTCTCCGGTTGCATCGGAATCTCCGAAAGGCATTGGCGTTAAAAGTTAGGCAACCAGATCGCCCGGAAGAAGCGATGCCCCTGCTCCGTCGTCGCGATGGGCAGCACTAAGCTGGCCTCCACCAGAGTATTGGTGGCGACCGGCGACCAGTTCAAAAGGTCCGTCGAACCTTCGAGCCGATATCGCTGACCAGCGCTCCCGGACAGGCGAAGCGCCCCCGGCTGGATCTCCAAGCGCGAGCGGGCGTCCGGCAACACCAGGAGCGTGATGGACTGGGCCGGGAGCGACAGCCTGAGCCGACCGTTCGTCACCGCCTCATCGGCCAGCCGGGTGATCTGGTTGGCGGAAGTGAGCTGCCAGACCTGGGCGGCTGCTCCCGTGAAGTTGGTCAGGGCCAGTGTGACATTCGTCGGATTGGACAGTGCCTTCTGGACGAGCATCACGGTCAAGGCAGCATCCGTTGAACGCTGCGCGGCGAAGACCGCCAGTGCGTCGGGATTAATCGGATTGCTCACGCCGACAGCGACATCACCAAAGGTCGAGCGCGCGCCATCGTAATTCCGATACATCTGGATCGCCTTGAACGCCGGTGAACCCATGGCCGGGGTGGTCCAGCGCTCAGCCAGATCAAGGCCTTCGCGTCCGAGGATGCCCAGGATGTCAGCTTGCGCCGTGGCGCCATTGATGTGGCCCTCCGCGCCCCAGTTATATTCGGTGAGTCCCGTGAGAGTGCCGGGATAGTTGGCTGTCACCCACTGTTTGAGACGGGGAATCAGGCGGACGTTCCTCGTCAGCGTGTTATCGGCCAACCAATTCTCCTCGATGTAGGCGGGATCCCACAATGATCGCGTCGAGCGGTTGCGCCGTTGTTGCATGGCCACGCTCACGTCGTCGCTGAACTCGCCCCCCTGCGGATAGTAGTGAACCGTGCAGACATCGAGGAGACGCCGGCCCGCGCTGGCGGAAGCCTTCGCCATTTCCCGAAGGAGGTAGGGATAAACATCCGAGTTCCCATGCGCGACGCGATCCGGATAGTTGCCGCGAAAGCCATTGGTTCCGTCATACTGGGCGTCAGCGCCGCTGAAGATCGTGCCGAAGAAATGCCATTCCTCGGGACCGAGCACCAGGGCATCCGCGTCAGTCGCTTTGATGCGCGTCGCGTATGCGATCATCTTGTCGCGGATCTCGTCCATCGTCGCGCCCGCGGGGTGGACATCGCGATGGGAGGAATGCCAGATGCCCGGTTCGTTATCGAGATGGTAGTAACGGAGCCCGCCGTTCGTGGCGCGCCCCCAGCGTTGCGTGAGGTGATCGAGCCAGCCCTGCTGAAACGAGGGACCGGCCGCGACATTCGCGTCTGCCGGATTGTTGGTGACAATGAGCGATCCATTCAGGCGGACGCCATTGCCGCAATCAGGCCGGAACGGCTCGGTGGCCTGCTGCGGCCCGTACTTGGCCAGCGAATAACTCCAAAGCCACTGCCGGTTCGGCCCCAGCCGCGCGACCCAATCGAGCATCGGAATGGTCAAGCTTGGTTCGGCGCCACCGTTGCGCGATTCCTGAATAAACTGGTCGCCGTGCTCTCCGGGTGTCGCGCTGTCGTAGGGAATGCTGAGGAAGTAGTAGTCGTTGGCGCGATTGTCAGCGTTGGCCTGCCAGTTGTAGCGCGATGTGTTGTTGCCGCCTTGCCGGTTGAGCGGTGCGTTCAGTTGCCGCAGCGCATTCGACGACGCAAAGGCCACGCCGTAAATGCGCGGATCGATCGGACGCCGACCGGACGCCGGATCCACTCGGATCGTGACGGCCATGTTGGTAGCCGGCGGCGCGTTGGTGACGGCGACGAGCGCAAGGTCATCCACAAAGAAGTCAGGCTGGGCCGTCCCGGTCCGGTCCTGGAGATAAAAGCCATTGAAGTTCGTTTGGTTGACTAGCCCCAGCGCAGCAAACGACACGGTAAACTCCCGCCAGGCGTTCGCACTCAACGGCGGCAAATTCGTGGCGGCCAACGGGACGCCGTTCGTCAACCCCTGCAACTGCAATTGCTGTCCGCCGGTCGCGCCGCCGTGCAACCAAAAGGTGATCGCGCGAAATTCCGACGCACTCTGTGCCGGGTGGTGAAGATACAGCGCTTCCCACGCCTCGGCGGTGACCCGGATCGATCGAGGTCCGCCATGAACGGGCGACGCGTTGTTCCGGTCGGTCGCCGCCCAGCTCCAATCCTCCCAGCCGTTTTGCAGCGCGTCCGCGAAGATGGACTGATCGGCCTTCGCCTCGGCGCCCGCGAGGAACGCCGTGGCCAACAACGCGCCGAACGGAACATTGAACAGAGTTCTCATAGTGATTCCTTCACAACCCTACAGGCTTCTACCGCGGTCAGACAGTCGGATCATGCCCCGCCATGCGAGGCGGGTGCAGCTTAAAGTTTTTTGCAGCGGGCGGACTCGACCCGGCGCGTCCGAACCATTGCCCAAAGCCCTTCGAAGATCAGCTCCTGCCAATGCTAAACCTCGAAGGGCGGAAGTGCTTTCGGACCCGCCCTCACCCCATCCCTCTCCCCCGGGGAGCCGGGGGAGCCGGGGAGAGGGGGAACCTCCGCAGCCGCGTGGAGAGGTGAGTGGCGTTTGCAACGGCGATACGCTCTTGCGAGCAGGTGAGGGCTCGTGGTGAGAAACGACGAGCACCCGAACCGAGACGTGGCTCGCCGTCACAAACCGGCAGCGACCGTTCCTCCCTCTCCCTGGGGGAGAGGGTTGGGGTGAGGGCGAATCGCAAGCGCATTTTTGCCTCCAGCCGTCGCAGCGGAATTTCCGGAAGGCATTGCTTCCCGGGCGACCCGCCATTCAGGGCCGCACGAGCCGCACGCGATAAAAGCCCTGGCCACCCGCCGACTCCGTATCGCTCAAGGCCAGAACACCACCCTGCGCGGTGAGCACGGGACCGACCGGACTCCACTGCCCCGATTGGGCATCGAGGGCCCGCTCCAGTTGGAAGCTTTGGCCCGTCGGACCGATGAACTCCACACGCACTTCTTCAAATCCGTGAGTGATCCGAACAATCCGGAACAGACTCTCCGCGTCCGTCGGGTCGGTGCCCGCCTCGAATTCCGCCTGATTGCTGGCGCCATCTCCATCGGAATCCACCAGCGCATCCGCGGCCGAGCCACGATTCAGGCCGTATCGATTCTCCCATCCATCCGGCAGGCCATCGCCGTCCGCATCCTCCGTGGTGCTGCCCGGATCTCCGCCCACGCTCCACGTCGCGGCCAGCGTCGCCGGTGCGCCCATTTCGCCGGGTTGGAAGGCGAGCATGGAGCCCAATTCCGTCTGACCGAGCTGCACGGCGGCCGGATTATAGTCTCCCACGACGGCGAACAGTCGGGCGGGCTGGCCCGCGACTGGCTTGGTCCACAGTTCCACGCGCCAGCCGCCGACCGCCGCCGCGGCGAAACCTCCGCCGCCACCGCCACCGCGCGAAGCGATGGCCTTCGCGGCCTGCTGCAGAGTATTGCCCGCGGCCGGTTGGAGGTAGAGTGTCTGATTCACGATTTGCACCTGATCGAACACAATGACGCGCGTGGGATCCGGATTGATTCGGTCTCTAAATCGAGCCTGGAATTCGTTGCAGCCGCCAAACATGCAGGCCATCCACCAGTCCTTCGAGATGAGTGGACAATCGCGCAGCTCGCGGCATTGCAGCGGATTAGTGCCAAAGGTGATTGGGCACGGATCGAACTCATCCGGCGTGCCGTCGTTGTCGTCGTCGAGGTCTTCGCAGTCCAACAGCCCGTCGCCGTCGTGATTGGCGCCTTCGCTCCCGTAGACATCGCCCGTGCGTGGGTTGCAGGTAATGGAGTAGAAGCTGCCCACGCGGACGGAGGCGCTGTTGGGATGCTGATCCACCGTGTTCCGGCAGCCGTCGCCATCGATGTCGTCGTCGCAGACGTCGCCCTGTTTGTCGCCATCTTGATCCTCCTGGCCGGGGTTGAACGCTCTCGGACAATTGTCACAGGCATCACCGCGGCCGTCGCCGTCCAGGTCCAGCTGATTGATGTTCGCCTTGTTTCGGCAGTTGTCGATCAAGTCGGGCCAGAAATCACGGTCGATGTCGCTGGGCCGATCCTCGATGCCATTGCAATCGGCGTCGCCCCAGCCGACCTCCACCGCCGCCCAGGCATTGCGGACGGTGCACACGTCATTTTGGTTAAAGCCCAACGTGCCATTTTTCGCCCAGGCAATGGCCGTGCCCACCTCGAAGGCCCGCGCCGCCTCGAAGCCCGCCGAATCCGGCAGATTCCGCAAGGCCTCCCACTTCAACATCCGCACCTTGTCTTGACTCATCGGCAACACCCGCACGCCATTGGTCATCCCGCCGGCAATCATGAAATAGCCGGCGCGGTTGGCGATACCGCTGAAGCGGTGAACACCCCCGTCGTCATCGTCCTCCGAAACGCGCTCGTACTTGGAGAGTCGATCCACCGCCAGGTTCTGGAAGTCGCGCACCGCTCCGCCCATGCCGACGCGATTCTCGCCCAGCAACCAATTGCCGTCGCCGGCCTCGCGATCGGCGATGATCGCCATCATGTCGGCATAACTTTCGTTGAGCGCGCCGGACTGGTGCTTGTAGATCAGCTCGCTGGTTTCATTGATGATGCCGTGCGTGAACTCGTGCACAATGATTTCAAAATCCACCCAGCCGTCCCTAATCTGCATCTGCTCGCAGAAGCGGCTCCACGCCGCGTTCGGCACGTCAGCGCGGAGAAAAATTTCGACCTGCGCAAAATCATTGTCGTAAGAGTGCCAGTCAAATCGCCGGTGAAAGAAGGCGTAGCAGTTCTGGGCGTGAAGATAGGCGAGAATGGCCTGAACGTTGTTGGCGTATTCCGAATACAACCCGTTTTCGTTGGCGACGTCCTCGTCGTTGCTCAAGTTGAAACACCAGTCGTCCGCCGAGTTCGCCTCGTTCTCCGCATCCTGCATGTCCAGATCGAACCCGTGCAGGTCCGAACCGTTTTCATGAGACAACGGCAGCCGGGAAACGACCGCGCCGGTCTGGGCGTCGACGAACAGCTCGTCATGGGCGCCCTGCAGCAGAACCCGCCAGACCAGATGCGGGATGGACGGTCCCTGCGCCAGCACGGACTCATCGTAGATCTGCAGATGAGTCGGCTGAAGCACGTTGGCACCCGCCAAACCCAAAACCTGGCGCGCGGCATCTTCCGCTTGCGCCGCAGCGAGCGTCGGCGCCGGATTGAAGTTCCCGGCGTCCAACGGGGCCGTCGGCAGCAGCGACCCGGTGAAGGCGAGAACTTCGCCCCCCACCAGACTGACCACGACGCTGCCTCCAAACACCGGCACACCCCGGTAATGCTGACGAAAGGCGACGTGCTCCGGCCCGGAAGCCGACACCCGACGCACGCTCAGATCCCCATCCGGATTGGTTTGGAGCAGGAGATCTTGGTAGGTCCGTAGAAAGTGCCGCGCTCGCTCGACCGCATCCGCACCCGGCACCGGCACGCTGACGTTCATGGCCACGGGAAAGCCATTGCGAAACGCGACGTAAGGCGGCTGCGTGCAGGCGGCTTCGAGCGCACGCAGGGACGTCAGCTGCGGATCCGTTTCCAACGGATTGGGCAGATAGGTCAGCGCGGACGCGAGCGTGGCGCTGCCACGCGCATCTTCCACGGTCAACGACCGCGCGCCGAACAGCTCGCCTGGGGGCAGTGGTGGCACTTCACCCGTGAGGCTCAAGCCGTCCGGAGACACCACCACGTTGCGCAGCTGATTCGCCACGCCATCTCCCGCGGGAAAACCCACCCGAACCCGCGTGTCGCTCCGCAACTGAGTCCCGCGCACGAGCACACGCGCGCCGCCACGTGCGTAGACTTCATTCGGTTCCACCGAAATCACGGATGCCTTCTCGACGGCCTGGATCGATTCTGCCCACGCCGCCACGATTTCACCGCAGCGGCGGACCTGCACGGTGTGGCTCCCTTCGGTCAACGCTGGAGCCTGCCCCTGGATTCCGCCGTCGTTCACCAGCACCGGATAGAGCAGCGGCAGTCCGTCGATGAGCACCTCATCGTCCGGGGTGAACCCAGTCCCGAGGACCGTCAGCTGCGCGCCACCAACGAGACCGAGCAGGGCCGGAGAGACGCGCACCAGGGTCGGGGCTGCAAACTCAGGACCGCCGCTCACGGTCACAATGAAACTGCACTGGGAAAGGTTGCTGGCCGCATCCATGGCCTGGCAAATCACCGCTGTTTGACCGCGGGGGAACAGGCTGCCCGAAGCCGGCGTGCACTGCACAGTGGGGGATGAATCGCAGCCATCGACCACGCTGACCACATAGTCGACCTGGGCGCCACAGGGACGGCTGGCCTCGACGGCGACATCGGCTGGACACTGAATGAGGGGCGGCAGCGCATCGGGCACGAGGGGCGTTTGCACGGAACTGACCCGTCCTTGCTCATCCGTGGCCGAAACAATCAGGGTATTGACCCCGGACTCCAGCGTGAGCTCGAGGTTGAAGGGCGGATTGATGCCGCAGTCGTCGCACACCGTAACGGGCGCCGCTCCGTTCAGCTCATACGAGACCCGGCGAACCGCATTGGTGCAGCTTCGCACTGAACCGGTGACCATGATGGGCCCTGGCTGAGCGCACGGCAGGGAGTTCAGTTCCACGCGCAGGCATTCCTCAATCGAGATGCGTTGGCCACAGCCCACGACGAGATCGATGGGGTTGCCACTGACCGTGGCGCTGGTGGCATCCGCGGGCGTTATGTAGGGCGTGAGGCGATAGGTGCCTTGCGGCAACTGCATGACCACCTGTCCGTTGGTGGCCGCGCTGGCGGGCGAATTCGGCGTTCCGAAAACCGGGTCCACATAGACCGAATAACTCGCGGCGGCGCCCCGAAAATCGACGTTCGTGAAGCCGCCCGAACTGAAGCGAATGTTCGGGTTATAAAACGGTTCGGTCGATCGGAAGACGATGCGCACCTCGCTCAGGCAATAGGCCACGTCACTGGTGGTTGTTTCAGACGGAACAATCTCGGTTTTGGCCGGCGCGGTGTCCGTGACCGAAAAGCCATAGTAATAGTAGTCCTCGTCCGCGACGTCGCCGCTGTAGCCGAGCACCGACAGCACGTTCCGGCTCCAGAGCGTTCGTTCGCCATTCAGCCCGCCCAGCGGCATTTCGTAGGTTCCTTCGTAGGCGCTGGTCTCGGGGTTGAAGGCACCCTTGAACCCCGTGTAACCATAGCCATAGCTCGCCGTATAACTCGCCCCCGCCGCCGCTTCGTCCACCCCCATCGCCCCGACGGTAGAATAATAAATCCCGTAGACGCCCAGCGCATCGGGAATGCCGTCGTCATCCGAGTCATTGTCCGAGGCGAAGCTCAATCCGCGCAGCAGCGACGGCCGGCCGGCGGTTTCGGCCGGACCTTGCAGAACCACCCGGCCACGCAAGTAGCCTGGATCGATGACGAAAAGACTATCCAGATCAAGATTGTCGCCGGGCTCAACGCGGAGCGCCGGATTCGCCCCCGCGCCCAACGCTGGAGTGCGGAAATAGGCGAGCCGCTCATGGCTGCGGACATACATTTCCGCGCTGACCAGATAGCCCGGCGAGGCCGGATCAAGGGTGGAAGGAACCAGGTTCGGCAGGGTGAACCTGCCGCTCGCCGCCTCGGTGAAGTTCACCCCGGGAACGGTGCCGTAGCGTTTGTTGCCGAAGGGTCCGTACATCGCGGTCACGCCGGTCAGATCGTTGTAGTCGCCCGCATCATAGCCATCCACCGTCAACTCGAACTCGCCCAGCATGTCCACGAGGCCAGACGCCTCGGCCAGCACACCGGCGGCCGGCACCACAATGTCAACCACACCAAAGCCGTCGCAGGCCACGTTGGCGGTGGTGGTCGCGGTGTAGAGAATGCGATCGGTGAACGTGCTTTCCCCGCGCTGAACGGTCACGATCACCTGCAGCTCCACGTCGCCCGGCACGTAAACGTTCTGTTCCGTCACCCCAGTCCCGAGGGTGTGAACGCGTGCCACCTCGCGGGCCGGCGCGACTTCGTTGGCCACTATCGTTCCGCCATCGACGGGCAGCGGCGTTCCCGCCGAGTCCACAAATCGCACCGTCAAGACACCCAGGCACTCGTTGAAGTCCAACCGTGGTCCCGGTAATGCGGCCACCACCGGATCGGAAATGACGCTGCGAAAGTAGTAAGTCTGGTTCTGGCCCTGCATCGAAACGCGCGGGAAGACTTCGTAGGCGATACCAAATACGTCGGAGTCCACCGCGAGCGCATAAGTCGTTTCGGTCCGAGAAGCAGTCGGCAGAAAATCGCTCGCCGCGGATCGATTGGCCGGCGGCAGGCTCGCCGCGTAAAGGTAAAGGTTGCTCATGCCCTGGTTCGACGGCGGGTTGAGCAGGTCGAGGACAGCCGGGTTCAGATTACTGAAGCGCACCGTACCCTCGATAACGTTGGGGACAAGGTCCACCTGCGCAGTGGCGGTTGAATTGAGTCCAACGCCGGCCAACGCCAGCAGGATAGCCAAAAGCCCAGGGAAACGACGGGTTTTCATAACTTTAAAGTTCATTCCACCCGTTCCTTGTAAGCTCTGCCCGAAAGGTTACAGGGTTTCTGGGCAGACTGTTTCGACGCTTCAATCCGCGCGCCGTGATTGCTCACGGGGCGACCAAGAAGGACCTCGCACAAGTGCTTGCGACCCGCCCCCATCTTTCTGTCCTAAGTCTTTCTCTATTCCCTGGGTGGGAACCCGCCTCAGGTTCATTGTCTCGTGAGCAGATTAAAAAAGGTAGGACGCGCTCTCCGCAGCGCGCCGGCCGTGCGGTCAACTTCACCGTTCTCCGAGTAGGACCGCGAAGACAGTTTACAACACGCGTTTGGCGGGGGGCGGCGGAGCGCCCGCCCTACCTGACGTGTCCGGTATTCGTGAAACAGGGAAACGCACCTCCGAATGATTCGCCCATCCAAGCCGGGCCAGCCTGGGAAAGCGAACCGGGCCGATGGCGACTGTTTCACCACCGGCCCGGCATGGTTTGGGAAGCACGATCTCCCCTGCCCTCGTCGGAACTTCTATCGGCGCACGGGGGCGCCCGACGGCGTGCGCGAGGCATTGTCGAGCAGCGTGCCGCTGTGACCATGCCCGCTGGTGTCGCCCGTGGTCACGCCCTCCGCGTCCTCCTCGTCAAACCGCCAGAGACCGAGCAGTGACGATTCGTCGCCGGCCGGACTGAAGTGCATGAGGTCAAGCAACTCCACCTCGCTGAACGTCCGGTTCCACATGGCCACGTCGTCGAGCTGGCCACTCAACGCGGTCGGGTAGTTCGCATAGCGACCGAACTGCAGCGGCTGCGTGGTGGACGTTGCGCCGGGCGTGCCGGTCCAGCCTCGGGACGAGGCCAACGCTGCATCCACGAACAGGCGGCCGCCGGTTTCATCCACCATCAGCGTGACGAAATGCCACTGGCCGTCCGCCACGAAGCCGCCGTCCAAGCCCAACGCGCCGTCCCAAATGTAGTTTGCGCCGTCGCCGAAATACCAACCGCGCACGCGCCCTTCGTAAAGGAACAGGCCATATCCGTTCAAACTGCCATCGGCATACTTGGTCACCAGCCCGCGCACCACCGGGTCTTCCGCGGTCGAGTTCATCCAGAACGAAACGGTGAGCGGATAGGCGTTGAGCGCGTCGTCATGCGGCACTTCCACCCGGGACGCAACGCCATCGCCTTGCAACGCATTGCCGGCCTGGAGCGTGAGCCCGCTGGGCACGCTGGTGGCCCGATAGAAACGCTGCGGATACAACCCCGCTTCAGCGTCGTGAAAGAGGATTGCCGGAACATCGCCCACCACGGTGGTCAGCAGATCTGTCCAGACGGCCAAATCGGTGGACGCCTGAATCACCACCTGATCACCGGGGCGTCCGGGCCAGAAAATCCGGCCATTGGCGGTGCCGTCGCCAACGACGATCTCCGTCGTGATGGCGGGAAGCGGCGAGGTCGCGATGGCATTGGCTGTGACGAGTGTCTCGACGGGCGCGCTGTCGAACGCGCCATCGCTGACGACGAGCTGGAAGCGGATGGCCATGGCGGAATCGCCGGTTGGCAGCTGAAAACTCGGCGTCGCCGTGTTGGCCCCGGCCAGCGAGACGGCCGGCCCATCGAGCTGAGTCCACGCGTAGCTGAGCGCGTCGCCATCCGGATCGAAGCTCCCTGCACCGCTCAAGAACACTTTCGTGCCGAGATCAGCGAGGATGCTCGGTGGCGTCACGGCGACCGGCGGCTGGTTGGCGGGCGTCGGAGGCACGCCAAAGTAAACTTCGGCCCACGTCGACGGATTGTTTGGCTCGGTCGCCTGCGGCCAATACGCAACCGTCGGGAAACAAATCTCACCAAACAGGATTTCGACGCAGGCGGCGCCGTCGAACTCGATGCTGAGGCGCGCAGGATGATCCCAGCCACCGATGAGGCTTTCGGCAATGCGGAACTCGGCGCTCCAGCCGGCGTCACCCCGAGCCACCACCGCCTTGAAGCCATCCGCCACGACGGCAGGCGGAGCGAGCGACGTTCCGTCTCCGTCCAACTGCCAGGTGGTCCCGTTCTCGTTCACGAAGAACGCGCGATCACCGGGCTGAGCCGTCGCTTCACCGCTCGCCTCGGGGTCGACGCGCACGCCGACGGCACCGTTGATGTCGCCCGATCCGTAGGGCATCCCAGTGAAGCTGGCGTAGAGATAACCCGCGCTGTGGGTGAATCGAGCCACGCCCTGGTTGCCGAAGAAAACCGGCAGCGCACCGGCATAGGCCCGATCCGCGACATCGCCGTCCAAGGTGGGAACGGAAGCTTCGTTGACCGCGAGTGGAAGGATCTGGAAGGAGACCGTGGTGGCTGAGCGATTGCCATCGCTATCCGTCGAGCTTGCCGTGGCGGTGTATGAACCCGGCGCCAGCGCGCGGGTGTTGAAGCTGCCCGTCGCCGTGCTCAGCGGCGTTGGGCCCGTGAGATTCCAGGTGGAGCCTTCGGCCGGCAACGAGCCGTCTTCGGGATCCACGGCCAGCGCGGTCACCTCAAGGGTCGCACCGAACGGGATGCGTTGACCGTCTTTCACTCCACCGGCGAGCACCTCCGGCGCGCGCCGTTCCACCGCGAACGGCTCGCTGATGGCGACCGCGCTATGCCAACCGTCCGTCGTGATCACACGCACGCGGCATGTCGCTCCGCCGGGGAGACGTCGGGCATCCACCACAAAGTTGGCCAGCTTCGAATTGATGCGGAGATTTCGCCAGCTGGCACCATCGTCAGGGCTGAATTGAACGGTGTGCGACAGAAGATCGCCATCGGCATCGGAGGCCAGGATGGCAATGCCCAGGCTGGGGCCCTGGGGATCGTAGGTCGCGTTGATTCCCGCCACGACCGGCTCGGAGGCGCTGGCGTTCAAGGTGGCCAGCACCGCGTCGCCGCGGCTCACCTGCACCTGGGTTGCGCCGGGCTGTTTGACCAGGAACTGATTGATCAAGGAGCTGGTGCCATCGCCATCTTCAGATTCACGGATGATCAGCGGGACTTCCTCGAGGACGGTGCCCGCGGCGTCGAGCTGGCGAAGTTTGTACGCGTGCTCCTGCTGTCGAGCGGCATCGAGGGAGGCTTGAATCTTCTCCGGGCTGATCGCTCCGTCCGGGAGCGAATAGCACGGTTTGAGCCGGGCCGTGCGGGTGGTCAGTTTCAGAATGCCGCGGACCAGCAGATAGGGACCGGCGGGCGGCGCGGCGGCCGCGGCGAATCCGGGTGCGGGTGCGAGCGCGTTGAGCATGGCGTTATACGTCCAGATCGAAGGCCAGCGCGCCGGCGCGTAACTCAGCAGGTCACCGGCCTGATTGGGCAAGACCGGCGCATAACCGACCATGTCGAAGCCCACTGGCGTGGCGACCAGAGAAACGTTTGTCGGACCAAAGGTGCAGCTGTTGTACGGGTATCCTCCGTCCGGCCGGGCCGGCGCACTGCCGCCGCAGCTCATGTTGTCGCGCAGCTGATTGACGTGCCGGCGTCCGAGGTTGTGTCCGAATTCATGGGCCAGCGTCCGGCCACCCCAGGTGGTGTTGAACGTCGAGTTATTGTCGGTGGCGTCCATCACCGCGAGCAGATGGTTCCCGGGCGTGTAACCAAGCCCGCCCCATTTGGTCGCCGCCTTGGGATGAATGCCGCCGATGAAATAGCCCCGAGTACTGCCCGCCGGCGGATGATCGAAGTTGTCGTAACACGCCAGCTCTTCGAGGGCCTCGTCCCAGTCCTCGTCCTGGGAGAAGTCAAACGGGTCATGACAGAACAGACCGCAGTCGCCGATGGCCTCCACGTCGCTGACCTGTTCGGTGGTGAACCGCACGTCGATCGACGGAATCGGCAGCAGCGAGGTGGCGCGGGCGATGATCTTGTTGAAGTCTGCGGAATTTTCCCACGGCCAATAGTTGGGTGCATCGGTCGTCTTCAGCGCGGCGAAGACAAAGGCCGGACGATCCACCCGGACCACGGTGATGTCCACCGGCGACGTGAAGTTATTGCCGTAAGGATTGCCGCCGCTTTCGTAGACGCCACCTCCGGGATTGATGTTGAACTGGAGGCGGAGGGTGCCTGCGCGCACCCATGGAGCCGGCAGTTCAAAAAGATGATTGTTGGCCGTCGAGCTGCGATGCGGTGCGAGATCCAATGTCGACAACAGCGTGGGAGCAGTGTCCGCCCGGAGCGGTGAGCCTGGAAGCTCGACGCCATTGAGCCAGCCGCGCAGCTCACCCGCGGGCCGCCAGCCCGCGTTGCCCGTCGTGTTGGTCACTTCGCGGGCATAGGCGCGGACGACCGTGCGTTTGCCTTCGACGAGACGGACCGAGTGATTCATGTCCTGGATGACCTGGACGGCTTCGAGCCCAACGACGCCGAAGTCGAGGAGGATGGGGGGCGATGCCGTCGGGATGCGCCAGATGGCGGAGTTTCGGGTGAAATAGAGCCAGTGATTGTCGCTGCGGAGGTTGTGCCCGCCTTCGAGTTCGACGGCTTGATAGTCGGGATCCACGCCGGTGGACCCCAGAAACAACAGGTTGGCGGTGCTGCGCTTGGATCGGATGACTTCCGGACCCGCGCTGCAAATCCCGAATGGCCCGCCCGGCGCGGTGACAGGCCGGGTGTTGATGAAGATGTAGTTGCTGTCCAAAGCCACATCGGTGACCTGGATTCGCCCCAGGTTCTCGCCGGCGCGCGGCCACAGCTGAGTCTGGGTCCCATCACCGGGGTCAATGAGGCTGAGGCGTCCGCCGGTCGCGCAGCTGGACGTGCCGATAATGACGCCGTCATTCACGGCGGCGTAGAGCTTGTCTTTGATCTCGATGCCAACGCCGATGCCGCCACCGGTCAGCCGGGTCTCAGTTCGGACATCGAAGTCCGCCACGTTGTAGGCGAGCACCCGGGGGTTGCGGCTGACGCCGAAAAGCGAGGACAGGTCGAAGCGCAGCAACACGCCGCTGTCGCCCAGGGCGATCCCCACCGGCACGTCAACGTCGCCGAACAACCCCGCGCGTTTCACGATCATGGACTTCATTTTTTTCACCCGCCCGAGGTAGACATCCGGGATCGTGCCACCATGAGCGACGGTGCTCACGCCGGCGAGCACATCCGTCACCGGCAGGGACAGCGAATAGATCTGGAAGCGCCCAAGACTGCCGTTTGCTCCGGCGACGGGCGAATCGAACCCGGCGGCGAAGTAGAGCGTATTCTCCCGCACCATCAGCGCACCCGGCCGGTCAGCGTAGATATAGTTGCCGATGTGGGTGGCGGTCGGGACGCTAAGAGTGGGAATGAGCGACGCCGGCAGCCGCCACAGTCCCTGATGGTCGGAGTAGTAAAGAAAGGCATCGTCCCGCGCCACGCCACCGGCGATGGGTGAACCACAACCCTCCCAGTAAGTGCGCCCGGCGCCGATCACCTGCGGATGAAACACGCCGGGGTCCTTGAACTTCGGCCCGCGAAATCCAAGCGTGCCCAGCGCGTGCGCGTTGCCGAACTCGCCCGGCCCGCAGCCGCTCACGCTCCCCTGACCGCCCCAGTAGAACAGTCCATTGTCGAAGAATTCGAATTCGGAAAGATAAGGCTGCGACAGCACCCGCACCGCCGCAACGGCGGGGTTGTGCAGAAGCAGTGTGAACGCGCAAGAGAGGATCCAGCGGAGGAGGAAACAACGTTTTTTCATATGTCTTCACCCCTACTTGTAGGACGCGGCGCGAAGGTTACAGGAAAAGGAGAACGCAGGCGCAACGCCAGAGGACTGCCTTACGCCACGCCCTGGCGGATTTCCCAACCGCCCCGGGCCTCGGGCCGCGTCTTGGAGTCCGGTAGTCCTCTACCGCCTCCCCCCCGACGCTCGTTGAACTCAACGCGAGGTTTCGACCGTCGCCTCTCCCGCCCTCGCGGCCAAAGCGCCACCTCGACGCACACAATTATCGCCCCAACACGTCCATCAAGTGACTCAACTCCCCATCCACCTCAAGGGGATCGGCGACCGTGTTCGCGACCGAAGCGCGAACCAGTTCACGGTAACGCTGCCGCAGTCGATGAACAGCCACCTTCACCGCGCCATCGGACATCGCCAAGGCCCGCCCGATCTCGGCGTAGGTCGAAGGCTGGCGGTCGCCCTGCAAGCACGGCGTGAGCTGCTCGAAGATCGCCTGCTTGCCTGCCCCGACATACTCGGATTCCAGCAAGCTCATGGCCTGGTCCAACACTGCCACCGCCCAGGCTTGTTCGTAGAGCGACTGGGGATTCCTCACCTCGACCGGCTCCACCGCGTAACGATCTTCCGCATCTTGCGCATCGAACGAGATCGTCCGATCGGCCCCCCGCTTCTCGGCGCTGGCTCGTCGCCATTCGTTAGCCATGAAGTTTTTGAGTGAACCCAGCAGGAACGACCGAAACCGCCCGCAATCAGGATCGGCTTTGGTCAGCAATCGCTTTTCCAACAGGTAGGCGAAAAACGACTGGGTCATGTCCTGGGCGTCGTGGGGCGAACGTCCGGCCCGGCGAATGTAAGCGTAAAGCGGATACCAATAAACCTGACAGAGAGCGTCCAGCGCCTGCGCCTGGGCGTCGCCACGAGAGTCGCCGGCATTCATCACCACGCTCCAATGCGTGGTCGCGAATACCGCAGCACGCCCGCCACTCTCAAAACCACGGCCAGCCATGGGAAGCACAGTTACACCTCGTTGCACGCACGGCAAGGACTCAGACCATTCGCCAAGGGAGCTGGGTGCGGTTAAAAGCGGGTGATGGTTCAATGCGTCAAGCTCGCGCCCCACGCGCGCCCGCTGGCCCACGAACGCCCGCCGCGCCTCCTTCTCCCCTGAACGGGGAGAAGGCCGGGATGCGGGGTGAGACGGTTCGTTGGATCACCCGTCTTTAATCACACCCAAGCGAGCTGGCGGCCGACAGCCACCTCCGGACCAAGGCTCCGGACATTAAGGATTACGGAAGGGCCCTCAAGCCTTGGCGTCCGGCGCCGAAGATCCTCGGAGGCCGCCTTTTCGCCGTGTGGCGAATCAAAGCGATGTCCCATCGAGCGTGTCGCCCATCACACATTTGTTCGCCAGCTGGGTCGTCGCCGCGAAGACCACCGATAATCTTCGCGACCGCCGACTGGTAGCGCTCAGCGGGCTGCTGCCGGACCTCGACGGTGCCGGCATGGTCATCGATCTGGCGCGGCAGGCAGCACATGTTGCCGACGACTATTGGTTCTATCAGAAGTATCATCACCTGCTCTTGCACGGAGTTTTCGGCGCGCTGATCATCGCCCTGGCCCTTGCCTGTTTCGCCCGCGCACGGCTCCGCGTTTTCATCGTCTGCCTGGTCGTGGCCCACCTGCATCTGCTCTGCGATTTGGTGGGCTCGCGCGGACCGACGCCGCTTGACGTCTGGCCCATCCACTATCTCGGGCCGTTCAGTTACGCGTGGACGTGGGTTTGGAAGTCCCAGTGGGGCCTCAACGCCTGGCCGAACCAGGTGATCACACTCGCGCTCTTTGCCTGGTGCCTCTTGCTGGCCGTGCGCCAGGGAGATTCGCCCGTGGGGGTGTTCCATCAAAGGGCCGACGCGGTGTTTGTCGGGGTTTTGCGCGGCTGGTTCGGCCGCTGGATCAAACGCGACCCGGGAATGGCGTAGCTGTTTGTTCCTCACGGACCTCGGCACGCGGCATCCACCTTCCCATGAACCGACCCTCCGGTTCTTGCTCTTGCTCTTAATCGTGCTCTTGCTCGTCCCGAAGAGAGCAGGAGTAAGAGCAAGGGGGGATGTCCGGTTCATGTCTCGTGAGCAGGTCTGAAAAGAACGGGCAGCTTTCCATGAACCGACCGGTCCACGAGGGGGGATTAGCCGCGAAAAGGCACAAAGGGCACAAAACGAAAAATCTGCTTTTGTGCCCTTTGTGCCTCTTCGTGGCCATTCCGGCGCTTGGATCGTAGTTGGATACCGTCCACGGTTCATGGCCCGTGAGCAGGTCCGAAAGGAACAAGCAGCTTCCCATGAACCGTCCCCAAATCTTCATCGCAAACTTCGTCGGCCGTCCAACCTGTTCGAATCCGTCTGATTTAGTTCACGACGAAGTTCACGACGAAGATCTCTCCCCACGACCCTCACTTTCCGGAGGGAGGGTGAGGTGGAGCATCCCCCGGTTCATGGGCCCGTGGGCACGAGTGCGGAACTCGTGAGAGCTTCCCATGAACCTCTGCTCCGGAGCGCGGGCCTGTGGCCCGCAGCGGGCGGGATCGGTGGCGCACGAACGAACCCTCAGGCGTCGTCTTCGGCTCGCGCCGCTGCGGGCTGAAAGCCCGCGGTCCGCCCGAGCAGTCAGCAGTTCATGTCTGGTGAGCAGGTCGGAAAAGGAACGGGTGGCTTCCCATGAACCTCTGCTCCGGAGGCGCGGATCCCGCGGACGCGGGACCCGCAGCGGGCGGGATCGGTGGCGCACGAACGAACCCTCAGGCGTCGTCTTCGGCTCGCGCCGCTGCCGGCTGTAATCCCGCGCTCCGTACGAGCAGCCCCCCTACTCTGCGGGCACGGTGTTCATCGTGTAGAAGGCGGCAGGATGGAGCAGCGGGCGGCCGTCGGCCGATTTCACCCCGGGCAGATGCAGCTCATGCACGTGACCTTCCTGTAGTCCGTCCACCACCAAGCGCACGCTGCGACCATCCGCCGCCACCGCGGCGCTCGAAATTGTCGGTGTGGTTTTGTCGACCTCGGGGCTGCCGTAACTCGACTGATAAATGTAGGTGTAGGTCTCCATGCGATACGACGCGATCGCGGCCGCGCTGGCTGGATCCACCGGCGCGGTAAAGGTGAGCTCAAAACCGTTATGCTTCGCGTGCATCTCGTGAATCTCGAACGGGGTCTTGCCGGTCCAGTTCAATCGCTCGAGCGCGAAGGGTTTACCGCCCCGCGCACCCCATCCCCGGTCGGTGCCCTGCACGAAGAGCGACCCATCCGGGCCAAACTCAAGCGCGAGGCTCCCCGAGCCAAAGCCTTGACGATGCATGATGCAGGCGCCCTGATAACGTCCGTTCACCTTTTCCAACGCCACGCGCATCACGGTGCTGTGGGTTTGATCGCCGACAAACAACTGCTTCGCGAACGGGCCGAACTTGCCGGCTGTCGCATCGCAGGCGATGCCGGACGCAGATTGCCCCATCTTCGGATAGGGAAAATACACGGCCGGCAGGCGCAGCTTTGCAATCTGTTTTGCCGCGGCGACCATGCGTCCACCGCTCTTCGGTTCTTCCGGCCTGGGGCCGAGCAATTCGGTTTCGTGCTCGTTCCACCAGCGAACGCCACCGGGATGACCGACGAACTCTCCGGGCACGAGATGTTTCAGTGCACAAGCACCATTCCACGGCCCCTGGTTGTCCGTGTAAAACATGTCACCCAGCGCGTTGGTGCCGATGCCGCCCGGGGACCGGATGCCCACCGTCGTTGGCAGCGTTTTCCCGTCGGCTCCGACCCGCAGACACCAGCCACGATACGGATTGTCGCTGCCGAACGAGCCGGTGAGACAGAGCACGACCCAGATGTTGCCCTCGCGATCGAACTTCGAGCCGAAGGCATATTCGTGGTAATCGCCGTTGATCCCCCAGAAATCGCTCACCGTCTCAAACACATCCGCGCGTCCGTCGCCGTTGGTGTCCTTCATTCGAGTCACTTCGCCACGCTGCGTGCAGTAGAGCCAGCCGTCACGCCAGGTCAGACCCAGCACTTCATGCAAGCCGCTGGCGAATTGGGTGAATTTGACCTTGGCGGGATCGTTGCCAAACGCGCCTTCGACCAGAAAGATATCGCCGAGCCGAGTTGCGGTGGCGAGTCGTCCATCGGGCAGGAGCTGCAGCGCGCCCGCTTCGAGCACCACTCCGGCGGGAATCGGCAAAGTAGTGATCCGATAGTATTCATCCTCGGCGGAAGCCGCGGCGTTCTTCGGCGCCGCCGCGAGGGTCGACGACGCCAAGGACGCCAAGCTCAGGCCCATGACCAAACCAAGTCCCCAGCTCGGCCGGACGATGGATCGGCGGGAGGAGTTCACCAGGCAGATCGTTTTGTTCCAGAGTTTCATACCAAACCTCACCACAAAATCTCCTCCACCATGGCGGCCTCGCCCGCGTTGAAGACGAGCGGGACCAGCAACTCGCTGCGTCCGGCGCTCGACCGCACCACCGGCGCACCCGCGCCGGAGATTTTCAATCTCACCTTTCCGTCGGCGAGGAACGTGCCGTCCGGGTTCACGTCGATCTTTGTCCCGACCCAGGCCCGGAACCAGAGCTGGTCCGCAGTGGATCCCTGAAGCTTGAACGTGCGCCGGAACGACGCGTCCAGTTCTCCCGACACCGCGATCGGATAGTCGTCAATCTGGACGTCGCCGAAGGCGTATCGGAAGGTGGGCCGTCGACGCTCGTCGAGGGTATAGCCGCGCATTTGGAAGCCACCCGCCTTGCCGGTCGCAGTGGGCCACGCCGAGGTGGAGTCCGCGAGCCGGGCGAATGCGGGGCCCACCGGCATTTTCAGCACATTGTATCCCAGCGGCCCGATAAAGCCTTCGCCGCGTCCAGCCCGATGCCGTGCGGCATCCACAAACGGCCCCTGCCACACCGAGGCCAGACGCAATTCGTTCGCGTCAAAGCAAAGGTTCGCCTTTTCCGGATATCCCACTCCGATTGCACGGGAAATGCCGTCGATGAAGTTTCGATAGATCACCGCCTCGGTGCCCGCGACGAGCTCGGCTTTGCCCTGGATCAACCCGTCGGGAACACCGACTTCACGCGCGCGCGACAGATACGCCCAAACGGCGCCGATCTGCCGTTCGGTGTTGCCCCCAAGAATGTCTTTGTTCGCGCTCTCTCCGTTCGGCCAGAACGCCGGCATCCGCGTCCCCGGACGCAACGACGACGGCTCCAGCAAATAACGTCGGAACCAGTCCTTCTTCAGCCGCTTGGTCATCAATGTGAGATCCATCGCGGGAACACCCAGGGATTTGTAGGGCCCGAACGTATGGCACGCCACACAGGTGAGGCCGCCCGCACCGACCAGCTTGCGCCCGTGCTTCGCGTCGATCGCGTCGGTCGGCGAATCCGCCGCGCCCGTGCTGTCCGCCCGCTCGAACGCGGCAAGCAAATGCTCCACGTTCTCCGCGCCGAACTGAGGCATGCGCGTCGCCATGTACGGCCGCGCCATTCCCTTGTTCAACAGGACCTCGCGTGCCCAATCAGGCCGCAGCTTGTCACCCACCCTGGTCAGGTGCGGAGGCACGCGTCCCTCGTCGCCCAAATCAACTTCGCCGATGCTCGTAAAATATTCCGTGCGCGCCCCGGGACCGCCGACGCCGTCACGCGAGTGGCAGGCCAGGCAGTTCAAGGCCGCAAGCGTGTGCCCCACTCGCGAACGATCATCCCGCGGCTGCGACAGGGTTCCCGCCTTCCGCAACGTGGCCCGGAGCGCCTCACGTTGCGCCACGCTCAAGCCGAACTTCGGCGCCCCCACCGGAGGCACATCGGCCAGGCAACCCCGCGAAGGATCGACGGCGCGCAAGGAGGGCGGTGGCGCGACGGACGATTTGGGTGGCAGACCGTCGATCTGATGACAGGAAACACAACCGAACCGGCTGAACACCTGCCGGCCGGCCTCCGCCTTTGCTGCATCCACGACAAAATCGTTCTCCTCGCCCAACGGCAGCATCGGCTGGCCTTGATGCGACAACACCGAGCCAGGAATCTCCTGCTTGTTGATGCCGGGTCCTTTCCACAGCACCTTCAGCACGATCTCTCCTCCGCCATTGAAGTAATCCACCTGGATCGCATGATCGCCCGCCGCCAGTTTCGTTACCCCCTTCACCTCGGTGGTTGGATGGATGCCATCATTCTCCACGATCTGCTGGCCGTCGATGAAGAGCCGTGTGCCGTCGTCCGAGGAAGTGTAAAAGGTGAACTCGCCATCCCGCGGCACGGTCAGGAGGCCGGTGTAGCGAAACCCGATGTTCGAGTCACGCCGACGGGGCGCGAGGCTGAACGACTCGACCACGCCGCTGGAAACGGGCTGGAGCGAATCGAGCCGGGTCGTGTCCGGCACGCCACCTTCAAAGTATTGGTAGGCCAATCCCTTGATCCGGCGGGCGGGACGTGAAGGGTCGGTCAATCCGGATGCCTGCTCGCGCAACAAATACGTGGCAATCGCCGTCGCCTCGCCCAACGTCAGGCTCATCGAAGGCATGCGACCGGACGGGCGGGACTTGAGGGGATCGAGCAGAAATCGGGCGAGCTCCTCGACGGTGGTCTTGCGGGCCAGTGGACCGAAGGGAACGGACGCGGCCCGCAGCTCGGCCAAACTGGGGTCGGCATCGCCCATCGGCGTTTGGAGCGCCGCCACCGACACATCCGGAGCATGGCAGGCGACACAGCCGACCGAGTGGTAGAGCGTTCGGCCTTGCTTCAATTTCAATTGGTCGGCCGCGGCTGAAGACGGCACTGCGCCATTCGAGGGATGGAGCGACGAAATGAAATGCGTCAATTCGTCCACTGCCTTGGCTTTGGTTGGCGCGGCGAGCCCGTGCAATGGATCCGGCATGGTTGTGCCGGGTTTCTCGCGATGAGGATTGTCGAGGAAGGCGCGGAGAAATTGCGGTGTGAGGCGTGGCGCACCGTCTCCGAGCCTGGGACTTTGGCGCGAAGCCAGTCGCTCCCGGGCCGCGGCGTCAGCCGAATGGCAAGCGACGCAGTTCAATTCGCCCAGCAAACGGTCACCGGGGTCGACCCCGGCGAGCAGCGGCGACGCTGGGCCAAGGATCGCGCCGGAAGACTCCGCGCCGCGCCCGGTGACTGCCGCCAGGCACACGGCCAAGCCCGCGGCCAACCGACCCAGCCCAAAGGATTGCGCAATGTTCATCGAGAATGAGTGCGGGCTTTGATGAAGGTGCCACCACCGAAATTCAATGGAACTCCGGCTTGGCAGCCGTTTGCTTGATCTTCTTGCGAAGGCCTTCGTTGTTCGTCGCTTGCGTATTTCACCTCAATACGCGCACTCCTCACGCCTCGGCCTTCGCCAGCATCTGCGGCGCAACCGTCCACCGCCCAACTGAATCGTTCCGGCATAGCCGGAACGCTGGGGGTGCAATTAAATGCGGGTGAGGGTGCAAGGCGTTTAGCTCGCGCCCCACGCGACTCCCTCTCCCCTCAACGGGGAGAGGTTTAATCACACCCGAACGCCGGGCGACTTGAAACCATGGCTTGCCTTTGGCCCGTGATCCCCGCACGGTTCAAGTCATGCATGCGAGGTTTCGGCCCTTTCTCCTGACGTCGACGAACATTCTGCTCGCGTTGACCGCGTTCAGCCTGGCGGCGCAAAGCAATCTTCTGACCAACGCCAGCTTCGAGAAGCCCGGCGCCAATCCCATTACCTACCGCTGCATTCTCAACGACCTGCCGGAGTGGGAATTTGCATCGAACGGCGCCAACCGTTGTCCCGCGAGCGCCCCCCACGGGAACGTGATCGTGTCGTTCGATTCATTCCTTGCGCAGAACGTTCCCACCGTGCCGGGGCGCCGGTATTACCTGAAGTTTGCGTCGCAGGGCGGATTCACCGGGGCGAGCTTCGGATCGCAGCTGGTCACGACCCTCACCAACCTGGGAGGAACCAATTACTACTTTAACCAACCTTGGTTCTATTCTTACTGTCACTTCGAAGCCACCACCGGCGCGGTCACCCGCCTTTCGCTCCTGGCCACCCAATGGGTCAACGTGGACGACCTGTTGCTCGGCTGGCTGGACGAACCGATCTCGCTGGTGCAGCCGCCGGCCGCGACGGAAGCACCACTGGGCGGACGGGCAACCCTGACGGTCAAGGCTCAGGGCGGGCCCCCGTTGTCGTACCAGTGGTTCAAGGATTCGGCCGCCATTGCTGGCGCCACAGGCGCGGTCTATTACATCACGAATGGGACCTCCGAGACGGCCGGCCTGTATCACGTCGTTGTCTCGAACCATGTCAACGCAGTCGCCAGCGCGCCCGTGCACCTCAGCATCGATGCGTCACCCCGGGAGCCGCAGGTGACGTTTCAGCCGGAGGGATTCGAGCTTATCGCGGGGTCGGCCGCCGTCCTCCGATCGGCTGCCAGTGGCACTCCGCCGCTGCGTCTGCAGTGGCGAAGGAACGGGACGAATCTTCCCGGTGAAACCAACACGCTAATCAAGTTCACGCCGTTGTCGGTGGAGCAGGCCGGCGTCTACGAGTTGACCGTGGAAAACTCGCACGGCTCAACGGTCAGCCTGCCAGCCACGGTGGTCGTCAAGACCGCTGCCCGCGTCGGTGCGCTGCAGTTTTACTCGAACACCTTTCCTGCCTATCGTCAGCCCTGCTTCGACAGCGACGGCATGACGCCTCTGGCGGGATCGGCTTACCAGTGCCAGTTCTATGCCGGCGAGAGTTCCGAGCGGATGTCGCCGTTGGGATTGCCCCAGGAGTTCCGATCCGGTGGGCTGGCCGGCCTTCCCACGTCGCTTCCCACTCTGTGGTTCACCTTTCCGGACAGTTCCACCAACTGGAACATCCAGTATCAATTGCGTGCGTGGGAGTCTGCCTTCGGTGCCTCGTATGAAGAGTCACGTTCGCTCGGAGGCAAGGTCGGGAAGTCCGTCCTGCGATCGCAAACGCTGAAGCCAATCAACGTGCCCCCGGGACAGGTCATTGCGCCCGGGCTGACGCTGCTCGCCGGCCTGCCCGGCTTTACCACCGGTCGAATCGCCGCAGGCGGAACCACCGAGGATGGTCTGGTCGAATGGGAACTGACGGGAGCCGCGGGCTATACCTATCTGATTGAACGCCGGCATCCCCCGCACACCTGGCTCCCGTTTCAGGTGCTCAGCAACACCTCGGGGATCGTCATTTTCACCGATCCCAACCAACACGCTCATTCCCCCGGTTTCTACCGGGCCCGCATGCTGGATTAGAACCCAGCCCAGCAAGAGGGAGGGGGCGCGCTGCGAGAGATTTTTGGCGGCGGCAAGGCGGGAGAATGGTCGCCAGCATCACGCAGGGGAAACACTTCGCAGGGCTCGAAGGCACCAAGCCTATGCTTTGGCGTAAACCTCCGCGCCTTTCTCCACGAATTCCTTCGACTTTTCGTCCATTCCCTTTTGCAACGCCTCGGCCTCGCTCACCCCCTGCTCCGCGGCGTATTTCCGGACGTCCTCGGTAATCTTCATCGAGCAGAAGTGCGGCCCGCACATGCTGCAGAAATGGGCGCTCTTGGCCCCTTCCTGCGGCAGGGTTTCGTCGTGAAACGCCCGCGCGGTGACCGGGTCAAGGCTCAGGTTGAACTGATCTTCCCACCGGAATTCGAAGCGCGCCTTGCTCAGCGCATTGTCGCGGTATTGCGCGCCGGGATGTCCCTTCGCCAAATCAGCCGCGTGCGCGGCGATCTTGTAGGCGATGACGCCATCCTTGACGTCCTTCTTGTTCGGCAAGCCCAGATGCTCCTTCGGGGTGACATAGCAGAGCATGGCGCAGCCGTACCAACCGATCATCGCGGCGCCGATGCCGCTGGTGAGGTGGTCGTAGCCGGGGGCGATATCCGTGGTGAGAGGTCCCAGCGTGTAGAAGGGCGCCTCGTGGCACCATTCCAGTTGCTTGGCCATGTTCTCCTCGATCATATGCATGGGCACATGCCCCGGCCCTTCGTTCATCACCTGCACGCCATGCTTCCAGGCGCGCTCCGTCAATTCGCCTTGCGTCTGCAACTCTCCGAATTGCGCCTCGTCGTTCGCATCCGCCAGCGACCCCGGGCGCAGGCCGTCGCCGATGCTGAAGCTGACATCGTAAGCCGCCATGATCTCGCAGATGTCATCCCAGTGCGTGTAGAGAAAGTTCTCGCGATGATGCGCCAGGCACCATTTGGCGAGGATGCTGCCGCCACGGGAGACGATCCCGGTCATGCGCGAGGCGGTCAGCGGAATGAACCGCAGGAGCACGCCGGCATGGATGGTGAAATAGTCGACCCCCTGCTCGGCCTGTTCGACCAGCGTGTCCCGGAACACTTCCCAAGTCAGGTCTTCGGCTTTACCGCCGACCTTTTCCAACGCCTGGTAGATGGGCACCGTGCCGATGGGAACGGGCGAGTTGCGCAGGATCCATTCGCGCGTGGCGTGGATGTTCTTGCCGGTGGAAAGGTCCATCACCGTGTCCGCGCCCCACTTGGTCGCCCACCGCATCTTCTCCACTTCCTCCTCGATGCTCGACGCCACGGCCGAATTGCCGATGTTGGCGTTGATCTTCACGAGGAAGTTGCGGCCGATGATCATCGGCTCTGATTCCGGGTGATTGATGTTGGCCGGAATGATGGCACGCCCGGCGGCGACTTCGCTCCGCACGAATTCGGGCGTGATCTCCTTGGGGATTCGTTGCGGGAACCGGCGGAACACGGATGGCGAGTAATCGGTATTCAGCGCGCCTGCTTTCGGGTCGCCACCGGCGGACCGTTGGGCGGAACCGGCGTGTTGTTTGTCGAGATCGTTGCGGACGATGTCTGCGGAAAGCTCGCGCAGCTTGGCGGCGCGCAGATTTTCGCGGATGGCGATAAACTCCATCTCGGGGGTGATGATGCCCTGACGCGCGTACCACAACTGTGTCACTGGATGGCCGGCGTTGGCGCGCAGCGGGCGACGGCGGCTGGCCGTGAGGCCGGGGAATTCAACGAGGCGATTTTTTTCCGCCTGGCTGGCGTATTCCGCGTGCTTGGCGGACAGGTAGCCGTTGTCCTGCGGTTTCACCTCGCGTCCGGCGTATTCAGCCACATCGCCGCGGCGCAAGATCCACTCCCGGCGCAACGGCGGCAGGCCCTGCTCCACGGTGCCGGTAAAAACGGGATCACCCCAGGGGCCGCTGGTGTCGTAAACCCGCACCGGCTCGTTGACCTCCAAGCGGCCGTTGAATGATTTCGTCGGCGACAGGGCAATCTCGCGCATCGGCACGCGAACCTCGGGGTGGAGCGTGCCCGGCACGTAGACACGCTGGCTGTTGGGCAGTTGCTCGCTGCTGTGCGGCTCGAAGGAATCAGGTTTGGCGATCATGCGTCGGTCCATCAGTTGCCGAAGCTCCGGTCGCGCCGACGGAAGGAAGGAGGTCCAAAACGGCTTGGTTCGGACCGGCCACGCACCGATCGTGGCTCCCTTCGCCAGCATTACCTGGAGCAGGTTCTACGGGTCTTCCGCGCTCCCGCGCGGAACTCTCAGCCTTCGAGCCTCGATCAATTTTCCCGAGGCATCCGGTTGGCTCCCCAGATGGGCCGAACCTAGGGAGAAGGCGGGGCAGCGTCAAGGGCGTGATCACTGCCGGTGCGTTCGGCCTTGTTCCGTTTCGACCCCTCGACCGGCCATCCACGAGGGTTGGCACGGCAAATCAAAAATCAAAAGTGGGAAGCCATCCCGGCCCCTCCGCAAACGCCCCGACCTCACGGCGCCACGGAAGGACGCGCAGCGGGAGCAATCTCGCGCACGGGGGCCAGCACCGGCAGTTCTAGCGTGAACGTCGCGCCCGCGCCGGAACCTCCGCTGTGAGCCTGCAGGCTGCCGCCCATCTCGAGCGCGTCATTGGCCGCACCGTGCAGCCCAAAGCCGTGCCCGTCGGGTTTCGTGGTGAACCCGAACTGAAAGATCCGCGGTCGATCTTCCGGGGCGATGCCCGTTCCGTTGTCCGTCACGCTCACCTGAACGAACCCGGGCCGGCTTGAGGTCAGGCGCAATCCCAGGCGCTTGTCAGCCCGCACGACCGCTTGCACCGCGTCCGCCGCGTTGTTGATCAGATTGATCAGAATGTGCAGGACCTTGTGCTTGTCGACGGCCACCGGGGGAACATCCTCAAAGTGGCGCTCAATCTCCACTCCGGCTGCGGCCAGGGGCTCGAGTTGGGCGCGCAGCGCCTCGTCGAGCAGCGAGCGCAACTCCACCTTTTCGATCACCGGCTTGACCCTCGCATGATCCTGCTGGCGCGCGACAACCTGTTTGATCTGGTGGATTCCCTTGACCACACACTTGACCTCGCCGGCGATGGCAGCGTGCTCGTCGGCCAGCGCGCGGGCGAGTTCGGGCAAATATTTCGCCACCAGCCGACCGCGCGCGTCATTCGCGATGAAACGGGCCAGCTCGTCGGTATCCCTCGGCAGCAGTGCCACCAACTGTTGCAGGTTCCCCATGTGGGATTGGGCGAGATGATCTTCGATTAGCGACGTTGAAATATTTACGCTGGTCAGGGCGTTTCCCACATTGTGCAGCACGGAGGTGGCGATCTGCGCCATGCCGGCGAGCCGCGAACACTGCATCAGTTTGTCGCGAGTCCGGACCAGGGCCTGCTCCGCCTGCGTTCGGGCGATGAGCGAATACGCGAGCTGACGGAGCTCAAGGTTGTCGATGGGTTTCTGCAGGATGAGCAGGCGATCGCTTCGTCCGAGATGCGGCACGATGCCGGCCCAATCGAGATTATTGAAAGCGAGGCAGAGCACGATGGGCAAATCCGGTTGCATCTGCCAGAGGCGCTCGACCGCGGAGATTTCCTCCCAACAGGACGCCGCCAGCCCCACAAATGCGACCGCGATGCCCTGTTCCTGGGCCAGCGAGAGGCGCATGACTTCCAGGCCCTCCGCCCAGTTCGGGGCAAACTCCAAATCCAAAATGGGAAAACTGCCCGATCGCGGGCCGTCAGACACCGCCTCCGCCCCGCCGGAGGCGGCGCCATCGTCGGGCGCGTGCCAGGACGATTCCTCCGGCCAGATGGGCTCCAGCAACCGACGAAACTCGGCATAGGTGGCGGGGTCGGAGTCGATGACCAGCAAGCGCGCGCGCGATCGCATGGCGTGGGTTTGGTTAGGCGGGGACTTCCCGGGGCCGACAGCGAACAGCGAAATCCGGCCAACGGACACGGCCGCCCGCTCGTGCCGCGCCGGAAATGCTCACGCCCCAGCCTCCCCGGCAGTTCTGCGCGCGGCAAAACGGGCGCGAATCTTTTCAACCCGATCGAGGCAGTACTCCACCGCGTCGGCATCGCCTGCCTCGGGATTCTCCGCCGCCAACTGACTCAGCCAACGGCCCTCGTCTGCGGCCAGGGCGGCTTCAACGTCACCGAGTGTTTCCACGCCGGACGCAATGGTCACAAAGGCGCTCCGAACCCCGGCCCACGATTCAGCTCCGGCTCCGGCTCCAGCTGCGCCGGCCGGGGTCGATGCAACCCGTTTCAGTGCGCCCAGGAGGTCGATCACCCGCTGTTCGAGGCGCGCCAGTTCAGCGCGACTCTCCTCCGCTCGTCGCCGGACGGGCGGAGGCTGCAGGCGCGGCAAGCGGACGGCGGAAAGGTTCATGCGGCCTGGCTTCGCTGCAAATAGCTGACCGGCCAGTAGTCGCAGATCTCCAGACAGACGAAGCGGTGCGCCAAGTGCTGGGTGGCCTCGAGACTCAATGCCATGGCGCGGGCAATCTCCTCGATCGAAAGCGGATTTTGCATCAACTCCGCGAACCGGACTTCGTCATCGTTCAGACTGATCTGCTGAATTCGTTCGTAGCCGAGCCGGGTAAAACTCGGCACCCCGCTGGATCGACACCACGTCACCCGTCCGAGATGCTCAAAACGGACCCGCCGCAGGCTCTCGAGCGACCAGCTGGTCATGGAGCCGCGAAAGCCGGCCCGGCCGGCCGCGTAAGCCGGCAGCGGCACTGAAGCGAAGGAGAAGTTCCCCCGGCGCGCCGACCAGATCGGAGCAAAGAGACGCCACCCTTGCTCGAGACAGAGACGCGCCGCTTCGTCATCGGGAATCATCCCCTCCTTCGCGAGGCTGAGGTAAACCGGACAGCCGTCACGGGCCTGCGCTGCCCGCGCTTTTTCCCAGGCGCCCGCCTGCGCCGGCGACGGAGCAAAGTCGGACCCTTCCAGGTAACGCGACGGCGCGCTGCAGGTCAGCAGCACCACCGCTCCGCTGCACACCGACATCTCCAGGCGGTCCCCGGCCAGATCGACGCTCAACACGCCGGTCGCGCGCTCTTCTTCAATCGCCTGTAAGGCGCCAAAAATCGGAAAGTGCGCGATGTCCCCGCGAAAGCCAAAACCGGACGCCTCGCCGGCCACGCGGGCGGAGACCGGCGAAGGGGCGACTGAATTGCCCGGAGACTGGAGAGGGGCTGACGCGACGGTCTGCTCAGCCTTGGCCGCCGACGACGTCGGAACCGTTCGCGTTTCGGGGCGGCTGGCGCGGGGATTGGCCAGGACAGCGGTGAGGGTCGAACAGAGCAGCTCGGCCTTGAACGGCTTGGCGAGGCCGCGCACAACATTCTCGTATTCCGACTGGGTGCGCGTAATCTCCGCCACATTGCTGCTCATCAGCACCACTGGCAGGCCCGCCGTCCGCGCATCCTTGAGCAACTCCTCGCAGACGGCGTCGCCGCGCAAATCCGGAAGAATGAAATCGAGCAGGATCAAATCCGGCGCCTCTTCCTGGGCGCTCGTCAGGCCTTCGCGTCCGTCCTTGGCCAGCACCACTTCTGCGTCGCTCATCTGAGCGCTCAACGTCGCCCGAATAAACTGGCGAAGGGTCAGGCTGTCATCGATGACCAGAATTCGTTTTCCCATTTTTTTATGCAGCTTCGGACGACGAGTTACGTTCGTCGACCTGGTGGACCACGTTCAGAAGCAAGCCCTGCCAGCCAACGTGAATGGTCCGGGTGACCGGCGCCGGATCAACCGCCTCCTCCACGCGTCCCCGCTTCCAGCTGATGATGTCGGCCACGGCCTGCTCGCCCGAACGATCTCCGGCCTCGGCATGAACAATGTCGCCACCTTCGAAATACAAGCGTCCGTGGGACCCGCTTTCGTTGAAAAAATCGAGCGCCACGGTGGCCGCGGCCAGGCACTTCAGCTGAATCACGTCGATGGCGGTCAGCTTGGTCAGCGTGGCGGCAAAATTCGCCACCCCGGACCCGTGGCTATCGTCGCTGGCCTGGCGCCGCAGGCGAATCAGCGTGACCAACTCGTCGATGTTGATCGGTTTCTCCAAAAACCGGAGGACGCCGAGTTCCTCGGCGGCTGCCCGGTAACGCCCGAGTTCCTGGGCGGTCATCAAAACCACCTGCGCATCGGCCTGGGTCACCTGGACGTCGCACAGGAAATCGATGCCCGAACCGTCGGGCACCACGATATCGAGCAGGAAGAAATCGATCTGATTGTTCGCCAGGAGGGTTTGCGCCTCCGCCACGTTGCGGGCCGTGAAAATTTTCACGTCGGGCAGCGCCGCCGTCAGTTTCCGTTCGATGAACGTCCGCGTCAGGAGTTCGTCCTCCAGAATCAAAACGGCAAACGGCTGGGCCGGGGCGGACTCGCTCTGCAAAGTGGACGCCCGCAGACCGGAACTCGCCTGCCACTTGCGCGTCAGCAGGTGGGCGAGCTGCAGCACTTCCTCCCGCTCGAAGGGCTTTCGCAAGATGGCGAGATTGTCGACATCGCCCAGCGTTTGAATCATCCGCTCCCAAGTGTAGTCCGCGTAGGCCGTGCAAATGACCACCTGCAGCTCGGGATAACGCTGCCAGATGCGGCGCACGGTTTCGATCCCGTCCCAGCCGGGCGGCATGCGGACATCCACGAAGGCCACGGCGTAAGGACGCCCCTCGGACAAGGCGGCGCGAACCATGGCCAGCCCCTCCTCGCCGCTGGCGGCCGCGTCGACCTGGAAGGACTTTGACGTTTCCGCCGGGTTTCGTTCCCCGAACAACAGTTCGTGGATCTGCCCGAGTGCCGGATTGGCGTCCAGGTCCGCGCCCAGGACCTTGCGAAAATCCTCGTGCACCGACAACGTGTCGTCGATTACGAGAATTCGATTGTTCCGCAGATTCCGTTTGCTCTTCATCAGGACCGCACGGTGCTCAGTACCTTTTCCTATCGGCGGGATTTCGCCGCTCCTTAGGCGCACCCCACCGGGTCCACCCGACAGTGGCGACGCTAAAAATTTGCTTTAGGGAATTGAATCCCAGCCGATCACAACACCCAAGCCGGGGGGACTCCGGCCCGCCGGGAGCACTTCCCTGCGCTGCATGAAAGAAACGAGCGTCAATAGCCAATCCGCTCCCGAGTCGACCGGACGAAAGGTCATCCTTTTTCTGGACGACTCCCCGGAGTACCTCGAGATCCTTCAGCGGGTCATGGGCGTCTGGAGCCGCGACGAGTGGGAGATCCTCGTGGCGGGCGACACGGCGGAGGCATTGAAGACGCTCGACCAACGCACGGTGGACGCGGTGGTCATCGATCTGCACATGCCCGTGGTTGACGGAGCGCAATTCCTGCAGATGCTCCAGAACAGCCATCCCGGCGTCCGCAAGGTCATCCTCACCGGCTGCGCCGAGGACGCGATGCGGAACCAATGTCTCAGTCAAGGCGCGGAACTTTTCCTGGAGAAGCCCCGCACCACAACCGGCCTGGAGATTGTCTACCAGACGCTGCGCCAACTCCTGGCGATGCAACCCCAGGAAGGATTTCGCGGGCTGCTTCGGCGCGTCAGCCTTTCCGACATCGTCCAGCTCGAGTGCCTCAACCGCAGCTCATCGGTCCTGGAGATCGCCGACGGCCGGCGGCGCGGCCGGATTTTCATTCAACGCGGGGACATCATCCATGCGGAGATGGACGCGCTGACGGGAGTCGACGCGTTTCGGGCCTTGATGCAGCTCAAAGGCGGCGATTTCAATCTCAAGCCTTTTCTCGCCCCGCCTCGCCAAACCATCGCCGGTTCCTGGGAGTCCCTCCTGCTGGAGGTGGCCCAGTCGGTGGACGAACTCTGCGCTTCATCCTTCACCGCCACGGGATCCAGCAGCGGTTCCTGCCAGTCCGCCACCTGGCTGCGTCGCAAACAACTGGAGGATCTGACCGGGGCGCGCGGCAGCCGCCCCAGCCCGCGCCCGGCCTGGTCGCCGGCGCCGCCCGCGCGAGGGGCCAGCCGCCGCGGCAAGCCGCACGTAACCGAACTGCTTGCCTACGAAAACGACGGCGGCATCCTCCAATCCTCCGGCTGCAGCCAGGAAGCAGCCCGCCGCAAGTTTCTCGACGAACTATCCGTTGCCGCCCACGAGGTTTGCACCGGGCTTGAGCTGGTCGAACCGCTCAACCTCGAAGCCATCGGTGATTCGGTCCGCTGGGTCGTCCGCTGGGAGGGCGCCCGCACCACTTTCGCCTCAGCCCAATACGCCCCGCGACCCGTCGACCCCTGAAGCTCACCATGCAAAAGCCGATCGTCCTGGCCGCCGACGACAGTGTCACTGTCCGCAAGCTGATTGAGATCAGCCTGCCCCGGGCGGAATTTCAGCTGGACTTCGCGGTCGATGGCCAGGAATGCCTGCGCAAAGCGGCCGAGCAGCCGCCCGACCTGATCCTGCTCGACTACATCCTCCCCGACATGAAGGGGGTGGAGGTTTGCCAGTCGCTGCTGAATCTGCCCAAAACGCGCAACGTTCCCGTCCTCCTCATCAGCGGCAACGGCGCGGCGATTCGGCAGACGTACGAAAGCCTCAGCAATGTCGCGGACTACCTAACCAAACCATTTGCTCCCAATGTCCTCGCCGCGGTCGTGACGCATCAGCTTTCCAAGCGCAAGGCCGCCGCCACTTCGGCGGCAGCCGAGCCTGAGCTGAACGTGGCTGGGCCCGGCGCCATGCCCGAGAAGCCACTCGATCCCTCCGCCGAGCTCCGGGCCAAAATTCGCGCCAGCACGCGCGCCTGCCTGCGGCGCGCCTTCGTCTCGTTCCCTGCCCTGGAAGCCATGCGCGACGGCGAACCGCCGGAGGACTATTACTGGAATCATCTCGAATCGACGGGCGGATTGGGGGAACTCGAGGACGCCTTGCTGACTTTGGCCGATCTCCGGCCTCCAGCCATCCTCCTCCGCACACCGAGTGAACTGTGCCGGACCGACGATCTCCTGCGCCATCTCCAATCGACCCGGGCCAGCGGCAGTCTCGCCATTGAACTGCCCGACGAGAAGGTCCTGGTCCAATTCGAAAACGGCGAGATCGTGTTTATCACGTCAAACCACCCGAAGCGCTACTGTGCCGGCGCCCAGTTCAATTTCCGCGCGGTCGCCCCGAACGCGGTGGCCGCCGCGGTGACGGAGCAGCAACAAAAGTCGATTCCGTTCTTTCTTGGCTTGCTCCGGGCCGGAGCGCTGCCTCAGGGCTCCCCGCTGGCGGCCATCCTGCGGGCCCAGGGCGAGGCCACGCTGGCCCGGGCCATCTCGTCGCCCCAGGCCACCTACACGCTGGAAGACCGCCCGCTGGCCGGTGATCTCGCCGCGTTCCGCCTCCGGTTCCCGCTCGCCCGCTTGCTCCTCGCGGCGTACCGCACGATCGATGACTGGCTGATCATCGAATCAGCCATTCCAAACTTTGATCTGGCCTTCGCCCGCAACCCGGAAGCCGCCGCCCTCGCGCGCGACCTGAACCTGCTGCCCGCCGAGAGCCAGCTGCTAAGCCTCGTCGACGGCGCGCGCTCCGTGCAGGAGTTGGTGACCCTCACCGCGCGTCCTCCCTATCAGGTCTGCCGACAGCTCTACCCGTTTGTACGGCTGAATTTTCTCGTGCCCGCCGCGACGCCCGCGCAACGCGAGGCCGGCGCCCAGGCCGCCTCCCGGAACGACGTCCCGGTCCTGGCGCAGACCGGAGCCGATCCTGCCGGCATTTGATTTCAATCGATTAACCAATCAACAACGACAACCAACATGAGCAAAATCCTAATCGTGGACGATCTCTCTACTGAGATTCAGGTGATGAAAACAACCGTGGGCGGACTGGGCCACCATGTGGTCGAGGCCCGCGATGGTGAAGAGGGCATTCGCCTCGCCAAACAGGAAAAGCCCGACCTGATCCTCCTCGACGTGGTCCTGCCCAAGGTCGACGGCTTTCAGGTCTGCCGGCGCCTGAAAAAGGATCCGGAGACCGCCAACATTCCCATCATCCTGGTCTCCACCAAAAACCAGGAAAGCGATCAGTTCTGGGGGATCAAACAGGGCGCCACCGCCTATCTCTCCAAACCGATCGATACCTCGGCCCTTTCCGACAACGTCAAGAAACTGCTGGCGGCCTGAGCCGTCCGCACTGCCGCGCCGCCGTTGAACTCCGCACCAGTGATTGCAGGAAAAAACCTATGAGCAAAATCCTAATCGTGGACGACCTGGCCACCGAAATTCAGGTGATGAAGGGTGTCATCGCCGGCCTCGGACATGAGGCCATGTCGGTCAATGACGGCGAGGCCGGATTTCAAGCGGCCAAGCAATACAAGCCGGACCTCATCCTCATGGATGTCGTCATGCCCAAGATGGACGGCTACCAAACCTGCCGAAAGCTGAAGAAGGATCCGGAGACGTCCGGCATTCCCGTCATCATGGTCACCTCGAAGAACAACGACACTGATCGGTCATGGGGTCTCAAGCAAGGGGCCGTTGATTACATCGGAAAGCCGTTTTCGCCGGATGATCTCACCCGGGCCATCCGCACCCACGTGAAGGGCATCTGATGAGCACCGCCTCCGTCCTCTCGCCGGCCGGCCCGCGGGAAACTTCCGGGAACCGGCGCAGCTATGGTTGTTTCGTCCGCCAGCAGCAGGCGTTCGGCCTCGATGTCGCCTTTCTCCGGGAGGTCGTCCACACCCGCAACGTGACGCCCGTGCCCGCCGCGCCGGCCAGCGTGGCGGGCGTGATCAGTCTGCGCGGGGAAATCCTGCCGGTGGTCCTCATTGATTCCCTGCTGGGCCTTCAGCCCGAACCATTCGCACCGCGCAAACCCATCCTCGTGCTGCGCCGTGACGATTTTCTCGTCGGAGTTCAGGTGGATGTGGTGGAGCGGGTCGAGACTTTCCCCCGCGAGGAAATCCTGCCCAGCCCCCTCGCGGCGAAGTATCCCTATTTCACGGCGATCCATCATTCCCGACAACGATCGCGCCTGACCAATCTGTTGGATGCCGCCGCCCTGATCGATCAACTCGCCGGTCAAGTGGCCGGCGGCGCTGGCGCCAAGTCCAAATCGGCCACCCCTGATGCCCCTGACCTTGAAAATTAGCGCCGCCCGCGCCGGCCAACCGCCGGACCGCGGCCTTCCCGCAAAATTCATTCTAACCTTTATCAACCATCATCGTAACGAACCATGAGCAAGAATCCCCAACCCCCGTCCCCGTCGGCCGGCCAGGCATCCCTGTCCGGGTTCAGCCGCCTCAACATTCGCGCCAAGCTCCTGCTGTCCATCGTGACGCTGGGCCTCGTCGCCATCGTCGCCACCGCAGGCGTCAGCTATTACCTCAGCCGCGAGGCGTTGCAGCAGGAGGCGTTCGCCAAACTGACCGCCGTCGGCAAAGCCAAAGCCGACAGCATCGAGTCTTACTACCAGAACATTCGATATGAACTGTCCTCCACGGCGGACAGCTTGACCGTGCGCAACGCCCTGCGCGAATTGTCGAGTGCCCGGCGCGTCCTCCTCGATGAACTGGCCAAGGCCGGTGCCCCCGTCGACGCCGCCACGGAAGCGACCATCCGCCGGGACGTCAGCACCTACTACCAGAACGTGCTCCTGGCGAACCTCGCCAAAGTCCGCTCGTCCGGCATCGGCGACGTCAAGGACTACGTGCAACCGGACCTCGAAGCCAACGTGCTGCAGTTCGTCTACACCGTGAAAAATCCCGCCGTGGTCGGCAGCAAGTCGGACAACAACGAGCTGGAATCCATCCGGACCAATCCGGCCCTCGACGCCCGCTTCCGCGAAGCGTTCGTCAAAACTTCCTTCGCCCGCGCTCACGCAGCCTATCACCCCTGGCTGACCGAAGTCCGCACCCGCTACGGCTATTACGACATCTTCGTTTGCGATGCGGACGGCAACGTGGTCTACACCAACTTCAAGGAACTGGACTTCAACGGCAACCTGCGCACCGGCCCGGAGAAAGGGACTGGTCTTGGCGAAGCCTACGCCGCCGCCTGGGCAGCCGATCGCGACAAGACCTTGGACGGCCACGTCCGCCTGACGGATTTCAAACCGTATCCGAAATCGTATGACGCCCCGGCGGCATTCATCTCCGCACCGATCTTCGGCGCCGACGGACGCAAGGAGGGCGTGTTTATTTATCAGATGCCCGTCGACCGCATCAACGCCGTGATGACCTCGCACGGCAAGCAGGAGGAGTTCGGCCTGGGCAAATCTGGGGAATCCTATCTGGTCGGCCCCGACTTCATCCAGCGCACCGACTCGCGTTTCATGGCGGGTTTGTCGGCCGAACAAAAACGGAAGACCGTTGCGTCCGACGGCCAGGCACTCTCGGAAACCACGATTGGCGTCCTGCCCGTCAAGACGACTGGAGCGGAGAAAGCCCTGTCGAAGGGCAGCGAAGCCGTCGGCGCGGCCGTGTATCCGGATTATCGTGGCACGCCGGTGGTGGGCTACTATGCGCCGCTCAACGTGAAGGGCCTCAACTACGCGATCCTTTCCGAAATCGACGCCTCTGAAGCGTTCGCCCCCGCCCAAAAACAAGCGATCGCGTCCAGCGTCGTGGCCTTCTTCGCCCTCCTCCTGTTCATCGGATCCGGCATCTGGCTGGCCAACGGCTTCACCCAGCCCATCGTCGCCCTCGCCCGAACGTCGGAACGACTGGCCGCCGGCGATCTCACGGCCCGCGCCAATCTGGCGAGGCAGGACGAACTCGGCACTCTCGCAACCGGCTTCAATCGAATGGTTGAATCACTCGCCGCCACCCAGACCCGACTCTCGGAAGAAAACAAGGCGCTGCAGGCCAACATTCGTGACCTGCTTGGCGTGGTGTCGGATGCCTCCGACGGCAATCTTTCCGTCCGGGCCAAGGTGACGGAAGGCGCGCTCGGTAACGTGGCCGACGCCTTGAACCTGATGTTCGACAACATCGGTGAACTGCTCGGCAAGGTCCGCCAGGTCGCCAGCCAGGTGGGTTCCGCCGCCAGCCAAATCCAGGGCTCCGCCGACACGCTCGCCCAAGGTGCCGAACGCCAGTCCAACGAAATCGTCAATACGACGTCGGCCGTCCAGGAAATGTCCGCCAACATCGAGGCCGTCTCCAACAACGCCACCACCGCCGCCGAGGCCGCCCGCCGCGCCAAGGAAGCCTCCGAGGACGGCAACCGGTCCGTCAGCGAGGTCATCAACGGCATGGAAAAACTCCGTGAAGACGTGCAGGCGCTGGCGAAGAAGATCAAGCGCCTGGGCGAACGTTCGATGGAAATCTCCACCATCACGAACACCATCGCGGAAATCTCCAACCAGACCAACATTCTGGCCCTGAACGCCGCCATCGAAGCGGCGCGCGCCGGCGAACAAGGCCGCGGCTTCGCCGTCGTCGCCGAGGAAGTCCGCAAGCTGGCCGAACGAACCGCCGGTTCGACCCGCGAAATCGAGAAGCTCATCGGCAGCATCCAGGCCGAGACGAACGAGGCGGTTGCCTCGATGGAAGCGCAGACTCACGCGGTGGAACAGGAAAGCCGCATCGTGTCGGCCGCCGGCGAGGCGCTGGGCCGCATTCGCGAGGTGTCCCTGCAGTCCGCCGAGTTGATCAATGAAATCAATCTCTCGGGCAAACAGCAGGTCCGCGGCGCCGCCGGTGTCGCGCAAGCGATGGAAATCGTGGCGCAGGTCGCCGATCAAGCCCGCAACGGCGCCCAACAAACCAAGCAATCCACGCAGGGCCTGACCGAGCTCGCCGAGGAACTCAACCGGTCGGTCGCCCAGTTCAAGCTGGCCGCCTGATTCAACCGTCCACTCCGGCCCGTCATCGCGTATGCCCAGTCCCGAGATTCAACCGGTGTCCACCCAGGACCTCGAGGCGGTCCGGCAGTTCCTCTGCCGCCGCTTCGGGTTCTGGGTGAAGGACGACTGGTTGGGGCGGCTGCGCGACAAGATCCGCGCGCGCATGGAGGCGACTGGCAGCAGCACCCCGTTGGATTACCGCCAGCGGCTCGAAGCCACGGCCGGCACCGCGCCCGCCGTGGCCCCCGAAGCGCGGGAACTGATCGAGGAACTGCTGATTCACGAAAGCCAGTTTCGACGCAACCCGGAGCAACTCGCCACCTTCGAGCACGAGATCCTGCCGGAGTGGCAGGCCGGACCCGCCGGCCAGACCCGGCGCGTGGCCAGCCTCGGCTGCTCGACGGGCGAGGAAGCCTACACGCTGGGCATGAGCATCGAGGACTGCCTGGGCCAGGAGCGCGCCGAGGCCGTGCAAATCGTGGGACTCGACCTCAGTCGTCGTGCCATCGAAGCCGCCCGGCGCGGCCTTTATCCAGCCTTTCGGCTGCGCGACCTGCCGACCGCCGTTCGAACGCGACATTTTACCGAGTCGCCCGAAGGCTGGCAGGTCGACGCGCGACTGCGCCGACGGGTGCGTTTCCTGCAGCACAACCTGCTCGACCCGCTTCCCATCAATTGCCTGGACGCCATCTTCTGCTGCAACGTCCTCATTTATTTTCCACCCGCCTCCGTGCGGGACGCCCTCGAACACGCGTATCGCGCGCTCAAACCCAACGGTCACCTTTTCCTCGGTCCGACCGACTCAGCCCTCGCCCTGCGCGATCGGTTCGAACCTTTGTCCAGTCCCGACACCACGTATTACCGGCGCCTTCCCTCACGCCTCGAGGCGGGCGACGCCGCGGTTACCCCACTCCTTCCCTCCCATCATGAGCCTGTTTCGCAACAACCCTGAACTACGCAGCTGTTTCGAGTCTGATGCCACCAATCTGCTCCAGCGCCTGCAGGAATGCCTCGAGCTCCTGACGCGCGAGGAGATCCAAGTCGACCAGTTCGAGGTGGCCCAGGAACTTGCCCACACGCTGCGCGGGGCCGCCGCCCTGATCGGAGCCCACTCCATCGCCCGCGTCACCGGTGATTTCATGCGCCTCTTTGAAATCGCTGACACCTTCAAATTCTCAGCCCTCGACCGCGCCCAAGCCATCTTTCAGTTCGCCCGGCAAAGCCTCGACCCCCTGCTCTCCGCGGTGGTCGACTGCCTGGCCGACAACCTCGATGCGATGGACCGGACCTGCGACGGCATCCACGAGGCAATCCTCGCGGAATGGGGCGACTATTTCTATCAGCAGAACGCCGAGCCCGCAGCCGACACGATCACTCACGCTCAGCCAACTCCGACTCCACCGGCGTCCCCGGAGGATTCAACGGCCAGCCTGGTCAACGATTTCCTCAACGCCTTTCCGGAAAATGCCGAGCCGACTCCACCAGCCCCAGCCGGTGTTCCCACGTTAACTGTCCTGCCCGACCCCGAACCGGCCGACGCCAACCTTCAGCCGGGCGTTGTCGTGGATGATTTCCTCACCGCCGTCGGTGACGGAATCACGCACCAGTCCACTCCGGGCACCACCAGCCCGGACCCGGTGGGTTTCCTGCCCAGCGACGCCGCGGGCGCCCCTTCCCTCGACACCACGGCGAGCCCCGGGGTCGAGCCCGCCACCGCCGAGGCGAACCCGCCCGAAGCCGCTTCCACCCGCGGGCTGGCCGAGGATTTTCTGGGCGCTGTCAGCAGCGCGCGCACCGACGAAGGCAACTCGATCGACGACTTTATCGCGAGCGTTGAACCCGCACCTGCTCCGGTGGCGACTCCCGAAAAGCCCGCGCCCCCGCGCGCGCCGGGCCCTGCCGCGGCCCCGACGGCGGAACCCGCCTTGGAGGTCGAAGCCGACCTGCTCCCGTTCTTCTACGAAGACGCGTTGACGAACCTCGAATCGATGGAGACGGCACTTCATCGGTGGGAGGACGACGCCTCCGACAACGCGTCGTTGCAAGCCATCTACCGGCACACGCACACCATCAAGGGAGCCGCGAACAGCACCGGCCTGCTCGCCATCGGGCGCCTGGCCCACACGGTCGAGGACGCGCTCGAGGAACGGATCGAAGGCCGGCTCGTCGTCGACCACCACGCGTTGGTTAATTTGATTTACGGGCTGGCTGACGCCATCAAGGCGGGCATCCGCGAGCTGCAAAAATCCGGTCGGCTGGCCGAATCGCAGGGCATCTTCGACCGCGTTTGCACTCAGGTGCAAACGCTGCGGGCGACCGCCACCCCCTCCGCCGAAACGACTGAGCCGTCCGCCGCCGAGACCGGAGAATCCGCCTCGGCCGCGAAGCCAGGCCGGTCACGAAAAAAATCGAAAGCCGCCCCGGCCGCACACCCAGTGCCCGAGCCCGAACGGATCTCGGAGCCATCCTCTGCTCCGGCCGTTGCAGCCGAGCCGGCCGCAGCCCAGTCGGCAGCACCTGCGGATGTCACCTCCGGAGAACGGCAACCCCCGGCCCGCGCGGACCGAAACGCCTTGCGCGTGGAAAAGGAGGGAGCTGAAACCCTGGAACAACAGTCGATCCGCATCACCTCCCAACGGCTCGACGCGCTGATGAATCTGATCGGGGAGCTGGTGGTCAACCGCACGCGCCTCGACAAGAAAATCGTCGACATTGCCCGCCTCAAGGAGGAGCTCAATTTCTGCAAAGCCCGTCTCCTCGATTCCATCGGCGGCTTTCAGGAACGCTTCGAGTATTCACGCCGCCAGAAGCAGCGGCCGGGCGGACGAAACCGCAATGACCTCGCCGCCTTGGGCCTCGGACCGGTGGCGCCGGGACCGGCCACGAACCCCTCCGCGCCCGGCGATTTCTCGGAGCTGGAATTTGATCGCTACGACGACTTCAACATCCTCGCCCGATCGCTGATTGAAATCGGCAATGACACCTCGGAGATCATCAGCCAGCTGGACCTGTTGTTCGGCTCGTTCAGCGAGGAATCCGGCCAGTTCAACAAGACCACCACCGAACTGCAAAATGAAGTGACCCGTGTGCGCATGGTGCCGCTCACGTTCCTCTTCCGGCGCCTGCAGCGCGCCGTTCGCGACGCCGCCCACCGGGAGCAAAAGCAGGTCGAGTTCGCCGTTTCCGGCAGCGAAACCCAGCTGGACAAGGTGATCGTCGATCAGATCTATCCCCCGCTCCTTCACCTCGTCCGCAACGCCGTCTCGCACGGCCTCGAAACCAGCGAAGCACGGCAGAAGCACGGCAAGCCGTCCTCCGGACGCGTCTCGGTCAAGGCCTACCAGCAGGCCAATCAGGTCATCATTGAAGTGGCCGACGACGGACGCGGGCTGAACTTCGAAGCGATTCGCGCCACCGCCATCCGCCAGGGATTGCTCAACGCCGAGGCCAATCCCCACGACGAAGAACTGACCAACCTCATCTTCCGGCCCGGCTTCTCCACCGCCCAGACCGTGAGCGAGGTCTCCGGGCGCGGCGTGGGCATGGACGTCGTCATGGCCGTGGTCTCCCGCCTCAACGGCACGGTCGCCGTCGAATCACGCCCCGGCGCCGGCTGCCTGTTCATTCTTCGCCTGCCGCTCACGCTCGCCATCAACCAGGCCATGATGATCTCGGTGGGCGAGGCGACCTACGCCATCCCGCTCAGTTTCGTCGAGCACATCGTCCCGTTCCAGGCCGGGTCCGTGCATGTTTCGGGCGACACCGAACTGTGGGTTTTCCGCGACCTCTCCATGCCGCTCGTCCGGCTCGAACGCTTGTTCGGGCTGCCGCCCGTCGAAGCTTCGCACGCCACGGTCGTGCAGGTCCGCGTCGCCAACAAAGTCCTCGCCCTGCTCGTCGGCACCCAACTCAGCAAACAGGACATCGTCGTCAAGTCGCTCGGCCGCCTGCTCAATGGGCACCGCTACTTCTCCGGCGCCACGCTCTCCGGCGATGGCAATGTCATTCTGATCCTCGACCTGCCCGGCATCGAAGCCGCCGTCCGCGGCACCGCCGTGGCCGCCCTCCGCTCCGACACCCCAGCCTTCACCACCCGCACCACCTCCGCCGGCGAAAAACGCCGCGTGCTCGTGGTCGACGACTCCCTCAGCGTCCGCAAGGTCGCGGAGAAATATCTCCAGGCGCTCGGCTACGAATCCGTCCTGGCCGTCGACGGCCTCGACGCCCTGGAAAAGCTGCGCACGGAGACGGTCTCGCTTGTCATGACCGATCTGGAAATGCCGCGCATGCACGGGTTCGAACTCATCGCCGAGATCCGCCACCAGCCCGCCCTCAATCATCTGCCGATCATCGTGGTGACGTCGCGCGACGCGGAAAAACACCGGGCCCGGGCGCGGGAACTCGGCGCCAACGACTACATCACCAAGCCGTTTTCTCGCGATCAGCTCTCGCAACGCCTCGAACAAATCTTCGGCGCCGTGGTCGCCGCCTGACCCGGATGAACCGCGACGCACGCCCAGCAAACCCGCCGCCCGCCCGGCCCCACCCGGCCGCCCCCACGGCGCCCGGGGCCAAAGCGCCGACCCGCGTCCTGGTCGTGGACGACTCGCCCTTCATGCAGCGTCGGCTGACCGAGATCCTCGAACACGCGCCCGACCTGCGCGTCGTCGGCCGGGCCCAACACGGCGGCGAAGCCGTCACTCTCGCCGAACGCCTCCAACCCGACGTCATCACCATGGACCTGAACATGCCGCACATGGACGGCTTGCAGGCCATCGACGTCATCATGCGAACGTCGCCCCGCCCAATCGTGGTCATCAGCTCGCACACGCGACGGTCGGCCCGCGCGGCCTTCGATGCTCTCGAGGCCGGTGCCGTTGAGATCGTGGCCAAGCCGTCGGATCGCAGCGTCTCGCTGGACCTCGATTCGGTCGCGGAGGAAATCGTGCGCAAGGTCCGTCAGGCCTCACGCATCCGCGTGGTCCGCTCGCGTTCAACCCCGGCGCCGTCCTCACCCCGACCGCCCGCGGCCGCCACCGCACCTGCCGCCCCGGCCGGACGATCGCCACTCGGCCCGCTCCGCTCCCGCGAGAATCTCGATCGCCCCGCGCTAATCGCCATCGGCAGCTCCACGGGCGGGCCCGTGGCATTGCGTCAGATTTTCCAGGCCATCCGTCACTCCAATCTTCCGCCGGTGCTGATCGTGCAGCATCTGCCTCCCGGGTTTACCCGAGACCTGGCCAGCCAACTGAACGCGCTCTCACCCATCGAGGTGGTGGAGGCCGCGCCCGGGCAAGTCCCGCAGCCGGGCGTGGCCTACGTGGCCCCCGGCGGCCAACACCTGGTATTCGGACCGGATGGCCATTTGGCCCTGAGCCAGGCACCACCCGTCCGGCACTGCCGCCCGTCGGTCGATGTCCTGTTCGAATCCGTGGCCGGCCACGTCGGCGCCCATGCACTGGGTGTGGTCCTGACTGGGATGGGGGACGACGGAACCAATGGCGCCACTGCGCTGCGGCGCGCGGGTGCCCGCGTCATCGCCCAGGACGAAGCCACGTCGCTGGTCTACGGCATGCCCAAAGCCGCCGCCGACGCGGGGGCCGTCGATGCGATACTTCCGCTGGATGCCATCATCGTACAAATCGCCGCGCTCGCCGAACCGGCACCGGACGCGCCGCGGCTGTCACCACAGCTCTCCACGCCATGAACGCCGCCCTTGCCCTCAATGCAAACCGCCCGGCCGGCAGCAGCAGCAGCCGCGCGCCCGGTCCGTCCGGTCATTCCCAGCGGGCCGAACACTTGATCATTCGGGTCAACGTCTTGCTTTACGCCATCCCCCTCGACGCCTTTGAACAGGTGGCCGTGGGCACGTTTCGCGAAGAGTCGGTGCCAGAGCTGTCGGCCTGGCGTGGCACCGCGCAATGGAACGGCAGCACCGTGCCCGCCCTGGACCTCCATCGCCTGCTCGATCCCGGCTGCGCCCTCGCGCCTACTCCGATCTCGACGACGTCGCGTCTGGTCATCTTTCCCGTCGACAACTTTCGTTGCGCCCTCCTCGTTGACGCCTGCGTCGGGTCGTTTGGTCTCAGCCGGGTCGAAGGCCTGCATCTGAACCGCACCCATCTGCTGTCCGAGCCGCTGGCGGGCTACGGCGAAATCTTCCAGTGGCGTGACGAACTCGTGGTCCGCATTCGCCCGGCCGATTTGTTTCGCCCGCAAGTATTGACCCGGCTGCGTGCCCGCCTGGCGCAGGTGGATCCCCGCATCGCCCTGTCCGCCGACGGTCGGGCCCAGGCCGCGCGTCTGCAACAGGAGGAGCAGAGCCTTGAGTTTGACTGGTCGCCCGAGCTCTGTCGGGACCTGGCGCGGCAGTACCACGAACTGGGCCTGGCGCCCGACGCCCAACGATTGGAACGCCTGGCGGCGCAACGCAACAACGCGTCCTCGCGTCAAACGCCGGAACGCAGACTGGAGGGAGAACTCAAAGGGCACGGACTCGTCCAGGCGCTCCAGGTCATCGGCGTCCGCCGGCTGAGCGGCGAGCTGTTCATCGAGTCGGGTGAGCACGGAGCCCACTTGTTTTTCGATGTGGGCCGACCGATCCGCGCCACGTCCAAGGCGAAAGCCGGCAACGCTGTGCTGGACGAGGCCGCCCACTGGCCGAGCGGCCGCTACCGGTTCACGGAACAGTCCGTGCGCAATCTCACCGGCAATCTGGAGGGTTCCCCGGAAACCGCCAGCTGGATTCAGCGGCTGCTGTCGCCGTCCGGCAACCCAACCCCGACCGCCGCCTTGCCTAACGCATGAACGCCTCAGCCCACCTTGCCGTTGCCGCTTCCCACGCGCCCGCCCGATCCACTTCGAGTGCGGGGCAAATCCTGACCTTCGCCCGGGGCCATCACTCCTTTGCGGCCGATGTGTCCGGCATCCGGGAAATTCGCCGGTTCGATCGAATCCGCCCCCTCGTCCTCGCCATTCCCACGCTGGCCGGCTTTGTCAGCCTGCGCGATCAGGTGCTGCCCGTGTTTGAGCCACTCGCCTTTATCGATCAGCGCGCGCCGGCAATTTCCGCACCGTTGACCGCCTGCGTCTGCGGCGATCAGGAAACCGCCCAGTTCTGCCTGGCCGTGGACCGCATCGAAGCGCACGTCCGACTCGACGCCGGATGGCACGAGTCCGCCCCGGCCGGCTCCTCGGAGTTCATCGTCGGCCGCCGCCAGTTCAGCCCCGGCCAAAGCTCGCTCGTCATCGATCTCGAGCGAATCCGCCAGTTGCTGAGAGCGCCGGCCCTTTCGCGACGCACCTCCGACTACTCGCCATGAAGCCGCCCACTGCAGCCGGGTCGGATGCCCAGTTCTACGACTGGATCCGGGAACATTGCCACCAGCCAGGGGTCACCGGCGTCGCCCTCTGCCAACCGGACCAGACGCTGCTCGCCGCTTCTTTCGATGTGGAATTTACCGAGGAACGGCTCCGCATCATTTGGCCCGCGGCCAGTCAGTGCATCACGGCCGTCCGGCAACAAGGCGGGCCCGCCCGCGAGTTTCTCTGGCAGGGTCGCCAGCGCACATTCTGGATCACGGTCCGTCCCGACGGCGCCTGCCTTGGATGGCTGCACCATCGCGATCTGGGGACCGAAAGCAGGAAACGCTTGGAGGAAGCCACCGCCGCCTTTCAGGGCCTGGTCCCCGCCGCGAGTGCGTAAAAGCCCCGGAACCGCCCCGTCCCCACTTGTCCCCAGAAGTGGTGACTGGCTGGGAAACCAAGTCCCGTTATCTTAGGGACGTGTTAGCGCACTGGTTCTCAAGTGTGCGTGTGTGAAAAGGCCGGACCTGTTGTCCGGCCTTTCTCTTTTCTTGGGTCTTGCTCGTCTTTCTGCGGCCTATCCCTCGTCCTTTCCGGCCGGCCATCGCGCCGAATTTGACGGAAAACCCCAAGGTTCGGAAGGAGTGGAGACTGGCGCTAGGCCAGGATCTCCCGCACCACTCGTGCCGGCTTCTTGTCAGTCAAACTCAACTCCCGCCCGGCCCGCCGGTAGATCAGCTTCGTGTGATCCAGCCCGAACAGGTGCAGGATCGTCGCATGATAATCGTGATGCGTGACGATGTCCTTGACGGCTTTGTGCCCCCACTCGTCGGTCTCGCCGAACGCCAGCCCGCCCCGGACGCCGCCGCCCGCCATCCAGATGGTGAACCCGTAGGTGTTATGATCGCGTCCCACGCGGTCCGCCCCGAGATCGTTTTGGATCACGGGCAATCGGCCCATCTCACCACCCCAATGCACCAACGTGGTGTCGAGCAGGCCACGGGATTTCAGGTCGCGCACGAGGGCGGCCACCGGCTGATCGCTGCGGACGACGACATCGGGGAGGGCCTTGCGCAGGTTGCTGTGATGATCCCAGCTTTGGCCGTTGTTGATGATTTGCACGAAGCGCACTCCGCGCTCCACCAGCCGGCGGGCAATCAAGCAACGCGTGCCATAGTCGCGGGTCAGCTCCTGATCAACGCCGTATAGTTTCCGCGTTGCCTCGCTCTCGCCGGAGATATCCATGGCATCCTTGGCCGCCGTTTGCATGCGGGCCGCCAGTTCGTAGCTCGCGATGCGCGCTTCGAGGTCGAGCTCGCCCGGGTGTCGGGCCAGATGCTCGCGATTGATCTCCCGCAGAAAATCCAGCTGCCGCTCCTGACCCGCCCCGCGCAGATGCTCCGCCGGATCCAGATTCAGAATGCGCGGTTCGCGCGGCCGGACGACCGTGCCTTGATAAATCGACGGCAGCCAGCCGTTCGACCAATTGTGATCCACTAGCAACGGCGGGCCGCTCGGGTGGGTCAGGGTGATGAACGCCGGCAGCTCCTGGGTTTCACAGCCGAGCCCGTAGTTCAGCCAGCTGCCCAAGGTCGGCGCGCCCGGCGTGACTCGTCCCCCCGCCAACGCATACAGCGATTGCCCGTGGTTGTTCACTCCGGTTTGCATCGAGCGAATGACGCAAAGTTCGTCCGCCACACCCGCGAGATGGGGCAACAAGGCCGAAAGCTCGAGACCGCTCTGGCCGTGCCGCTTGAAGTCCCAAAGACCAGGCAACACCTTCGCGCTCGCCTGGCCTGCGTTGTCATATTTCAGCTCGCCCGGAAATTTTCGCCCCTCCCACTCCTTGAGCAACGGTTTCGGATCGAACAAGTCCATCTGACTCGGCCCGCCAATCATCAGAATGGAAATCATGGCCCGCGCCCGCGCCGGATGATGTCCCGCCCGCGGATTCAGATCATGCTTGCGCTGCTCCAGCTCGGGCCGGACGGGCTCGGCCAGCAGCCCGTCCTGCCCCAACAGCCAGGCCAGCGCCGTCGAGCTCAGCCCAAACGCGCTGGCACCAAGGAAATGTCGCCGGGAACAAACGCGCGGAGCGGCCTTCCGTTCCGGCCAGGGGAGTGTTTTGCTCATGCTCGTTGCCTTCTCATTCCGTCTTCACTCCAGATACAGGAACCGGCTCGAGCCCAGCAACGCCTGGCTCAGGCTCGCCAGCGCCAGCAAAGCCGGATCTCTGGCCTTGTCCTCTTTTCGGTTAAGCGCCGACGCCCGCAAGGTCTCGGTCTGTTCGGCGAGATAAAGCAGGCTTCGCTGGAGCTCGCCCTCGGTCGGATGCGCGGAAAAAAGCAGGCGCCACAAGATCGCCAGTTGTTCGCGGGCGCGTCCCGGACGCTCCCGGCGCAATCGCTCCGCCAGATCCAAGGCTCGATCCAGCACGAACCCGTCGTTCAACAGCATCAGCGCCTGCGGCGGCACGGTCGACACCGCCCGCGCTTCACAATTCGGATTCAAGGTCGGCGGGTCAAAGGTCTCCATCACACCCAACGGCATCGTCCGCCGGAATTGCACATACAGGGTGCGACGAAACTCGCCCCCGCCCACGCTCCCCACGCCGGTCGGATCGCCATTGCCATCGCGATTCTGCGCCCCCACCACCACCTGCCCCTGCGGATTCACCGCCACCGGCACCGGCGGCCCAAACTGATTCGTCGCCAGTCGTCCGCTCACCGCCAGGATCGAATCCCGCACGCTCTCCGAATCCAGCCGGCGCAACCGCATTCGTCCCAGCAACCGATTGTCCGGATCCACCGCCTGCGCCGCCGCATGCACTGAGCTCTGCCGATACGCGGCACTCGTCACAATCAACCGATGCAGCGCCTTCAACCTCCATCCGCTGGCCACGAACTCGCTCGCCAGCCAATCCAGCAATTCCGGATGAGTCGGACGTTCACCCAACTGTCCGAAGTCCCCCAGCGTCCCGACGAGGCCGGCCCCAAAATAGTGGTGCCAGACACGGTTGACCATCACCCGCGCCGTCAACGGATGTGAACCGCTGGTCAACGACTCGGCCCACGCCAGCCTTCGACCGCTCGTCCCGAGGGCGCTGTTGGTCGACGCGATCGCACGCACCGCGGCGCCCAGGACCGACAAATCTCCGGGCTCCACCCGTTCCCGCGGCTGCTGATGATCGCCTCGATGGAACAGCCGCGTCTCGGCCGGCTGGCCCGATTCTTCGACGAGGCAATGCACCATCGGATCCGCCGGCCTGGTCGCGCGCAGCTCGGACGCGCGCTGGCGAATGGCGAGGACCTGCTTGTTACCGTCCACGTCGACCTCGCCCAGAATGATGTGATCCTGAAAGGTCGGAAACTCGCGCAGAATTTGTTTGTGCTCCTCCGTGCGTTTGGCGGCGGGAGTTTTCCGTGCCGCCAGCACCGGTTCGCGCATGGCTTCCGGCACCAACTGCAGTTGTTTCTGCACAAACCTTTCAATCAGCTCATCGTGTCGCTCCTGCGCTTCCTGATCGATCTGACGCGCGGCGTGTTCCACGCACGCCGCCAGGTCACGATCCTCCTTCGGCATCAGCGAGACCAATCGCTGCCCTGGCGCCTTCCATTTCTTCCAATCGAACGCCGGCTCGAACACCGCGCGCAACCGATAATAGTCAGTCTGCGGAATCGGATCGTAACGATGATCATGGCACTGGGCGCATTGCACCGTGAGGCCCAGCAACGACGACGACACAATCTGCAGCGTATCCGCGATGACCTGGTTGCGCGCCAGCTCGGCATCCGGCGGCCCATCGCCCGTCGGATCCGGCGCCATCCGGAGGAAGCCGGTGGCAATGAGAGGGTCCAATTGGTCCGGGCGCAAATCGCCATAAGGCGGACGCACCAGTTCGTCCCCGGCCAGTTGTTCCACGATGAATCGACTGAAGGGTTTGTCCGCATTGAACGATCGGATGACGTAATCCCGATAGCGCCAGGCCCAGGGACGCTCGGAGTCCGCCTCCGCGCCCCCGTTCGAATCGGCGTAGCCCGCAACATCCAACCAGTGCCGCGCCCAACGCTCGCCATAATGCGGCGATGCCAACAGCCGATCGACGACGCGCTCGTAAGCCTCCGGCGAAGCATCGTCGAGAAACGCCGACAATTCATCCGGGGTCGGCGGCAGGCCGGTCAGGTCCAACGTCACCCGACGAAGCAGCACGTGGCGTTCGGCCGGCGGCGCGAAGGCGAGCTGACGTTCCTCCAGGCGCGCAAGCAGAAAGGCATCGATGGGATGGCGGACCGCTCCCGCGTTTTTCACCGTGGGCGGAGGGACGCGGCGCACGGGTTGAAAGGCCCAAAATTCGCGCTCCTCTTCGGTGATGAAAAACCGCGGCACTTCCGCCGGCTCGGTCCGCAGGGTGGGCGCGCCTTGCCGGACCCACTCTTCCAGCGTGGCGACCTGTTGGCGGGTCAGTTTCTTTTCGCCCTTCGGCATCTCACCCGAGGCGATCATCTTGATCAGGACACTGGCGTCCGGCTGCCCCGGAACGAGCACCGGGCCCGACTCGGAGTTGGTCAGCATGAGCCGCCGCAGCCGGAGATCCACTCCGCCTTTGAGTTGCTCCCCTTCCCCATGGCAATGAAAACAATGCGCCTTGAGGATGGGTCGGATCTCGCGTTCAAACGAGAGGATAGGCCGCGCTGAATTGGTCCCGATGGCCAGCGCCGGCAGCACGCTGCACCACAAAATCAGCACCCAACTCACGCGACCAACCCGTGCCCCTCGGCGGACAGCTCGGTTCCGCCAGTGAAGCTCCGGTTGCGATGACCGGGCTCGTCGGAAGGAAAGGACGGGCTGCATGAGTCCATTTTCTATCGCAACCCTCCATCTCTGGCAATGCAGGGTTACTGGCTACTGCCCCCGAACCAAGCTGAGGAGCTGCGCCGGATTCACGCTGCGGGCCTTCGCCTGAATCTCACCGGCGTACCGGCCGTGCAACGTCTTGGCTTCATTAACGAGCGATCCGAACAATTCCCGCAACTGCAGCCCGGAAAGCGTTCGTCCGCCCGCGTAGTAACGTTGGGCCGTTTGGCCAATCGCCCACGTGGTGGCAAACGTCAACGCTGACGACCCCAATTGCTGGCCCACGACCCGACCTGCGCTGCCTCCGAACCGGCCCAGCAATCCACCCAACAGCTTCCGGGCATATCCTTCCACAACCTGAGAGGTCAACCCCACACCCGCCGCACCGAGCAACTCAGTGATGTGCCCGCGATCGAGCGTGTGTCCATGTCGCCGGCCTACGCTGTAAACCAACTTCATCTGCAACGGCACGATGGCCATCGTGGCCAGCGATTCCGGCAGCAACTCGAGCGCCCCAGCCAGAATCGCATGGTTTAACACCGTCTGATCCGCCTCGGGATCCTTGGCTGCAGCGCTCAGCACCGGTGGCACCACCGCTGGCGCGGAAACCGGCAGCGGCGGCGGCACGGAAGCCAACGACAGCGCGCCCGCCTCCCGTTCGAAGCCGGCCACGGAGGCAGCGTCCAGCGCCAACCCGCGACGCAACCCGGCGAGAAAATCCTTCTCCGCATCGTTCAAGACGTCGTCGGCATCGCAAACACAGACTGCCATTTCATACGCCAACTGCCGCGCCTCGGCGGTCGTCAACGCCGCCGCCACTCCCTCCACGGTGACGCGCTTCAACAACACATCCTGATAAACCCGGGCGGTGTCGAACTCGGCCGACTTCAGGCTGTCGGCAATCCGTTTGACCTGCTCGCGCTCCGCCTCGCCTTTGCCCCCGTCCGCAAAGGCGGCCATGAGGCACAGCGTCACTACCGCTTCCTGTTCGTTCGTATTCATGTCGAGGACACTAGCGGTGAACCGCCGGTATTCAAGGGGTCAAGGCCGACGGCGCGGGCTGCGGCTGGAGGCAGCGGCCCGTGCCCGGCGTCGAAAGGCGAGGGCGCCGAACCCGACCGTCCACAGCGCCAATCCCTGATAAATCGTCAGCCCCGCCCAGACCCGGGGTGTGTCGCGCAGGAACTCATGGCCGAATCGGAACAAGCCATAGGCCATCAGGTAGACGTGAAAATGCTGACCGGTTAGGCGCCCGCTCCGGCGCCAGACGAGGAAGACCGCCAGCAGAAGCAGGTTAAACCCCAATTCAACCGGCACCGACGGCCAACGCTCCGCCCCCTCGCTGTCCTGAACCGTGAACCACTGCGCCGCGCAGATTCGACCGGCACAACAGCCGTGCAGCCAGCAGCCAATCCGCCCAACCACGACGCCAGCGGGCGCCACCATTGCAAACCAATCGCCCGTGACACCGCGGAACCCGGCCAGGCGCTTCGCCAACTCAACGCCAGCGTAGCCACCCAGCAACGCACCGAGGATCGACTTGCCAGCCGCGAGCCGGGCCCACGCATCGGGCCGTCCCCAGTCCAGCCAGCCTTCCGCCAACACATACGCCAGCTTGGCCCCCAAAAAGGCCGCGACCAATCCGCCGAGGTAAACAAACAGCAACCGATCATCGCGCCTCGCCAGCCGCCACCAAAACAACGCGCTGAGCACGATGCCACCCAGCATCAGCCACGCGTACGGGGAGACGGGCGGGAGTTGCAGGCTCACCCGGACTTCACTCCCGCCGGGGCGTCAGGGAAGGCGGCGTAGTACCGGCAAAAGGAATCCAGGCTGCCATCCGGGCGAATCACATGCGTACAACAGCGGTCGATGCGATCCTGGTCCCAAGTCCAGGCGTCCATGAACGGCTTGACCATGATCCGGAAGGTCGCCGAGGCCTTCGGAGCCACCTCCGCTTGGCCAGCCTCCAGCGATTTGAGCAACTCGCCCAGCGGCTGGTTCTCGCAGCCGCACCGCGCCAGATCAGCCACGGTGTAACGAACCTTGTCCTGCAAAAAGCCCTGCAGACGCCGAAAGTCGACAAACTCGCTGATCGACCGCACGCGATCGCCGTCGCGAATCAAGTAGCCGATCGTCGCACAATTGGGATCGCCGCACGGCAGCGGCGTAAAATCGTCCAGGCGCAGCCGCCCCTGGGATCCGTCAACCGCCGCCAGCAAAATGTCCGCCGTGTTCAAACGCGACGCCGGTCCCGTCGCGGCATGGGCCGGAATCCGGCCACTGCCAAACACCGGTTGAAAGGTGACGCCATGAACGCAGGAGTGCTGCAGACCAAACGCGATCGTGTCCCAGACACCGGCGACCGTCTCCGCCGTCACCGTCATCGCCAACGTCACGGGCAGCCTCGCCGCGGCGCAACGCTCAATGGCCTTCTGCCGCGTGGCTCGAAGATCGGCCCCGCGCAATTCGTGCTGCCCGGCTGCCTGCAATCCATCGAATTGCAGGTAAATCTGAAGGCCGCCTTGAGCGAAGATCGCTCCCAACCGCTCGGCAAAGCCCGCCTCGTGCGCCAGGCGAACACCGTTGGTATTCAGCAGGAGATAATCGATCCTCGGATGAGCCTGCGCCCACTCGAGCAGCGCGAACAGCTCCGGATGAAGCGTGGGCTCACCGCCGGACAACTGCAGGATTTCAATTCCGCCCTTGCGATCAATGACGCCTTGAACCCGCCGCTGAACGTCCGCCAGCGGCACCGCGTCCACTCGTTCATCGCGCCGCGGAGAGTCCGCATAACACGTCGGGCAGGACAAGTTGCACGAATGCACGATCTCGATCAGCGCCAGGCAGGTGGAGAGGGTTTCAAACGGTGACCCGGCAAGGGGCGACAGTGCGACGCCCCGGGCATTGCGACCAAGCGGACCCGCGGCTGAGCCATCGGCCGCACAGCAGGCCGATCCCGCCTCGCAACCGGGCCCCAAGGGCCCCAGGCCCGTCACGGCATTTCGCGGATTGCCCCGGGCCAGCCAATAGAAACGGGCATCGGACGCCAGGCACGCACTGAACTGGCCGTGCGTCGGACAGGTTCGCCGAAGATGCACCTCGCCAGGATTTGTTCCGATGCGCCAGACTTCTCCCGGACAAGGAAGGCGACACACCGGGCAGCGGCTCGTCGTCCGCTTCAAACGTTCCGCCGGCAATTTCTCCGCCCCTGGCGATGACACAATCAATGGAAGTTCAAGCGGGCGCCCCCCAGGGTGCAGCCGGCGCAGCACAGAAAGAAGGACACGACATAAAAACCGGCACTGAAGATCAGGCCGACCAGCACCCGGGCGATCGTTGTCCGACACGCCAAGCGCGCCGTCCAGAAACCGCAATAAATCGCCGTGATGCCGCCCAGGGCAAACGTGAAGAACGGCCAAAGGTCGTCCGATTTGGCGGTGAGCAGGGTCAGGACCGCGGGCAGGAGCAGCGCCACCAGAAACAACAACCAACCGCCCGTGCGCCGCGGCCGCGACGCATCCGAGGTCGAGTCCGGCGGCGGAACGGCCAGCAATCGCCCGCAAGACGGGCAGTTCGTCGCCACCGCTGGGACCGGCTTTCCACAATTCGCGCAGGGAAGGTCAGGAGCGTTCATGTTTGATCGTTATGGACGGGCGACCGCCTGGACTTCAATGCCGGGCGTGAGCGAAGAATCGCTGAGCATGATGACGCGGTCAATGCAGGAGGGTAAGGCGAGGAGGCGGCGCCCAAAACCACGCGTAACTCCGCGAGGGAGTTTTGGCCCACGAATCACACGAATCGACACGAATGAAACGGACCGAAGCAGAACGCGAAAGTTCTCTCTAGCACTTTGAAGATGCTTCCGATGAGCGACCGCAACCGGCCCCGCATCCATTCGTGTTGATTCGTGCGATTCGTGGGCAAAATCCTCTTATCCGTGGAACAGGTCCTAGCCTGGAGACTTGCCGCCCTTTCCACGATTCCGTACGTTTTTTTGAAACTCACCGACGTCATGACATTCGACCAGGTCATCCGGGAGCTGTCGCGGAAGGGCAGCGCGAACATCAAGAAAACACTCTTGCGGCACGGAGCGCAGGAGCCGCTGTTCGGCGTCCGGATCGGAGATTTGAAACCGCTGCAGAAAGCGCTCAAGGGCGAACAGTCACTGGCGCTTGAATTGTTTGCCACCGGAAACTCGGACGCGATGTATTTGGCCGGCCTGATCGCCGACGGCGCCCTCATGACCCGGCGTCAGCTCGACCAGTGGGCTGCTGGCGCTTCCTGGCATATGATCGCCGGCTGTCCCGTCGCTTGGATGGCGGCCGAGCACCCCGAAGCGATCCAGATCGGGCAGAAATGGATTTCGGGCTACGATTTTGAGGCTAACTCCAGCTGCCGATCCCGGCCCACCAGTTATTGACAGAAGCGTAACTGTTCAGCTGTTCCTCAAAAACCTTTCGCATGAGCGCGGTTCCGCCCCGTCGGTGAAGCTCCTTGCCAACCGTCTGGGCGACCTGCGCCCGGAGCTCGTAGGTCTTGAACCAGCCGGCCAGCATCGGTTCACGACGCTCCAACCCGGCCCACGAGACTTCTTCGCTCGCGCGAATCAATTCGACCAACACCTCGACCAATTCGGGCTCCTTCAACAAATGAAGCTCTCCGAGGAGGCGCGGATGCACTTCGGAGTCGGTGGTCGCCGCCGCCTGTTCCATCTCCCGCAACGCGGTTTCCACGTCCTTCCCCTCAGCCGCCGCCTTGGCCAACGGACTGCCAATGCGGTTCAGCGCGCGAGAGGTGGCCTGCCGCAGTCCTTCCAGTTCAACCTGACGATCGGCCGTGGTTTCATCCCGCATCTTCAAAACATTAACCAAGGCCCAAATGGCCCGGGCATCCTTGATTTGCCCCAACGCATTCGCCGCCGCCGTCCGGCCCGCATAGGTGTCGTCTGTCTGCAGCATTTCCACCAAGGCATCGACGGCACCCGGGTTAGCAATCTCCGCCAGCACATTGGCCGCCGCCTGCCGCGCGCCCGCTTGCGGCGATTTCAGCGACGCCACCAATGGCTCCACGGCCGGAGCACCGATCCGGACGAGGGCTTCGCTCACCGCCTTGGCCACGTCGGCATGCGGCAGGGCCGCGACGAGCGGCGAAATCGACGTGGGATGGGCGAGGCGCCCGAGCTCGCGCGCCGCCGCCCGAGAGACTCCGTCACGACGCCCCAAAGCCCCGACCAAAAGCTCCACCGCCTTGTCGTTGCCAATTCGCCCCAGATCAACCACTGCGGACAGGGCTTTCGGATCGTTTCCCGGCGACTTTAAGGCGCCGGCCAGACTCATGAGCTTTAACGCTTGGAACATGATGAAATTTTAGTCGCCGGCGTTGGTTGCCGGTCGATGGCCACCCACCCTATCGCGGCCCGGCCAAGAACGCGAGCCCTGCCCAAAGGGCCATGAATCAGGGACGGCTCCACGTCACCGGCGAAGAGGACCTTCATGGGGAGAAATCTTCGTCGTAAACCTAATCGGAAGGCTTCGAATAGGTAGGGTTGCCGTCGACGTTTGCGAAGAAGTTTGGGAGGCGCCGAGGTGGGCGTGAACGCCTGGATTGCGGAAAGGCAATGGCTCCTGGCTTTCAGCCTGCAGTGGCACGCGCCGGAGGCGATACTCGAAGGTTCGTTCGCGCGCCGCCGATTCCACCCGCTGCGGGTCCAGCGTCGGCGGAATTCGCGCTCCGGGGAGGCGCGGCTGACCGGGAGAATCCCGCGCTTGCGAACGCCCACAGAATCGGGCCGGAAAGTTGTCCCCATCGGGTCCGAATTCAGAATGGGAATAACCTCCGCCGAGAGCCAAATTCCGGGCCAAATAGGGGGCTAAGCAGAATTTTCCGAGTGGGGATAACTACGGAGCAAGTTTGGAGAAAATACTTCTTGCGACCACTATATGTAGTGCTAGTCTGCGCGACACTCCGCTATGCATGGGGCTTCGGTCGTCCATCGGGGGCCCACGGGTAGGCGGAGTTTTTTTGCCGGTACGTATAGAACACTGGACTGTTTTCAGCGGTTTTTCTGCACGGACGTAATTGCGCGGAAGATCCATCGGCACCGATCGGTAATCGGGGTCGACCATCGGAGTGAGTTGGGCGGGCAGGTAGGGCGGGGAAGTTGGTATATGGTCGGTATTTTCGGTCGGTTTTTGGAACGTTTTTAGAAATTAACAGCCACGACATTGCGGCGAACGGAAGCGAAAGGACAATTGCCATGATTGATGCTCGAGACCAGGTTTTGACGTCGGTAGGAGGAGCCACGCGAAAGCGGGGAGTTCGGCCGGCCGCACGAAAGACGGAAACTGCCATGCGAACGGGAAAAAAAGCACTCCGCATCCAGCGGATTTTCAGCGACGCGAAGGTCAACCCCTTCGAGCAGATCGAGTGGGACAAACGAACGGCCGAAATCACCGACGATACCGGCAAGGTCATCTTCAAGCAGGAAGGGGTGGAGGTGCCGAAATCCTGGTCGGTGCTGGCAACCAAGGTGGTTTGCTCCAAGTATTTCTACGGCGACCCCCAGAAGGCGGGCGAACGCGAGTATTCGGTGCGCCAGCTGATCCACCGCGTCACCCGCACGATCGCGGATTGGGGCATCAAGGACGGTTATTTCTCCAAGGCCGACGGCGAGGTGTTCTATGAGGAGCTGACCTGGCTGTGCGTGAATCAGTATGGCGCGTTCAATTCGCCGGTTTGGTTCAACGTCGGCCTCCATCACCAATACAAAATCGGCAAGGCCTCGGACAAAGGAAACTGGTTTTTCAATCCCCGGCTGAATGAAGCCGAGCGGGCGTCGACCCAGTATGAATATCCGCAGGGCAGCGCCTGCTTCATCCAGTCGGTCGACGACAACATGGAGAGCATCATGCAGCTCGCTTACAGCGAGGCCATGCTCTTCAAGTTCGGGTCCGGCACCGGCACCGACCTGACTCCCATCCGCAGCTCGCGCGAGAAACTCAGCGGCGGCGGCCGTCCTTCCGGCCCGATGAGTTTCCTCAAGGTCTATGATCAGGTGGCCAACGTGGTGAAGTCCGGCGGCAAGACCCGGCGCGCCGCCAAGATGAATACCATTCGCGACTGGCACGGCGACGTGGAGGAGTTCATCGAGGCCAAGATGAAGGAGGAACGGAAAGCGTGGGCGTTGATCGAGCAGGGCTACGACGGCTCTTTCAACGGCGAGGCCTATGGCTCCGTCATGTATCAGAACGAAAACCTTTCCGTCCGCGTGAGCGACGAGTTCATGCAGGCGGCCATTGAAGGCAAGGAGTGGTGGACGCGCTCGATCACGAACAACAAGCCGCTGGAAAAGAAGGACGCCAGCAAGCTGCTGGAGAAGATTGCGGAAGGCACCTGGGTGTGCGGCGATCCCGGCCTCCAATACGACGGCGCGATCCAGAAGTGGCACACCTGCAAGGGCACGGAGCCGATCCACAGCACCAACCCGTGCTCGGAATACGTCTTCCTCAACAACACCGCCTGCAACCTGGCGTCGCTGAACCTGATGAAGTTCAAGCGGCCTGACGGCACCTTTGACGTCGAGCGCTACAAGGCTGCCGTGCGCATTTACATCACGGCCCAGGAAATCCTGGTCGACAACGCCAGCTATCCGACCAAGGCCATTGCGGAAAACAGCCATATCTACCGCACGCTCGGCCTTGGCTACGCCAATCTCGGCTCGCTCATCATGAGCTACGGCCTGGCCTACGACAGCGACGCCGGCCGGGCTCTGGCCGGAGCCTTGACCGCCATCATGACGGGCCATGCCTACGAACAAAGCGCTGAGATCGCCGCCATCAAAGGGCCGTTCCCCGGCTATCGCGATGCCCGCTGCTCCGGCGTTTCCAAGCCGGTCTCCAAGGACAATGTCGAATCCATGCTCGACGTCATCCGGCTCCACCGGAATGCCGTCGAGGAGATCCAGCCGAACCACGAGTTTGCCTACCTTAAAAACGAGGCCCGCACCACTTGGGAAAAGGCCCTCACCCGCGGTCGCGACGTCGGCTATCGCAACGCCCAAGTCACCGTCCTCGCCCCGACCGGCACGATCGCCTTCCTCATGGATTGCGACACCACCGGCGTGGAGCCCGACATCGCGCTCGTGAAATACAAGCTGCTCGCCGGTGGCGGCATGCTCAAGATCGTCAATCGCACCGTGCCCGAAGCGCTGCGCCGCCTTGGCTATGGCGCCGATGCGTGCGAGCAAATTGTGGCGCATATCGAGAAGTATGACACCATCGAAGACGTCACCACCGAGGCCGGCACGGTCACGAGCAGCGGCCTGGCTCCGCAACACCTCGAAGTGTTCGACTGCGCCTTCAAACCTTACCGAGGCCTGCGCAGCATTCACTACATGGCGCATCTCAGCATGATGGCCGCCTGCCAGCCCTTCATCAGCGGCGCCATCAGCAAAACGGTCAACCTGCCGCACGAAGCAACCACCAAGGATATTCGCGATGCCTACGTGCAGGCCTGGCGGATGGGCCTCAAATGCGTCGCCATCTACCGCGACGGTTCCAAGCGCAGCCAACCGCTGAACACAAAGAAGCTCGGCGACAAGTCGGACAAGGCGGTCGCGACTGCGGCAACGGCGTCCAGCGACACCGAATCCGTCGAGTCTCTTCAACTGCGCCTGAAGGAGCTGGAAGAGCAAATTGGCCGGATGCGCGAGCAGGCCGGCAAACCGCTCCGCCGCCGGCTGCCCGAGACCCGCACCGCGTTCACCCACAAGTTCGACATCGCCGGGCATGAAGGCTACCTCACGGTCGGCCTGTTCGACGATCATCAGCCCGGCGAGCTGTTCGTCACCATGGCAAAGGAAGGCTCCACGATTGGCGGCTTGATGGACAGCATCGGGGCTCTCACCTCGATGGCGCTGCAATACGGAGTTCCGCTGGAGGCTCTGGTGCGGAAGTTCGCCCACCAACGCTTCGAGCCGAGCGGTTACACGAAGAATCCCGACATCCGCAATGCCAGCAGCATCACGGATTATGTCTTCCGCTGGATGGCCCACCAGTTCATCCCCGGCTACCGCGAAGCCATGAAACCGTCTCCACAGCAGGAACTCGACATTCCGGGCCTGACGGAGGAGCTAAAAAAAAACGTGAATCGGCCGGTGGCGGACCTGCCGCTGTCGGATGACGCCGAGGTCATCAATTTGGAAGCCTCGGAGAAAACGAGCGGGGGCACGGCCACAGCCAGCCCCAGCCCTGTGCATGGCCGAGCCATCACCAACCTGAGTGCCGCCATCTCGCACTTCCAGCTGGATGCGCCGACCTGTCCGAACTGCGGCCATATCTCGGTCCGCAACGGCGCCTGCTACAAATGTCTGAACTGCGGCGAAAGTCTCGGGTGCTCGTAAGAGCCCCGGGACCGTAAACGCGGGTCGGGAGGAACAAGACGCCGGGCAACGAAAGTTGCCCGGTGTTTTTTTGCCCTCCAGGAATCGGGGAAGGCCAGACCATGACTCGATTCCCGGCGGTCAAAATGGGCTAATGCGGACGGAAGGTGACCCGCACGATCCCGGTCGTCTTGTGCCGCAGCAAGACCAAGCCGCGTTCACGCACCAAACTCTTTAGCACCGCCTCGACAGATTCATGCTCGCACCGGAGCGTGACGGACGAGTGCTCCCGAGCCGTGACCTGCGGATCGAATTGCACGTTGATCCTCGCATGTCGCGCCAGGTTGCGAACGGTATCGGTGAACGGCACCCCATCGACGACAATCAGCGGCTCCTGCGGCCCCAAGGACGGCAGATCGGTAATCTCGTCGTAGTAGTAACTCCAGGGATAAGGATCAGGCACGACGCACTTGAGCCGATGCTTTGGACCACGGGTGATCAACAGTCCAAAATTGCCAAGGATCGCCTCCAGCGTCTCGAAAGCGGTGCTGTTCTCAAAGCGAATCGAGACCCGATTCGTCAGCTCCTCGGCTGGCTTTGGAGCGAAGATAAGCGGCAGGTGGAGTTGTTTGGAAAGTTCCGCGACCGCTTCGATCGCCGGCACATCATCGAATAGCCACTGCCCCTTCTCCGGCCCCGGCGTTGGGTCAGTCACGCGATCCGGCAGGCCAGCCAACGGCCAGACGATGTCGTCTCCGAGAGCAGCTTCGTCCCGACCGTTCTCGCCCGTCGAATAAAGAACAAAACTGCCATCGGCATTGCGTTCATAACACAGAGTCTGTCCCGTCATGTAATCTTGCGGCAAAGCGGAGACAAACTCGGGTACCAACGCCTCCAACTTCTCGGGCGCCCGGCCGAGCCGTAGCTCAAAGCGTTTCAATGCGACAGCGACGAAGGCGATTCGACCAAGCGTCTCCTGCCGCGCGACACCCGCAAGCAACGCTTCCCAACTTGGCGAAAGCAGGTTGCCAAGTTGGTACTGGAAGCCGAGCCATCCCGTCTGCTGCACATCCGGGTCGTGCCCACCTGTCTCCAGGATCGGGCGCATGGCCGAATAGCTGCCGCGTCTGATTCCCTCACGAACAGCGTCGAGAGCCGATTGAGTGCGTTTCAGAAACAGCAGTTCGTCGTGCCTCGACCATGTCTTTCGCCAGACGGGCAGGTAAACGCCTTGGTTGAAAGTTTGCGCCACCCAGCTGGTTGATCTCAGGCCCATCCAACGCACAAGCCCGCCCGGCGCACTGCGGCCGGCGCGCACGGCTTCGAAGTGGAGAATTCCGCTCGCTCGTTCCCGTGCAATCGCACGTTCGAAGGCGGAAAGCAGTTTCACCTGGGCCCACTGGGCTTGGAGCTCAGCCAACTGCGCCTCACTCCAGCCGGACGCCTGGAGCGCTTCCCAGGTCGCGGCCACCCCATAGCCGGCCAGCGCCACCCGCTCCATTTGGCTCGAAAGCGAGCCGTCTCTCTCGTTCATCCGGGCTAGCGCGACGATGGCGTGCAGGTTGGTGACGGCCTCGTCCAGGGCGCCCTGGCGCAACGCATCGATCTCGGCACCGGCCAGCCATTGAACACCAATGCGTTTGGCCAGGAACAACGCACTCAAGGAATTCGTCAAGCTTGCCGGGTCGTGGCTGGAACCCGTTCCCGGCGTCCGCAGGAGGGTCTGCAACTCCTCGAGAGCTGCAGCGTTCGAGTTGATTTGCGCGGAAAGCTGGGCCCAAGGCCAGCCGAGGTTGGCACCGGCTTCGGGTAAGTCTGTCTTCCAAACGCTGCGGGCGTAGCCCGGCGACAAACCGCGCATCAGCTCCACGTCACCCAAATTCACCCCGCCCGCCCGCAATCGGCTCGCCACGTCGACAAATTTCCGCGTCGACGCCGCCATCTCGGTCGTGAAATCGGTGGCCAGATCCTTTAGTGACAGCTGCTCGCCATGAGCCGTCTTTTCGGCTTTCCATTCGTCCAATTGGTCGGTACCGCGAGACAACAGGAGCGCAGTTCCTCCGAGGATTGCGGTGACAAACGCCACTCCCCCGACGCGATTGGAAATGAGCCGACGCATGGGCCTGCCCGACTTGAGAATCCCGAACACCCCGGATGGAGGGGCTCAAGAGACTTCGAAACGGACAAGACGAAATCGGCAGTTCCAGCCATGAACATGAGCTCCAGCCGCATTTCCGTTCGGCTGATCAAGGGGCGTGGTCAACCCCACGAATCTTGAATCGATCCAGCCCGGGCCTATTTACGGCGCGAGGATCCACTCCAGGGCTGCCGACCGAAGATTGCCCGTCCCTGCCGCCTTGACGGTCACACCGGCCGAACGTTGCATCCTCTGAACGAATTCCAAATCCTTCCCCTGCTCTCCGGCCAGAAGGAGGGAGCCCGTGCCGAAAGCCAGCAGGCCCGGCACGTCGCCATATTTGGCTCCGCCCGGAAGGAAGTTCAGGTCGTAGATGTCCGGCACATCGGCGAAACGAAATCCGCCCGTCTCAATGGCGGCGCGATCGATCGCGCCTCCGCTCATGGCCCGCGCCGCCGAGGCGATCCCCGCCACGTCGCGACCTGCCACGAGAACCACTTCCTTCGATCGACGCTCGTGATTCTTGACGAACTTGACCGCCCCAAGGACGTCGCGCACTCGTTCAACCAACACACTGCGATTGTATCCATAAGTGTAAGCCGCCGACTCGCGCGGATTCTTGACCTTCGGCGCCCGGGTCAGGGGTTGGCCGCCGGCCAGATACTCGCCCTGATACAACAAATCCAAGCCCAGCACGGTCACGCCAGCGTCGACCAAACGGCGCACCTCGGCAATCGGCGAACCGTCCGCTCCGAACAATCCCCCCTTCCCGGCGGCATCCAGCCACACCACCGTGGTTCCCTTCCAGTCCTTCGGAAAACAAAACGTCGCCGGCACTTCCTCGGAACGGCTCTTGTTCTGCAGCAACCCCGTCATCATGATCCAGGCGCCCTTGTCCTCCTTGTGTTTCATGTCCCAAGCGATCTCTCCGATCGCTTCATAACCGCCATCCAACACGATGTCCAAACCGCCACCCATCGTCTTTCGCCAAAGCCCAGGATCGGCCGCTTGGGCTGCCAGTTGCCGCGCCGTGTCCTCCGCCAGCCAGCGCGTCAGTTGCTTCTCAAACTCCGGCCCGGTGGCGCCCGTCAACGGGTGAGTCGCGTCCCAGACCGACAATTCATCGCGCGTGAGCCGCTGGTAATCCCGCTCAATGACCGGCTCTTTCAGCCCGAGTTTGAAGTGCCGGTTGACCCAGCCGTAAAAGGCACCGCGGGAAACCGCATTGTAATTGTGGGGAAAGTGTTCACCTCGCTTGAGCATCACCTTGTCAGCGGCGCCCAGCATGCCATAAAGCTGCTTCAATTCCGGAAAACCCTTGGTCGACATTTCCTTGGTCCAGTCGTTCGCCGTGGTCATGCCCTGCGGCTTCGGCGCAAACAGGGCGGCGAACTCGACGTTGCCGGTGTCGACCCGCAGCAGGCAGGAGTTCTCGCAGGTGCAGCCGCCCTGCATCGCGGTGCTGACCATCACCGCCGGAAAAGCCAGCGCCAGCCGCGAGTCCACCGCCGCCAGCAGCATCGTCTGCGTCCCCCCGCCGCTGGCGCCCGTCATCGCAATTCGGTCAGGATCGACATCGGGTAGGGTCAAAAGAAAATCGAGAGAGCGAATCGAATTCCAGGTGTGCAATCCCATGATGCTCTGCAAATGCGCCTCCGCTCGCGGGCTGAAAAAACCCCAGCCCTCGGGCGCATTCATCTCGGGCCGTTGCTTGGCAAAGCCATGCACCAACTCGCGTGAAAACTGCCGCGAATCTGAATCGCTCAGCATGTCCCACTGCCAGACAACGCAGCCCATGCGAGCCAGCTGCACGCACATCGACTGGAACCGGCTCCGACCACCGTCCACAAAGCGCTCTTCTCCCTCGGCGATCTCCTTCATCAATTCCGCGTCCGTGGCCTCCGACAGGCGCGCATTGCTCCAATGCCCGTGCGCAAACATCACGGCCGGCGCCTTGCCCGTCACCTTCGCCGGTCGATAGAGATTTCCCGTCACGAAAAAGCCGGGCGCGCTTTCGAAGTATACTTTTTCGACGGTGTATTCCCCGCGATCGATCCGACCATGCATCACGGGCTTCAACGGTTCACGGGTCGGCATGGGCCACAACCCCTGCGACACCAACACCCGGCGACGCACCCGTTCTGCACGCACGTCCCATTCCTCCTTCGACGCCGGCGGTTGAAACGGAAAATAACCGTCCAAATCCTTCAAGGGTTGCAGCCGCCGATCATCCGGCACCTGGCCTTCCGGCAAGGCCCGCGGACCGTCCGCCCACGATAGCCCCGTCGTCAGGGTGATGGAGAGAAAGGCGAACGACGCAAGGAACGGCGCGATGCGAGTGGTCATGCGCGGAGCCTACGCGGACCCACCCATGGTTGTGAAGTCCGGAGAGCAGGATCCCGTTCCCAGCGGTGCAGCTCGAAGTTGTTGGATTGGACCGCGGATCCCGCCTGCCGGGATCCGCAGCCGGTGGACTCGACCACGCGCGTCCGAACCTTCGAGCCGCGTCGCCGGCCCGAGCCGCTGCGGGCGGGAAGCGCTGGAAGCCCGCGGTCCGGCCGTGCCGCAACAATTGCCAACAACTTCGCGATGCACGGCGTTCCCAAAGCCAACGCTCCCGCCCCCCCTTCCCCTTCGACGGACTCGGCGAGGCGGAGCTGTTACCTTTGCCGGATTTCTTACCAGTACGAAGGAGAGCGGGGCAAAGCCCGCGCCGATTCGCCGAGCGCGCGAATCCTAAACGTTGGTATCACCTATGAAAAACAGCCTGATCCGTATCCGGTTTCACCTCGTTCTCGTGCTCCTGACCCTGGGCACGGCCCCGACCCCGCGCCTCGGTGCGGCGGTTCCGCCCCTGGTCGGCTATCAAGGGCGCGTGGCCGTCGGCAGCCTGCCGTTCACCGGCTCCGGCCAGTTTCGCTTTGCGCTGATCGACCAGACCGACGGCTCTTCGCTCTGGTCGAATGACGGCACCAGCATCGCCGGCTCCCAGCCGGTCAACGCCGTCCCGCTCCCCGTCACGAACGGACTTTTCTCCGTCCTCCTCGGCGATGTGACGCAGTTGAACATGGGCTCGTTGCCGGCGGACCTTTTCGCCACGCACGGCAACGTCCGCTTGCGGGTTTGGTTCAACGATGGGGTCAACAGCTCGATTCAACTCACTCCGGACACCCGCCTCACGTCAGCGCCGTATGCGCTGGCGGCAGACATTCCGGATGGCAGCCTGACCAGCGCCAAGCTCGCGCCCGGAGCCGTGACGCTTTCACGTCTGGCCGTTTCCGGGGCGCCAGCCTCCGGTCAGCTGCTGAGCTACGACGGAACGGGGATGACGTGGGTAAATCCGCCGGCCGGCGGCGGCAGCACCCTGAGTTGGTTGTTGGGCGGCAATGCGGGCACCTCGAGCGGCAATTTCCTCGGGACCGTCGACGACCAGGACGTCCGGTTTCAGGCGAACAACCGTTTTGCGTTTGGGATCCGCGCGTCCGATCAGAACCTGACCTTCCCGCGCGTGCCCTCCAGCACGTTGAATCTCCTCGGCGGCGACAACGGCCTGGGCATCTATGGCACAAGCGTGGGCTTTGGCGGCACCACCCTCGGCCGAACCTTCGGCGGCGTCGACATCGGCGGTCCGGTCCTCTACGGCGAGTTCGGCGGCGGGCTCGGCGTCACGTATCGAACGGGCGGCACGCCCCCGTTTTTCTTCGATTCAACGCTGGTGGAAAAGCCGATCCTTGTTTGGGAATCTGCATCCGGTGCCGGTGGCATCGTGCATATTGGAGGCTATGCCGCCAACGGGGATCCGAAGCTGATCACGTTTGGCGACGCGGACTACGTTCACATCGGCGAGGCCGGCAGCGACGACACCCTGGAGTTAAAGGCCGCGCGGTTTAATTTTGTGGGTGGCGCCATGAACAAGCTGGACGTCGGCGACAACTTTGTCGCGACCGTGGGCGCCGCGGACTTCAAGCTCGGCCACTCATCGCGTCGTGGAACTCCCGGCCGGGCGCTGGTCGATTTCGGGGATGCCTTGGTCCTGAACTTCGCCGGCGACTGGGCCCGGACGATCATCGGCGGTTCCAGCGTTGAAGTTCGAGTGCTGACCATTACCGGCGGAGCCGATTTGGCCGAGCCTTTCCCGCTCAAGGAACCAGCCTTGGACAAAGGATCGGTGGTCGTCATCGATGAAGAACATCCCGGCCGGTTGAAGCTGGCGACCACGGCCTACGACACCCGCGTGGCCGGGATCATCAGCGGCGCCAACGGCATCTCACCGGGCATCGCCCTCCACCAGGAAGGCCGCCTCGAAGGCACCGACAACGTGGCTCTGAGCGGACGCGTTTACGTGCGGGCGGACGCGGGCTACGGCGCCATCAAGCCTGGCGATCTGCTCACCACCAGCGACACGCCCGGCCATGCCATGAAAGTCACCAACCACGTCCGCAGCCAGGGCGCCGTGCTCGGCAAAGCGATGAGCTCACTTCAGGACGGTACCGGCCTGGTGCTGGTACTGGTCTCGCTGCAGTAGCACCCAACTTTCGCTGCAACCATGAATCCTCTGCTTCCGCACCCGCACCGGCTGCTCGCTCTGGCCTTGCTGCTCGCCACGAGCGACATGGTCCACGCCGACATCACCGTGCTCGTCTCGGTCAAGTTCATCCTGAACTCCGATGCCACCCGGCCCGCCGGAAACATCGGCAACAGCACAACCTTTCAGGTCGAAGTGGATCGCGGCAATGCCATCCTCGCCGCCACCGGCCGGGGCTATCAGATTCAGGTCGTGGAGTATCTCGACATTCAACCCATGGCCCCCGCCGACCAGCCGGCCAACTATTGGTTCATGCTTCCGGCCCGGAGCAATCGGGCGACGATCGAAAGCGCCGCGAGCGCAAACATCGGCGTCTGGCGATGGCACCCCAGCGCCATCAACATCTACGTCAACGGCTCATCCAGCGGGCAGTGTTCGTTTATTGGCGATGGTCTTTCCATCAGCCTGGGCCAGTCCGTGGGCACCGGCACCGTGCTGCATGAGATCGGACATTTCTTCAACCTCCGCCACACCCACGCGGGCGACTACGACAATAATCCAGCCACGCCGCCCTTCCTGGCCGCCGATCTGCGCGACGGCGACGGCCTGGCCGACACCGCCAAGGACAATCCAAACATCTCCGATCACGACCAACTCAGCCAGGCCCTGTTCGGCCACGTTTACTCCGCAGCCACGGCGGGGGAACAAGCGGCGGTCGACAGCGCTTTCGAGAACGTGATGTCGTACCACAACGAGAACGTGCTGTTGCCAGTGCAGATGGATCTGTGGACTTTCGCGGCGAATGCGGACCGGGTCGGGTTCTGTACCGGTCGCACCTGGTTTGTGTCCGAAGTCGGCAGCGACTTGTATCCTGGGGTGGCGGCGGCTTTTCCCTTCGCCACGATCGATCGCTCCGTGACGGTATTAAACGGCCCGAACGATGTCATTCTCCTGCGCGGGGGGACTTATCCGCGCCCGACAGGGAATACCATCAGCCGCGCCTGCACGCTCCGCGCCACGGCCGGGCCGGTCAGCCTCGGCGTGCCCTGAATCTCGACGGCTGATCGCGACTGGCAAATCGCGAGGGCCAACCTTACGTAAACTGCAGCTGAGTCGTGGCGGCATCCGGATCCCAGCCGCGAGTCGGCTGGCTGCTGACCGAGCCAATGTCCTTGATCGAGATTTGTCGGCCCAGGGTCTTCGGCGTCTTCACGTCGATCTCACCCGGCTTGCAGGTTTGCTGGTTGATCTTCTGGTGCGGTGCCGGCTTGTACCGAATGTATAGCGTCTCCGGTGTGCCGGGCTCGAAGTACAGGATCCGCGACTTGGGTGGGATGCAGAAATATTCCTTGTTCAGGATGGTCCCGCCGAAGGCGAAGCGCTTGAGGTAACTGGCATCGCGATCGGTATAGACGCAGGTGAACACCTGTTCCCGATCCGGCACGGCGGCATAGTAAAGATCCGGCCCGACAAACAGCTTCTCGGGCAGCTCGATGACCTTGTAGTGCCCGTCCTTGAACACCATCAGGATCTTGTCGAACTTCGTGCACTCGGTCTTGAACTCGTCGCCCGACACCTTGAAGCCCAGATAACCAGTGGTTCGGTCGTAGGCCACTTTGAAGGCCTTGAACGCGACTTCCTTGGCGTCGATCTCCTCGTGCCGGCTGGACTTGGTCAGACGCGGATACAACGGCCCGTACTTTTCCAGCAACCGCTCCAGGTGCCCGATGGCGTACTTCACCACGTTCTTCAGGTGACGACGTGTCTCTTCGAGCTCGACCTTCGTCTGCTCCATCTCTTCCCGGTGCTTGTTGATGTCGAACAGCGAGATGCGGCGGATGCGGACCTGGAGCAAACGTTCGATGTCCGGGTCGGTGAGCTCACGCAGCAGCTCCTTCTTGAACGGCTTGAAGCCTTCGTATACCGCGGCCATCACGGCCTCATTCGTCTTGCACTGTTCGATCTTCTTGTAGATGCGCTCCTCGATGAAGATGCGTTCCAGGGTTCGGAAATGCAGCTCGTCCTCCAGCTTGCGCTGCTTCAGTTCGAGCTCGCGCTTCAGGATCTCGACCAGCTCGCCTGTGTTCTCCTTCAACACCTCGCTGACCGTCAGCTCGACCGGCCGGTTATTCTTAATCACCACGATGCGGCTGGAGATGGTGACCTCGCAGTCGGTGAAGGCGTAGAGCGCGTCGATGAGCTTCTCGGCGCTGAAGCCCGCCGACGCCTTGACCTCGATCTCCACGTCTTCGGAAGTGAAGTCATTGACGGACTTGACCTTGATCTTGCCCTTGCGCGCCGCGTCTTCGATCGAGGCGATCAACGAATCGGTGGTGGTGGTCGGCGGGATCTCACGAATCACCACCGTTGACTCGTCCTTCTCCTTGATCTTGGCCCGCACTTTGATCGAGCCGGTGCCGTCCTTGTATTCGCGGGCATCCATCAAGCCGCCGGTCTGAAAGTCCGGGAGGCACTTGAACGGCTGCTTCTTGAGAATGGCGATCTGCGCTTCGAGGAGCTCGGGGAAATTGTGCGGCAGAATCTTCGACGACATGCCGACGGCGATGCCTTCGGTGCCGAGCATGAGCGTGAGCGGCAACTTGCACGGCAGCGTCACCGGCTCCTTGTTGCGGCCGTCATAGCTGGGCACCAGCTCGGTAATCTCATCGTTGAACAGCTCGTTGCGAGCCAGCTCGGTCAGCCGGCATTCGATATACCGCGGTGCAGCGGCCGGGTCGCCAGTGTAAATGTTGCCATAGTTCCCCTGCCCCTCGATCAGGTAGCGCTTGTTGGCCAGCACGACGAGCGCGTCGGCAATGGAGGCATCGCCGTGGGGATGGTATTGCATGCAATACCCGACAATATTGGCGACCTTGATGAAGCGCCCGTCGTCTTTCTCGTGCAGGCCCCACAGAATGCGCCGTTGCACCGGCTTGAGTCCGTCGGCGAGATTCGGGATGGCGCGATCGCGGATGACGTAAGAGGCGTATTGGAGAAAGCCGGTGTCGACCCGCCGATGCAGGGGAAGCTCGATGTTGGCCGGCTTGATGATCCGGGGTTTGAGCTGGGCGTCGCCCGTTTCGGCGATCACATGTTCGGTCCCGTTGCCGTTGCCGTTGCCGTTGCCATGGCCGGCGGCGCTGCCGTTGGCCTTGCCTGCATCATGCCCGTTCGCACCGGCCTTCGCCGCGTCCGGCGCAGAGGCGCCCTTCGGTGGAACGCCGCCCCCGGTGTTGACGGGGTCGATGGGAAGTTCGGGTTGTTGTTCGTTCTTCTTGCGTCTGGCCATGTCTCAAATGTCGTTGTGCAAAATCAATAAACGCTGTCCGCGTCGAAGGCGGGGAGCAAAACTGGCTGAAGCCACCCTGCCTGCCGGCACGGAACGGCGTTTATCCTGCAATCGAGCCGGGCGAAAAAGAAAGAAAACTCTTTGCGCCTGCGCGCCCCGGCGTCCCGGGCTGCGTCATGCTCAGGAAAACAGCCGCGGTCTCCGACCGGCGCACCCCTGGGAGGGAATTGAACCGGCCGGCACCGAACTGGAGGTGGGAGGGAAACCAGCTGTGGACACCCGGGTCTAGTGGGCTTTTCGAAAATCCTTCAGCCGACGATACCCAACCATCTTCTTCAGCTCCTCATCCCACAGCCGGAGCGGCAGGGATTTCAAGCTGGTGCGTATGGTGAGGGGTTTCACCTGAAGGAACATCGGATGCGAACGATGGCACCGTTCGAGATTGTAGTTGGGAATTCGCGCGCTGAGATGATGAATGTGATGGAAGCCGATGTTGCCGGAGAACCATTGCAGGATCCGGGGCAGCTTATAGAACGAACTGCCGCGCAGGGCGGCCGCCGTGTAATCCCAGCGCCCGGTGCGTTCCCAATAAACGTCCTCGAACTGGTGCTGCACGTAGAACATCCACAAGCCCGCGGCCCCAGCGACGCCAATCACGATCAACTCGATCAGTAAGTAGGGCCCCAGCCCAAAGACGCGGCTCAACGCGACACCCACGCCCACAATGGCGAGGTTCATCCAATGCACCGACCAGCGCTCGCGCGAGCTGGCCTTCAGGGCGGGAAAGCGCTGCAGGACGACAAACAGAAACAACGGCGCAAGCACGAACAGCACCACCGGGTTTCGCGCGAGGCGGTAGGCAAATCGCCGCCACCGCGACGCCTCCAGGTATTCCTGCACCGTCATGGTCCAGAGGTCGCCCGTGCCGCGCTTGTCCAAATCGCCCGCGCTCGCGTGGTGAATGGAGTGTTCCCAGCGCCAGTGATAATACGGCGTCAGCGTCAACACGCCGGCGATGAAGCCCAGCGTGTCGTTGGCCCGTTGGGAGGCAAAGAACGAGCCATGCCCGCAATCGTGGAAGATGATGAAAACCCGCACGAGAAAAGCCCCGGCCAACACCGCCAAGGGAACGGTAAGCCACCACGAGACGGACAAGCTCCAGTACATCAGATACCAGAGCAAGGCGTAGCCGCCGAAGGTATTGATCACCTGCCACACGGCCCGTCCCGTGGAGGGCTGCTGAAACTCTGCCACGATTTTCTTCCACTCGGCGATCGTCGGCGCCCCAGGTTCGGTCGCTGGATTCGATTCAATTTCAGTCGCGCCCATCGCGCCCCCCTCCCGTCCACTTTCCGGGGAGCGACCAAGACGACTCTTTTCCGTGTCGTTCGCACGCTTCATCTGCCAAGGGAGCCTGCCCGACGGCCATCCCGACCGGCACACCAGGATTTGTGAAGAATTGGCTCAATATTGCGTTGGCGACGGCCGCTGCGGGCGGAAGCCCGCGCGCGCCGTTCGCCGCCCACAACCTCCCTCCCACCTGTCAACTCACGGCGTTTGTTCGCCAAATCTCGGAAAGCGGAATCGTCGGTGCCGACCGCAGGTTGAACTCGCGTGAAGACGGATCTTGCATCCGGCAGTCCGGCGAACCTGCTTCCACCGCGGCCCGTTCAGATCGTCGCCGGGTCCGTGACGTTGCATGGCGACTGGTGTCTGCCCAACGGGGCGTCCGGTCTTGTCCTGTTCGCCCATGGCAGTGGCAGCAGCCGACACAGCCCCCGCAACCGCTCCGTGGCGGGGACGCTGAACGCAGCGGGCATCAGCACGCTGCTTTTCGATCTCCTGACCGCGGAGGAAGAGAGCCGCGACGAGTCCACCGGGGAACTCCGGTTTGACATTGGCTTTCTGGCCCGCCGGCTCGACGCGGCCATTCGTTGGGTGAAGCGTCAGCCCGACGGTGAACAGTTGAGGGTGGGCTTGTTCGGTTCCAGTACCGGAGGCGCGGCGGCGCTCGTTGCGGCGGCGGAGCGGGGATCAGCGGTCGAGGCCGTGGTCTCGCGTGGCGGCCGACCCGATCTGGCGGGAGATGCCCTGATGCAAGTCAGGGCGCCAACCCTGCTCATCGTCGGCGAACACGACGACGCGGTGCTGACCTTGAACGAGCGCGCACTCTCGCGCCTTCGTTGCGAAAAAAAGCTGGTTGTCGTTCCACACGCCACCCATTTGTTTGAGGAGCCCGGAACGCTGGAGGAAGTCGCCCGGCTGGCAGCCGTCTGGTTCCATCGCCACCTCAAGTCAAACCGATCATGAACCATTCCAGCGGAGACACCGGCACGACGTTGCAGTTCCGAGACCGAACTGAAGCCGGCCAACGGCTCGCCAAACGGCTGATGAAGTTTGCTCAACGCCCCGGGGTCATCGTCCTCGCCCTGCCGCGCGGCGGCGTGCCGGTGGCCTACGAAGTCGCGCGGGTGCTGCACGCGCCGCTGGATGTGTTTGCGGTGCGCAAGCTCGGCGTGCCCGGCCACGAGGAACTGGCGATGGGCGCCATCGCCAGCGGGGGCGTGCGCGTGCTCAACGGCAGCGTGATCGAGGATCTAAACATCCCTGACGCCATGATCGATGCCGTCGCCGCACGGGAACAGCGCGAGCTTGAGCGCCGCGAACACGTCTACCGCGACAACCGTCCGCCACCCGAAGTGCGGGGCCGCACCGTCATCCTGGTGGACGACGGCATCGCGACCGGCTCGACCATGAAGGCAGCGGTCGAATCGCTTCGACAACTCGACGCTGGCCGGATTGTGGTTGCCGTGCCTACCGCGGCGCTCTCCACGGTGCGCGAAATGCGGCCCGACGTGGACGAACTGGTCACCGTGCTGACCCCCGTCGAGTTCATCGGGGTCGGCCAATGGTATGCGGACTTTGGCCAAACCACCGACGACGAAGTCCGCACGCTGCTGGAAAGATCGATGCGCTCGGAAGTTGCGGGTGCGCCGCCTTGGCCCGCTGCAGAAACGGGAAAAATTGCTCCGCCCGACCGCGGAGCAACTCGATAGCGCAGGTCGGCATCCGAGGCCACCGTGCGCTGAGCCGGCCGCCGCCAAATCCGGAAGAATTTCGCCAACGCGCGGGAGGTCGGCCGCGGGCTCACGGCGAAGGTTGAGTTGTATGAAAACGGCCTGCCCCTTCTTCGTGACCGCCATCGGCCTGTCCGCTGTGGCCCTTTCGAGTGCGGCCGCCACGCTGCACGTTGCCACCAATGGCAATGACGCGCTGTCCGGCAACAGTTGGGCCTTCGCCAAACGCACCGTCACCAGCGCGCTGAGCGCCGCCACTGCGGGTGACGCCATCTGGATCGCTGCGGGACGACACGCCGAACGCATCACGCTAAAACCCGACGTCGCGCTTTACGGGGGGTTCGCCGGAAACGAGACCACGCTCAGCCAACGGAACTGGCAAACCAACTTATCCATCCTCGACGGCACCAATGGGGGCGCAGTCGTGAACATCACCAACGCGGGCCCGGCGACACGCATCGACGGAATGGTCATCACGGGTGGATTGGGAATTCACGGCGGCGGGATCGCCATGGTGGCTTCTGCTCCGGTGATCGCGAACAATCTCATTACGGCGAACATCACCGACGGCGCGGGCGCCGGCGTGAGCATCTGGGGCTTCCGCATCCTCAGCAGCACCGAGATCTATCTTCCCCTGCTCTCGAACAACATCATCTTCGCCAACCAGTCGATTAATGACGAAGGCGACGGTGGCGGCGTCGCCGTGGTCAGCTCGTCGCCCGTCATCGTGCAGAACGTCATCGCGCGCAACACTGCCACCCGCAACGGCGGTGGCATCGCCTGCTGGCGCCATTCGCTTCCGCTCATCGCCAACAATTTCCTTGAGGCCAACTCCGCCAGCTACGACGAAGGCACCGCGAGCACCGGCGGCGGCGGCGTGTTCGCCTCGGCGACCGATCTCGACGGGCGGCCCATCGCCGGCGCCATCAGCGCGCCGTTCCTGGTGAACAACGTCATCGCGGCCAACGGCGCGCGCTCCGGCGGCGGGGTGGCCTTGATCGATTCCCTCCTGGGCGCAGGCACGCTGCAGAACAACACGATCGCCGGCAACAGTGGCGCCGGCGTATTCTGGGGCAACACCTCGCCCACCAATGAGAACAACCTCGTGGCGTTCAACACCTGGGGCTTCGAGCGCAGCGCCGCCTTCACCAACGAAGCCACGCTGCGCCACAACAATGTGTTCGGAAACTCCGTCCTCGGCGCAAACGGCGATTACCGCTTTACTCCGCCGCTCAGTGGAACCGCCGGAAACATCTCCGTCGACCCGCGCTTTGCGAATCATCGCATTGGCGATTTTCATCTCCAGCCGGATTCACCCTGCGTCAACGCCGGTTCGACTTCGCCCCGGCCGGCCGGGCAGCCGGACATTGACGGAGAGGCGCGCGTGTTCGGCGCCGCGGTGGACATTGGCGCTGACGAATCCGACGGCACACGTTGGAACGTCCCGACCCCGATCCGATACGTCAGCACCAACGGCAACGATGGCGACGGCCGATCGTGGGCAACAGCCAAGCGCTCCATCCGGGCCGGGGTGAACGCCGTCGCGACTCTCACCGGCGGCGGCGAGCTGTGGGTGGCGGAAGGAACCTATCCCGAACAGATCGAAGTGCCGGCCTACGTGTCGCTTTACGGCGGCTTCGCCGGCCGTGAGAGCAGCCGCGACGAACGCTCGGCCGCCGATCATCCGACGATCATTGACGGCGGGGGGGCGCCGACGCTGGCCTACGTTCGCAACGCCGGATTCCGCCTCAGCACCCTCGATGGATTCGTGCTGCAGAACGGCGGGAACTTCACCCGCGGCAACCCCCTCTTCGCGGAACTGGCGTTTCGCACCAACCATGTCCTGGGCGGCGCGATTTACTGCCGGGTGAGCTCACCGGTGATAGCCAACAACCTCATCCGCACCAACTCGATCGGCAGCCCCTACACGGCCGCCCAGGCGCAGGGCGCCGGCCTCTACGGCTACCTGAGCCACGCCCTCATCACCGGCAACACGTTTCTCGAAAACGAGAACCTCAACACCTTTGATGGCAAGGGCGGAGGCGTTTACAGCCTGGAATCAATGATGGACATCGACGGCAACGTTTTTCGCGCCAACCGTGCGCGCGTCGGTTCCGCCTTTTACGCCACGCGCTCCACCGTGCGGTTCGCTGGCAACATCGTGGAAAGCAACTCGATGTATAACAGCTATCCCCTCTCCGCCTACCTCGGGTCGCAGGAAGGCGCAATCGCCCTGACGGCCGTCCCCAACTTTCTGGTTGATGCCAATCAGATCCGCGGAAACGTCGCCCAGACCGGCGCGGGACTTAGCATCCAAAGCTGTGAAGCCGGACGCGTCGCCAACAATCTCGTGGTGAACAATCGGGCTGCGTTCGCCACCCCGGGTGGCAGCGGCATGGGCGGCGGCATCTACTGCCTGGTCAACCTCAATACCACCAACCTGGTCCTCGCGAACAACGCCTTCGTGGGCAACACCGCGCCCGCGCTGTTCGGAGGCGAACTCGGCGGCGCAATCGCCATGACCCTCGTCCGCAGCAACCTCACGGTCGCCAACAACGTCATCGTCTCAAACTCGTCCGGCATCTGGCGTCCGCCCGGCTCCACGTTGTGGCCGGCGCTTCGTTTCAACTGCGTGAACAACAGCAACAGCGCGAACTATCTCAACCTTGCGCCCGGCTGGGGAGACTTCACCGCAGACCCGCGCCTGACCGATCGCGCCGGCGGTGACTTTCGCCTCCAGCTGGGCTCACCCTGCATCGATGCCGCCCATGCCCTCGACGCCCCCGCGTTCGACTTCGATGGAGTGGGGCGTCCGCTGGATGGCGACACCAATGGCGTTCCCCGGCCTGACATCGGGCCATTCGAGTTCGCCCATGAAGCGGCGGACACTGACGGAGACGCCATGCGGGACGCCGCGGAAGTCATTGCCGGCACCAACCCCGCCGACAGCGGTTCGGTCTTGCGCCTGAGCGTGCGTCTGGATTCGCTCCGTCCGGGAGTCGCCTTGACTTGGCCGTCCGTGCCGGGACGCATCTATCAGGTGGAATCAAAGCCAGGCTTCGACCCGGTTCGCATGGATCTGGCCGGGAGTTGGGAAATGGCGTCGGGCCTCCTGCCCGGCACCGGGAAGAATCTGGAAACCTTCGCAGCGACCGATACTTCGACGAATCGTTTCTACCGCGTGGGAGTGAAGCGGGAAGGAGGTGTTGACCCGGATTTTGCCCGGCCGCCGGGCAAACGCGGCCAAACGCAGTAAAACCAACGCTGGCATTCAGGCGCCCGTCGGTGTATAGGTCACGCAATTTCCGTACCCGCGATAGACCGCGAAACCCGAGAATGTCATGAAGACGTATCAGTCCTTTGTCCGGCGACTCGCTGCAGCCGTGGTGACGGCCGCCAGTCTGAGCGTAACTCCCGTGGCGACGGCTCAGCCGTATGTATTTCTGACCGACGTTCCTGACTACGATTGGTGGGCGGGCTGTTTTGGTACCGCCTCCGGCAATTTGGCGGGCTATTGGGATCGGCACGGTTTTTCCAACATTTACACCGGGCAGGTCGACAACGGAGTTGCCCCCCTGACCAGCGCGGGCGCCCGCTCTGCCATTCGATCCTTGTGGGCGTCGCAAACCGGGGTGGACGGCCGACCGAACAACAAGCCCGGCCACATGGACGACTACTGGGTGAGTTATGAATACACCGGGCCGGATCCGTATGTGACGGGCCTTCGGACCGAACACACGCCGGACTGCATCGGCGATTTCATCGGACTGAGCCAGAACAAGTGGGCGAGCCTGGCCGGCGAGTGCCGCGGGAACATCGATGCCTACTCATTCGTCTTCTGGGACAAAACCGGCAATCGCCGGTTGAACTACTACACGACGAACTCGGGCGTTTACATCCCGGACATCGGGTCCGGGCTGAAGGAATGGATGCGGTGGCGGGGTTATGACGCCGATGTATCCACTCAACTGGCAGTGTTCAATCCTGAGCGCACGACGGGCGCGGGGTTTACCTATGAGGATGTGAAACGCGAAATCAACGCGGGCTATCCGGTGTTGTGCTTCCTCCAACCCGCCGGCGTTTACAGCCGGGGCGGCGGAGTGAATCCGGAGATCCACGGCGTGATGATCTTCGGCTACTACTCGGATTCATTCACCGGGGTCAATGACGGTGTCCTGATCCGAACGAGCTGGGGAACGGGTTTCGATCCCGAGAACCCCGGACTCGCCGCCCAGCGCTGGAACGGGGCGGCCTGGCTGGGGTTGTTTCCGGTCCGCGGCGTCATCACGTTCCGCCCGAAGCCGAAGATTCAGTCCTTCCAGCACGACCGCTCGACGGGAAAAGTCACGCTTTCCTGGGATGGTCCGACCACCTACGTGCAGGATTACATCGCCGGCACGGTTTCGGATCCACTTCAGCGCTATGTCGTGCAACGCGCCACCAGCCTGAGCGCCAACGATTGGAAAGACCTCGCCGGACCCATGACTGAGCGCACGGCAACTGTCGACGCCTCCAACTCCGCGACGTTCTATCGGGTGGTGATCAAGCCGTAGCGCGACGGCATGCCGATTTTCCTGGAGTGCCAGCGCTGCACGGCTTGTTGTCGCTGGCCGGGACAAGTCCGGCTGACGGACGGTGAGATCACGCGGCTGGCTGCGTTCAAAGGGTTGTCGGAGCTGGAGTTTATCCAAAAGTTCACCCGCCTGACCCACGATCGCCGCGGACTGGCCTTGAACGAAAAACCCGACGGAGCGTGCATCTTCCTCGACGCCGAGTCTTGTGCCGTGCAGGACGTCAAGCCCCAGCAGTGCCGCGATTTTCCGAACCTTTGGAACTTTCCCGGCTCCGGGCAATCCTGCCGCGCCATCCCGCGCACCGTCACGCCGGAGGACTATGTGCGACGGATCAAACTCGCCACCGGGCGGCAAGTCCCGCCGCCCACCGCCTGAAGCCGTCGTGGACGAATCTGACCCGATCGAACTCCCCATCGACGGCGTGCTGGACCTGCACTCTTTCCGGCCGGCCGACGTTAAGGACATCATCATTGAGTACCTGGCTCAGTGCCGATCGAAGGGCATTCTTGAAGTCCGCCTCATTCACGGCAAAGGCATCGGGCAGCTGCGTCAAACCGTGCATGCAGCGCTGCGCGGAAGGCCGGAGGTCCGAAGGTTTGATCTCGCCGGAGAAGCGTGGGGTGGAAGTGGGGCGACCGTCGTGCAGATTGCCCCACTCCCCTAATTCGGCGGATTGACTAAACGGAAGCGGCCACCACGGATTCAGCAGGTTGGTCTGGCTCCAGCGCCTCACCCCTTAATCCAGGAACCAATCGAGGAACTTGCCCGGATCGGTCCAGAGCCACCCGTAGACGAGGAGGGATGAAAGAGCCAAGGCGGCGAACGATCTTTTGGGAAAACGGCGAAAAACAGCCCACAAACCGAGGTTGTAGAGCGCGATTGGAAAGGGCAACAGCCAGAATGGAAAAACGTGAAACCACGGACGCAACAGCGCGTAGTGCGTGGAAAATCCCATACTCCATGATTCCGGCCGCGAATAGCTGGGCCAATATCCCACCGCCAGCCTCGCCCGAATGACATACATGAAAAAACCGGCGAGAATGATCAGCGGCACCGCTGCCGCCGCAACGCCAGTGCCACTGAGGAATCTCCAGATCTTTTCTTTGTTCATGCGGTGGGAGCTGCCTCGGTCACCGAACTTTTTCACGGTTCCCATCCCGTCGGCATGACCCACTGGCTGCCCTGATTGGTCCGTCCCCGTCGGTGCAGAATGTAAACCTCGTTGGACCAGTCGAACGTGACGGCCAGTGCGCCGCGCCGATAAAAGCGCGCGACACCGGCGTTGGTGTCGAGGGTGACTGGGCTGTGTCCCCAGTACGAATCTTCGTGATCGTAGTAGAACGCCTGCCAGTTCGTGCCGGGCCGGTGAAAGGCGAACTTCGTGTTGAAGAATGGATCCTCCCAACCGTTCCAGCGCTGCACCACACACAGCTCCACCCCACCCGGCGTGGTAACTTGGGCGACGATCCGTGTCCGACACAGGTGATTGATCAGAAGCCATCCCAAGCCTCCCACCGCCGCCGCCGCAAGGCACCAGCGCCAAGGTGAAGTGGACGGATCAAACCGCATTCAGGCGAGGACCCTTTTCCGCCAACGCGCCCCCGCTGCGGCCATGGCGACACCCGCGAGCAGCAGGGCCAGCACGCCCGGCTCCGGCACCACCGGCACCGTGGTGGGATCAACGGGCGTCAGGCCAGCCTGCGTGAACTGCTGGCGATTCTCCAACACGACCGCTCCGCTGACGGACGTCACCAGCTGATACGCGGCCGCCACCTTGACCGCCTCTTCCCGCTGGCGGCGCGACACCAAACGCCCGACTTCATCCTTGGCCCAGAGGCGGGCCAGGTGCTTGGAGCTTTTCATCCCGCGCTCGGTTTCCGGCATCGAATCTCGCGGCAAACGTTGGCGCGTCCAGCAATAAGACGATCCCTCGCCGCGCCAGAGGGCGAACAGGCGCAAGATATCCTCCCGGGCAGAACCAAAGCGCGGCAGCGCGGGCAGCGGGGCCAGCAGCGAGAACGTTTCCAACACCCGATTGGGGCCCGAGACCACTTGCAAGTCGTGAAAGCGAGGCCCGCCATCGGCCAGCGCGGTCCGCCAGGTCACTCGTTGGTGCAGTCGCTCGCTGGTGGTGAGCTCAACCGGCTGCGGCCCATGAATCCACAAGACAACGCTGTTGGTTCGCTCCGAAGCGAGGTCCCAAGCGCGGACCAAGGCACCCAGGTTGTCCTGCCCGCCGGCCCCATGCTCCCGGGCCAGCCGGGCCGATAAGTCACGCAGCCAGGCGACATCGGTTTTCCGAACCGGGCCACTGAATTCCTCGACGTCATCCCGGCCGAGCAACAACGACAGTTCCACTCCCTCCGGTAATTGCGGCAAAACGCCGGCCACCGTCGGCATGAGCTCGTCCATCGACTTGGAACCATCCACAACCAGCACGATGCGGTCGGGGCGGACGGTTTTTTCCAACTGAAGTTCCTGCCGAACGAACCGGCCCTCGACCGCATCGTGCGGATCCGCCACCCACGCCGCACGAACCTGCGGCGACCTGGGCACCCGAACCAGCGCAGCGGCTTCCGCCAATTCAGATTCCCTGAGCAATCCGCGCAGAGCAAATTTGCCGGGCTTGGTATGGTCGACGGCAAGCTTCGGATGCGACGCATTCAAAACCTGGGAAGACTCCACCCAGACCGAATGCTGAACGCTGTCCGGAACGGCAAAGTTGCGCTCGAGGAAACGCGGCCAGCGCAGAATGGCGGTCGAGGCGTTTTCCAATTCCACCGGCGCCGTAATGCCCAGCCGGACCTTGATCGTGCCGCCGTTGGGTGGCACCGGATAGCACTGCATCAAAACCCGATCATCGCCGGCCTGGGTGACGAGAATTGGATCGCGCCGAAAGACTTTCACCACCTTCTCATAGGCCGCCCGCACCTCGCCGCTCCCGGCAAATGCCGCCTCCCGCTCCTCACCGTTCACCCAGAGCGTCACGCGCGAGACCACGCCGCCCGGCGGAAGGGCAATCTGCGCGCGAGCCTCTCGTTCGCGCTCGGCCACGTTCTTGAACTCGAGGACCCATTCCGTGTAAGCCCAGCCCGCGTCGCCATCAATCATCCCGTCCAGACGCGATTGGCCCAGACTCAAGCCGCGCAGGCGCCCACCAACGGTCTTGCCGCCCTGATCCTCGTCCCACTCCAAGTCGCCCAGCACGTCCCAACCCCGCCCGCGATAGCCCAACTGCGGCGCGGGGAACTCGTTGAAGGCATGGCCAGTCACGCGGTAGAACAAGTTGCGGGCCATGTCGGCGGGAATCGGCGCCCCTTGCGCATGGAAGTGAAACGGATTATCCCGTCCCCACTGATTGCCGCCATAGCAGTCGGACAGCAGCGTTCGTTCCTGCCCAAAACTGCGAAGACAACGCAAGGCGCGGGCCGACTTTTCCGGCTCTCCCTGCACCACCGTGTGCGCCCAGTGCCGGGTCAAGAGCGGCGGCAGCACCACGAGCGCCATCGCCAATAACGCCACGGCCAGCCCCCCGCCCCATCCTCCCAGCCCGCCCTGCCCTTCCCCGCTGGAAATGCGTCCCGCCAGCACGCGCAAACGCCACGCCGAGATGAAAGCGAAGATCGGCGACAATGGCAGCAGGCCCCACCCGAAGAAGATGACGGCAAACGCAGCGAACGGAGCCAGTGGGGCATAGAGCAATGAGTAGTAAGCCGCCACCCCCACCCCGTAGGCACTGGCCAGGCCAAGCGAACGCCTGCCCAACGCCGGCAACTGCCCCGTCCGCACTCGTTGCCACAACCACAAATTCACCAACGGCACCGACGCCACCAAAGCCACATCCCAAAAACTCGGGATCGGATCGAAGAACGCACTCGCACACATGTGCGTCAGCAGTTCGATCATCAGCGTCACCAACGGCAGCACCACGCCCAAGATCAGCAGCGCAACGTGCCGCCTCGGCTTCGCCGGGCCGATTCCCGCCATTCGCCCCGGTTCACCTCCGTCTCCGTCTCCAGCCGCGACGCGCGCTCCTGGCGACGCCCCAGAGCTCGACGCCGCCTCCGGCCCGACGCCCGCGCGCGCGCCCGCCATGGTCCCGCCCGGCGCGATGATGGCCGACGGCGGCAATCCGATGCGTTGCAGAATGGATTCGACGTCCTCGGTGGTGACCACGCCGATCTGGCGCGCGGCCACTTCCTCATCAATGTGACGCCGCAAATCGTCCGCCACCTCCGTCGGATCAGCTCCCGACGTCGCGAGGCCGTCGCGCAGCCGCGCCAAATGCCCTTCCAAAGTGGTTCGAGCCGAATCGGTCCACGTGGTCATGATGGTTCCCCCGGTTGCTGCAGGCGGGCCGCGCCTTGATTGAGTGTTGCGAGATACGAATTCATTGCCGACATGATCTTTCGGCCGTCCTTGGTCAAAGCGTAATACTTGCGTGCGGGTCCAGCGGTGGATTCTTCCAGGCGCGCGGAGACGAGTCCCTGAACTCGCAGGCGAGACAGCAGCGGATAAAGCGTCCCTTCCGTAACTCCGAGTCCCGGAATGGCCAGGAGCGTCTTCACGAGGTCATAGCCATACCGCTCCTTCTCCGCCAATGCATTGAGAATGCAAAGCTCCAGCAACCCCTTGCGCACCTGCACCGTCCAGTTGTCAAAAAAATCGTTCATCCCAGCCCAGCCAAACCCGCCTCACCACTCACCGCCACCACCGTTCTCATCACTACCTTGCGATGCATGGTATTGGGTTTGGCAATGCTCAGGGAATTTCGTTCAAAGATCGGCGGGGAAATTTTCCAGGGGTTGGGCTCGGGGCTTTCTGGCGTTCTGGCCGACGGTGCTTCTACGCTGCCCGGGCCTGGCCTCTACACGGAGAGATGGAAAAACTGATCGGCAATGCCAGTCGCTGTGCTCGGCCGCGCCACCCAGATTCCACCCACCATTCGGAGCGCTGCACGGTGAACGCCCACTTCGCTTCAACGCGGCAGCGCGTCCGCTGCACTTCGTTTCTCAGGCCACCGAAACGATGCGGTATTCCACCGCACGCGGGCCGTCGCCCCATTTGAAGCGGTCGCCGGTTTTTCTTCCGACGAGTTGCCGGCCGAGCGGAGCCTGCGGGGTGATGACAACGATTTCCTTTCCGCCCTGCTTCAGCTCCAGGCCGCCCTTGCTGGGCCCGAGGAAGAACCAGGTGGTTTCGCCGCCGGACGCCAACTCGACGACGGCGCTCAGATCGATGGGATCCTTCGGCCCAAACTCCTTCAACGCGAGTTTCTCGAACGCTTCGATGGAAGCCTGTGTCTCCGCCGCCTGGCGCGACTGCGCGCCGGCAAGATAGGCCGCCTCGAGACCGCGCGTGTCGTATTTGTTTTCCGCTTTGCTTTGGGGATCCGTGGCCTCGGCATGGGCCGCGCGCGCGGCGCGGGCAAATGATTCCGCCTCGTCCGCGAGCAAGGCCAGCACCTTCTTGAGCAGCGCCCTTTTGTTCATCAACTTTTCCTTCCCTTGTATCGCTTACGCCGCGGGGGACGCGGCCGGATTGGGAGCGTGCGGGGCGGGCGCGGCGGGATCGACCTTGCCAAGAATGGGCGCTTTCGGTTCCGACGCAAACCACGTCCGCCAGCCTTCGGTCAATTCGAGTCGAAACCAGCCCAGCAACGCCCGCACGACGGGCCGTGCGCTGGCCACGCTGAACGTAAAGCCGGGAAACATGAAGCGCCGCCCGTGGTTCTGGCGGCCCCAGACCCCGCGACGTTTGCGGCTCCGCGCGATCGCCGCCAACCGGCGCGTGTAAGTCGACATCAGCCAGAAAACCGGCACCGACGGCGGCGTGGAGAAAACCGGTTCCCGCAAGGCAACAGGGCCCCGCTTGTAAGGCTGGGCGGCAACGCCGAGATAGTAGAGACCCAAGTCGAGGACGAAGGCCAGACGCATCAACTGGTAGTCGCCCATGTAATCGTATTTGTTCAGGTAGATGCCCCGGAACCAGCGCTCGGCGCTGCGTAGAAAATCACGATTGTGCCGTTCGACGAGCGGCCCCACCGCTTCGCCGCGACGCTCCGCCAAAACCAGGTCCGTCGCGCGCGTCACCGTAAACGACAGCCAGTCCATGCCCGGACTATAAAAAGGATCGAGAAACGCCGCCGCATCGCTGACCAGCACATAGCCGTCGCCCGCATACCGGGTGCTGTAATACGGCAGGTGCTTGCGCCAGTGGACATCGCCCTCCACGGCTTCCGCATCGCGCATGATCTCGCGGCCCACCGGATGAGCGACCAGAAACTCCTTCAATCGCTGCGCCAGGCTGCCTTCTTCGGGCCATTCCACCTGTCGACGATCGAACACCACGCCCACGCTGACGTCACCGCCTTTCAACGGAATGATCCAAGCCCACCAACCAGGCCCGACCAGGTGATTCGTGGCCGTGGCGCGGATGCCGTGGCAGGCCATCGACCATTTCGGAAACCGTCGTGCCAACTCCAGGCCATCCCAATCCTTGACGCCACGCCAACGTGCCCAGACGGAAGCCGTCGGGTGCTCGGTATTTTCCCGCCACCAACCGTTTCGACGCGACAGCAAGGCGGCCACGCCCGAAGCATCGATCACCCATCGGGCGCGAACGAGCTGGTTGGATTCATCGCGGCGAATGGACAGCACCTGCTCGCCGCCTTCATGCAGTTCGATCTGCTGGACGGTGGCCGGCCGCCAAAGTTCCGCGCCGGCCGCGCACGCCCGGCGGAGAACTTCCACATCGAGCGTGGATCGGTCGACTTGATAGGCGGGAACGCGGGCCAGATAGCTGCCGCCAATCTCGCTGCATTGATCGAGCTCCGCCGCGTGGCGGTTCGTGAACCAGAACCGCATGCCCTGCTTCACGAGGTGCTCCTCGTTCAGGTACTGAGTTAGCCCGAGCAGGCGGCCGAGGAAATACGCGCTGACCTCCACCGTGGCCTCGCCGACGCGACGGGTGAACGCGGCGGATTTTTCCACGATCAACACCCGCAGCTTCGGTTGTTCCCGCAGCAACAGCAGCGCCGAAGAAGCACCCGCCAGCGCGCCCCCGACAATCACCACATCGAAGGAAATCGCGCCCGCAGGGCTCGGCGCAATGGGACCATCCCGGAGGGCAGACGTCGCGGCTTCGTTCATTCGCGAAAGCTCGCCCCGAACAGGCAGCGAGAAGGCGGCTTAGTCGACCCGCTTGATCTTCAAATCGTTTTTGACCACCTTGCCGGTCTCCGCCGAGATGAACACTTCACCGATGTCCACATCGCGGTTGGGATTGCGCAATTTCGCCGCCCAGAGCCGCACCTTCCAGACCGGGGCATCCTCCCAACGTTCCAGGGTCAGGCGTGTGGCCAGCACCTTCAGGTCCTTGAGCAACGGATCGCTCGTGGCCGTCCGGATGACCTGATCCGAGTCGACCTTCAGCTTGTCCCGATCGAGCGGCCGATGAGCGCTGCCCGCCAATTCAAACAGCCGAAACTGGCGCTTCACCTCGAGCTTCACGCCACCGCCAAACTTCACCTCGGTCGCCTTGGCCGCGGCGTCGATGTCGTAATACACGACATACCAAATATTCGGCGTCAGGGACCCGAGCGATTTCTCCGACCGGATTTGGACCACCTTGTCCTTGGCGTCCTCACCAACGTGACGATTGCCTTCCCGGACCAGACCAAACGCCGTCAGTTCCTCAGCCGCGCCTGCTTTCAGCGCGCCCCCCGCCAGAGCCGCCGCCGTCACCACTGCCGCCAGCACCGATTTCATAAAGCCAGAACGAATAATCAATTTCATGCCCCGAACGATAGGCAGCGCCCGGCCGTCCGCAAAGGGGAAAATCAGGGTGGAAGCGCTGCCGACTCGTCTTGCAGGTGGACGGAGGCAGGCCCGCCGACGCGGCCGCGAAACCGATTTCCGTACCAGGTCGGCGACGGCAGGCCTCAACACGACCGGCGAAGACCGCAAGGCGGCACGAGGTTGGCAGGATGTTTTGAGTCCCCGTGGATCGCTCAAAAGACAGGTCTTCACGCCGACGGTTACGGCGTTTTCCGGGAAATACTCCACGCAAAACTCCGCGCTTGCGCGACCCGTCGGCGTCCTTCATTACTGCCCGCATGCACCGCCCCTGCACGCATGTGCTGCTTTTACTTGTCGCGGTTTTTTCCAGCGGCTTGGCGTTTCCCACCACTTCCGCCGCGGCTGTCCGCACACCGCGCGTGCCGATTAAAACCGACTACCACGGCGAAGTGGTGGAAGACCCCTACCAATGGCTCGAGCAAGCGAACGCCCCGGCGGTGCGCCACTGGACGGGTGCGCAAAACGACGCGGCGCGGGAGTATCTCGATCGCCTCCCCACCCGCCGGGACATCGCCTATCAGCTCGAAAAACTCCATGCCGCAGGGTCGGCGGAGTATTTCTCCCTCCAGGCGTCTCCAGGTCTCTACTTCGCGCTCCGCTCCAAGCCGCCGGCCCAACAGCCCGTCCTGGTCAGCCTCCAATCGCTGACCAACCTGGCCACCGAAACCGTGGTGGTGGATCCCAACCTTCTCGATCCGCGCGGCGGCACGAGCATCGATTTCTACCAAGCCTCGCCCGACGGCCGGCTCGTCGCCGTCTCGATGTCCGAAAATGGCAGCGAGTCGGGGGCGCTGCACGTGTTTGAAGTGGCGACGGGCCGGAAACGTGGCGAGGTCATTCCACGGGTGCAGTTCCCCACGGCCGGCGGCAGCGTCGCCTGGAACCAGGACAGCACCGGTTTCTTCTACACGCGATATCCAGCTCCCGGCGAACGGCCCGAACCCGATCAGCGGTTCTTCCAACAGGTCTACTTTCATCAGCTCGGCACCTCTCCCTCCAACGACCGCTACGAACTCGGCCGCGAACTCCCTCGCATCGCCGAGATCGCGTTGAAACGAAGCGACGATGGCCGCCATTTGGTGGCGACCGTGGCCGATGGCGATGGCGGCGAATTCTGGCACTATCTCCGCACGCCGGGCGGACGTTGGCGCTTAATCGCTGCGCCCGCCGACAAAATAAAGCGCGTCGAGTTTGGCCGTGACCCGCTCTACCTCGAGTGGCCGCGCGACAACGCCCTCTACCTGCTTTCGACCAAGGACGCCCCCATGGGACGCATCCTGCGACTCCCGCTCTCCGAGGAGAAACTTTCCGCTGCCGCCGAAGTGATCAAAACCGGCACCAATGCCATCGCGGGATTCGTCGTCTCCTCCAGCGGCCTCTACATCGAAGACCGGATCGGCGGGCCGTCGTCCCTTCGCTTCCACAATTTCTATCTCGACCCCAACGGCCAGCCAGAATCAGGCGAGCCTGAAGGAGGCGACGGGGCCACAAGTTCCAACGCAAGCAACAGCGCCAGTACGAATACGAATACGAATACAGAGGGGCAAAGCAATGAGACCACCCCCACGGAGCCTGACCCGAACGCATCCACGTCCACAACCAACCCCACCCCCGACTCCACCGGCACGTCGACGAACAGCGCCTCCGGCGGCCGACGCGAGCGCGCCCCGCGGAACGAGTGGCGGCTGGCGGTTTCCGCCCTGTATTCCTTGAGCGAGATGGTGTGCCCGCGGGGCGACGAGCTGATCTTCAAAACCGAGACGCATCTGACGCCCTATGAATGGCAGGTCTATAATCCCGCCGTAAGCCGGTCCCGGGTGCTGGGCACGGCGTTGGAGGGCGATCAGCCGGCGGACTTTCGCGACATCGAAGTCTTGCGCGAGTTCGCCTCGTCCAAGGATGGCACGCGCGTCCCGATGACGATTCTGCGCCGTCGTGGAACGCTGCTCGACGGGCAGACGCCGACGATCCTAACCGGGTATGGTGGCTACGGGATCAGCGTCGCGCCCGAGTTCAATTTCACCCAGCGGGTTTGGTTCGACCAAGGCGGCATGGTGGTGGTGGCGAACCTGCGGGGTGGTGGCGAATTTGGCGAGGAATGGCACCGGGCAGGCAGTCTTACCCGCAAACAAAATGTCTTCGATGATTTCATCGCCTGCGCGGAATTTCTGATTCGCTCCAACTACACCTCGCCGGCCCGGCTCGCGATCCGAGGCGGCAGCAACGGAGGACTGCTCATGGGGGCGGCCCTGACGCAACGGCCCGATCTCTTTCGCGCGGTGGTGGCGCAGGTGGGCGTCTACGACATGTTGCGCGTGGAACTCGATCCCAACGGCCAGTTCAACACCACCGAATATGGCTCGGTCCGGCACCCCGAACAGTTCAAGGCGCTGCACGCCTACTCGCCTTTTCATCGGGTGCAGGACCGGACCGCCTACCCGGCCGTCCTCCTGACGACCGGAGAGCACGACGGACGGGTGAACCCGGCGCATTCGCGAAAGATGACCGCCCGCCTGCAGGCCGCCACCGCCTCACGCCGCCCGATTCTCCTTCGCACGAGCGCACGCAGCGGACACGGGATGGGCACCGCCCTGAACGAACGCGTGGCCGAACAGGTGGATGTTTACTCGTTCCTCTTCGACCAGCTCGGCGTCGAGTATTCCGAGATCGCCCGCGGCCCCTGGGTCGGCGGCGTGACCACCAACCGGGCCACGGCCAAGGTGAGGTTGGCCCGGCCGGGCCAGACTGCGCGCCTGGCGCTGAGCACCAGCCCCAACCTGTCGCGCGCCCGCTACTTCGGCCCCGTGCAATCCGAAACCAACCAGCACGAAGTCGTCGAGTTCGACCTCGAACGTCTCGCGCCCGACACGCAATACTACTACGCCATCGAAATCGACGGACGCCTCGAACGCGGCAAGCAGGCCCGCTTCCGCACTTTTCCAGAGGCGCCGAAATCGTTCAGCTTCGCCTTCGCCTCGTGCGCCCGCACCGCCTCAACGAGCGACGTCTTCGACGCCATTCGCGAAAACAATCCGCTGTTCTACATGAACATCGGCGACTTCCATTACCTCGACCTCACGAACAGCAGCATCGACAAGTTCCGCCAGGCCTACGACCTCGTGCTCTCCTCGCCGCAGCAGGCAAAGCTCTATCGCAGCACGGCGTTCTTCTACATGTGGGATGACCACGACTACGGCGGCAACAACGCCAACAAAAAATCCCTCTCCCAGGAAGCCGTCCGCCGCGCTTATCGGGAATATGTCCCGCACTACCCCCTGGCGGCCGGCGAAGGCGCCGAACCCATCTATCAATCGTTCAACGTCGGCCGGACGAAGTTTATCGTCACGGATCTCCGTTCAGAACGCGACTCAGTGACGAACAAGGACGACGCCGCCAAGTCCATGATGGGCGCCCGGCAGAAGCAATGGTTCAAGCAGGAACTGCTCGCCGCCAACGGCAAGTTCCCGGTCATCTTTTGGATCAGCACCGTGCCTTGGCTGGGCGAGGTCGGCACCAATTACTATCGAGTCACCACCAACGACTGGGGATTTCTCCATCACACGACCCTGACCAACTCGCCCTCGAACCGCACCAACCGCGACGCCGGACGGGGAGGACGCGGCCCGGGCAGTGGGCGCGGCGCCGGAACTCGCGGAGGCGGAGGCCGCGGCGGAGCCCAGACCAATGCTCCGGCGATTGGCGATCAGGACCATTGGAGCGTCTTTTCCACGGAGCGCCGCGAAATCTGCGATTTCATCAAGTCCAACCACATCCAGGGCGTGGCCATCCTCCACGGCGACTCCCACATGCTCGCCGCCGACGACGGCAGCAACGGCGATTTCGCCACCGGCGGCGGTGTTCGCATTCCCGTGATGTGCGGCGGGCCTCTCGACCAAAACCCGTCCCTCAAAGGCGGCCCCTACAGCCAGGGCGTCTATCGCGTCAGAAACCGGGAAGGCGGCTTCGGCTTCGTCACCGTCACGGATCTGGGCGACGAGATAGAGGTCAAATACAGCGGGCGCAACAATCGCAACGCCGAAAAAGTCTCGCTCCGTTTCATGGTGCCGGTCCCGCCCGGCTCCGCATCTCCGCCCGCCGCCCGCCGACGCTAACCTCCATCCACCTCACCTCGCATCGCCATGAAACTGATCCTCGCCCCTCGTCGGCTCCCGGCCGGCCTCGCCCTGCTGTTCCTGCTTCGTTTTCTCCCTTCGCCCCAGCCGGCCGTCGCGGCCGAGCCTTCCACCGGGCCCAAGGCCGAGGGCACGTGGAAATGGTCGTTCACCATGCCCGACGGCACCAAGGCCAGCCCCCGCGCCAAGATCAAGCGGGACGGCAATACCTTGACCGGTACTTCGATGGTCGGGCCCGGCACGGAGGTCGCCATCGCCGACGGAAAAGTGGAGGGCGATCGGGTCAGCTGGTCCGTGGTGCGGGAACACGGCGGACGAAAGGTGACCACGCGTTACGCCGGACGACTCTCGGAAGGTTTGCTTCGTGGCACTATTGAATCCGACTGGACCGGGGAAAAAACCAGCTACCCCTGGGAAGCCAAGCGCGCTTCGGATTCGCCGACTGGAACCTGGCGATGGGAGATTAACTTCCCCCGCCCCGGCGGCGGTGGTGGTGGTGGCGGCGGTGGTGGCGGTGGCGCCGCAGGGGCTGGCACGGGCGGTGGCACCGGCACTGGCACCGGCACCGCCGCGGGGCAAGGTGCCGCCCCCGGCACGCGTGGCTCCAGCGGTCGCGGCGGCGGGTTTCGCGCCGAAGGCCGCATGACGCTCAAGTACGAACAAGGCAAGCTCACGGGAAAGGTCAAAGGCCGCACGGAGGACACCGAGATCACCAACGCCACGTTCGAGAACGGCAAGATTGCGTTCGAGGTGGAACGTGAGCGCTTTGGAACAATCACCGTCACCAAATATTGGGGCACGCTCGATGGCGATACCATCAAGGGCAAATCTGAATTTGAGTTCGGCGAGGAATTGCGCAAGGTCGACTGGGAGGCCACGCGGGTGGAGGAGTGATCGAGCCGGCCTTGCTGGAAAAACTTCTGTTCAAGCCCGCCCATTCCCGCTGATCATCGGCCCATGACGCATGCGCAAGCGAAGGCACGCCACGCCGATCTCGCCGGGGAAATTCGCCGGCACGACCACGCCTACTACGTGGAGGCGCGCCCATCCATTCCCGACGTCGAATACGATCGTCTCTACCGGGAATTGCTTGATCTGGAGCGACAGTTCCCGGACCTGCTGACGCCTGACTCCCCCAGCCAACGGGTCGGCGGCCAGCCGCTCAGCGCGTTTCAGTCGAGCCAGCATCTGGCTCCGATGATGAGCCTCGACAACACCTACTCCCAGGAAGAGGTGCGCCAGTTCGTGGAACGAGTGCAGAAACTCGCCCCGCAGGAAGCGCTCGATTGGGTGGTCGAGCCCAAGGTCGACGGCCTGGCCATCAACCTTCGCTACGTCGATGGCGTTCTCGCCGCGGGCGCCACGCGCGGCGACGGCACCACGGGCGACGACATCACCGAGAATCTCAAAACCATTCGCAGCCTGCCATTGCGCCTGAAGTCGGCGCCCCATCATCCCCTGCCCTCAATCGTGGAAGTTCGCGGCGAGGTGTTTCTCAGCAAGGCGATGTTCGCCCGCATCAACGCCGAACGGCAGTCCGCCGGCGAGGAAGTCTTTGCCAACCCCCGCAACGCCGCCGCCGGCTCCCTGAAACAGCTCGACCCGCGCATCGTGGCAAAACGGAAGCTCGACATCGTTCTCTATGGCACCGGCCAAATCGACGGAGGCAACCTGCCCGTCACCCAACTCGGCGTGCTTGACTGGCTGAAAGAACTCGGCTTCCGCACGCCGGAGAAACGCTGGCATTGCCGTTCGATCGACGAACTGCTCGCCGCCATCGACGACCTCGATCGGGTCCGGAACCATTTTGCCTACGAGACCGATGGAGCCGTCATCAAGCTGAACTCGATCCCGCTGCGCACACGGCTGGGCGCGACCTCGAAGGCGCCGCGCTGGGGCATGGCTTACAAGTATGCTCCCGAGCAGGCCGAAACCCGCCTGAAGGACATCACCATCCAGGTCGGACGAACCGGAAAACTCACGCCGGTGGCGGAACTCGAGCCGGTCTTTTTGTCCGGCAGCACGGTCCGCCGCGCGACCCTGCACAACGAAGAGCAGATCCGTCGTCTCGACGTCCACATCGGCGACACGGTGGTGATCCAGAAGGCGGGTGAGATCATCCCCGAAGTGGTCCGGGTGGCGACGGCGCGCCGCAACGGCTCCGAGCGCTCCTTTCATTTCCCGAAGCAGTGTCCGGAGTGCGGTTCCGCCGCCGTCAAAGCCGCGGCCGCCGACGGCGAGGCGGCGGACTGGCGCTGTTCGAATCCGGATTGCCCGGCCCAGCTCCGCGGCCGGATCGAGCATTGGTGCGCCCGCGGCGCGATGGACATCGAAGGCGGCGGCGAGGTCATGTCCGCCCAGCTGGTCAAGAGCGGCCTCGTTCGCGACGTCGCCGAGCTCTACAAGCTCACCCTGGCCGAACTCGTCGGGCTCGAACGCATGGGCGAAAAGTCCGCGCAGAATTTTCTCGATGGCATTGCCGCCAGCCGCACACGGGATGCCTGGCGCGTGCTCTTCGGACTCGGGATTTTCCACGTGGGCGCCGGCGTGGCCAAGGCGCTCATGCGCCACTTCCCCGGCCTCGACGATCTTTTTGCCGCAGGTATTCCCGAGTTGTGCCAGGCCGAGGACATCGGCGAGGTCATCGCGGAAAGCGTGATTCAATGGCACGGCGATCCGCGCAACCGCGATCTGCTCGCGCGCTTGAAAAAGGCCGGCGTGAACTTCGAGTCGACCCTCTATCAGAAGGCCGCCGCGGGCGGCGTCTTCGCTGGGAAAACTTTCGTCCTGACCGGCACCCTGCCCTCGCTGAGCCGGGAGGAGGCCACGGCCAAGATCGAAGCGCTGGGCGGAAAGGTCAGCGGCAGTGTCAGCAAAAAGACCAGCTTCATCCTCGCCGGCGATGAAGCAGGGTCGAAGCTCGAAAAGGCCCAGAAGCTGGGCGTGCCCATCCTCGACGAGGCCGCTTTCTTAACGTTGTGCGGATGAGCCTCGAGCCTCCGTCGGGAGCCGTAACTTTCACCGGTAGCCGTTGTCATTACGGCGTCGGCGACCGGAACACCCGACCCGTAGGCTGGCGACGGATCGGAAGAATATTCTTTTCTCGATGGGCGGCCTGTGGATGCTGTCCCGTATTCGCCGCATGAAAACCGCCTCCGACCGGAGGCTCAGCGCCGACACCTGAACAACAACATGACTGCGAAGAAACGATCCGGTTGGGGCAAGTGGCTCTTCCTCCTGCTGCTGGCGGGCGGCGGCTACGCCGGCTGGCGATGGTATCAACAGGACCGCAAGACAGCCGAGGTGGACTACAAAACCGCCACGGTCAGCCGGGGTGACATCGTGCAAACCGTGACGGCCAATGGCCAGCTGAGCGCGGTCAAGAATGTCACCGTGGGCAGCCAGGTTTCCGGCATCATCACGGCGCTCGGGGCGGACTTCAATTCACGGGTGACCAACGGGCAGATCGTGGCCCAAATCGATCCCTCCACCTACCTGCAAAACATCACCCAGGCCGAGGCCGAGCTCGCCAACACGAAAGCCTCCCTCGAGCTGGCCGAACTCAACATGCGCCGCGCCCGGGAACTGCGCACCAACGAGCTGATTTCCTCCTCGGACTTCGACAAGACCCTCGTCGAACTGCACCAGTCCGAAGCCATGGTGCGCATTCGCGAAGCTTCCCTCAAAAAGGCTCGCGTCGATTTCGAACGCACCACCATCTACGCCCCCATCGACGGCATCGTCATCTCCCGGGCCGTCGACGTCGGACAGACGGTCGCGGCCAGTTTCAACGCGCCCACCCTGTTCAACATCGCCAACGACCTCCGCAGCATGCGCATCGAAGCCATGGTCTCCGAAGCCGACGTCGGCGGCGTCCAGGAAGGCCAGCGGGTCACCTTTACCGTCGATGCCTTCCCCGGCCGACCGTTCCGCGGCGAGGTCACCCAGGTTCGCTTCGCGCCCGTCACCAACCAGAATGTCGTCAACTACGTCAGCGTGGTCGACGTCAACAACGACGATCTCAAGCTGCGCCCTGGCATGACCGCGAACGCTTCCATCGTGACTGCCCAGCGGCGCGACGTCCTCAAGGTCCCGAATTCAGCCCTGCGCTTCCGCCCCCCGGAGACCGCAACGATCAAAGGCGGCACCAATGCCCCGGCCGGACGCGGCCCGGGCGCGGTCGCCGATGCCGGTCGCGCCGGAGGCGGGCCGGGTTCCGGCGGTCCACCCGGCGAAGGCGGCCCCGGCCCCAGCGGTGAACGGCCCAACCGCGAAGAGATGCGGCGACGGTTTGAAAGCATGACGCCCGAACAACGCGAGGAAATGCGCAGCCGCCGGGCTCGGTCCGGCGAAGGCGGCGGCCCGGGTGGCGGCGGAGGCGGATTCGGACGCGGCGGCGGAGGCGGCGCCAGCGAAGGACCGGTCACCCGCACGGTTTACCTCCTTGAAAAGGACAATTCGTCCGGCGAGGAGAAGGCCATCTTGAACCCGATCACAGTCAAAGCCGGGATCGCCGACGCCACGCACACCGAGATTCTGGAGGGCTTGAAGGAAGGCGACGTCGTCGTGACGGGCTTGAACGTGCCCAACACGCCGTCCGCACAGTTCGGGCCCGGCGGCGGCAATCGTGGTCCAGCCGGCGGTTCGCCGTTTGGCGGCGGCGGCTTCCGTCCGCGGTAACTCCCTCGAAGTCCTTCCCGCCGCCATGGACGCCGTCGTCAAACTCGAGAACTTCGTCAAGACCTACCAGTCTGGCGACCTGCAGGTGCAGGCGGTGAAGGGAGTGTCGCTCGATGTCCAGCCCGGTGAGTTCGTGGCCATCATGGGCGCCAGCGGCTCAGGCAAGTCGACCATGATGAACACCATCGGCTGCCTCGATCGCCCCACCGGCGGCCGGTATCTGCTGGACGCAGTCGATGTTGGCCGATTGAACCGGGATGAACTCGCGGATCTGCGGAACGAAAAAATCGGGTTCGTCTTCCAGGGGTTCAATCTGTTGTCCCGCACGTCGGCGCTCGAGAATGTCGAACTGCCGCTGCTCTACAGCCGGAGCGGAGTCGGCCGCAAGGCCGTGCGCGAGCGGGCCATCCAGTCACTCACCCTGGTCGGCTTGGGCGAACGCACCGATCATCATCCGAACCAGCTGTCCGGCGGACAACAGCAACGCGTGGCCATCGCCCGCGCTCTAATCAACCAGCCCAAGCTCCTCCTTGCCGACGAACCCACCGGCAACCTCGATACGCTGACCAGCATGGAGATCATGGGCATCTTCCAGGATCTGAACCGGCGCGGGATGACGGTGATCATGGTGACGCACGAGCTGGACATCGCGCGGTTCTGCCTGCGCATGGTGGTCATGCGCGACGGCCGCATCGTGCGCGACGAACCCGTGAAGGATCGTCTCGATGCCGCCGAGGAGATCCGCAAGATCAAGCTGGAGCAACAAGCCGTGCAGCTGACCGGCTGAACGACGAAGAACCCGCGCCTTGAATCCCTTCGCCACTTTTCTCATTGCCCTGCGCGCCCTGCGCCGCAACACGCTGCGCACGCTGCTCACCATGCTCGGCATCATCATCGGCGTGGGCGCCGTCATCGCCATGGCCAGCATCGGCGCGGGCGCCAAGGCCCAGATGGAAGCCGCCGTCGCCAGCCTCGGCCAGAATGTCATCCAGGTCTTCTCCGGCAACCCGTCGCGCGGCGGATTTCGCATGGGCTTCGGCAGCGCCGGCACGCTGACCCGCGAGGACTTCGATGGCATTCGCCGGGAGGTGACGGGCCTCAACGGGATCAGCCCCGAGGTCCGCAGCTTCGCGCAAATCGCCTACGGTAATCAAAACAACAACAGCCAGGTGCTGGGCGTCGGCGCCGACTACGTCGATATTCGGGCCTGGCCGCTCGAAAGCGGAGAGAACTTCACGGAGAACGACGTGCGCAACGCCAACAAGGTGGCGCTGATCGGCAAAACCACCGCCTCGTTGCTCTTCGGCGGAGCCGATCCCGTCGGCCAGGTCATTCGCGTCAAAAGCGCCCCGTTCACCATCGTCGGCCTGCTCTCGTCGAAAGGCACGTCGATGATGGGCTCCGATCAGGACGACGTCCTTCTCGTGCCCTACACCAGCGCGATGCGGCGCCTCAGCGGCGACACCACCTTCCGATCGTTCATGGTTCAGGCGGCGAGCCCGAATCTGCTGACCAACGTGCAGGATCAAATCACCCAGCTACTGCGCCAGCGGCACAAGATCCTCGACGGACGCGACGACGACTTCATCGTGCGCACGCAACAGGAGATCAATGATTTCGCGACCGGCCAGGCGACGATCATGACCTATCTCCTGGCGGCCGTGGCCTGCGTGTCCCTGGTCGTGGGCGGCATCGGCATCATGAACATCATGCTGGTGAGCGTGACGGAGAGAACGCGGGAGATCGGTCTGCGCATGGCGGTCGGGGCGCGGGGCAACGACATTCTGATGCAATTCTTGATCGAAGCCGTGACCTTGAGCGTGTTGGGCGGGCTGATCGGCATCTGCCTCGGCGTCGGCGGCGCGCGCCTGGTCTCCACATCGCTGGGGTGGTCAACCCTCGTTCCGCCCGAGTGGATTGCCGCCGCCTTCGCCTTCAGCGCGGCGATCGGCGTATTTTTTGGTTTCTATCCGGCCCGAAAAGCGGCTCAACTGGACCCCATCGACGCGCTCCGTTACGAATGACAACGAAATTGCACACCCTCCGCTCGCACGGCTGGGTCGCTGCCCTGGCTGTCGCCATGGCGCCGGCCACGGCTCAAGTCACCAATTCCGTCCGACCGATCACGCTCCAGGAATGCTTCGACCTTGCGCTGAAGGAGAATCTCAATCTCCAGATCGAACGCACCAAGCCGACGCTTGCGCTGATTGGCTTGAGCAGCGCCTGGTCGCGTTACGATCCCTCCCTAATCTTCTCCGGAATCCATAGTGACGCTTCCACAGCGGGTGGTCGCGACCCCAATACGCTGCTGACATTCGACGGAGCCAACACCGAAGCGGACGCCTTTCGGGCCTCACTCGCCGGGCTGGCTCCCTATGGATTGGAGTATTCCCTAGGCGGAAACCTCACGGACACCCACGGCGATCAGCCCAACCGCACCAACCCGCTGCTGCGGGATCAGTTCGAGGACACCCGAGGCGGCATCGGCATCAACCTGACCCAGCCGGTCCTGCGGGATTTCCTTTTCGACGACACCCGGCGCAACATTGCCATCGCCCGAAGCGAAATCAAAGGGTCCGAGTTGGATCTCCGATCCCGCACCATCGAGGTGATCACTTCGATTGAGAAGGCCTACAACAACCTGATCTACTCCCGCGAAAACGTTAAGGTGCAGGAGGAGGCACTGCGGCTTGCCCGGCAACTGCTCGCGGACAACAAGAAGAAGGTTCAGGTCGGGATCATGGCGTCGCTCGATGAAAAACAATCCGAGTCCGCCGTCTACACCCGACAAGCCGCCGTCACCCAGGCGCGTGGCGAGTTCGGTGGCGCCCAGAACACATTGAAAGGCTTAATCTCAAGCAATCTGCGGAACGTGCATGACACCACCCTGCAGCCGGTGGAAATGCTGATTGCCGTCCCCCAACAGTTCGACATCTACGAAAGCTGGAACGCCGGCTTGACCAAGCGGCCGGACGTCCTCCAGGCCCGCCGGGCGGTGGAGAAACAAGGCATCGAGTTGAAGTACGCCAAAAACCAGCGTCTACCGGAGCTGAACGTCGTCGGCAGCTACGGCTACGGTGGCTCCGGCGCACGCGAGTTCAGCGATTCCTTCGCCAACATCAGCAGCCGGGACCAGCCCTCGTGGACCATCGGGGCCACCGCCTCCATTCCCCTCAGCAACAAGGCCGCCCGCGAAAACTTCCGGCGTCAAAAGGTCACTGCCGAACAACTCGTCCTGCAGCTGAAAAAGCAGGAACAGGATGTGATGCTGGAGATCGACAACAACCTCACCACGGTCAGGACCGCGCTCGACAAAATCGAGTCCACCCGGCAGGCCCGCAGCTATGCAGAGCAGGCGCTGGATGGCGGCCAGAAACGTTTGCAGGCCGGCACCACCACCAGCTTCGAGGTCCTCCAGCTTCAAAAAGATCTCATCGACGCCCGCACCGCAGAGATTGGAGCCGTCCGCGACTACAACAACGCTCTTGCCGATCTGTTCCAATCCGAAGGCACAACGCTCGAACGAAAGAAGCTCGAAGTGGAAGTGCGGTAGCGATCCAAATGACGAATGACGAAGGACCAATGACGAATCGTCCGTCGGCCACCGATCGATTACTCGCTCGATCACCTGAGGATCGATGCGCGGGCGGGCAACGGACCGATGTGTTTCGTCACGCCTTCGTCATAGGTTATTCGGCCTTCGTCATTCGGCCTTCGTCATTCATTCGACTCATTCAACCCTTTTCCCCTCGACCGCTGCCGCGGGAGTTGCTACCACAGCGCCGCCGCAGGCCGGGATGAAGAAAGAGCTGGAAATCCTGATCATCGAAGACGTCGCTCAGGACGCGGAGTCCATTGAACGCGAACTCCGCGAGAGCGGAGTCTTGTTCCGCACTCGTCGCGTCGAGACCCGCGAATCCTTCCTGCGCGCGCTGCGCGAAACCCGCCCGGACGTCATCCTGTCGGACTTTACCCTGCCCGCATTCGACGCGCTCCAGGCCATCCAAACCCTCAAGGACCAGGAACTGGAGATTCCATTCATTCTCGTCACCGGAACACGGTCGGAGGAAGTGGCGGTGGAGTGCATTCGCGAAGGCGCCGACGATTACATCCTCAAGGCGAGCCTCAAGCGACTGCCGTCGAGCGTGACCAATGCGCTGCGCCGGCAGGCGATCGAGAATGCCAAGCGCCACGCCGAGGTGGCGCTCCGGCGCAGCGAGGAACAATACCGACTGATCGCGACCCACACCCAGGACCTCATCTGCATCCTCGAGCCAGGTGGCCACCTGGTTTATGTCAGCCCTTCCCACTCTCACCTCGGCTACAAGCCTGAGCAGCTGATCGGCCTGCGCATGATCGATCTGGTGCATCCCGAGGATCGCCCCGCCTTCGACGCCGCCCGGGATGACGCCCAATCCAGCGGCGAAAGCCGGACGGTCGAGCTGCGCCTGAAGAAGGGGCCCGACGACTGGGTCAGCTTCGAATCCGCCGCCACCTGGATTGCGGATGATCACGGCAAGCCCCTGCGCGCCGTCCTGGTCTCGCGTGACATCACTCATCGCAAACAGGCCGAGGAAGCTCTGCGCGAACTGCCACGCCTGATCCGTGAGACCCAGGAAATCGAACGTCGCCGGGTCGCACGCGAGCTGCATGACAGCGTCAACCAGATCCTGTCGGCGGTGAAGTTCCGGCTGCAGACGGTGGAGGATCGCCTGGAGAAAACGGACGAGACCGCCTGGCGCGAGTCGCTCAAGGCCAAGGCGCATCTTGACCGCGCGATGCAGGAGGTCCGACGCATCTCGCGCAATCTTCGCCCCAGCGAACTGGACGATCTCGGTCTGGTCCCGGCCGCCCGCTCGCTCTGCTCCGAATTCAGCGAACGCACCGGCATCGCCCTGGATTTCATGTCCGCTCCCGAGCCCGTGCAGCTGGGCAAGGACGCGGAGCTCAACACCTATCGAATTTTGCAGGAGGCCTTGGGCAACATCGAGAAGCATGCCGGCGCCCGCCGCGCCTCCGTGGAATTGTCGCACGCCTCGAGCCACCTGCGGCTCGCCATCCAGGACGATGGAAGCGGATTCACGGACGGCCGGCGCACCCGGCCCCGCGCCGCCGGTCATGGCATGGGGCTGGTCGACATGCGAGAGCGCGCCACCAGCGTGGGCGGTTCGTTCGCCATCCATTCCGCCCCCGGCCGAGGCACTGAGATTCTCGTTGAAATACCCATTCCACTGACGGAACACGCGAAAGGCAAACCCGGTGAAAAAGGACAAGGCAAAGAAAATTAGGCTCCTGCTCGTCGACGATCACCCGATTGTCCTCGACGGGATCAAATCACATCTCGGCTCGCAGCCGGACTTCGAGGTCGTGGGCGACGCGGCCAACGGGGTCGACGCCATTCGCAAGGCCAAGCTCACGCTGCCCGACGTCATCCTATTGGACATCAACATGCCCAACATGAATGGCCTGGAAGCCATGGGCCATCTCCGCAAGCAGGTTCCCAACGCCCGGGTCATCATCCTCACGATGCATGACAGCAAGGAGTACATCGCCCAGATCGTGCGGCTCGGCGCCCGCGGCTACCTGCTCAAGGATTGCTCGCCCACCGAGCTGGTTTCCGCGATCAAGGCGGTGCATTCCGGCGAGGTCTATTTCAGCCCCACCGTCTCCAAGGTGCTGGTGGAGGAAATGGTGGACGGCAAGAAGCCGGCCGAGCAGCCCATCCCGCCGCCGCTGACCGAGCGCGAGCGCGAGGTGCTCTCCCTCATCGCGGAAGGCCTCCTGAACAAGCAAATCGCCGATCGCCTCGGCATCGGCGTGCGCACGATCGAAACCCACCGGGAACGCATCATGCGCAAGCTCGACATCCACACCGTGGCCGGCCTGACCAAATACGCCATCGCCCGCGGCATGACCACGATGCCGTAGCCATTCCTTCGGCAGAGCCCACGGCAAAGCGCGCCATCGCACGGCTCCGAGTCCCTCCTCCAGCGGACCGCACCGGGCCGCCTCCGGCGTCGATCCGCGTCGCGCGCCGGATCGATCCTCCGTAATCCGACCGACGGCAGAATCCGTATTCTCGCTCGTTGCCATCGGCGGACCGCTCCTTCCACACTCAAGACGTCGTTCACCGGTCCAACACTTGCCCAACCGTTCGTTTGGTTTGTCCAGGCAATCGACCACACACCGAGAGAACGACGCGGATAACACACGGACCGATGTTATGAACAGTTCCCGAATGAGCACGACGCTCCCTTCGCCCTCCGGCGCAAGGACGCCCTTTGAGCTGCTCGTGGCCTACGAGGACCTGCCCACCCGACATCGCGCCCTGCACCTCAGCCATCATCTCTCCCGCGAGTTCGCCGCGGACTATGAGTTTCGCTGTTCCTGGTGGAAGTTCGATCACCTCGCGAACGGTGTCCTGCGCGAACAAGCCACTCATGCCGCGGCCGAGGCCAACATGATCGTGCTGGCGGTGAATGCGCGCTCCGAACTTTCACCGATCCAGTCCGAATGGATTCAGAGTTGGTTGCCGCTGCGCCGCTCCCGCCGTGCCCGCGCCGTGAACGGCGCCCTGGTGGCTCTGGTGGCACTCATGACGAATTCCGCGCCCGCCGTCACCAGCGACGCCGAACAAACCACCGAGCACCTGCGCCAGATGGCCGCCGCGGCCCGGCTCGACTTTTTTGCGCACGCCTTCGAGCTGCCTGTGCTCCCCGCAAACGCCATCGAGCCCGAACCCGATCTCGGCTTAATCACCCCGCCCGGCCTGGTGGCCGCGCCCGAGGATGAGCCGCTCGTCAAACAACGTCTCCAATTCAAGATGCCCATCCCACGTTGGGGCATCAATGAGTAGTAACCACCCGGTCAGTCCAACACCCACCTGCCCCACTCTTCGAAACATTCCAGCCAGGGAGCGCATTGAGATCAAATATGGGTGTTGGACGCCCCGGGGGGACGTGGATTTGCAGGGTTTGACTTTAGGATTTATCTGTCCTCGAGCCCGGCACCACCTCGGTGCCCAGGCCTATCGATTGATCCCGGTTCCGTCGGTCGTGCCGCCACCTCCCCGTTGCACCCGCACGCGCACCAATCGAGGCCGCTCCGGGGACTCCTCCAGTTTTGGAACGGTGATCAAATATTTCACCGTCGCCGTGACGCCATTGCCGTCCGTGATCCGGCTCACGAGTCGGGCGACAGCGGTGCCCGACTCCCAACGCCCGCCGTCGCTGGACACTTCCGGCTCATACACAAGATCGGTGGGCGCTCTCCGCCGCTGAAACGTCACGACAAAACCGGAACCAGACAGCCCTCCCTGCACGCCACCCACAGTCTCGATGGCCCCGGTCAAAGCCGGAACACTTTCCGGGGTCCGGGGATTTCGGTTGAAAGCGTACTCGAGCAGCGTGACCCAGCCGTCCCCATCGAGATCGTCAAACTCCCCCGAAACATTCGTGGCCTGCAGTTCCGCCGAAGAGAAGTTTGCCCAACGCCAGGCATCGAACGGCAGATCACGAATAACCAACGCCACCGTGCGGTTGGTCCCCAAGACATACGACGGCGAAGCCAACAAGGTGACCAACACGGTTTCATTGCCCTCCGGCCGCGAGTCGACCAGCGGCATGACATCAACGGACAGGGTCCCAACGCCCGGCGCAAAGGCCAACGTCGACCCCAACGGCGCGTAGTCCTCCCCGCTGGTCGCCGTGCCACCCAACGCCAGTTCAACGTTGACAGCCATCCCGAGGTCGCCCGTCCGGGTAACCTCCAACCGGCCTGACACCGGACCAAGCTCCGCCGCGTCGATCGCCACCGCCCGAATGTTCACGGTCGGTATGGGGTAGGCATTGACGATGATCTCGTCGGCGGTCCGAACCTGGCCGTCGTCCGCGATCAACCGAAGCGTGTAAACGCCAGGCACGGAAAATGTCGCCGCCGTTTCGAGGCGCGCCGCGTCTTCGAACGTCACCTCCCCTGGCCCGCTCGCTTGGCCCCAACTCGTCACGAGGGCCCCCGGCGGATTCGGCAGACTGTCGTCGTCGGCCGTGCCCTGCACGACCAAACGCTCCCCGAACAAAACCGTTCGATTGGTTCCCGCGCTGACGATTGGGGCAAGATTGTCCACCGCTCCGTCGGGGCCGATGACCACCGCCAGATGCGCCTGGCCGGAGATCTGTCCATCGTCGGCCACGACCCGCAGCACGTAAGCGCCAGTCGCTGCAAATCTGGCAAGGGTGCTGGCCGCATCCGGCGCCCCAAAGGCCACCGGCGCAGGACCACTCACCACGCTCCAGGTAAACGTGACCGTCCCCGGCGGATCGGGGCGACCATCGTCACGGGCATCCACCTCAAGGACGAGCGCACTGTTCGTCTCCGACAGATGAACCTGCGCAACGGAAGGAGTCGTGAAACTCACCACGGGGCGCCGGTTCGACTCGTCGTCCACCAGGGTCACGAACGCCGAGCCCGGCGCAACCACCGCATACGCCGGCGCCGACAAAATCGTCACCCGCACGGTCTCATCGCCTTCCACCAACGTGTCATCGATTCCCGCCACGATGAGGTCAGTGCTCGCCGCCCCCGCGGGAATGGTCACCGTCTCCGGGACGGACGCGTAGTCGACCCCATTGGCCGCCGTGCCGCCCATCGCGAGGCGCACCGCCAGCGGCAGGTTGGTCGCGCCGGCCCGGGTGATCACGAAGCGCCCGGGGGCACCGTCCGCTTCGTAGACCGTGTTCACGGCTGCGGCGATGCTGACGGCGGACTCATCGTCCATGACCACGACGGTTGCGTTGGTGGGCGCCACCGGCGCGTAGCCCGTGCCCGCTTTGACTACCAGCACGATTGTTTCAGCGCCTTCCGCCACGGTGTCGTCCACCGTCATCACCGGCAGCAACACCCGGTTCGTGCCCGCCGGAATGACCACATTCGTGCCCAAAGGAACGTAGTCGTCCCCGCCGGTTGCCGTCCCCAGAACGGAAAAGTTCACGACCAGGTTGGAGCTGGTGGAGCCCGTGCGGGAGAAGACAAACTGCGCCAGACCGGCGCCAGACTCGCCGGCCAGCCCTTCTGCCGCAACGCTGACTCCGTTTTCATTGTCGATCAGCGTGACGGTCGCCGAGGCCGGTCGACCAACCCGGTAGTAGTCCGGCTGCGTCAGCGTCAGCACCACGGTTTCGCCGGGCTCAAACGTCGCGTCGTCGCGAGGCACCAGAACCAGGTTGGTGGCGAACGCGCCCGCCGGAATCACCACCGAAGTAACCAGATTCGAGTAGTCGGTCCCGTTGACCGCCGTCCCGCCCAAAGTGAAGCTGACCAACAATGATTCATTCGTGCCCCGATCGCGTGCGATGGAGAAGAATGCCCGGTCTACTCCGGGCTCCGCAGCCGTCGGGTCAGGCGCCGTCACGCTGACCAGCGGCAACGCCGAACTGCCATCGTTGTCGACGATGGTGATCGTGGCCGTGTCGGGGAATCCCACGACCGCCCCGAAGCTGGGCTGAAGGGTAAGCACCACCGTCTCATCTGCTTCATCCGTCGCATCGTCCACCGGAACCACCTCCACATCCACCTGCCGCGCGCCGGCCGGAATGACCACTGACCGGCCCAGCGGTAGATAATCCGACGGGCTGCTCGCGGTGCCGACTATCTCAAAATTAACCCGCTGCGCCAGGTTGGTGCCGCCACTTCGCGCCATGCGAAAGACACCTCGATCGCCGTTCTCCGATGCCCGGGCCACCAGCGCGCTGACCGTAATGACACCCGATGAATCATCGTCGATGATCGTGTAGGTGTGTGTAGTGATGGCATCGAGGACAGCACCCGCGGGGCTGGTCAGGGTCACCTGGATGGTCTCGGCTTCTTCGGCGAGTGCATCGCTGGTGACGTTGAAATTGATGCTCTGGTTAACCTTCCCTGCAGCCAGCGTCAGGGTTCCGGCGGCCAACGTGTAATCCACACCGCCCCCGATGGCGGTGCCGCCCGTCACCGCGTATTGAACGGTTACCGTCGACGCTGAGTTGGTGCTCAGGCTGACGCTCATGCGCCCGGACACCTCGTTCTCACGCCCGTTTGATTCTGCCAGGGTGAACCCAACTCCGGGCAAACCGGTGTCGTTGTCCTTGATGGCGACGGTTTGTGGTGCCGAGGTTCCAACGTTATAGCCCGGGCCCGGGACTAGCGTCACCACCACCCGCTCCTCCACCTCGCGGATGGCATCGTCCAGCGGCGTGACCTGCACCACGACGTTGCTCTGCCCGGCGGGAATCTCCACGTGATCGCCCAACGCCTCGTAATCCACGCCCCGCAGTGCCGTCCCGTCGACTTTGAAGTAAACGGTCATCGGCTCCCCATTGGTTCCGTTCCGGGTGAAAGTCAATGCACCCAGGTCCACCGGCTGAGCGCCTTCGGTGGCCACGTTATCCGTCGCGGCCAGGGTAATGGTCGGCAGTTCATCGTCCACAATGACGATGGTGGCGTCGCCCGGCCGGCCAACGTTGCAGGCCGGACCGGCCAAGAGCGTAACGGTCACGGATTCGTCTCCCTCCACCAATGCGTCATTCACCGGCGTGACGTTCAGCGTCGTGGCAGCACGGCCGGCTGGGATTGTGACCCGCCCGGACAGGCGGCTGTAGTCATTTGAATTCACCGCGGTGCCGCCCAGGGCGTAAGCCACGATCAAATTCGCCGAAAGATCGCCGACCCGGGTGACGGTAAACGTCCCGCTATTCCCGCCGGCTTCGCGGGCGACCGCGTCCGTGGCCACGATGGTTACGGTGGTCGGATCGTTGTCGATCAAGGTCAGCGTGGCAGCGCCGCCGGCGTTGGCGTAAGCGGCGTTGGGCAACACCGAGACCACCACGGTCTCATTGGTCTCCACTTCAAAATCGTCGATGGCCGTGAGGGCCACCGCCGTGCTGGTTTCCCCAACCGGAATGGTCACCACACCCGCGAGCGGCGAATAATCTTCGCCAGGCGTCGCGGTGCCACTGACCGCATAGAAAACGGCGATCTCCTGGGCGAGATTGCCGCCGCTGCGGGTGAAGACGAACGACGCCGAGTCCGCGCCACTCTCCGTTGCCGCATTGTCGCCCTGTGCGCCCACGACCGACACGCTGATTGATGGAGGCGCCGCCGGATCGTCGTCCGCGATGAACACCGTTGCCTCGGCCAGGGAACCCAACACATAAGCGGCGTCCTCGATGAGCGACAGGGTGACCTGTTCACGGCCTTCGCCCAGCGTATCCGGAAGCGGACGAACCAGAATATCGTTCGCCGAAGCCCCCGCGGGAATTACCACTTGCAGCGGCGAATTGGAGGAGACCGGCGTCATTTGGTAATCAAACGAAAACGACGCCTGGCCGGTGCGATTGAATTTCACGGCCAAGGCAACATTGGTCGGGCCCAGTCGAGTCACGGTGAACCGTCCGGGATCAAGCCCCACTTCGGACGCGTTGGGATCCGGAGCCGAGATGGTCACGATCGGATCCGCTGTGGCGACGAACTCGAGCACCGGGGCGGGCGTTCCGGGACCGACGGCAACCGGATTCGTCCAACCCGATCGCGCCAACGTGTAGCCATACTTGACCCCGGACAGCGCGAGCTCACCTTCCGGAAGATTAACCAGCGAAAAGCGCCCGTCGCTGTCGGTATGTGTCACGCGATAAGCCGCAGCCGTCTGGCCGTTGTGCACGCGCACGCCCTCCACCGGCTCTCCGGAACGATCAACGACCCGGCCGGTGATTCGATAGGTGGATGGCGCCCCCACGGTGACCACGGCTTCGCCGCTCCAGATTCCACCCTTCATGTCGCTCACCGTCAGGCGAACGTTGTATTCGCCTGGAACGCTCCAGCTTTTCGCCACGTTGGGTGAGTTGGGGCCAAAGGTGTCGTCGCCAAAGTCCCAGGCGTAGGCCAGCGCATCTCCGTCGCGGTCGGTCGCAAAGGCGGTGAAGTAGCAGGGCCCGTTGGTGGGCGCGGTGGTACGATCGGCTACGAAGCGGGCTTCCGGCGGATGATTGTCGGGAAACGAGCCCAGTTGAACCACGACGTCGATCCAGTTCTCCGGGCTCTCGGCGCCTCGTGCAATGGGCGTCAAGTGAATGCCCGCCGCTCGATCGCTAAAGGTTCGACCAATGACCACCGCGCTGTCGTCACGCCCAGGAGCTGAGCCCGGCTTGGTATCGAGCAGATGGGTCCCGCCCGCACTGTTGGTGACGCCGTTGTTCCACGGACTCCAGTTCAGCAGCACGCCGTTCAAGAACCAGCGATTGCCGGAAAACTTCTGTCGAAATTCCAGCCAATAGTCCCGGCCATAGTTCTTCTTCAGCTTGAGCGCGTAGTTGCGGCCCGGCGTCAGGCTGGGCACATCGAACGTGTGCAGCCGATAGGTGCCGCCGGTGATCACCGTTCCGACATAGGCGTCGGGCAGCCAGTCCAGCTGATTCTTGAACGCGGCATTGAACTGATTGTTGCCCGCAGCCGCCGCGCCCATCGTGTCGTAGCTGTTGCCGTATTCCACATGGCTGCCCGGACCGATCACACCGTCGGCGGCCCCGGACCAAAAGTTCGCGTGCCAAAGACCGAAGTTGTGCCCCAACTCATGCACCGCCACGCCGACGCTCGAACTCTGCAGCCAGGTTCCTTTCCCATGCACGTAGCCCAGCCCAGCCCAACCAAAGCCGGGCACGTTGTTATGCCGGAGCACGTCCCAATGATAGTTGTCCGGATCCAGCCCCACCTCGCGCGCGGCATCCCGCGCGTCCGCCAGCAACACCCCGGTGCCCTGCGCGCCATACCACGCCTTGGTTTGGGGTAGCTGAAGCAACGGGGTCACCATCGTGATCAGGCTGGTCGTGTCGTAGGAATTCTCCGTGTACCACTGATTGACCCCATCCATCATCGCGTAAGCGCCATCCTCAGAGATCGGTTCCGCCGGATCGTCAGGAAACGCGACCCGCATAAACAGGCACGTCTTCGGCCCCTGGGTCCAACTGTCGGCCGCAACCGGAAATTCACCGCCGCCGTCACCGCCGTCCGCGCTCCCACCTCCAGCGTTGCCGGCCAATCGCTCGTTGAGCAGCGCCAGATGGCCCGCCCCGCAAAAATACTCGATTTGCCCAGCGACCTCGCCCGCGACGGGTTCGCCGTTGCGGCCGGCTGACCGATTCGAAACCGGGCACAGTTTGCCCTCAGCCTGCGCCCACGCCCCTTCCGGATCGTCCGCGTCAAGGCGCCGCACCACATCCGCGTGGACCGCCAATCGATTCCCAACGGCAATACCACGGAGGGGAACCCGGCGCCGGGACGACAGACTCAAGCGAGCGCCGTAGACATAAGCTTCGAACGTGCGTCCACCGATCACGACTTCCCGGCGAATTTCGCGCCGGGCCACGGCTCCGCTCGCGTCGAAGGTATCGGCCACGAGCACCCCAAACGTCCCTCGGCCGCTGACCGCTTCCTCGAGCAACGCCGTGAGCCGGGCCGGAAGCGCGCGCCGGACCCGGCTTGGGACGGCAAAGGTCAACGCGGCCTCCGGATCGGCGGCGATCAAGTCATGAAGAAAGGCCCGTCGCTCCTGAGCCAACACTTCGCCCTCCTCCAATAGCGTTAGGCGCGCCTCGGACGTCGCCGAGGCGTAACGCTCCGTCCAGGCCGCGAACCGGGCGATGGCCGGCGGCCGGTCCTCCTGCGGACCGGGCGACGACAGTTCATGAGTCCCGTCCGGCGAACGACTGACGCCTGACTCCGTTGCTGTGCGCAACGGTAACGGCGACGGCGACGACCGACCGGTCACCGGCTTCGTCCGGCTGTCTGGCGGCGTCGGTGCCCGGGGATCGGTTTCGGCGACAAGATTCTCGGACGGTTCCAATGCTGGCTTGGAAGTCTGGGAGGAATGGAAAAGCTCAAAGAGCAACCCCGACAGGACGACAGCACTCACCAGGCCGACATACGACTTACGGATCATGGCCGGCTAAAGTGCCTGAAAAATCGGTCGGAACCAACTTGAATCAAATGGACTGGACCGACCGCCGGACCGAGCCCATCCGCTCTTCGCCCGCTTTGACCAGGAACAAGGGCGCCCACAAAAGCACGGACACAGGGGTGCACTTAAATTCGGGAGAGGCCCCGAGCGTGGTGGGCGATGGATTCAAAGAAAAAGCGGCGGTGCCCGCCGCACTCCATGACGCTCCGCGTGTCTGCGGGCGCCAGGCCGTGGCGCCAGCGTCGTGGAGTGCGGGGCGCAGCACCGCTTTGGTTGGAGCACGCAAGCGCTGGCTCGGCGCTCAAGATCAAGCCCGCCGCGGCCAGACCCGGCGCATAGCGTCCGCACTCTTGCCGAACGTCAGCCCTGCCTTCGCCCACTTTTGATCACACCTCGGACCCAGCCGTGCATCTCGAAGTTGTCGGTAGGAGTTCATCCTCGGCCGGACCGCGGGCTTTCAGCGCTGAAAGCCCGCAGCGGCTTGGGCCGGCGGCGACGCTCGAAGGTTCGATCGCGCAAGGCCGATTCCACCCGCTGCGGGCCATAGGCCCGCGCTCCGATCCAACAACTTCAAGCTGCACCCCGGACACAGCGTTCCCGGAATTCCTCGTTGTCGATCCGCCGTTTTCTGGTAGCTTTCAGGCCAAGAACTGGCTGAAGAACCGACCGGCACCCAACTGTCCGCCTATGCTCGAACCTACCTGCCGCGACCGCGAACACCATCTGGAAGACCATTTCGTCACCCGACGCCAGTTTCTCAATCGGACTGGACTCGGCTTCGGTGCCCTCGGCCTGACGAGTCTGGTCGGCTTGGGACTTCTGCCGGCGCCCGACGCCAGCGCCGTTGATTCCCATTCGCCCCTGGCCCCACGCCAGCCCCATTTCGCGCCAAAAGCCAAGCGCGTCATCCATATCTTTGCCGCGGGCGCGCCGTCGCATCTCGACACCTGGGATCCCAAGCCGGCCCTGGCACGTTTCGACGACAAATCGCTGCCCAAGGAGATGGGCGGAACCGGCTTTGCCTCCCCGTTCAAGTTCAACCCCGCAGGACGCAGTGGCGTGCCGGTCAGCGAAGTGTTTCCCCTCATCGGGAAGCATATCGACGATCTCGCCGTCATTCGCTCGATGCGGACGGACATTCCGGATCACACGGCGGCGACGTTGATGATGAACACGGGCTCGCTGCGGCTCGTGAAGCCGAGCGTCGGCTCCTGGATAACCTACGGACTTGGCACTGAAAACCAAAACCTGCCGGGCTTCATCGCCCTGGCGCCAGGAGGGGTGGGTGCAGACAATCTTCGCTCCGCATTTCTGCCGGGCGCGTTTCAAGGAACTTCCGTCAACACGGCCAACACCCAGATCGATCGCCTGATTGAAAACATCCGGAGCAAACACACGACCCTGCCGGAACAGCGACGCCAGTTGGATCTTCTGCACCAGCTCAACGAGGTCCACGCGCTCAATCTGAAGAAGGACGGCCAGTTGGAAGCACGCCTCCAGGCGTACGAGCTTGCCTATCAAATGCAGATGGAAGCCACCGACGCCTTCGATCTCAGCAAGGAGCCGAAGGAGATTCGCGATCTTTACGGCGAAACCACCCAGCTCGGCCGACAGTTGATCATCGCCCGGCGACTCCTGGAGAAGGGCGTGCGCTTTGTCCAAGTCTGGCACGGCGGCTGGGATCATCACAACAATCTCGAGGAAGCACTGCGCGGCAAGGCCACCGAAGCAGACAAACCGGTGGCCGCCCTCCTGACGGATCTCAAGCAGAAGGGGCTCTTCAAGGACACCCTGGTTATCTGGGGTGGCGAGTTCGGGCGATCGCCCTCCGCCGACGGCAATGTCACGGGCAACACCCCGGGGCGAAACCACAACGGACGCGCGTTCAGCCTCTGGATGGCCGGCGGCGGCATCAAGGGTGGCCAGGCCTATGGAGCCACCGACGAGCTGGGCTATGCCGCGGTTGAGAACAAGGTGCACATCCACGACCTGCACGCGACCATTCTTCACCTGCTTGGCTTCAACCACGAGAAGCTCACCTACCGTTACAATGGGCGCGACTTTCGCCTCACCGATGTCTACGGCAGCCTGGTGAAAGGAATCCTCGCGTGAATAAGAGAACTGAGTTGGTTCGGGGTAGATATGAACCGGCGGACTGCTCGGACGGACCGCGCGCTGCAAGCGCGATGCGTTTCGGAAACTCCACTGCGACCCATCAAGGCTGTAAGCGTTTGCGGTCCGCCCCGTCCCTCTCCCCCGGGGGAGAGGGTTGGGGTGAGGGCGAATCCAGAAACACTTCCTCGCTCTCGCTCTCCACGGGAGGGGCAAGAGCATGATTAAGGGCAAGAGCAAGAACCGGGGGAGGTTCATGGAGAGCTTCAACGAGTTCGTGACTCGCGCCCCCGCACGCAAGTTTGCGCTCGTTTTTTTCCTGTGCCTTGCAAGTTCCGTGGCCGCATCGGCCGCCGCGCTCACTTCGGCGCAAACCGAATTCTTCGAGTCCAAGGTTCGGCCCGTGCTGGCCGAACACTGCTACAAATGCCACAGCGCCGGAGCGGAAAAGATCAAAGGCGGACTTACGGTGGACACCCGTGATGGGCTGCTGCGGGGTGGCGACACTGGCCCGGCCCTCGTTCCCGGCAAACCGGCGGAAAGCCTGTTGATCAAAGCCGTGCGCTATGACGACACCGATTTGCAGATGCCGCCCGGGGACAAAAAGCTTCCAACCAACCTGATTCAAGATCTGGAGCAATGGGTGGCGATGGGCGCGCCTGATCCACGGACGGAGGGCGTCTCGGCCCGGGAAATGCAATCGGTGGAAGCGGACAAAGCCCGCAAACATTGGGCCTACAGCCCGATCACCTCGCCGGCGGCGCCCGTGGTTGAGGATACGGGCCACTGGATCCGCAACGACGTCGACCGGTTCATTCTCGCCGCGATGACGCCCAAGGGCCTGACGCCGTCGAGGCAGGCGGACAAGACAACGCTGATTCGCCGCGCGACCTTTGACCTGCACGGGCTGCCGCCGACCATGGCCGAGGTGAAGGCGTTCGTGGACGACAACTCGCCGGATGCCTGGGCCAAATTGATCGAGCGCCTTCTGGCCTCGCCACGGTACGGGGAGCGGTGGGGCCGGCATTGGCTCGACCTCGCCAAGTATGCCGATACCACCGGCCGGTCCGACCAAAACCGCGACACCCGATCCCTCTGGAGCTGGACTTATCGGGACTGGGTCATCCGCGCGTTTAACGAGGATCTTCCGTATGATCAGTTTCTGCTGAAACAAATTGCCGCGGATCAGATGGAGCTGGCGGATAAACGGGATCTTGCCGCGATGGGCTTCCTGACCCTGGGCAACCGCTTTGCCAACAACGCCAATGACATTATCGACGATCGCATCGATCTGATTGGCAAGAGCACGATGGCGCTGACCCTGGCCTGCGCGCGTTGTCACGACCACAAATTCGATCCCATTCCCACGCGCGACTACTACTCGCTGCATGGCGTGTTCGCCAGTTCGGCGGAACCCAAGGAGGCGCCCCTGCTCACCGAGATCAAGGAAACGTCGGCCTATCGGGATTACCTGCGGCAACTGGAGAGCCGGCAGGCGGCGGTGGATGCGTTCGAGGAGAAGATCGAACGGGCGCTCAAGGCGGAACGCCGGACCAAGGTGGGGGATTACCTGATGGCCTGGCACGACTTTAAGGCGGCCACCAACGGACTGCCGCGCAATCCGTTCATGCAACGGCGCGGGCTCGACCCCCGCACAGCCAACGCCTGGAATGACTACCTGAAGACCCGCGCGGCCCGGCATCATCGCATCTGGACCCCGTGGTTTGCGTTCGAGGCCTTGCCCGAGGCGGACTTTGCCACCAAAGGCCGCGAGCTGGCGGCGAAGTTTCTGGCCAACGAAGACAAGGCCAAGCCGCTCAACCCGCACATCGCGCGCCTGTTTGCCAACCCTCCCGCCAATCTCAGCCAGGTCGCCGCCCGCTATTCGGGTATGCTGAACGAAGTCGCCCGCGACTGGGATGCCCAAATCGCAGCGGCCGAAGCTCGTCACAAGACTTCGACCAATGCGCCACCCGCACCGACCCGGCTGGAAAACGCCGATCTGGAAGATATCCGTGAAGTCTTCTTCAAGGCGTCCTCGCCGGCGCTCGTCGACGATCGCACCGTCCGCCAGTTCATTCAGCGCGACAATCAGGCGCGCAACGCTCACAACGAGCTGCTGCGCGCGGTCAACGACGTGCGAGCGGGTCACCCCGGTTCCCCACCCCGGGCCCACGTGTTGGAGGACATCGCCAAACCGCGCAACTCGTATGTCATGGTCAAGGGGAACCCCGGCAATCGCGGCCCGATTGTCCCACGCCAGGCGCCCGCCATCATCGCCCCGCAGCGCGAGCCCTTCACCCAAGGCAGCGGGCGGCTGCAACTCGCCCGCGTCATCGCCTCACGCCAAAACCCGCTCACCGCGCGCGTCATGGCCAATCGCCTCTGGCTGCATCACTTTGGCAGCGGCCTCGCCGCAACTCCGGATGATTTCGGGCTGCGCTCGGATCCACCATCACACCCGGAGCTGCTGGATTATCTGGCCACGCAGTTGATCCAAGGAGGCTGGTCGATCAAATCGTTGCATCGTCTGTTGATGGCCTCCGCCACCTACCAGCAGAGCAGCGAGGAAAATGCGCGCCTCGCCCAGATTGATCCGGGCAATCGCTACTACTGGCAATTCAACCGTCAGCGGCTCAGCTTTGAAGCGTTGCGGGACACGATCCTCTATCTGGGAGGGCGCCTGGATCTGACCATGGGCGGCCCGGGCGTTCCGATGGATCGCGAGCCGTACCCGACCCGCCGCTCGGTTTATGGCTATATCGACCGGGCCCGCCTTCCGAACATGCTTTTGTCCTTCGATTTCGCCAACCCGGACCTCACCACGGGTCGGAGGAACGAAACGATCGTGCCACAACAGGCGCTCTTCATGATGAACAGCCCGCTGGTGATCGAGCAGGCGCGCAACCTCACGCTGCGGGCCGACTTCAAGACGCAGGCACGAACAGCGGACCGGATTCAACTCCTCTACCAGCTCGTCTACCAACGCGCGCCCAGCGAGATCGAGGCGCGCCTGGCCGGCGAGTTCATCCAGCGCGAATCACAAACCGCGAACCTCTCCGCGGGCGGGGATGCCTGGGAATACGGCTACGGCGAATACGACTCCGCCCAGCGCCGGATGAAGTCTTTCGTCCAGCTCAACGAGTTCAAAGGAAAGTCGTGGAGCTTGACCGGCCGCCAGGCGGCCAAAGCCGGTCCGATCAGCGTCAACGCTCGCGGCGGACGGCCTGGGAACGGTCCCGCCTTCGCCGCCGTGCGACGCTGGACCGCGCGCCGGGATGGATTCATCAGCATCCAGGGGTCGCTCGCCCAGATGTCCAAGGATCCAACCGATGTCGCCACCGGCTGGATCGTTTCCAGCGGGACCGGGCAGTTACTCGGACCGGTGCGAGTCCAGGGTTCCAAGGTGCCAACCCAACTTCCGCGCGTGCTGATCCGGCGCGGTGACACCATCGATTTCGTGGTCAGCGGCAAGGGCCCGTTCGCCTGGGCTCCAACCATTCGCCTGGAGGCAGCCAAGGCCGGCGAGCCCGCCGAGTGGAGCGCCGAGAACGATTTCAGCCGGCAGGTGGCGGAGAAACATCTCGAACCCTGGGAGAAACTCGCTCAGGTCCTGCTCGAGACGAACGAGCTGATCTTCGTTAACTGACCTCCTCGCACGGCAAAACTCCGTTGAAAACCAGACCTACCCCGCACCGCCGATCGCCAAAACCTTCAGGCTTCGCAACGCGCCTTCAAGCCGGGCGGCCGGCCACACCCCGGGTCGGGTTGGCGCGCGCGCTTTCCAAGCTGGGATACTGTTCACGAAGCGAAGCGTGGACCCTGATCCAGTCCGGCGCGGTCACCGTGGATGGCCGCGTGGTGCGGGAACCGGAGCACGCCGTCGACTGGCAGAAGGCCCGTCTCGAGGTCAACGGCGAACCCGTCCGCGCCAGCCGCCGGGTCTATCTGATCCTGAACAAGCCGCGGGGTTTGGTGACCACGGCGGCCGACGAACACGGGCGGGAAACCGTCTTCGAATGTCTGGCCGGCGCCGATCTTCCGTTTGTTTCCGCTGTTGGCCGCCTCGACAAGGCGAGTGAAGGCTTGCTGTTGCTGACCAATGACACCGCCTGGGCCGATCGCATCACCGCCCCAGCCAGCCGACTGGAAAAGACCTACCACGTGCAGATCGATCGCGCCGCCGACGAAGCCCTCGTGCAACAAGTCCTCCAGGGTGTCACCGACGGACCCGATCGCCTGACCGCCCGCCGGGTGTCCATCCTGCGGACCGGCACCCGGAATTCCTGGCTGGAGATCGTCCTCGACGAAGGCCGCAACCGGCACATCCGCCGCATGCTTTCAGTCTTGGGCGTGGAGACGCTGAGGCTGGTTCGGGTGGCCATCGGCTCGCTGCCGTTGGGCAATCTGCCCAAGGGCCAGTGGCGTCATCTGGAGGCGGCAGAGCTTGCGCTGCTGGGGAACACCCAACGCGGTCAGCTCAGCGCGAAATCAGGTTCGTCAGGCTGTTGAAGACTTTTCGGGCGATGATCCGGTTGCCTTCCACGTTGAGGTGGACCGGGTCCGCATCCAGATACAGGCTTTGCCCCTGCGGCTTGAGCTCGTCCGAGACATCAACCAGCGGCACTCCAATCTCCCGGCTGACCTGACGCTTGGCCCGCAAGCCGGTGGCAACATTGGTGCCCTTAAGCTCGTCGAGCGTGGGAATGAAGATCATAACGGGCTGGACGCGGTTGGAGATCGCGACGTGGCAAAAGCCCTCGATGTGTCGACGGAAAAACGCATCCGGATCCTGCTTTTGCTGCTCCTTGAAAAGGGCATCGGTCTTCGGATCGATGGGAATGAACTTCGTCCGAGTGCGCTCATAGACCTTCTGGAGCTTGTATTCCACGACGTAGTGGTAGGTCGCAAATCGGCGCAGCAGGTTTTTCAGGCGTACGCGGCGCATGAAGGACTGCACAAACTCGGGGCTGTTGTCTTCCGAGAACTGGGTCCAAAGGTTGGCGTCCGCCAACAGCACAATGTCCGGCTGGTACTGCAGGGCAATGTTGCGGAGGTAGAGATGCATCTGCGGATACGAATACGCATTGACCCCCGCGTTGATAACTTCCACTTTCCGCGTCGATCCAACATGGGCCTGCAACATCTCCCGCAACAAGCCCGAGTAGCTCTCTTCCTCGGTCAGCCCCCAGCCAAACGTTTTTGAGTCCCCAAACGAAATCAGGCGAAGAGTCCCTGGCGGCTTGGCCGGGGAGAACTCCGGCCCGCGGGTTCCAAGTGAATTGATGTGGACCGGCTTTCGATCAATTTTGGTGAAGCAGTCTTGGTTGGGCTTCAGCCGCCAGTAAAGCATCGGATCCGGATCATAGATCTCCAGATTGCCGTAGCCGGCGATGCGCAGGACCACTTCCAGCACCACACCCCAAAAAACGAAGCCCGCCAGCATCAGAACGGCGCCCTTCAACCAACGATTTTTTTTCGGTTTCAAATGAACAACAACCTCCTGCACTTCCGAGCCCGACTACCGCGCCGCCTGCTGAGCTGACGACGCGCCCCCGCCCGCTCGACCCCGAAGGGGTACGGGATAAAATGAACGCACCAAGGCGCCGTTCGTCGTCTCGAACACCCGCACCTTGCCCTCGTAACCGGCGGTCAAAACCCAGTTGGTGGAGGGATGAAACGCCAGTGCAAAGATGGCGCCATCATGTCCCTTCAAAACCGTCCGTCGTTTGCCGTCCGCAACATTGAACAGGCGGGCCTCCCCGCCCACGCTGCCGATGCCCAGCACGCTTCCGTCCAGGCTGTAGCCGATGGCCTGCACCGGCCCCGGCATCCGCTCAAACTCTTTGCGCAAATTCGAATCGTTGTTGGCCGCTGTTCTGCCCTGGTTCTCCGCCACCTTGTACGTTCGCGTTACGCCCATGTCGCCGCCGTACGAAACCGTGTCTTCCTTCGGATGCCGGGCAAAGCAAACCACCCCCTCCAAAAGCTTGTTGATGTCATCGATAAACTGCCCGTTGGCCGCATCGATGAGTTTCATCGACCGATCCCGGCTCCCGCTCAGCAGGCGCTTCCCGTCGACGGACCAAGTCGTGGCAAAAACCCAGTCGCTGTGGTTCTCAAATTTAACCTGCTCCTTCCCGTCGGCGGCACTGATGATGCGAACCACTTTGTCCGCGCCGCCAAAGGCCAGCCGGGTGCCATCGGGCGACCAGGAAATTCCGTAGATCGAATCCAGGGAAACCTTGAACGCGCGAAGCGGAGCCAGCACCACACCGGTCGCGTTCGTGGACCAAATTTGCACTTCCCCAAAGCGCGCCGGCGCGCTCCCAGCCACCGCCAACTGCCGGCCATCGGGGGAAAAAGCGATCGCCTCAATGCGGGGTGACTCCCCAACCAGGCGGGCCACAAGATTGGACTCTGCCCCCAAATGCAGCAGCACCTCATGATAGCCCGAAACCGCGAGCAGCCGCCCATCCGCCGAGAACGCCAGGGAACCAACCACCGGCGCCTGGCCGTATTCCGGCGCTGCCTTTAACCGATCCGAGCCCGCCCCCGCCGGAGTGTCGTCGGCCGCTCCTTCCACGATCCAACGTTCCAACAGGGCTATCTCCGCCTTGGACAATGGATCGCCTTCCTTGGGCATCGACGGCTCCTCACCGGAGACTTCCTCCAACAGGATGCTGTCCTTCGGATGACGAGCGACAAACCCCGCGCCATGTTTGCCGCCTTTTTTTAATGACGAATAAGTCGTCATGTCGAGCTGCCCCTTGGGCTTGCCCGGGTTGTGACAGCCGGTGCAGCTGCGTTTGAACAGCGGCACGAGGTCGTGATAGTAGCTGACTGGTTTTTCCGCGGCGGTGACCGGACACGGTCCCACCGTCGCCAAACCGAGGGCCAACCCCATCCACGCGCCAGGCGACCAACCGAAATTCAATCTGGACACCGCTTTCATTCGCATTTCATTTCGCACCTACCGCCTCAACCCGACCGGCCACTGCGTTGGTGGCCACTTCAATGGAATCCGGCACACTGATGGTCAGGCCAATCGCGGGGGTTTTGGTTTTGTAATTGCGGTCGTTGAACACAGCGCGCCCCACCACGGTGACGGCGTAATTGGTGCCGACCTTGGCCTGCGCGGTGGCGGTCAGTTTCATGGAAACTTCTCCCACGCCCGCCGGAATCTTTGGTAATTCGGACCGGACGCCTTCCGGCAATCCTTCCAACGCCAATTCCACGTCGCCGCTGAAACCACCCCGGCGTTCCACCCGAATCTTGGTCTCGGCCTCACCGGCGGCAGAGGTCGATCCCGGCGGCAAAACCGCCAGCGACAGCCGGGGCAGAGTGCTCGAAAGTATCAGCGGATACTGACTGACGGCGACCGGGATCGGACGCCCATAGGTCGCCACCTGCCTTCCCCCCACGGAAGCCTCGCCGCGCACCACCACCGTCCTCATCCCGACTTCGGAATCCATCTTGGGCGTCAGCGCAATCCGGCCGATCGCTTCCCCTGCCTTGATCACCGCCTCTCCACCGGCAAAACTACGCCCCACCCCGTCGCGCCCCGCATTAAATCCTTCGGCGCTGATTTTGATCTCTCCGTTGAAACCGTCGCGACGTTCCGCCAACACCTCGATCGTTCCCGCCTGCTCCTGCTCCAGGGACAAGCCCAGCGTGGTCGCGTCGATCGAGAACGGCGTCGACTCGAGCACAGTAAGGTATGCCTGGCGCACCGCACGATCCCCGCTGACGGGCTCCGCCGGCATGGTCACACGTCGCCCGCCAATCATACCGCTGGCGCTCACCCGAAACGGAAACGACCCCAGCGGCGCCTCGGCTGTCGCCGTCAACATCAGCAGGCCGCTGTGCGGAGCATTCGGAATGGCCAGCGCTTCGGCGTAAACCCCCGCCGGCAGCCCTTCGCAAACAAATCTCACCGGGCCTTCAAATCCTCCCGCGCGCGTGACTTCGCAGCGCATTCGGGTACTGCCCGCGCGATGCACCCGTGGGACATCCGGCAAAAAGCGGGCGGCAAAACTTGGACCTGCCGCCGCGGACGGTGGGCGGATGCCAAGCCGATAGCCAAAGCGTTCACCACCGCGATCGGTCAAATCGCGAACCGCGACGATGTACTCCCTGCCTTTCTTCACCTCGAACTCGACCCGCGCATCGGCCCCGTTCGCGTCATCGTTCTGGGCCAGAACCGTCCCGTTGGTCTCGCTCACAAGCAGCAGCGCATCGAGTTTTGATCCAAATCTGCCGGCAGCGACATCGACCACGAGCTTCTGGTCCGTCTCGGACCGGAACCGAAACCGATCGATGTCACCCTCGCTTCCGATGCGGCCGTTGATCACCGTGGGAATCGCCACCGCCTGCGGCTTCGCCGGATCGTCGTTCGGTTCGGCATCCGCGATCTCCGCTCCATCAGAAACGCCGAATGGCAGCAGATTCGACTGGCCCCGCGAGGTTCGAACCCGAATCTCCTGCGTGCGGGCCGCCTCCGGCGCGATCTCGAGCGCGAGCTTGGTGGTTCCCTCCAGGTTGTGGCCTTTCAGCGCCACTTCGACCGTCTTTCCCCTCGGCCCCCCATACGGAAAGATTGATTCCACATACGGAATGACCCCGCCGGTCAGGCGGTACGAATACTCCGCCCCGCCCCGATAACGAAAATCCCGCAGAGCCAAGACATACTCGCCATCGGCGGGGGCCGTGAAAAACAGGAGGCTGTCCAGCCCGAGAGCGTCCTCGCTTCGCACCAGCGCGCGACCGTCCCGGTCCAAAACCGCCAGCGATGAATCGAGCGGGGAGCCGCGCCGGGCCGCGTCGACCTCAAACACCACGTCATCACCCTGCTTCGCCGCAAACCGGAAGAAATTGGTCTGGGCCGACGCACTGATTGCGCCGGAAATCACGGCCGGCAATTCGATCGGCTGCGCCTCCGCCAACGTTACGTTGCCATCGCGGCGGGCGATCTCCCGCCATTGGCCAACGTTCAAATTCAGTGGATTGCTCACGCCGCCCGGCCCCACCACGCGCAATTCGCGCGGCGAGAGGCTCACGTCGTTGGCCGCCGTTATCCTTAGCACGAGCTTTCGATTGTCGCCCGACACCGGAGCCACCGAGGCCTGCCGAATCCCGCCGCTACTGGACTCCACCGCTACGTTGGCCGCAGTCGGCATCGCAGGCACGGCAGTATTGGTTGCGACCAGCCCTGGATCGCCATCGAACAAAAAGCCCGTCACACCCGCGAGGTTTTCTCCCGTGAGGGTGACCTCCAAGGTTTTGCCGCGCTGAATCCAATCCGGGCTGATGGAGGTTAGTTTTGGCGCCGGTTGGGCCACGCTCGACAACGCCATCAGCAACAGCACCGCGGTCCAAACGAACCGCCCGACTTTTCCGCACCCGCAGTCGCACCCGGAGACGGCCGCCGCCCGCCGGGACACTGGCCCCGGCGAAGTTGGAGCCCGGTGCCGAGGAGCGGCGCAGCGGTCAATGTCACGGATCGAGCGTCGATGAATCTCACGTCCCGGCATCAGCGTCCTCCTTTGCGTTGGTCTTTTAGAATCTCCCGCAGGCACCCGCCCACCGCCGGAAGCCGGGCCACATCCAGCCAGTCACGGCGAAGCCAGAACCCGGCGATGCTCGCCGATTCAATCCGCTCCTCGCCCACCGCGAATTCCACCAGCATCTCGCCCTCCCGACGGTAGAAATGATGCCGGAGTCGTTGCGGATCCAGAATCCAATACTCGCTCACCCCGTGCTGTTCGTACGCGGCAAACTTCCGCCCTGTATCGACGTGAGCCGTGGACGGAGAAAGGGCTTCGGCCACCATGGTCGGTGCGAACGCCGCGTGCGTTTCCCCCAGACGCGCCACTTGCGCCTTGGTGAAGTAGGAAAGGTCCGGCATGAACGTGTCGCGCAAGCCCAGACGGACGGCCACCACCTCACGGTGAAGCTCGCCGAGATCTTTCTGTTCGATATACCCCCCGATCAGGCGGTCAACAAAGTTGACCAACCGCGCATGGCGAAGGTTGACGGGTGAATGCATGCTGACCTCTCCTGCGATGAGGTCAGCACGATCGCCGGGTTGAAGCCAGTCCAAAAACTGCTCCGACGTCATCAGCGCCGTCCGGGCCGGACGCCGCGCGGTTGAGCCCGCCGTTTTCAAGTGAATCAAGAAAACAAACCCGTGACCGGCTCGCCGAATCGCGCGTCCACGAGTTCGCGCGGTTGGTTCAGGTGATTGTAAACGATCGTGTGGGGATCAATGCCCAGCGCGTGATACATCGTGGCGAGCAATTGCACTGGATGCACCGGCTTCTCCGCGGGCGAGCTGCCCGTCGCATCGGACTTCCCATAGATCGCGCCGCGCGAGACGCCAGCGCCAGCCACCATCGCGGTGTAGCAATAGGGCCAGTGATCCCGGCCATCCGGCGCGTTGCCGTTGCCGCTCGTGCTCACGCCGAGCCGCGGCGAACGGCCAAACTCGCCAATCGCGACCACCATCGTCTCCTTCAGCAACCCGCGTTGATCCATGTCTTCCAGCAGCCCGCTCAACCCGCTGTCGAGCTTCGGGCAATGCAGGTTCCGCAGCGGCCCAAAATTCGCCGCGTGCGTGTCAAACGCGTCCACCACCGGATTGCCGTTGGCCACCGCGGGCCAATTGACCTGGACGAACCGCGTCCCCGCCTCCACCAGGCGGCGCGCCAGCAGCAAGCCCTGGCCGAACGTGTGCCGCCCATAACGGTCGCGAATCTTGTCCGGCTCCTGCGTGAGATCGAACGCGTTGCGCGCGCGCCCGGACGACACGAGGTCAAAAGCCTTCTGATAATACTTGTCGAGCGCGAACTGCTCGACCGCCTTCTCCATGTCCGGCATCTGGCTTTCCACCGTCTTGAGCAGGCTGGCCCGGCGTTCGAGACGTTCCTTCGGCACATCCTTCCGCATGGAAAGATCGTCGAGCTTAATCTCCTTGTTCGGGTCCTGATAAAAGTAATAGGGATCGAAGGCCGCCCCAAGAAATCCGGCGGTGCTGCCCTTCCCAATGACGTTGCTTTCCTGGGTCGGACGCGGCAGCAACACGAACGGCAACATCGGCGTCTCCGGCGGACGCAGACGCGAGATCTGCGAGCCGATGTGCGGAAAGTCGTTGGGCGCCGGCGGCTCGAGCTGGCCGGACGGCGAAACCCTTCCTGGCTCGTAGCCGGTCATCATCTGATAGTGCGCCGCCGTGTGGTTGAACAGCCCGGCCGGCGTATAGCTCATCGAGCGAATGAGCGTCGCCTTGTCGATGTGCTTCGCCAGTTGCGGCATCACCTCGGTCAGCCATAGGCCGGGCACCGACGATTTCAACGGCTTGAATTCGCCGCGGATATTTGAAGGCGCGTCCGGCTTGGGATCCCAGATGTCAATGTGGCTGGGCCCGCCCTGCAGGAAGACGAAGATGATGTTTTTGGCCTTGCCCCATCCGGGCTTGCGGCCGGCCGACTCCGGCGCCGCCGCCCGCGCTTGCAGGCTGAGAATGTCGGCCAGGCTGATGCCGGCCATGCCGAGCCCGCCGACGCGCAAAAACTCGCGGCGGCTGAAGCCGTCGCACGTACTGCCGGACTGTCCGGGGATGCTAATCATGGTTGGGTGGGGTTGAGGCTAGGAACGGCTGGCCGTTCGTCGGCTTTGGTTGTTCTGCGGACGATTCATCAACAGGGTTCGATCAAAAATCCGGTCACGCCTGGCTGCGATGGCCCAGCAACCGCGCGGGGAGCAGCACAATGGCGGCAAACAAGGCCAGCACCCCACGCACGACCGCCGCCACCAGACGGACGGGGATGGAAAGGAGCCACACGACCGGCGCCAGCGCCGCCGCCAACAGCGCCAGCGGCCAGCAAAGCACCAGCAAAACACACCAGGCGATGAACAGAATCAGAACTTTCATCATGCACCTCAATGGCTCATCGGTTGAACAAAAACGCCGGGCTGTTCAACAATGCCCAGGCCAGATCCTGGGCCACTTCCAGCCGCGTCCCGGCCCCTTCAAATTTTACCGCCTTCAACTCCTTTTCCGTCGGTGGCCGGCTCAGACAGCTCAGGTAGATCTCCTCCACCAGCTTGCGATCGTCCGGCTCCGTCACCGCCAGACGCGCCACCCGGCTGTCTTTCGAACTCACCGCATCACTGATCGTGGGCCCATTGATCAGGCTGAGCGCATGGCTCAACGTCAGGCTGCTGGAACGTTCGCACTCGCAGGCACTCTGTCGCTTTGGCCGCCCAAACAGCTGCAGAAAATCGTTCCCCTGCACCATCCCGTCCGGAATCTCCACGGCCCGCATGCCCGACGGCACGCCCGCCAGCTTGGCTTTCGTCCCCGTCGCCACAGCCAACGCATCCACCATTTGTTCCGCACTCAGACGACGAGGCCGCGCATGGCTGAAGTTGATGTTGTCATCCTCGTTCCACTTATTCTTCACGATCGACAATTGATACGTCCGCGACTGGCAGATCGTCCGCATCAACTTCCGCACATCAAAGCCGTCCTTGATAAACGACGCCGTCAACGCGTCGAGCAGCTCCGGATTGCTGGGCGGATTGCTCGCGCGAATATCGTCGACCGGATCGATGATGCCTCTTCCGTGAAAGTAGCTCCAGATGCGATTGACGGTGGATTTGGCAAAGAACGGGTTCTCGGGTGAAACCAGCCAGTCGACCATGGCCGGCCGGCGATCGGCGCCCGGCGCCACGGCCTTGGCCTTGCCCACGGGCACCTTGGGAGCCACCACCGCGTCCGTTTTCAAATGCTTCACTTCACCGCCGTCGAACTTGTGATAAACGACTTCTTCCGCCGTGATCTGGAACGAACCGCCGCCTTCCTGGAAGATAACCTCCCGCCCCACCTGTCCCCGTTTGAAGCCGACTTGGGCGAAGTAGGCGCCCAGCTCGTAATACTGGTTCTGGGTCCAGCGCTCAAAGGGATGATCGTGGCATTTGTTGCAGTTGAACCGCACTCCAAGAAAAGTCTGGGTGACATCCTCGGTCATCTTCCCAGGCTCACGCAGCACGCGCAGGTAGTTGACCGCGGGATTCTCGTAGCTGCTGCCCTTCGCAGTCAGCAGGGTTCGGACAAAACGATCGTACGGCACGTTGTCGGCCAATTGCTGCCGGATCCAATTGCGATACAGCCAGACACTTTTCTGCCCGAGATTCTCCGAGTTGCACTGCAGCAGGTCCGCCCATTTATTCGCCCAAAAATCCAGAAACTCGGGACTGCCGAGCAATTCGTCGATCAGCTTCTCACGTTTGGTCCGGCTCGGCGTCGAATCGGCCAGGAACGCCCGGACTTTTTCCGGCCCCGGCGGCAGGCCCGTCAGATCCAGGAACACGCGCCGCGCGAACTCCGCGTCGGAGGTGAGGTCGCTCGGCAGAATCTTCATGCGACGCAGCTTCGCGTTGACGTGCTGGTCGACGAAATTGTGCTCGGGAACATCCACCCATTGGTAGCCCGAGCGATCCCCCATGATCGTCAGCAACGCCGTCTCGTAGATTCCCTCGTACCGAACCAGCAACGCCGATTCGCCCCGGCGCAATCCGCGCACCACCCCGGCCGGACTAACCTCGGTGACCTCGGTGTTGCTCACCGAAAAGTGCGCCTCCCGGGTCACCTCCCGACTGGTCCCGTCGGCATAGCGGGCGATGACGAGAAACTGCTGGTTCCGGCCCGGCACATCCATCGCTGCTTCGCGCGGCAGAATCTCGATCTTCCGGGCGCGACCGCTTTCCAGATCATCCAGCCGGGTCCCCTCGGCAATCCACTGGCGCAGGAGCTGATGTTCCCGCGACCCTGGCTTGATGGCCTGCCGGCCTTCATGCGGAACTTCGCCTAACGGCTTCAGCAACATGAGCGACTCGTCAACGTTGACCCGGTTAAAGCGCCGACCGAAGACATCGTTGACCAACGCCTGGTGATCGAACTCCGGATCGTAGCCGCGCAGCGAAAGCTTGAAGCCGTTCTTCCCCTTGGCCGAACCGTGGCAGGTTCCCTGATTGCAGCCCGCCTTGCTCAACACCGGCTGAATATCGGCCACAAATCGGACGGGCGGGATGGTCGCTCCTTCAACCGTCACCGGCACCTTGGCCATTCGGCCAGCCGCACGAACGGTGACCTCACCTTTACCCGCACGACGCGGCCTCAGGTATCCGGCCACCAACTCGACGCAGCCCTCGGGATCCACCTCCAACTTCGCCAGCGCCGTCAAATCAACCACTGCTCCCCCATCGGTCAATCCTCCCACCAACACCCGTTGTTCGTCGCGGCCGTGCTTGAGCACCAGCGCCGACGGGGTCAGCCGCAACTCCCGCACGACCGGCACCGGCGCATCCGGGACTTTGACGTCGGTGGCCGCGGCCGAGGCCCCGACCGCGGACTTCTGAGCGAAGCTTCCGGCCAGGAGCAAAAAGAGCAGGCCCCACGCACTGGTCCATGGGCGACCACGGACGCTCGGACGCACAGCTGTGCCGGCGCCGCTAGCGGTGCGGGAACGACATTTGAGTACGGCTGGGAACCGGGCCGAGAGGCCCCGGAGAATCATCCTGGATCGGCGATTTTTCATATCCGCGGTGGAGCCTCTGCTGACGAAGCCAGAGGTCTGGTATTCAGGAACTTTCCGGCGTCGAGCCAGATTAGGCCGGTTGCCCCGCCACAAACAAGGGGAAATCCGGAGAAGCTTTCACGCGTTTTGAACTCGGCCGACCTCGGAAGAGCGGTCGGAGCGAAGAGAAATCGCCAGCGCTTTTCACTTCCAAACGTCGCCGCGCCATTTCCGAAAGGCATTGGATTCGCCGCGCCATCGGGACGACGCAGACGCGGGTTTGCTCGAAGCGGCAGCCGCCGGGGACGACAGCGCTCCGGACTGCGGCCGTCCGCGGGCGCTGCAACGCCGTGTCGACAAGAGCTTTGGTTGGCCCGCAGCCAAAACGGGGAGAGCGGTGCGCTGCCGGCCAAAATAAAAATAGGTATTGCGTTCAAGAGCACTTTGCAGTCTAGTGCGCTCGTTGAAGGTCTAACCGCGGCATTCTGACGGGTCGTAAAAGAGTTCGATACCAAAAGTTCGACTCACGCGGTTCTCCAAGCCGATTCAAAGTTCCAGCGCTTTTCGGGCTGTCTCCCGAAAGACCACTTCAACACAGCAAAAAGCAAAAACACGTATGAGCAACGCGCCCAGCGCAACAGTGGACGTTGGCACAGGGTTCCTTGAAATCTCCGAAAAGGGCTTCGGCTTCCTCCGTTCCGCCGACAATCACTTTCAGCCCAAACCCTCGGACATCTTCGTCACGCCCGACACCATCAAGAAGAATTTCCTCCGGGAAGGCTGCATGGTCACCGGCACACTCCAACCGCCCCACCGCGGCAACAGCCCCCAGCTCAAGATCGTCGAGGCGGTCAACGGAATGCCGTTCGCCGAATACACGAAGAGTGTCCGGTTCGAAAACCTTACGACCATTGATCCGATCGAAAAATTCCGGCTCGAAACCAGCCCGGACCTGATCGAGGCCCGCATCATCGATCTGGTCACGCCCATCGGCAAAGGCACTCGCGGCTTGATCGTCGCTCCGCCCCGCACGGGCAAAACGACCATTCTCAAGCAGATCGCCAACGCCGTGACCGAGAACCACCCGGACGTCCACGTCCTCGTGCTCCTGATCGACGAACGGCCCGAGGAAGTCACGGACTTCCAGCGCAGCGTGAAGGCCGAAGTGGTCGCCTCTTCCAACGACCAGGATCTCGAAACTCACGTTCGCCTCAGCCGATTCATGATCGAACGCTGCCGTCGCATGGTCGAGGCCGGACGGGATGTAATCGTGCTGCTCGACTCCCTCACGCGCGTGGCCCGCGCCTACAACAGCGTTCACGGCGGTTCCGGCCGCACGATGACCGGTGGCGTTGATGCCCGCGCTTTGGAAATTCCGCGCAAGATGTTCGCGGCCGCCCGGAAGATCGAACACGGCGGTTCCCTGACCATCATCGCCACCGTCCTCGTCGACACCGGCAGCCGCATGGATGAGCTGATCTTCCAGGAGTTCAAAGGCACCGGCAACATGGAACTCATCCTGGACCGTAAACTCTCGGATCGACGGCTGTTCCCCGCCATCGACATCCCCAAGAGCGGCACGCGCAAGGAAGAAAAACTCTTCCTCAAACATCACATCGAACCCATCCGCAAGCTGCGCCGTATGATGGTCGACCTGAACCCGGTGGAAGCGATGGAAACGCTGACCGCCGCATTGAAGAAGCACAAGACCAACGAGGAACTCCTCGCCAAGCTGGCGGTTTAGTTCTTCGTTCTGATCTTTCCCGATGTTCAATGCCGGCCGCCCTTGGGGCGGCCGGCATTTCGATTTTTATCGATCCCCGCCAGGGCCCCCGCTGCCTCTGGATTGGCCGGCCGCCCGCCAAAGTACACCGGATCCGCCATTGCCAGAGATGACAAGTGCGGTTACAAGTCCTGCGTAATGGCCCGCATCCGACGGTCGCTGAGCATCAGCGCGCGCAAGCCCATTGAAGCACTGCTCTGTCTCCTGGCAGCGTTAATGGGGCCCGCCCAGCTGTTGCCAGACTTGCTGGCCTTGGGGGCCGCCCTGGAGAATTCGCACACCGTTCAAGTTGGCAGCGACGGCTCGGGCCTGCATCTGGTCTTGAGCCATGAGCGCGGCCAGCCCGGACGGCCCGACTACACTCCACGTCACCAACCGCTCACCCCTGCTCATCGCCACGGTCTGGCCGCGAGTTTCCTCTGCTTCGTCGCCACCGACGAACAGGGAAACCCCGAGCATTCCGCCTTTTTCGCCAGCGGTTCAGTCCTGGAAGTTTCCCGGACAGCATCAATCCCCAGCGCATCAGCCCAAAACGCCCAAGCCCGCTGTGGAGACTCGACCGCGCCGGGCGGAGCCTTTCATCGTCCTCTCGTTTGCCGGGTGGTTTCGCCCCGCGATCACGGGCCCCCCGCCCCCCTTCCGCGCGCTTCGCAGTCATCGACCGTTCTTCTGATTTGAACGTACGCGTCCGTCGGTGGAAGGCTCCCGACCTTGTGGAGGCTCCACCGACTTCGCAGGCCCGCCCGGTCCCAGGCTCGGCCGAGGCTTTCCGTCGAAATTGACCGCCTTTACCGCCATCACTAACCGATGAAAACAAACGCCGTCTCCGTCCTTGAACGCATCCGCCAATCTGCCCGCTTGCAGAAGTCTGCGGAATGGCACGAGTTGTCCTTCGCCGGTCTAGGTTCGCCCTGCCGGGTCCGCTTTGCTGCCCCTCCGGCGCAGGCCAAAGCTTTGCCGGACGCGATTCTGCAATGGGTGGCGGACTTCGAGACCCGCTACTCGCGATTCATTCCCACCAGCATCGTCAGCCGCATCACTGCCGCCGCCGGTCAAGGCTGGGTCGAGACAGATCCGGAAACCGACCGGCTACTGGCGCTCTGTCACGAGGCGCATTTTTTGTCCCGGGGCACATTCGATCCGACCGCGCTGCCGTTGATCAAGCTGTGGGACTGGAAGGCGAATCCGCCCGTGATCCCCGACGATCAGACCATCGACTCCACTCGCCAGAAGGTGGGCTGGCGCAAGGTTCAGCGGGCGCCGGGCAAGGTCTTTCTGCCCGAACCCGGCATGGCCCTCGATCTGGGTGGCATCGGCAAGGAATATGCCGTGGATCAGGTAACCCAGCTCGCCGTGGAGTCGGGGGCAATCAGCGTTCTGGTGGACTTCGGGCAGGACGTCCGGGTGCACGGTCCGGCGCCAGAACGGAAGCCCGCCTGGCACATTGGGCTTGAGGATCCCACCCAACCCGGCCGCTGCTGGACCGGTGTGGCCGCCAACCATCAGGCGGTCGCCACTTCAGGGGATTACCTCCGGCGTTTCGTTCACGAGGGAAAGCGCTACGGGCACATCCTCGATGTTCGCACCGGCCGACCGGTGGCCAACGGATGTCGTGCGGTGAGCGTGATCGCGCCGACCTGCACCCTCGCCGGCATGCTTTCCACCACGGCGTTCGTGCTGGGACCGGCCGAAGGGATTCGGTTGTTGGACGCCACCTTTCAAACCGCAGGCTGTATCCTGACCGACTCCGGCCTTTGTGCCAGCCGCCATTTCTACAACTACGCGACGAAGTAAAAACGCGTTCCACCCCGATGCGCATTCTTGTTGCCGACGACGACGCCAAAGCGGCCGGATTGATTGTCCAGGGCTTGAAAGCCGAAGGCTACGCCGTTGACCTCGCCGTTGATGGCGACGAGGCTGCCTGGCTCGCCGAGACGAACCCTTATGATGTGCTCGTCCTCGACGTGATGATGCCCGCCAAGGATGGCTTCACCGTCGTGCGACACCTGCGCAAGAAAAACATCACCACTCCCGTCATCTTCGTCACGGCACGCGGCGAGGTGGAAGATCGTGTGCGCGGGCTGGACGCGGGCGGGGACGACTATCTGGCCAAGCCATTTTCCCTCGCCGAACTTCTGGCCCGACTGCGGGCGATGCTGCGGCGCCAGCGACCACAGGCCACCAGCACGCTGCGCGTGGCCGACCTCGAGATGGACCTGCTGGCCCGGAAAGTCCGGCGGGGCGGGCAGGACATCGTGCTGACCAACCGTGAATTCGCATTGTTGGAGTTCCTGCTGGTGAACTCGCCCAAACCGGTCAGCAAGATGGCCATCGTGGAACACGTCTGGGACCAGCACTTTGATTCGCAGACGAACGTCGTGAACGTCTACATGAACTATCTGCGAAACAAGGTGGACCTGCCCGGGATGCCGCCCCTGTTGCATACCGTGCGCGGGGTCGGCTTCGCCCTCAAGGACGGCACATGAACTCCCTCCGCACCCGCCTAACGCTCTGGTTCACCCTGGGCTTCGTTGTGGTCACGGCCATCCAAATCAGCCTGACCTACCGGCGCCTCGACCTGGAACTGCGCAAGGACACCTTCGAGCGCGAAAACAAGATCAACCCCAATTGGATCCTCCACGGCAGCTACACGGAGGAGGAGATTGAGAACATCATGGGCGAACTGCTCCGGTCCTCCCTGGCTGTTTCGATTCCGCTCGTGGTCCTGATCATTGCGCTGGGCTACTACATCGCCCGGCAGTCGTTGCGGCCGATTGAAAACCTCAACCGCCAGCTGCAGACCGTGAATCCGGGCACGCTGGGGCGCAAGGTCGAACTGGCGGAAGGCGACGAACAATTTCGCAGCCTGACCCGGCACCTGAATGAAATGCTCGCCCGGCTGGAGCGTTCGTTCCTCGAAATGAGCGAGTATGCCGCCAAGGTCGCGCACGAACTCCGCACCCCGATCACGATTCTGCGCCACAAGGTCGAGCAGGCCCAGGGCAAGATCGACCCCAGCCTCGCGGAAGATCTCCAGGAGGAACTGCTCCGGCTCAACCACGTGGTCGAACAGTCTCTGCTCATCGCCAAAGCCGAGCAGGGCCGCCTCGCCTGGCGTTCCGAGCCCGTGGACCTGTCGGCGCTCGTCACCGAACTCGTCCGGGACTTCGATCTGCTCGCCACCGCGCAAGAACGGAAGATCCAGTTTCACGTCGTCCCCGGCTACATGGTTGAGACGGACGCCAAATATTCGAAGCAAATCCTGCATGCTCTCCTCACCAACGCGCTGATTCATGGCCGGGGCGACATTCGCGTGCGCCTGCTGTGCCGGGGCCGGCGCGTCGGCTTCACCACGATGAACGAGGTACGTTCCGTCCCCACCGCGTCGGAGCTGACGCTCGGACTCGGCTTGCGGGTGGTCCGCGCCCTGGTCGGCCAACAGTCGTCCCTGCGCCTGCGGCAACACCACGGCTGCCGGTATCACGCCAGCTGCCTCTCGTTCCCCATCGCCACCGCATGAAGGCGAAGCAACCAGGCCGCACGAAAACCTCGTCTCCCGCCGCCCGCCTCGCCCTCGCGCTCAGCTGGCTGGGCCGCCTGCACGCCGCCGCCGAGAATCACGTCGACTACAAGTACGAACTCTATGCCGAGGATTCAGACCGGATCGTGGTGCACACGCACACCGCCCTGTTCGAACAGCAATTGACGCCGTCGGCGGCCCTCAAAGGCGCCTTGGTCTATGACGGCATTTCCGGCGCCACCCCCACCGGCGGCCTTCCGCCAGCCGGAGGGAATCAGGTCCCAACCGCCCGGGTGGACGATGTCCGGCGCGGCGCCGATTTCGAGGCCGCCTTTAAACTCGGACGCCATCGAATCGCGCCCCGCCTCGCCTACAGTTCGGAGGAGGACTATGAGTCCACCACGGTTTCGCTCAGTCACCAGATCGACCTCAACAAGCGAAACACCACGCTGATCTTTTCCCTCGCCCATTCGAGGGACAATGTCGGCGGGTTTCATCTGGGCCATCACCGGAAGCGCAAGGACGCCACGGATCTTCTGCTGGGAATCACCCAGGTCCTTTCTCCTACCACCCTGGTCAATGCCACCCTTTCGCTCGGGACCGCCGACGGATACCTCTCGGATCCGTACAAGGGCTTTCGCTTCACCCGTTACCCGGATCCAAACGCACTCTTTCCGGAAAAGAGGCCCGGCCATCGCACGAAGCAGATTGTTTCAACCACACTCACCCAGTTCGTCGAACCGGTCGAAGGCAGCGCCGAACTTACCTATCGCTTTTATCACGATTCCCACGAGCTCATTGGTCACACGATAACCCTCGAATGGTTTCAGTCCGTCGGACGCCACCTCATTGTCGCGCCCCTGCTCCGTTACTACCGGCAGTCCGAAGCGGCCTTCTACCGCCGCAGTTTTGACGCTGATCCGTCGGATACAGAGAATCCGTCAGCGGTGCCGATTCCGCAGTTTTACTCCGCGGACTACCGGCTCTCGGCGCTGCAGTCCTGGACCTTCGGGCTGGGCGCGACCGTGAAAATCGGCCAGCACCTCCGGATCGACGCGGCCTACAAACGGTACGAGGTGCGCGGCCTGGATCACCAAACTCCCCAGGACAGCTACGCGCGGGCGCATGTGCTCACCGCCGGCCTGCGCCTGATTTTCTAGCCAGGACTTTCATGAGCTGCCGCCATCCTCGCCTCCTCCAACGACACCTGCCCTGGATCGCCTTGCTCGTCTGGGCACTGGCTGGCGCCGCCGCAGCCGCCGAGGAGCCTTCGATCAAGGTGGGAGATGTCTTTCCCGCGCTCCCCGGGTTCGGGCTGGAAGGTGAATTACCCAAGGATTTGAAAGGCAAACTTGTCATCGTCGATTTCTGGGCGTCCTGGTGCGGGCCTTGTCGCGGGACTTTTCCGATGATGGAGGAGATGCACAAGCGTCTCGGGCCTCGCGGGCTGGTCATCATCGCGGTCAACGAAGACAAAAGCCGCGTGGCCATGAACGAGTTTCTGCGCCAGCATCCCGTCTCGTTCACGGTGGTTCGAGATCACGGGAAGAAACTCGCCGCCGCCGTCAACGTCGCCACCATGCCGGCCTCCTACATCCTCGACGGCCGCGGAAAGGTCGTCTCGATCCAAAGCGGCGAGCGCACGCTGCAAAACCGGGTGGCCTTCACCAAGCTGGTGGAATCATTGCTCGAAAAACGTGAGTCACCAAAACCATGAAGCGATTGCGAAGATCCATTCCATTCCTGGGCCTGCTTGCCGTCGGCGCCGGCTGCGTCAACGTTCAACCGTGGGACCGGGATGCGCTGGCCCATTACTCGATGCGACCGGATCGCGACCCGACGACGCTCACGCTGCGGGATCATCTGTGGTTCTCGCGCGAGGCGGCCAACGGCGGGCGAACCATCGGCGGCGGCGGTTGTGGTTGCAACTAACGAATCGAAATGACGACTCGCCACCCGCCTGAATTGGTCTATCTTTTTCCCCGTTGAAACCAGCTTCCCTCTTGCTCGCAGCTCTGCTGCAGCTCCTGCCAATCGCGCGCACCGCGTTGGTCGGACCGGCGTTGGCCCCGGGCGGTTGCGTCTGGGTCGCAACCTGGATCGCCGGGGCAATGGCCCTGTTGGGCGGCTACGATGCGGCCTCCGGAGCGTCCGCGGGGGTGAGTGGTCTGGTGAAATACTCGGGCTTAACCCCGGTCGACCTGCCTACGTTTCAGGTGTCGGAGCCGGTGGGTCAGCCCTTCCGCTATCGCATCAGTGTGAGCAATCCCAGCTCCGATTTCACGAGGAACTATTACAACTGCACTCCGCTCCCGCCCGGGTTGACCATCAACACAAATATCGGCGCCGCCGGCTATCTCTCCGGCATCCCCCTCGTCCCTGGCACCTATGCCGTCACCCTGCTGGCCGGCAACCTTAACTACGCGATCCCCGCCACCGCCCAGGCCACCATCACGCTTTATCCTCCGAACTCGCCGCCCGCGTTCGTGGCCGAACCGCGGGACGTCTCGATCATCGTGGGCAGCAACGCCACCTGGCACGCTGAAGTGACCGGCACTCCGCCGTTTCACTATCAATGGTGGCACGACGAGCTCGAGATCCCCAACGCCAACACCCCGTCACTGGCGCTGCGCAACGTGCAAAGCGCGGATGCCGGCCGCTATCAACTCGTGGTCACCAACGCCTTTGGCAGTGTCACCAGCGCGGTCGCCCGGCTCACGGTGCGCGAACCACTCGCCGTTGAGCTGCACATCACCGGAAGCGCCACCAGCCAGGGCTCGTTCCAATTCAATGCCATCGGCCCGATCCAGACCAACTATGTCATCTGGTGCAGCCCCGACCTGGCCAACTGGTCGCCCCTGTCGACGAACTGGGTCGCCGACGGATTGCTCCGCTTTTCCGACCCGGAATTTGTGACGCTCAATCAACGCTTTTATCGAGTCACCGTCGGGATGGGGCCCTGAAGCCGCATCTCCCGAAGGTTTCACCCGGTCGGGAACTGCGCCGCGGATTCCAGCGCGAGCCGAGGCGAAGGCATGCAACTCAGGGCACAGGCAGCGCGCGGTAAAATCGGCGGGCGAAGTTCGTCGCCCCTTCGTCGACATAGTCCATCGCCGTGCCGATCAGGCTGTCGGTCGTCAGCAGATTCCAGCTGATTAGATCTTCCGAAACCTCCAGCCGGAATGCCTGTCCATCGAGCCCCAGCAGCCTGAGCTGAAAGCGCCCCCCCTCCAGCCCATGGCAGCCCGATACATCCAGCACCGGGTCCGGGAGCGTCAGGTTCACCACCACGCGCGGACTGAAGACCTCCCATCCCGTGTTATCCATCGCCTCCGCGCGAAAGGAATAGGTTCCGGGAATGCTGTTGGTCCACCGCCAACTGAACGGCGGAGCCGTGAGGGTTTTGAGTCGGCTGCCGTTCACGTAAAACTCCACGTGGACCACCTCGCCATCGGGATCGGGATCGCTGGCCTCCACCCTCAACTCGACCACGGCTGGCACGGTGAACTGCGCCCCATTGGTGGGTGCCATAATCGCCACGCGCGGAGGCTGCCCGACCCGGAGGACCGAATCAAAGCGGGCCGCCGTCGAGATCGTGCGGTTGAGAGTCTTCGCATTGTTGGCGGAATTGGTGGAGGGCTCGGCAATGCCGGTCGGAACGCCACGAAACGAGACGTTCGGATTGGAGAAGTAGGGAATCGGGATGCCGGGCGGGTAAGCCATGACGGTATGATGGATCGATCCGTCGACCTCGAAGCGGTGCGCGTGGGAGTAGTCGTAGGCTCCGCCCCCTGGGCTGGTTTCACGATCATGCTGGCAGCCCAGATTATGTCCGAGCTCATGGGCAAGCGCCTGATACGCGATCGCATACTGGCGTTGCACGATGCTGAAGGCCTTGACGCCAAACTCCACTTCGTTTTCGTGCATTTGGTTCGCCAGCCCATAGGGTCCGCCGGTCGTCTCGGTGATCATACAGACCAGATCCGCCCGGTATTGCGCCCGCCAATCATGCGCGAGCGTGAGCGGGGTTCCTTCATCCGGATCCTCCAAACGATCCAAATCCTCGTTGATATTGCCGCTTTCCCGATAACTCACCTCCCCCCGATGCACCAGACGGAACTCGGCGTTCACGCCGCTGTTTTCAAACGCCAGATTCGCCTCCGCCACCGCCGCGTCGATGAGGGCGTTCATCTCATCCACACCCCCTGCTCCCGCGCGCGCCGCGCCCGTATAGACCACCAGCAAATCAAGGACGGTGTTCGTCGGAGCCAGCGGCAAACCCGCCGCCGCCAACAGCGCCTCCGCCCCCGGCGCCTCCGGCTCGACGACGGAAGCGGGCCGCTTGTTGGCACACGACGGAAATGGACGCCCATCGGCCCGAGCCATTCGCACCGCCCCGTCACCTCCGGACCAAATCTGATACAAACCGCGTCCGGGCACGTACAACGTCCCCGCCACCCCACGCCCCGAGATCGCCAGCAGCACATAGCTCCCCACACTGCCGTCAACCCGGCCGTGACAAACCACCCTCCCTGGCTCGATCCAATCACGACGATCCACGGTCACCGCATACGCTTCGTTCAGAGCCGGGTTGACCCTCAGTCGAATTGATCGCACCTCCGGTGCGCGCGTCAGTTGCGCGAGCGCGCCCGCTTCGAAGACGGCGACGGCGGACTGGAAACTGACCGGGCGAGTCGAAGTCAGGACCTGAATGTCTGGCCCGACGGTGGCAGCGCCGACGGTGGCAGCGCCGCTCAAGCCGGCAAAGCCGCCCAGAGCCAAGGCCAGAGCCAGTGCCAAAGGCAAAGCCAGCCGCGCCGAACCCCATGACCACCCGCCCAAGCCCCGTCCCAGCCCGAGCCAACGGAGCGCCGACCGCGCACCCAGGGCGCGACGGCGCCATCGACATGATCGGAGCAGGTTCATCAGGACAGGTTTTGTGATCGGAGTCTAAGCGCCGGCTTCGGACTGCAGTCTCCGGCCATGCCCATCGGTTGATTCACGGCGGAGTATACCCCAACTCGAGCCTGGGCGCACTCGAGGGTTTGTCCACCGTTTGCGCTGCCGACGGCAACACGATTAGAAAAGTCTAACGCTGTCTTAAGCGTTTTCCAAAGAGCCGCGGCCCAAACTCCGGGGCGAATCGCATCATTCCGGGCTCAAACCGCAGCGTCGATCGAACCATTTTGCCTTTGCCTGCCATGCACAACCGAAGAGACCTCCGGCGCCTTGCGGTTCCCGCCCTTCTGTGGGTGGGCAACGCTTTGGCGTCCCTGCAACCCACACCGCTCTCGGCAGCCCCCGCCGCGCTGATCGGGTGGAGCGCGCACGGTGTCAATGAAATCGCCGGCACAGACTTTTCAGTTTTCTCACTTCACTCGCCGGGCACCACGATTCGCGCGCAATTCGTGCAAGGAGGCAGGCTGGCAACCGACGACACCAACGTCTTCGTGACCTACGAAGCCGTGGCGGACGCGACCGGCTCCAGGAACTCCACGTCGATCGGAAAAGGCAACTTCTACGATTACGCCGCCGCACTTCACGGCCGCCCACTCCTTGCCGACGAAGGCCTCGCAGGCTTTGCCATGCCCGGGCCGAACAACGTGCCGCAGGCGATGTCATTCGATCCGGTGGAACGTTGGTTTCACGCCAAGGCCCTGCCGATCCTGCCGATCGACGATCGCGGCCAGACCAACCACCAACCGATGATGCGGTTGGTGGCGCGGAACGGCGCCGGCACCGTCCTGGCCACCACCGAGATCGCGCTGCCCGTCAACGACGGCCTGAATTGCCGGGCGTGCCATGCCTCCGGTTCCCAGGCAACCGCGCGGCCCAATGGCGGCTGGGTTTGGGACTGTGACCCCGACCGTGACTACAAGTTAAACGTCCTGCAAAAGCACGATGACCGTCATCTTGGTTCCGGGGTTTACTCGAACGTTCTCCGGCAGGCTGGCTACGACCATGCCGGCTTGGCCGCCAGCGCCACTCGCGGCCATCCAGTCCTCTGCGTTCGTTGCCACGCCTCAAACGCCACGTCGGACCCGGGCCTCGAAGGCATGCGCCCCTTAACCCAGGTGTTGCACGCCAAACATTCGTACGTGGCCGACCCGACCCGCAACCTGCCGCTCAGTTTTTTCAACGACAGCGCGGTCTGCCTAACCTGCCACGCGGGCCCCGAAAGCCGCTACCTCAGAGGCGCGCATCGTCAGTCGGTGGCCGCCGGCGGCGGTTTCGCCCTGCAATGCCAGAGCTGTCACGGAAACATGCTCGCGCTCGGCGCGGAAGGACGCCAGGGCTGGCTCGACCAGCCCAACTGCCAGAGCTGCCACACCGGCACCGCCCTGCAGAACAACGGCCAGATCCGTTACGCCAGCGCCTTCGATCCCCAAGGCCGCGTGCGTCAGGCAGTCAATGCCACCTTCGCCCACCAATCACAGCCCGACTCTGAACTCAGCTCTTTCAGTCATTCTCAAGGACACGGCGGAATGAAATGCGCCGCCTGCCACGGACCAGCCCACGGCGAATGGCCCAGCCGCGAACCCAACGAAAACGTCCAAAGCCAACGCCTCCAAGGCAACGCCGGCACCCTCGCCCGCTGCACCGCCTGTCACACCACGAATCCGGTGACCCTTAATGGCGGACCGCACGGCATGCATTCGGTCAGCCAATACTGGGTGGAAAAACACCACGATATCATGGGCGATCCCGACCGCGGCGGGCACCTCGAGTGTCGAGCCTGTCACGGAACCGGCTTCCGCGGCACCGCCCTCTCCCGCGCCGGAACGGACAACACGTTCTCCGGCCGTGGCACTCACCGCTACTGGCCCGGTTATCAATCCGGCTGCTACGAATGTCACAACGGCCCAACCACCAGCAGCCAGAACACCAACCGTCCCGCAACCGTCGCCGGCACTTCCGCCTCCACTCAGGCCGGAATCCCCGTCCCGGTCCAACTGCTGGCGCAGGATCCCGAAGGCCGGCCCGTCACCTTTCGCCTCGGGGCACAGGCCGCCCACGGCCGCGTCGCCCTGAGCAACAATGTCGCCACCTACTTTCCCGACGAACCGTTTGTCGGCCAGGATTCGTTTACGTTTTCCGCCCTCGACGGAGACAAGGACTCCGGTTTCGGCACGGTCAGCGTCAGTGTCACCCCGGGCGACTGCTTTCTGTCCGCGCGGCCTTCCGCCCCCCGCGCCGCCCGCCCAAACACCCTGGTCGCCTTTCACGCCAACACCAGCCTCGCGGCATGCGACGGCGGCGTCACGGTCGACTGGGACTTCGGCGACGGCGCGGGGCATTCATCCGAGGCCGACACCTGCCACTCATTTTCGCGCGCAGGCGACTTCACCTGGACGCTCACCGTGACGGCCCACGAGCTGACCTTCTCCACCAACGGCATCATCACCATCAGCTCCACTCTCGGAACGCCTCTGGCGCTGACGATTGAGAACTGGGTTTTCCAGATGAATCTCTCCTGGCCGTACGATGACATCCCCACCGCGCTCGAGTCTTCAGTCGAACCCGCCAACCCCTACTCGTGGATACCCGTCTACGATCCGCCGTGGTTCGATCCGTTCAGCCAGCAGATGAGCGTCCCGGTCTTCATCCTGCCCGAACAACAGTTCTTCCGCCTCCGCCGCGTTCCCTGATTCATTTCAATTCAGATTAGACCCGTATGCATCGCACTCGAATCCCCTCCCTCGCCCTCGCCCTCGTGCTTCAAGTTGTCCCGGTCGCCCGGGTCGTCACGACTCAGGCGGCTGTCGCCACTCCGGTGTTCGCCATCATCGCACGCTGTGCCGCCGCCATCGCCGCGTTGCTCGGAGCGGCCGACGCCGTGTCGGGCGCATCGGTCGCGGTCACCGTGGCCGGCGTCCAAAGCGTCTTGCCTGCCTCACCCGGGGTGAAAACCAACATCACGGGCAAGGTCGGCACGCCCATGGTCCTGCGCATCGTCCTCGCCGGCTCGGTCGGACAGCAACCGCAGCTCGACTACTACAACGCCACCCCCCTTCCCCCAGGCCTAACCATCAACACCAACGTCAATACCAACAGCGTTGGGCTTGCCTCCACCAACTACTACATTTACGGCACGCCCACCGCCGCCGGAGTCTGGTATCCGGTCCGGGTCAGCGCCGGAAATCTCCTCTACCCCACCGTCACGTCCACGAACATCCTCATCACCATCACCAATGCCGGCGGGACCGCCCCACCCGCTTTCACCACCCAGCCCCAATCCCAAACCGTCACCAATGGTGGAAGCGCCACGTTCTCCGCCGCGGCTTCGGGCTCGCCTTCCTTCCAGTGGCGACACAATGGAGCCAGTCTCGCCGGCGCCACCTCCGCCACTTACAACATCCCCACCACCTCAACCAACGACGCCGGCGATTACACGGTCGTCGCCTCCAATACGGGTGGTTCGGTCACGAGCGTGGTCGCCACGCTGACCGTGCTGGTGCCACCCCGCATCGTCGCGCCGCCCCAAAACCTGACGGTCGCGCAGGGCGCCACGGCCACGTTCGAGGTTGTCGCCGAAGGCTGGCCCGCTCCCTCCTACCAATGGCAGTTCAACAACGCCGCCCTCGCCGGGCAAATCAGCCCCAGCCTGACCATCACCAACGTCCAAGCGACGAACGAGGGGGATTACTCCGTGGTGGTCAGCAATTCAGCCGGATCGATCACCACCTCAACGGCGCACCTGACCGTCGAACCCCCGGCCGGTCCCATCACGTTGACCAACCTCCAGCTTGGCGCCGAAGGAGCGGGCTTCGACGTCAACGGCCCGGCCAGCGTTCCGATCGTCATCTGGGCTTCTCCTGACCTCGCCAACTGGAGCCCGATCCACACCAATTCAAATCCCTCCACCTCGTGGCATTTCTCGGACACCACCGCGCCCCCGACGTCCTCGCGCTTCTACCGGGCGCAACGCCACACGCCAGCTCCGAATTAACCCGACCATGCTCATTCGCATTTTCGGGCACCGCGATGATTAAACGCCGGTCCAAGCCCGGCGCCGGACAGCGACGCCTCCGGGTGGTCCGAATCAAGGTTCCATGATTGACGGTGAACCCGGCTTTGCCCGACGCACTTTGGTCCGTTGCTCTGCCACGCACCGGCTCGTCGTTCAGAACCGCCGAACGCCACTGTGGGCAAGATGCGTTGAGTACTAGGCAGCATCCGGCTTGTTCGATGACGTCGTTTTTCGCTGCGATAGGAATCGAAGACTCAAAGAAATCGCCGAGGCGAAGCGACCTCGCTGTTGCGATAGCCGGCTCTCGCCACGTTGACGGTGTTTCCCCGAGGCTTCGTTGAATCCGGTCCCGCTGACCCGCCCGTGCAGCGGGGCCGAATACTCCACGATTTATGAAGTACATCGCCAAAACCCTCTGCGCCTGCGCGCTCCTCTTGGGACCAGCCGCTACGACATCGATCGCGCAGACCGACGGAACTGCTCGCATGACGGTCACCATCAATGACTACATGGGAACCACCGGCGCCAGCCACTGGACGCTCGTCTGGGTCACGACGGAATCGGGTGCGTTCATCAAGACGCTTTGGAAACAAGGCACGAGTTACCCCTTTAGCAGCAGCCAATGGACGACGCATACCCCCCAATGGAATGCCGCACGCGGCGGTGCGAACGGCAGCACGATCGTGGACGGTTACACGAGCGCGACCGCGACCTCCTACTCCGGAACCAACAGTCCAATCATTCTGACCTGGAACTGCCGCAACACGAATGACGTCTTGGTGGCCGACGGGAACTACAAGTTCTGGGTGCAATACGCGGAGAACAGCGGCGCCGGACCCTACACCACCAATGGCCTGCTTTGGACCAAAGGCCCTCTCGCCGCCACCAATCGCTACGCCAATCTGGGCGCCAATTTCACCAGCATGGAAACGGCCTGGCGTCCGGCCACGTCCAGCTCGATCCCGCCCACGATTACCAGCGCAACGCCGCCGGCCGCAGGAACAGTGGGCGTGCCCTACCGCTTCACCGTCGCCGCCACGGGAACTCCCCCGATCACGTTCTCCGCCGTCGGCCTGCCCCCCGGAGTTGCCATCGGCGCCGCTGGCGTGATTTCGGGCGTGCCCACGACGCCCGGCACTTTCGCGGGCACCATCACTGCCGCCAACGGTTCCCCGCCCAATGCCACCCAGAGGTTCGCCATCGTGACGACAGTCGTTCCGACCGAAATCTCGTCCCTTCAATTGAGCGGTGACCAGCTGGTGTTAAACGGCACCGGACCAGCCAATGGAATCTTCGCCATCCTGACATCGACCAATGCCAACGCAGCGCCCACGCAATGGTCGGCCATCGTCACGAACTCGTTCGATCCGACCGGACAGTTCAGCGTCACCAACTCACTCAATCCAAGCCTGCGGCATGGATATTACCAACTCCGGGTCCCATGACGAATTCCAGGTTGAACCGTCCGGGCAGCTCGGGCCCGGACTCAATCCAGTCGATGCTCCGACTGGCCGACCATGTGTCGCGCGATGGCCCAATGGCCCTGCCTGAACCGATGAATGCATGAGTAACCCTTGGACCCATCTCGCCCCGGCCCTGCTTGGATGCATGGCGGCACTGCTCACGCAAGGCCTGCCGGCCGCAGATGTCCCGGTCATCCGATGGCAGGGCCGGACAATGGGCAGCCCTTACACGGTTCAGATCGTCGGCACGAATCTCGCCCCCGCGCTGGTGGACACCATCAAAGCCGAGGTGGAGCAACGATTGCAGGAAGTCAACCGCCAGATGTCGCACTACCAACCCGACAGCGAATTGTCGCGCTTCAATCGCGCGCCCGCGCATGTCCCGTTCAAGGTGTCACCCGAGTTCGCCCGCGTCGTCCGGTTTTCCCTCGAGATCCATCGCCTCTCCCAGGGCGCGTTCGATCCGACACTGACGCCCGTCATCAACCTGTGGGGATTTGGCGAGAGCGGCGAGCGCCACCAAATTCCAACCGAGGCGGACCTTCTGGAAGCCCGACGGAAAACCGGGGGCTCACACCTTGCCGTGACGGCGAACGATGAACTGATCAAGGACCTGCCTGGCCTCGCCATCAACCTCAGCGCAGTGGCCAAAGGCTTTGGCGTGGACGAGATGGTGCGCGTCCTGCGCCAACACAACCTGACCAACATCTACGCATCCATCGCGGGCGAAGTGATGGTCCTGGGCCATAGCCCCCGCGGGACGGCCTGGCAGGTGGGCATCTCCGCACCCGTGGCACACTGGAATGAAAACGATCCAATGGCCGCCATAGCCTCTCTTTCAAACCAGGCGCTCTCGACTTCCGGCGACTACCAGAAGTTCTTCACCGATCCACAAGGCCGCCGCCTCTCGCACATCATGGATCCAAAGACCGGCTGGCCTGTGCAACACAACGTGGGCGGCGTCACCGTCGTCGCGCCCAACAGCATGACGGCAGACGCCTTGGGCACGACGCTGTTCGTGCTGGGCCCGGACGCCGGCATGCGGTTTATCGAATCATGGACCAATGCAGCCGCAGTGTTCATCGTCCGTGAATCAGAAGGACGCTATCGGCGGCTTCCCAGCTCCCGGTTCCAGGCGATGACAGCGATCGAATGATCAAAGCCCGCAGCCGCAGAGCCCATCCCGTCGCTCTTTCTTTTCCAATGGTTCAGCAAGATTGGGTGAAATTTTTCCAGGATCTCCAGGTGACGCTTGGGAGTCGCAGGTCTAGCGTACGGTCGGAATGAACAGCAACTGGTCATCGCTGCGGCCATCCGTGTCAACCTCGCGGCAGGTTGTGGGAAGTTGCCTGTTGTTGTTCCACCTGTTGGCGGGCACACCCCTCTTTGGCGCTCTCACCACGCTCGTGGCAATGGCGGACCGGAGCCACCAACTGACGGTTCAAACCGCGACCGGCGCGCTGACCCTCGTGTTGCGTCATGCCTCGGCGAACCTCGGGCCGCACCGGCATGGAATGGCGGCGAGGGCTCTGGCTTGGCTGGCGGAACGCCCGGTTCCAGGACGACCGGATCACCGGATTGGCTTTGCGGGCCGGGCCGCTCCCGAAGCAACGACTGCTTCGAGTGACGTGAGTCAGCTGCGCGAAAGCGTGCGGGAAACCGTCTCGCCCCGGCCGTGGTCCCAGTGGGCATCCCGCGCCAACGAATCGCCAGCGCTCGCTCCAAGCCCGCCACTCGAAGGTACGACCCTTAACCTCCGCCTCCGCACCGTCGTTCTCCTCCTCTGATTCGATGCAGCCCGCCGGCTCGCGCGGCTCTTGCACGATTCGCCGGGCCCGTGGATGTCCCGCCGCGATGTCTTAATCGCACGGATGGGCGGGCTTCCATTCCCCAACTGTGTCCGTGCGCAAAATCGCGCTTCGACTAGAACCCCAAATAGCTCAAATCCAAAACTATGAAAACCAATCCGCTCCATCTCGGTGCCATTTGTCTCACCATGGCCAGCCTCGCCCAAAGCTTCAGCTCTGCAGCGGGGGCAACCATCGTTCCGTTAACTCAGAAACGATGCGTGTCCGCCTCCGCCGTCTTTGGCGCGCCGACCAATACCGCCGCCTGCGCCTCGAATTTCGGCGCGTTTGACGGCGCCGTCCACCTCGGCTGGCTCAACCAGTTTGAACCCTGGTCGCTGGACAGCAGCCAGCAATCGCAGATCAGCGCAACTTCCATCAGCGCCACGGGCACAGTTGCCCTGGCGTTCGCGCATCCGTTGGTCAGCGGGCGCGTCACCAACGAGTTTCGCGTCGGCTTCAGGCTGACCCAACCAGTAAACTTCACGCTGGCCGGATCGCTCCAGTGGGACGGCGCGTTTGGCCCCGTCGGCTCGCAGTCCCCTGTCGTCCGACTGTCCGGTGCTCAAGGCGTGATTTTCGAAACCGCCGCGGCCTTGAACGATGGCACGCCGCTCGATTTCGCCAATAACGGCAGCCTGCCCGCCGGCCAATATCTCATCGAAGCGTACGCCGGCAGCGGCAGCGACTTCGGCGGGGGCGAAACCATCGGGCTCAGCCTCGACTTTCAAGTTTCGCCGACGGGTCCGGCGGTGGCCGGCGATCCTGTCTACCAACTGACCGGCGTGCTGGTGGGTCTGGACCAGCAGGGCAAAGCCATCGCGACCCGGATCTTCACGCCGCAAAGCCTCGTGAATCTGGCCTTGGGCAATCCGATCGGCAGTTCCGCCGGCGATCGCACCTTGGGGCTGGTGATGGATTGCGCGGCCAACGCACCTTCACAAGTGGTCGTCTGGGACAAGCGTGCCTCCAATGTTGTGGCCGTCGTCGGCACTCTCCAGTTGACCACCGCGCTCGGCTCCAAAGCGAGCTACACCGCCGTGGGCAATCTTGCTCTGTCCAACAGCGGCGCGATCATCGACACCGTCGATCCGGTCAACAGCCAACTCGCCATCCTGGTCAATGCACTCAAGACTCCCGCAACCACCTCCTGCCTGAACGCCGTCACCCTCACGTCGTCCCTCGGACAGATGTTTCTGCGCGAAGGCGGAGGAACCAACACGGTGCTGATTCGCACCGGCGCGCTGACTTCCGGACGAAAGCTCGGGCACCTGCCATGAACGCTGGCAGCCCGGACTAAAGTCACCACAGCCGCGAAACGACCATGCACCCGCGATTCGCCCTCAAACCGCACCCGTTTCCCCCGGCCCCGGGCGAGATGGTGGGGATGAGGGCGAATCGGCGAACAGTTGAACGCTCAGATCCGGAACGGTGTTATAGAATTCTAATCCGAAGTTAACGGGTTTCTAACCTGTCATCCAGCAGAGTATCCCCGTCATGGAACGCGACCGCAGAATCTCTTCAACCCGGCCCCTGCCCCGCCGCACGTGGGTCGCCCGGGGACTGCTGTTGCTTTATCTCCTCCATACCACGCCGTTGGCGCCGCTCTGGACCGCTCTCCTCGCCATCACCGATCCGAGTCATCATGTAACGGTTCAGCAATCCACGCAGGGCCTCCGAGTTGTGCTGCGACACGACGGCGCAAATCCTCCCTCTCATCAGCACGGGGTGATTGCCGACACGCTCTCTCTCTTTGCCCAACGAACGACCCCTGCGCACTCCGATCACGTCATTCAGTTCAGCCCTGCCTGCATGCCGCATCGAACGGCTACGGCCTCGACGGCCGCCGATCTGGGCACTCCCGCACCGTCGCTCGGCTACAACGCCCAACCGCTGCCGTCGGCGCTTGCGTTCACTCCAGCCGCACCGCGGCGACCTCCCGTCGCCCCGAACGCCGTTCTCCTCCTCATCCGCTCGACCGTTCTCGTTGTTTGATTCCGCCGCGGCTTGGTGCCTGATGCGTTGCCTGGTCAGCGCGTCTCGTCCCCAAGCCGCAGGATTCCCCCTTCATTCGCCTTGTGGCGCCGTGCAGCCAGGGAATCCACCGGTCAACCGAATCCGCCACTCGACTCGATCAAACAATTTTATGAACGCCACTCATCTTCACCTGCTGTTGAACCATGTTCCCGTCCTGGGAACCGCCTTTGGATTGCTCCTGCTCACGCTCGCGCTTTGGAAGCACAGCGACGATCTCAAGCGCGCAGCCCTTGGGCTGTTCGTCATCTCTGCACTCGCCGCCATCCCCACCTACGTCACGGGTGAACCGGCGGAAGACACGGTCAAATCATTGCCCGGAGTTGGACATTCCCTGATCGAACGCCACGAAGACGCCGCCGCCGTGGCCTTGGGCGGAGTGCTGGCCTTGGGCATCGCTGCGCTCGCCGGCCTGACCGTCTTCCGTCGACAACGTCCCGTGCCACCCTGGTTCTGCATGATGACTCTGGTGGGAGGCCTGCTCGTCAGCGGCGTGATGGGCTGGACCGGCAGCCTCGGAGGCCAGATCCGCCATTCAGAAATCCGGCCAAACGGAGGCAGCGGCCAGCTGACGCCGCCGGCAAAAGGACACCACGACTGAACAGCCCATGCCGCCCACAACCGCTCCCCGACTCCCAACTAAACCAACCGCAACACAACACAACGCAACACAACCCCGATCCATCCATGAGAGCGCTTACCCCAACCGATCCCCCACGCCTGCCACGGCCGCAACCCAAGTCCGTCTCGGTGGCCATCGTCCTGGCCGCGCTGGCTGCGGCGAGTCCCGTGGCCTTCGCCCAGACGCAGTTCAGTGTGCTCCACAACTTCAATGGCGGCGATGGCTTTGGCCCCATGGCCGGCGTCATCCAAGGCCCTGACGGGGCGCTTTACGGCACCACCACCACAGGTGGCGGCGGCCTCGGCATGGGAATGGGCACGGTCTTTCGCTTCGACCGCGCAACGCTGGCCTTAACTTCGATTCATACCTTCGGCGAGCTGGCCGCCGATGGCTACAGCCTCTACTCGGGAGTCAGCTTGGGCCGCGACGGAATGTTGTACGGCACCACCTACTCAGGCGGCACGTCGGGCCTCGGGACGATCTATCGGCTCGGGCCGGACGGCCAGAACTTCGCCTCGCTCCACAGCTTCAACGGCATCGATGGGGCAAACCCGGATGACCTGGGACTACTGCAGGCCGCGGATGGCGCGTTCTACGGAGCGACCTCTCAAGGTGGCCCCGACGGAGGCGGGACGCTGTTCCGCTTCGACGTTGCCACGGCCGGCCTCACCACGGTTCATTCCTTCGTCCCCCCCGCCGCCGCTGGCGTCGACGCCGGATTGGTGGCGGGACGCGACGGGTTCTGGTACGGCACGACCTACGCGGGCGGAACGGCAGCTGCGGGCAGCGTCTTCCGGCTGGATCCAGCCACACATAGCCTAACCACTCTGCACGATTTCAGCGGCACCGATGGGATGTATCCCCTGCCCGGCGCCCTCCTGCAGGCTTCGGACGGCAATCTCTACGGAACAACCCAGCTCGGCGGCGGCTACGGCACGGTTTATCGACTGAATCCGTCAACGCTGGCGTTTGCCACGCTCCACACCTTTGCGGGCGGAGTCCTTGAAGGACGCATGCCGTTGGGAGGACTCACCGAGGGAACCGACGGTTACCTGTATGGGACCACCGTCCTCGGCGGCCAAGGCTACGGCACAGTCTTCCGCCTGCATCCAGCCACGCTCGCCTACAACATCGTGGTGCAGTTTGGGAATGCCAACGGGCGCAGCCCTTCCGGCAGTCTCCTCCGGGCGACAGATGGCAATCTCTATGGCGTCACCCGCCTCGGCGGCAGCTTCAACGCCGGCACCATCTATCGCGTGGGCTTCGCCGACACCACGCCACCCACCATCAACAGCATCACCGCCAGCCCTTCAGTCCTCACCCGCGACACGCGAAAACTGGTTCCGATCACGTTGAACGTCACCGCCGCCGACAACGTCGATCCCGCCCCGCAAAGCCGGATCATCGGCGTGACCAGCAACCAGTCGATCACCGGCGACTGGGTCATCACTGGCGACCTGACGTTGAAGCTTCGAGCTGAACACACCGGTCGCAACGCGCGCATCTACACCATTGCGATTCAGTGCAGCGACGCCGCCGGCAACGTGACTCTCGGCTCGGTCAACGTCACCGTTCCGAAATAATTCCCAGCACCGATTCTTCGCCGCACACGAAGTGCGATTCAGCGACTCGAGTCGCGCCGACGGCCTGGCGGCCGGCTTGGACGATGGCCAACCCCGTCCAGACTTCGTGTTGCGGCGAATCCCCGCTTTATGGCCAAAGCCCGAACAAACATCCTGCTCGCTGACGACTACCCGCTTTTGAGGCTCGGCCTGAGAAATCTCATCGAGCGGACAGAAGACCTGTCGCTCTGCGGAACGGCGGACCATCTCGACCAGGTGATCAACGCCGTGGCCGACCTGAAACCCGACGTCGCGCTCGTGGCCTTCGCCCTGCCGCGCGCCGGCCTGCTCGCGCTCATCCGGAACGTGCGACTGCGTCACCGAACGCTCACCCTTCTCGTTGCGGCCGCCCAGGACGATCCCGGTCTGGCCCGGCAACTTCTCCTCGCGGGAGCCCACGGACTAATCCAGCGCGCCGACTCGCCAACGCAGGTGTTGGCTTCCATCCGTCGGGCGGCGGAGAAGCTTAGCCCGGCCGAGATCGCGATGAACGCGAGCAGGCTCGACCAAAACAACGTCGCCAGCGACGCCTCTCCGTCGGGAGATCCGGGCCACGGCCTGACGGTTCGCGAGCAGGAGATCCTGGAATTGATCGGCACCGGCTCCACGCCACGGGAAATCGCTCAAACCCTGGGCCTCAGCATCAAAACCGTCGAATCCCACCGTGAGAACATCAAACAAAAGCTCGGCATCAAAACCGCATCGAAGCTCGCGCTGTTCGCTTTCCAGTGGCAGCAACTCCCGCCGCGCCCCTGAAGCGTGACCGTGCGATGGAAGTTTTTTCATCGGTGATTTACCCAGGCACTTTTTTGCTTGTGAGACTGGCCGATTGGTTCAGAGGTTCCGCCGCGACGAATGTCTTGGCCAGAGTGTCCAGGAATTGGCTCTGCGCAACGAAGCGGTCAGTCGATGACCGCCACCAAACACGCCTTCGTTTCAACCTCCCCGCGGAGCGCGGATCCCGCTGTGGCAGGATGCGCGGGGGACCTGAAAGCGGTCACCCACGGCCAAATGCTGGCACGGATCCGGCTACCAAGATCGGCTGGCCACGGCCAGGCGAGACAGGCTGGCGCCGGTTGAATGCGCGGCAAACGTTAACAAACTCTAACCTTTCCGTAAGCGGTCTTTAATCCGGGCCCGCTAAATTGACGGCGAATATAACAGGCTTTGAACCGGCACGACCTCGCCAGTTTGAAGCGAGTAACACACTGATGAACCATTTGCATCCAACTGGAACCGACCATCCGCTTCGGGCCAAACTGCTGCGCCCGGTCGGACTGCTGGTCAGTCTCTGCCTACAGGCACTCCTCGCCCAGCGCGTTCGCGGCGAAAACCACGTTGACTACAAGTACGAAGATTACGCCGAGGAGAGCGGACGGATCCATGTTCGCACGCACGGTGCCCTGTTCGAAATCGAAGCGACCCCCTCCGTCTCGGTTCACGGTGAGGCGGTCTTCGATGCCATCTCCGGAGCGACTCCAACCGGCGGTCCTCCAGCGGCGGGGAGCAGGCGGGTGCCCCTTGCGAAAATGGACGACGAACGGACCGCGGGCAACCTCCAGGTGCCGGTTCGTTGGGGCCGAAACACCACGACGCCTCAATTCGCCTACAGCCTCGAGGGCGACTATGAGTCGGTGGGCCTGTCGCTGAATCACACCATTGATTTCAACGACAAGAACACCACCCTCGCCCTCGGCTTTGCCTACACCTACGACACAATCATGCCGGAGTTCTGGTTTGGTGACAGGGAGTACAAAAACAGCGGCGACCTCCTCGTAGGCCTCACCCAATTGCTGGGACCGAACACATTCGTCACCGCCAACCTGACGATTGGCGCTGCGAACGGATACATGAACGACCCTTACAAGGGCGTACGTTTCGACGACTATCCGGACCCCAACACCCTCTATCGGGAGAAAAGGCCTGGCTATCGCGACAAACAAATTGCCTACCTCGCGCTCAACCACTTCTTCCAACGGCTTCAGGGCAGCGCCGAGTTGGGCTACCGGCTCTACCATGACTCGTACGGAATCGTCAGTCACACCGTCTCTCTCAGCTGGTTCCAGAAAATCGGCCGCAACATCGTCGTCTCGCCAACGTTCCGCTTTTCGGATCAGTCGTCCGCCGCCTTCTACGGCACTCACTTTGCAGGCGATGCCACCTTGCCGCCGGATGATCCGTTCTACGTCCCCATCCCGCATCACTTCTCCGCCGATTATCGACTGTCGGCGATGCAGACGTTCACCTACGGCCTGAGCGCTACCTGGAAGATCAAGGACCGCGTCTCGCTCGATGTGGCTTACAAGCGGTATGACATGGTCGGGAAGGACAACGTCACCGTCGCGGATGCCTACCCCAACGCCAACGTGTTCTCCGGAGGCATCCGCATCTGGTTCTAATCCCCGCCCCGCCCCGCCCCGCCCCAAACACCAATTCAAAAGCACTTTATCATTCACCTCCCGCTCACCATGAAGCCATCACCCACTCGACTCCCCATTCATTCCGGCATCCTGAGTTTCTGCCTCCTGGCCGGCACCGCGTTTGGCGCCGACAAGGGAATCAAAGTCGGCGATCCGTTTCCGGATCTCGCCGGCTTCCAACTCGAAGGCAAACTGCCCGACTCACTGAAGGGCAAGGTTGTCATCGTCGACTTTTGGGCCTCCTGGTGCGGGCCCTGCAAGGAGTCGTTTCCGGTGATGGAAGAACTGCAAACCAAATACGGGAGCAAAGGCCTGGTGGTTCTCGCCGTCAATCTCGACAACAATCGAGCCACGATGGAGGACTTTCTCCAGAAGCACCCCGTGTCCTTCACCGTCGTGCGCGACTCCGCCAAAAAGCTCGTCGCGCGCGCCGACATCAAATCGATGCCCAGTTCCTTTGTCCTGAACGCCGAAGGCAAAGTCGCTTCGGTGCACAAGGGTTTCCACGGAGCGGAGACACACAAACAGTATGTCAAGGAGGTCGAAGCGTTGCTGGAATCCTCCGCCACCGACAAAAAGCAATGAAACCAAAACTTCTCCTTCTGGCCGCCTTCACCGGGCTGCTCGCAACCTCAGGCTGCGCCAATGTAAAGCCGTGGGAACGCGGCACCCTGGCAGACTACACGATGCGCGCCGATCGTGACCCCTTGTCGACAGCGTTCTCGGAGCACATGTGGTTCTCGCGTGAAGCCGCCTCCGGGGGTCGCGGCGTGGGCGGCGGCGGGTGCGGTTGCAACTGATCACGCCATCGCCGCGAAAGATCCTCAATATGGCCACACTCCCGTTTCCCTGGCGGTCCATCGCCGCCGCAGCCCTCCTCTTCAGCGCGGGCCACGGGACCATGCTGCTGCATGCCGACGACGAGTCGCCGTTCAAGGTGGTTCCCCGGATTTTCCAGACCAACGACACCAAGGTGATCACGGTTGCGTTCGGCATTCCTACTAACCACATCCTGTATGCGGACAAGCTGACGTGCGAAATCAGCTCTGTAGGCGGGGCCACGAATCTGTGCCGGTTTACGCTGCCCACGCCGGTGTCCATCAAGGACAAGTTCAGCGGCCACGAAAAGCTGGTCTTCCGGGAATCGTTTCTGGCCACCGGCCATCTGCCGATCCCGACGCCGGACAAGGCTACGCTCACGGTGCAATATCAGGGCTGCGACGAAGCCAACTGTTTTTTTCCGGAAGAGTTGAAGTTTGTCCTCGCACCCGACGGCACCATCGGGGTCGTTTCGACCGAGGACTCGTCCCCGGCGGCCTCGCCGGCGGCAGCGGGAACCTGGCGCGACTTGGCCGCGGGCTTCACGGTCAGCGCCCGGGGCAGCGGCTATTTGCGGGAAAAGGAATTCCTGGCGTTTCTCGACCGTTCAGGCTCCGGACAACCGGACGCCCAGGAACTGCGGGCGGGCGGTGGATTCTGGGGATTGGCCCTGACGCTTGGGCTGATTCTACTGGGCGGCGCGGCGCTCAATCTGACGCCGTGTGTTCTGCCGATGATTCCGATCAACCTCGCCATCATCGGGGCCGGCGCCCAGGCCGGATCAAAGCAACGTGGCTTTGCCCTCGGCGCGACCTACGCCACCGGCATGGCCCTGGCCTACGGAGTCCTAGGGCTGGTCGTCGTGCTGACGGGTTCGAAATTCGGCACGTTGAACTCGTCGCCGTGGTTCAATCTCGCCATCGCCGTCGTGTTCATCGTTCTGGCCTTGGGCATGTTTGATGTCGTGTCGATCGACCTCTCCCGGCTGCAAGGCCAGGATGCGGGGACCGGCCCCTCCGCGAAGAGCAAGTTCGTGGTGGCCTATTCCATGGGCACCGTGGCCGCGCTCCTGGCCGGAGCATGTGTGGCTCCGGTGGTCATCTCGGTACTTCTTCAGGCCACCACGCTTTACAACCAAGGCGTGGTGATTGGGCTGTTCCTCCCGTTTGTCCTGGGCATCGGCATGGGCCTGCCCTGGCCGTTCGCCGGAGCAGGTCTGAGTTTCCTCCCAAAACCCGGCCGATGGATGGCCAGGGTCAAGTACGGGTTCGGCGCATTCATCGCGTTGTTCGCGCTTTACTACGGGCAGATCGCCTTCAGCCTTTTCCGCAGCGCCCCTGACCTGGCGGCTTCCGCCGCCGCACCCGTCGTCGGAGCTGCCACTTCCGCCACCCTCTCCGACCAGCTCGCCGCGGAATTGGCGGAAGCGCGCGCCAGCGGCCAGCCCGTCTTCATCGATTTCTGGGCCAGCTGGTGCAAGAACTGTTCGGCGATGGAACACACCACTTTCGAAGCGCCCGAGGTAAAACGTCGGCTCGCGAATTTCCGTCAGGTGCGCCTCCAGGCCGAGCACCCCAATCAAAATCCAGGGAAGGAAGTCCTCGACCATTTCAAAGTGATGGGCCTGCCCTCATACGTCATCTTGACGCCGAACGGCCCGCCTGTGCCGCCCGCGGAGACGCCGAACGCCGTGACCGCCGCGCAGGCGCGCTAGTGAGACGGCGATGGCGCGTCGTTTTTCGTTTTTCATTTTTCACAGCAACACCGCAACAACTCCAGTCACCAACTCAGTTCAGGAAAGGCTTGTCCCATGCAACGTTCGCGCGTTCCCTCCATTCTTCTGGCCCTCGCCTTGCAGATCCTTCCCGTCTCGCGGGTCTTTACCGCCCTCACGCCGTCCGCCGGTTCCAGCTTCGCCATCGTGTCGACCTGGATCGCCGGGCTGGCCACGCTGCTCGGCAGCTACCAGGCCGTCTCCGGTGCATCCACGACCATCACCAGCCCAAAAACGGCCCTCGCCACCAACGGCCTCGCGTTCAGCTACCGCGTCACCACTGGTCCGGACACGGCGAACTGGTTTGCGGCGTCCAATCTTCCCCCGGGACTGACCATCAGCACGACGGTCGGACGTATAACTGGCACACCGATCAGCAACGGTGTCTATACCGTGCTTCTCACAGCCTCGGACAACCAGCGATTGGATCGCACCATCCGCACCAATCTGGTGATCACCGTCCTCCCGACCACGGGCGGGGGGCCGGTGTTCCTCGCCCAACCGCAAAGCACCCGAACGGTCGAGGGCGCCACCATCACCTTGAGCGCAACGGTGACCGGACCGACGCCGTTGCGATACTTATGGCGTCGCAACAACGTGGGCATCCCCGGAGCGACAAATTCGACACTGACTCTGAATACAGTGTCCACGAATCAGGCGGGGACTTACGCGCTGCAGGTCGCCACGCCCTACAGCGCGGGCGTCAGCAGCAATGCTTTGGTGTCGGTGATCCCCGCTCCGCGCATCGCCAGCCACCAACTGGTGAACGGCCAATTCGAGTTGAGCTTCGTGCGCGAGCCCGGTCCCACCTATGAAATTCTCACTCATTCGACGGAAACCGACGCCGCATGGCAGCCCTGGACCAACTGGCCGCCCGCGACGCTCCGAACCGAGACCACGGTCAGCGACTTGGTCGACACGAATGCGGCCAGGCTCTACCAGCTGAGGATGACTCTGCCCTGACACCAGGGGAGGCCCGTCGCCGGCGGCATGGGGGCTGCTATTGCATTTCCACGCGCTGAAATGCGTTTGGTAACTCGACCGACATCGGAATGGATATGAAATCGACCCGGGCTCCTTCTCTCCTTCTCGCCCTCGTGCTGCAAGTGATGCCGGTCACGCGGGTGATTCTGGCGACACCGCCGGTGGGCGGCACGAGTTTCGCCATCGTTTCCACATGGATCGCCGGGCTCGCCGCCTTGCTCGGCAGCTACAACGCCGTCTCCGGCGCCTCCACCACGATCACCAGCGCAGGCACCGCCACCGGAACGAACGGCACAGCCTTTTCCTATCGCATTACCACCGGCCCCGACACCGCCAACACCTTCTCGGCCGTCCCCCTTCCCGCCGGCCTTGCCTGCAACACTGGCACCGGACGAATCACCGGCACACCCACCCAAGAAGGAAGCTTCAGCGTGCTGCTCACGGCCTCCGACAGCGGCAAGCCCAGTCGAACCGTCACCAAGACTCTCGCGCTCACCGTCCAGGCCGCGAGCAATCCCAACACGCCTCCTGGCATCACGTCACAACCCTCCAGTCAGACCGTGATCGCCGGTGGGACCGCATCATTTACCGTCACCGCCACCGGCTCAGCGCCGCTTCGCTATCAATGGAGAACCAATGGAATCGCCATGACGGGCGCCACCAATTCCACCTTGACGATCTCCGGAGCCACGCCAAGCCAAGCCGGCAACTACGCCGTGGTCATCACCAACAGTTCGGGATCAATCACGAGTGCCACGGCGATCCTAACCGTCTTGATCCCTCCTTCGATCACCACGCAGCCCGTCAGTCAATCGGTCAGCGCCGGCAACAGCGCCGGCTTCACGGTCGCAGCCACCGGCACCGCGCCCCTCGGCTATCGCTGGCGGAAAAACGGAACGTTCATCAACGGCGCCAACAGCACGACTCTCTCCCTCCCCAGCGCAGGTGCAGGTGATGCTGGCAGTTACACGGTCGTCGTGACCAATAGTGCAGGCTCTGTCACCAGCTCGGTCGCAGTGCTAACCGTCAACGCCCCGCCTGGCATCACCACCCAGCCCGTCAGCCAGTCGGCCTTCCTCGGAGCCAACGCCACGCTGAGCGTGGTCGCGGCCGGCACCGGGCCGCTGGCCTACCAATGGCGCCTCGCGGGCACGAACCTCGTCAACGCCACCAACACAGACCTGCTCCTCACCGCGCTGACGACCAACCATGCCGGCAGTTACTCGGTGGTCATTACCAACAGCCTCGGCTCGGTCACCAGTAATCCAGCCATCCTCACCGTGGTCCCGGCACCCGTCGCGCCCACCATCACCGCCCAACCCGAGGACGTCACCGTCACGATCGGCAGCAATGCGACGTTCTCCGTCACGGCCGACGGTGACGCGCCGCTGCAGTATCAGTGGCGGAGGAACGCCAGCAATCTCCCGGGAGAAACTCAGGCCACGCTCAACCTCGTCGGCGTTCAACTCGCCAACGCCGGCGGTTACAGCGTGGTGGTCTCCAACTCCGCCGGGGCCGTCACCAGCGTCGTGGCCACACTCACGGTGAATCAAGCGCCGGTCCCCGATACGCAAGTCCCGACCGTCAGGATTGTCACCCCTGGCGCCGCGTTCGCCCGGGTTGTCTCGAGCGCACTCCAACTCAGCGGCACCGCTCAAGACAATCAGCGCGTGGCCTCGGTCGATGTCAGGCTGGGCAGCGACGCTTTCGCCGCCGCGGGCACGACCAACTGGACAGCCGACCTCTCCCTCACGCCCGGCACGAACATCATTCAGGTCTGCGCCATCGACGTCGCCGGCAACCGTTCGCCCACGAACACGCTCACCGTCTTTTTTGCCGTGATGACGCCCCTTTCCCTCACCACCACCGGCAATGGCACGGTCGCCGCGCTGACCAACAACCAGTTGCTGGAACTCGGGCAGTCGTATTCCCTCCAGGCCACGCCTGCGTCCGGCAATATTTTCAGCAACTGGCTGGTTGGAGATCAAATTGCGACCGGACCGAGGCTTACGTTCGTCATGTCCTCCAATCTCGCCGTGGAGGCGCATTTCGTGCCTAACCCATGGTCCGCCCAAAAGGGCGTCTACACCGGGCTTTTTCATCCGACCAACGAGCCTGTGCACGAACAATCGGGCTTCTTTAGCCTCGTGACCACGGACAAGGGCACCTACAGCGGCAAGCTCCTGTTGAATGGCGCCACCTATCCGTTCACCGGTACCGTGGGCCTCGATCTCGGCTCGGACACACTGATCGCTCGTCGCGGCACCAACTCACTGCAACTCCACCTCCAGTTCGAATCCGGTTCCGATCACGTCGCCGGCTCGCTCAGCGACACGCTCTGGACCAGCGAGCTCTTCGGTTATCGGGCCCTGTTCAACGCCAAGACCAACCCGGCCACTTCGTTCCAGGGCAAATACACCTTGCTCCTCCCCGGTCTCGACCAAACGGAAGTCAGCCCTGCGGGCGCCGGCTACGCGTCGATTGTGGTGAGCAGTTCCGGCAGCGTGGCCCTGAAGGGCGGGCTGGCCGACGGCACCACGGGCGTCGCGAAGGGCGCCCTGGCCGCCAACGGACAGCTGCCCGTCTTCCTGAATCTCTACGGCGGCAGGGGATCCGCGTTTGGTTGGTTGACGTTCGCCAATACCGAGACCAACGACATTCTGGGCCGCTTGCTTTGGACCAAGCCTCCGCCGGTCACCGTCGGCACCCTGCATCCGGCCGGCTTCACCAATGAAATCGTGGCGTTGGGCTCACGGTTCACAACTCCGGCGCCCGGCACCGCCGTCGCCGGATTCTCCAACGCAGTCGTGATTCTCGAAGGCGGCAACCTAACCAGCCCGGTGACCAACGATGTGTTCCTCAGCAGCCAGAACAAGATCACCGTCTCGACCAACCAGACCATCCGACTCGCGCTCGCCGTCTCCCCGTCCTCCGGACTTCTCATCGGACGCTTCGTCCATCCCGAAACCTCCACTCCGAGCCTGTTCAAGGGCGTCGTGCTCCAGAAACAGGACCTGGCCGGCGGCTATTTCCTCGGCACCACCCGGGGCGGACGCGTGTATCTGGGACGCCCGGAAGATGCGACCGTGCTCGTTCCTCAGCCGTGATTGCAAGCGGGGAGAGGTGGAACGATCAAGGCCGGCTGGACGGACCGCGGGCTTTCAGCCCGCAGCGGCGCGAACCGGAGACGACGCCTGAGGGTTCGTTCGTGCGCCGCCGACTCCACCCGCTGCGGACCACAGGTCCGCGCTCCGATCCAACAACTTCGAGATGCACCGGACACCGACTTCACTACGCGCCGACGGTGGGTCCGGCGGCTTCGGTCGAATGACGTTCGATGAAGCTGCTCATCTGGTCCAGCGAGAGAACCTTTTGTGCGCCGCCAAGGCGGATGGCCTCGCGCGGCATGCCGAAGACGACGCAACTGGCTTCATCTTGCGCCACGGTGGTGGCACCAGCCTCTTTGAGTTTCAACAATCCGGCGGCGCCGTCGGCACCCATGCCCGTCAGCACGAGCGCGAGGGCATGCGGGCCGGCTCCGGCTTTGACCGCCGAGTCGAACAGCACATCGACCGCCGGCCGTTGATGATGGATCGGCGGGCCTTCGTTGAGCTCCACCAGATAGACGTTGTTCGAACGACGCAGCACCATGTGAAACCCGCCCGGAGCGATCAGGGCGAGCCCCGATTGAACCCGATCCCCGTGACGCGCCTCCCGCACTTCGTAGGGGCAGAGGCCATTCAGGCGTTCGGCAAAGGCCCGGGAGAAGTGCGCGGGAATATGCTGCACGATGCAAATCCCGGGCAGGTCGGGCGACAGTTCCGTCAGGACCTTTTTCAAGGCCTCGGTCCCGCCGGTGGAGGCTCCCATGAGAATAATCTGCTTCGATGAATACTGGCGCGTGGGACGTTTGGCATTCCGGGCGAGGGCGGCTGAGCCCAAAATGGGGGCGCCCGCGGGACGCACCCCATGAGGCGTCGGGGCGCCAACTGGAGGCGGGGCAGCCTTGACCGCAGGCTCAAAAGTGGTGGCGGGCGTTCGCCGCACCCGAGCCTGGAACGCGGCCTTGATTTTGCCGGCAAGTTCGCCGCAGTCGGCCTGGGCGGAGTAGGAACCGTTCGGCTTGGCCACGACATCGACCGCGCCGTATTGCAGCGCTTCGAGGGCGTGGGTTGAGCCCGAACTGGTCAGCGAACTGATGACAATCACCGGCATGGGCCGGTGTTTCATCAGAAGTTTGAGAAAGCTCAAGCCATCCATGCGCGGCATTTCAATGTCGAGCGTGAGCACGTCGGGCTGGAGCGAGAGGATCTTGTCGCGCGCCACGTAGGGGTCGATGGCAGTGCCCACCACCTCTATCTCCGGGAACCCGGCCAAGCCTTCGGTGAGCACCTTCCGGACGACGGCGGAGTCGTCGACGATGAGAACTTTGATGCGGCGATCGGGCATGTTCAGGCGGCCTGCAGGAGGCTTTCCACCGTTTGCAGTTTGTCGAAGGTCTTGATCATGTATTCGGGCAGAGCGTCCGCGTTGAGCCGAAGAATATCGAGCGCATCGGCGCGCCCGCGCAGGGCAAAGGCGTGGTGGCCATAGCCGTAGCCCATGAAATAGGCGATCATGTTCCCGAGATAAACGAATGCCGCCAGCTCCCGGTTGGCGTCGCCATCCGCGCCGGACGGGTGATGATGAAAGGCGACGGCGGCAACGAGGTTGGGGGGGAACTTCCAGCGACTCAGCAAGCGCCCCCCCACCTCGGCGTGATTGACGCCGAGCAGGCGCTTCTCCGTCTCGATCATCGAGGCCTGATTGCAATGACTTTCCTCCACGAGGCGGGCATAGATGTGTTCCAGGGCCTCGGCGAGCACGATTTTCCCGATGTCATGCAGCAGGCTGGCCGTAAACACCAGGCCGGCATCCGCGCCCTTGTCGATGGCCAGCAACTGGGCGGCCATGGCCGCGGTGACGGAATGTTTCCAAAGCTCCCCGCTGTCGATGCCATAGCCGCGCTGAGGCGGCCCGAGCAGTTTGGCTCCGCTGACCGCGGCCACCAACTGGTAGACCTGGCCAAAGCCGATGCGCGCGACGGCTTCCTGCAGATTGTCCGCCGGTTCCGCTCCGGCAAAGAAGGAGCTGTTGCACAGGCGCAGGACCGCGGCCGTGATGGCCGGATCATACGAGATCAATTCCACCACCCGGCTGGAGTCGACGTCCTCCTTCCGCAAGAGCCCGAGCAACTCCGGCAGAATCCGCGGCGCGGGCGGCAGGTTCTTGACCTTGTCTATGTAGTCGTCGAGCTCTTGCATAGGATGGTGTCCTTCGGTTCCCCGGAAATCTTCAGGCGAACCTCACCGGTGGCGAGGTTGAGGAACATGGTCCGGTTGACCATGCCGCCGACCTGCTCTGCATGAATCCGGAGTCCGTGCTGGCCCAGCAATCCGGTCAGGGATTCGTAGTTGCGGCTGCCGATGTTGAAAAAGCCGCCGCTGTCCATGATTTGGGCGCCACCGGCCACCGAGATGATGACGCGATGCTTTTCGGCCTTGAGCTGATAGGCGGCCCGGAAGAGGGCGGGGACACCGGTGTCGACAAACATGGCTGGCTGTTTCGCCGCCTTGGCCGGATCGATCGTCGAATCCGGCAGCATGATATGCAGCAACCCGCCGGCCTTGACCACGGGATCGTAGATGGCGATCCCGAGGCATGAGCCGAGCGAGTAGGTGGTGAGCACGACGTTCTGGTTGTTCGACGCCGCCATGTCGGCGATGCCAACCACGACGCGATGCTCGAAGCCAACCAGTGATGGGGCGGGCATGTGCGGGTAATTCTAGATTTTCTGGTAAATGCTCGGTTTCAAACATTGCATGTCAATGTCGAGCCCGTTCAGGCTCTCCGAATGCCCAATCAGCAGATAGCCGTTGGGCACGAGGTACTGGCCCAGCTTCCGCACGAGCTGTTCCTGGGTGGGACGATCAAAGTAGATCATCATATTGCGGCAGAAGATGACTTCAAATCGATCCTGCAGGGCATACTGCCCAAGCAGGTTAAGGTGACGGAAATCGACGCGACTCCGGATCTCATCCTTGATCCGGCAATAGCCGGCCCACTTGCCCACCCCCTTTTGAAAGTATTTTTTGCGCCACTCCGGCGGAACCGAGTTCAGGCGGTCGTCCGGGTAAATCGCGCCCTGCGCCGTCTCCAGCGCCTTGGTGGAGATGTCGGTGGCAAAAATTTTCCAATCCCAGCTGGCGAGCGGAAAATGTTCGGAGAGATAAAAGGCCGCGCTGAATGGCTCCTCACCAGTTGCGCATGGTGCGCTCCAGATGCGGAACCGCCGTGCGTTCCGCGCCAGCACGGACGGCAGGGCCGTGTGCACCAGGAAATCAAAATGATCTTTTTCCCGCAAAAACTGCGTGTAGTTGGTGGTCAGCGCATCGACCAGATGGGTAATCTCCACCTCATCGTTGGTCCGGCGCAGAAAATCACAGTATTGGCCCAGGGATTCGAAGCCGTGATGCCGCATCCGCTTGCCCAGGCGCGCCTTGATCAGCTGCTGTTTGCCATCGTGCAGCCGCACCCGGCACCGGCTGTAAACCAGCTGAATGATAAAATCGTAGTCGCTCGCTGTCTCGATGTCCGCTGCCATAACCTTGCGTTTGCAGATGGGAACTTGGGGAACTCTCCCGTGCTCACGCCGCCAACCGCGCCGCTTCGCGTCGCAACGCCGCCAGTTGCCGCGCCACCTCCCGGAGCTTTTCCCGGGCCTCCCGCAGCTCCACCGGGGACATCGCCTCGGTGGTGCTCTGCACGCTCTCACGCGCGATCTCGTCACCGCTCATGGCGCTCAGGCTGAACCAGACATAGGCTTCGACGTAACTCTGCGGCACGCCCTGCCCCAACACGTGGGCCATGCCCATGTTGAACTGGGCCACCCGATGGCCCAGCTCCGCCGCCCGACGAAACCAGCGGACCGCCTCCTCCACGCTTTGGGGCACGCCCTCGCCCGTGGCATACCTGACCCCAAGGCTGTCCATCGCTCCCGAGTGTCCGGCTTCGGCCGCCCGGCGCAACCAGTGCACGCCGCGGGCAGGATTCGATTCCGTTCCGCGCCCATGCACACAACAGATTCCCGCCTCAAACTGCGCGCCGACATGCCCCGCCTCGCCCGCCTGACAAAACCGCTCAAACGCCCCCTTCTCATCATGCCCCGCCCGACAGTCCATCGCCGTCCGGTAAAGGCTCTCCGCCGTTTTCCGGTCCACCGCCGCCGCTTCGCGCACGGCCAAAGTGTCTTGTTCGCCACGTTTCATGTTCCGCTCCTTTTCGCTTCATTTGTTGCGGTCTCCCCTGGTGCACCCGGTTAAAAGTCGTGAAAATCTCCCGCCGCCGCCGGCACCGCGGCGCGCTTGCCTCCTGTCGCGCCCGTGGCCGGGGCCCCGGCCCGGGCAGTCACCCGAGCCTTGGTTAGCTTGACCTGCTTTGGAGCATGGTCCGCGGACTCGGCCGTTGTCGCCTTGGGAGAGCTCGCCTGTCCCGACACCTGCTGACGCAGCCCGGCCACAATCGCCCGCAGGCTCCGCGCCTGACCGCTCATCTCCTCCGCCGCGCTCGCGCATTCCTCCGCGCCGCCCGCGTTGGCTTGGGTCACCTTGTCCATCTCGCTCACCGCGACGTTGATCTGGCTGATCCCCTCCGTTTGCTCTTTGGACGCAAGGGTGATCTGGCTGACGGTTTCGTCGACCTGGCCGGCATTGCCCGCGATGGACTGGAAGCTCTCGGCCACGAGATGCGCCTTGCCCACGACCTCCTCCAGGCTCCGCGCGACCTTCTCGCTGACCTCCACGCCCGCCGCGCTGCGCCGGCGAGATTCCTCGATCTTGGAGGCACTCTCCTTCGCTGCCGTGGAGCTGCGATGGGCCAGGCTGCGGACTTCATCGGCCACCACGGCAAAACCCATGCCGGCCTCGCCCGCCCGGGCGGCTTCGACGGCGGCATTCAACGCGAGAATGTTGGTCTGAAAGGCGATTTCCTCAATCCCCTTGACGATCTTGGACACCTCCTCGCTCGAGGCCACAATGCCGTCAATGGCCGTCCGCATCTCGAGGGTGGCATTCTGGATCCCGCCGATGGCGTCGCTCATTTGTTTGACGCTGACCACCCCCGTCGTGGCGGACTCGCGGGCCTCATTGGCCAGACGCTGGACCACGGATGTGCTTTCGTGATTTCGCCGCGCCATGCTCGACATTTCCTCCAGCGAAGCGCTGGTTTCCTCCAGCGAAGCCGCTTGCTGACTGGCACCTTCTGCCAGGGTCTGGCTCGCTGTCGTCACCTGACTGGCGGCCGAGACCAGCTCCTCACTCACCGTCTCCATCTCGGTCATCCTAACCATGAGCGGGCGCGAGATTCCCCGCCCGAGCCACCAGGCAATTCCGAAAAGCGCCACCAAACCCAACCCACCGATCAACGCGATCTGGGCAAGAGCGTGGGCCTTGACCGGCAACGCCTCATGCGAAGGGACGCGCACCACCAAGCCCCACCCCATTCCCGGATAACCCAACGCGCCGTCAGAGGTGGCGTAGCCCACCACATATTCGCCGCCGGCCACCGCGTCCTTCATCACCACGATTCCAGACTTGCCCGCCGCAACGGCCTGGGCGGCGGGGTCTCCCTTGCTCGCCAGGTTGGCATGCAACACCACCTGCATGTCATGCTTGATCTCCGGTTTGCCGGACGACCCCGGCGCATGCTGCAACAGCACGCGCCCGGTTCGATCCAGCAGCGTCAAATCGGCAGAGGGAAACCCGCTCTTTTTGAATTCGTTGTAGGTGTCCTGGATGATCTCTCCAACGAGCGAATAGTCGGCAAAATTGTTCCAGTAACCAATGACCTTGCCCTCACGATCCTTGATGGGCGCGGCATACCCGAGCACCAGCCCCTCGTTCCCATAGAGGCGCTGCACGTCTTCCTCCACGTGCACATCCTCGACATAGGTTCCGTCGAGGACGTCGCTCTTCAGAAAGTGCCCCGCCTGACATTCCTTGAACCAGGAAGCATCCCGGTAGCTCCGCCGGTAGATCGCCGCCGTGTCGAGCGGTTTGCCCGCCGGCGTCTTGTCGTTCACCGCGAGCACGCGTCCCTCCAAATCCACCGCGATGGTCAGCACGTAGAAGCCATAGAGGCGGGCATATTGGTTCATGGCCTCCGCCACCCGATTGGATTCCGATCCGACCACATACCACGATCGACGATCCTGCACGACGCTGTTGACCCCGAAGGCCTGCACGTCGCCATAGCGCTCAAACAGGTTGCGGTCCATCTTCTCCACCGCGGTCTGGGCCGCCGTCGCGAAGCTGGTGGCCATTTGGGCTCCCAGCTGATTGATGTTGCGGATGCTGAACATCGCCATCACCGCCATCGGCAGGATGCCGACGACAACGAACGCGGTGATCAGGCGGCGGGTCAGGCTTGGGGGAACTTTCTCTTTCATGCGCCAGCGTGTGATGATTCGGGTGACTGCACTCAATCCAGGCGCTCAAAAGTCCCGGAAATCTCCGCTCGCCACCTTGCTGCCCCGTGGGTTGGGCGCAGCCTCCGGCATGACAAACATGTCGGCCTCACCCGGTGCCGGCGGGGCTTCGGGGCCCCCGGCAGGAGCCACCGAACGGATCAGGTGCGGCTCGGCCGGTTTCGACTTTTTCAAGAGCGGCGCACGGCGGGCGGCGCGGACCGTGGGCGCCGTTCCGGCCGGCGCTCCGGCCGAGGGACCTGCGGTCAGGCCGATGAGCTGTTGCAATGACTCCACCGACTCCCGGAGACCGCGGGCTTGAACGTTCAGTTCCTCGGCCGCACTGGCACACTCTTCGGCGCCGCCGGCGTTCTTCTGGGTCACTTTGTCCATCTCGCTGACCGCGACATTGATTTGCGAGACGCCCTCGGTCTGCTCCTTCGAGGCGAGGGTGATCTGGCGGATGGTTTCGTCGACCTCGCCCGCCTGACCGGCAATGCGCTGGAAGCTTTCCTCCACCTGTTTGGCCCGCGACACGACCTCTTCAAGGCTGCGCGAAACTTTTTCACTGACCGACACGCCTGCCGCGCTGTGCCGGCGGGAGTCTTCGATTTTGACCGCGCTCTCCTTTGCCGCCGTGGAGCTGCGATGCGCCAGGTTGCGCACTTCATCGGCGACCACGGCGAAACCCATGCCCGCCTCGCCGGCCCGCGCTGCTTCAACCGCCGCGTTCAGCGCCAGAATGTTGGTTTGGAATGCGATCTCCTCGATGCCCTTGACGATCTTGGACACGTCGTCGCTGGAGGACACAATGCCATGGATGACCGTGCGCAGCTCGCCCGTGGCACTTTGGATCGCCGTCAACGCACTGGACATCTCGCCCAGGCTGACCTTGCCCTGCTCCGCCGCCTGACGGGTATTGTTGGTCAGGCGGGACACTGACTCGGTGTTCTCGTGGTTCCGCCGGGCCATGCTGGACATTTCCTCCAGCGAGGCACTGGTCTCTTCGAGCGACGCCGCCTGCTCGCTGGCCCCTTCGGCCAGGGATTGGCTCGCAGCTGCCACCTGCGTGGAGGCCGACGAAATCTGCTCCGCCCCATCCTTCAGCACTTCCGACGTGGCGCGGAGGGCGCGGTTTGTCGAACGAATGATGGCAAACGCGATCCCCAGCCCGGCCAGTAACGCAGACCCCAATCCGATGAAGGTCCACCGAAAGGCAGCCGTCACGGACTGGTCGACGTCCTCGGTCTCCCTCTTCAGGTTGGACTCGTTGAAATCCGACATTTTGGACAACAACTCAGCCGCCTTTTCGTGAGCCGGAATGACGCGGGCCTGAACGAACTCACCGACCTCTGAACTGCGGCCGGCCCGGACAAGCTCCATCAAGTCCCCGCCCACGGCGGTCAACGCCGCCACGTCAGACTTCAGACTGGCGAACATCTCCCGATCCTCGGGCAGCGTGATGCTGCCCTCATAGTGCTTCAAATGCTTCGCCAGTTCCCCGGCGTTCTCGGCAATTCGCTTCTCTACACTTGCGCGATTGCTCACGGCCGAGAACTCAATCCACAGCGCCACCGAGCGCTCAAGATGGCTTTGTGCCTCCAGGATGTTGACCGAGCCCGGAACCGAGGCCGAGAGCATCGAGTGCACATCACGGTTGATCTGGTTCAGTTCGTAGAGAGTGAGCGCCCCCAGAGTCAAGACGACGGCGAGAACACCTCCAAAGCCGAGGGTGATCCGTTTTTTGATGGTCCAATTTTGCATGGTTTAGTGATTGGCCGCTGCTTCAGCCAAGAGGTTCAAATTGTCCGCCGTCAGCACAGCGTCGATGTCGAGCAACGTCTTGACACTGCCACGCACCTTCGCCATGCCCAGGATGTATTCCGTGCTCAGGCTGCCGCCGAAGTCGGGCGTCGGCTCCACATCCGAGGCCGGAATGGTGGCGACCTCCTCGACCGCGTCGACGATCATGCCCATCAGCATCCTGGAGCCGGCCTTGGTCACGACCTCGACGACCACGATGCAGGTGCGCTCGGTGTTCTCGGCCTTGGCCAGACCAAACTTGATGCGCAGATCCACGATGGGAACAACCTTGCCGCGCAGATTAATCACCCCCTTGACGTGCGGGGGCATCTGGGGCACGCCGGTAATATCCAGCATGCGGATGATTTCACGGACTTTGAGGACGCCTACGCCATAGGACTCATGCCCGAGTCCGAACGTGAGGAACTTGCGGGCGCCGGCCGTGGCATCCGCCTTCTTGGGGAGGGATTCAATGGTAGCCATGGGGATCTAACGAGTGGATGAATTGAGGATTCAGCGAGTGAGCGAGTGAGTCAGGCGGCAAGTGCAGTGGTGGCGGCATGCGCCTTCAAACGAACCAGCGCGTTGACATCGAGAATCAGGCCGACCCGGCCATCGCCCAAAATGGCGCCGCCAGCCAGAGCCCGATTGCACTTGAACGCCTCGCCCAGGCTCTTGATCACCACCTCCTGCTTGCCCAGCAGGCGGTCGACCAGGATGCAACGATCGGCGCCATCAGCCTCGATGACCACCAGAATGCCGCGCGTCGGGTCGGGCGACTCGGGTTCCACGCCGAAAAAGTCGTAGAGACGCAGCATCGGGCTCAACCGGCCGCGGACGTTCACCATCTCCCCGCGTTCGTGCAGGGTGGAAAGCATTTGATCGGTCGGTCGGAAAGATTCCCGCACCGACAGCGTCGGCAGGATGTAGCGTTCACGCCCAACGCTGACCACCAGTCCATCGATGATGGCAAGGGTGAGCGGCAGCGAGATGGTAAAGACCGAGCCGGCTCCCGGGGTGGATTGGATGTCGATCTTGCCGCGCAGCTTGTCGATATTCTTGCGCACCACGTCCATGCCCACGCCCCGTCCGGAGATGTCCGTGATCACGGCGGCAGTGGAGAATCCCGGGGCAAAGACGAGGTTGAAGATCTCCTTTTCCGACAAAGTTTCGCCGGCGCGGATGATGCCCTTCTCCACGGCCTTCGCGAGGATGCGTTCCTTGTTCAAGCCCGCGCCGTCGTCGCGGATTTCAATCAGGATGTTGCCGCCCTGGTGGTAGGCGCGCAGGTGGATCCGGCCGACCGGGTCCTTGCCCTTGGCCGTCCGGACGTCGGGCGGCTCGATGCCGTGATCCACCGAGTTGCGGACCATGTGAATCAACGGGTCGCTGATTTCCTCAACGATGGTCCGATCCAGTTCCGTGTCCTCCCCTTCCATCGTCAACTCGGCCTGCTTGCCGATCTTCGCCGCCGTGTCGCGGACCAGTCGCGTCATCTTTTGGAAGGTGGCCCGGATGGGGACCATGCGCATGGACATGGCGGTCCGCTGCAAATCATTGGTGATGCGCCGCAGCTGGGCGAGGTTGCGGGTCAACTGCTGGCTTTCGAGCGAGGCGAGATCCTTGTCCTGGGCGATCAACGACTGCGCGATCACCATCTCGCCCACGAGATCCACCAGGCTGTCGAGTTTGCCCGTGTCCACCTTGACGAATGCCGCGTTGTCCTTCGCGCGGGCGGGACCAGCTTCCTTGGTCGCCCCCGCTGCGGACGGAGCCGGAGCAGACGGAGCCGAATCGCCGGAACCCGGCCGGCCCGGCGGAACTGGCGGCGGAGCCACCGTTGGAGCCGGGGCCGGTGCGGCAGCGGCAGCGACGGTGGCAGCCGGGGCGGGAGGGGTAATCTTCGGCGCTGACTTGGCGCCGCCGGGCTCCAGCCACGTGCGCACCCTGGCGAGCAGGGCCTGGGCGGGGACCACGATGGGCCCGGCCGGTGAGTTGCCGCTGATCTGGGCATTCATCTCGGCGATGTACTTCTTCAGCGTATCGCCGCCTTCCAGGATGAGATTGATCACGTCCAGATTGACCGTGAGCTTGCCATTGCGGGCGAGGTCGAGCAGCGACTCCAGCTCGTGCGCAAGGTTCTTCATCGGGAGCAGGTTCAGGAAGCCGGACCCTCCCTTGAAGGTGTGAAACGCGCGGAAGATGGAATTCAGTGTGTCGGCGTCAGTGGGATTCTCCTCCAGCGTCAGCACTCCGAGCTCGATGTTTTGGAGATGTTCCTGGGATTCGTTAAGGAACTCCTTCAGCAGGTCGCCATCGCTCTCGATGTTCATCACCAGCGCTTCCTCCGGCGGTAGCGCGCCGGACTCGAGCACCGCTCCTCCGACGCCAGCGACCGCGTCCGCTGGCTGACTCACTGCGGTGGGAACCTCGGCGTTGACGTCGGCAAACGATCCGAGAGGCGGCAAGGCACCGCCGGCCGCCGCCGCGGCCGAGGCGGCCTGGGTCCATTCCACCCAACTCGAAAGCGCCGCGATCGTCGCCGCGTCGAGCGCGGCCTTTTCAAACGCCCCGTCCACCAAAACACGCGCCCGGCTGATCGCCTGTGGGAACGGCGACAACAAAGGGGAATGTGATGCAATTTCCTCGATCTCGCTCAGGAGACTGTTGATGGGGAGCAGTCCGTTGTCCTTGCCCGCCTCCGTGTAGACGAGTTCGAGAGCGATTTTCTCCGTTAACTGCTTAATCGAGGACCAATAGTCTGAATTTTCAGTGGCCATGGCGCTTGTGTGACTGTTCTGTCCGCTTTCGTTTAATCGGAGTTCCGGCAATTTGCTTAATGATGTTTCTTAATGCTGTCTCTTCGTCGTGGGCCCACTGCGACGCCCCGCCGGAGGTTGCCGCGGTCGGAGGAAACCTCGCCGCCCCGCGCCCGACAACCGGCGCACCCGAAGGCCCCAAGCCGGGTTGCAGCCTTCAAGGCTGTCCGGGTCCCTGCCCCAACACTTCGGAGATAAGCCGACTCGCTTCCGCGATGCCGTAGGGTTTGTTCAGCATCCGCACCGCGGGCGCCTTGCGAATCTCCAACCGTTCCTCCTCATCGACATAACCGGAGGCCAGGATGCAACGGGTCAAGGGCCAGCGACTGCGCACTTCTTGAATCAGCTGCCAACCGTTCCGGCCGGGCATCGTGTAGTCGGTTAGCAACAGATCCACCGGGACGCTCTGCTGCGACAAGACCTTGAGCGCCGCATCCGCGCTGGTCGCCGTGAGCACCTGGTATCCGGCCTGGCGAAGAAAGTTCGCGGCAAACTCCAGGACCAAGTCCAGATCATCCACCACCAGCAGCCGTCCGCGACCCGGGCACAATTGCTGGCGAAGCTCCGTATCGGTGCGGGTGAGCGGCCCAACGTCCAGCGGCAGGTAAATGTGAAAGGTGGTGCCCACCCCGACCGTGCTCTCGAGATCGATGAACCCGCCCGCGCGCTTGACGACGTCCGAGACAATGGCCAGCCCGAGGCCCGTGCCTTTGCCGGGCGCCTTCGTGGTGAAGAACGGATTGAAGATCCGGGGCAACACCTCCGGCGAAATGCCGGTGCCCGTGTCCGTCACGCTGCACCGCATGAACTGTGCGCCGGCCGGATGCCGTGCCCGCGCCCGCTGAGCCGGCGTCGGATCCGCCAGCACATTGGTGACGGAAAGGGTGCCGCCCTTGGGCATCGCATCGGACGCGTTGATGCACAGGTTCAACAACACTTGAATCGCCTGCGTTTGATCCATCTGCACCTTCAACGGCTCCGGCGTCAGATTCAGCACAAGCTTGATCCGGCCCCGCAGGACACGCTTCGCCATGTTGCCCGCCTCCTGCACGATCTGATTGAAATCGAGCACGGTCACCTTCTCCTCCGAGGGCCGGCTGAAGGTGAGAAGTTGGCGCGACAGATCCGTCGCCCGGACCGCGGCGTCATCGACCTGCTGCAGCCGGGTGCGGATCTCCAGCGCCAGGTTCGGATCCATGGTGACCAGGCTCAGGTTGCCGCGCATGGCCAGCAGGAGATTGTTGAAATCGTGGGCGACTCCGGCCACCAACGCGCCGAGAGTGCTCATCTTCTGCGCTTGAAAGAGCTGCTTCTGCACCCCGGCCAGAGCGGAGTCATCGGTCACGCGATAAATCAGACCGCGAATCCGGCCTTCGTGATGCCACGGAAACACGCTCATCAACCAGTGACGTCCGGTCCCGTCCACCGACTGCAGCTCCTGCGGATTTCCCTCCGCGAGCACTTCACGGAAGATTCGTTCCAACTGGGCCCGCCGGGCCTCATCCACCACGCAATCGAGCAGGCACTGGCCCACCTGCGGAGCCGTGTTGAAACGCAGCCAGCCGTGCTCGCCCGGCATCCGCCGCCAGCGCTCGTTGAAATGCGTCAACCGGAGGCGCCCATCCAGGGTGTAAAGGCAGGCATCCATCGAGTCGATGATGCTCCGCGTGAAATTCCGCTCGACCAGGACCGCGTCCTGCAGCTGTTTGCGCCCGCTGATGTCCCGCTGGAAGGCCACCGCACCGATGAATTGCCCGCCCGGTCCGTAGACCGGCGAAAACGTCATGTCCACCGGGTACTCCGTGCCGTCACGGCGGCGCATGGTGAGTTCCCCGACCCAGTCGGCGCCGCGACGAACGCCGTCCTCGTACGCGCGCACGGTGTCCTCCTGCCCGGGAGCGTGAAACGAGTCCACGGGCCGTCCCAGCGCGTCGGTGACTGGAAAGCCGGTGGTGGCCTCAAAAGCCGGGTTGACGAAGGTGATGGCAAAACCTGGATCGGTGAGGATGACGACGTCGGGCGTGGAATCGATGGCCGCGAGCAGCCGTTGGGTTTGCCAGTCAGGCGCGCCGTCGCGAGCTGAACCAGGACCAGCGCCGGCAAATTCGACTTTTAAAGGCAGCGTAGACATAAAAGGGAAAGCGAATGGATCAGCTATAGACCAGGAGTGCCTGAGCGATTGGATTGACGCGGTTATGATTGTTCAGCTTGTCGATGGCGGCCTCGGTCAGCTTTTGGCCATCGGGCACGATGAGCAGTCCGTTGGCGTTGTAGATGCCACGGGCAACGACCATGCCGGGGCGCAGCTCGGCCAGCATGACCTCCCGTTGACGCCGCGGCACTGTGGCTTGGGGCAGGCACCGCAGGAACGCACGGACCGCTTCGGGATCGAAGACATGCCCGCGCAGCTGTTTGATCGCCTCGATGGTCGATTCGCTCTCACGGCGGCTCTCGGCGTAAGCCACGGCCACGGCCAGAATGCGCGCCAGCCACGGAATCTGATCGCCCTGCAGCCCGTCGGGGTAGCCCGTTCCATCGAAGTTCTCGTGGTGCGCGCGGATGATGGTTCCCACCTCGGAGAGCGAGTGTCCAAAGTCGGCCAATTCCTGTCCCAGCACAGGATGGTGGCGAATGAGCGTATTCTCCGCATGGGTCAACGTGCCCGGCGAAAGCTCGGCCTTGCGAATGACCTGCCTCGGAATGCCGATCAGGCCGATGTCATGCAGCCAGGCGGCGATCTCCAGGGCGTGTCGCTGTTCCGCGCTCAGCCCCAGTCCTTCGCCCATGGCACGGCAAAGCTCGTGCACCCGCCGGGCCTGGTTGCCCAGCGTGGGATAGAAGGTCTCCATCGTCTTCAGGCACAATTCCACCGAGTGCTGCAGATTGCGCTCAAGGGCGGCCCGCAGGGATTCGAGCTTGCGGTTGCGCTCCTCGCCCAGCGCTACTTGCTCCGCCAAACGCGCGTTCACCTCGGACAGCTTCCCGTTGGTCGCCAGCAGCGTCGCCTGCAAGGTGGCATTGCGACAGACCAGTTCATATCGCTGCACCGCGTTTTGGACGGTCACCAGCAGTTCCTCGCGCAACCAGGGCTTGACCATGAACCGATAGATCTCGCCTTTGTTGATCGCCTCGATGACCACGCTCAGCTCGAGCACGGCCGTGATCAAGATGCGCGCCGCATCCGGCTGCAGCTCCCGAACCTGCGAGAGAAACTCCAGGCCGGTCATGCCCGGCATCCGGTAATCGGTGATGACCGCCGAATAGGAGCGCTCCCGCAGCCGGGCGAGTCCCTCAATGGCATGCGGAGCGGTCGTCACCCGGTATCCCTCCCGGGCCAGGGTTTCCTTCAGCGCACTCAGCACCGCCTCCTCGTCGTCCACGATCAGGATATGGTGCAGGGCCTGATCGCCCGGTTCGTCGTGAGATGCCATCATAGGGTGGAAGCCTCCTTCTTTTCCCGGGCAGGCGGGGGAGTGACCTCCGAGAAGTCAGCCTCAGGAAACAACAGGGTAAACGCGCTGCCCGACCCGGGCGCGCTGTGTACGACCAACTCGCCGCCGTGTCGCTCGACAAAAACTCTCGTGTTATAGAGCCCGAGGCCGGAGCCCGCCCCGCCGGGTTTAGTGGTGAAAAACGGCTCACACAACCGGGCAAGGTTCTCGGCAGTCACCCCGCTCCCGTCGTCCCGCACCGTCAACCCCACCGCCGGCCAGCGGGACAGGCGGCCCCAGCGACGGCCGGGTGGAGGCTGCTCCACAAACGATTCGGTCCGAAACATGAGGCGTCCGTCCGGCCGCATCGCGTCGACCGCGTTCATGACCAGGCCCGTCACCACTTGGCGCAGCTCGACTGCGTCGAGATGGACGGGCAACGGGCGGAGGGACCGTTCAAAGCCAAGCCGCATCCTCCGGGGAACGATCTTGCGGGCCAGCCCTTCGAGATGGGTGGCCAGCTCATTCAGATCGTGATGGTAGCGTTCCCCCGTGCGGCTTTGGTGCAGATCGATGATCTGATGCACCAGCTGGCTCGCTTCGCGGCTGTTCGACTTGACCAGCTGCAGGTCCTCGGCGAAGGACGGAGCGGGGCCAGCCTGTTCGAGGCATGACTCCACCAAGGCATGAATTCCGGCCATCACGTTGCTGAAGTCGTGTGCCAGGCCCATGGTCAACGCGGACAGGGTTTCCTTCCAGGTGGCGCTCGACAGCCGACGCTCGGTGAGGGTCTGGCGCGTGACATCAAGCCACACGCCCTCATAGCCGAGCACGAGCCCGCCCGGGCTCAACATGGGCCGGCGATGTTCCAGCACGTAGAGAATCCGGCCGGATCGCGCATGGCGCAGACGATAGGTGCTGGCCAATGGCTCGCGCCGGACCTGGGCGCGAGCGAGTTGCTCGCGCAGTTCGCTGGCATCGGATTCATGCACCACCTGCCAGAACAGCTCCGGGCGCCGCCCCCATTCGTGAGGAGGAATACCGGTCAATTCCTCCACGCGCGGGCTGATGAAGCGGAAGGAAAAGTCGGCGCGCTGACTGAAGATCACGCCGGGCCACTGCTCCGAAAGCAGCTTCAATTGCGCTTCCGCCTGGGTGAGACGCGTCCAGAGATTTCGCTGCACGGAGCACCGGGGCGGGAAATCCGACGAGGAATATTCCTCCAGCTCGGCGCCCTCCGGCAGGATGGATTCGAGCCGCACCACGAAGCCGCCCGGCGCCGCCGCCACTTCGACCCGGAGCACTCCCGACGCGGGTGTTTCACCCGCGCCGCACCAGCGGACCGAACGCTCCCGGAACGCGCCGTTCCCGGTTTGCAACTGGTCAAGCGCCTCCGCCTGGCCCGGACACCGGGCGGCCAGCCGACCCCAAAAACCGCTGCCTAACAACTCTGCTTCGGACATCTCCAGCCAGCCAGCCAGGACCTCGTTGATCGAGATGATTTTGCCCGCCGGATCCAGCAGGACCCAGCCACCGTCCAACCAGCCGGTGTCCGCGGCGCCGATGGATTCGTCCGGTGCTGCCCCCGGGCTCAGGGAAGACATGGCCTCGGGCGGGAGCTCAAGGCCGGCCGTTGGTGGTCGTCCTACGAGCCCGCCCCGCACGCCGTTGGCACGATTGAAGGGTTCAGACATTCCGCAATCCCAGCCTTCATCGGCGGGCCAGCGGCTTTCTCAAGGTCGGATCCTCACCGCAGGAAGTTCCGGGGGCCGGGTCGGGCTCCGGCCAAGGGCGCGCCGGAACGATTCAGTGGGGTCCCGGACGGTTGCGCCGGAGATGCTTGTGACGGCCGAGACGTGAGGAGCGCGTCCCGCCTTGCGCGCATTGCGGGATGAGCGACCCACAACGAAGGCCTGCGGAAGAAGATCAAACGAACGGCTGCCTCCCAACTGAATCGTTCCGGCTAAGAGTACGACTGCCAATTCTGCCGGGCGGGAGGGATGAGCAGTCGTTGCAGACGACGCAGCTGCCGACACGAACGATTGTCCTCCAGGATTCGGGATTCAGCCGCCTGCCGGCAATCCTCCAGCAAAATGGCATTCCCCTGCTCCATGGCCACCAGTTCGGCGACCGTCTCCCGAAACCGGCTTTCGTGGCCGGCTCCGTCCAGCCGAACGGAAATCTCTTCAATGCGGGGCTGCAGTCGGGCCTTGGCCGCCTGGCATTGCTCCACCGCCGCCCAGCGCGACTGTCGAATGGCGGTTCCTTCCTGTTCCGTCAGGGTCCGCCATTGCCCGTAGAGCTCCGCGAGTTCGTCCGCCGGGGTCATGGGCTCACCACGGCCGCCGCCGCCGCCGCCGCCGCCGTCGTCGTCGACCCGCCGGACCCCTCTGGGCCTCCCTTTTGCAGCATCTCCGCCCACGAATCCCGAAGAACGGTCACGTGGCGAACCACCTCAACGATGCCCGGCTCCGTCTTGCTCATGTTCGCTTCCTGCAGAAGGCGATCAAAGTAGTCGTAAAGCCCGCGCATCCGTTGCGCAAATTCCCCACCCTCCTTCATGTTCAAGGAGGCGTTCATCTCATTGATGATGGCCTGCGCGCGCTGGATGTTGTTATTGATGGTCTCGTTGAATTCCTTGGGATCATCGAGCGCGAAACCGGTCTGCGCCTGTCCGAGAAAGCGCAGGACTCCGTCGTAAAGCATCAAGACAATCTGTCCCGGTGGCGCGCTCCGGGTGGCTGCCTGCCGGTAGGTCTGGAACGCCTTAGCTTGTAAAAACATAATCCAGCCGCTCCGTCCGCATCAGCCTTCAGGATGCATCTGGATGGCCAGCAAATGGGAAATTTTACGAATGGTTTCCGGGGGCGGGTAGGTCGATTCCCCGACGAGCTCGGCGGCCCGACGGACCACATCCGAGCGCACCGCCGGCGTCTCGTGCAACGCCTGCGTCAGGGCGCGCGAGTTCTCCAGCGCAACCTCGTCGCGTGCCACCGTCGAAGTGTCATTTTCCGCCGCGCGTGGCACCGGCCGGGCGCCACCCGCCGCGCCTAGATTACCAAGATGGAAACTGATTTCCATATATGCCTTTTCTGTGTGCGGCTTCCGTGCCTAAACACGGTCTCCATGGTGTCATCGACAGCTTTCGTTAATTCTTTAGCCCCGGCGTCGAATTGGCGCGGCCCGGCAAGGTTGCCACCACCGCGCAGGCTGAATATCGCCCAAACCTCCGGGGAGACTGCAAAACCGCCCGATCATCGTTCGGCACACCGCTCGACTCCGGCTGACCGTCGGCAAAGCGGCGGGCCCCGGCCGCCACCGATGGATCACGGGCGTCAAACACCTCGTCCACCGCCCACAACACCCGCGGTTCCGTCGCGTCAATCAACTTCAAACGCCAACCAATCACCAAAGGTTCATGCGGACGATAACGGGTCAGTTCCGTCACCAGAACTGCTTGCACCCCCAGCGCGTCGCGCAGGCGATCAAAAAAATCTTCCGGAAAAGGTTGCCGCCCGTCCCACCGGCTCAATCCCGTGATTTGCAATAGCCGCTCCGCCGAAACCAACTCCACCTCAAATTGCCGTCGGCGAAATAGTTCCCCGGTCAGAATGGGCTCCAGCGTTTCCCGCCCAAATTCCATCTCACCCGTCGACTCTCCCGCCAGCAACGGCAACACCGCCACCCGTTTGATTTCCCGCGGCAGAACCGTTTCCTCCGCGTAAACATTGGACGGCACATAACTCGGGACCATGGCCTTCGGCCTAAGCCGAGCCAGCGAACCACAACCAGCACCCGCCCAGCCGAGTGCCGCACAGATCACGAAGGCGAAGGCGCCCCAGCCGGACCTACGCCCGCCAGTCCCGCATCGCTCGAATGTGGTGCTCATGCCCGACATCCCCGACTTATCGGCAGCAGGGCCCAAAGGTTTAGGCTGCGAAATGCGATTGCGAATACCGTGCATCTCGAAGTTGTCGGCAAGAGTTCATCCTTGGCCGGACCGCGGGCTTTCCGCCAGCGGCTTGGGCCGGCGGCGACGCTCGAAGGTTCGATCGCGCAAGGCCGATTCCCCCCGCTGCGGGCCATAGGCCCGCGCTCCGATCCAACAACTTCAAGCTGCACCCCTGCGAATGGTCGAATACGACCTTGACGTTCGCGACCATTTCACCGAGCCTAACCGATAACCACTAGGAACCGCTGCCGAACCAGCGCATTCAACAACATCCATCCATGAAAACCGCATTCCTCGGACTCATTTTTGCCGTGATTTCCACGGTCGCCCAAGGTCAGGGCGCTGGCACCGTGCAATTCCTCAACTCAGCACTTTCAAAGGTCAAGATTCAGACCGCCGACGGACTTCAGGACGCTCCGGTTGGCACGGTGATCGGTTTGTTCTGGGGCGAAACGGTGGACAGCCTCAGGCTCAGCCAACCCACGACCACGCTTACCGCACCGGGGCTATTCAACTCTGGCACCGTCTATTCCATCGCGGGAACGGTTCCGGGGCAGCAGGTGTTCTTGAAGATCGCCGGATGGTGGAACCCCCAGGGTCCAACTCCTCCGGAGCCGAACCTGGCCAGTTACTACGGAGAAACATCTGTGGTCTCAGCCAGACTCGGCCCGAGCGCCGGCCCTGGCACCGTCATCTGGCAGGGTCCCACCGGCACCAACCCTGATCGGATGAAGCCTTTAATCCTGGTCCCCGAACCCTCCGCCGCCGCCCTGGGCGGGGCGGCCCTGCTCTTCCTCGCTTTGCGCCGCAGTCTCCGGCGAGTTCCCGCCGGCCGGTAATTATCCGCCGGTAATTCTCCGGAACCATCCGCCGAACCATCCAATCCAGGCAAAACTCCGGGGCCGATCCGAAGGTCGGCCCGGTTTCTTTTTCGGGCTTCAGCGGAGCTCAGGCGAGCTCAGGATAGCCCTTGGGATGGCGCAGGTGCCATTGCCAGGCCGACTCGACAATGTCTGCCAACTTGGGGAAACGAGGTTGCCAGCCCAGAACGCGTCGCGCCTTTTCTGCGGCCGCGACCAGGCGTGGCGGATCGCCTGGTCGGCGCGGCTTCTCGAGCGCAGGAATCCGCTTCCCACTGATCCGCTCGCAAGTGGCAATGACTTCGCGCACGGAGTAGCCGTCCCCATTGCCCAGGTTAAAGAAGCCCTGTTTGCCCCGCTGCATCGCCAGCAGATGAGCCTGGGCCAGATCCACGATGTGGATGTAATCCCGGATGCACGTGCCATCGGGAGTGGGATAGTCTGTCCCGTAGATTTCACAGTGGGAAGCCTGGCCGAGCGCGATCTTCAGGACGTTGGGAATCAGGTGGGTTTCCACGCGGTGATGTTCGCCAAAACGCTGGCTCGCTCCCGCTGCGTTGAAGTAGCGAAACGCCACGAACTCCAGCCCGTGAATCTCCTGGTACCAGCGGAGGATCTTCTCGAAGATCAGCTTGGATTCGCCGTACGGATTAATCGGACGTTGCGGCGTATCCTCAGCGATCGGGACGATTTCGGGCGGCCCGTAGGTGGCGCAGGTCGAGCTGAACACAAACTTCTGCACACCCGAGGCCACGGCCGCATCCAGCAGCTTGATTCCGCCTGCCACGTTGTTCCCAAAATACTTCCCGGGATTCTGCATCGACTCGCCCACGAGGGCGTGTGCGGCGAAATGCACCACCACCTCCGCCTGGGCCGACCGCAAGGCGGACCGCACCCGCTCGCTGTCTGCGATATCTGCCTCGACTAGCCTCGCCCGCGAATCCACCGCCGCCCGGTGGCCTTCCGAAAGGTTGTCGAGCACGGTGACGGCATGGCCCGCATTCAAGGCCTCCTCAACAAAGGTCGACCCGATATAGCCCGCGCCACCCGTGACAAAAACATTCATGCAAGGCGCAGGTTAGGCAGACGACCGCGGCCAGACAATCCGGAAAAACAAGGCCGCCACTTCGGTCAACATCGCTCAGGGCAGCAGGATGACCTGATAGAACCGCTGCGGCCGCGAGAGCGTGTCCGTCAGGCTCGCGTAAGGATTGGCGGCGACAAAGTCCCGGTCCAACTGGCTCCATTCGCCTTCGGTCAGGTCATCGCTGTAAAGCACCCGGTACGCGCGCCCGACCGTGGTTTCTATGCTGAAGGTCACCTGGCCGGGCGGTGCACTGACCGTGTAGATGGCCGGCGGCACATCCGGGGTGACGATGGTGCGGGTGCGCACGAGATACTTGAACGACAGCGTATCCGATCGCGGCGGCACCCCGTTGTCCGTAACCCGGATTTGCACCGGGTAATCTCCCGTGACTTGATTGGTGGGCACGACCCAGCGCACGAGTCCGCTTTGGTTCAGCTGCAATTGACTGTTGGTGGGATGCAACACCACCGAGTAGGTCAAGACTTGCGGCGGCGCGCCGTCCGCGTCGGTCGCTCGAATCGGAAAGGTCAGGGTCTGCCCCGGGGCCACCAGCTGATCCGCGATAACAGGAAATATCGGCGGCGAGTTGTAACTCGGATGCGAGTTGGGCGCCGATGGCGTGGCGCGCGTCATAAACACGCGAGGCAGGGCCCCATCACTGTAGCGCCCTTCGCTGACATCGTTGGTTTGATTGCCGTAGGTGATCAGATCGATGGGGGTCAATCCATCCGGAGCGAAGATCCCGATGGCACCCGAGCTGCCCCCCAGTTGAAAGTTCACGTGCAGATTTGTCCGCCCGCCGGAGTTCTGGTCCGGGGTGTCATCAGCAAACACCACCAGGAATCCCCCGGCCGGAATGCGATACCTACCGTTCGCGGGCACGCGAAACTTCGTCGGATTCCCCAGGCTGTCCGAGAGATAAAACCCTCCCAGATCAATGGTCTGGGTGCCGCCGTTGAAGATCTCAAACCAGTCATCGGCGGCATTGTCGGCTGGATCCTTCACCAAGCCGGCGTTGCGCGGCATCCACTCGTTGATGAACAACGGAGCGAGCGGCGCCTCGTTGGGCAACCCGGGCGTCGCGCGATAGAGCTTCGCACGAAAGGCTGCCTGACCTCCCGGATAGGAGCCATAGGCCACGTTGGCGCCGAGGCGGGGCATTTTGAGGTAATCAGTGATCTGCGGCTGCCCTCCCACCAGACGGACCAAAGCCAGCCGGCCAAACTCTTCCAACCGAAGGTCCGCGTGCAGGACGTTGCCCGCCGTCTCGCCGCCTTCGCCATCCAGCCAGATCAGCCGAGCCTCACCCGGCTGCAAGACCAAGCCCGCCGGAAACGCCCACGTGGTCAGATTGGTGGTGAAGTTGTCCGCCAGATAGTAACCGTCAAAGCTCATCGGGACTGTTCCGCTGTTCAACACTTCAAGCCACGGGTCGCCGTCGCCCGCATTGTCCACAGGCCCCACCAGACTAACCAGCTGCACTTCGTTCAGCCAGAGCGGTGCGTAGGCCGGCAAAGTTCCCGCCACGGAATTACGCGCGCCGGGGGTCGACCCCGCCGCCGGATCCAGGGCCCAGTTGCTCACCCGACTGTTGTCCTGATCGCGATCGATCAATTGCAGCGAAACTCCCGCCAACGGCGAAGGCCACGGTGCGCTGCCTTCGTAGGCGACGGAGTCCACCACTTGGAACGTGTCACCCACCGGCATCACCAGGGCCAGGACTTGCGACTGCGCCGACAACGTCGTCGGGAATACACCAAAGATGGGCGTGCTGCCGTGCTCCGCCACAAAGGCCGCGCGATTGCGCACCAGCACCACCGTCTGGCCGTTGGTGATAATCGATCCGGCGGGAAAGCTGATTCCCGCTCCGTCCAAGCGCCAGCCATACAAATCAAAATTCTGGGCCGAACGATTTTGAATCTCGATGAACTGCGCGTTTGCTACCAGCGGCGACGGCTGGATCTCCGTCATCACCAGGGACCCAGCCGGATCCGGGGCCGGCCCCGTATAGGTGGCCGTCACCGACGCGGTCGTTCCGGGGATAACCTGATCGAAGCGATCCACCGGCTCGAGATTGAGCACGTTCTCCCCGGGCTTCAGCACGACCCGCAGCTGGAAGGTGGTCGCGCTGATCCAGGTGATCGGGTATCGCACGCCATTCAGGTTGATGTATTTGACTTCGATCGGTGCGGTGCCGGTGATGAGGACCAGGTTCTGATCCGAGGTGAGGGACGTCTCGCCGACGATCGCAAACGGAGCCTGCACCGTCGCAAGCTGGGATTGAATGAAGGCGCGCCGCGCCCCGATGTAAGACTTGATCGACGTGACGGCGTCGACGTCGATGTCAACGTTGTTGGCCAGCAGCGCCGCCTTGTGTCCGTCGATGAACGGATCAAGGTGCTCGTTGCGGAACGGACCGTTGACCAGATCCGCAAAGGCCCGCCAGTAAGCGCGGGTGATGGCGGGCGTGTTGAACATCGCCACCAAGCGGGGGTCACTCGAGCCGAACAGCGGCTCGTTCGGCGGACGGCCGAGGCCGAGGCTGTAGTCGATGTCCCAAGGCATATGCACGAAGCCGTTGGTCGTGCTGTAGAGATAATCGTTTTTGCCGCGCTCCCAGCCGTAGCTGTCGAAGTTACCCACCGCGCGCTGCACCGCGAAATGACGCATCCACGCCTCCCAATCCACCGCGGTTCCGAGCAAGTCCGGGTCGAGGGTCGGGCTGTTGGGGCTCTCCTCCGGACTGACTGCGTTGATCAGGGCGTAGATCGCCGAATAATCATTGGCGGAGCTGCCGACATTCACCGATCGCTTTCGGAACTTGAACCGATATGGCCCCGGCTGCAGCACCGGCTGCCCGTCGAGCATCACGGTCTGCCGGGCCAGATCGGCGTCGTCGTAGACCGTGAAATCGAACCCGTTTCGATCGAACTCGAACCAGTCCTCCAGCTTGAACAGCAGCCCGCCGGCGTCATTGGGGAACCACTGCGAAATCATGTCGCCATTCGGCTGCTGGTTGTCTTCGAAGATGAAGTTGCCGGCGCGCTCGTAGGCTTTGCTGCGCTGGTTGCCGTTGACGAAGAAATGCACGTAGCGCCGGTGGTTGTGCACGAGCCCCAAGCCTTCGAAGATCTTGTAAACCGTCTGCTCGGCGAGCGCACTCAGATCGCTGATGGTAAGAATGTCCGGATTGCCCGGATTACCCAACACGAAGTCCGTCGTCCCCAGCAAGGCGTCGTCGCCGGAAAAGTTCATTTCGTAGTCCACCCGGTTCGGCCCCGCGGGTCCGGTGGTTGAATTGGTGCGATGCCACGGGCTGCCCGCAAACAACGGCAAGGCGTTGTAGATGACACGATGGTTGTTGTAGACGAACGTGCCGTCCGTCTCCGTGTTGTTCATCGGCGAACGCGTATGCCACCGGTTCGAATTCACCGAACTCACCCAGAGATGATAGGTCGCGAAGTCGCCCGGCATCTGCACTTCGCCCCAGCGGACGAGACACTCGCGAACCAACGCGTCCACCGGCCAGCACCGATCGAAGCCCGCGTCGGGAAAGACCTGGCGCGGATAAGTCCCCACCGCGTTCAGATTGTCGCGTCCTTCAACATAAAACGCCACCATCACCCCGGCCGCCTGCCCGGGAATCGTCGCACTGAAAACGCCATCGCCCGCAATGGCATCGCCGCCGGCACCGTCGTCGCGCATCGCCACGTTCACATAGGCGGCCGAGGGGTCCACGCGGTAGCGCACATTCAGGGAGGTGATGGGCTGAGGATCAGTCGCGACGCAGGAAACCACGATCGGCTCGTTCGCGGCCGGCAGGGTCGGCACGTGGCTCACCGTGTCGATCGCAGGGCCCGCATTGTTAACCTTCCGGCTGTTGACCTGTCCGGGAGAACCCAGCCGGCGCGGCAACGCCATGCGACCGTAAGCCTCCGTGGCGCTCCCGTGCAGCCGGAGCAGAACCTCCGGCAGGCCGCGATGCCACCGGGCCTTGGCCCGGATGGAAACATTGGTGGCGTTGGCGGGCACCGGCGCAACCAAGGGAGCCGACAAGATGCGGTTCGACTGGATGTCTCCGCGGGAACCGGCCCGGACGTGCAGGCTCTTGGTGCCGGCGAACCCCTCGTTCTCAATCGTGGAAAAATCGTGCGACCCCTGCAAGGTCCAGCCGCTCATCCCGGATTCAAAGCCGCCGTTCACCACCAGATTGGGTCCGCCATCCACCCGCACCTCAATTTCGTCCAGCAGGCACTCGCCCGTCCCCTGCAGCATGACGATCAAACTCTCGTTCACTGGCGTCCCCAACGACGGCCCAACCGGTCCGTTGTACTCGATCGCCGTCCACAGGCTCTCCCCCGTGTCGTTGCTGTCCGCCCAGTTCGACGGCAGTTTTTCGTCCGCCTCCGGATCCATCAACTCCAGGCTGCTGCCATCGCCATCCGACCAGTGACCCCACGCGCCACCGTCGCCGTAGATCAGGTCGCTGACCGGCACCGGCAGCTTTTCGACCTGCTCGCCCGTTGGCGTCTGGACACGGTCATAGTCCGCCGCGGCGAGAACAATGCGTTCGCCCCCGTTGGCCAGCGTGCCGCCGTAGGGCCCGAATACATTGTTGGTGTTCAAATTGGTATAGATCGTCATCAAGTTCGACGGATTCCTCGCCAGGACCCAATACGCGCCTCCCGGCATGGATTCGGTGATCGCATTGGTGGGAAACACGTAACTGATGCCGACGACGAATTCCCAGCCAGCCAGGCTGACGGGAAACGGATTGCGATTGTAAATCTCCAGGTACTCATCGTCGTTGCTGCCCGAGATCGGGTTGTACATGATCTCGTTAATCACCACCGGATAGCGCATGGGCCGCGCGTTCGGACTGCCCCGGGTGTCGCTGCGCAATCCATAAATCAACTGGCCTCCGTCCGGAAAACGCCCGCTCGTGATGTTGTTGGATTGCCCGCGAAAATCGATCACGTCGATGACCCGGGTTTGTTCGGCGTTCCAGAAGAAGATGGTCTCGCCGCCGGCGAAAAGTTCAAACCCGAGCTGGTTCTGATTCCAGGTGAGGAAGCCACGGGCAGGAATCGTCGTTCCATTCGGAATGCGAAACTTGTTGGTCAGCGGGTCATCGCTCAGCCAGGCACCGGAAAGGTCCACCGGAGTGTTCGAGTGATTGTAGAGCTCGATCCAGTCATCCGGGTCCGAGTGATTCCGCCATTCGTTGATGAACACGGACGCCAACGGATCCCGCGTCAACGGCTCGGGCCCACCCGGGGAGCCGAACACCGCGTCGCTCTCCGCCCAGGCCCGATAGTCATTCTCTCCGTACGACGGCCGAATCAGCGCGATGGAATGCCCGGTGCCGTCGCCGGCTTCCGGCCAGGGTGGTGAGTCCTGATAGTTGACGGACAACAGGACGGCGCCCTGCCGGTTCAAGAGCTCGATTGTCCCGCGATCGCGGGAAAGCCGGTTGGTTTCCGCACCCGGCCACGGACCGACCACGTTGTCGATGCCGTATTCCAGCTGGATGAGTTCCGGTACCCGGGCGACAACGAGATAGCCCTTGGCCGCGAGGACCGTGTTCGAGGGAAAGGTAAAACTGCAAATGCCATCGACGGCGTCCTGCGGCGTGCTGCGCACGGTGAATCCGCTGATGTCCTCCGACCACGGTTTCGAGTTGTGCAGCTCGACGAAATCCAGTGTCTGGTTGGTGGGAATTCCGGGGAGGAACCGCGGATTGTACATGATCTCCGTGAAGACGAGACCCGTCTTGCGGCTGGACGGCCCCATCGGTTCGCGATCCACCTTGAATTGGGCGTGGGCGACGGGCACCAACCCGCCCACCAACGCGAGCATCGCCAGACACAGATTTGTAACCATCGAAGCCGGACGGACCGCCAGATACTTTTTCATTCGAACAATTGTAGACTGAAACCCACGACGATGGCGCACGTAAGGGCTGGGGACCGGTCGAAGGAAGCTTTCTCGAAGGTTCTGCCAGCCGATGACGGAGGGCCGATACGACTCGAAAACGCCAGCCACATCCGGCCGCGCAGAGCGCCTAATCCATTTGGAACTGCTTGTTCCTACCACGCTTCCACCCTCCCCGCAACGGAAAGTCCGACCAGCGAGACCTCCGTCCAGCCCCAGAAGCCGACTGCGCCGCAACGATTCGATTGGGAAGCACGACTCTTGGGACAATCCAATCGCCGCCCGAGTTACGACCTTCGCCCCAGACGTGATCGGAACATCCGGAGCATCTCCTCGCCGTAGCCAGTCTTGAGCCAGAAATTGAGGCCAAAGTAAACCGCTGACGCCACCGCCATCGGGACAAAGACCTCGCCGAGCCTGGCCAAAAGATTCGCGTGCCCCCACGTCACGGTCCACCACCGGGCCAGTGCCCAAGCCACTGCGCCGGCCACCAGCGCCGAGCCGAGCATCGACGGAAGAGAACGCCACAGTTCGCTCATGCCCAGCGTTTTGAGCTTCCGCCGGAGGGCGTAGAACAGCAGGGAAACGTTAATCAGAGAGGTGGCCGTGTTGGCCGCGCCCAAGCCGGCTTCGTGAAACGGAAAGACGAGCGCCGCCGACACCAGGACGTTCAAGATGAGGCAGAACACGCTGATGCGCATCGGCGTTCCGGTGTCACCCAGGGCATAGAAGGCGCGGGCCAGGATGTTCACCACCGAAAAGGCCACCAAGCCCGGTGCCAGACAGGCGAGCGCGCCAGCGGATCGAAGCGTCGACTCCGCATCAAATTTTCCCCGCTCGAAAAGCAGGCGAATCATCGGCTCAGCCAAGGTCAGCAACAGGACCGAAGCAAGCAGGTTGATGAACACCAGCCAGCCCACCCCGTGAGCCAGAGTTTGCCGAAACGACGGATAGTTCTTGTCCGCGGCCAGCCCGGACAGGGTCGGCAACAAATAGGTCCCGAGCGAAATCCCGAAGACGCCCTGGGGCAACTCCATCAATCGAACAGCATAGGCAAACGACGAAACCACCCCCGCCTCGACGGCAAACGCCATGCCTTGGGTGATGAGCACATTGATTTGAAACGCCGCCACGCCAATCGTCCCCGGAATCATCTGGCGCACCACCCGGCGCACGGTCGCATCCCGCCAGGGGGTGATCCAGCGGTAGTCGAAGCCTTCCCGGCGAAGCAGCGGATATTGAAACGCGGCCTGCGCAAATCCGGCCAGCACAACCCCGATGGCCAAGCCAAAGATTTGCCGATCCATCGGCCAATGCTGGAAGGGCGGCACATACATCACCACCATCACCGAGGCGATCACCACGACGTTCAACAAGGTCGCGCCCATCGCTGGCACGAAGAAATGGCCTCGGGCATTGAGCATCCCCATGAAGATTGCCGCGACGCAAACCAGGACCAAGTAGGGCAACATCACGCGCATCAATTCCAACATCAGGAGCGTCTTGCTCCCGCCTGCGTCCTTGAACACGCCAGCCACCACCGCCCCACATAAAATCAGAAAAAGCGCGCTGCTGGTTGCAGCCAGCGTCACCACCCAACCGCGCGTCCGCGCAAAAGCTCCGGTCCGAACCCCGCCCTTCCTGGCCAAAACCGCGCCCGCCACACCCAGCGCGGCCACCCACGGCACGGCCGCCACCAAACCTCCCGCCAGCTCCAGAGCCGCCGCCGCCGGCAAGTGGAGCCCCAGCACCGCCGTCACCACCATCAGCCCCACCAAAACCAACGCAACCGATCCCACGGTCAGCCCCGAAACAACCGCGTTGGCCGCGCGCCACATTTCGGTTTCCCCCGCCGTCTTTTCCTTCTCCTTGAAGATGGGGATAAACGCAGCAGTCAAGGCCCCCTCCCCCAGCAAGCGCCGGAACAGGTTAGGCACCATGAAGGCCAGGGTGAAGGCGTCCGCCACCCAGCTGTTCCCCATGAAGGCCGCATAGGCCATCTCCCGACCCAGGCCCAAGACCCGGCTGAGCATGGTGGCGGCGCTCATCGCGCCCGAGGACTTCAGCATCTGCGACATGTGGCGCGGATTGTTCGAAGATCCCGCCGGGGGTCAACCAGTATATTCGCGACCCAACCGAACCCGGTGCCTTCCGGCTGGGCGGAGTTAAAAGTAAATTTTGCAGACCGCGATCGCGGATAACACACACACCAAATCAACCAGGAGCATCACCCCAATGGTGTAACGGGTGTCCTTGACCTGAACTGACCCAAAGTAGAGCGCCACCACGTAAAATGTGGTCTCCGCCGCCCCCTGAAAGATGCACGACAATTGTCCGGCGAGGCTCTCGGGTCCGTAGGTCTTCATCGCATCCAACATGAAACCGCGCGCGCCTCCCGCGCTAAACGGCCGCATGAGCGCCACGGGCAGAGCGCCGATGATCTGCGGATCCACCCCCAGCCCGCGCAGCACGACGCCCACGCCATCGGTGATCAAATTCATCAAGCCCGAATTGCGGAACACGCTCAAGGCAACGAGCATGGCGATCATGTAAGGGAGAATTCTCACACCCGTGGTAAAGCCATCCTTCGCGCCGGTGACAAACGAATCGAAGAGGTTGGTGCCAGCGGCCCGAAACTTGGCCTCATGCCAGGCGGCATAGAGGACGATCCCTCCGATGATGAACAACAACACGCCGTTGCTGAGGTTGGCCGTGAAATGGAATTTTTCCAGGCCCGTCAGACGCGTCACGTAAAGGAGCATCACACCAATGACCGCCGTGACAGAGACCACGCAAGACACCACCACGGCATTCCACAACCGAACCCGCTGGCGCACCCCCACGAGGATCAAGGCCGCGAGGGTGCCGATGAACGACGTGATGATGGTGGGCAGCATCACGTCGGCCGGGTTGACCGCCTTGAGCGCGGCGCGGTAGCCGATGATGGACGTCGGGATCAATGTGAGCCCGGCGGCGTGCAGACACAGAAACATGATCTGGCTGTTCGAAGCCGTGTCCTTCCGCGGGTTGACGGCCTGCATGCTCTCCATCGCCTTCAAGCCAAACGGCGTCGCGGCATTGTCCAGCCCCAGAAAGTTCGCCGCGAAATTCATCGTCATGAAACCGTAGGCCGGGTGCCCCGCCGGCAACTCCGGAAAGATTCGCGTGAAAAGCGGGGTCAAGACGCGCGCCAACCGAGCCAGGGCCTCCGAATCGTTGAGGAGATTCAGCAGCCCGCAAAAGAATGTCAGGTAGCCAATCAACGGCAGCCAAAGGTCCAGGATCGTGTTCTTGCATGTGGGAAAGATCCCGTCCGCAGGCTGTCGCCCCCGGTTGACCTGCACCACCCCGTTGTCCTGCAGGACGTAAAGGGCGTCGCCCGCCGTAAAGCCAGAGACTTTGTTCGACAGGAGATTGGCATACAGCGCGGGGTCGGTCACTTGCACCTCGCTCGCCGCGATCTCGCCGACGGTCACCGGATCGTTCTGCTTGCCATTCACAACGTGCTGCAACGTGTAAAGCCGGCCGGTGATCAGCAGGACGAACAAGTAGAGGATGCTCCCCCCAACGATCGTCACCCAAAATCTGCTCAGTGCCATAGAATGCGGGCGCAGCATGCGTCGACTCCACACTCCCGGGCAAGCCTGTTGCGCACTTCCGTGTCACTCGTTGCACGGAGCAAGCCGGTAAAACCGCGAAGAGCGCAGAGAACGCCGCGACGGACCGGTCGGCGGACGGAGCTTTCCAATCAACCGGCCGCCGCCCGCCGGAATCGTCCGGCATAGCTTAGGCCCTCAAGCCCCAAACGATTTCGGCCGTTCTATGGCCATTACCTATGAGGGTAATGGGTTTGCGATGATTGAAACTGATTCAACCGGACGCGAGGAACTCGCCGCCGACACGCTGGATCGTCTGCGCAGAGCGTTAACCGACGGCGAGACACCCTGTGTCGCGCGCATCATCGAAATCATCAGCCGCATGAGCGACAAGGCGGATAGTCTGTCGACTCAGGATCTAGCCGAGGCGATTGGGCAGGACATGACGGCGATGATCAAAGTGATGAAGGCGGCCAACTGTCTGCAATTCAATCCCAGCGCACTCGAGGTCAGCACCGTCACCCGGGCTGTCAGCGTGATCGGCTTCAACAAGATCCAAAATCTGACGCTGTCGCTGCTTCTGCTGGAAGGCGCGGAAAACCGGGCGAACACCAGCGAAAGCTGTGACGTCTCAGCGCGTTCCCTTTGTAGCGCCTTGCTGGCGGAAGAGCTGACCCGGAGCCTGTCACTGGCCGATCCGGAAGAGGCCTTTGTCTGCACGGCGCTGCGCAGCTATGGCCGCCTGATGCTCAGCACATTCCTGATCGACGAGTATCGCGAGGCGCTCCAACTGGCCGCCACGATGGCGGAGGATCGGGCGTTCCGGCTGGTGTTCGGCCTCACCCCGCTGGAGGTCAGCCGGCATTTGCTGGAGCAGGTCAACCTCGCAACCATCGGTTCGAGCCTTTTTCAACCGCTGCCACCGGCACTGCTGCAGCACAAGCATCCCGCCCGCGAGGAGGCACTGCAACTGGCGGCAGCGCTCGCCACCGGTCTGTCAGACCTGCTCAACAAACCCGATCTCACCACCTCGGAGTATGAACGGCAGGCCGATCGCTGGCTGGAACAGTTTCGTCCCGCCTTCGGCTTGGATCGCGACGCCCTTAAGGGGATATTCGATCGCGTTCGCAATCGTCTGGATGACTTCAAGCGCGCGCAGGACGTGGAGGTCTTCAACAGCGCGATCTTGCAGCGAATCAATTCCCTGGCCGACGGTCTGGACCTGACCGCGCTGCCGCCGACCGCCCGACCGCCGAAACCGCCCGCCGCAACCGTCCCGGAAGGATTGATGTCCGCGCGGGGCCCGCTGGCCGCCGCGGTCAAACGGATCCGAGATCTCCTCGGGCCCCGTTCCACCCCCGCAAATACCGCGTACACCCTCGCCGCCAGCGCCATTCGGGCGGCCCTGCACCTCGAAGGCTGCGTCGTGTTCGTCCGGGAAGAACTGGGCATTCGCTACTGCGCTACCGCCGGCGAAGGCGCCTTCTTTCGGTTGGTCGAGGGAAAGCCCCTGATCGATCCGGCGCGAAGAGACGTTTTCACGTTGTGCGTGCTGAAGGGTGAAGACGTCCTGATTCAAGACTCCGCGGATGAACGCATCGCGCCCTTCATCCCGCCCTGGTTTCACGAAGCGCTCGACGGCGGCGCTTTCCTGCTGCTGCCGCTCAAGGATTCCCAAGGCGCCTTTGCGGTCATCTGTGGGATCGCCGCCCGCGGGCGGAGGATCGAGCTGGGCGTGACCCGGCTGGCCCAATTCAAGACCCTGCGGAAGCTACTGTCGGGACTCCGCCCCGGGGCAGCCCCGCCAGAGGCTGCGCCGCCCGCCCAGGCGGACGCGTCCGTCCCGGACTCCCCTGCACCCGGCCCGATCCCCACCGCCGTGACCTCATCCGCGGCCGCGTGAATCAAGCCGGCCTTTACTCCGGGCGGACGGATTGCCATGCTCTCGGCCGATGTCGACCTATTCGGATTCACCACTCGACTTGCTGTGGAAGGAATACGCCGCAGCCTTTCGAGACTTTGACGATCTGACCCTGGCCCGTTGGCTGGCACAGACGCTTGGGCAAATCTCAGGTCGCGCCTGGCGATTGTCCCATCCGCTGTTGGGAGCTTATCGCCTGGCCGCCCAGTTGGGCGATGAACGCCAGATTTGGCTGAAACGATTGGCCACTCCTCCGGCCTCCTACCGAGAAGCTCCTTGCTGCCGCGCGCCGCTGTTGCCGCTCTTCACTCGCGATGTGTTGGAGTCCGGCCTCATATGCCAACACTGCGGGGAGACCGCACTGGCCTTTGACGAGATCCCCGAGGAACTTCAGGAGCTGGTCCGAAAATGGGCGGAGGAGTATTCGCCCGTGCACGCCGTGGCCCACTGGGACGACGCCAAACGCAAGAAGAGCGGAAACTACGAGGGCAAACTCGATTCCGCCGCCGAAGACGCCGAAGATCTGCTGGCCCGCGCCGGACGCGACATCGTCCCGCGCTTTCTCGACCACTATCCCGCCATGGTGTGGGAGGACCAAGATGAGTGCCTTGAGGTTCGACCGGAAGATGTCCTGCTGTAACCGCCCCATCAACCGCCGCCCCCGGGAGCGCGGCTCCCGCCGGCGACCCGTCCCGCACTGCGCAACGGGTCAGCTGAGGGAGCTTGCCATAAACCCTCCCATGAACCGCCACTCCGGAGCGCGGACCTCCGGTCCGCAGCGGGCGGAATCGGCGGCGCACGAACGAACCATCAGGCGTCGTCTCCGGCTCGCGCCGCTGCGGGCTGAAAGCCCGCGGTCCGTCGGAGCAGTCAGCGGTTCATGCCTGGTGAGCCGGTCTAAAGAGAACGGGTGGCTTTCCATGAACTCGCCGTGGCGCGGCGGCCGGGGACGTCTGCCCGCCCTCCTCGCAGCACTGGTTCTCCTGCTGGCGCTGTTCCCGACCTTCTCCTCCGCCGCTTCGCTTACCGCCACGGTGGACCGCAATGTCGTCCCCATCGGCGAATCAATTACCTTGTCCCTCACGTTCGAGGGCGTCGGCGGCAACTCCTCGCCAGTCCTTCCGCCCATTCCAAGATTCCGCAGCGGGCCATCGACCGGCTATCGATCCGAAATCAGCATTGAGAACGGGCGGCAATCGATGCGGCACATTTTCCAATACTCGCTCGTCGCCACCGAACCAGGCGACGCCACGATCCCGGCGATTACGGCGTCCGTGGGCGGTCAGGCCCTGACCTCGCAACCGATCAAGGTGAAGGTGGTCAGCGCCGCCGAAGCTGCCCGTACCCAGGCTTCGGCAAACTCCGGGCTCGCTTTCCTCCGCCTCGTGGTCCCCCGCACCGAAGTCTACCTCGGAGAACCTTTCCCGGTGGAAGTTCACCTCTATTGGCGGAGCGCGAAGGACATTCGAATGCCGCAACTGCGCGCGGAAGGGTTCACCACCAGCCAGATGCCGGAGCCGTCCCAGAGCCAGACCCAGGTCGGCAATGTTGCCTATCGACTCGCGGTCTTCCGGCTGAGCGCCCGCGCGGCCCGCGCCGGCAAATTGACACTCGGACCAGCCGAGGAAAGCCTGACGCTATTTACGCGAGCCGACTTTTTCGGCCAGGCGCTCGACCCCCGCGCCGTCACCCTGACGAGCGATCCGGTGGAGATGACCGTGCTGCCGTTGCCCAAGGAAGGCGCGCCCGCGGATTTTAACGGCACCATCGGCAGCTATCAGATGGCGGTCAATGCCGGCCCCACCACCCTGTCGGTCGGCGATCCCATCACCGTCCGCGTGAAGATCTCCGGGAACGGCCCGCTCGACGCTCTCACCTATCCGACTCAGGACGACTGGCGTGATTTCAACGTGTATCCGCCCACGGCCAAGCTGGAATCAACGGACCCGCTCGGCCTGAGCGGCGCCAAGACCTTTGAGCAGGTGGTCATTCCCCAGAATCACGAGATCAAAAGCCTGCCGCCCTTCAGATTTACGTTCTTCGATCCGCAGGCACGCCAGTATCGCACTCTGAGCGGCCCGACCATCCCGCTGTCCGTCCGGCCCGGCGCACCCGCCGGCACGCCCCCTCCTGTTCTGGCCGCCACCAACGCCGGCAGTAACGCCGAAGGCCCGCGCGCGGACGACATCATTCACATTCGGCCGCATCTCGAACTCACGGTGGCAACGGTCCCCCTGATTTCGCGCCCGTGGTTCCTGGCCGTCCAAGGCCTGCCCTTGCTGGCCTGGATCGGCCTCTTCCTCCGGCGTCGCCAACAGGAATCACTGGCCAACAACCCGCGCGCCCGCCGACAACGCGAAGTCGATCAGCGCATCCGGGAGGGATTGCAGGAGCTGAAGGGCCATTCGGCGCAAGGTCAGTCGGCCGAGTTTTTCGCTCTGCTCTTTCGCCTGCTGCAGGAGCGCCTCGGTGAACGACTTGATCTGCCAGCCTCTGCCATCACCGAGTCCGTGATCGACGAACGCCTGAGGAACAAGAACCTTTCCGCAGAAACGTTGAAGGCTCTGCAGGATCTTTTCCAAACCTGCAACCAGGCGCGCTACGCGCCCGTTCGCGATCGCCACGAACTCGCCGCGCTGGTCCCCCGACTCGAATCGGTGCTGCGCGATCTTCAAGCCCTCAAATCATGACGGCGGCAACTCCCCCTCCCCGTTTCCTGCTTGGCACCCATCGTCCGGTCGCCGGCCCAAACGCATCGATGTTCGCGCTGGCGTTCGCGCTGATCCTCACCTGCCTGACCAACATTTCAGGCCTGGCGGCGCCGGCCAATGCCCCGACCACGAGCGCGTCGGAACCAGCGAAAGACCCCGCAGCCGCCGCCACCCAGGCGATCGTCGCGTTCGACGCCGCCAACAAGCTATACGAGCAAGGCAAGTTTCCCGAAGCCGCCCGCTCGTATCAGCAGATCCTCGACGGCGGCGCGCGTTCGGCTGCCCTCTATTTCAACCTCGGCAACGCCTGGTTCAAGGCCGGCCAGAACGGTCGGGCGATCGCCGCGTTTCGTCAGGCCGAACGCCTTTCCCCCCGCGATCCCAACGTGCAGTTCAACCTCGCGTTCGCCCGCAAACGGGTGACGAGCGGCGAGCCGCCCGCGGATCCGTTGCTGCAACGCTTGTTGGCCGGACTCACCCTCGACGAATGGACCCTGCTCTCGGCCGGCGCCTTCTGGTTCGCCTTGCTCCTCCTCGCGGCAGGCGAACTCCGGGAGTCATTCCGGGCCACCGCCCGACGCTATGCGCTCTTCGCCGGGATCGCCGCCTTGCTGGGCGCAGCCGCCGTGCTGGTCTATCGAAGCGCCCAGGACGGCAAGGCCGTGGTCGTCGTGAGCGAAGCCGTCGTCCGCTCCGGGCCATTCGACGAAGCCAAAGTCCTGCACCAGTTCCGAGACGGCACCGAGATCGACATCCTCGATCGCAAACAGCTCTCCGGCGAAAAAGGCCAGACTTGGTTTCAGGTGCGCAATCCATCGGCCCAGTCCGGTTGGATCAAGGAGGATCAACTGATCCGCCTTAAACCGTAAGCCGCCCCCCGGCTTAAACCTCACTTCTCCAAAAAAGCTCTTGCCTACAGTTGTAAGCCTGTTAGCCTACAACTGTAGTCATTCTTATGAAAACCTCAGACCTTCCCCGCATTTCCGAAACCGAATGGGAAGTGATGCGTGCCGTTTGGGCCGGGCACCCCGCGACCGCGGCCGAGATCATCGACCGTTTGCTCAGGTCGGATCCATCGTGGCATCCCAAGACCGCGCGGACGCTGCTCGCGCGCCTGGTAAAGAAGCGGGCGCTTGGCTACGAGCCTGACGGACGAAAGTATGTCTACGAGCCGCTGGTGACGGAGAAGCAATGCATCGCCTCGGCCAGCGCGTCCTTCCTTGATCGCGTGTTCGGCGGGGCCTTGCAGCCCTTGCTCGCGCACTTCGTGGAAGCACGACAGCTCAGCCCGTCGGAACTCGAAGGGCTCAAACAAATCCTGGACGCGACCACCACATCGACCCCGGCCAGCCGCGGAAAGAAAGGGCCCAGGGCATGAGCACAAACGCTGTGGTCACTGAACTTGCTCGCGTCTCCGTGCAGGCGGGCGTCCTCGTGCTTCTGGTCATGCTCGTGCAGTGGCTGTTTCGACGCAGACTGACCGCCCGCTGGCGTTGCGCTCTCTGGACCGTCGTCTTCGTTCGACTGCTGGTGCCCGTTTCGCCCGACAGCCGGCTGAGCATTTTCAATCTGCTCCCCGTCTGGCAAATCGCGGAAGCAAACTCCGTCGGCCCCGCCCAGTCTGCCTCCGCGCTGACCCGCACCGCCAACGCCAACGAAGCGGCACCGACTGCGTTGGCGTCGCCTGCCCCTGCGCCGAGTCTTCGGAACAAACCGGAACACGTGGCCGACGGAACCTCCGCATCCGAGATTTTCCCCGGGCAACCAACTTCAGGCGCCCCATCCCCCCATTCCACCCAGGTCCCCCGTCGGAAAGGAACAGGTGTCACGATTGGTCTCGTCGCCGTCTGCGTTTGGATTAGTGGCATGATCGGGTTGAGCGGAATGCTGGCCCTTCGCTCGATACGCCTGGCCCGCCGTTACCGGGTTCGCCGGGCACTGAAGAGTCCGGAGATCGACGCCATCCTCCAAGACTGTCTCCGCCGCACGGGGCTCACCCGCGGGCCCGCCCTGATGGAATGCCCCGCCATCGCGAGTCCGGCTCTTTTTGGTTTATTTCGCCCGCAATTGATCCTGCCGGAAGGCTTTCTTCGCCGCTTCTCCGTTCAAGAGCTGCGCTTTGTGCTCCTGCACGAACTGGCCCACCTCCGTCGACGCGACCTTTGGAGCAATTGGGTGGCGACACTGCTCACGATTCTTCATTGGTTCAATCCCCTCGTCTGGCTTGGGTTCGCACGGTGGCGCGCCGATCGCGAACTGGCCTGCGACGCCCTCGCGCTGGAGGCGGCTGGCGACCAGACCAGTCGTGACTACGGCCGCACGATTCTTCACCTGATGGCAGCCGATCTCCCGAGCCCGGCCTCGCCGGTTCTCGCGGGAATTTTCGAAAGCCGCCGGCAACTCCGCGATCGAATCGATCAGATCGCCCGCTTTCGGCCAGGCCAAAGAAGCGGAGGCTGGGCGGCCGTCGCCTTTGTCTTGCTGATGGCGCTGGGCCTGACCGATGCGCAAAACTCCCCACCCGCCGCGCCGCCATCACTCCGCCCGGACGCCCGGAACAACCTCGAGCCGGAGCTGCTCGTCCGCCTTCATTTCGCCGGGCGAAAAGCGTTAGGCACCGCCGACTCGGCTTCAATTCTAAGGCAAGTCGACCGCCTGCCCGAGACCGCCGCCTTGCGGGCACACTTCGGGCGTCGCTTGAGTGAAGTCGCGACGGTGGTCTGGCGGGATGTTTTGCCCGCCGGTATTCCCGACCAGCCGGACCAGTTGGTGCCACTGATGGAGGATCTCATTTCCAACGAAACCCTGATTGAAATCCGCGGTCCGATTGGCCGGTCCGAGACCGTGGTCGCCATTGAACTGACGGACGAACGCGCGCAGCTGTGGGAAACCAATCTGCTGCAGCTCAGCCGTGCGTGGCATTTGGGCTCGCCGGCGGCGACGACCCTGGAGGGTGTATCGGGGTGGAAACTGGTCCGTCCGGAGGCGACCGGCTGGCAGCTGTATCGTCGCCAGCAATGGACGCTGCTCGGCCTGGGCTCCGATCGGAATCCAGCGCTGCAATCCGCTTTGCGATCGCTCGCGGAGTCCGGCCGACCAATGTCGACATGCCGTGGTCTTCTCGATTTGCAGGCGGATCTTCCCCGGCTGAGCGCGTGGTTCCCTGTCCTCACCCGATTTCCCCTGGCACCCATCGACCTCACGGTGGTTGGGCGGGACGAGAATGTCCGAACTGAGATGCGGATCCGATATCCGGAGAAGGTCCCGTGGAAGTTCGAGCCTTGGCAGATTCCGACGAACCTGATCAGCGAGCCCCTGACCAGCTTTACGATCGCCCAGGGCGTGCGATCCTTCCTCGTTGGGTTTGAGGGTTTAAGGTCGCTGGGCGTCGAGCTGCCGAACCAGTTCTGCGCCTGGGGTGCGTTTCATCAGTACGGACATACGTTCTTTTCGGTTCCCCAGCCGCAAGCGGCCCTCACGCTCGCCCGGATATTTCCAAAGACCGGCGAAGCCCTGCGACGCTATTTCGATACGCCGCTGGGACAGCTTCACTATGGGACGAACCGGGGAGAAATCGTCTGGGGCGGCGGGCTTCCCGGCGTCTCGCCCACGCTCGCCACCGCCAAGACACCCGGCGCCGAGTTTCTGTATGCGCGCCTGTTCCCCCTGATGCCCAGCCGGACCGATCCGCCCGCGGAATTGTTCTCGCAGTTCCAAGGGAGAACGAACCTGCTCTACTACGACTGGGAGCTCACCTCCAACCGCATCGATGTCGCCCGCCAGCTCTATTCGCTGGGCAACATCTTCGACCGCCGCCCGCCGTCCCCCAGCGACACTCCGTCCCAGAAATGGTTGCGCGCCGTCGGACCGCTCCTGGGCAATGCCGCGACCGAAATCACCCAGACCTCGCCGCAGGAACTGCACCTGGTTCGAAAATCCCAGATCGGTTTCACCGGCTTCGAGCTGGCGACCTTCTCCGCGTGGCTGGAGAGCCCGGGCTTCCCACAACAAATCGAACGCCAGCCGGCCGTTCGGCTCGACCGCATCAAACGTCTGCCGTCCAACCCGTCAAAGCCAGCGCCCGTCACCCAGATCCACGGAAAAGATCGCTAGCAGACAAACGCACGGCAGAAGGAATCTTCGAATTCTCCGCGGTCTCAGCGTCCTCCGCGGTTAAGAATCAAAAGCTGGAGTTATGTCTGATTCTGGCGGGTCGACAATCCGGTGAACGCGCGGTGAACGACAATCTCTCGTCACGTGCGGCAGCCAATGGTCAGCAGCACGTTGGCCCAGAGCGCCTGATCGGCGGTCTGGATTGTCAGTACGTGGTCAGGCGACTGCACCGCCTCGTAGAACTGCCATTTCTGAATGGGCTCAAGCTTCAGCTTGAGCTTGGCCGCACGCAGGATCTGGCGGTACTCAGCCCAGACCGGCGGATCACCCTTCTGCGCGTACGGATCATCGGCCGGGATGCCCATGGTGTTCACCGCGTCGACGGGCACGGCGCTGAGCACCGCCCGCAAAGCCTGCGCGACGGTGATCACCCCGGGTGAAAGGTTCAGGCACACCAGTTCCGATTGAGGGCCGCGCTTGGTGGAGGCCGGGTAATTGCCGTCCGCTATCAGGATCTTCGCGTGATGCCCGGCGCGACCGAGGATCTCGTTGATTCTTGGGTGAATGAGTTCGTGTTTCAGCATCGGGCCGCCTTTTGACGTTGAGGTTTTAATCCCGGAACCATTTCCGGAAGCTTTGCATCGTTTGTTTTGCCGCCGTGTCGGGGTCCGGCAAAGGCAGGATTTCCGCCGAGACAAATCCGCCGTAAGCAACCTCGGACAGAGCCTCGCCCACTCCGGTCAGGTCGGTGTGTCCGAATCCGATCGCGTGCCGGTTGCTGTCGGCGAAATGAACGTGCCCCAGCTGATCGCCGGCCAATCGCAAGGCGCCCGGGATGGAAGCCTCCTCCAGATTGGCGTGAAACAGATCGACGAGAAGTTTCACGTTCCGGGTCTTCAGCGGCTGGAGCAGTTCCAGCCCTTCGGCCACCGACCGGACGAGGTTCGTCTCGTATCGATTCAAGGGCTCGAACAGCAGCGGCACGCCGTGGGCGTGCGCCCTCGGCCCAAGCTGCTCCAACGCCTCCCGCAGCCAGCCAAACGCCTGTTCGCGGGTCACCGGCGGATCCCACCGCCCTTGCATCGAACCAATGATCGCCGGCGCATCAAAGCTGCCCGCCAAATCCACAATCCCGGCAATAAAGGCCCGCGCCCGCGCCCGCACGGTCGCATCCGGATCCGTCAGCCGCAGCTTCTGCACCACCCAACCAGCACCGGTACCCATCGCAGCCAATTTCAGCCCGTGCGCCTTTAACAGCTGCTTCAGTTCCTTCGCGTTCAGGTCCTCCGCCGACCGCGGAAAAATCTCCACCCCGTCAAAACCCAACGCCGCTGCGCGCGCACAGCCGTCGGCCAGCCCCTGGCTGAAGACGAACGGACCACCGCGAGTTTCTTCGACCAACGAAATGGTGATGGCGCTGTGGATCATTTCAGTTCTCAGTTCTCAGTTCTCAGTTCTCGGTTCTCGGTTCTCCGTCCGAATGCGGTGAGAGGAAGGCTAGGATCGTCAAAGCTCGTCGCAGGTCCGTTCATCTTTAGCGCAGGATCGCCACCGGGCGGCAGAAGGCACCGGTGTGGCCCTTCAGATTGATGGGGAGCGACATGAACTCAAATGGCTGCGGGATGGAAAACACTTCGTCCGGGAAGCCGAGCTCTTCCACGATCCAGACGTTGGCTTCGAGCAGGATGGTGTGGGTCCGGGGATTAATCGAGTCGCGCGAGCCGGCGATGGAAAAGTGATCGATGCCCACGCCTCGGATGCGCCGCTGCACCAACCATTCCGCGCCGTCCGGCGAAAGATACGGCGGATGGTTCAGCCACTCGTCCGTCTTCGCCCGCTTCCGCCCCCACCCCGTGGCCAGGAGGACAATCCGGTCGGCAATGTCCATGGCGATCCGACTGCTGAGGAGCGCCGTATCGATCGGGCGATCCGGCTTGGAATCGCGCAGGTCCACGATGATGGCCTGACCCGTGAAACGTTCGAGCGGGATTTGATCCAGGTTCGCTCCCTGCGCCAGCTTGTGATACGGCGCGTCCACATGGCTGCCCGTGTGACTGGCCATGGTCAACAGCTCAACCCGCCAGCCGGTCTTGGGATGATCGGCGATGATCTCCGACTTGACCGGGGGATGCGCCGGACAGTTGGGCGCGCCGTCAAACAGGGGTTGGGAAAGATCAATCAGTCTCAATTGTTCTCCTTCCGGCCGCTCGGCCAGGTTTCATTGCGGATCGGGGTCAACACATCCTGCACCTCGGTCAACAAACTGTAATCGAGCTCGGTCTCGATCCACTTCGCACTCTCCCGCACCTTCTTCGGATCCGCCGTGCCCACCAGCGTGGTGGAGATGTCGCGATGCGAAGTCGCAAATTGCAGGGCGAGCTTCGGCAGGCTCACTTTCTTTTTCCGGCAGTAATCGACAGCGCGTCGACAGCCGTCGCGGATCGCTGCTGGCGCCGGATGCCAGTCGGGCGGGCCCTTCTCGCTGAGCAACCCCATCGCCAGCGGTGCGGCGTTGATCACGCCGACCTTGCGATCCTGCAGCGATGGCAGCAACTGGACCAACCGGGTGTTGGCCAGGCAGAAGTTGCAGTAGGAGTGCACGGCGTCGATCGACGTCTTGTCCAGCACCCGACGCAACGCATGAATCGGGAGCGCGGTCACGCCCACATGACGAACCTTGCCCTGGCGTTTCAATCGCATCAGCGCCGGCAGGCTTTCGTCGACAATCTGATCCAGCCGCGCGTACTGGACATCCTGCAGCTGGATCAGATCAATGTGCGACACGCCCAGTCGCCGGAGGCTCTCATCCACGCTGGCCGCGATGCGTTCGGCGGAAAAATCGAAATCGGATTCCTTCGCTCCATAGCGCCCCACCTTGGTTGCCAGCAGATACTTTTCACGCGAGACCGAGCGCAGCGCCTTGCCCAGAACGGACTCGGCAATGGTCAGACCATAGTACGGAGCGACATCGATGAAATTAACGCCCAGGTCGATGGCCGTATGCACCGCCTTCACTCCGTCCTTCTCGCGAATGGCGCCGTGCGTGCCACCCAACGGCGCGGCACCAAAGCCGAGGATCGACACTTTCCAGCCCGTTTTGCCCAAGACCCGATACTTCATGTTGAATTTCGGGCCGGACCTTACCCGCAAGGCCTGCACAGGCCAAGCGGTGAATGCAGGGCGAAAAAATTGCTTTTTGTGACTCTTGGCCGCTATTCCGTCGCCAATGCCGCAATCGGTAAAGGCCTGCGCTTCATGCGCCCGTTGCACCCTGGCACGAGTTCAGAACTCGTAAGAGCTTGCCATGATCACGATCGTGAGGCAGATCGAGGGCAGCAAGTCAGACCAGCGCCGGTGCCCGGCGTTTCCACGGACGATGGGAAGCGACAATTCAATCCGTTCGAATTCGCCAAAGGTCGGCATCTCGATGCGTGACGCCCCGACCATCGGCGCATCGCACGCCACCGCCTGCCAGCATCGGCCCGCATCCCTGGCCGATGAGGCCAAATACCTTTACGACTACAACGCGACGGACCACGCCGATGTCGTAGTCATAGGCGCACGAGGGGCCACCTATGTCTACAACGCGGGGACCCAGATCACCACGGAGACAGCGTGCCCCGGTCACGGATTCGACGACTCCGCCCCCCTGGCCAAGGCTAGAACGTTTTGGTTCTCCACCGCGTTCTCCGACCAGCCGACTGGTCCGCTTCACTGCGAGCATAGGTACGACAACCAGCGGGTCGCAGATTGGCTCTCAAGAGACCCCATCGGGGAAAATGGTGGAAAGAACCTGTATGCTTTGGTGCGCAACACCCCTCCCAACCTCGTAGATACTGATGGCCGCGAGTCCTTCGGACTACACTTCGACCGAAATGGGAACTGGGCGTATCCCTGGGGACTGCCAAACCCTTCTCCTCCTCCGCCATCTCTATTGGCTCAGGCTAACGAGCAGTTCAATGAGGCGCTCTCCGATTGGGCGTCAGGCGAAGGCGGTGGTCGTACTTTTGGTCCTGATGACGCTTGGACCAAAGAGCTTGCTAAACTCCCAGTTTACTCCCGAATGAGAGATGAAATCAGGCGTCGAGTTAAGGCGGCTTGCGCCGGGGGCACGACTGACCAATTACTCAATCGATCCCTAAATTGGTCCTACAGTGCAGACGACGAGCCGTGGTATCAGCCAGCTCGGGATATACTCAATTACGTTCTAGGGTTCGAGCTAAAGTCGACTGAAAGCAGGAAGGCGAGCTTCTTAATTACCTCTGTAAGCTGTTGTCCATCGGAGGTGTGTTTTGATATCACGGTGACCGATGAGTTGAGGCTTGGGAGTGCGACCCGAGACAAAGGCAGTTCATCGTCATGGTTGCCAGACGTTCCCTCTGGGATCATTCCTTTCACTAACATCGACTTAAGAATTCCATTTGAGAGCTTCTTGTTGAGGTGGAATTGGACCGAATGTCTGAAGTTTTCATTCTGACGGCAGAGGAACGCATGTCTATGAAACTCCTCGGCTGGAAGTCCTTATTATTGCTGTTCAGTCTCCTGATCTCATGCTCGCGAGCGCCTGAGCTCGCGACTTCAGCGGCACCGAAAGACTTCGACGGGCGGTGGATCGGGACGTGGAACTGGGACACAAACCGCACCACAACTCTGGCAATCTCAGGTACACACATAAAGGTCACCGGATTTCCAGTAGAAAAACCGCCGACCACTGAGTTGATTGTGGCATCAAGTGAAGGACAAGTTGAATTTCAAACGGGGTGGTCGAGACGTGCCCCTTGCGTCCTAATTCTGTTGCCGAACCCCAAGATCGGAGTTCCGATTTACATTACGAGGGACAAGAAGCACTTGGTCTATGACTACGATGTGAATGTGGATCGGCGGATCATTTTCGTGCGGCTTGCTCCGTGAAGGAGGAGTTTTTTCTGTGGCGACTACTCAGTTGAACCGAATCAAATATTTCCATAGGGTCAGATCTGAATGGCGGTTAGTTAAGGCCGAAGCGCTTTTTGGAAAGTCGCTTGCGACGAGGAGGATTGGGCAGGTTTTGGAGCATGTATTCGGCGGTCAGTTGCTGCATACGTAGGAGGATCTCCCAGACTTTACGCTGATTGGCGACGGCGAGCTTCATCCATTGAAACTGCTCGGCGCTCAACGCCACGGTAACGGTCTTGCCGCCCGCCCGACGAGACCATTGGTAACTTCCCAAGGGTCAGATCTCACAATTTAACAATTCACACAGTACGTCACGGCACAGTGCGGAGACTTTTTGTCTAATTGTGACCCCAGAGCCTTTCAACGGACTTTGTGGATGTGGCGAACGTCGGAATGAGCGGGAGTCCCCGGGGAGCGTGTGCGCGGTGAACGTCGGGAAATTGGGTGTGCCCCCACCACGTTCGATGCGACGGAAAACCGCCTCGTACTTGTGGGTGATCGTCCGCCTGCTTCGAACCACTGTTGCCGACACTGCCGCAGGATCCTCGGCACGTCGGTCCGACGACGCGGGTTTGAATTCTCAGACCGCAACTTCGAGTCGGGCCGCTGCGGGCCTGGAAGCCCGCGCTCCAGCCCTAACCAGCGTGGGGCATTCCGTCGGCCGCGGCTCCTTCCAAGATCGCCACCGCCGTCGCGTAGTTTTGTGTATGACTGAGGCTGAGGTGAATGTGGCGCCCACCGCGCGCAGCCAGAAGGCGGGCGCCGGCGTCGTGAAGGATCACATAAGGCTCGCCCGATTCTTTTCGTGCGATTTCCATGTCCTGCCAGCCCAACTGCGCGCCGATGCCGGTTCCGAACGCTTTGGAGATGGCCTCCTTAGGCGTTGGAGTTCAGCCCGGATATCCGGCCATGGCCTGCAGCATCTCCCGGACGGCCGCCTCGAGCCCGATGAAGACCGCCCGGCTGACGATGGAGTGTCCGATGTTCAATTCGACCAGGTGCGGGACCAGATGAAGCAACTGCACATTGCGGCAGGTCAAACCATGTCCGGCGTTGACCTGAAGGCCGATCTGGTGCGCGCGTTCCGCGGCGGCGATCAGCCGTTCAATTTCGCGCTGCCGCGCCGCCTTCGAATCGTAGTGTTCGGCGAACGCGCCCGTGTGCAATTCGATGTAGCCCGCGCCGACGGCGGCGGACGCCTCCACTTGCGCGAGGTCCGGCGCGATAAAAAGGCTCACCTCGATGCCGGCAGCCTTCATCCGCCGGCAGGTCTCGGAAAAACTTCCCAAGGGTCAGATCTCACAATTTAACAATTCACACAGTACGTCACGGCACAGTGCGGAGACTTTTTGTTTAATTGCACCGCCGTCGCGTAGTTTTGTGTATCAAACTTCCCAAGGGTCAGATCTCACAATTTAACAATTCACACAGTACGTCACGGCCCAGTGCGGAGACTTTTTGTTTAATTGTGACCCCAGAGCCTTTCAACGGACTTTGTTGATGTGGCGAACGTCGGAATGAGCGCGAGTCCCTGGGAGCGTGTGCGCGGTGAAAGCCGGGAAATTGGGCATGCCCCCACCACGTTCGATGCGACGGAAAACCGCCTCGTAGTTGTGGGTGATCGTCCGCGTGCTTCGAACCACTGTTGCCGACACTGCCGCAGGATCCTCGGCACGTCGGTCCGACGACGCGGGTTTGAATTCTCAGACCGCAACTTCGAGTCGGGCCGCTGCGGGCTTGGAAGCCCGCGCTCCAGTTGAAAACTTCCCAAGGGTCAGATCTCACAATTTAACAATTCACACAGTACGTCACGGCCCAGTGCGGAGACTTTTTGTTTAATTGTGACCCCAGAGACTTTCAACGGACTTTGTGGATGTGGCGAACGTCGGAATGAGCGGGAGTCCCCGGGGAGCGTGTGCGCGGTGAACGTCGGGAGATTGGGCATGCCACCAACACGTTCGATGCGACGGAAAACCGCCTCGTAGTGGTGGGTGATCGTCCGCCTACTGCGAACCGCCGTCGCCGACACCGCCGCGGGATCCTCGGCCCATCGGTCCGACGACGCGGGTTTTAATCCTCAGACCGCAACTTCGAGTCGGGCCGCTGCGGGCTTGGAAGCCCGCGCTCCAGCCCTAACCAGCGTTGGGCTTTCCGTCGGCCGCGGCTCCTTCCAAGATCGCCACCGCCGTCGCGTAGTTTTGTGTATGACTGAGGCTGAGGTGAACGTGGCACCCGCCGCGCGCAGCCAGAAGGCGGGCGCCGGCGTCGTGAAGGATCACATAAGGCTCGCCCGATTCTTTTCGTGCGATTTCCATGTCCTGCCAGCCCAACTGCGCGCCGATGCCGGTTCCGAACGCTTTGGAGATGGCCTCCTTCAAACTTCCCAAGAGGTCAGATCTCACAATTTAACAATTCACACACACGGCCCAGTGCCCACGGTGCGGAGACTTTTTGTCTAATTGTGACCCCAGAGCCTTTTCAACGGACTTTGTGGATGTGGCGAACGTCGGAATGAGCGGGAGTCCCTGGGAGCGTGTGCGCGGTGAACGTCGGGAGATTGGGCATGCCACCAACACGTTCGATGCGACGGAAAACCGCCTCGTAGTGGTGGGTGATCGTCCGCCTACTGCGAACCGCCGTCGCCGACACCGCCGCGGATCCTCGGCCCATCGGTCCGACGACGCGGGTTTTAATCCTCAGACCGCAACTTCGAGTCGGGCCGCTGCGGGCTTGGAAGCCCGCGCTCCAGCCCAACCAGCGTTGGGCTTTCCGTCGGCCGCGGCTCCTTCCAAGATCGCCACCGCCGTCGCGTAGTTTTGTGTATGACTGAGGCTGAGGTGAACGTGGCACCGCCGCGCAGCAGAAGGCGGGCGCCGGCGTCGTGAAGGATCACATAAGGCTCGCCCGATTCTTTTCGTGCGATTTCCATGTCCTGCCAGCCCAACTGCGCGCCGATGCCGGTTCCGAACGCTTTGGAGATGGCCTCCTTGGCCGCGAATCGAACGGCGAGAAACGGCCCCGGGTCGCGGTGCTTGAGGCAGTAGGCAATTTCGTCCGGACGCAGAATGCGGGTGATGAACCGTTCTCCGAACCGCGCGTACGAATCCCGAATTCGCGCCACTTCGATGATATCGATGCCAGTTCCGAGAATCATCTGGTGGCAGGCGTTTCGGTTCAGCCCGGGTATCCGGCCATGGCCTGCAGCATCTCCCGGACGGCCGCCTCGAGTCCGATGAACACCGCCCGGCTGACGATGGAGTGTCCGATGTTCAATTCGACCAGATGCGGAACCAGATGAAGCAGCTGTACGTTGCGGCAGGTCAAACCATGCCCGGCGTTTACTTGAAGGCCGATCTGGTGCGCGCGTTCTGCGGCGGCGATCAGCCGTTCAATTTCGCGCTGCCGCGCCGCCTTGGAGTCGTAGTGTTCGGCGAACGCGCCCGTGTGCAATTCGATGTAGCTCGCCCCGACGGCAGCGGACGCCTCCACCTGCGCGAGGTCCGGCGCGATGAAAAGGCTCACCTCGATGCCGGCAGCCTTCATCCGCCGGCAGGTCTCGAGCAAAGGCCCGCGCTGGCCAACCACGTCGAGACCACCTTCCGTGGTGACCTCCTGCCGTCGCTCCGGGACAAGACAGACGATGTCCGGACGGATCTGGAGCGCGAACTCCACGATCTCGGGCGCGTTCGCCATCTCGAAGTTCAGCCGGGTGCGGATCGCGGCGCGCAGACGGCGGATGTCGTCGTCCTGAATGTGCCGGCGGTCTTCGCGCAGATGCGCCGTGATGCCGTGGGCACCCACCTTTTCGCAGAGGAGCGCAGCTTCGACGGGATCCGGTTCGCCGCCCGTCCGCCCGCGATAACGCGCCTCGCGCAGCGTGGCGACGTGATCGATGTTGACTCCAAGTTTGAGCGGCATGGCCTAAGGTTTGGGTGCCGGCGGCGGGGTTACCTTGGCGCGTTTGATCTGGTCGAGTCGAATGGCGGGCTGACGCTCGATGCGGCGCGGGAAACCGGGACTTTCCAGCCAGGAGGCGAACGACGCCATCTCGAAGCCGGTCAGGCCAATCTGCGATTTACGCACCAAGAGCAGATCCTGAGGCGACGCCTGCGTGATTTCGGTCACCGTATTTCCCAACAGGGGGCCCACGGCCCGCAGCCATTTTTGCGAGGCGGTATCGTTGGACGGCGGCGGGCGGCGGTTGAAGATGTTGCCAAGCGAATAGAGCTGGCGGGCGATGTCGATCCGGTTCGAGGTCAGCTCCCAGTCATAATAGAACAAGTTGTTGCGCCCTTGGAACTGCGCGAAGAGCTCCGCCGGAGGCAGGGTTCGGTTCGGCATGAGGGGAAACATCCGGGCATGGATAAACTCCTGATTGCCCGCCTTCGTTCTTCCCAGGGTTGGGGAGATTCCCGGCAGTCCGCCGCCCCAGGCAATCTCGCCGCGATTGGTGGAGTAAAGGAACTGGCCGATGGGCGTGTCGAAGTAATGCTTCATGACCTCGCCAAATCGCGGATAAATGCGGACCAACGTGTTGGAGGCGTCCGGTTGCGGGACGGAGAAGAAGGTATGCCCGTATTGATGGAATGCGCCCCAGACGCAGTACTGATTCGGCATCGGTATCCCGAGGCCTTTCAAGCCTTCGAATCTTTCGAGAAACGGGCGGACGCCCTGGGCGATCGTGAAGCTGGTCAATGGTTCGCTGACCAGATTGGTGGGAATCTGCCAGGGCTCGAACTTCCAGGGAATCTTGCCCGAATACATCACTTTCATTTCGGTCCGGACATTTTGGTCCCGACCAACCATGGTGAGATGTACCGGGGCGAGAGGAAACTGGGCAAGGACCGGAAACCATTTTCCCAGCTTGGGCAGGTCCGCCTGCAGATCGAGAATTCCGGCAAAGGACGGCATGGGGCGGCCGGTCCGGGCGGCGGATTGGAGGGCGGCGGTCAGCGCTGAGATCCGTTCTGGACCAATCCCGATCAGGGTCCATTTCCCGGCTCGAAACACCTGCAGGCTTGGAGCGGGCGAACGCCGGACCGCCCAACCCTTGACGCCTTCGGCGGAGATCGGAGCTGGCGTCCCCAGTTTCCAGGTGCGCACCAGCTGAACCAGATTTGTGTCCCACAACTGCGCGCGGTCGTCGGCCAGTTCAACCGCGATCAGCGTTTCGGTCCGACCGAGCGCGCCTTGAACGTCCACCAAGGTCTCCGTGGCAGTCAGGTCCTCAATCAGCGGCCGCAGCAACTCCGGCTGCGCCTCGACGCCACCCGGCAGATCTTCACGCCAAATCTCCACCGCGGCTGCCCCCAGCCTGCGCCCCAGGTGCGCCCGCAGGGCCGCGGTCTCCGGCAGGGCATCGACCCGCTTCAAAACCGAAGCCGAACTCCCCTTGGCCAGAGCTGTGCGCCCAGTAAAATGATAACGAACCAGCGGCCCCTTGTAGTTGCCGCCACTCCCGGAATCCAGGCAGCCCGCCCCAAACACCAGCGCGGCTAGTGCAGCCACTCCCAGAATTGCAACAGATTTCTTCATGACGTGTTCCCTTAGTTGCCAAACAGTTACCCCTTTGGCAAATCCTATTCTTATCGGTATGGTCCGCCTGTGACTGCTGAAAAATCTGTCCAGCCCGACGTTCGATCCCTGCTCCGCGACGAGCTGGTGACCCGCTTCGCTGCCTGGCAGCAACCTGCTTATCGTGTCGATCAATTGCTCCACTGGCTCTACTCCCGCAAAGCCAGCACGTGGGACATCATGTCCAACCTCCCCAAAGGTCTGCGCGAGGAACTCGCCACGTCGTTCACCCTGCGCACGCACGAACTGGTCCAGGTTCAGGGAGCCGACGACACCACGCGCAAGTTTCTCTGGCGACTGCATGACGGCGCCCTGATTGAGAGCGTGCTCATTCCGGCCAACCCTGCCCTCTACGGCGAAGCTTCCGATCGGCACACCCTGTGCATCTCCACCCAGGTGGGCTGTGCCTACGGCTGCCGCTTCTGCGCCAGCGGGCTCGACGGCTGGAAACGAAATCTTTCCGCCAGCGAAATCGTTGAGCAAGTGCTCGCCGTCGAACGCTGGCACGAAGCGCGGACCGCGAAAATCTCCCCTCCCCCAGCCGACCGCCCCGCGAGTCTGGAGACCGAACGCACGTCTGCCCCGGAAAAATCCGCGGCGGGCCCCGCCCGACTGATCAACAACCTCGTCATCATGGGCATGGGCGAACCATTGGCGAACTACGCGAACCTTATGCAGGCCCTCCGCATTCTCAACGCCCCGTGGGGCGGCGGCATCGGAGCGCGCAAGATCACCATCTCCACCAGCGGGCTCGTTCCCCAAATCCGCCAGCTGGCCGAGGAACCGCTCCAGTTCCGCCTCGCCATCTCCCTGCACGGGGCCACGGACGAGACCCGCGACAAGATCATGCCGATCAACCGCAAGTATCCGCTCGCGCAATTGACCGCCGCCTGCGAGGACTACCAGCGGCGCAAGGATCGGATGATTACGTTCGAATACATCCTGATCGACGGCATCAATGACGATCCGTCCGAGACCAAGCCCCTGGCCACCCTGGCCCGACGCCTCAACGCCAAGGTCAACCTGATTCCCTACAACGCCGTCGAAGGCCTGCCGTGGAAACGTCCCTCCGAGGCCGCCCAGGAGGTCTTCCTCTCCCGCCTCGAAAGACACCACATCACGGCTACTCTGCGCCGCGAAAAAGGTCACGACATCGATGCGGCCTGCGGGCAACTCCGCTTGCGGACGGAACGCGCCGGCGTCGTGGAAACGGGCGCGCCCGCCAGCCCCATCGCCGTGGCGCCGCCTTCGCCCGCGGCAACCACGCGAGATCGATCGGCACACCGTCCTTCCGATCGGCATTCGGATCGACCTTCCCACCGCCGTCCTGAGCAACGTCAACGTCCGGTCGGCCGCCCGCAGCGACCGAATTCGGAGACGCGACCCACGGCGGGCGCCCGGCCCGACCGCCCGTTCGGCCGCGATTTCACCCGCGGAGCCGAGCGCGATGCGCGCCATTCAAGCGAATCCCGGCCCCACCGCGATCCGCGCGACTTCGAACGACCACCACGCACCTTCAAACAGGCACGGCCGGGTTCCACGTCCCCACGTGACCCGGCCCGCGCGCCCCGCGACCCAAAGAGAACACCGCACGGTTCCGGAGGACCTCCCGGCGGACGAAAACCCTTTCCGCCGCGGACCGGCGGACGCCGCCCCAACCAAGGCGGACCGCGCCATCGTCGAGACTGAACGGATCGAGACTGAACGGATACAGGTAGCCCATCCGTCGGCGACGACGAAGGAACCATTCGGCCAGGAGGGCGACAGCCCGCGCTGCAGCGTGATCGTGGCTTGTCGCGCCCGCATCCTGCAGGCCGGTAGCGACGCCTCCGGCGTCGAGGCCTTGTGGCGAATGCGGTTGGGATGCCACCGGAACCGGCACGCAGGATGTATGCGTTACCATTGATCGCCGCTTCCAATCGCGCCCCGGCAAAGGTCGAAGGTTGCGGCGCACCCGTGTTCCGGGCAGGCTCGTCCCATGCAATCCAACCTTCGCTCTGGTTCGCTGGCGCTGCTCCCCGTCCTCATCTGGACCTATTTCCTAACGGCGATGGCGACGCCGGCCGCCCCTGCCCCGGCATCAGTCCGCGTCCTCGTGTGGGACGAGCAGCAACCGCAACAGAAACAGGCCTACGGCGACAAATTCCTGGGCGAAACGATCGCAGCTCACCTCAGCACCCAATCCGGACTGATCGTCCGCAACGTCTCGTTGACCTCGCCTAACCAGGGACTCGACGACACGACCCTCGCCGCCACCGACGTCCTCATCTGGTGGGGCCACATCAAACACCCGTTTGTCACCGACGAAAATGTCGAACGTATCGTCCGCCGCGTCCGAGCGGGTAAACTCGGCCTCGTTGTCCTGCACTCGGCCCATTGGTCGCGCCCGTTCGTGCGCCTGATGCAGGAGCGGGCCAAGGACGATGCCCTGGCGAAGATCCCCGCGGGCGAACGGGCAACGGCCAAGTTCGAATATTTCAACCAGAACCCGCTCGGCAAAGTGCCCGCCCGGAATGCGCCACTGACCCCGTCCCTGCAGCAAGCCGACGGCGTCTGGAAACTCACCCTGCCAGGTTGCATCTTTCCCGCCTATCGCGGAGACGGCGCGCCGAGCCACGTCACAACGCTGCTCCCCGATCACCCCATCGCCCAGGGCCTGCCAGTCAAATGGGACATTCCGCAAACCGAGATGTACGACGAACCCTTCCACGTCCCCACGCCCGACGCGGTGGTTTTCGAAGAGCGCTGGGACAAGGGCGAGCACTTTCGCAGCGGCTGTGTTTGGAAGGTCGGACAGGGGCGCGTTTTCTACTTTCGGCCCGGACATGAGACGTATCCAGTGTTCAAGCAGAAGGAAACGCTGCGCGTGGTGGAGAATGCCACCCGTTGGCTGGCTCCGTAACCGACAGCGTCCGCACCCCTCAAACAGTGCCGCGCGCATGGTCGGAGCCGCTACCCGCATCATGGCGCTCGCTGAAGCAGTGGCTTTTCGGCCACCAAGACGACGATGGGATAGCTAAGCCATTCCCCGGACTCGGATCGACGAACGTCAATCGCTTTCGAATCGGAGACGGCCTGCTGCGCCAGCAGTTGGCGAAAGAGCCGAATAGCTTCAGCGTCGGCAACGGATTCGCGAACGAGAACTTCCTCGCTGAACTCCAGACGGTATGTCGCCGACTCCGAGTGGAGGAGCCCGCATTTTCCGAGCAACTCCTCCAGTTCCATGATCGACATGGCACGGACGTGCGATGGATCACGCAGACGTTCCATCCGATTGAAGATCGCTGCCTGCGTCGGGTTCTCTGGCGCGTAGACGTCGGCCAGAACCATGCGGCCCCCAGGGACCAGAACACGCGCCATTTCGCCCAAGACAGTGGACGGCTGTTCCATGTGATGCAACGCGTAGCGGCAAGTCACAATGGAAAAGGTCTCGTCCGGATACGGGAGCGACATGACGTCGCCCACCTGCCAGGATACGTTGGTCAGTCCCTTTTGTTTCTGCATCAGTTTCGCCCGCTGAATCATCGCCGGCGTGAGATCGATCCCGGACGCGCTGCGGACGTTCTCAGCAAAGGCACAAACGATGGCTCCTGCGCCGCAGGCCACATCGAGCATGGTGTCTTGGGCGCAGGCCTTGGACAGCCTCACCAGCAAACTCAAACTTTCGACACTCGTCAGCGCCGGAGCCGTGGCGAACGCTTCCGCCCGACAGGTAAATTCGTGAACGATCCGTCGGCGGTGGGAGGCAGACGCATCCGTCTCTGTTTCACGCCGCGCTGGTCGGCCCTTCTTCATTCCAAAGGAACCGACGGGTTGCTCAAGGGATTTCGGCCGCAGTACAAGACGAAAATCCCGTCACGGTGCAGGCATTCCACTTCGACAAACCCGGCACTCCGCATCGAGTTGAGCTGGCTGGTGATGGTGGAAAACTGGTTATCAGGGTCACGCCGCACTCGTTCCACCAGATCGGGCGGCAGCTTGGATTTCGCGACGCGGGCTTGCTGGGCGGCGACTTGCTCCCTCCATCGAGCGAAATGCCATTCGGTTAAAGCCGCGTCGTCGGACAGCCCGACGTCAAGATTGAGGAACCATCCTCCCGGAACGAGCATCCGGACGGCGCGGAACAGAAACGCCGTCCGCTCCGTCGGATTGAGATGATGAATGGCGAAGCTGGAAACTATGAACTCAAAAGGACCCAGCCGAACATCACCACGAATGACGGCATCAAAAGTCGCCTGCACGAAACGGACCTGCGACGCGCCGCCCAATCGTTGCCGGGCAGCTTCCAGCATCTCAGAGGAACCGTCGACCAGCGTGAGGTCAATGGTTCCGTCGAGACGGGAGATCTCCTGATCCAACGCGCCATCGCCACATCCGAAATCGCAAACTCGGACGGGGCCGGGCGAACGAAAGCTCTGGAGAAACGAGGCCAGCACGCTGAACAGATAGCGACGAACTGGAATGATCTCGTCGGCATCATCCAAATACTCCCGGGCATAGGCCGATTTGGCCCAATGAAGTTGGCTGAAATCCACGCCGAACGGCGACAACGCCAGGATTGGCTCGTCGTTCAGGAATCGCCTCAATTCATCCGCCACTTCTTGAGCCGTCTGGTAACGCTTTTCGGGCCCTTTCGCCAAACATTTCAGGCATACCGCCGCGAGTTCCGCCGGCACTCCTGGATTGTACATTCGCGGCGACACCGGATCGGAATTCAAAACGTGATGCAGCGTCTCCGCGACATTGCCCGCCACAAACGGCGGACGGGCGGAGACGAGGTAAAACAGGATCGCGCCCAACCCGTAAACATCGCTGGAGCGCCCGGCCTTCACGCCTTTGCCCCCGGCCTGTTCAGGTGGCATGAAGCTGGGCGACCCCATCACGTCGCCCGTCACGGTCAAAAACGATTCCTTGGTCATCCGCTTCGCCAGGCCGAAATCGGTGACCCGCGGCTGATCGGCATCATCGATCAACACGTTCGACGGCTTCAGATCCCGATGCAGGATGCCTTGTTCATGCGCATAGTGAATGGCCTCGGCGATGGTCTTCACGTAGGCGGCCGCGCGCTTCGCTGGCAATGGCTTTTCGCGCACCAACGCGGCGAGATTTCCGCCGGCCACATAGTCCATCGAAAAATAGGGGCGCCCAACGTGTTCGCCCGTCTCGTAAATGCGGACGATGTTCGGGTGCTGCAGACGCGCCGCCACCTCGGCCTCCACCCGAAAACGCAGCGCCTGTTCCTTGGTCGCGAACTCGCCCGCCGAAATCATTTTGAGAGCGACGATCCGATCCAGGCTCCGCTGACGGGCTTTAAACACCACGCCCATCCCTCCTCGGGCAATCTCGTGGAGCAACTCGTAGTCGCCAAAAACACGCGCCTCGGCAGCCCGATCCAGCGCCTCGGCAGCAAGAGCGTCGTTCCCGGCAAGGTCCGGATTCCGATTCAACTCGCGCATGACCGCCAGCACGCAAGCGGGACACAGTTCGTCCTGAAGTTCGTCGGTCGGCGTCTCGGCCCGACACCGTCGACACGAGGAGACGACCGTCGTCGCGCTTCGCTCCGAGGCCAGCGCCCCACGCAAGGCGCAAGGTCCGCACAAGCCGCGCGGATACGCTGGCGGCAGCACCGCGCCGCAGTCCAGGCATTGACTCGCTTCACCCATACGCTCAAACACAATCGCCCGGCAAACGAACTCGCACTCCGGCCGATTGCTCAACCCTCGGCCGTGGCCATGGCGATCTTCCGGAGTCCTATACCCAAGGATCGAGTGCGTGGCCAAGCCTCATCCCGCGGGCACTGATGCCCGCGGGATGGACGCGTCGTCGGCAGCTCAATTGCGCACGCGATAGAACCTCTTGATCGCGCTGGCCGGGACAATGTAGGGGCTGGTCGCGCCCTCAAGATCGACCCACGGCCCATTCACCTCGTCTGCAGCCTGCAACACCTCGCCGCAGTTCCACCGCACGATGACCGCGTGCTCGATCGACACGGCGGAAGGCAGAACGATGACATTGAAGCTGCAGGAACTGGCGTTGCCTGCTGCGTCGGTGGCCGTGCAGGTCACCAGGTTGGTTCCCGGCGGAAACAGGCTGCCGGACGGCGGCAGGCAGGCGACCGTCACACTGGCATCGTTGTTGTCAGTGGCACTGACCGCGAAGGTCACCGGCGTTCCGGCAGCGTCCGTGCACCGGACGACCCGGTTGGTTGAGCAGCGAACGACGGGCGCAATCGTGTCGCGAACGGTGATGGTCGTGTCGGAAGACGCGGTTGTGGCACCCTGATTGTCATAAGCGAGGGCATGGACAAGATGAATGCCGGCGGGGAAGTTCGACGACGTAAACGCATAGGGCGGGACCGTCGCCTGCCCCAGCTTGGTTGTGCCGCGATAGTATTCGACCTTCGCGATAAAACCGTCCGGATCACCGGCGCTGGAAGTAAACACCAGGTTCACCGGCTGATTCGTCACCAGATTGTTGGCCGGCGTCAGCAGCGTCACCCCGGGCGCCCAGTTCTCCGTCGTAATATTGATGTCAAACGCGACGGACGTTGACGTGGCTCCCTGATTGTCGATGGCCACCGCCGTGTAGCTGTGGACGCCGGCGAAGACATTGGTCACCGTGAGCGTGTAAGGCGCAGTCGCGTCCTGCCCAAGCTTCGTGGCACCTTCATAGAACTCGACCTTGGCCACCGTTCCGTCGGGGTCGCTGGCCGCGGCCACCAGTGCGACCGCCGCTGGCGCCGAAAGCGATGCGTTGGTGGGGCCGGCCAGCGTTACGTTCGGCAGGAGGTTGTTCGTGGTCACAATGACGACGCGTGCTGCGGACGTCGCCGTGGCTCCCGCGTTGTCCGAGACCACGGCCGTATACGAATGATTCCCGACGCTCACGCCGGTCAAGGTGACCTGGAAGGGAAAGGTGGAGTCTTCACCGATCTTTACTCCTTCCTCGAAAAACTCGACGTGGGTGATGATGCCGTCTTGATCGTAGCCCGCGGCGGTAAGCGTGAACGTGGCGGGCGCGGAGAGCGTAGCGTTGGACGGGCCGTTGAGCGTAACCCCCGGCGCCGAATTCTCAGGCGCGGGCGCACCGACGCCCGGCAGGGAGACGCGGTAGGCGAGGAGCATGCTGTCAACGCTGAAGGCATTGGTCCCGACGACGACGCCGTTCTGGTAGACGTTCGTGGCGCTGAAATCGTTGTCGTTCGCCACGAACAACAGAAAATCATCCGGCGCGGAAAGGTCGCCGAGCGGGAGCAGGCTCAGCCCCTCCCATTTCTCGGTGAGAGTGTTTTCGTCCTTGTTGGTATTGAGGTTCAGGTTGAACCGGGCCAGGGAGTTTGAGTCGATGAGTTGAATCAAATCCTGGCGAACCACGGGCCGGACCGCGGCGGGAAGGTTGTTTGTTGGCAACAGGAGCGCGCCGGGGGCGCCGCGTTCGAGGTCGTAGCCGCTATTGGCGATGTTCGTGGCGCCGCGGGTGCTGACGAGAACGACCGCCTTGTAGTTTGGCGCAGCGATGGTGGTGTCGCCCAGGCCGAGGCTGTCGCGTTCGAGCGCGAGGAAGGTCTCGTTGTTCAGCGCAAGGAAGTCGGAGATGAGCGTCTGCCGATTGGTCGTGGCATTGCCGTTGAGCGTGAGCGGATACACGTATTCGGCGACCAGCCGGCCTTGGGTGGGAGAACCAGCCTCGACATCGAAAAAAAGGAGACGGGTGTTTTGCCCGACGGCGCTGGCGTTGCCGTCCTGCTGGAGCGGGCTCTGCAGTGCGGCGACCAGGCGCCGGCCGTCGGGCGTGAGCGCCAATCCCTCAAAGCCCCTGTTGCGGACCCGGCCAGAGGTGAGCGCCGGGCGCCCGAAAACGTTCGCGCCTGGATAGCTGCCGCGCTTCGGAATGAACGCCTCCGGCACCGTCAATCGGCCCAACAACGCGCCACCCGCATCGAAGTGAAGAATGGCGGGGCCATATTCATCCGAGATGAACCATCCGCCGTCCGGCGCGCGCACCAACCCCTCGGGATCGAGGCTGCGTCGCCCCTGCCCCAGACCATCAACAGGCGCCTGGGGCCAGATGAGGGAATTGGTGTCCTCGGCTTCAAAGCCCGTGAAGTTGGTCCCGCCATAGGTCAACAGCGTGGTGGCGATGTTGCGCAGCGTGATCTGCGACTGGTTCGTGGGATCGGTGCCGTAGTAAGGCGTGATGGCAAAGCTGAAGGTGTGCAGACGCGGATGATAGTCCGTGGCACCTCCACCGAAGCCGCGATCCGGGACTGAGTGGAACGTGCCTTGATAGGTGAATCCGCTGAGAGCATCGCCGGTCCGCTGGAGTGAGGTCTGATCGATGGCGATGGCCGAGCCGAAGCCGCCGAGCGAATCCAAGTTGGGGCCGAGCGCGTCAAAGGCGTCGCCCGAAACGCGGCCGACGCCAACGAGTCCGAGATTGCCGAAGCCGGCGAACTGCGCGTGCGCAACCGGATCGAGGCCGAGGGAGAGCGCCGTCGCCGCGAGAGCGCCAAGCCGCAGGGAGTTTCTTTTCATGGAATGGAGCGAGTGGACGGCAGTTTCCTGCCGTGGGGTGGATAACATTTTACAGTGTTCTTTCATGACTGGGAGTTCCGCCGAGTCAGGTTGTTCACCAGCTACAGGGGAAATGGGGCCGAAAGGTTGCAACAATTGACGCTGGTGTTGAGGTCAAGGCGTCGTTACGGTCGGCGCAAGTCAGAAGGGCCACGTATTTAAGCCCGTGAACCGAAAGACGCCATCATTCTGGGGAGTCCGTCCAAATCCTTCCTGGCCGAGCGCCAGGCCTCGCTAATCTCATCTGCCATGCGGGATCCAGCGTCAGAGACTGCGCCTGCCTCAGCCCGGCGGACGTGCTTCCAAAACACCCTTTGGAGCCGGGTCGTCGCAGCCGGAAAATCGGAGGCAACCGGACCCACCCGCGCGTTGGAGGAATTGTGTCGACTGTATTGGCCGCCCATCTACGCGTTCCTGCGCCGGCAAGGCCACGACCGGGAACGCGCCCGGGATTTGACTCAGGCGTTTTTCGCTTACCTCATCCACGGCAAGCTGCTGCGAAAAGCCAACCGCGAGCGCGGCCGATTCCGCTCGTTTTTGCTGGGCACCCTAAAGAACTTCGTCCGTCACGAGGCCGAGAAGGCGCAAGCCGTACGCCGTGGCGGCGGAGTCGAATTCGTTTCCATCGACGAGGAAACAGAGGAGGGCTTCTACCGACACGAACCGGCGTCGACCCTCACCCCGGAAAAACTGTTCGACCGACGCTGGGCATTGATGGTCCTGGCGGAGGCAACCTGCCGGTTACGGACAGACTATGCCCGGGCAGGGATGCCGGAAATTTTCGACGCCTTGCAGCCGTATCTCGTGGGGAACGACGACGGTGATTTCTCGAAGCTGGGCGAGCGCCTGGACCGGACCCCCGGCGCCGCCCGGGTTTTGGTCTGCCGGTTTCGGGAACGATTCCGGCAGCTCATTCGGGCCGTCATCGGCGACACCGTCCCCGACTTGGATCAGGTGGAGTTGGAGTTGAAACATTTGCAGGCGGCCTTGAGGGCCCTTTGAGTCCGCACAGGCCCGGTCGGCCATCAATTCGTGTAACGAATCTGGGAATTGTCGGAAGGAACCACTGGCAGCCCCGTCGGACGGTGAAATTCACTCTAAAATGAGAACTTTGCTTGTCATTGGAGCGGTTGTGTCGCTCTTGGTCCCGTGGGCCGAACGCCTCCCGGCCCAACTGGCCATCACCGAGATCATGTCGGAAAGCTCGACCAACGGAATGCCCGCGTTCAAGGGGCCGGATTTCTGGGAGCTGACCAATTTCGGGGCGGAGGACATCAATCTGGACGGCTATGGTTTTCACGACAATGTCCGGTCCGTGGTGCTGACCGCGGCGTTCTCCAACCTCGTCATCCGCGCCCACGAGTCGATCATCTTCTGCCGCTCAAATCCGCCGGCCGTTTTCGTCGACAGCACGGAAAAATTCATCGCGTGGTGGGGAGCCGACAACGTTCCGTCCACCCTGCGAGTCCGCTTCTACGATCGACCGGGACTTAACGGAGATGTTGGCGATGAACTTTGGTTATTGGATCGCTCCGGCCAGGTCGTCGACATGGTTTCGTTCGGCGCCTCGAAGCGCGGGAGCTCGTTCACCTACGATCCCACCACCGGGGCGTTCGGCGTGTCGAGCGTGGCTGGCGTGGGCTTAGCGTTTCGGGCCGTCAGCACGTCGAATGACATTGGCTCACCGGGAATCACCACGGGGCCAGTCCCGTTGTCGATTGTTCAATCGCCCTTCGGACAGATCATTGATGTCTGCGGCGATGCGACATTTTCCGTGCTGGTGGCCGGCATGCCCAAGCCAAAATGCCAGTGGCTCCACAACGGGCAGCCCCTCCCGGACGAACAAAACCCGTCTTTAACCCTGCGCGACGTGCGACCGTCTGACGGCGGCGTGTATCAAGTGCGCGTGAGCAACGGGCTGACGACCCTCGCGAGCGCGCCGGCCATCCTCCTCGTCAGCACCAATCCAAGCCCCCCTCTCGTCGTTCGTGTCCCCGTCGACGCCGCGGTGTTCCCCGGGCAGACAGCCCGATTCTCGATCGACGCGCGGGGTTATCCCTGCCTGGCCTATCAATGGCAGTCCAACCGCGTCGACCTGATAGGCGAAACAAATCCGGTCCTGCGCGTCGCTGTTCCCTCGGACGCACGCCTTGGCATCTTTGATTATTCCGTGATCGTTCGAAACCCGCTTGGCTCGAGCCGCGAATCAGCCCGCCTGACGGTCATGCGGCGACCGTGCCTCCGCATTACCGAGGCCATGACCGAGCCGGCTCAATCCCAGCTTGGACACAACGACTGGTTTGAACTGACGAACTGCGACACGAACGCCGTGAACCTGCAGGGCTATCGCTTCCGGGACGTACCATCTCTGCAGGCGGCGTCAGAGGTGACCAACGCGATTGTGCTTCGACCGGGCGAGTCAGCTGTGTTTGTCGAATTCATGACGCCCAACGAGTTCAGGCACTGGTGGGGTGAGGAAAATCTGCCGCCCAATCTCCAGATCATCACCTGGGCGGGTTGGGGCCTTTCGTCCAGCGGCAGCGATCCCATCAGCTTTTGGGGGCCGGGAGCGGACGACCCGCTCGACACGATCGCCACGGCGTTGGAACTGGCCGCGACACCCGGTGTGAGCCACGAGTTCGAGCATTTCTGCGATGCGACCGAGGGCTGCCTCGCCCTTTACTATCGGGACAGTATCCCCGGGGAAAGCGGGGCGTTCGTGGCCGCCCATGGAGGCGACATCGGCTCGCCGGGCTATACGTCCAATCCCCCGCCCGAGGCGTTGGGCGTCACGCTCACGCCCGGCGGAGTGCAGGTCCGCTGTCGGGCGACACCAGCAAAAAGCTATCGCTTGCATTTCAAAAACCGGCTGGACGACCCCGTCTGGACACCCCTGCCGGCAATGATCGCCGAGGGTCCGACCCTGACTTTTTTGGACGCGGCGGCCGGCGGCGCCACCCGACGATTTTATCGCGTGGAGGAGCTGCCATGAACCAACGCTGCGTCTCTCGTCGCGCGAGCGGCTTTACGTTGATCGAACTTCTCGTGGTCATCGTCGTGCTCGCGATTCTCGCGGCGCTACTCCTCCCCGCGCTGGGCCGAGCCACCACCAAGGCACGCAGTGTCGCGTGTTCCAACCGCCAGAAACAGCTGGCCTTTGCCTTCAAGATGTACGTCGATGAACAAGACGATGGCCGGATTCCACGTGAAGGCTACGAGCCGTTCGGCGAAGTCGTGCTCAACAACTGGAGCCAGGTGGCGGGACGTCCCCTGTCTGGCGGAGGGCGGGACACTGACGATGTCTGGTACAATGCCCTTCCCAAGACCATCGGATTGCCGCCGGCACATGCCTATGCCACGCCCGGGCGGCGAGCGCAGTTTTACGAAAAGGACAACTTCATCCACTGTCCGTCAGCCCGATTTCCTCCCCAGGCCCAGCGGCTCACCTACCAGTTTGCGCTCTTTTCGGTGGCGATGAATTCGCATCTCATCCGCGCCGGCGAAGGGCCGACGATCCGGTTCACCGCCATTGAGAACTATCAACCGATCCGCACCGTCCTCTTTCTCGACAACCTGCTGGAAGGTGAGGACGTCGTGGATCCGGCGCAGGACGTCGAAAATCTTGGTCAGCCAGCATCGTTTGCCGATCGGTTCAGTCCGCGACATGCGCAAGGGGGAAACCTGGCCTTCGCGGACGGCCACGTCTCGTGGCACCCCGGCTACAAAGTGGTGGAAACTGACCCGACCAGCCCGTTGCGCGGCGGGCCAATTCTGCCGGAGCGGGACATCGTTTGGGAGCTACCCTATCGCTAAACACAGCCATGAGAAATCCACCCCTTTCCGTCGACGACAGTAACGCCCGTTTCACGACCACGCACTGGACCATGGTGCTGACGGCGCGGGACCGGTCCTCGGGCGAAGCGGAAGCCGCCATGGAACGACTTTGCCGCGCCTACTGGCCGCCACTGTATGCCTTTATCCGGCGGGAAGGCCTCGCGAGCGAGGATGCCCGGGATCTCACGCAGGAGTTTTTCCACCGCCTCGTATGGAAGGAGTGGCTGGGCCAGCTGCAACATCAGCGGGGAAAATTCCGATCGTTTCTCCTGACATTCCTCAAGCATTTCCTCTCCGACCAACGCGATCACGCAGGCGCGCTCAAACGGGGAGGCCGCCAAACCCAGCTTTCCCTCGACCAATTTGAAGGGGACGAACGCGAACGCTTTGAGCCCCCGGAACGATGGACCGCCGAGCTACGGCACGAGCAGGCTTGGGCTCACGCTCTGATCACCCGCGCCGCGGATCGACTGCGGGAAGAATATGTCTCCCACGGTCAGGCCGCGTTGTTCGATGAACTCAAGGATCGCCAGCCCTCCGAACATGGCGCCGAGAGCTACGCCCAACTGAGCGCGCGATTCGGGCTGACCGAAGCCGCCGTCAAGAGCGCGATGCACCGCCTCCGTCGCCGGCACCGGGAAATCCTGCGCGAGGAAATTGCCCGGACCGTGGCGTCCCCGGCGGAGGTGGACGGGGAAATCCGCCATCTGCTTTCCGTGATCAGCGGTTGAATGAACGGGAAAGATACAGGTGGACCCGGCGCCGCCCATTGCGCGCACTGCGGCGCGGCGCTCGCCCCGGAATTGCCCCAGGGCCTTTGCGCCACGTGCGCCTTGCGGAGTCTGTTGGGATCACCGGATGACTCGCGTCCCTGTTGCGCACGATGCGGCGCGTCGGTCCCTCCCGGCTCGCCGGCCAATCAGTGCCCCGCTTGCCTGCTCGAGATGGCGGACGAGCCGATGAACGACGCCGATCTTGTTCCGGGGTCCCGAGCGCGTCTCGATCGTCACTTCGGCGATTACATTCTCGGTCGCCAACTTGGCAGCGGCGGCATGGGCATCGTTTACGAAGCGCGGCAGGTCAGCCTGAACCGCACCGTCGCCCTCAAGTTTATTCGCGACTCCCAGGTCGCCTCGCCGGTGACGCTCCGTCGCTTCACGATCGAAGCCGAAGCCACGGCCCGGCTGCATCATCCGAACATTGTCGGCATTCATGAGATTGGCGAGTTCGACGGTCAGCCGTATTTCAGCATGGACTTGGTGGAGGGCGACAGCCTCCGGGTGCTTCTGGGCCGGGGCGAGTTCACGATCAAGGCGGACGATGGCTCGAAATCCAACGGGCGCAGCCGGCAGGTGACCATCGCACGGCTGATGGCCAAGACCGCCCGCGCGTTGCACCACGCCCACCAACGCGGCGTCCTGCACCGTGACCTCAAACCTGCCAACATCCTAGTCGATGCCGCCGGCGAACCGCACGTGAGCGACTTTGGCCTGGCGAAAATTCTTCGTGACACGACCGAAACCGACACGCGCCAGAGCCTGACGGGCAGCGGCGACATTGCGGGAACGCCCAGCTACATGTCGCCCGAACAAGCCGCCAGCGCGGAGACGACTGGCGCTTCGGACGTGTATGGGCTTGGCGCGGTGCTCTACGAGATGCTCACAGGAAAGCCCCCGTTTCGCGGGCACACCGCCTTCGAAACATTGCAACAGGTTCGCGAATCCCCACCCAAGCCCCCTCGGTCCATCAATCGCCTCATTGAGCGCGATCTTGAAACCATCTGCCTCAAGTGCCTGGAGAAAGATCCCCTGCGGCGCTTCGCCTCCCCCGAGGCGCTGGCCGAAGATCTGGAGAATTGGATCGAGCACAAGCCCATCCGGGCCAGACCCGTCGGCACCGCTGTCCGCGCCGGCCAGTGGATGCAGCGCAACCGCGCCGGGACCGCGCTGATCGCCGCCCTGCTGGTGGGCCTTTCCGCCGCAATCGTCCTGTTGGCAATTGTGAATCACCAAAGCCGGAAACGCTCCGAGCTGACCGCCCGAATGTTCGACGGAAAAGTCCGCGCCTTGACCGAACGCTGGCATGACCCGAACACCACCAACCTGACCATCACGCCGGAGGATCTGGCCATTCTGGCCAATCGCGACCCGTCGGACGCGGCGGACGCACAGCCAATTCTGATTGGAGCGGTCATCCGGGGTGACGCCATCAACTTCGCGCAGCGCCACGCCACCGTCCTCGGCGATTTGGAAACGATCCTGGGCGAGGACCTTGGCCAGCCGATTCAAATTGGCCTTATACTCTCAAAGGCGTATTCGACCGAAGCCGAACTCCTGACCCATGCTCAAGTGGATTTTGCGATTCTCAACGCCACCTCGTTTGTCGAAGCGCAGCGGGATAACACCGGCCTGACCGCTCTCGCCAGGATCAGAGGCAGCCTCACGGGCGCCTTGGTCGCGAATGCCAAGATTACCAATTTCATCTCCCTGCGCGGAAAGTCGGTCTTCTTTACCAGTCCGAAAGCTCCGTTGACGATGGTGGCGAAAGCCCGCCTCGCGGAGGAAGGGTTGCACAAGGACGACGTTCAGGCGCGCTACCTCGATGAGGATTTCGCCTCCCGGCGCATCAGCCGTGAAATCCTCTCGTCCGTCATCCTGGGTCGGGCGGACGCCGGCGTCACCACGCTGCGACGGTTTCAACTTGATCGGCACCGGGGCCTCAGTCTCCTGGCGCCGTTTTCGATCACCCAACGCCTCATTGCGGCCCGGTCCGGGCTGAGCCCGAAACTAATCACGGCTTTTCAAAAGGCTCTCCTCCGTCTGCCCGAACTCAGGCAGCCGGATCGCCACGGGAGCGACGCAACCTGGGAGGAAGAGACGGTCCTGAACTCCGTTCCGATCGAGCCCTCCGACCTCGAAACAGTGAAGCAAGTGCTGCGTGGCGTTGCCCGTTTCGATCAGGAGCCCGACCCTTTCCCGCCGGGTTCGCGCTGAACCACTCCAGGCGATCCCGCGGCCGCCGGGAGTGGCCGGCATCGGCACAACGTCCGTTAGTTCCCTGGCACCACGAAAACTTTCGGGTAATTGGCGCCGAGCAGTTCCAACTGAACGAACGGGCCGTTCGGATTCGGATTGGCCGGAATGCTGGCGGTTTCCGCCACGTTGAAGTCGTTGTCGTAAGTGAGGACGATCGAGCTCCCGACCACGCACACACCCTCCACCTTTTCCAACAGCGGATCGATGGCCGTCATTGAGTTGATCACCACAGATTTGGTCACCGGAACGATCCCGAGCGCGGCGAGGCCCGCGGTGTTGAGTTGCTCCAGGGTCTTGCTCGGATCCGAGATCAACCGGCCGGCCGCATTCTCGAACGGAGTCAGGTCAGTCGCCCCGGCGAGGTCTATCTCGAAGAGCTTGTCCGTCGCCCGCTCTGGAACCAGGAGCTTGCCCGGCCCGGTGGAGAAAAGGTCACTCAACGTGACGTTATTGGGCACGGTCGGGATACGATAGAGAAACTGCCGCACCAGCGGGGCTGGAGCGTGGTCAAACAGCGTGTGCAGGTTGATCGCCAGCAGTCGCACATTGCCGTTGGCATCACCCGCCGCCCGGTTCGGGTTGCTCAATGGCCGTTGCATGATGGCGTAGAGGACGCCATCGGCCGAGGCCGCAACGCCTTCCAAGCCGCGGTTGTTCCGGCGCTTGGCCAGCACGCCCGGCAGCACGTCATAGGTTGGAACCTGCTCCAGCCCTGTCCGCGTCCCCGCCGGGACCAAACGCAACTGAACCTTCCCGTTGGGTGTAATCATCGCCACGCTTGGCTTGTACTCCTCGCACACCCAGAAGTTGCCCCAGGGATCAATCGTGACGCCCTCCGCATCGAGCGAATCCTCGTCGAACGGCAACAAGTTGAGATCAAAGTCGTAGGGCACATCCGTTGGCGGAATCGAGGTCGGCAAGCCGCTGATCCGACCGCCGCCGCTCGGCAACTTGAGCGGCTTGACCTCGTCAACCTTCGCCGTGCCGTTGGGCATCAGGCGCAGCGTAACGATGTGCGGTCCAAATCCGGGCACGGCAAACGTCTTGAACGCATGCCCAAAGGCATCGACGAAATCAGGAGCTGGACCGCGGTCCGTGACGGTGTAGAACGAATCGGGCTTCCCCGGCACAGGATAAAGGCCGGAAAATCCACCCAACTTGATCTCGTTTCCATTGTAGGGATCGGTGTAAAGCGTGAACTGCGCGGACTGCAGGTTCACGTCATAGACGAGGTTTTGGGCGATCGAGGCCGCGGTCTGCATCAAGATTGCCCCGCCAAGGATGGCGCAGCAGCAGAGGTGTTTTGGACATTTCATGTTTTTTGCTGGTGATGGTTCAGCGCGATATCCCGCCTTCCCCCAACGGGAGGCGTGTCAGGCTGTTCACCAACTACAGGGGAATTCCTACCAAAAGGTTGCGCGGGACCTGCGTCCAATTTGGGCTTATGCCCTCATCAACGCCAGGTGCTGGAGGAAGTCCTTGGCCAGAAGTCGCGCGAAGAATTCCTGGGTCAAATCTTCGGCCTCCGCCGTCGTGTAACCGTCGCGCCGAATGTAGGCGTACAAAGGCGCCCAGTAAGCCCGGCACAGACTCTCGAGCGCAAGTTGCGCCGGCCGGCCGGCCCGATCTCTCGCCGCCAGAACAGCGCTCCAGTGGGTCGTGGGAAATCCCCCGCCCGGCGGAGTAAGCCGGTTTTCGTCAATGCCTGCCCGTGAAGACATGGCCGTGATTATCGCGGCCTGGAAAAGGAATTCAACGCTGTTGCGGCCCGGCCTTCAACGCGTCCCGACGCCCGTCCGCATAGGCGCCGAACACGCGCCGAATCTCGTCGCGCACCTGTCGAAATACGGCGAGCTGTTCCTCCTCCGTTCCGACCGCATGCGCCGGGTCGAGAAACGGCCAATGATGCCGGTTCAGCTGGCCGGGATAAACCGGGCACGCCTGGTCGGCGTTGCCGCAAACGGTGATGACGGTCTCCACGGGCTGTTGCAGAAACTCGTTCATGGACTTCGAGCGATGCGCGGAAAGGTCGATGCCAATTTCGGACATCACCTTAATCGCGAGCGGATGCACGTACCCCGCGGGCTTTGAACCGGCGCTTTGCACGTCGAGAATGTCTCCCGCGGCGGCGCGGAGCAGGCCTTCGGCGAGATGGGACCGGCACGAGTTGCCGGTGCAGAGGATGAGGACGGTCGGATTCTTCACAAGGTCATCAGGAGATTGTTGAGGAGGTCAAAAATTTTTCCAAACCCACGCGCCAGCCTCAGCAGCAACCCGCTGTGCCGCAGCCGCAGGACCCGGCACCGGATCCGGAACCCGATTTTCCCTTCGGCCCATCCTTCTTCAGCACCCCGAAGCCACCCAACACCACACGGCGAATGGGTTCCCCTGTCTCCGGATGTTTGGTCAGGGTCGGGTCCTTGATACTTTGCTTGATCTCGAAATAGCGCGGCTTTTCGCCCGCTTTCGACGGGATGGTTTCGTAAACGTAGGTAGTCATGCTTTCACGAGCTGAGGTTTAACCGAAAAGAGTTGCTGCAATCGTTCCGCACCCACCGGCTCCTCCGGCACCCACGGCACGATGGCCCGGCGGCGGGATAGCTGATCAATCACCTCGCGGATGAACGGCCATTCCTGTCGCGCGCGCTCCTGCAAAACCGGGTCGGCAGAACCACTCTGGCGAAAGCTCTGATTGATGACCCACGCAAATGGCTCGATGCCCGCCCGGCGCAAGTCGGTCTGCAGCGCCGCCGCCTCGTGGACCGGAGTCGCCTCCGGCAGGGTCACGACGATGACCCGGGTAAACTCGGGATCGCGCAGGCGAGGCAACAAATCCCGAACTTCCTCCGGCAGACCGCTGGCCCGCCGGGCGACCTCGCGATGATACGCTTCCGTGGCATCCAGCAGCAACAGGGTGTGCCCGGTCGGCGCCGTGTCGAGCACGACGAAACCATCAACCCCTTTCGCCACCATGCTCGCAAACGCCCGGAACACCGCGATTTCCTCCGTGCAAGGCGAACGCAAATCCTCCTCCAACAACGCCCTCGACTCCGCATCGAGCTTCCGCCCAGCCGTGTTCATGACGTGCTCGACATAGCTCCGGGTCTCCGCGACCGGATCGATTCGCGACACGGTTAGGCGATCCACCCGACCAACCGCGGCCGCAACATGGGCCGCCGGATCGGTGGTGCTCAGGCGAACCGGATATCCGCGCCGGGCGAGCTCCGTCGCGACCGCGGCGGCCAGCGTCGTCTTGCCCACGCCTCCTTTGCCCATGGTCATCACCACGCCATGGCCCCCGGACGCAAGACGGTCAACCAGGCTGGAGAGAGACTCCACCCCGGGACTATCCAGGCCTTCACCCGGAGCCTGCGGCGTGGCGTCGCGGCCGTCTCCGCCGGCCGTGTCTCCGTCTGTCAGCAACTCACGCAGCGCGTCGAGTCCGACCATGTTGCGGGAGCGCAGCGGGACCTCGATCACCCTGGCCCGCTCGAGGAAGGCAGCCGCGCCGCGCATGGCTTCATCGCCGCGTAGCTCCAGCGCGCATGCCGTTGGATCATCCGCCGCTCGCGCACGGAATCGTCCATTCAGAATCAGGATCTGGTTGGCCAGTCCCAGCGCGGACAACTCGTCCGCCGTCCGCTCCGCTTCCCGCAACGACGCGGCTTGCGGGCGGCTCACCAGGACCAGAGTCGTGCGCCGGCCATCAGCCAGGGCCGCCACGCTTGCCTCATAGAGGGCACGCTGTTTCTGCAGGCCCGCCAGCGGACCAAGGCACGAGGTCCCGGTCGTGTTCGCCGCGAAAAATCCGGACCAGGCGCGCGGCAGTGACAGCAACCGCAGCGTGTGTCCGGTGGGCGCGGTGTCGAAAATAATGTGGTCGAACCGGGCGGTCGACGCAGGGTCACCCAACAGCTTGGAGAATTCATCGAACGCAGCGATCTCCAGCGTGCATGCTCCGGACAGCTGCTCCTCCATGCTGCGCAGCGCCGTCTCGGGAAGCCGGCCCCGCAACGGGCCAATGATGCGTTCACGATACGCGGCCGCGGCCGCGCCCGGATCGATGTTCAACGCCTCCAAGCCCGAGGCGCCCGGAATCTCCGCCGGGCTTGCGCTCAACTTCCGGCCCAAAACCTCGTCCAGGTTCGAAGCCGGGTCCGTGCTCACCAACAAAACGCGCTTGCCCCGATCCGCCAGCGCCACTGCCGAAGCGCAGGCGAGCGAGGTCTTCCCCACCCCGCCCTTCCCGGTGAAGAACAAAAACCGGGTGGCCGACCCCAGCAGATCAGCCCACGATGTCCGGTCGGAGGCAGCAGAAGGTTTCATGATGAGTTACGACAGACCGAGCCACGCTGCGCGCTGCGCGTCATCGGGATAGCACCCTTGGCAGACGACGTTGCCGTCGACCAGGACCATCGGCAAAGCCTCGACCCCTTTCCCGTCCAGCGCGGCCTTGACCGCCGGGTTCTCGAGGAATGGGATCGGCTCCTGCGCGAGATTGTAGCGCTCCACGGCCCAACCCCGCTGGCGGGCCTGCTGCAAAAAGCCGGCAAACGCCGCCAACGCCGGGTCCACCTGTGGACCGCATACTCCCGTCGAGCAGCACATTGGCGGATCGAAAATCTGCATGGTCTTCATCTTCGAGCTCCCTTCTTCGCCTTGGCCCGCACCGCCCCGCTCCGGGGAACGACCTGTTCGAGCCATTCGCATTCGCCCCGGACTTGCTTCAGCCGTTTCAAATCCGCGCGGAACTCGGGGTCGTCCTGCGCGCACTCACACAGGCACCGCAGCTGCCAATCCAGCTCCACCGGAACCGGCGCCGGCAGCCGGTAGATCATCCATCGCTCGTGCCGCTGCGCCACCACCAGCCCGCGCTCCCGCAGATAGGCCAGATGCTTGGAAATCGCCACCTGCGGCGCCTGGAGAACCGTCTGAAAATGACAAACGCAGAGCGGCCCCTGCGCCAGAAGATGAAGCAGCCGCAGCCGGGTCTCCTCCGCCAGGCACTTGTAAATCTCAATCAACTTCATATTCCTGGAAAAGAATATTCCTGTGAAGGAATGTATGTCAACAGGCGATCATCCCCGAGCGGTTGAGCCCGAATCATTCGCCAATAATTTTCACCAGCACGCGTTTGCGCCGGCTGCCGTCGAATTCGCCGTAGAAAATCTGCTCCCAGGGACCCAGGTCCAGCGACCCCTTCGTGATCGCCACCACGACCTCGCGCCCCATGATTTGCCGTTTGAGATGAGCGTCGGCGTTGTCTTCGCCCGTTCGGTTGTGGCGGTACTGCTCGGTTGGCCCGTGCGGCGCCAGCTTCTCGAGCCAGACATCATAGTCGTGCAGCAATCCATCTTCATCGTCATTGATGTAGACGCTTGCCGTGATGTGCATGGCGTTGACCAGACAAAGTCCCTCCTGCACGCCGGACCGCCCGACCAGGCCGGCCACGGTCTCGGTGATGTTCAGGTAGGCCCGGCGACCGGGGGTTTCAAACCACAGGTGTTCAGTCAGGGATTTCATCCCGCAAGGAAAGGGGCGCGTCGTGCCCCTGCCAAGCCGAAACGCCGTTGCCTCTTCATCCGCATAGTTCCCTCTTTCTCCCCACGCCGTCCCTTGCTAGCGTCCGGCCATGAATTTTTTGGTCACCGGCGGCGCGGGGTTCATCGGTTCGCATGTCTGCGAACAGTTGCTTGCGCAGGGACACGCGGTGTGGGTGTTCGACGATCTCAATGATTTTTACGATCCGGCCATCAAGCGGGCGACGCTGAAGACTGTCGGCCAGCCTGGACGCCCCTTCACCTTCATCCACGGGGATCTGACGGATCGTTCGGCGGTGGATGCAGCGCTGGGCAGCGCGCGCTTCGATCAAATCATCCATCTCGCCGCGCGCGCCGGAGTCCGCCCCAGCCTGGAAGAGCCTGCCCTCTACCAACGCGTGAACGTCGAGGGCACGGTGAACCTGCTGGAGGCCGCCCGCTTGAACGGGGTGAAGAAGGTCACCATCGCGTCGTCCTCCTCCGTCTACGGCGTCAACGCACGGGTCCCCTTCTCCGAAAGTGATCCCATCTTTTCCGCCATCTCGCCCTATGCCGCCAGCAAGCTGGCCTGCGAGGCGCTGGGGCACGTGTATCATCACGTCTACGGCCTCGATATCGCCATGCTGCGCTTCTTCACCGTCTATGGCCCGCGCCAGCGTCCGGACCTCGCCATTCACAAGTTCGCCAGATTGATTTCGGCCGGCAAACCGATCCCGGTCTTCGGCGACGGCTCGGCCGCCCGCGATTACACCTATATTTCCGACACGGTCAGCGGCGTGCTCGCGTGTACCCAGCGCGAGTTTGGTTTCGAGATCTTCAATCTGGGCGAATCCCAGACCGTGACGCTGAGCCGATTGATCGAACTGCTCGAGCGGGCGCTCGGGCAGAAGGCCATCCTGAATCGGCAGCCCGATCAGCCCGGCGACGTCCCCATCACCTACGCCAACATCGACAAGGCCCGGAAACGCCTCGGCTACAACCCGACGATCAAGATCGACGAGGGCATTCCCAAATTCGTGCAGTGGTTCCGAAGCCGCGAGGCCTCGTCATGAAGGCCCGACACTCCGTTGTGCGATTGCTGGAGGAACTCATCGCCCTGCCCAGCGTCAACCCGGCGTTCATCCCGGCCGGCGATCCGCACGCCGGCGAGGAACGCGTCGCCGCGTTCCTTGCTGAGAGCGGACGAAAGTGCGGATTGGACATTTCGTTTCAGACGGTTCTGCCCGGCCGGCGCAACGTTCTGCTGCGGTATGCCCCATCCGGTCGTGTGCGTCAGCGGCTGCTGCTGGCTCCCCACATGGACACCGTGGGGGTGAACTCGACCGCCCAGTTCAAACCGGCCCGCCGCGCCGGCCGAATCTACGGACGCGGCGCGTGCGATACCAAGGGCAGCCTGGCCTCCATGCTGTCCGCCTTACAAAGCCTCGCCGCTGCCAGGCATCGCCCGCGACGAACCGAGATCATCCTGGCCGCCCTGGTCGACGAGGAATCCATGCAGGCCGGTTCGCGTCACCTCGGGCGATCCAAACTTCGTGCGGATCTCGCGATCGTCGGTGAGCCCACCCGGCTGCAAGTCATCACCGCGCACAAGGGTGATCTGTGGCTGGAGCTGTCGACGCGGGGCCGCGCCGCGCACGGCGCGCGTCCGGAGCTGGGTGACAACGCCATTCATCGCATGGCGCGCGTGGTGCATTTGTTGGAAACCAAATACGCCGCCCAGCTGCGACGGACTCGACATGCCCTCCTCGGCCCGGCGACCGTCAACGTCGGCATGATCCACGGCGGTCGCCAGCCCAACATCGTGCCGGACCAGTGCTCGATCCGCATCGATCGACGAACGATTCCGGGCGAGCAGGACGCCCGCGTAAAACGTGAGATTGTCCAATTTCTGCGGGCGCACGGCGAACAGGTGCAACTTACGGACACCAAGGCGGACGAACCGGCGCCGCCGCTCGAGACCTCGCCGGGTATTCCACTGGCGCGCGCCTTTCTGGACGCCGCGGGCCAGCGACGCGCGGCCGGCGTGGATTTCTTCACCGATGCCGGCGTGCTTTCGGCCGCCGGGATCCCGAGTGTGGTCTTTGGCCCGGGCGACATTGCCCAGGCGCACACGGCGCAGGAGTGGGTGGAGATCCGGCAATTGGAGGGGGCCACGGAGCTGCTGGCCCGGTTCATCGGGGAGTTGCCGTGAAGAATCAGAGTTTTTTCAGGCAATTGGGCTGGGTGTTGGTTGCCACAACTGCAAGCGGGGTGTGCAACGCCTCCGTGCATTTCTTTGCGCGCGTTCTCGGCAAGGAGGAATACGGTTTGTTGCAGCTCTTTTTGCAGGCGCTGCTGCCACAGCTGGCGATCCCGGCCTTGGGCCTGCAGGTGGCCTTCGTTCACCTCAGCGCCTCAGCGGTGACGCCCGAGCAGGAGCAAAACGTGTCAGCCGCGATGCGGCGGGTCAGCCTGCTGCTGGCCGGATTGTGGGTCGCGGGAGCCATCCTGGTCGCGTTGTTTCAGAGTCAGCTTCTGGCGACGTTTCGCCTGGGTACACCGCAGGCATTGACGATTTTGATGGCGACCGTTCTCTGCGCTCTGCTGCTGCCCGTGTTCAGCGGCGTGGTCCAGGGACGCCAGGACTTCCTGTGGTTCGGCTGGGTCACCTTGTTGGGCGGACTGGGGCGCCTGGCGGGTGTCGCCTTGATGGTCGGGCTCCTCGGACCGACGGCGTTAAACGCGATGCTCGGCGTGCTCTTGGGCCAACTGATCTCGCTGGCCGTTGCCATCTGGCGAAGCCAGCCCATCTGGCAACGTTCGCCCGGCTCCTTTGAAGGCGGTGCGTTCCTCCGGCGCATCACCCCACTGACCCTGGCGTTGGGGGCGATCACCGTCTTTCAAACGGAGGACATCAAGGCAGCCCGCGAGGCGCTCACTGGGGCGTCGGCGCGCCTCTACGATCTGTATTCCGCGGCGGGCGGAGTGGCGCGCACTGTTCTCTACCTGGCGGCGCCCATGATCTCGGTGATGTTTCCGCGCATCGTGCGCGAGGCGGCACAGTCCGAAAAGAGCACCGTCCTCGCCCAGGCGTGCGGGGTCAGTCTGCTGGTGTGCGGCGGCGCCGCGCTGGGAGCCACACTGTTTCCGAAGCTGCCGTTTCGGATCGTCCAAGGAGGCGAATTTCTCGACGCCGCCCCCTACCTGTCACCGATGGCCTGGAGCCTCCTGCCACTGATGCTGACGACGGTTCTCCTCAACAATCTCCTCGCCCGGTCCCGCTATGGGGTGGTCGGGCCGCTCGTCCTGCTCGCCGCCGCCTACTGGTGGGCTCTGCGACATTTCAACGAGTCCCCCGGCCAGCTCATCGCAACGCTCGGCGTGGGGGCGATGTCGATCTTCGTGCTGACCGCATTGTTCACGTGGCGCGAGTCGCGAAAACTTCCGGACCGTCGCAATCCCGGTTGTTGACCCGCGTCCGGGCAGGCGCCCCATCAGACCCTAGCTTCAAGGATGGTCGCCCTCGGTCCGCCCCCCCCCAAGCGATACGCAACCCCGGTGACCGGAATTGAATGGGTGGATCGCCCTGTCTTTCTCTGCGTTTATCGGCGTTCATCTGCGGTCAAAGATTCTGGCGCGGGGATCAGAGGTGCCCGAACTGGCTTGATGCAGGGCGAACCCTTCGGTAGACAGGCTCCATGCGTTTTATTGGCAACGTCATCGAGAAGCTCCAGCGACACCCGAAACGGGTGGTTTTCCCGGAGGGGCTTGAGCCTCGGGTGCTGCAGGCGGCGCGCCAGTTTTATTCCCTGCGCCTCGGCGCTCCCATTCTCCTGGGGGATCGAACCCGGATCAAAAAGGCGGCCGCCGACCTGAATGTCTCCCTGGAGGGCGTTCGCGTCATCAACCCGGCCGAGAGCGAGGATCTTGAGAACTTTGCCCATCGCTTTGAAAGCCTGCGTCGCTTCAAGGGCATCAAGGAAAAGGAAGCCATCACCGCCATGCTGAACCCCAACTATTACGGGGCGATGATGGTGGCGATGCATCAGGCCGACGGCTTCATCTCCGGCGCGAGCGAGATTACGGGCAGCACGCTGCGGCCGTTGTTTCAGATCATCAAGGTTGCGCCGCAGGCCACCACCGCGTCCAGTTGCATGGTGATGGAGGTCGAAGACACTCGCTTTGGCGAAGGCGGCGTGATGTTTCTGGCCGACTGCGGGGTCATCCCGGAGCCAACCGTGGATCAACTGGCGGACATCGCGCTTTCCACCGCGCAGCTGTCAAAGCAATTGACCGGCGTCCGCCCGCGCGTGGCCATGCTTTCCTACTCCACCAAGGGCAGCGCGACGCACGCCACGATCATGCGCGTGCAAGCCGCCACCGCGCTCGCCCGGCAAAAAGCGCAGCAGAAAAATTTTGAGGCCGATTTCGAAGGCGAACTGCAAGTTGACGCCGCCATCATTCCCGAGATCGCCAGCCGCAAGCTGCCCGAAAACAAGGTGGCTGGCCGCGCCAATGTCCTCATTTTCCCGGACCTGAATTCCGGCAACATCGCGAGCAAGCTCGTTCAGCACGTCGCTCGGGCCAATGCCTACGGGCAGATTCTGCTCGGCCTCGATCGGCCGGCGGCCGATGTCTCCCGCGGTTCCAGCGCCCATGACATCCTCGGCGTGGCGGCCATCGTCGGCCTCCAATCGATCGCCTACAACGAGCTTTATCCAGCCTCCGGACAGAACCTCCCGGGAGAATTCGACCGGCCATGAACATCGCCACACCACGCGTTTTCATCGCCGCGACCCGGCAAAACGACGGCAAGACCACCTCGTCCCTCGGGCTCATCTCGGCGATCCAAAAATTCTATCCGCGCATCGGCTACATCAAACCCGTCGGCCAGCGGTTTGTGGAGATTGAAGAGCAGAAGATCGATGAGGACACGGTGCTGATGGATCGGGTCTATCGCCTGAACTGTCCGCTCGTCGACATGAGCCCCATCGCCATCGAGCCGGATTTTACGCGGCGATATCTCGAGTCGTCCAACCGCGAGGCCCTCGTGCGCAAGATCGAAAAGGCATTCGACCGCGTCGCGTGGGAAAAGGACTTCGTGCTTTGCGAAGGCTCCGGGCACGCCGGAGTCGGGTCGGTCTTCGACCTGTCCAACGCCCAGGTCGCCCGCATCCTCAAGGCCCGGGTCGTCATCGTCTCCCGCGGCGGCATCGGCAAACCGATCGACGAGGTGGCGCTCAACCAGGCCCTTTTTGAGAAGGAAGGCGTGGAAATCATCGGCGTCATCATCAACAAGGTCCTGCCGGACAAGGTCGAGTTCATCCGGAAGTTCGCCGCCCGGGGCCTCGAACGAAAAGGCCTGCGGCTGCTCGGCGTGGTTCCGCACATGCCGATCCTCACCAACGCCACCGTCGCCTCCATCCAGGCCGAGCTCGGCGCAGAGCTCCTCAATTCCCCAGTCCAGATCAACAATCTCGTGCGCGACGTGGTCGTGGGCGCGATGGGCGTGAACAACGCCATGCGCTTCTTCAAGCGCGGCGTGCTCCTCATCACACCCGGCGACCGGGAGGACATCATTCTCGCGGCCGGGGCCGGGACCAGTGCCGACGCGAAGCCGGCCCTCGCGGGCATTGTCCTGACCGGCCAGCTCCGGCCATCCGAAAATGTCCTCAAAGTGATTCGCACGATGCCTTTTCCCGTGCTGCTGGCGGGCGACGACAGCTATCAGGTGGCCTCGAAGGTGCACGATCTGACGGTCAAGACGCAGCCGGGCGACACGGAAAAAATCGCGCTCATTCGCGATCTGATCACTCAGCACGTTGACGTCGACCAGATTCTCAAAGCCATCCAGCGACCGCTCGCTCCGACTCCGCCCCCTGCTCCATGAGCTCACTTGCGTTCAATCCCAGCCTGGATCGTCTGCCCGTGTATCAACCCGGCCGGCCCATCGAAGAGGTCGCGCGCGAGCTGGGCATGCCCGCCGCCGACATCATCAAGCTGGCTTCCAACGAGAATCCGCTCGGCCCGTCTCCCGCCGCCCTGGCGGCCATGGAGACCGCCCTGAAATCGCTCCACCTCTATCCGGACGGAAACGCCTTTTATCTGAAACGCGCCTTGGGCGCGAAGCTCGGGGTTGAGCCGGGCCAGATTGTCCTGGGCAATGGCTCCAATGAAGTCATCGAGTTCATCGGGCACGCGCTGCTCGCCCCCGAAACGGAAGTGGTCGTCTCCCAGTATTGCTTCGCCGTCTACCCGATCGTGACCCAGCTGTTCGGGGCGCGACTGGTGACGGTGCCGGCTCGCAACCACGGGCACGATCTCGACGCCATGCTGCGGGCGATCACGCCGCAGACCCGGGTGGTGTTCGTCGCCAATCCGAACAATCCCACGGGCACCGTCGTGCGAACCGCGGAGCTGGAGCGCTTTGTCGATGCCGTTCCCCCGCACGTCCTGGTCGCGATGGACGAGGCCTACATCGAATTCCTGGACGCACCCGTCGACTTCGTTCCGCGCCTGCGCGAGAGGCGCCAGGCCAATCTGTTGCTGATGCGGACCTTCTCGAAAATTTACGGACTGGCCGGGCTGCGGCTTGGCTACGGCATCGGGCACCCCGAGTTGATCGCCGCCTTGGAGAAGATCCGCCAGCCGTTCAACATCAACGCGCTCATCCAGGCCGGTGCCCTCGCCGCGCTCGGCGACGCGGAACACATCGAGCGCACCCGTCAGAACAATCGCGCCGGCCTCCGCTTCTACGAGCAGACCTGCGCCAAGCTCAAACTCGAATACGTCCCCTCCTCCGCCAATTTCATTCTGATCCGCGTCGGCGACGGCGCCAAGGTCTGTGCGGCGCTCCAGAAACTGGGGGTGATCACCCGGCCCATGGGCGGTTACGGCTTGGCGGACTGGCTTCGAATCTCCGTCGGGACAGCAACCGAGAATCAGCGCTGCGCCACCGCGCTGCGCCGGGTGCTGGCCGGTTGACCTCGGAAAACTCGCCCCCGTTTCGTTCCCATGAACCTGGCCATTTTCGATTTCAGATTTCCGATTTGCGATTTGGGAGCTATCCGATGAACTGAACGACGACCCGCAGGCCCGCGACGCGGAAATCCGGAAACTATTAATCGAACCGGGCCGGCGCATACCCTCTCCGTCCCGCAAAGCGGGAGGGAGAGGGCAGGTTCCGAACGTTCCGAACTCGCCCGCGCGGGATGGGAACCGGGTGAGGTGGAGCAGTCCGCAGGTTCATTTCTGGTGAGCAGGTCAAAAAGGAACGGGCGGCTTCCCCTGAACCGCCCTCAAATCTTCCTCGCAAACTTCGTCGGCGACCCAACTTATTCGAACCCGTCTGATTAAGTTCACGACGAAGTTTGCGACGAAGATTCCTCCCTACGCACCTCTCTCCCCGGAGGCGGTGAGGTGGAGCATTTCCCGGTTCATGGGCCAGTTGGCACGAGTGCGGACCTCGTGAAAACTCTCCGTGAACCGCGCTCCCGAGCGCGGGCCTCATCCCAAAGGCTTCAGTCACCGGCTGGTCCCGCCGATGATGGAAGCAATGCCGGGCGGGGCAGTGTGCCCGTGATGGCCGGCTTTGAGGTTGGTGGGTCCGGGGTTTGGCGTGAGCAAATCGATCATGTTTGACGTCATTTTTCCGCGCGAATATCTGCGCGCGGCATTGGTGGTATCGCTGCTGAGCATCTGGGTGCTGGTGATGCTGTTCTATTACCTGAACCGTTACACCAAACGGAAATACTTCACCATCTGGACCGCCGCCTGGCTGTTCTATGCCCTGTGGCTGACCCTCGGGCTGTCGGCACCGAATCCCAACCCGTCCTCGTTCCCCATGATCATGCGCCAATGGTGCGTGGGGATCTCGGCGGTGTTTCTGCTTTGGGGCAGCCTCGAATTCCTGGAAATCCAGGTCAGGGAACGGCTCTTCGCACTGTTCATGGCCTTCCTCATGTCGTGGAGCTACGTCAGCCCGTTCGTCACCCACGATCCGTTGGTAATCCAGATGCCGCTCTTCGTCCTCATTGGGCTGTCGAGCATGTTCGCCGGGATCAGCTTCTATCGCCTGCGGAAACGCCGAAACTTCGTTGGCGTCGGCCTGCTCTTCTTCGGCTTTTTCCTGTGGGGCGTTTACCTGGCCACGTATCCGCTAACCCTGCGCTATGAAAGCCTGTTCAGCGCCGGATTTCTCATCTCGGCCGTGCTCCAGCTGTTCATCGCGGTCAGCATGATCGTGCTGGTGCTGGAGGAGGCGCGCCATATTGCGGAGCAGATTCGCAAGCAGGTCGAGGCGGTCACCTCGGAGAAGGAGGCGCTCCAGCTCCGCGTCATCCGGGTGGAGGAACAATATCGCAGCCTGTTCGACCAAAACCGTCTGAAGGACGGCCTGCAGAAGGCCTACGACGAACTGCGGCAGACGCAGCAGTCCATTGTTCAACAGGAGCGCCTCCGCGCCCTCGGACAAATGGCCAGTGGCATCGCCCACGACATCAACAACGCGCTTTCGCCCGTCCTCGCCTTCTCCGAGATGATTCTGCGCAAGGAATCGAACCTCAGTTCGTCTTCGCGCCAGCACCTGGATCACATCCGCACGGCCGCCGAGGACATCGCCCAGATCGTCGGGCGCATGAGCGAGTTCTACCGGCGGCGCCAGGAACATCAGCGCCTGAGTTCCGTGGACGTCAACCGTCTGGTCGGTCAGGTCGTCGACCTGACGCGTCCGCGCTGGCACGACATGCCCCAGAGCAACGGGGTTGTCATTCAGATCAACACGGAGCTGACGCCCGAATTGCCGACCCTGTATGCCAACGAGAGCGAGCTGCGGGAGACCCTGACGAATCTCGTGCTGAATTCGATCGATGCGATGCCGAGGGGCGGCACCATCACCATCGCCACGCGGGAGATTCGGGAAACGTCGGAGTTCTTCACGACCGGATCCCCGTGCAAGCTGATCCTGGAAGTGCGGGACACCGGCAACGGCATGGACGAGATCACCCGTCAACGCTGCCTCGAACCGTTCTACTCGACCAAGCGCGAGCGCGGCGGCTCGGGCCTCGGGCTGGCCATGGTCTATGGCATGGTCGAGCGCCACCAGGGCACGATTGAAGTCGACAGCGAAGTGGGCCGTGGCACCACCATGCGCATCCTGCTCCCGCTCCGCCCACCACCGGAAAATGCCGGCGCGCCTCCGCCCATCCCCGCACATTGCCGCGCGCTCCGGCTGCTGTGCATCGACGACGAACCGTTGCTGCGCGAACTGCTCCGCGAGGTGCTTGAGTTTGAAGGGCACAAGGTCACCACCGCAGACGGCGGACAGTCGGGCCTCGACGCCTTTCAGGCGGCGCGCCAAGCCGGCCAGCCCTTTGACCTGGTGGTCACCGATCTGGGCATGCCGCACATCGATGGACGCAAGGTCGCGCAGGGCATCAAGGAGATTTCACCGACAACTCCGATCGTCCTGTTGAGCGGCTGGGGAGCGATGATGAATGACAAGGGCGATCATCCGGCCGAGGTGGACGTCATCCTGTGCAAACCGCCCCGGCCAGCCGAGTTGAACGAAACGATCCTTCGGGTCATGGCCCAGAAAAAACCAGCTGCAGCTTAGCCGGAACGATTCAGTTGGGCGGCGCACGGTTGCTTGGCGCGAAGCGGCCGGGGCTGCCACCGGCCTACACCATTTTTTCTTCCAACCGCCGGACCTCGCGGCGCACCACGGCAGTCAACTTGTATTTGGCAAAATAGATCTGGGGCAACTTCACCCCGAGGCGCCGCGCGACCTCGGTGGCCGGCACACCTCCGACCACGTGTAGCTGAAACATTTGAAACTGGAGCGGATCGGCGCTTTGCCGGACCTTTGCGAGTGCAGTCTCCATCACGTGGCGTTCCCATTCCTCGTTCCAAAGCGCCTCCAGATCGACACCCGTCGGATCGGGGTGCTGCTCCAAAAAAGTCATGTCCGTGGCCTGCGCGCGCGGTTTCCATTCCCCTTTTTGCTCGTAGTATTTTTTTCGAACATGGTCGGTGATCCGCCAGCGGGTCAGCCGCATCAGCCAGCCCTTGAAGGAGCCAGCGGCCGGGTCATAGGTAAACTCCGGAATCTTGCGCGCGACGGAGATAATCGTTTCCTGCACCACGTCCTGTGCCTCGGCGTCATTCAGGCCGGCCTTGCGCGCGACGCCATAAATCAGCTTCCAGTACGTCTCGAAGAAATCACCCCAGCTCGATTGGTCGTCGAGTGATTTCAGCCGGTCGAGGAGACTCTGGCGGGTCGGGATGAGATCCGGGCTGGGAGATGGCAAGGTCATGGGGCTAAGGCCGGGCAGCGGGTTGTTTGCCTGCGGACGGAATCTCACCTGGATTCCTTCGTTTCCAAAGGGTCCGCAAGGCGTCGCGCAATTCCGCCGCTGAATTGTGCCGTCGATGGGGATCCGGATCGCACGCCTTCATCAGGATCCGGTTCAGGTCAAACAGGCCAGCGTCGGCGCCCGCGGCAACCATGTCCGCCGGCAGTTCCGGGAATCGATCGACCGGCAGGCCGAAGCCCGCTTCATAGAGGACCTTTCCCAGGCTGAACACATCCGCCGACGGCCGCCCCGCGCCCTCCGGGGCGATGCGGCCCGGAGTTCCAAGAAAGGCCAGGCCGTTCGCTCCGGAGGCGACATCCGCGACGAGGCCGACATCGGCGAGCTTGGGCTGGCCCTGCACGAAAACAATGTTGGCCGGCTTGATGTCGCGATGCACCAAATGGTGCCCATGCAAGTGCTCCAGCGCATCGGCGAGTTTTACCCCCATGGCCAGGACGTCGTCCAACGGCAGCCGACCACTCCGGGCCAGCTCCCGATCCAACGTGCGGGGGGTATAAGCAGCGGGGTCAAAGAACTGTCCCGTGTCGTTATCCGCCAACTCCATGACGTAAAAGAGGCAGCTGCCCGCCGGGTCACGCCCCACGTGCAGAACGTGGACAAGCCCCGGATGCGATCGGGAAATCGGCGTGAATCGACGCAGTCCCTCGAATTCGGTCTGCACCGGTCCGGCGTGGGAGAAGGTCCCGAGGCGCACCAATTTTACGGCGTGATGGGTGCCCAAAATGTCCCGCGCCAGCCAAACCTCGCCGTAACCACCACGGCCGATGCACCGGAGAAGTTCATGGTCCGGAATCGCCGGCCGATCTTGAGGTTGAGCCATGGCGGGCATCGACTCGCGCAGGAACGCGGGCACGTCCGACGGCGACAGTGACGGCGACGGCGCTGCATCGGTCCGGCGCGCTGCCGATCCGGTTGTGCTTCCCTTGCCTTCGCTGGCGAGGGCCAAGGCTTGTTCGAACGCGCGTTTCTCCCGCCAGATTTGCCGCACGTGCCCCAGCACAGACGCACCCACCGCCAGGGGAAACTGCGCGATAACGGGAATCGCCCAGGGAAACCAGACGCCACTGTGCCACGAAACGACCATCGCGACTGCTGAGACGAACGCCCCCGACGCGACGGCGATGGCGACGGCGGCGCCGGGTCGCAGCGCGGCAAAACCGAGGCCTGCGAGCAGCCCCGCCGCGACCAGCATGCCCATTTCGACTGGCGCCGGCAGGCGCCGCAACCAGTCGTGGCGGGCCAGATTGAGAAAGGTGGTGGCATTGATCTCGACGCCCGGAGACGCCTGTCCGGACCAGTATGGGGTTCGAAAATCGTCGGTGTTGCGCCCGCCAGTGAAACCCACGGAGTCTTGTGCGGCTCCAACGAACACCACGCGATTCGAGACGAGGCTCACCAGCTGCGCTTCCGTCGCCGGATTCGAGTCGAGCACTTCGTGGTAACTTTTGTGAGGCAAAAACCCCGGCGGCCCGTAGTAATTCAGCCAACGCTCAGCCGAACTGGTCGGTGTCTTCAGCCCGGCGAGTTGGGCGGCCCGCGCGCCCAGGCTCGGTAGATTCGTCGCGCTGGGATTGAAAAAATGTCGCCGAATGGCTCGATCCGGATCGGCTTGGGCAGCGACCCCAGCCAGCGTCACCGCGGCCAGTCCCGGGAACGCCTGTTGCGTCGACCACCCCACCAAACCGCCGTCGACATAAACCGGATTGACGACCGCGGCCACGGCGACCCGACCGAATTCCCGCGCCGCCGCGATCAAGCGCTGGTCACGCTCGGCATCTCCCGCCTCGGCAAACAGCACGTCGAACACGACGGCTTTGGCCCCCAGGTCACTCAGTCGCTTGACCAGACGCCCGTGCAGCTCCCGATCCCACGGCTGATTTCGCGGTTGCCCGAGGCGTTCGTGCGACGCCGGGTCCATGTATATCACCAGGGCATCATCCGCGGGCCGATCATCCCGCAGCCAGAAGAGAGCGTCGTAGCTGAGATGGACCAGGCCAGCGTCGAAGGGCGGCAGCACCAACACCACCCCCACGGCGGCAGCCAGCAACGCGGCCCATCGGCCGGGCCTTGCCGGCCGGCCGGTGCCCGCGCTCGCGTTGACAATCCGCCGTGCCCTTCCAGTCATTTCAGCTCAGGTCCCAGTTTCAACCCGTTCCGTTCCTGCTTTAACCTACGGGTCGAAGCAAACATTTTTCAATTTCTGTCCGCCCGCCACGTAAAATGATTAGCGCCCCGCCGTTGGATATCCCGGGGTGTGCGCCGGTTGTGTTCCGGTGGTTTTCTGTTACATATCTGCCAACTCGCCGGCAAAAATGAACCAACGATCGCGACCAATGGCGGGCCTGCTGCGGCCGGACCGCACCATGACCGCCTCGATCATAACGGCCTTGGGGACGCTGATTCTTTGGATCGGCGCCGCTGGTCTCCTGCCCGCCCAAGGGACCGGGTCGGGCGCCATCCGTTTTGCCAACCGTGGCCCCGGGCTCGACGCACCGTTTTTTCGCAGCGATGGTCAACGGGCAGCCGGAAGCAACTTCGTGGCCGCACTTTACGTGGCCGCAACCAACTCAAGCGCCTTTTCCCAGATTGGCCCAACCCAGCGCTTTGGCGTCGGGGTGGATGCCGGCTACTGGAATCCCAGTTCCGTGAGCACCGGCCCATTCCCAGCGGGCGCCAGCGTGCGGGTTCAGGTTCGGTTTTGGGACACCGCCCTCTTCTCCAACGCCTCCTTCGCCGAAGCAGAAGCACAGGGGTTGGAGATTGGCGTGGCGGAGATTCCCAACCTGACCTTGAACGGGGACGGTTCGCCGACCCCGATGTTTGGCCTGCAGTCAGCCAGCTTGATTCCAACCCTGACGTTGACCTTGGGGGCGACGAAGGTGGCCTTCGACCCGGCGAACTCGTCCGGCGGTTCGCAACTCGGCCGCCTCTGCGACATCCCCGTGGGAACCAACCGCTGGTTTCGATTGACCAGCCCCCGTCCGGGCACGGCGGTCCTGAACACGGACGGCAGTCTGATCGACACCGTGATGGCGGCGTTTCGCGGCAGCATCGTCAACGTTTCGGCCCTGCAACCGCTCGCCTGTAACGACGATCGGTCACCCACGCAGGTGAGCAGCGCCTTCAACCTTCCCGTCGAGGCGAATCAGCTTTACCTCATCTGCATCGCCGGAAAACACGGCGTCAGCGGGCCGGTTCAGCTCAACTATACGACCGGCATCTCCCTCACGATCCGCCGCTTCCCAGGCCGCGCCCTCGAGCTCACCTGGCCGGCGGGCCAGGGCAATTTCCAGCTTGAGTCCGCCCCGCATCCCGGGCCTTCCGCCTCCTGGCAGCCGATCGGCGAATTCCCCTTCCTCATCGACGACCGCTACCTCGTTCCCCTGCCAGCGTCGGAGTTCCATCGCTGCTTCCGGCTGCGCGCACTTCCGTAATCAGTCGGATCGCTTCCGGTCTTCTGGCAAGAAACTCTTGCGTCCGACGACTGCTTGGGCACTTTACAACGTTGTGAGCTCACCCGACTCTGATCGCGAAAAAGCCCAGCTGGAAGCCCTCGAAGCGCGGCTCCGCGCGTCGGAAAGCTTCTATCAATCCCTCGTTGAAACCCTGCCGCAAAACATCCTCCGAAAAGATGTTCAGGGGCGGTTTACGTTCGCGAACCAACGCTTCTGCCAATCGATCGGCCGGTCGCTGGAGGAGATCCTGGGCAAGACGGACTTTGATCTCTTCCCGGCAGAGTTGGCGGCAAAGTATCACCGCGATGATCTCCGGGTAATCACGACCCAGGAAAACCTCGACACGATCGAGGCGCACCAGGGATCCCACGGCGAGAAGCTCTTTGTTCACGTCATCAAGACGCCTCTCTTCGATCATTCCGGCCGGGTCATTGGCATCCAAGGCATCTTTTGGGATGTCACCCAGCGCAAGCGGATCGAGGAGGAGCTGGCCTACGAACGGGACCTGCTCCGTTCGTTGCTGGATCACATTCCCGACCGGATCTACTTCAAGGACGCCTACAGCCGCTTCATGCGATGCAGCCGCTCGATGGCCGACCGGTTGGGCCTCGCCGATCCTCAGGAGGTGGTCGGCAAGACGGATTTCGATTTCCATCCCCCGGCCCAGGCGCGCGAATATTTCAACGACGAGCAGCGCATCCTCCAAACCCGGGAGCCGTTGATCAACAAACTGGAGCAACAACACGGGCCAAACGACCTCGAGATCTGGGCTTCGGTCACCAAGGTTCCCATCTTCAACCAGAGCGGAACCATCACCGGCCTCGTCGGCTTGTCCCGTGACATCACCCAGCTCAAGCAAACCGAAAACGCCCTTCGCCAGGCGGAAGAAAAATACCGCGCCATCTACGAAAACTCCGTTGAAGGCATTTTTCAAACGACCCGCGACGGACATTTTCTGTCTGCCAACCCGGCCCTGGCTCGCATGTATGGCTTCGACGATCCGCAACAGCTGGTCACCGCGCTGACTGACATTGCCCATCAGCTCTACGTCAACCCCGAGCGCCGCGAGGAATTCCGCCAGCGCGTCCGGGATCACGGCGCGGTCACCGGCTTCGAATCCGAAATCTATCGCCGGGATGGCTCCCGCATCTGGATCAGCGAAAGCGCCCGGCCGGTCACGGACGCCCAGGGCAACTTCCTCTACTACGAAGGCACGGTCGAAGACATCACCGCGCGCAAAATGGTGGACATGGAGCGCGAACGGGCGCGGGAAGCCGCGCTCGAAACCGCCCGGACCAAGGCCCAGTTTCTTGCGAACATGAGCCACGAAATCCGCACCCCGATGAACGCCATCATCGGCATGACCGACATGCTGCGGGACACCCGGCTCAACCCGGAACAGCGCGAATACGTCGACACCATCCACCACAGCACGGATTCCCTCCTCAGCATCATCAACGACATCCTCGACTTCTCCAAGATGGAGGCCGGCAAGTTGTCGCTCGAGGTCATCGATTTCGACTTGCGCGACGCGGTGGAAACCACAGTCGAGATTCTGGCGGAGCGCGCTCACAAAAAGGACATTGAACTCGCCTGCTCGTTCCAGGCGGGCCTGCCCGACCGGCTGCGGGGCGATCCCGTCCGACTCCGTCAGGTCCTCACCAATCTGGCCAGCAACGCGGTCAAATTCACGGACGCCGGCGAGGTCATCATCCGCGTCGCCCGGCTGGCCGATCAGGGCGACACCACGTTCCTGCGCTTTGAGGTCAACGACACGGGGATCGGCATCTCCGAGGACGCTCTGCGGCGCATCTTTCAGGAGTTCACGCAGGCGGACGGCTCAACGACCCGAAAATATGGAGGCACCGGTCTGGGCCTCACGATCTCGAAACAGCTGGTGGAAATGATGGGCGGACGCATCGGCGTGGACAGCACGCCGGGCGTCGGGTCGACGTTCTGGTTTGAGATCCCGTTGGCGGCCGCGACGGGAGGTGCTGCGCATGCCGGCCCGATTGATCGCACGGCCGGAACCTCCCGACCGTACGCCTGGCTTGCCGGCCGACGACTTCTGTTGGTCGATGACACCGTGCGCTACCGCCAGATTCTGCGGGAGCAGCTCGAGACCCCTGGACTCGACCTCGTCGAGGCCGACTCTGGCGCGGCCGCCCTGACGGTCCTGGTCGACGCGGCGGCGGCCGGCCGGCCATTCTCTGCGGTGCTGATCGACCTGGACATTGACGATGGAGACGGGCTGGCCCTGGCCCAGAACATTCGCAACCTGCCGGCGCTCGCGGACACGCGCATCATCATGCTCGCCAACCTGCTCAACCGTCTGCCGGCAGCAACCCTGCTTGCGACGGGAATCTCGGCCTGCCTGGTGAAACCGATCCGCCAGACCCGCCTCTCCGAATGCCTGCGCGAAGTGGTGGGACAGGACGCCTCGGATCGGTCCCGTCCCGTGGAAACCGCGGAGGCGTTGCCTCCCTCGATGCTGACCGAAGCCGCTCGCCATGTTCGCATCCTCCTCGCCGAAGACAACGTGGTCAACCAGCGCGTGGCCCTGAAACAGCTTAAGAAGTTGGGCTTTTCCGCCGATGCCGTGGCGAACGGGATCGAAGTGCTGTCGGCACTTCAACGAATCCCCTACGACATCATCATCATGGATTGTCAGATGCCGGAGATGGACGGCTACGAAGTGACGGCTCGCATCCGCCAGGGCGGAAGCGATTCGTACATCCATCTTCGTTCGTCGCCGTATATCATCGCGCTGACCGCCAACGCCATGCAGGGCGATCGCGAGCGCTGTCTGGCGTTGGGCATGAACGATTACCTAACCAAACCCCTCCACCTGCATCAACTGGAGCGGGCGCTGCAGCGGGCGCTGTTGAAGGCCCGGCCGGCTGAAAGCCCTGAATCAATCCCGGGGGCCGGTGCGGTCCAAGAGGCTGAGGTGCTGGACCGGACCGTGATTGATGGCCTGAAGGAATTGCGGGAACCCGGCCAACCCGATCCCCTGGCGGAATTGATCCAACTGTTCTTCCGGGACGCCCAGCCGCGGCTTGAGGCGATGGAACAGGCCATGGGCCGGGAGGATCTGGCCGCGCTGGCCGCCAACGCGCATACGCTCAAGGGCAGCGCCAGCAACCTGGGCGCCCGCCAATTGGCGGCGCTTTGTGCCAGCCTGGAGAAACTGGCGAAGGCTGGAAGCACCGCCCAAAGCCGTGACCGCTATTTTGAGGTCAAGCAGGAGCTCAAAAAGGTCGAAGTTATTCTTAGATCGGAAATTGATATCGGTACGAACTGAATTGCGACATGGAAGCCACGCCACGACCCAACGGCGGCAAAACCGCCAGCGTCCTCCTGATAGAAGACGACGCCGACCTGGCGGAGGCCCTAACCTCGGCCCTCCAGGCCGACTCGATTGATGTCCTGACCTGTTCCAGCGGGGAAGAAGCCCTTCGTCGCATCCGCCTGGACTCCTGCCAACTCGTGCTGCTGGACCTCGGCCTGCCGAACATGGACGGATTCACCGTCCTGCGCGAGCTTCGAGCCGACCCTGCCACCCGTCACACCCCGGTCATCATCCTGACGGCTCGCAACGCGCTCGCCGAAAAGCTCCGCGGATTTGAGCTCGGAGCCTGCGACTACGTCACCAAACCATTCGAAATGGTCGAGCTGCGCGCCCGTCTTCGCTCGGCCCTCGCCCAGGAACAGCTCAAACTGGATCTCAAACGCAGCAACGAAGCGCTCGAGGCCGCGCGTTACGCCGCCGAGGAATCCGCCCGGGCCAAGGCTGACTTCCTGGCCAACATGAGCCATGAGATCCGCACGCCCATGAATGGCGTCATCGCCATGACCGGTCTCCTGCTGCAAACGGATCTGGCTCCCGACCAGCGCGACTACGTCGAGACCATCCGCACCAGCGGTGAGTCCCTCGTCACGATCATCAACGACATCCTCAATTTCTCCAAGATCGCCTCGGGCAAGCTCGAGCTGGAGGACGCCCCTTTTTCACTGCGCAGCTGCATCGAGGAAGCCCTCGACCTCCTCGCCACCCGCGCCGCCGAGAAAAAGCTCGATCTCGGCTACCGCTGCGATGCCGACATTCCCGAACTCGTCGGCGGTGATGTCACCCGCCTCCGCCAGATTCTCGTTAATCTTGTCGGAAACGCCGTGAAGTTCACCAGCACTGGCGAGGTTTTCGTCGACGTTCGCTGGAACCCGCAAGGCGCGGAGTTTGGCTCCCGCCGCCCAGGCCCGTCCGGGCCCGTCGCGCTGCAGTTCTCAGTCCGCGACACCGGCATCGGCATCCCTGCCGACCGGGTCGATCGCCTTTTCCAGTCGTTCAGCCAGGTGGACAGTTCCATCAGCCGGCAATATGGCGGAACCGGCCTCGGTCTCGCCATCAGCCGGGGATTGGTCGAGTTGATGGGTGGACAAATCTGGGTTGAGAGCGCGCTCGGCCGCGGGACGACCTTCCATTTTTCAGTCGTGTTTGGCGCCTCGGTGGCTTCGGTTCCAGTCCAGGGCAAACCCATCCCCGCCCTGGTTGGGCGGGAGATTCTCCTCGTCGAGGACAACGAAACCCTCCGGCAATGCCTCGCCGATCAGGTTCGCCAATGGGGCCTCCGCCCCGTCGCCGTCGCCACCCAGACCGAGGCGAGACGGCTGCTGGCCAACCCAAGTCCTGGCCAAAATCCGCCCGCCCTTGTCCTGATCGACGTCGAAACGCCGGACGCCTCGTCCGAGCCGCTGCCCGTCTCCAGCAACATCCCGATCCTCTACATGAATTCGGTCGGCAGCCCGGTCACTCCGCCCGCAGGCCCTCGCCCGGGTGTGGTCCTGAACAAGCCAGTCAAGCCAGCCCAGCTTCGATCCGCGCTCATGCACGCCGCCACCGGCCAGCGCCAGGACACTCGCAAGTCCGCGCCGCGCCCCCAACTCGACGCCGCTCTCGCCAACAAGGCGCCGTTGCAGATCCTGCTGACCGACGACAACGTCATCAATCAAAAGGTCGCCGTTCGGTTGCTCCAGCAACTCGGGTATTCCGCCGACGTCGCCAACAACGGACTCGAGGCCATCCGCGCGCTGGAACGCAAGGCCTACGATCTCATCCTCATGGATGTGCAAATGCCCGAGCTGGACGGACTCGAAGCAACCCGACGCATCCGGCAGCGCCAGATTGCGGCCGAGCCAAATCCCAACTTTCAGCGCCCGATTGTCATCATCGCGATGACTGCCAACGCCATGCAGGGCGACCGGGAGAAATGCATGACGGCCGGGATGGATGATTACCTCCCAAAACCCGTCCGGCCCGAGACACTTCAAGCGGCGCTGGAGAAAAGCGTGACGTTGCTGGCCACCCGCAAGAGTGCCGCCCCCGCTCAAGCCAACCCGCCGTCCGAGCCCGCACGCAGATCGTCGGCCGCCTCTCCTACGGTCAGCCCGGTGGCGGCTCCGAACCCGCCCGCCGCTGCGCCCAGCGCTGGGAAGATCGTCGAGCAGCCCCCCGTCGATTTGGCCCGGCTGAACGACTTTGCCGGCGGCAACGTGGAAAACTTCAACGAGCTCGTCGCCTTGTATCTCAAGCAAACCACCGAACAGATCGGCCAGATCCGGGAAGGCCTCGCCACCGCCAACGCCGAACAGGTTTCCCGCGTCGCCCACAGTTGCGCCGGCGCAAGCGCCACCTGCGGGATGACCGCCATGGTCCCGCTCCTGCGCCAGATTGAACGCCTCGGCCACGAACACGACCTGGCCACCGCCGCCGGCGTCATGCCCACCGTCGAAGCCGAGTTCGAACGCCTCCAACTTTACCTCGAGTCCCACAAACCCATCGCCCTCGCCGGATAACCCGTCCCCCCTTCCATCATGAAGAAAGTGCTGATTATCGAGGACGACCCGGTGGTGGCGCACATCTACCGCACCCGCCTCGAGAAGGAGGACTACGCCGTGGAGACATGCTCCGATGGCCAGGCCGGCTTCTATCGGATTCACGAGTTTCATCCCGACGGAGTGCTGCTGGACATGATGCTCCCGAAGATGAACGGGATCGACATCCTCAAAAAGATCCGGGCCCAGGCGCAGTTCAACCGGATCCCAATCATCGTGTTCACGAACGCCTATGTGCCGAACATGATTCAAGAGGCCCTGGCAGCGGGAGCCTCGCACGTCTTCAACAAGGCAACCCTCACGCCGCGCCAGATTCTCGATTCGCTCCACGCCCTCATCGCCTCCGAGTCGAATCCCCAGCTGAGCCGGGCACCAGCACCCGCTACCGCCCACGTCGTCCCGCTCCCTTCGGTCCCCGCCACCTTCCCGATCGTGGGCAGCGCTCGAACCACAACGTCCCCCAGCCCGATCAACGTCCCTGAGCCTTCGTCCAAACCCGGGCTCGACTCCGATGATTCGGTCTTCCAGGAGGAGCTGCGCCAGACGTTTCTGGCCGGGGCGCCGGAAGCCATCAGCACCCTGCGGCGAACCCTCCAGGATTTCACCAAATCCTCAAACGAAACCACCCGGCAAACACTCCTCGCCGACCTTTACCGCAAGGTCCATGCGCTGACCGGGAGCGCGGGCATCGCCGGATTCGAAACGATCGCCCAGATGGCCGCCGCCATCGAGGTGTTGCTCAAGGAACTGCAGGAAAAGCCCAAGAACATCAACCCGTCGACGCTCCGCACCGTCGCTCACTCCTTCGATTTCATCTCCGACCTCTTCAAGGCACCCGAAGCCGCCCTCGCCAGCCTTCCCACCGCCAACATCCTCGTGGTGGACGACGAGATTCTCTCCCGCCGGGCCGTGTCCTATGCACTGGAAAAGGCCAGCCTCAAGTCGGTCAATATCGAAGATCCCACGGTCGCGCTTCAACTCGCCGAGCAGCACTCCTACGATCTGATTTTCCTCGATGTCCAAATGCCCGGGATGGACGGCTTCGAGCTTTGCACCCGAATTCGCGCGCTCGCCACCAACCGGAACACCCCCATTATTTTTGTCACCTCCCTGACCGACTTCAAAAGCCGGGCTAAATCAAGCCTGAGCGGGGGGACCGACCTGATCGCGAAGCCGTTCATGTTCATCGAACTGACCGTCAAGGCCCTGACCCACGTGCTCCGCGGCCACATCGGCCAACGTCGCCTGGCCGCCTAACCTCCTCACCGTCCGTTCGAAAGATTCCCGCACCCTACGATCGCCGCGATCGCCGGACGACGGCCAAGCCAACCGGCCCACCATCGAATCCACCGCCGCAAAGGTGCTTGGTAACAGTGCGCTGCCTCACCTGCCCCTGTAACCTGTAACGTTCCGGCCGCAACGTCGTCTAGGCATGCAGGCACAACTTCAGATTCACCCAGGTTGGGTCGAAAACCATGTGCCCAGACGAATGACAAAACGATTTTGGCGGACAATTGCGCGGCGGACCATGGCTCACGTGTTGGTGTGGAGCGCCCTGGCCCGCGCCACTCCGACGGACGCACAGATCGCGGCGTTTACTTACCAGTCGATGACGATCCCTACTCGCGACGGCCAGGTTTTAGCCGCAGATCGCTGGATGACCGCCGCGTCTCCGGGCGGGGAAGTCCGCGCGAAGCCCGTCATTCTGATCCAAACCCCGTACAACCGAAAACTATACCGGGCGGGCAACATTCCCGGCTTCGCGGGTGGCGCCGTGTTTCCCGCCAATACGAACTATCACTTCGTCGTGGTGGACTGGCGGGGTTTCTTCGACTCCCAACCCGCGGCGACACCCGGGTACAACCGCGGGCTGGACGGATACGATTGCGTCGAATGGATCGCGACGCAGCCTTGGTCTGACGGACGGGTCGGCACCTGGGGCTCTTCGGCTCTCGGCCAGATTCAATACCTGACGGCGTTTCAGCGACCGCCGCACCTGGTCTGCTGCACCATCCAGGTCCGCTTCTTCCAGACTGGATACGCAGACTACTACTACGGTGGCGACTATCGGAAGGAGCAGACCGAGAGCATTGCGCGGCTCGGCCTGACGGACCCCTCGGTCATTCTCAGCCATCCCACCCGCGATTTATTCTGGCGCACGATCGAGACGACGTCCGACACGCCGGAGGACGTCGCCGTTCCCATTCTCATGGTGGGCGGGTGGTTTGATCATTCGCCGGACGCCGTTCTCCGCTCCTTCGCGAGCCTGCAAACGCGCAGTGCGCCGTCCGTGCGGAACCAGCATCGCCTCATCCAGGGACCCTGGACCCATGGCGGCCTGGGCCAGAGCCAGCAGGGCGTCCTGCAATTCCCCCACGCGACCAACTTGTTCGAGACGGAGATCCAGTTCTGGGACTACCATCTGCGACAGCAAACCAACAATGCCTGGGCGCAGCAACCCGTCGTGCAATTCTATCAGATGGGCGAAAACGCTTGGATTGAAGACCCAGCCCCTGCCGGGCCCAAGACTTGGGCCGCCGTTCCGCGCATCGCTCGCTCCCTCTACCTCCGGGCCGCCGGTTCGCTATCCTCCGAACCACCCGCTGCCGGCGAAGGATCCGACCTGCTCGACTACAATCCGAACGATCCAACCCCATCCTTCGGCGGCGCCCGCTTCGCCGTGTTTGACCCCACTGTCCTTGACGGGCCGCTCAACCTGGCAACCAACATCGAGGTCCGCCCTGATGTCAGGGTCTACTCCACCGAAGTCCTAACGAATGACCTCCGGCTCAACGCCACGAATCTTGTGCTCGTTTTGTCCGCGTCGTCCGATCGGACCGATACCGACTTCGCCGTGCGCCTGACCGATGTCGACCCGGATGGTCGCTCCCTTGTGCTGGTTCAGGGCATCCGCCGGGCGCGCTTTCGCGACTCGTTCAGCGCGGAACAGTTGATGATCCCAAACACGATCCACACGATCCCCATCACGCTGCAAAATCTCGCGCACACGTTTCGCCGGGGGCATCGACTGCGCCTGGTGATTTCTTCCGCCGATTACCCGATGTATGATCGCAACCTCAACGACGGCGGACCGATGTACACCACCAACGGCACGCCACTCATCGCTCGCAACCGGATCTTTCACGAACCCGCCAATGTCTCCCGCCTCGACTTCCAAGTGCTGCCGGACGATCTCGACGGCGACGGACTTCCGGACGTCTGGGAGGCGGACTATTTCGGCCATTTGCGGCGGGACGGGGCTGGCGATTGGGACGGCGACGGGGCCAGCGACCGGGACGAGTTTGGCGCGGGAACAGATCCGCTCGACGCCACCTCCGTGCTGCGCGTGGAGATCATCGCGCGGCTTGGATTCGACGGAGGCGGCGAATTTGCAGTGTCCTGGTCGAGCGCCTCGAATCGGGTCTATGACTTGCTGGCTTCGACGGGGTTGACCTCTGGATATCTGCCGCTGGCCACCAACCTTCCGGCGACGCCACCGCGGAATGTTCACGTTCTACCGGCGTCGATCGCTGCCGGCCAGGGATCGACGACCTTTCTCCGAGTGCGAGCGCGGCCTTGAGCCGCCGCCTTGAACCTGGGGCGAGGCGGCGGGCCGTTTTAAGGCGTGGTGAACGATTGAATGTTGCCGAATGCCGTCCCTTCCGGGCTTTGCGCCAAGCTCCAGAAGTAGTACGTCGTGCCAGGCGACAGTCCGGATATGGTTTGCGAAAAGGTTTGAAGACCGCTGCCGGAGCCGAGGGCGGTGCCGCCGCTGCTGGGCGCGCGCGTGCCGGCCGAATCGTTGGCCACCCCAGGGTTCACCGTGGAATAGCGGAACCAGCCGACCGTCGTGGCGCCATTCGGATTGCCGGCGGCGCGCAGGGTGGCGCTCGTGCCAACGACATTGGTAGCCGTGACCGTGAGCACCGTCGGCGGAGTGGGAGTGGTGAAGGTCTGCAGCGTGCCAAATCCTGTCCCAACTGAGTTCTGGGCGATGGCACAGTAGAAATAGGTTGTTCCCGGGGAGAGTCCTGCGATCGCCTGGGAGACAGCGACCGAGCTGGAGCCGGCCGCGATCGCCGAGCCGCCGCTGGCTGGCGCGCGCGTGCCAAAGGTGTCATTGGCCGTCCCCGGGCTGACCGTCGAGTAACGGAACCACGCCGTGCTCGCGTCTCCGCCAGGATTCACGGTTCCATTGAGCGTCGCTGAAGTGCCCGTCCGACCCGTGGCACTGCCCGTCGCCACGCTCGGCGGCGTGGGTGTGGTCGTAAAGGATCGGATGGCGCCAAACGCGACGCCCTCGGCGTTCGCGGCGACCGCGCAGTAATAGTAGGTCGTTGCCGGCAGAAGCCCGGCGAGGGCTTGGGAGAAATTCTGCGCGCTCGTTCCCCCACCGAGGGCCGCACCGCCGCTGGCAGGTGCTCGCGTGCCGAACGTGTCATTGGCCGATCCTGGATTCACGGTGGAGTATCGGAACCAACCCGAGGCATTTGCTCCGTTCGGATTGGCGTTTCCCTGCAAGGTCGCACCCGAACTGCTGACCCCGGTTGCCGCGAGGGTCGTTGCGGTGGGTGCACCCGGAGTGGTGAACGTTTGCACCGTCCCCAACGCAAGCCCCTCCGCACTTTGCACGATGGCGCAAAAGTAGTACGTGGTGCCCGGGGTGAGGCCCGCGATCGACTGGCTGAAGCCCTGGGCCGCCGTTCCGGCTCCCAATGCGAGGCCGCCACTCGCCGGAGCCCGGAGGCCAAAGGTGTCGCTGGCCACCCCCGGATTAACGGTGGAGTAACGAAACCAGCCCGTCGCACCCGCGCCGTTTGGGTTTCCTGTCCCGTTCAGCGTCGCCGATCCGGACGTAAGCCCGCTGGCCGTGAGTGTAACGGCCACCGGCGGACCAGGAGTGGTGAAGGTCTGCAGTGCGCCAAACCCGGTTCCAACGGAGTTCTGGGCAATGGCGCAGTAGAAATAGGTTGTTCCCGGAGTGAGGCCCGCGATGGATTGCGACACCGCCACCGCGCTCGAACCGGCCGCGACCGCCGATCCGCCGCTGGCCGGTGCACGTGTGCCAAACGTGTCATTGGCCGTGCCCGGGCTAACCGTTGAATAACGAAACCACGCCGTGGTTGAGTCTCCGCCAGGATTGACGGTTCCGTTGAGCGTGGCCGAAGTGCCGGTCCGACCGCTGGCGCTGCCGGTCGCCACAGTGGGAGACACGGGCGTCGTTGTGAACGACTGAACCGTGCCAAAGGCGATCCCTTCCGCGTTCTGGGCCATCGCGCAATAGTAGTACGTCGTTCCGGGCAGGAGGCCGGTGATCGTCTGGGAAAAGTTCTGCGCATTCGTGCTGGCGCCGAGAGCTGCACCGCCACTGGCCGGCGCACGGGTGCCGAACGTGTCATTGGCGGACCCCGGATGGACCGTGGAATATCGGAACCAGCCCGTGGCCGGAGATCCGTTCGGAATCGCCGACCCGCGCAGCGTCGCGCCTGAAGTCGTCACGCTGATCGCGCCGAGCGTGATGGCGGTCGCCCCGCCGCGCACGGTTCCCCGCACCCGATAAAACATGGGCACATTGACTTCGATGGCTCCACTGCCTCCGACGGCGATCCCCTGGAGCGCCGTCCAATCGGCCGACCATGGACCAGCGGCAGCGGGCGACCACTCGACCACCGCGGTGCTGCCCGGAGCGAGGTTGGTACAGACCAATCGTCCGTTCTGACTAAACGAAGCAATTACCGGCGACTGGGCCGCAGCCATTCCAAGGCTGAACAGCCAGCACGCCACGACGATTCGCATCCGAACCCCAATGCTCATAGGCAACGACGACACTTTCTTAGATCTTTCGGTTCGACCACGACCAATCTTGAGGCGAGGCCGGGATGCCGGCTGTAGGACGGAACCCCATTGGGCTTTGACCAATCCGGCGGCCAAGCTGCCTTCCCTACTTCCCAATTTAATACACGGTAGACACGTCTGCGCGGGTGTGGGCCGCGGACAGAATTAATTCGCCAATGTGTGTCGGAAAAAGAACTCGAGCACCTCTCGGCTGGTATCGAGCCCAACATTATCGGCGGCTTCCGCCCAGGAGTGGCCGCCATCCGTCGTAGTAATGAACACAACTTCCGTGTCCGGCAAGCAGCTCGCTTGAAATCGCTCCCGGATCACCAGATTGGTCCGAGGCGCATTGAACGGCGGATAAGGGCCACCGCAGTCGGCAAACACCCGATGAATGTGGTTTGTCGTGACCACATTGGTGCTCACCGTCGACAGGCCGGCGCACAGGTTGGCATTCGTCCAGTGTGTGACCTGGGCGAACGCCGGTGATTGCCACGCCCCATCGTCGTTCACACCGCCCCAGAACGGCCGCTTGCAGTCGTTGGTGGCGTTTACGATCAGCACCGATTTCGGTTCCAGCGGCGGATCGACATAGACGTTCGTTCCACCAATCTGGCCCCCGATCGCGGAACCGACCGCCGCAAACGCCGCGAATACATTGGTCGTCCGCGCACCCAGGAAATGGCACATCTTGCCGCCGTTGGAGAATCCGCCGGCGTAGACGCGAGTTCGGTCGATGTTCAGTTCTTCCTCGAGTTCATTGATGAGGGCGAGCAGAAATCCAACGTCATCAATCGGATTCTCCGGGGTCGGATCCAACGTGTTCCAACCGGTGCCGTTTGGATCGTCGGTTCCATTGGGGTAGACCAGAATGACTCCCGCGTTATTGGCATAGTTGGCCAGCGCCGCCGTGTTGGCGGCAAACGAATCGGCGGTTTGGTTGTGGCCGTGCAACGCCAGCATCAGGGGCGCAGGAAGCCCGTTGGTAATGCTGCGCGGGACGTTTAATCGATAGCTACGGGTGATCCCTCCGTGCTTCAAAGTGCGCGCCGCGTAAACCCCGGCGTTCGTCGGAACCCCGGACTCCTGCAACGGACGAACGAGCAGGCGGAAATACTCCGACGGCAATGAGGTTGGAGTCGGCCACGTCATGACGGAGTTGGTTTCCGGTGCCGCCAGCGGGGCGGTCAGCCACCCCCAGGTTTGCAGGTTCGTCGATACGGCCACCTGATAGAAGTTCGACGGGCAACTCGGCCAACTCAGCTCGATCTGGTTCGTCAGACGCCGAATCGAAAGCACCGGCTCCGGACACGCTGGAGGCGGGCCTTGGACGGACAACGTGACATCGTTGCCATCAATGCCTCCTCGGTAGCTAATGGTTGAAGGGACTCCGGCGAGCGTCAGCGTGGCGCCCTCTTCCAGGCCGGTGAACGTGCCCAAGATGGCGTCCGCGCCATCGTTGTCGACCAGGACGAAGACTTGACCCGGTGATGGTATGAAGGTCGGCGTGACCGTGAGTTGAGCGCCGCCGAGATTGACCGTGCCATGGACGCGCACGCGGTCGTAGTCGACGCCAGGCTGGGGGCCGGTCAGGCGCATCCTGAACGTGGCAGAAGGCCGGGCCGTGATGTTGCCCGTCGTTAATTCCCCGGGATTGACGGTGCCAGGTTTAACGATGCCTTCGGTGGCCAGGAGCGGACCGATTCGACCCGTGCCCCCGATTTCGGCCCCCCCGAGCAAACCCACGGCCGAGTTCGGCTGATCGCCCGCGAACAGGATGCGACCTTCAAACACCACAAAGCCGGCAACGGTGTTTGTGTGGCTGAGGATCAGCGCTCCGGCACCGTATTTGTTAATCACGCCGGGGCCGGTCACCGGACCGGAGATCTCGCCTGATCCATTGCTCCTGCCCACGTCGAGGATCGCATTGACTTGCAAGTGCCCCGATCCGCGGACGAGGCCAAGGCTCGCCTCCTGACTCACCAGCAGGAGGCCCGACCGCTCAACGTCGACCACGGCGGAATTTGCTGCCAAGCCGGCGCTCGCACACTCAACGACGTCCGCGTCGGCGCTGCCGACGCCATCGCCAACCGTCAATGGCCCGCCAAAATGCGCTCGGCCGTTGTTCTTGGCGAGCACGAGTCGCCCGGCCGAGACCGTGGTTCTTCCGCTGTAGGTATTCGGCACGGCGCCGGAAAACGTCAGCATCCCGGGAGATTCCTTGTTCAATCCGCCCGGGCCGAAGATGCCGCCGGTCAACTCCAGCGTTCCGCCACCGATCACCCCAACACGCGAATTGCGCGCAAGGTGAACTGAGCCAGCCCAGGAATTGGCGCCACTCGCCTTTAAGGCCGGCTCATTTCCGGCCGGACTGGAGTAGCCATCGCTGTCGAGCAGCAAGGGACGATCCCCCATCTGCACGTCACCCAACAGCCACAAAGTGCTATTGCTGACGACCGTGACCGTTTCCAACCCGACACCCAAAGCGTTGGCGTGACCCGCGCGGAGAATCCCATTGTTGACCGTCACGAACCCGTTGAAAGAGTTGTCCCCGTCCAGCCGGAGATCACCGCCACCGGACTTGACGATGCCGTTGCCGCCCTCGATCTGCGCTTCAATCACCAGGTCGCTACGCGAACCGACAGGGTTGTCGCTGGGCAAAACCAGAACGGGAAATTCGGCGGCACGCAGGAGCATTCTGCCGGAGATGCGCGCAACGTCAAAGTCCGGCGCCGGGCCCGCGTCGGCCAGCAGGCCGATGAGGATGGCGATGATTCCATTGGGCCCCGTCACCACATCGCCGCCATCGTGCAAGGTGAGGAAAGTGGTGAGGTCAGCATGCCCGTTGAGGTTCCAGAGGCCAGAAGCATTGACCACGACGGGCCACGCATAAGTGCCGGCGAGGGGAATATCGACACCGACCTGATAGCTGCTCAGGTTACGAAGGACGGCGGAGTGCGGAGGGCCGTTGCTGGTCCCGACGACGATGACACCGAAGTTCGCCGGGATGGTGGCCAGGGCGAACCCGTGGTTCAACTGGAACTCGCCCGCGTTGACGAAGATGTTGCCGGAAAAGCCGGAAAGATCGCTGCCCGAGAACAGCAGATCGCCCGTGTCCTCTTTGATCAAACTGCCCGGCCCCGCCAGGCTCGTGGACAAACCGAGAAAGCCGTTGGTCATCACGCCCACGCGGGAGTCTCTTTGAAAGTTAACCTCGCCCGACCATAAGTTGCCCGTGCCGCTGGCCCGCAAAGCAGGCCGGCCAGGCAGCGGGCCATCTGTCCCCACACTGTTCAGCGTCAGACGTTCGCCGACGGTCTGGACGTTCCCTTGCAGCCACAAACTCGCGTCATTGTTGACCACCGTCCCGCTCAGGGTTGATCCGAGGGCCGAGCTGTGAGCGATGCGCAGTTCGCCCGCGTTCACCGCCACCAGGCCGGCAAAATCATTATTGCCGGAAAGCAACATGTCGCCGGCGCCCAGTTTGATCAATGCCCCGATCCCGTGGATGTCGGCGTCAACGATCAACTCCGTCGGATCGGTTGAGAAAGCCCCGCCTTCGCTGACGGTGAACTCGTGTAGTCCCGCCAGCAACTCCACGTCCCCAGAAATGCGACAGGCATCCGCGATCGGTAGCGCGCTGGGGGTGGCCGAAACGCCCGCGCCGACGCCCAGCCGGAGAGTTCCCGCGGCCCCCGTTTCCACGTCGCCGCCCGCGTTCAGAACGAGCTCGCTTACTTCTTCGACGAATCCGTTAAGATTCCACAGTCCGGAGGCGCCCACGGTTACTTGGTTAACCTGATCGTTGCGCAGGTTCCGGGCTTGATCCGAGTGAGCTGCGCCCGTGCCGTCTCCTATGATCAGGCGGTGCGGCACCGCCAACCCGCCGGACTTGTTCATGGCCAGAATCCCGCCGTTCACCACGACGTCGCCGGAGAACGTGTTGCCTGAAAGTCCGCTCAACGTGAGCGTGCTGGGGTCGAACTTGAAGATCGACCCGGCGCCTGTGATCGCCCCGCTCAGTTCGAGATCCCCCACCGCGTGGCAACTGAGGTTGAACCCGTTCAGACGAATGTCGGAACCAATCCGCAAGGTCGCGCCATTGAATTCCACCCGGAACCCAGCGGCCCCAGCCAGCGTGATTGTGGCGAGGTTGACGACATTGGCCCCCGTCGAGTTGGTCGCAATGACGCCATTGGCCACGATCACGCCAGAGCCAGACAAGTTGTAGCCGCCTCCCGCTCCGGAAAAGCGGATTGCCACCAGATCAAGGACGCCGATGTCGTTCACGTTGACCAAGCGCGCGGCACCGGCCGGAAACACCAGGGTGTCGCCGTCCGCCGGTGGTGTTCCCGTGCTCCAGTTCGCCCCCGCGCTCCACCCAATGCTGGCGGGATGCCCGCCCGTCCAACGCAAGGTCGCGCCATGGCCGGTCGAGTCCGCCAGCAACCACACCAAACCCGAACAGATTACCGCTAGGAATCGAGTGAAACGTCCCCGCCGAACGCCATTCGCTCGGACCAACGTCAAAAGCACGCCGGCACGGGAAAAGTTCGCCCCAGCGTCGGCCGGTTGGGACGAGCGCCCTGGGTTGGAGCTACTTGATGCCTTCCCCGTGGGGAGGCCCGGCAATTCGGAAATGGGGGTGGAAGACATGAGTCGACAATCCTTGCCTCTGTGTGTGTCAGCGGTGACGCATCCCACCAACCGGTGTTACATCGGGGGATCAATTTCCTGGGGTCAGGCTCGCCTCCACCCGGAGACGCTCGAACCGTGCAGTCCCGGCGCCCCGCGCAAACAGCGGCGGAGGTGGCATCCTGCCGCCCGTGCTCTGCCACGTTCTCCGAACCGTGGCCCATGGGGGCGCGAAGGCGCACGAAGGCACGCGGGCAAAACTTTGGAGTTGAGAAACTCTTCCGCCCCCGGCATAGTCGCCTCAATCCAACGCTCCCGTGAGATTCGGGCTAACCCGGACAGACTGTCCTTCTGTTCCGCGACCGATTCACGGACGCTCGTAACCATGCGGTTCAATGTCGTCAATGCGTTCCGCCCGACGGTGACAATCAGGTTAAATCCCATGAAAAAACACCCACTTTTTCCAGCTCTGCCAGCCTTGGCTCTGGCCCTGGCGGGCAGTCTGGTTCTATCACCAGCCGCCCGCGCGCTCGATGATCTGGTCATCACCGAGTTCATGGCCGAGAACGACAACGTCCTCGCCGACGACACCGGTGATTTCGAGGATTGGATTGAAATCTACAACGCCGGGACCAACGCGGTGAATCTGTTGGGCTGGAGCCTGACGGACAACCCGAACAACCTGGCCAAATGGCGCTTTCCGGCGACCAACATCGCCGTCAATGGTTATGTGGTGGTCTTCGCGTCCAACAAGGATCGCCGCATTCCCGGCCGGACGCTGCACACCAACTTTCGGCTGGATAACACGGGCGAATATCTCGCCCTCGTCAAGCCCGACGGCCTGACCATCGTGTCCGCCATCGCCCCGCGCTATCCGCAGCAGGCTTCAGACATTTCGTACGGCATCGCCACCGTGCCTTCCACGGTCACGCTGGTCTCCAGCGGCAGCCCCGGACGGTTTACCGTCCCCATTAACGGCAACCTCAGCACCGATTGGATCCAACCCGGATTTGACGACTCCTCATGGTTGGCGGTGGGCGGCAGCGTGGGATTTGAGGACACCGTCACCGCCACCATCAGCGATGCCACCGTGGTGGCTGATTCGGTGGCCGACTGGTCCGACACGGGCGTTCAAGGTTTCAACAATTGGTCCTACGGCTTCTGGATCAAAACCAACGCCACTCAGGTCTACACCGCTTCACGCTTCAACGCGTTTCCGTCCGGCACCGGCCCCCACAGCCTCGGAAACTTCTGGGACGGCTCCATGTGGCGCTGGTTCGACGGCGAACCTCCGTTTGACCTCATCGCCCGGGATTACTGGCGTCCCAGCATTTTCCCCAGCGCCACCACCAATGGCCTCGAGCATCAGGTTATCCGTCGCTGGGTAAGCGAAATCTCCGGGCCGGTCTCCATCGAGTGGCGTTTGGCCAAAAAGGATCCGACAGGCTCAGGTGTGACCGGCAGCCTTTTCCAAAACAACGTCTCCCGCGACACCCTGACTCTCACCGGCAACAACACCAACGGCCAAACCAAGACCATAACAATCAATGTGCAGGCCGGCGACACGATCGATTTCCTGCTCTCGCCCGCCAACACCGGTGCGAATGACATTGTCGGAGACGAGACGTATTTCAGCGCCACCATCCGTGGAGCCACGACCCTGGCCGGGCAGTTTCAATCGGAAGTCGGCAGCCTGATGACCAACCTGAACGCGTCTGCTTACCTCCGGATTCCGTTCACGGTGAGCAACGCCGCCGCCGTCGTCGCCCTCAAGCTGCGCATGCGCTACGACGACGGATTTGCGGCCTTCCTCAACGGGAGCCCCATTGTCACCCGCAATGCGCCGGACCCGGCGGTGTGGAACTCGCCCGCCTCGAGTGTTCGGGCGGATTCAGATGCCGCCCAAGCGGAGATTATCGATTTGACCCGGGTTGTGGATCTGCTCCACACCGGCGAAAACATCCTGGCCATTCAAGGGCTAAACAGCTCGGTCACCGACGGGGATTTCCTCATCGCACCGCAACTGGAGGCGACCACGGTGGTTCTCGATCCCAACAGCCGGAACTACTTCCTGCTTCCGACTCCTGGTTCCGCCAACGGCTCAGGCACCGCTACGCTCGGGCCGATTGTCAGCCGCATTGAGCACGCCCCTCACGACCCGCTCGACACCGACGACCTCGTTGTGACCGCCCGCATCACGCCGACCTTCAACGCGGCAACCAACATCACGTTGTACTACCGAGTCATGTTCGGCAGTGAGGTACCGGTCCCGATGCTCGACGATGGTCTGCACGGCGATCTGCTCCCCGGCGACGGCATCTACGGCGCGGCCGTCCCGAACCAGTTGTCCACTTTTGGCGAAATGATTCGCTATTACATCGTGGCCACCGACGTCCGCGGCAATGCCACCCGGGAACCCCGATTCAGCGACACCACCCAGTCCTCCCAATACTTCGGCGCCGTGGTCCAGAACCCGTCCCTGACCAATCCGCTGCCCGTGCTGCATCTGTTCGTGACGGCGGCGAATTTAAACACCGCCAACAACAGCTCCACCGTTCGCATCCCGTGCTCCATTTACTACTTGGGAGAATTCTACGACAACATCGGGATCAACCGGCATGGCCAGTCGAGCAGCGGCTTCCCCAAGAAGAGCTACGACATCGACTTCAACGGCGATCACCACTTCAAACCCGGGCCGGGCATCGATCGGGTTGACGATATCAACATGCTCACAACGTATCCTGACAAAGCGCACATGCGAAACCTCCTCGCCTATGAGTATACGTTCAAACCGGCCGGGTCCCCCTATCACTACGTCGTCCCCGTCCGCGTGCAGACCAACGGCAGTTTCTTTGGCGACTGGCACATCGTGGAAAATGGCGATGCCGACTACCTGAAACGCATCGGCCGCGATCCCAAGGGCGCTCTCTACAAGGTCTACAACACCTTCACTGCCATCGGCAACACGACCATCGGCTCGGATCCGAACGCGGAAAAGAAGACCCGCAAGGAAGAGGGCAATACCGATCTCGTCAATCTGATGAACGGGATGATTCTCGAGGCCGCCCTCACGAACCGCGTCAAATACATGTACGACAACGTCAATGTCGCCGAAGTGCTGAACTCGCTTGCCGCTCGTTCCGTCACCAGTGACTGGGACTGCTGTCACAAGAATTACTACATCTATCGAGACTCCGAAGGCACGGGCGATTGGGAATCTTTCCCCTGGGATATCGACCTGTCCTTTGGTCGCAACTGGCACGGCACGCTCAGCTATTGGGACCCCGTCGTTTACCCGGAGAACCGGATCTGGGGCAATTGGGACAACAACGGATTCTTCCAGGTTGTGATGAACATGCCGCTGGGTCGCGGCATCGACGCCACGCGCCAAATGTATTTGCGCCGGGTGCGCACCATCATGGACGAACTGATGCAGACCAACGGCACCCCTGCCAACCAGCTCCACTACGAATCCAAAATCGACGAATGGGTGCCCAAGCTCGCTCCGGATGCCGCCCTCGACTTGGCCAAGTGGGGCACTTGGGGCGACGGCGTAACCGCCGCCATCGGCCCGATTCCGACCAACAGCCAGTATTATCACAGCCTGGCCATGTCGGTCTCCGAGCTGAAGACCAACTACCTGCCGCGTCGACGGGCTTTTGTCTTCGATCGCAAGATGGGGATCCCCACCGAGTTCCCGGACGCGCAACCCACCAATATCGTCATCAACATCGGAAGCCTCGACTACAAGCCCGTCTCCGGCAATCAGGACGAGGAATACATCCAACTCATCAATACCAACAACATCGCGGTGGATATCTCCGGCTGGAAACTCAGCGGCGCCATTGAGCACACGTTCCAAGGTGGCGTGGTCATTCCCCGCGGCGGCGCACCGACCAACACCGTCTACGTCGTCCGCAACAAAAAGGCCTTCCGCAATCGCTCGGTAGCCCCGCGCGGCGGCATGAGCCTGTACCTCGAAGGTCCCTATAGCGGGCAGCTTTCAGCCCGTGGTGAAACCATCGTGCTGAGTGACAAGACTGGACGGATCGTGAGCACGAACACGTACCAAGGCAGCCCCAGCCCGTCCCAGCAGTCGCTGCGCATCACCGAGATCATGTATCACCCGGCCAAGTCCCCTCCCGGCACCATCCCGGCCTACGACGAGGAGGAATTTGAATACATCGAACTCCGCAACATCGGGACCTCGACCCTCGATCTTACCGGCGTCCACTTCGCCGCCGGCGTCGAGTTCTCCTTCACCGGAAGCGCCATCACTTCGCTCGCCCCGGGCGCCTACGTCCTCGTCGTGCGCAACCTGGCGGCCTTCACCTCGCGCTACGGCGCCGGATTGCCGGTGGCCGGGGAATACGTCGGCTTCCTCGACAACGGGGGCGAGAACATCCAGCTCGACGATTTGGTCGGCGAGAAGATCATGGATTTTACGTTCAACAACAGCTGGTACCCGGTCACCGACGGGCCCGGCGCGTCGCTGGTCATCGTCAACGATGCAGCGCCATGGGATTCATGGGACCTCAAGGCCAGCTGGCGCCCGAGTTTCCACGACCTAGGTTCGCCCTCACAGATCGATCCCGCGCCCGCTCCCGACGCGCTTCCGATCATCATCACCGAGATCCTGACCCATACCGACCTGCCCTCCGTCGACCAGATTGAACTGTTCAATCCCAACGCGACGCCCGTCGATCTCGGTGGCTGGTATCTGTCCGATGATCGCGGGTTCCCCAGAAAATTCCGCATCCCGAACGGGCTCACCATCGCGGCGGGAGGTTACGTCACGTTCAGCGAAGCAGACTTCAACGCGCCCGGCTCCCCGACCGCGTTCTCGCTCAGCTCGAAGGGCGATGAAGTCTACCTTTTTGCGGGCGATGGCACCGGGATCACGGGATACTTCCAAGGGTACTCGTTTGAGGGCGCCGCCAACGGCGTAACCTTCGGCCGCTATGTGAACAGTCAAACCAATGTTCACTTCGTCGCTCAGCAAGACCCGTCGCTCGGCGGACCAAATGTCGGACCGCGCGTGGGACCGGTGGTCATCAGCGAGATCAATTATCGCCCGGTGGATCTCCCCGGCGGCGTCGACAACAATGTCGATGAGTACATCGAACTCGCCAACCTCACCGCCTCCCCGATTTCGTTGTTCGACCCGGCCAACCCACAGAACACCTGGCGCATTCGCGGTGGAGTGGATCTGGATCTGCCGGGTAGCGTCACGATCCCGGCCAATGGTTATGTGCTGCTCGTGAACTTCAATCCCGCCTACGGCCCCGCAACGAGCGCGTTCCGCAGCCGGTTCAATGTTCCGGTCTCGGTCCCGCTTTACGGACCTTTCTCCGGCAATCTGGCCAACGGGGGCGACTCCATCCGCGTCTACCGTCCCGATGCGCCCGATGCCGAGGGCGTGCCCTATATCCTCGTGGACGAGGTTGCCTACTCGAACCAACTGCCGTGGCCTGCCGCCGCCGACGGGATCGGCCCCTCCCTCCAGCGCCTCGTCGTTTCAGCCTACGGCAACGATCCGACCAACTGGACCGGCGTCGGACCGTCCCCCGGCGGACCGTTCATCCCGGGTGGCACCGCTCCCACCATCACTCAGCACCCGGGCAACACGACGGGGGTCGTGGGCCGGAGCGCCACATTCTCCGTGTCGGTCAGCGGGTCCAGCCCGTTCTTCTACCAATGGCGCTTCAATGGCGAAAACCTCTATGGGGCGAATGGCTCCACGCTGACGCTGACGAAGCTTCGCCCAGATCAGGCCGGACAATACAGCTGTGTGGTCTTCAACTCCGCCGGCAGCGCCGTCAGCACCGAGGCCTCACTGTCGATCTTCTACCCACCGTCGTTTGTCGTCCATCCGGCAGACATCAAAGTCATGGTTCGGCCGGATCCATCGGCGCTGGCTACGACCAACGCGACCTTTACCGCGCTGGCTAACAGTCCCGGCAGCTTCCCGATCCGTTACCAGTGGTACTACAATGGCTCCGCCATTCTCAACGCGACCAACGCCACCTACACGGTTGTGGACGTGAAAACGACTCACTACGGGCAATACCTTTGCACGGCGACGGATCCGATCGATACGGTGGAAAGCCTCCCGGCGACGCTCTACCCGATGGTCCGCCCCATCGCTGGAACCCAGCCCGCCGCCCAAACCGTTCCAGTCGGTTCGCTGTTCACCCTCGGCTTCAGCTACTACGGCTTTCCTCCCCCGTTCACCAATGAGTGGCGGCGCGGATCGCTGCCCATCCTCACTACGGTCACCTCGGACACCAATGATGTCGTGGCCCTTCGGGCCGTCGCCACCGCTGGCGTCAACCAGTACCGTGTCGTGGTCAAAAACATCGCCAACTCCTCGCCCGGGCTAGCCTCATCGACCGCTGCGATCACCACGGTGGCCGACACCGATGGCGATGGGATCCCGGACTCCGTTGAGACAGCACTGGGCTTGAATCCGAATGATCCGGCCGACGCGGCCGGCGACCTTGACGGCGATACGATGACCAACCAGGAGGAGTACGTCGCGGGTACCGACCCACAAAACCCTGCCAGCTACCTCAAGGTGGCTCAAACCACCACCCCCGGAACCGCCACGATCCAAGTGGCGGCCGTGGCCAACCGCAGCTACGTCGTTCAATACACGGACAACCTCGCGGCCGGACAGTGGTATCGCCTGGGCGGAGTCGTGGCCAAGACCACCGATCGGGTTGAGCAACTCACCGACCCCAACTGGACCGCCGCCCGGTTCTATCGCATCGTCCTGCTGCTCGAGTAAGCTCGAGCCTTTCGAGAACACCGCCTTCACGATGGCGCCGGTGGGAACACCGGCGCCGTTCTTTTTTATTGGTCGGCGTGAGGGCTGGTTTTGCCGGGGGTCTGGTTATCCTCGCGCCTAACCTGGCACCGCCGGGGGATGAAGGGTGAGACGGTTCGATGGCGGGGCGGTTTTGCGTGATTGATTTTCAAGCGCGCTTTCTTAACCTCCCGCCATGAACCGATTCGCTCGAATGTTCTCACTCACCGCCGCGCTGGGGCTGTTGCTCACTGGCATCTCCGGCTGCAGCACCGCCTACTATGCCGCCTGGGAAAAACTGGGTGTCCATAAACGCGATCTGTTGAAGGAACGAGTGGAGAAGGCCCGCGACGAACAAAAGGCTGCAGGCGAACAGTTCAAGGACGCGATGACCCGCCTGAAGCAATTGTATGCTTTCGACGGCGGACAACTGGAAAAATCATACAGCGCGCTGCAGTCGGAGTACGACGACTGCGCCTCACGCGCGGAAGCCGTTCGCAAGCGGATCAAAGACATGGAGACGGTGGCGGCGGATTTGTTCGCCGAGTGGGAAAAGGAGATCACGCAGATTTCAACCCCTTCCCTCCAACAAGGCAGCCGACAGCAGCTGGCGGCGACGCGGGAGCGTTACAAAGGACTGAGCGTCGCCCTGAATGACGCTGCCAACAGCATGACGCCCGTCCTGACCCAATTCAAAGATCACGTGCTCTACCTCAAGCACAACCTGAACGCCCAGGCGATCGCCTCGCTCAAGGGTGAAGCCACCAACATTCAGGGAGAGATCACCAAGCTGATTTCCCAGATGAATTCGTCCATCGCCAAAGCGGACGAATTCATCAAGACCCTGAAGTAGCCCTCCCGTCAGGAATCATCGCATCACGGCGCGAGTCGGAGATCCGGCTCGAGCGCACTGGCCTGTCCATCCGCCGCAACCGGAGACATGCCCGTCCGTGGCTCCCCTGTTCGTTGGCCCTTCGCCCGATTGTTCACCCATTCGTAACAATGGCGTCGCCCGGTCGTAACTGACGGTTTTTAGGCTCCTCGCGAACTCCAAACCGTTTCAATTGGTTGACAACATCATGAAAAGAACTGTTTTCAAGCCAGCCGCGTTTGCCGCTGGCCTCGTGGCGACGGGCTTGTCCGGCGCCAATGCCACCGCCCAATCCGCGGATGCCCTCCTGAACAAACTCGTCGACAAGGGTGTTCTTACGGCGAAGGAAGCCAATGATCTCAAGGCGGAATCTGATCAGGGCTTTCGCAAGGCCTATCAGGTCAAGAGTGGCATGCCTGACTGGGTGACCGCGCTCAAGTTGAACGGCGATTTTCGGGGGCGGTTCGAGAGCTTTTTCTCCGAGAACGACGCGTTTACTCAGCGTAACCGCTGGCGCTATCGCCTCCGCGCCGGAATGGTGGCCACCATCAAGGACAGCTTCGAAGTCGGCTTCCGCCTGACCTCGAGCGAGCCCAACGGCTCTTTCGGCGGCGATCCAATCTCGGGCAACAGCACGGCCCGCGACAACGGAGCCAAGAAGTTTGTTTACCTCGATCTCGCCTACGGCAAATGGACCTTCATCAACAACAAGGAGATGACGGGCGCCCTCACGATCGGCAAGATGGAGAATCCCTTCGTCTTGTCCGACTTGATGTTCGACGCCGATTACACGCCGGAAGGCGGCGGCCTCAATCTGACCTACAATCTCAACGACGTGCATGCCCTGAAGTTCAACGGCGGCGCGTTCGTGCTGGACGAACTCGCGACGGACGCGCAGGACCCGTTCATGGTGGGAGGCCAGATTCGCTGGGACGCCAAATGGAGCCAGCACATTGCCTCGTCCGTGGGAGCCTCGATGCTGGGGATCGCGAATGACGAGAATCTCATCTCCGCCAACGTCCCCAATGTCAACGGGGGCAATTCGCGCAATGCCGCCACCGCTCCGGCCGTCAATTTCAACCCCATCGTGATCGACGCCGCGGTGACCTACACGTTTGACTCCTTCCCTCTCTACCACGGAGCCTTTCCAATCAAAGTGTTTGGGGACTACGTCAACAACCTCGCAGCTGACGACCGCAACATTGGCTGGCAGGCTGGCTTGACCCTCGGCAAGTCAGGCAAACGCGGCCTTTGGGACCTGACCTATCGCTACAAATACATGGGTGGGGACATGTGGTATGAGGAATTTACTGACTCGGACTTTGGCGCCTTCTCCCAGTCGGCCTTTCCCAACTCCGGCCTGAGTGGTTACGTCGCCGGCACCAACCTCCGCGGTCACGTGGTGAAAGCGGCTTACTCTCCCACCGATGCCCTTACTCTCACGGTCAGCTACTTTCGGGCCTTCAACATCAACGAATCGCCCGCCGGGTCGGAGAGCGACATGAGCCGCCTCCAGGTCGACGCCTCCCTCAAGTTTTAGCTCTAACGCCGGGCATCTTGCCTTGGCGGGTTCCCGCAGCCGCCCTGTCGCTGAAAGGTGACAGGGCGGTTGCTTTTTCTCCGCGACCGTTCACACGGTTCAATAACCGACGACTTGTATCGCCGCAGCTAACTTCGAAAGAAGCCAGTCCGGCCAGCAGCCAAGGAACACCACCGCCACACCGATCAACCCGACAGCCCATCGAGTAGCTGCATCCGCCAGCATCGCCGGTTCGCCCTTGGGCGGATCCAACACGAACACCTGCTTCAGCACTTGCAGATAGTAGTAAAGCGAAACCGCGCTCATCGCGATCGCCAGGACGACAAGCCACAACAAGGTCGTGTTCTGCTCGGCGCCACGCTCAAACAAAGCCGCCTTGAACAAATAGAACTTCCCGAAGAATCCCGCCAATGGAGGAATGCCCGCCATGGACAGCAGAAAGACCATCAGACAAACCGATAACAAAGGCGACCGCCGGCTCAACCCAGCAAACGAGCTCAACTGATCGTCGCCCTTCTGCGCCTGAACCACTCCAACCACCGCAAAGGCGCCCACGGCGGTCAGAGCGTAGGTCGTCACGTAGTAGAGCAAGGACGCCCAACCTTCCGCCTTCTGCCCCGCCAAGACGCCAATCAGCATGTATCCCGCATGGGCCACCGCGGAATACGCCAGCAACCGTCGAACGCTGCCTTGCACAATGGCCGCCAGGTTGCCTAAGACCACCGACAACACGGCACCCATCGCCAGCACCGGGACCCAGCCCGCACTAAAACCCCGCCACCCGGCGCTCCCTTCAACTCCGGCCAAGCCCATCATCATGAGCTTCGCCAAAACAAAAAAACTCGCCACCTTCGACGCCGAAGCGATGTAGGCCGCACTCGGCAGCGGAGCGCCCTGGTAGACGTCCGGCGCCCACAAATGAAACGGCACCGCCGCCACCTTGAAGCCCAGCCCGGTAAACACCAGCAGCAATCCGAGCATCACCAAGGGGTCACCCTGCGCAGCCGCCAGTTTCGGAGCCATCCGGATTAGTTCCAACTCACCGGAGACTCCGTAAAAAAAGCTCAACCCAAAAAGGAGAAATGCCGCGGAGATGCCGCCGAACAGAAAATACTTCACGGCCGCCTCAGCCGATCGGATGTCCGATTTGCTGAAGGCCGTCAGCACATAGAGCGACAGGCTCAACACTTCCAAGGCAACGAAGATCAAGAGGACATTACCCGCGCTCACCATGAACATCGCCCCAAGCGTGGCCAGAAGGAGCAGCGCGTAATACTCGCCCACGTGACGAGTAAATCGCTCGTCCATGGAGATCAACGCCGTCGCCGCCGCCAGCACCAGCAGCACGGTTTTGACCAACTGCGTCAACGCATTCACTTCCACCATGCCGCCCAGATACCCCGGCGGAGTCGCAGCCGGCAGGAGTTGTAAGGCCAAACCCGCAGCGCCGCAGCCAAACACGGTCAGCCACGCCGCCCACCGCATCCGCGCCGGCAATGGCTCCCGACGCAGCGTGGTCACATCCATTAACAGCACGCCCAAGACCGCCAGAACGACCAGCGCCTCGGGTGCAAGATAGGTCAGCAGCTGCCCGTAGTTCACTGGCTGCCTCCTTTGATGACCTTCTCAAACAAAGGCGACGCCAGGGCCGGACCGATCAAATCCAACAGCAGCCTCGGGTAAAGCCCGATCAGCAAGGTGGTCGCGATCAAGACGGCGGAACCCACCCGCTCGGGCACCGTGATGTCTTCCATCGCCGGATGTCCGCTCTCGCCATCACCCAATGCGGATGCATGCGGGGGGGCCGCGTGCGCGGCCACCGCGTTTCCACCGGCCGCACCAACCACCACCGCCGCCGCCTCAGGCGCATCGCTGTAAAACGCCTTTTGCACGGCACGCAGGGTGTAGGCGACGCCAATGACAATTCCAAGGCCGGCCATCACCGCAAAACTCGGAAACGCCTGCCACGCGCCAATCAGCACTTGAAACTCCGCCACAAACCCACTGAACCCGGGCAAGCCCATCGATGCCAATCCCGCGATGACAAACGTCACCGCAGCAAATGGAATGGCCTTGGCCAACTGCATGCCCTCCAACTCATCCAGCACGCGCGTATGCGCCCGCTCGTAAACCATCCGCCCCACTACTCCGAACAAAAGGCCGGCAATCACGCCGTGGGAAAACATCTGCAACACCGCACCACTCAACCCAATCGTGGTCAGGGTCATCAGCCCCAGCAGAACAAAGCCCATGTGGCTCACGCTGGAATAACCAATCACAAACTTAAAGTCCTTCTGCACCAGAGCCACCGTGGCGCCATAGACGATTCCCACAGCCGCCAGCAAGGCAAAGACCTCCCGCCAGGAATGGAGCCCCAGCACCGGGCTCGTCCATTCCGCCAGTCCGCCCGGAAACAACACCATTGCCACCCGCAGACAGCCATAGGCGCCCAACTTCATGATCACTCCGGCCAGAAGCATCGAGGCCGCGGTGGGCGCCGCCACATGGCCGGTGGGTGCCCAAGTATGAAACGGCCACAGGCCCGCCAGAATCGCAAAACCAATGAACGTCACCGGAAACGCCCACATCTGGAACTCGCGCGGGAACGGATATTTGGCGAGCTCCACCAGGTTGAACGTGGTGCCGCCCGCCACCACAAATGCCGCCAGAATGCCAATCAACACCATCGCGCTCCCAATGAACGAGTAGAGCGCCAGTTTCATCGCGCCATATTCGCGATTGGTCGAACCCCAGATGGCGATCAAAAAATACTTCGGCACAATCGCCAGTTCGTAGAACACAAAAAGCAGAAACAAATCGACGCTCAAAAACACGCCGTAAACGCCCGCGATCAAGGCCAGGTAAAAGGCAAAAAATTCCCGGGCCCGATGTTCGACGTTCCATGAAAACAACACCCCCACCACGGCCGCCAATCCCGTCAGCACCACCAACGTCACACTGATGCCGTCCACGGCGAGGTGATACTGGATCTTCAGGCCTGGGATCCACGGTGCGTCGATTAAACTGACAAGACCCGCCGCCGGTGAATACTGAAGCGCTCCAGCCAGCGCGCACACAAACCCCGCCAGGGTCGACAGCAACGCAACCCGGCGAGCACCGGCGGCGTCGTCCGCCTTCAGCACCAGCAGCCACGCCACTCCGATGAATGAAATGTAAACAGGCCAGGCCAGCATGTTAAATCTTCAACCCTTCCACCCATTGCAAAACCGTCGGGTTAATCACTTTCAGCGCCACTTGAGGCCACACGCCCAGGACGAGGATCAAAACGAGCGCCGGGAATACGAGTAAACCTTCACCCAAGGTCAGGTCCGGAAATCGCGCCCACCGCTCGGCCAATGGACCGCTCCACACTCGCTGCAGCAAGGTGAGCAAAAAGATCGCGGTGACCAGCAGGCCAATGACGGAGAACACCGCGGCCCAACCGGCCAGAGGAAAGACGCCTTTGAAGATCAGGAACTCGCCCACGAACCCGCTCAAGCCAGGCAAGCCCAGCGACGCAAACAAAACAATACCCATCAACCCGCAGAACACCGGTGCGACCGCCCGCAAACCGCCAAAGTCCTCCAGCCCGCGGCGACCCGCCCGCCGCTCCAGCAAGCCCACAAAATAGAACAACGCCGCCGCCGTAATCCCATGGTTGAACATCTGCAGCACCACGCCATTCAAGGCCGCCGCCTTCTCGGTCGTCCACCGCGCCTCGGTTCCGGTAATCTGCACCGCAGCAAAGATGCCCAGCAGGCAATAGCCCAGGTGGTTGATCGACGAGTAAGCCACGATCCGTTTGAGATCCTTTTGCGCAAAAGCCGCGCACGCGCTGAACACGATGGTCGCCACCGCCAACCACAGAAGCCAGCTCTGCATCCAGCGCATCTGCTCCGGAAAAATCGGCAGGAGGATTCGCAGAAAACCATACACGCCCATCTTGGACATCACTCCAGTCAGCACCATCGATACACCCGTCGGCGCCTCAGCGTAGGTGGCGGGCAGCCACGTGTGGAACGGCCAGACCGGCACTTTCACCGCGAAACCCAAAAACGCCCCGCCAAAGATGACCAAGGCGAGAGTTCGCGAGGACAGACCATACCAGCCCGCGACCTTCAGGTTGAACAACGACTCAAGCTCGCCGCTTCGCCCCTTCTCCGCCAGCGCCAGAAAATCGAAGCTCCCCGTCACCACGTAAACCGCCAGCATCGAAAGCAGCAAGGTGACACTCCCCACCATGGTGTAGACGAAGAATTGGTTCGCCGCCGGTGAACGCCCCGGACCACCCCACAGTTTGATCAGAAAATACGCAGGGATCAGGCTCAGCTCCCAAAACAGAAACCAATGCACGAAGTTCAGCGCCGTGAACGAGCCGATCAAGCCCGCCTCGAGAAACAGCATCAGCGCCACGTAGATCCGCGTCTTCGGCCCGACCTCGCCCGAAGCCATCAAGGCAAAGGGCAGAACCATCGCGGCCAGCAAGACCATCAGGAGCCCCAGTCCGTCGACGCCCAGGTAATATTGAACATTGACCGACGGGATCCATTCGTGGCGCTCCACCATCTGCGGAAGGCCGGACGTCGCATCGAACCGGGTCCAAAGGTGAACCGCCACGCCAAGGGCCAGCAGCATGAATCCCAAACCCAGCCCACGGGCCAAGCCCCGCCTCTTGGGATCCAAACCCACGACGAGCAGCCCGCCCACGACGGGAATCAGGGTCAGCAACGTGAGCCACGGAACATGGTTCATCGCCGTCCTCCCCACATGAAGATCACGCCCAACAAAACCAGAGCCAGCCCGATCACTCTCAAATACCGTTGGACCTGGCCGTTCTGCCAGAGCGACAGCCACCGCGCGCTGTTGCGCAGCCCGCCACAGCCCTGATCAAATCCAAAGTTCACCACGAACTCGTCCAACAGCCGGTTTAACCACGACCAACCGATGGTCAGGAACGACACCGCCTGAACGACCGTCGTCCAGAACTTCTCATCCAACCAACGCGCGGCTTGGGCACTCCATGCATTGAAACGAATCACGGAAACTTCATAGAGTTCGTCGACGTAAAATTTCCCCCGCAACGTCGCGAACCATTCCGGCTTCCATTTCTCGAGCGGATCAGGTTCGTCCGCGGCCTTGGGGCCCTGACGTGAGTACAATCTCCAGCTCAGGGCAATCCCGCCCACCCCCACCAATGCGGACACCGCCATCACCAGCAGCGTGCCCGGATCGATTGGCTGCCAGCCGGCCGGGTTGCCGTGCCCACTCAGATACGAATGAAACCACGGCCACATCGGGGTGCCGAACACCCCCAAAAGCAGCGTGCACGCGGCCAGGATGACCAGCGGGCCGGTCATCACGGACGGGCTCTCGTGGGGGGCGTGAGCATCGGTTGCCCCGGAGTGATCGGCTCGATCCGATCGAGCCCGGAAAAACACAAACCAAACCTGGCGCGTCATGTAAAACGCGGTCAGAAAAGCCCCGGCCAATCCCAAAACAAACGGCCACTTGCTGGGTGCCCAGAGGGCCGCCGAATGGAGAATCTCGTCCTTGCTGAAGAAACCGGACATTAGCGGGAACCCCGCCAGGGCCAACATACCAACGGCATAGGTTAGGAAGGTCACCGGCATGAACTTCCGCAGGCCACCCATGTGGCGAATGTCTTGTTCCTCGTGACAGCCGTGAATGACCGACCCTGACCCGAGAAACAAGAGCGCCTTGAAGAACGCGTGAGTCAGCAAATGAAACATGCCCACCGCAACTCCGCCCACTCCCAAGCCCATGAACATGAACCCAAGCTGCGAGACCGTCGAATACGCCAGGATGCGCTTGATGTCGGTCTGAGCCACCGCAACCAATGCCGCAAACAATGCCGTGATCGCTCCCACCCAGGTTACGACCTTCAACGCAAACGACACCGGCTCCGACTTGGTGTGACCGAGCCCCGCTTCCGCCGCCTGCGGGTGGCCCGCCCCCACCGTTCCCGCCGCTGCATTCGTGGTCACTCCATGCGTCACCACCGTCAACTGGTTCGTCACTGCTGGCTTTGCTTCCCCCGCCGTGCCGGGCTGTGCGGCCGCGGTGACAGCAACCGTCTGTCCGGTGACACCACTCGCGGCGGCCACCGGGTCCGGCACCGCCGACATCAGCGGATAAACGCGCGCCACCAGAAACACGCCGGCCGCCACCATGGTGGCGGCATGGATCAAGGCGCTGACCGGTGTCGGGCCTTCCATCGCGTCCGGCAGCCACACGTGCAGCGGCACCTGACCCGACTTGCCAATCGCACCGCAGAAAATCAACAGAGCGATCGCGGTGCTCAGCCCCATGCCGATCATGGTCGTGCGTCCCACCAACGAGGCGATGGCCGACTGCTCCAGGCACCCCGCGCCGCCATCGTAAAACAGCAGAGTCCCCGTTTCCGCATTCAGCCAGAGCAGACCCAGGAAGAAGAACACGTCGCCCACCCGCGTTGTAATAAAGGCCTTCTTGGCCGCCGCCGCCGCGCTCGGTTTGTGATACCAAAAGCCAATCAGCAGATACGACGCAAGCCCCACCACCTCCCAACACATGAAGAGCAGGAGCAGATTGTTGGCGATGACCAATCCCAACATCGCCGCGGCGAACAGCGCGAGGAAACAGAAGAACCGGGTGAAGTTCTTGTCATGGGACATGTAGCCCACGCTGAAGATGAAGATCAAACTGCCAACAAACGTGATCATGACGAGCATCGCCGCCGACAACGGGTCCAGCACCCACCCAATCTTGAAGGTGGTCTCGCCCAGCACGAACCAATCAAAATTATGGACCTGCCGGACGGCCTCGCCGTGCCCGCCCAGGGTCGAGACGAAGGCCGAGCAGGAGATGAAGAACGCGCCCACCATGGACCCGATGGCCAGCGATGCGGCCAGCGTCCGCCGCGGCTGCCGGGCCAGGGCCACCAATCCGGCCGCCAAGAGAGGCAGGGTCGGAATGAGCCACAAATATCGAACGTCGAAGTTCACCCCTTCATCCCCTCCACTTCGTCGACGTTGGTGGTCCGGTAGTGCCGGTAAATCGCGATAATCAGGGCCAAACCCACCGCAGCCTCCGCCGCCGCAATGGCAATGGAAAAGATGACTACCATCACTCCCTGCAACGCCTCGGGATTGGGCCCATAACGCCAGAAGGCGATGAAATTCAGGTTGGCCGCGTTGAGCATGAGCTCAATCCCGATCAACACCATGATGGCGTTGCGCCGGGTCAAGGCGCCCGCCAACCCGATACAAAACAGCAGCGCGCTCAGCAAGACGTAGCCCATCAGCGGCGTCATCGGCGTCCTCCTTCCCCCGTGCGTTCCGGGAGCGCAATGATCACCGCCCCAATCATAGCCGCCGTCAGCAGCAACCCCATCACTTCCAAGGGCACCACATACTCCTCCATCAACCGAACTCCCAACGTCTTCACTGGAACGGAAACCACCTCGCTCCCAGCCGGGCTCTGCTCCGTCGTGCCGCGCTGCAGGGCGTCCGACTGCTGAATTGCTCCGACCATCACGAGCAAGACCGCAACCGCAATCGAAATGGCCCATGGGGTGGCGTTGGTGAATGATGCCGGCGACGCAGGATCGGTTCCCCGCGTCAGCAGGATGGCGAAGACAATGAGAATCGAGACCGCGCCGATATAGACGAGGATTTGAACCAGCCCGACGAATTCCGCGTCGAGTTGCAAGTATAACGCGGCCAATCCGGCGAACGTCACGACCAGACAGAGCGCGGAGTGCACCAGATTGCGCAAGGCCATCGCGGCCATCGCGCTTCCGGCCGTCACGGCCCCGACAATCAGGAAAGGAAGTGTCATTCGTTCAGTCAGCTCGCATACCGGTAGACGCGTTTCTCAACCGACGTTTGAAAGCCGCGGCTCAAAAGCCAGTAAGGGACGAACAGGAGCAACGCGCCAAGGATCCAGCGCACGGCGATATTCCAACCGGCCTGCCCGGTGAAGTGCCAGACCGCGGCCGCAAACAAATTGACCAGGGTCATGGGCAAAAGGAATTTCCAGGCAAGATTCATCAACTGATCCGCCCGCAACCGGGGTATTGTGCCGCGGGTCCAGATGAAAAATCCCAGCAGCACCAGCAGCTTGGCCATGAACCAAAACCAAGTGGGAATGAACGCCAGGAAGGAATACGAAAACGGCGCGGTCCAACCGCCCAGGAAAAGGGTGATGCCCAGGCCGCAGATCGCAAACAGCCCAAAATATTCACCCAGGAAGAAGAGCGCGAATTTGAACCCGCTGTATTCTGTAAAATAACCGGCGACGAGTTCCGATTCGGCTTCGGGCAGATCAAACGGCGTGCGGTTCGACTCCGCGGCCGCAGCCACCATGAAAAGGAGGAAGCCCGCCAGCCCCCAAGGCGTCAGCACGTTCCACGCATGTGCGCCCAGCCCACCCGGCAGCACCGTTTCCTGGCGCTCCACAATCGTAACCAGAGAAAGCGAGCCGGTCAGCATCACCACGGTCAAGGTCGAGAGGATCAACGGCAGCTCATAGGAAATCATCTGGGCGATCGCCCGCATCGCCCCCAAAAGCGAATACTTGTTGCGGCTCGACCAACCCGCCATGAAGACGCTGAGTTCCGTCGCCGCGCCAACCGCAAAGAAAAACAGCAGGCCCGTCTCCTTCAAGTCGAGGGCAACCAGGCCACGCCCGAATGGCAAAACGGAGTAGGCCAGCAGCACCGGAACCACCAACGCAATCGGCGCCAGATAGTGCACCACCTTGTCGGCCGCACGCGGCACGACATCCTCCTTGGTCAAGGACTTGATGCCGTCCGCGATGAACTGCCCAAAACCGGCCAGGCGAATGTTGGTGAATGGAACTCCGACTCGATTTGGTCCCCGACGATTCTGAATCCGGCCCAGCACCTTCCGCTCGACCACCGTAAGCACGCCAAACAACGTCGCAAAGACGAGGATAATGGGAGAAATGGAGATCAGGGCGGAGAGCACCGGCTTGGCCCATTCGGGCCAGAAGCCCAACCCCATGATGGCGGACTTGATGGTGAGCGGAAGCTGGTCGAGCGCGTTCATCCTTGCGTCAGCCTATGACAGCGCCTCCTGCAGAACCCGTCGCGGGCGGCGTTGAATCGGCAGGCTTGGTCGCAACAGCAGCCGATCCAGGCGCTGCCGCGGCTCCGGGCGCCGCCGCAGGCATGGGCGCCGGTTTAGGGGCAGTTGGAGCCGACGCTGGCGCCGTAGTGCCGGCCGTCGTTTGCGGCGCTGCCGCCGCCTTGGCCTTGGCTTCCGCGGCCGCTTTCGCCTTCGCTTCGGCGTCGGCCCTGGCCTTTTCCTCCGCCTTTTTTTGATCGTCCACCCGGCGCGCGTCGATCTCCCCCGCTTCCGTCGGATGGATCTTCAGATAGTAGTCGTTGGATTTGGCCAGTCTATCCTTGTGCATCAGCAAGCCGCCAAACCGATCGTCGGTTGAAAGCTCATAGTCCTGATCCATTTTGATCGCGTCAAAGGGACAGACTTCAACGCAGATCTGACAGCTCATGCAAACGGACAGGTCGATGTCGAAAATCGCGGGATAAAACTGGGTCTTGCCCAGATAGTCAGGCTTCTTGTCCTTGCTCTTCTCAATGTAGATGCATTGGGGGGGACATTCCTTCTCGCAAATCTGGCAGGCCACACATCGCAGCCCTTTCTGCCAGTCGTCACCGTCAAAGACCAGAAACGGAAATTGCCGGGCATTTTCCTTGGGCGCAATGCGTTCCTCCGGGTACTCGACCGTGGTCAGCCGCGCCTCGTCGGTGTATGTGCCAACGAAGTTGCGGGCAGTTTCTACCATGCCCTTGATGATGCCAGAGCCCAACATGAACGGGCGGATTCTTAAGCACAGCCGATCCCAATGCCCAGAGAAAAATGGTGAAACCGCGCCTTCCCGGTGGGCCGGCCTCGCGGCGCCGCAGCAATGCAGAGCCGCGCAGAGCCAACGAAGGGTCAACGAAGGGTCAACAAAGAGCCAAAGAAGCGCCCGCCTCGCCTAACGCATCAACTGCTTCTCCAGGTAACTGACCACCTGTCGAACATTGGCGTCGACCTGCATTCGATCGCGCACCAAACGGCACGCGTGCAACACCGTGCCATGGTCCCGCCCGCCGAACGCCTCGCCAATCGTGTTGAGCGAGCTCTCCGTCATCTGCCGGGACAGATACATCGCGATCTGCCGTGGGAACGCAATATTCTCCGGGCGCCGCTTGCTGGTCATGTCCGCCAACCGGATGTCGAAGTGTTCCGCCACCTTCTTTTGGATCAAATCGATGCTGATCGAATAGCGCCCCTCTTCATGCAGGATCTCCCGCAACAAGCCTTCGACCACATCCATGGTCAGTGCCTTGCCTGTGAGCGACGCGTATGAAGTGACCCGCACCAGCGCCCCTTCCAGACGCCGAATGTTCGTGCGAATGCGTTGGGCGAGAAACTGAACAATGTCCTCCGGCAGGTCCACGCCCATGACCTTGCCCTTCTTGCGCAGGATGGCCAGCCGGGTCTCGACATCCGGCGGCTGGAGATCGGTCACCAAGCCCCACTCAAAACGTGAGACCAACCGTTGCTCCAGGCCCTGAATCTCGCTCGCCGGCCGATCGCAGGTCAGCACGATCTGCTTCCGCGCGTCGTGCAGCGTGTTGAAGGTGTGGAAAAACTCCTCCTGGATCCGCTCCTTGCCCGCCAGGAACTGGACATCGTCCATCAGGAACACATCCGTCTGCCGATACCGGCGGCGAAAGCGTACCAATTGGTTGTTCTGAATGGCGTCGATGAATTCGTTGGTGAACTTCTCGGTGGAAACATACGTCACCCGCGCGCCCTTCTTGTGGCTTACCACATACTGGCCGATGGCATGCAAAAGGTGAGTCTTGCCCAAGCCGACGCCTCCATAAACGAACAGTGGATTGTAGGACTTGCCGGGAGACTGGGCGACCGCCATCGCTGCCGCATGGGCAAACGTGTTGTTGCTGCCCACCACGAACGTCTCGAACGTATTCTTCGGGTTGAAGGAGATTTCGCGCAACAGCGCTGCCGACCGCTCCTCTTCCGCCGCTGCTTCACGGGCCGCAGCCCGCCCCGCCGCAGCTTCCGCCGGCGCCGGCTTGGCCTCATCCACCGACTCCAACCCCGCCCGAGTCTTGGCCAATACATCGCCTTGCCGCACCTTGAAGGCGACTTCCAACCGCTGTCCCGTCACCTGGGCCAACACGTCATTCAACAAACTCAGATAGTTGTCCTGCAGCCAAAGCTCACAGAACTCATTCGATACCTCCAAGACCAGATTCTCGTCGTCCAACGCCACCGCCCGCAGCGACGCAAACCACAAATTGTAAATCTCCGGGGTCAGCAGGGTCTTCAAAACCTGCTGTGCCGCCGTCCAAACCTTTTCTGCCGCTGCTTGTGTGCCGGTCATTTCCAAGTCCGTTTCAAAGCCTTATTCACCACGATCGCTCCGGAGCCCCCCCGGAGCCGCTATCCTTAGCTCTTTCTCTCAGCAACTGTCCCGATTCGCCCCGACTTTTTGTCCGGGTTACCCCGGACCAAATGCCTCAAAACCGAATCTCAATCATCTGATAATCAGGCACTTAAAACAACGTCACAGGCCAAAAATCCACCTGAAAGAATTTTGTATTGAGTGCCGCTGCGCTGCTGAACGCTGCGAGGGTTGTAGGTTAAGCCTGCCCCAGTGACTAGGACAATATATTAAGTCTTGTTCACCACTTGTTCACAGCTCCGTCCGGTGCTCGCGACCCTCGATTTCGGCCAATTCGGCCGGAAATGAAGGATGTTTTCACCACCGCCGATTTTCGTCCGTACTTTCCGATGTGAGCAACCCCGGGCGCCCAATTCTTCCCAGACAAACTCGCGGTTGAGTAGCAAGAGGAAAATGACTTGTTCGCATGAACGCAATATCGCACCGCGCGCTCGCCGCGACGGCCCGCAGTTACGGGCCCTTGTGCGACGGAAAAAACGCCGCCGATCCGCGCTCCGCATTCGGCCCCCAAATCCGCACATTGTCCACCATGCCCGTATCGTCAAAGGAGCCGAAGCCAATGAATCCAACGCCAAACGTCCTGTCCTGAGCGATCATGATCGGCTTCGTCAGATCGTCGAAGTAAACCCGGATCGCGCCGTCCGCCATGGTCCGTTCAATTCGAACGGTGTGCCACACGCCCAATCCCCAGTTGACGCCCTTGGTCGTCTCCTTGGCGATTTTAATCCGGGGAGCGTTGGTCACGATAAATGTATTGTGCGCATGGTCATCGGCCGCCGTGGCAATATGCGTGTAGTAAAAGTTGGTCGGATTCTGGACGCCGTAGAACAAGCACATGTCCCGGTGCCCATATTCTTTCCCCGTCTGGATTAAATCGACTTCGAGGATGAAATCGCCAAACACCTGCTGGCCCAGCAGCGCAATATTGACCGGGGAACGAACCGCAGGTTTGTACCGACTTTGTCGCGCCAGCTCGAGTGCGCCGTTTCCCCGCTCGACCGCGTGGCGCCATGCTCCCGGATCGGTAAATACAAAGTCGGCCAGCGCCTCAGCGGAGACGAATCGCTGCTCGTAAAGCAATTTGTAGCCGGCCGGGATGCGGACCGGCATGACCATCGCTCCCCGAACCGCTCCCGGTTCTTTCCCCGACCCAATCGCTGGCTCAATCGCTGGCTTCTCCGCAGCAGAGGCCAAACTGCCGCAAGCCAAGGCCCAAGCGGTTAGACCCAGCGCCGTCCAGGCCGGCAACATGCCCCGATCATAAGCAAAACGCAGGTTGGGTTTCATTTCGTTTGGTTTTCCGTTCGCTGCATTGAGTAAAATCACCCAGGCCGGAGGCTTTGCCCCACGCGACCAGGCGGGCCTTCCAAATCAGGACCGGCACCCAATCGATGCCCCGGAAATGCCGATGCGACTACACGACCTCGGGCACGACGTACGGTTTCCGATACTCCCGCGTCAGCATCGCATTGGCCTGATCGTTCCCGACAAACTTCTCGGCTTTTCCGTCCATCTTCAACGGCACCCCCAGGCTGGCCTTGGTCAGTTCCAGGTCCACCTCGTTGGCGCGCAGGTGATCCACCATGCGCTCGAACGCCTCGCTGCGTAGAATGTCGCTCTGGATTGCGGCGCGGATTCCATCCGGCGACTCGGCATGCCCCAGCCGGTAGGAAATATTGCCCGTGTGACACAACGCGCTGCTCAAGTGCCCCTCGAGGATGTCCGCGTTCAAATCGGTATGCTTCCGGCTGCGCACCGCCTTGATGAAGTTCTGGTAGTGATCCTCCGACCCTGACCACTTCTTAATTTCCTTACCGTCGCGATCGAACGCGGTCGCACTCGAATAGTTCGGCACCACCACGTAGCCGCCTTCGCAGTGCACGATAACCGCCACGCTCCCGCCCGTTCCCACCGGATATTTGTTCATGGCCTTCGCCCCTTTCCTTTCCGGCAACCCGCGCACTTCGAAGATCAGGGGCGCCTGCGCAAACTGATGATAGATGATCTGGGTATTCGCGGTCTCGCCGTCATCCTCATAACCCAACCGCCCACCCAGGCTCAGCACGCCGGATGACAGCTCCATCTCACCGAGAAACCACCGCGAGATGTCCATCTGATGAATGCCCTGATTGCCCAGATCCCCGTTCCCGTAGTTCCAAATCCAGTGCCAGTCGTAGTGAAATTTCTGGCGGCGGATGGGATCCATCGGCGCCGGCCCGCACCACAGATCATAGTCCACCTCAGGCGGCGGCGGCACCGGGCCCTCCACCTTGCCGATGCTTGGCCGCGGTTTGTAGCAAAGTCCGCGAGCTGCGGTGATTTTGCCGAGATTGCCCGCGCGCACCCAGGCCACCGCTTCGCGAATACCGTGGCTGCTGCGGCTCTGCGTGCCGGTCTGCACGATCTTCTGATACTTGCGCGCCGCTTCCACCACTTTGCGTCCCTCGAAGACATTGTGCGAAACCGGCTTCTCGACATAGACGTCCTTGCCCGCCTGAATCGCCCAGATGGCCGCCAGCGAATGCCAGTGATTCGGCGTCGCAATCGACACCGCGTCGACATTTTTGCTCTCCAACAGCTTTCTCAGGTCCGTGGTCGTTTCCACGGTGACCCCCTTCTCCGCCCAGGCCTGTTTTTCCTTGCCCAGCACGGAGGTGTCGACATCGCACAAGCCCGTCAATCGGCAGCCTTTCACCTTGGTCAAGCCGCTCAGATGATCGCGGCCGCGCCCGTTAAAGCCAATCACCGCCACCCGCACATCCGAGTTCGCGCCTTCCACCTGCGACCAGGAACGCGCGCTCCAACTAACGGCGGCGGTCGACAGCGCTGCGGATTTGAGAAATGTCCGACGATTCGAGGTTTTCATGTAGTTGAGTGAGGTGTGGACGACGCCAGCGGTGGAAATATTGAAACGGATCCGTCCGTCGTCTCTCGCGCGTCCATCGGCGGAATGTCCGTGCTTCACCGGACCCTCCCGCGCGCGAGTTGGAATTACTTCCGGAAATTCTATTGGCTTGCCTCCGACGATTTTGTTACTCACGGTCCAGTTCCGAGACAGCACCCGGTTCCAGGCATTCAAGCTCAAGCCCGGGGCGAAGTCTAACTCGGGAGTGCTGCAAAAAAATCTGATGCCCTTCGAAACCGCCTTAAAGCAATGATCCTTACCTTCGCTCTCATCGTTGTATTCCTGGCGATCTTGGCCGCGTTTTTTGTCTGCGTCCGCAAGATCCAGCCGGGCCGTGCGGGCCTCCGCACCGGCTTCGGCGGCGTCAACATCTCGTTCGACTGGATGCTGCGCATTCCCGTCATCCAGACTTACCACATCGTCGATATCTCGGTGAAAAAGCTCGAGATCGCCCGCAAAGGCAAGGACGGGCTGGTCTGCAAGGACAACATCCGGGCCGACATCATCGTGGCCTTCTACATCCGCGTGGAGGCCACCGTGGAGAGCGTTCGCAAGGTCGCACAGATGCTCACCCCGGAGCGCGTTTCCGACATCTCCCAACTCCGGGAACTATTCGAGGCCAAATTTTCCGAGGCGCTCAAAACCGCAGGCAAACAGATGGAGTTCCACGAACTCTTCACCGAGCGGATCAAGTTCCGCGATCAGATCCAGAACACCATCGGCAAGGATCTCGACGGTTTCTTTCTCCAGGACGTGGCCATCGATTACATCGAGCAAACGCCGCTCGACCAACACGACCCAACCAACGTGCTCGATGCCGAAGGCATCAAGAAGATCACCGAAATCACCCAGCGCGAACGGGTCATCGCCAACGAGTTCACCCAGCGCGCCCAGGTCCAGGTGGAAAAGGAAAACGCCGATGCCGACATCGCCAAACGCGAGCAGCGACGGCGCAATGAAGAGGACACCGCCAAGCAAACCCGCGCCATCACTGAAGTAAAGGCCAACGAGGAAGCGGAATCACGCAAGGTGATCGAAGCCCGCCGCCAGGAAGTCGAAGGCAAACGCCTCGAAGCCGAGGAGTCCATCCGCCTGCGCACCGAGGACATGAACCGCGCGGTCCAGGAGCGGGAGTTCACGGTCAAGAAGGAGAAGCAACGACTCGAACAAGAGGCCGTCCAGGAAGGCGAGGAGGCCCGCGTCCGCCGGGAACGCACGGTCCGCCTCGCCGAAATGGACAAGGAGGTCAAGGTCGCCGAGGCCGGGGTCGAGGTGGAACGGAAACGCGCCGTCGTCGTCGCGGAACAAAAGGCCGTCGTCCAACAGGAGGAGGAAAAGCTCAACATCGAGGCCCGCATGACGGCTGAGCGCGTCCGCGAGGTCACGCTGATCGAGGCCGAGATGAACGCCAAGAAGGATCAGGTGGAGAAGGTCGTCGCCTCCGAAGCGCAGAAGGAGGCGGAACGGAATCTGGCCGAGGCGGAAAAGATTCGCCTCATCACCGGTGCCGAAGCCGGCCGCGAGGTTGCCCTGCGCGACGCCGAACGGGTCCAGACGATGGCAGACGCCGAAGCCAAGGCGTCGGAAAAACGACGCCACGCCGCCCTCCAGGAGGCCGAGGGCATCGCCGCCCGCGAAGCCGCGCACGGCCTCGCCGAAGCCAAGATCATCACGGCCAAGGCCGCCGCCAAACAGGCCGACGCCGTCGCGATCAAGGACGTCGGCCTCGCCGAAGCCGAGGTCATCAAGGCCAAGGGTACCGTCAATGCCACCAACACCCAGACCCAGGCCGAAGCCGAAGCCGAGGGCAGCAAGGAAAAGGAATTCGCCATCGCCGCGGGCATCGAAGCCCGCGGACTGGCCGAAGCCAAAGCCATCCAACAAAAGGCCGAGGCCATGAAACTGCTCCACGAGGCCGGTCGCGAACACGAGGAGTTCAAGCTCCGCCTGGCCAAGGAACGCGACGTCGATCTCGCCGCCATCCACGTCCAGAAAGACATCGCCCACGCGAATTCCCAACTCGTCGGCGAAGCCCTCAAGCATTCCCATATCGACATCGTCGGCGGTGAAAACGATTTCTTCGAGAAGGTCGTGCGCGCGGTCGGCAATGGAAAGTCGGTCGATCGCCTGGTCGGAAACAGCCGCACATTGTCCGACATCAAGAACACATTCTTCAACGGCGACGGCGATTTCTTCAAATCGCAGCTTCGTCAGTGGATCGACGACTTCGGCATTTCTTCGGCCGACGTGAAAAACCTAACCGTCGCCGCCCTGCTCGGAAAGCTGCTCGCCTCCAGCAAGGATTCCTCGGTCAAGGGACTGCTGCGATCCGCCCTCGCCATGGCGAAAAACAGCGGCCTTGCCGACGTCCCGGCCACTGAGGCGTTGGCGGACAAACTCGAGGCGAAGGCGTGATGATCACGTTCGCGCTCCGTCGCGCCTTCCCATGAAACCAACGATCGACAGGCCGTTTCGCGACGCGGAGAGTCGGGTTCCTGCTAATCGAACGGATCAGCGCGCAATCCCTCTCCGCCGCGCTGCGGGGGAGAGGGCAGGTTCCGAACTCGCCCGAGCGAGGTCGGAACCGGGTGAGGCGGCAGCGCTCTTCACCCGGTGGATGAACAGCGACCCGAGATCACCCGTCCAGCCGGCTCCGATCGTTTCTCCCTCTCCCCGGGGGAAAGGCCGGGGTGAGGGCGGATCGCGAATCCCGATCGCGGCTCGATTAGATTCACAACCTAGCCCCGGACATGGCTGACGCCGCTGCTGAAAAGCCCAATTCGCCAGCCAGCGCAGCTGCGCCTCCGGCTGCGGCTTCCGCTCCCAACTCCCCGACCACGACTCCGGCCGCGCCCCAAGCCCTTGGCAGCGCCACCTACGAGATCATCCGCCAACGGCTGCAAACCCAGGGTGACCTCCTGCGCGAGCGCATGGGAAAGCTCGATGCGCGGCGCCAGGAAGTGTTTGGCTCCATCGAGTTCAAACTCCTCCAGGCCGACCGCATCGTCACCGCCCACAACTGCATCCCGCGCGACATGGTGCAGCTCGGGCACGGTCGGTTTCTCTTCGGATTCAACGTCCGGTTCGGGCTGAAGAAGGAGATCGATCTGCCCGATGTCTTCGCCATCTACCAACGGGACGACGCGGCCGGCACGTTCAAGGAAGCCCCGCTCGATGTCCTGCAGGACAAGGCGTTCATCACCGACTTCAAGCGGCTCTACAACGTCTACGAAAAGGCCTCCTTCGCGAAATTTTCCCTCCTCGCCGGCAACTTGTTCATGGTGTTCTCCATCGGGCCCGGCGCAAACGACATCGCCGTGTTCAAGTGGGTGTTCAACGGCGGACAGCTGCGCTACGTCGACGGGCGCAGCGAGACTGAGTTTCGCAAGGTCGGCTATCCTCCACCCCATGACTTCCGTTGGCGGACGCCCGATCGCGAATCCTTCCGCTACGGCGATCATCCCCACATCTCGATCGAAGACCGAGTCTTCGTCGAATGCATCGGCGGCGACCTCACGATCAAAGTCGAGGACAACACCGCGACCGGCGAAGGCATCCACGCCGAACCCGTGGACGACAAGTTTCAGAAAGTGGACGACGCCGAGATCGCCTACGCCATTCTCGATCATCTCATCCTGCTGAAGATCCGGCCCTACAAGGAAACGGTCGCCCGGCATTTCATCTTCAACCAGAAACAGCAGTCCGTGGCGCGCGTTGACTCCATCGGACGCTCCTGCGCCCGACTGCCCGAGGAGCATGGCCTGATCTTTCCCGATGGCTACTACCTTGGCACCGGGGAGCTGAAGCAGTTTGAGGCGCGGGAAACCGGGCTGACGCTGGAGCGAATCGTCTCGGCCCCGAACGGCGAGGACACGCTCTACGTCTTCTACGCGCACGACACGGGCGAGTATGTGCTGATGCCCTACCGCCTGATCGCGCAAAAGGTCGAAGAGCGGATCACCTGTCACGGCTTCTCGCTCTTTGCCGACGGCCACCTCCTCCTCTTCCGCGCCGACAGCGAACCGCAGAAGCATCACATGGTGCAACTGCGGCAAACCCCGTTTCACCTTCCGGGACACGAACCCGCTGGACAGAAGGACGCGTTTCTCTATCAGGTCGGAAACAAGGAAGTGGTGCGGGGGCTCGCCGAATGTCAGGAGGTGCTCACGCTCGTGCGAAAGGAGACCCCCTACGCCGAACTCTACGTTGATCTGGTCAAACGCTGCAGCGCCATCCTCGATTCGTATCCGTGGCTGGCCAGCGCCGATGGTTTCCAGGTCGATGCCGCCCTGCGCGGCGTGAGCGAAGCGGCGGACAAGGCGGTCGACGAATTCGACAAGGTCCGCCAGCTCCAGCGTGAAGCCGTTCAACGGGTCAAGGACGTCCGCAAACGGTGCGAAGAACGTTTCCAGCTCATCCGCCGGTCCAGCCTCAACAAGCTCGAGGAGTTCGTCCAGAATCTTACCGCTCTCCGCCAACTCCGCGGCGAACTCATCGCGCTCAAGGAAGTCCGCTACGTCGATCTGAACCAGGTCACGGAATCCGAACAGACGGTCATCACGCGGACCGACGAACTGGCCAAAGCCTGCGTCCAGTTCCTCCTCAAACCCGCCGCGCTCGACCCTTACCGAAAACAAGCCGAGGCCCAGCTCGCGGCCGTCGAAAAAGTCGCCAAGGCCGCCGAGGGCCGCCAGATCGAAAAGGCCGTCACCACCGCCGGCACCGACCTCGAGATGCTGATCGAGATCGTCAACAGCCTGCGCATCGAGGACGCCACTGAGACCACCCGGATCATCGACAGCATCACCGCCATCTACTCGACCCTGAACCAGGTCAAGGCAGCGCTGAAGAAGCGGCTGCACACTCTGGTCGCCTCGGAAGGCGCGGCCCAGTTCGGCGCGCAGATGAAGCTGCTCAGCCAGTCGGCCTCCAGCTACCTCGACCTCTGCGACACGCCGGCGAAATGCGACGAGTATTTAAACCGCATTTCGGTTCAGCTCGAGGAACTCGAGGGCGCATTCGCTGATTTCGAGGAATACACGGTGGAGCTGACGGACAAGCGCACGTCGCTCTACGAGGCGTTCGAACAGCGCAAGGTCGCCCTGGTCGAGCAACGCAACCGCCGCTCCGGCGCGCTCCTCACCGCCGCCGAACGGATTCTCAAGGTGATCCAAAACCGTCTCGCGGGATTCAAGACGGTCGAGGAAATCCACGCCTACATGGCGGCGGACCAGATGATCGCGAAAGTCCGCGAGATCATCGGCCAGCTTCTGGCCCTCGAGGATTCAGTCAAAGCCGATGATCTCCAGGGCCGTCTCAAAAGCGCCCAGCAGGATGCCGTCCGCCAGCTGAAGGATCGCCAGGAGTTGTTCGTCGGCAACACCCCGGTCATTCGCCTCGGCAAACATCGCTTCAACATCAACACCCAGCCGCTGGATCTCACGATCGTCAATCGCGACGGCGTCCAGCACCTGCACCTCACCAGCACCAAGTTTTTCCAGCCCATCCTGGACGAAGCCTTCGCCGCCACTCGCGACGTCTGGGACCAGGAGGTGATCTCTGAAAATGCCTCCGTCTATCGCGGCGAATATCTTGCCTGGCAATTGCTGAAGTCAGCCCAGGACGGCTCGCTGCCGGGCGGCCACGAGGTGAGCCTTGCCGTCCGCGCCAGCCAGTCCGACGAACAACTCGTCCCCGTCGTGCAGGAGTTCATCAATAGCCGCTACCAGGAGGGCTACAGCAAGGGCATCCACGATTTGGACGGCGCCCGCCTCTTCCGGGCGCTGGCCGAAACGCATGTCGCACTTCAGCTCGCGCGCTTCCATCCCCTCGCCCGCGCCTGCGCCCTGGTCTACTGGCATCGATTCTGTCCCGCCGACACCCGCACGCTCTGGGACGCCAAGCTCAAGGGCTTCGCCTCCCGCAACCGCCTTTTCCCCGGCGATCCCACCCAGCAGGATTACATCGCCGCCCTTCAGACCCAGCTGGCGTCGTTCGCCGAGCAAACCCGCCTCTTTCCCGTCGCGGTGGCCGCCGATGCCGGTGAATACCTTTTCCATGAACTGGTCGGCGACCCGGGTTTCGTGTCCAGCCACGAGGCCGACCAACTCGTCGGCGCGTTCGGCCGCCACCTCGCAAGCAAGGGCAGTGAAGCCGAATTCCGCAAGGCTCGCGAAGCGCTCGCCGGACATCCAGCCAGCGAACTTGAGCTCGTTCGCGACTGGGTCCGCGGCTTCGTTTTATCTCAGCCCGCGGCCGAAGCGCACCGGGACGAGGCCGCCGCATTGATTTTTTGCGGCGACACCTTCACGCGAACCGCCATCAAGGCCAGCGCCTCGCGCCAGCTCGACGGCATGAAGGGCGCCCACGCGGTGATCCAGGGCAGCACCTACACGTTCGATTATCTCTCCTTCACGGAGAAGCTCCGCCGATTCGAACGCGAAGTCGTGCCGCGCTTCCAACAGTTCCATCAGCTCAAGCAACAACTGATCGAACGCGAACGCGTCCCGCTGCGCCTCGACGAACTGAAGCCCAAGGTTCTGACTTCATTCGTCCGCAATCAGCTGATTGATCAAGTTTATCTCCCGATGGTGGGAGACAACCTCGCCAAACAAATCGGTGCCGCTGGCGATGCCAAACGAACGGACCTGATGGGACTGCTCCTGCTCATCTCGCCGCCGGGCTATGGCAAGACGACGTTGATGGAATACATCGCCAGCCGTCTCGGACTCATCTTCGTCAAGATCAACGGCCCGGCGCTCGGTCATGCCGTGAACTCGCTCGACCCGGCGGAGGCGCCCAACGCCGCAGCGCGCGAGGAGATCGAAAAGCTGAACCTGTCGCTGGAGATGGGCGACAACGTGATGATCTGCGTCGACGACATCCAGCATACGAACCCCGAGTTTCTTCAAAAGTTCATCTCGCTCTGCGACGGCCAGCGGAAGATCGAAGGCGTCTGGCGGGGACGTCCCCGCACCTACGACCTCCGCGGCCGCAAGGTGGTGGTGGTGATGGCAGGCAACCCTTACACGGAAACCGGCCAGAAATTCAAACTGCCGGACATGCTGGCGAATCGTGCCGACACCTACAACCTCGGCGACATCATCGGCGGTAACGCTGAATGGTTCAAAGCCAGCTACCTCGAGAACGCGGTCACGTCCAACGCCGTTCTCGCGCCGCTCGCCAACAAGAGCCAGGCGGATATTCGAGCCTTCATCCGTCTGGCCTCCACGGGCGAACGCGACGCCGCTGGATTTGAAGGCAGTTACTCTCAGCAGGAGGTGGATGAGATTGTCGGCGTGATGAAGAAGCTGGTCGCAATTCGCGAAGTGGTCCTGCGCGTGAACCAGGAATACATCCACTCCGCCGCCCAGGCCGACGAGTTCCGCACCGAGCCACCGTTCCGGCTGCAGGGCTCCTACCGCAACATGAATCGTCTGGCCGAAAAAGTTGCGTCGGTCATGAACGACGAAGAAATCCAACGGCTGATTGTCGATCATTACCGTGGCGAATCCCAAAATCTGACCACGGGCGCCGAGGCGAATCTGCTCAAGTTCAAGGAAATGATTGGCGCCCAGTCGCCGGCCGAAAAAGTCCGCTGGGACGAAATCAAGAAGACGTTCCAACGAAATCTGCTCACGCGCGGAGGCGAGCATGCCGATCCCGCTGGTCGCATCGTCGCGCAACTGGCGGATTTTCGCGGCGGACTCTCGTCCATCGGGGAAGCCATCGAGCGCCAGCTCTCCCGCCCCGCCGCCCCGGTCTCGCTGGATTTGGGCCCGTTGAGCCAAAGCCTGGAGTCGTTGCGTAGCACCGTGGAACAGCGCCTCAACCCAGCCGCCACCCCGGACTCGCCCCAGAGCGCGACCGCGCGCCCCGATGCCAACGGACTCGGCCATCAACTGGCCGAGGGCCTGAAGGCCTTGCGTGAAGATCTCAGCCGCGCCATCACGGCGGTGCATTCCGGCACGATGGCCGAAAAGGTGGAAAGCCTCTCGCATGAGCTCGAGATGATCCACAGCACCATGGCCACCTTGAAAGATCTGGCCGCGCAACAACGGGATCATTTGCGCAGCGCGCAGGATCTCCTGGCGGCACGGGCCAAGCAGGGCACGGTCGAGATCGAATTGACGCAGGAAATGCTCACCAACGAACGGGCGTTCCTCGAGAAGTTCCATGAAGTTCTGGAGCAAAAGGAAAGTGCTGACACGACACCGACCGCAAAGCCCCCGGCACCGCCGCCGCTGCCAGGAGGAAAATCATGAGACCCGGCCGTCCCTCGCAGGATGCAACCCAAGCACCACAGCCGCTCTACGTTTACACGCCCAATCAAATCTCCACGCCGCCCGTGAAGCGCCCCCTCTCCCCGGGCTCCCCAGGGGAGAGCAAGAATCGGAATCGTAAACCAGATCTCGTCCCGGAGCATCGGACAGCATCAGGCATCACTCGTGCGCCCATTCGTTATGAAAAAGTTTATCCATAAAATTCAGGATCTGAGCCAGAAGGCCGCTCAGCTAAAACAGGTCGTCGAGGCCGCTCCCGGTCAGGCGGCGCAACTTCGGGACACGGTCCTGATGACGGCCGGCCAGCTCCAGCAGTTGCGCCTGGATGTTCAATCGAGCGTTACCGGCCTGCGCGCCGACAGCGACGATCGGCTCGCGCAGGCGCTGCGGGAGATTCACGACAACGCCACCGTGTTCGAGGAAGCCGGCTACGAACTGGTCGGCGTCGACATGGAACTGAGCCCAATCCAGCGCTTGGTCGTTCACTTTCAAAAATTCACCACGGTTCCCGAGCCGGTTTTGCGCACGCTCGTCAGCTCTCACAGCGCGCAGCCCACCGCTTACGCGCTGCTGGCCGCTCTCGCCAAGGCCGACGCTGTCAGCCAAAAGGTCCGCGTTTCTCACCTCGCCTATCGCGAGGTGATCATTCACGTCGGCCCCACCCCCTCGGTCCGGTTGTGCTGGCGGATGGAAGACGACTCAGACCAGCCGTCACCATCGGGCGCAAGCGCCAGCGCGTCCGTCGCGGCGACCCCCGCCGGAACCCCAACCCCGACTCCGCCGCCGCCCCTGCCAGCCTTTGCCTCCAGCACTTTCTTCGAGCAACGCTCCGCCGGAGCCACCTCGCGGCCAGCCGCGGCCACCAATCCACCAACGACGCCGCCCGCACCGAACCCCACCGCGCCTCCGTCCGCCACTTCCTCCTCATCCACCAACGCCCACCTATCAACCACCGGCACGGCCTACGTGCACCAGGACGCCGCGGCCGGCGGCGACTGGAAGAAAAGCGCCCTCGATCGGTTCAAGAAAATGCCGGATGGCTCGAAGTATCGGCGATGACGAAGCTCAACCTTCGCCAGCGCGACGCCATTCGCACGATTCATTTTGTTGCGTTGACCATTGCGCCGGCCGGGCGACGACCCGAATTATCCCGCTTTCGCACTTTCGTCGGATAGCCATTTTTCAGTAACGTCTCGGCGTGAGCGAGTTAACGCGCATGCTCGACGCCTTCCATGAGGGCGACCTTCGCGCCGCCGAAGAAATTCTGCCGGTGGTTTACGACGAGCTTCGGCGGCTGGCGGCGCACCGTCTGGCGGGCGACCCGGCCGGCCAAACACTTCAGCCCACCGCCCTCGTGCACGAGGCGTGGATCCGCCTCGTGGGCGAAACGTCGCCTTCTTTTCACGGTCGCGCTCATTTCTTTGCCGCCGCGGCGGAAGCCATGCGACGGATCCTCATCGACCGAGCGCTGCGCAAGAAAACCATCAAACGCGGCGGCAACTGGCAGCGAATCGATTTTGAATCGGTGGACGTGGCGATGCACGCGGATGACGACGCGCTTTTGGCGGTGGACGAAGCCCTGGAGAAGCTGGCAAAGGAAGACGCCGACGCCGCCAAGCTCATCAAGCTCCGCTTTTTTGCCGGGCTGACCAACGACGAAGCCGGCCGGGCACTGGGCATTTCCGAGCGCACCGCGAAACGCTACTGGACTTTTGCCCGCGCGTGGCTTTACCGCGAGCTGACTGCTCCGGGCAACCACCCAGCCTGAGCCAACAATTCCCCTGGATGACGGACGGTTGCGCGCAGATGCTTGTGCCGGCTGCGGCGGCGGACAGGACGGATGCTCTGTCGCCCGCCGCCAAACGCGGTGTTCATGGTCCTCGGCCGGCATGCCCGGCGCATGCGCCTAACCAGGGTGCGAATATTGGAGCCCAACCGGCTCCGAGCCCGGCCCTCCGCGCGCTGGAACGCGACGCTTTAACTCCATGAGTTCGAACCGCCCGTCTGTCCGCGCCATCTTTTGCGAAGCCGTAGAGATGACGGAGCCGGCAGCCCGCGCCGCCTATCTTGCCGGGGCTTGCGGCGGGGATGAACTGCTCCGTCGAGAGGTCGAGGCATTGTTGCGCGCGCACGAGATCGCCGGAAAGTTTCTCGTCGCACCCGCCGATCAGGCAGGGCCGGGCGAGACTCCTCCACCCCCACCCTCGTTCCCGTCGGACCACGCTCTCGACGATCCCATCGGGCGATTCAAACTCCTGGAGCGGATTGGCGAAGGCGGTTGCGGCGTGGTTTATCGCGCTGAGCAACTCGAGCCCGTCCGACGCACGGTCGCCCTCAAGATCATCAAGCCCGGCATGGACACCCGCTCGGTCATCGCCCGCTTCGAGCGCGAACGCCAGACCCTGGCGCTGATGAATCACCCGCACATTGCGCGCATCCTCGATGCCGGAGCCACCGATCGCGGCCGGCCCTACTTCGTCATGGAACTGGTCGAGGGGCAACGCATCACGGAATTCTGCGATGCCCAGTCCCCCGCCCCGGCCGATCGTCTGCGCCTCTTCGTCCAGGTCTGCCAGGCGGTCCAGCACGCCCATCTCAAGGGCGTGATCCACCGCGACCTCAAACCATCCAATATTCTCATCGCGGTGCATGACGGCGTGCCCACGCCCAAGATCATCGACTTTGGCATCGCCAAAGCCACGGGAGACTTCCCGCTGATCGACCAGACGGTGGCCACCCGGCTGGGCGCGATGCTGGGCACGCCGGCCTACATGAGCCCCGAGCAGGCGGAGTCCGACGGGCGCGACGTTGATTCCCGCACCGACGTTTATTCTCTCGGCGTTCTGCTCTATGAGCTGCTGACGGGCTGCACGCCTTACGACCAGGCGGAGTTGCAAAGGTCGGGCGTGGACGGCGTGCGCCGCATCCTGCGGGACACCGAGCCCTTGCGACCATCGTCGCGCCTGCGGGCACTGGCGCCAGCTGAGCTCGATGCCGTCGCCAAACTCCGCTCATCGCCGCCCCCGCGTCTGATCGGTCTGATTCGGGGCGATCTGGACTGGATCGTGTTGAAGGCGATGGACAAAGATCCGACGCGCCGTTATCAGACGGCCAGCGAGCTGGGCCATGATGTCGAACGTTTCCTTCAGAACGAGCCGATCGCGGCCCGGCGGCCCGGCCTGGGTTACTCCATCCGCAAGCTGGTTCAGCGCAACCGCCTGGTCTTCGGCGCCGCCGCCGCCGTGGGCGCCGCCCTCGCCTTGGGCCTCGGCCTCGCCACCGTGCTGTTCTTCCAGGAACGCGCCGCCCGCGAACGGGCTGTGGCCGCCGAGAAAAACCAATCGCATCTGCGTGAAACCGCCGACGCCGCCCAGCGCCAGGCCCAGGCCGAGGCAGACTTTAGCCGGCGCCAACTGATTCGCCTCAGCGTCCAGTCCGGCAACAAGCTGGTGGACGACGGCGACGCGCACGGCGCCCTCCTCTGGTTCGCCGAAGCGCTCCATCTCGAAACTCGGCCCGAAGAAGAAATCATCCACCGCCGCCGGTTCGGGGCCACGCTCCGCTCCGCCCCGGACCTGCTCCAACTCTGGCTCCACGACGGGCCCGTCATCTACGCCGAATTTTCTCCCGACGGCGCGCACGTGGTCACAACCGCCAGCGACAGCGTCCAAGTCTGGGACAGCGCCAGCGGCGCGCCGGTCGGCCCACCGCTCCTGGCCGCCCACGGCGGAGGCGGCGCGTTCTTTGTCGGCGACGGCCGCGACCTGATGACCGCCGATGCCGCCGGCCACCTCCGAATCTGGGACTGGCGCAACGGCCGCCTGCGCGCCGAGCACGGCGACATCGTCGGCCAGGATGAATCGAACCTCGCCTGGAACTCCGATCGTTCACAGGTCTCGTTCTGCACCGCCCGCGGCGTCGAGGTGATCGCAGCGCATGACGGCTGGACCAAATCCCGTCTCGTGTTCACCAATCAGGTGCTGGGCGTCCGCTGGAGTCGGGATGGACGACGCTGGCTCGTGCGAACCGGCGCGCGTTCGCTCCAGGCGTTTGACCCCGCCACCGGCGAAGCCACAGCGCCGCCGCTCCTCCATCGCGCCGACGTCAGCTACTACCGGTCGAGCTCCGACGGCCAGCGCGCCTACGTCATCGCTCGGCCGGATCTTCAGGGCTGGGACGCGGCCCGCGGCGAACCCATCTGGCCCGCAGTCAAACTCGGTGCCGACATCATGAGCTTCGATCTCAGCCCGGACGCCACGCTCGCGGCGACGGCAGGCTGGGACGGATCGGTGCGTCTGTTCAACAGTGCTAGCGGGCAGGCTGCCGGCGATGTCATGCGCCATCGCGTGGCCGTGTCCCGCGCCCGGTTCAGCCCGGACGGACGACGGCTGGCGACGGCCAGCTGGGACGGGACGGCTCGGTTGTGGAGCACCCGTCCCTTTGAGCCCGCCTCTCCATCGTTGCATCACGCCGGTTACGTGCTGCAGCTGGACTTCAGCCCGAACGCCGATCGGCTCCTGACCGCCGGTCCTGACAAAAGTGCGCGTCTGTGGTCGCTGCGCGCGAGCGTCGAATCGCGTGGCGAATGGAACACCATCGGCCCAAAAACGTCGCTGTTCAGCCCGGACAGTCAGGCCTTCCTAACCACCCCGCGCGACCGGACCGTCCGGATCTGGAACGTCGACGACGGCCGTTTGCGCCACCGCCTGGATCACGACGCGGTGGCGACGGATGCGGCGTTTGCGCCGGCTGGCAATCAAGTCGGCACCGTTTGCGCCGATGGCACGCTGCACCTTTGGGACGCCGCATCCGGCCAGCGGCGCCTCCCTCCGATCCTGCTGGCCGGCCCAGGCCGGCGCGTCGCCTTCAGCGCCGACGGCCAACGCGTCGCCACCTTGGCTTCCAACCAATTCGTCGAAGTCTGGCACACCGCAAACGGCAGGTCGGCAGCGCCTGGCGTGAAAGCGACCGAAAGAATTCGTTCCATGGCTTTCTCCGGCGACGGCGAGAAGATCGTCACCGCCGGCCAGGATCACAACGCGCACCTTTGGTCCGTCGACGGACAGGAGATCGCCGTGCTGCCGCATCCAGCCCCGATCTTCCATCTTGAATTCAACCGGGACGGCACCCGCGTGCTCACGGCCTGCTCCGATCTGTCGCAAAACGAGCGGTTCGCGCAGGTCTGGCACGCCGCCACCGGCCAGCCGGCCAGTCCGCCGCTACGACATCTCGATGGTGTTTTGCATGCCGCCTTCAGCCCGGACGGGCGCTTGGTCGCCACGGGCAGCGAGGACAAGACGGCCATTGTCTGGGATGCCGCCACGGGCGAACGCGTGACCCCGCCGCTATTGCATGGCTCCTATGTGGTGGCGGTCGCCTTCAGTCCGGACAGCCGGTTGTTGGTGTCGTGCAGTTCAGATGACACGGCCCGGGTTTGGGATGCGCGCACGGGCGCGCCGGTGACCCCGCCGTGGCGGCACGGAGGCGACGTCACCTTTGCCGCCTGGAGCCCAGACGGGAACTCGGTGGCCACGGTCACCGAGAACAGTCGGATGCGGCTCTGGCAGCTTCCGGCCCAAGACGGCTCGGTGCAGAAATTGCAACGCTGGGCCGAACTCCTCTCCGCCCATCGTCTCGACGCCAACGGCGGATTTGTGCCACTGACGGCGGCAGAACTGCGCGCCCGCAGGGAGCAGCGGGTTCGCGACAAAGCCGCCTCCCCGTGAACCTCTCCATTTTCGATTTCAGATTTCAGATTTGCGATTTGGCGGGACACGTCGACCCACGAACCAAACGCACGACTTGCGGGATCGCGACGCGGAGATCTGGCAACCTGTGACCTCAAGACATTCCGTCGCCTCGACACGAAACAGGTGCGCGAGAACACCCATCTTTTTGTCAGCAATCTTTCTGTCTTCCCATGAACCAGCTCTCCGGAAGAGTCCTCGCCGGCCCGGCACCGTATTGGGTCGGCTCCAGGGCCAACGGCGCGCGATCTCTCAGCCCAGCCCAACGGGCTGGGTTGACGATCGAGCCATTCGTCCCGCGGCCGGAAGGGGGATAGCCACGAAAAGGCACAAAGACAAAACTCGGCTTTTGTGGCCTTTGTGCCCTTTCGTGGCCATTCCAACGCTCGTGCCGAATTCGGTAGGATTCCGGGTTCATTGGCCCGTGGGCAGGTCTAAAAGACGGGGCGCGGGTTCGGCGAAAATATTTTGCGAATGCGTGGCCCTTTCTGACCGGGAATCCTGCATTAAGGAAGTGTTATGCAAATCAATTCATGGATGACGAGGCGCGGGCATGCCCCGCAGTTTGCCGGTGACAACGTTTTCCACCGACGGTCTTGGGGTCTGCGATTCGCGAGGCTCACACGGCTCGCGTTGTTCGCGCTACTAGTAGCAGCAGGGGCAACCGCTCCGGTCTCGGCCCAGGTTTATCAGTTGAACTACATCACGAACGGCACGTTCGAGACGGTGACGCTGACGAACGGGCAGGTTTTACCGTACGGCTCTACGGCGCAACCGGTCAACGGATGGACCTACACCGGCCGCGCGGGGATTGCGCGCGAAGACCCGACCAAGATGACGGGCCTGCCCCATCCGTATAACCCCCCCTATAACAATGGCAACTACGCGTATGCGTTTGCGGGCGGGGAAACGCCCGCGAAGCTCGAGCACGTGTTCTATTTGCCTCAGCGCGGAGGCTACACCCTCCGCTGCGTGGCCGAGGGTGCCGGCAGCTTCGTCAACACCAACCTGCCCAGTTTCTACCTCTTTGCCCGGATGAGCGTGCTGAACTCACGCGGTGAGTTGCTGGCCACGGTAACCAAAGACGTGCTCAACTCCTATCCCGACTGGAGCCTTCCTTTTACGACCCAAGACCCCGGAGCCCACACGGTTCGCTTCGACAACCTCGTGAACTCGCTCGGGACGAACAACGCGCTGCTGGTCGATGATGTCGTCGTGGCCCGCACGGAGTTCACCTCGCTGACCAACGGCAACTTCGATTTGAATCCCCTCAATGCAGGCCAATTTCGATACCTCGCCACCAACTCGCAGCCCGTCGACGGGTGGGCGTTCCAAGGCAGCGCCGGCGTTGCTACCGATTCCTCGAACAAAACCGGCTTCGCCACTAGCGTCACCGGGCGCTACGACGGCACCAACTACGTCTTCCTCCAGTCGGGTGCGGGCAGCGCCACCGCCGTTGAGCAATCCGTCCTGCTGCCCGTCACCGGCCAATGGCTGCTCTCGTTCAACTTCGCCGGACGCCGCGCCGGGGGAAATTTTGGCGGCAACGCCAGCTTCCGCGCCACCGTCTACGACTCCGCGCTCAACGTGCTCGCCACGACCCAGTACGTCGCCACGTCCGGACTCACGTTCACCAACCGCACCCTCCCGTTCACCGCCTACAACCGCGGCCCGTTCACGCTCCGCTTTCACGACGTGCAAAACATCACCGGCGCCGACAACACGGTGTTCCTCGACGACGTGAAGCTCCTCGTGCCCGCCCAATACGCGCTCTTCATGGTGCCGAACTCGTTCATCGACATCGTCAACACCACCCCGTCGCGCTGGTACTTCTTCAGCGCCCCCACCCCCGCGCCCGCCCGCATGTCGCGCGTGAACTCCGCCGGCACGAGCGAAACGCCCTGGGGCGGCAATGGGTTCGCCCCCGACGGCAGTTTCGTGCAGAACCGCATTTTCCAAGGCGAAATGCTGCGCGTCTACTCGGAGACTGTCCCCACGAACGGCTTCATCCGGGTCGAATCCTCCTTCACGCCGCTCGGCGAACGGTTCTCGTTCGACATCCGCGTCGGCGCCAGCCCGTTCGTGCGCGCGATCGAGAAGCTCGATCCATCACCCACGGTCGCCGACACGGTCCGTTGGCGCGTCGTGCTCAGCCACGAGACCGAGGGCGTCTCCCACTACAACTTCGCCCTCGTCAGCCCCACCGGCATCAGCGGCGCCGCCATCACCAGCGTCACCGGCCAGGGCAGCAACTGGACCGTGACCGCCTCCACCGGCACCGGCCTCGGGCTGCTCGGGCTCAACTGGATCGCCACCGCCGACGAACGCCCCAATGTCCCGGTCAAGTTCACCGGGCAGGTCTACGACTTCAGTCCCATGCCGCTCTTCACCGACGAGCCGGACACGACCAACGTGTCCGTCGGATTCGCCGTCACCCTCCGCGCCAACGCCGTCCTCCGCGGAACCGGCGCCCCCACCTACCAGTGGTACGAAGGCACCAGCCAGTTCCCCAACGCTGCCGTGCTCCTCAGCGGCGCCACCAATTCCACCTTCACCCTGCCCGCCACCACCAACGCTTATTCCCGCAACTTTTTCGTGCGCGCCTTCAACGGCCCGGGTTACACCCGCGACAGCGTTACTGCCACGGTCCGCGCTCTCTTCGAACCGGTCATCGTCACGCAACCCGCCGACCAGATCATCGATTCCGGCAGCCCGGCCACGCTGACCGTTGCGGTCACCGGCGGTCAGCCCATGACCTACGAATGGTACCGCGGCGCCGCCGGCGATGTCTCGCGCCCGGTGGCCGGTGGAGCCACCCTCGTCACGCCAGCGCTCGTCACTAACGCTCAGTTTTGGGTCCGGGTTTCGAACCCGCTCGGGATCGCCTCGGCCGCCACCAGTCGCGTGGCCAACGTCTACCTAACCACCCGCATCACCGCGCAACCCGCCAGCGTCAGCCTCTGCGCCGGACAACCGGTCACGTTCAACGTCGCGTTCAGCTCGGTTGAACTCAACCCGCCGGTGCGCTGGCAACGACGCCGCGGGACCGAGCCGTTCGCCGACCTCACCGACGCCACCAACCGATCGCTCACGCTCCCGGCCGTGACGCTCGACGATGACGGCACCTGGTTTCGCGCGATCATCAGCCCCAGCGGGACCAACATGATCACCCGCGAGGCGGCCATCAGCGTGCCCACGGTTTTGAATCCGACGGTCTCCTACACGTTCAACGGGCCCGTCCCCACCAACACGGCCGTCTACGGCCGCGCCATCAGCGCGGGTGAGCTGGTCCTGACGCCGCCGTTTCCCGGCCAAGCCGGCGCCTGGCTCACCGCCGACCTCGCGCCCGGCCAGGCCGTGCGCGGATTCGCCGCCAAGTTCAATGTCGCGATCCGACCCGCCGTGGGCTCCCAGCTGCCCGCCGACGGGCTCAGCTTCAATTGGGCGTCCGACCTCCCCAACGGCACCTACGCCGCCGCCGAGGAAGGTCAGGGCAATGGCCTGCGGGTTTGCTTCGACATCTACGACAACGGCGGCGGCGAAGGCCCGGCCATCGACGTGAAATGGGGAAATCAGCTGATCGCCCATTACCCCACCAGCATTGGCTTCCTGCTCGGTTCGTCCGCCGCCAACGCGAACGAAGCGAACGTCCGGCTGCATCCTGACGGCACCGTCGACGTGACCTACCGCTGCGTCTCGATCTGCTCCCGCGTGCCCATCCCGCAGTACACGCCCCTCTTCAACTCCCGGTTCGGATTCGGCGGGCGCACCGGCGCCTCCTTCGCCTCGCACGCGATCGACAACTTTGAGGCATCCCTGGATGTAGACCCCACGCTCGGGATCCCAACGTTCACCGCCTGGGAATACGCGCCCCTCTCCGGCGTCACGTTCCGCGGCACCGGCACCGCCGGAGCTACTTACCCGCTCTTCGCCACCGAAGATTTTCTAACCTGGCACTACCGCGCCAACGTCACGGTCGAAGCCAATGGCGCGTTCGAGTTCCTGGAGCCGGAGATAACCACGCCCGCGCACCAGTTCTATCGACTCCATGCCGCGCCGCACCTGCCGCTCAGCCTAAGCTCTTGGTGGCGGGCCGAAGGTCAGGCCCTCGACAGCTACGGAAACCGCAGCGCGAGCGTCGACGCCTCGCCTTCGGCCCCGGGATTCAAGCCCGGCTTTAGAGGGTCAAGCTTTGCCTTCGCCGGGACCAACGCGCTTCACCTCGGCCAGCCGCCCCTCAGCCCGCCCTGGACCTTATCGTTCTGGGTCAATTCGCAGATCGCCCCCGGCACGACCGCAACGGTGCTCGCCGACGGCGCGCATCGCTTCCACCTCGACGCCAGCGGCAGCACCAACGCGATCCCCACGTTCAGTGATGGGGCTCAGACGTTGATCTTCACCAATGCGCCCATTGCCACCAATCGGTGGGCTCATCTGGCGCTGATCCACTCTGGAACGGCGATCAGCGCGTTCGTCGACGGTGCCGCCGCCGGCTCACTCGCCGCCACCGCGCCGCTCGCGCTCCCGCTGCCGCTGCAGATCCTCGGCGCCGCCGATCTCGAGGCCACCATCAATCCGTTGCTCGGGCAGCTCGACGAGATCCTGCTCTTCGATCGCGCCCTGACAATCGAAGAGATCCGCGCCGTCCTCAACGCGACCCGAGGGCCTTAGCCGGAACGATTCAGTTGGGCGGTTGCGCCGCAGATTCCTGCGCAGGCCAAGGTGTGAGGAGCGAGCGTATTACGGTGAAATACGTACGCGACGAACAACGAAGGCCTTCGCAAGAAGATCAAGCAAACGGCTGCTGACGCACTGAATCGTTCCGGCTTAGTGAGGCCTCAATCGTCCGCTTGGACCGAAGCGCAGCGTCTCGTTTCGTGGCCTGTCGGCGCGCGAATCCGCCCGACTCCGTCGCCGCCCCCTCTGAGAAACAAATTCCGGCGAGACATCGCCAAGTTTCGACCGGCGAACGGCGGGCCCGTCGCGAATCTAGCAGGTGATGGCACGAATGAGATTCGGGTGACGCAATCCGGGGATATGTCCAACAGCTCTGTTCAGCCGGTTTCGCTCGTCGCGGATATGCCGCGGGTTTTCGGTACGACGCATTGGAGCGTCGTTCGGGCGGCGCAGTCCGCGGCGGATCCGCGGCAGGCGCAAGCGGCGCTGGATGAAATCTGCCGCGCCTACTGGCAACCCCTCTACTTCTATGTCCGGCGACAAGGGCACTCGCCGACCGATGCCGAGGACTTAGTCCAGGGGTTCTTCGAGGAATTGCTAACCCGCGAATCCCTCAAGAAAGTCGCGCAGGAGCAAGGCCGGTTTCGGGCCTTTCTCATTGCGTGCCTGAAGAAGTTTGTTGCCCGTCAACACCGACGGGCCAGCCAGGCGAAGCGCGGCGGCGGACGCATCCCATTCTCCCTCGACCTTCCGGACGCGGAACATCTCTACAGCAAAATGCCGGCGGCCGACGGCGCTGCTCCCGACGTGATCTACGAACGCCAGTGGGCCGCGACTTTGCTGGCGTCGACGCTGGAGGCCTTGCGGACCGAAGCCGAGGCCCGCGGCCAGTTCGACGTCTTCGAGCACCTGCAGTGCACGCTCGCAGGTGACCGCCCGGCCAGGTCCTACGTTGATTTGGCGGCGCAACTGGACGTGGGCGAAAGCGCCGTAAAAATGGCTGCGCTCCGCCTGCGCGAACGCTTCGCCGCCCTCCTCCGCGAGGCCATCGCTCGCACGGTCGTCCGTCCCGAGGAGATCGACGAAGAACTTGCCCACCTGACCCGCGTGCTCTCCGGTTAGCAGCCCGTTTAAAACGATGAGCGGCGCCGCGGAGATGGATTTTGGGGTTGGCCGAGCCTTGACGACGGAGCATATCCGCCAGGGATCGGTGACAGAGGAACAACGAAGGTCATAGCCCAAAGACGCTCTGAGCCTGAAGGGTTCGCGGGGATACTCATCGTTTTTAAACGGGCTGCCCCGAGGGCTGGAGGGCATTCCGCCCACGTTGCCCACATTGCGGCCACGCAGCTCGCTCCACCGAATTCGTCCCCCGCACCGTAGTGCGCAAGTGACCTTGGTCGAAAAAAGGGTGTGTTACCCGTTGGCGGGATTGGTGCGCTCACCACGCGCTGAGTCCCGGGAGCACGAAGACCAACATGAACGGTCCTGCCCAAACCCGGTCGGGCGCCAGCGACCATGGCGTCCCGGCCGACGCAGCGACAGGCCACGCGCGAAAGGAAATACGCCATGAAAACCAACGAGATCGAGAACCGACCTCCGACCGCGGCCCTTCGGATGTTCCGCGCCGTTGCGCTCGCCGCCCTCTGGCTGGATGCCGGCCTGGCCCTTCGGGCTGAGCCCCCGGCCTTCACCTGCCAGCCCGAAAGCCAAACCAATGTCGTCGGCTCCACCATCACGCTGACGGTGTGCGCCACTGGCACTCCGCCTCTGGCCTACCAATGGCGGCGGTTCAGCACGGTCCTGGCCCAAGAGACCAACGCCACGCTGGTGCTCGCCAACTTTCAGGCGGCGCAGGCTGGAAACTACAGCGTCATCATCACCAACGTCGAAGGCGCCATCACGAGCGTGCTCGCGTACGTCCGCGTTCTGGCACCGGTGTCGATCACGGCGCAACCGACGAACTTTCCCACGCTCAGCCTGGGCGCAAGCGTGAGCAACCGCGTGACCGCGATCGGCACACCGTCGCCCACCTACCAGTGGCAGCGGGATGGCGTCCCGGTGCCCGGGCAGACCAACGCCATGATCGTCGTCACAAACCTGCAACGCGAAGACGCCGGTAAGTACACCGTCACCGTCGCCAATCTCGGCGGCTCGGTGACGAGCGTACCGGTCGAGCTGAATGTGGATCCGACCTTTGCCAGGATGCCCCTCGGCGAAGCTTCCTCCGCCGAATCCGGCCTCTGGAATCCCTACTGGATCGACTACAACGGGGATGGCGCGCTGGATCTCGTCGTCATTGGAGGATTCGATCTCGCCGCCCGGCCCGTGGTGGTTTTTGACAATCTTGGCGATGGGAGGCTGCAGCGAAACCGGACCAACAGTCTGGCGTCGTCGGTCACTACTCGCGCCGGCAACCTGATTTGGGGTGATTTCGACAACGACGGCGACCCGGATCTCTACCTCACCCACGAAGAGACCGCGACCGAGACCTACCTGCGCAACGATGGTCAGGGCCGGTTCACCCGGGTCGCGGCCGCAGCAATCTCGACCGCCCGGGGATGGACTGCCGCCGCAGCCGACTACGACCGGGATGGCTGGCTGGACCTGCTCATCGGCTGCTGGGGCAATGGCCTGCGGACCAACCAACTCCTCCGCGGCTTGGGCGACGGCCTCTTTGCAGCCAATGCCGCCAGCGGTTTGAACCTCGCCAACGTGTGGGCGGATTCCTTGAGTTGGGTCGACTATGACGAAGACGGTGACCTCGATGTGTTCATCGGCATGAGCGGCCCGTCGCCGACCGCCGACCTACTGATGGTCAATCGCGGCGATGGCGTGTTCACGAATGACCCTGCCCATCCGCTCAGCGCCCAAAGCAGCGCGGTAGTCACCGCTGGACAGTCCTGGGCGGACTATGACAACGACGGCGACCTCGACGTGGCCATCTGCCGGTGGGGAGGCAACCGCCCGCTTGTCTATCGCAATCTCGGCGGCGGGAACTTCGCGCCCGATACCACCGGTCCGCTGGGCTACACCGGAGGAAAACCGGCCGTCCCGCTCTGGGGCGACTATGACAACGACGGGCTGCTGGACCTGTTCATCGCTTATGACAGCGCCGAAGGCGGATCGCAGGCCAGCCGCTTGTTTCACAATCGCGGCCACGGGCAACTGGAAGAGATCACGACGGGCAGTCCGATATTCGATCCCAGCTACTACGGAGCCGCGATGGGTGACTACGACGGGGACGGTTTCCTGGACTTGGCGACGGTGGACCTGCAACCGGGAGTCTTCATCCTCTATCGAAACAACCTCCGGCAGGTCGGGAACACCAACGCCTGGCTTAAAGTCAAGCTCGCAGGCACCGTCTCGAACCGGTCCGGAGTCGGCGCCGCCGTGCGCGCCCGCGCCACCATCGGCGGACAAACCTACTGGCAACGCCGCCAGATCGTCGCCAAATCAAGCCAGCCCGACCTCGAAGCCCATTTCGGCCTCGGCGATGCCACGACGGTCGAAAGGCTCGTCGTGGAGTGGCCCTCGGGTCAAGTGACCGAGTTGCGGGACATCGCGGTGCGCCAGCGTCTCACCCTCACCGAACCGCCGGGCCTGCGGATGTTGGGCCGCCACGACGACGGAGCCCACATCGAGATTACGGCGCATCCCGGAATGACCGTGCTGGTGGAGCGAACTGATGCACTCAACGGCAACGTCTGGTCGGGCCATTGGCCGTCGCCGTGGAGAACCCTGCTCCAAACCAACCGGACCCTGACGATCACCGACCCCGAAACCGGTCCGCCGCCGCACCGGTTCTACAAAGCCCGCGCTCAGTAAAACGCAAGCCACGGAGAGTCGCCGTCAATTGTTGCGGCAGACTTCAATCAAGACTCGGATGAGTCGCCGGCGAGTTTGGGTGATGAACGGTTCTGTGTGAGCCCAAACCCGCCGGCTTTGGCGTCGCGCATTTCTACAGCACCGACCAGACGAACCAGACCAGGCCCTCCGTCGCACGTTCAACCTCACACGACCCGCACCTGAACCTGTTTTCGCGCCGGACGTACTGGCGCCGAACAATAGACGCGCAACCCAGCGCAAGGTGCGGGTGGCCGGATGTCACCCAGCGCTTAGCGTGGGGCTGCATGTCCAGCCCGGCACCCAACCGATGTCCGGTCTGCGGTCAGGTGGCCCGCATCGAATTGCCGCTGGGCATGTGCGCGGCCTGCCTGCTGCAGGTGGCGGCCAACGCTCCAGCACCCCTCGCTCCCGTTAACCCATCGCTGCCGTCCAGCTTGGGCGATTACGAAATCCTCGAAGAAATCGGCCGCGGTGGAATGGGCGTGGTTTACAAGGCGCGGCACAAAAGCCTTAATCGCCTCGTCGCGCTCAAGATCATGCTCGGCGGGCAGTTCGCCACGGCGCAGGCGCGGGCCCGTTTCAAAGTGGAGGCGGAAACCACGGCCGAATTGCTGCACCCGCACATCGTCGCCATCCACGACGTCGGCGAGCACGAGGGCTCGCCGTATCTGGTCATGGATTGCGTGGCCGGCCGTGGCCTGGACCTGCTGGCGCGGGAACGTCCGTTGCCAGCGCGCACCGCTGCGACCTACCTCGCCGCCATCGCCGAAGCCATCGCCTACGCCCATGCCAAAGGCGTTCTCCACCGAGATCTGAAGCCTTCCAACGTACTGATCGACGATCAGGACGAAGTGCGCGTCACCGACTTTGGATTGGCCAAACGAATGGAGACCGGCGAGTGGCCACTGGAAACTCGAACCGGCGCTGGCGCCCCGACCTCGAGCCCCCTCGCCCAGCCGACGCCGGAAACTTCGTCCCCGCCGGTGCGCGAGCCACGGGAACCGCCGAACCCGGGCGCGATCCGGGAAGACCTCCCGGTTCCGACAGGCCACACCCACGCCGAAGTCCGCGGAGCGATCACTCTTTCCGGCCAGGCCCTCGGCTCGCCCAATTTCATGCCGCCGGAGCAGGCGGCCGGGCAGCATCATCGGATCGGGCCGACCAGCGACGTCTACGGGATGGGCGCAACACTTTACTACCTGGTGACCGGCCGCCCGCCATTCGTCGGGGAAACCATCGGTGCAACCACCCGTCAAGTGATGGAGAACGAGCCGGTGGCGCCGCGGGCGCTGAATCCGAAAGTGCCGCGCGATCTGGAGACGATTTGCCTCAAGTGCTTGGAGAAAGATCCGGCCAGGCGTTACCTCACCGCTCGGGAACTGGCCGACGAGCTGCACCGATTTCTGCGCGACGAGCCGATCCGGGCGCGCCCGCCCGGCGCCTTGGAGAGGGGCTGGCGCTGGTGCCGACGCAAGCCCGCTCTCGCCGCGGCGATCGCAGTGGTCGCTGTCCTTTCCATCGTCTCAACGCTCATCGCCGTTCGGCTGGAACTGACCCGTTTCAGTCAGCAGCGGGAGTTCTATTACGCCAGCCTCGCGCAAGCTCAGTCCTTGATCCGGCAAGGGAGCGTCGACCGGGCGCGCGAAGTCTTGCTGAACACGCCCGAGCCACCACGGCATTGGGAATGGGGGTATCTGATGGCCCAATGCCATCAGGAGGTGGTCACCGTCCGCGAAGCGACCGCGTCGGCAATCGATGTGGTCTATTCGTTGCCGTTGGAACACGTGAAGGCCATGGCTTTCGACTCGACCAGCCGGCGCCTGGGCGCCCTGACCGAGCGCGGCGCCATCACAATGTGGGAGGTGCCTTCAGGCCGGCTGTTGTGGAGCCGGACGAACACGGCCGACACCGTCGAGTCGATGGTGTTCCACCCGAACGCCGAACAGGTCGTTTTGGTCCGAAGCAATCGTGTCACGATCTGCTCAAGCGCCAACGGCCAGCCCCTGGGCCCGCCCACGGAGGTGCCCGGGGAAGTCGTCGCCACCGCCTGGCATCGATCGGATCAAATCCGCCTCGCCGTCGCCAGCAACGGCCGCCTTCGCTTCCACGTCATCGACCCCGGGCAACCGTCGCGCTCCCTCGCCTGGACCGTCCCACGCACGGAACACACCCGCTTCACGACCGACGGAGAGCGGCTGACAATCGGAAACCTCGACGGGCTCTCGGTCGTGCGGTGGGCGGACGGAGAACGTGAGGGCCGGTTCGAACCCGACCCGCGCTGGCGCTCAGAACTGCACCCGGACGGGCTGGCCCGCCACGCCGTCTCCTTGGATTGGGAAGGCCGCGTTCACCTGTTGGATCCCGACGGCTCGCGGCGCCGCTCCGACACTCAGGCCACCGAGTTGCTCCCCTACCAAGGAAGAGGCGCCTTCAGTCCAGACGGCCGCTGGTATTGCATCCAAAGCGACGGACGCGGCGCCCACATCGTCGAGACCGCGACGGGCGCGCTGTGGTTGAGCTTCCCGCATCGCGTGGTGGGAGCTTGTTTCAGTCCCGACAGCACCCGCGTCGTGGTGCTCGACAGCACCCTGGCCGCAACGCTTTACCAGGTACCGACGCGGCGGGCGATCCGCGTGTTGCGCGGCCACGAGCTCATCCCGGACCGGGCGGTGTTCAGTCCCGATGGACGTCTCATCGCCACCGCCGATTCCGGCGGCGCCATCAAAGTCTGGAGCGGCCACGCCGGACGCGAACTGCTCGAGACCGGCGGACTATCCTGGGCGGCCAGCTACAGCTCCGACGGACGTCAGCTCAGTTTCGGACCGTTCGGAGGCGGGTTGTATGTCTGCGACGCCGACAGCGGACGGCGTCGCTGGCATTTGCACCGGGAGCGACAAGCATCGATGCTCGCCCGGTTCAGCCCGGACGGCCGTCATCTGGCGGCCGACGATCAAAACGGCGGGCTCAATCTCTGGGACCTCGAGTCCGGAGGGCTGCTGCGGACCCTGCGCGAAGGCGACCGATCCGTGGGCGTGCTCAATTACAGCCCCGACGGCCGTTTTCTGGCCGCCGGCTATGCCGACGGAGCCACGTGCATCTGGGATGCCCGCACCGGCGCGCTGCGGCACCGGTTCCCGGTCGACTCGAACTGGGTGGTGGCCGCGAGCTTCAGCCGCGACAACCGCTGGCTGTTCGCCGGCGCCTACACGGGACCCACGGCCGGCCTTTGGGACGTCGAGACCGGCCAATCGATCCGACGTTGGGTCGCCCACTCGAACGGCACATCCGCCGTTCGCTTTCACCCAGACGGGCGACGGCTCGCCACGGCCGGAAACGATCTGGTGATCCGCCTCTGGGAACTGAGATCCGGGCGGCTCATCCGGGAACTCGCCGCCCGCGGCATGGTGGTCTTCATGGACTTCAGTCCCGACGGCCGACGCTTGGCGTGCTGGTCCGACAAAGCCAACTGGGCGCGCAAAGATATGCCCTCCCTGCAACTCTGGGACGTAGACACAGGCCGACTCTTAATCCTGCTTGAAGGGCACACCGACGGCGGCTGCCAGGTGCTGTTCCATCCCGACGGGCGCCGCCTGCTCACGGCTTCGTTTGACCAAAGCGTGCGGCAATGGGAAGCGTTTCCGTGGCACGCCGAGGACTACGCGTCGAAGGTCGGAACGCGCCCACCCACGCAGGCGGCGATGCCTGATTGTCCGGGCGCAAACGAGTCGTCGACAGACCGGAGCCCGCCCACGCTGGCCGCCCGCATCAAACGTTACGCCGCCGGGTATTGGCGCGATCGCCTGGAGGCGGAAGCTCGCAACGATCAGCCGCCGGACGCCGTCGACCGCTCGATCTTTCTCCCGTTCGACCGTTCCACGCTTCCGGCTCGGGACCCGGCAGCTGCAGCGCACCTGCTCGATCTCAGCGCCCACTACACCGACACGCTCGACGGCTCGAACCTGTTTTCGTACGACGACGAAGACAACGATCTGCGGGAGCTGCCGCCGGGCCTCCATCAGTTTGGAACGGTGCGGTTCGACGTGCGGGGTGTCATTCGCCTGCGCGACCGTTCTCCGACCGTCGGGTTCGAGGAAACCTTGCGCCGGGACTTCCCCGAGCGCACGCAGCCGATCCGCGTGGGAACGACCGTCACCCGGTTGCATACCCTCGGAGGCTCGACCCTCATCGATCCGACGGCGGACGGCACGCCCATCGCGCTCTTGCGCTGGCGATACGTTGACGGGTCCGAGCGAACGACGCCGGCGATCTATGGCCGGCACCTGCGCAATTGGTGGAGCAAACACGATCCGCGCGTCGAGGTCACCGACGGGCGCCTCGCCTGGACGGGATCCAGCCCGGCGTGCCGCTGGCAGGGCGGCCAGTTACGTCTCTACCACTTCACCCTCGAAAACCCGCGTCCGGATGCGGAAGTGGCGAGCATCGAATGGATCGGCGGCCAATGCCGCAACGCTCCCTTCATCGCGGCGATGACGGTGGAGTGATCCCGGCCCGCCCGGGCGCAACGCCTGTACGCTTCACGCCACCGGCGTCCGTCTTCACTTCACCAGCCGGTAGAACATGCGTTCGATGTTGGCCGCGTTGGTCACGTTGAAGGTGTTTCCGCTGACCACCGGAACGCCCGGCGCGGTCACAAACGACGCCGGCGCCCCGCTCGGCAGGGACGTCGCCGCCTGCACCGTGTAGCCGTCGCCACCCGCAAGGTTCCAGGAGAGGCGCACTTGCCCCGGCGCGACCGGCGCGATCTGCAGCACCGGCGGCGGACACGGAAGCCCGTGTAGCTCGAGGCTGTAACCTGCGCAGCTGGCACCGGGCGTTACCTCATTCACGACGATCGTGAAGATGCTGTTCGCCGCGACCGGGAATGACATGACGGACACCGGACCGCTCGCGCCAGCGTCGGCCAGATAGTTCGCGCAGAGATCGGTCGGATCAAACGGGCTGCGATACGCCGACAGGAAAGGCGCGTCGTTGGTGCAGTCCGTGCGCATCACCGCGGTGACGCAGGTTGCGGGGCCGTTGTTGGTGAACAGCCGTGCGGAGTAACGGTAGGCGCCGGCAATCCCGGCCGGCCCCGGACAGCCCTTGGGCTCGCCGCAGACGCTCGAACGTCCATCCCGCGCCAGACGGTCCGCCATCGTGGGCGACTGCGGCCGGATGCTTCCACCGAAGGTTGGCAGACAGCTCTCGCACGGGGCCGAGATCTCGCCTGAGCAAGTGGCCGGATAGAGATTCAGCGTCCAGCAGAGCAATCCACCCGTGTCCGACGCCGCTTCATCCTCCAGCACCAATGACCAGGTTCCGTCGCCTCCCTCGCCCAGCACCTCCGCGAGCGGTTCCTCCGGACGATAGCTCCCGACGAACGGTCCAGCCCCGACCACAATGGAAGCGCGCGCGCCATCATCGAACGTCGTGCGCGACGCGGCTGGCGTGCAGTTCGTGCCGTAGCCATCCGCGCCAGCACCGCGGCGGGCGGCGAGCCGGACGCTTTTGCCGGAAGGCGAGCGGAGGGTGAGGTTAAGGTCCCCGATGAAAGTGTGCGTGAGATGCAGCGACACGGTCGCCTTGGCCACCCGGGCATTGAAGTTGGCCACCGCCACAGAGGACGTGACCCCGCCCTGGTCCGGGATTGGCAGGGTCCCCAGGAGAAGCGGCGCATAACTCCGCACGCTGCCGGGGCTGCCCAGCGGAAGGTTGACGGGAATCACAAATGTTCCGGACAGGCCAGCGTTGACGGTCAGGCGCAATCGCGCCACCGAACCGCACTCGAGGTCCGGCGCCGTGCTGATGCGAAAGGGCGCGAGATTGGTGCGCGCACTGCCGGACGCAAACGTCGGGTAACCCGACTGCTGGCGCGTGACCACCACGCCCCGCGTGAGGGAATCCAGCGTGGCGGTGATCCCACCCAGGCTGAGCCCGGACTTGTTCGTGAGCACGAGGGAAAGGTCGTTGCATTCGCCCGCGTTGATGCTCCCGTCGGCGTTGCCGCCGCTCACGCGCACGGCCGCCAACGCGAGCTCGGTGTTGGTCACAGTCACGGTGATGTCATTGCCGTCGCCACCGGTGTAGCTGAGCAGGAACGTCGTTCCGTTCTCGTTGAAAACGCTGCCGTGCGGGCGGCCGTTGAAGGTGCCACGGACGGGCGTGACGCTCTGGTTGTTGACGAGCATGATGACGTCGCCCTCAGCGGGCACATATTGCATCGCCAGAGTGAGGAAGGCGTTGGTCACAGCCAGGCTGTTGCGCACCACCAACTGATCGTGGCCGGAGCCGGGCGCCGTGCCGTTCAGCTCCAGGAACAAGTTTGCCCCCGGCGAGAGCATCACATCGTTCGCCGTGAATCGCGCCTGGCCCGGTCCCGGCGCCAGCGTCGCTCCCGCCCGCACATTGATCCCCTCGGCGATGCCGTCACCGGCCAGAACGGTACCGGAGTAGGCGTCGATCAATGTGGGGTTCGGGACGCCGTCCATGATCCCATCGATCACGGTGGTGCCGCCAAACATCGAAAGCGTGCCACCATCGAGCCGGCAGAGCCCGTCCATCACAAACGTGCCCGTGCCCGCCTTGATGAGGTCGCCGTTGCCGCGGAAGGTGCCGGCGTAGGCCGAATCGTGGCCGCCGTCGTTGAGGCGGAGAGTGGCGTTGCTGACGAGGATCTCGCCGGCGCCCTTGAGCGTGCGGATGATCTCGACCGCCGGCGTGTTGGTGAGGATCAAACGTCCGTCGCCATAGACATAGACATCCGAGGCGTCGGCGATCTGCGAGGTCGGCGGGGCGACGACGACCCGCGCGCTTCCGGCGGCGCCGATGCCGTCGCCAATGGTCAGGCTGCCGGGCACGGCCGCATTGGCGAACTCACGGGTCAGGTATAACTCGCCTTCCTTCACCCAGGTCCCGCCGGTGTAGGTGTTGATGGTGTCCCAGTCGAACCGCACGGTGCCCGGGCCGGTGACGAGAAACGCGCCGACGCCGCCGATGGGCGAGTTGACGGTCCAAGCTTCGCCGGCGGTGGGGAAGGCGCGGAGCGGAGCGTTGAGCGTGATCGGCGCGCGCCAGCCGGAGGAATCGACAATTACGACATTGCCGGAGTCCGGTCCGCCGCCCCCGTTAATCACGAGGGGCTCCTGATCGAATGGAGAACCGCTGAGCAGCAGGCGACCGGTGCCCGTTACGACCGTCGGGCCGTTGCCGCCGAGCGAATTGAGGAAGCCCGTGCGCAGATTGCCTTCCTGCACCGTAAACGTACTGGCAAATCCGAACTCCCCGGAGAGCCGGAGGCAGCCGGGACCGGTTTTCACGACAGGCGCCGAGCCACCCAGGATTGACGTGGTGATCTCCAATTCCACGCTGCTGTCGCCGAAGAGCCCGGCCGGTTTCAGCACCTCGATGGTGCGCGTCGCGCCGGCGCCGAACCCGGCGGTCCCCCCGTGGATGCGCGCCGTGCTGCCCAGGAACTCCGGCCAAACTCTCAGCGTGCCGTCGAGCTGAAACGTCCCGCCGTTGCAGAAGATTTCCGCGTCGCCCACCAGCGTCACATCCGGTGCGCCCTCGAACCGGCCGCTGATCAATTCCCAGCGAGAGCCGCTGTTCACCACCACCGGACCGACAATCTGGTCACTGCCAAAATTTCGGAGCGTGGCGACGGCGCTGGAGACGCCGTTGGTTCCCACCCGGATGACGTTGCCGGGGTTGGCCGGGATGCCGTCTTCCTTGTTCAGAACGAACGTGCCGCTTTCGATCATAAAATCGCCGGAGGCCGCGTTGGCCGCCGCGCCTTGGGTCCAGAACTCGCCGGGGCCGTTGAAGCGGAAGACGCCGGCGCCAAGGAGCGCGCCCGAGGCGTGAAATGGGGCTTCGCAACGAATGGTCGCCCCGGCCGGCACCGTGATTGAGCCCTGCAACAACGCGCTGCCGGAGGTCACGTGCAACGCCCCGCTGGCGCCGTTTACGCCCTGGCCGTGCAGCTCAAGATTCTCGACCAGCGTGAGGCCGGAGCCCATCACCCGGAGCGTCGCGTTCGATTGCACGATCGTGCGTCCGGCCGAACTGCCGAGCCCGGACAAATCCAACAGCTCGATCACGCCCGCGCTGATCGTGGTGAGACCACCGTAGCTGCCGCCCGCCTGAATCATCCGCAGCGAGCCAAGGCCGGTTTTGGCAAAGCCGGCGTTCGGACCGCCGAGCAGAACGCTCGCGACCAGGCGCAGATCCGGATCCGCGGTGCCGTTGGCGATCTGGACGCTGTGCTGCGTGTTGCCAAGATCGAGCCGGGCGATGATCTCGGACGTCGTGGCCGACGCTTGCACGATCAGGTTCGAGCGGATGGTGAGGGTCATCTGCGGCGTCTCGATGCGGGCACCGGTGAGGATCAGGTTGGCGCAGACGTTGGTGTCGTCGTCGCCGCCTTCCAGGAAGGCCCCGGGCAGAAGCACGATGCTGTGATTGGTCGAGAACGCGCCGCTCGAGTAGATGATGGTATGCGCGCTGGAATAGAAATTGCCGGGAAAACAGGGCTGCTTCGCCGCCCATAACTCGCCGCCGTAATGGTTGAAATCGCCAACGAAGCTGTTGTCGCCACTGCCGCCGAGCAGCAGCCGGCCCGCGCCGTTCTTCGTCACGTCGCCCGTCCCGGAAATGGAGCCTTCGATCTCAACGTTGTTGCCGAAGTCCAACCCCAGATCGAACCCGTTGAGGCGGATGTCCCCCAGACGCACACTGGCGTTCGGTGCGGAGAACGTCAGGCTGCCCCCCAGGGTGATGGGAGCACTCACGCGCGACAGGCTCACTCCAGTCCAGACCAGGCTGTTGGAGACAGTGAAACCGTTGCCGCCGATCTCGGCCCCGGCGGCAATGGTGATCGCGCGGACCCGCAGGGCAGCCAGGTTGTTGACGGAATCAAAGCGCGCCGTGGACGGGAACACCAAGTCGTCCCCGTTCTGCGGCACCCCAACCGGGGACCAGTTGGTGGACGTGCCCCAGTTGTTGTTCGCCCATTGGCAGACCCACGTACGCGTCGCCGCTGCACTTGGCAACGCCGTGGCCAGCGTCAATCCCACCCCAGCGGCGCAGGCCAATGAAGGCCGGACACGGCGGAGGCGGAGGCGAAAGTTCAAAAACAGCGCGTTCAAGTTCATAGAGTGGCGCTGTCTTACCACGCTCCACGAACCCTTGAGTATCCGACTACCGTCGGACATGCCGCCGGGGCATGGACGGACGCCTATCCAACCGTCTCATCGGTCCCTGCGTTCGACTTCCACTTGAAGATTGGCCAACACTTCCTGCATCGAACGCGAATGGATCCGCCCAAGCGGCATCAGCCTCCCCAGCACCGCCACCAGCCAGCCGTGAGCCTGGACGTCGAGATCGTAGACCACTCGCGTTCCAGCCCCAGCCGGTTCCAAACGCCACTCGCCCTGCCCAGTCACGAAGCCGCGGCCATATCGCATCCGCATGCGCCGAGGCGGCTCAATCAACTCGACTTCACAGCGGAACGGGCGACCGCCGCGCGGAACGATCTCGAGCTCGCTGCCGACCAGTCCGGGGGCGGCGCGGACCACGGCCAGCTGAACGGAGGCCGGCCACCAGCGCGGGCTCGCTGGCAGATCCGCCAGCACCGCCCAAATCGGCTCCGGCGCGAACGGCATCACTCTTTCATCGACAGCTCGAATGACCACAGCGGGCATATCTGCGGCCGAGGATTCCGGTATCCGCTTCCGGATTCAAGACGTCAGGTTGGGCGGAAGGAGTGAGCGACCGTCGTTTGCCGCAGAGGAACCAGATCTCGGCGCCGCAAACCTCCTGGTCGATCTGGCGATGATTTCGATGGGCAATCCGTCCGAGCAGACTCTCGCCAATCGGCGCAGGTTCGGGCAGCCTCCCATCCAGATTCATGAGCGATGTTCGACATGCCAGCGAGGCGGGGCCGCAGACCATGGCCTGCTTCCGCGGACATCGGCGTCGGGGCGAATTCCCGAGTTGCGATGGAAAACCGCTGCGCGGCGTTCTCCGTCGGAAACTGAAACAGCCTCGAAAGGGATGCTTCGGGCTCGCTGGTTTCCTGCTTTGGTCCCTCCTCGAATGTTCCACTTTGGTTTCGGCGGTCGAAGTGGGGAGGAATGAAGCGTATGTCATCACCCGCTGGACGGTAAACGACGGGTTGCCGCAGATCGGAGTCCGGGCGCTGGCCCAGACGCCGGATGGTTATCTCTGGGCCGGCACATTTCGGGGGTTGGCCCGATTCGATGGCGTGCGGTTCACTCGCTTCGGCGTGGGCAACACCCCGGCCATGATCTCGGACTTTATTCAGAGCCTGCATGTGGACGCAGCGGGAACACTGTGGGTTGGCGTGTTTCGGAGTCAGCCGCTCTTTCTTCGCAGCGGAATTTTTCGCGAAGCCCGACTGGCCTCAGGCGCGCCGGCCAGCGAAGTCAGCCAATTCGTGAATGACGGTTCCGGTCAGCTCTTTGGCATTTCCAACGAACGCTTGGTGCTTCTGGAGGACGGACGTGTACTCTCTCAATCGGAACGTGCCTGGTTGCCAGCGGGGAGAGCGTGGTCCACCGCAGTTGATGCGCAGGGCACATTGTGGGTCAGCGCGGAGGAAGGGCTGCTCCGTTGCGCAGGAAAGAAGATCGAGTCCGTTCCGGTCGGAGGCGAGGTCCGGAATTTCGGAAGCCTGCGGTTCGACCAGAAAGGCAGGCTGTGGGGATGTGCGCCCGAGGGTTTGTTTTTCCTGCGTGACGGGGTTTTCGTCCGACAGCCAGGGTTTCCCCTGCTTTCGGCGCGAGGGCTGACTGTCGCCCGGAACAACGATGTTTGGGTGGCGACCGCGGACGGGCTCTATCGGGTGCGCGACGGCGTGTTACGGCGTTTTGGCAAGGAGGACGGCTTGGCCCACGACGGCAGCATCTGCGTGATGGAAGATCGGCAAGGGAACATCTGGTTCGGCTCGGAGGAGGTCGGGTTGCATCGGTTGTCCGAGCGCCGGGTCGATTCGTTTCCGCTGGGCGCACGTGGTCTGCCGATCACCAGCCTCAACCATTTCTCCGAGGACGAGGACGGCCGACCCGTTCTGGCCACGGCCCGTGGGCTGTTCGTGCTGAAAGAGGGTCGATTCGAAGCGTTCGGTCCGGTGGCCGAGCCGGGACAACGGTTTGAACCTTCCTCCATGGTTCGCCATCGGGACGGCTCGTGGTGGGTCGGCACCTACGGCCAAGGGCTCTTCGTCGGTCGGAACGGCCAGTGGACCCGCGTTGGCGGAAAGGCGCTGGGCTCGAATGGATGGGTCAACACTGTGTATGCGGATGTCGATGGGAGCGTGCTCGTGGCCGGTGAAACGAACATCCTCCGGTTTCGAAATGACCGTTGGGAGCCCTACCCCCTCGGTGCCACGGTGTCGCAGGCGGACGTTCTGGCCATCCGTCGGGATCGTCGCGGCACGTTGTGGATGGGATCGCAACGGAACGGATTGATTCAACAAGAGGGCGAGCATGTTCGGGTCTGGCGGCGGGCCGACGGGTTGGGCTCCGATACGATTCACGATGTACTGGAAGATCGCGAGGGGCGCATTTGGGTGGCCGGCAATGGCGGTGGCCTGGCGCTGTGGAGTGATCGACGCTGGCATCGTTGGACGATGGCCGAAGGGTTGGCCGGGGATGTTATTCTGCAATTGCTGGAGGACGCCGAGGGCTTTTTGTGGCTGGGCACCGAGCATGGCATTTCGAGGATCAACCCGAAGGAATTGTGGGATCAAGCGTCCGGCCGGGTCCAGCGCGTGCACCCGCTTCGACTCGGTCAGGCCGACGGTGCGCCCTCGGACCAATGCGAGATTACCTCCAGTCCGACGGGCCTGCGCCAGCGTTCTGGGGTGCTGTGGTTTTCGACGCCCAACGGGCCGGCGCGGGTCGACCCGGCCCGGATCAAACCGGAGGCGGTCCGTCCGCAGGTGGTCGTCGAGCAGGTGAAGGTCAACGAAACCGAGGTGGCGAGGACCAATGTTGGGACACGCGTCGAGCTTCCACCCGGCGCCCGGCGGGTCGAGTTTCATTACAGTGGGCTGGAATTCAACGCGCCTGAGCAGATCCGTTTCCGCCATCGCCTGGAGGGCTTTGACGAGGACTGGGTCGAAGCAGGCACTCGGCGGACCGCCTTCTACACGCGGATACCGCCGGGTGAATATCGCTTCCGCGTGATCGCGGCCAACCGCGACAATTTCTGGAGTGAAACCGGGGCGGACCTGGCGGTGGTGGTTCGGCCCTTCTTTTATGAGACCCTGACTTTCCGCATTTCGGTGGGCGTCATGCTACTCGCTGTTGCTGCGCAGGGTATCCGTTACGGGGCCCAGCGGCGATTGCGCCGGTTGCTCCAACAAGCCGAGCGCCAGCGCGCCCTCGAGCGCGAACGCACGCGCATCGCGCGCGACATGCACGACGACATCGGCGCGCGCTTGACGGAGCTTTCCCTGTTGTCCGATCTCGCCCAGCGGGACACACCTCCCGAAGCGGCCGCGTCGGCGAACGTGACTCGGCTGGCCCGGTTGACGCGCGAAGTGTCCAAGAGCATGCGGGAGGTCGTGTGGGCGATAGACTCCCAGAACGATCAGCTCGATCAACTCGTCGAACACCTTTGCCAGCACGCCGGTCAGTTTGTGCAGCCCACCGGGATGCGGCTGCGGCTGGAAGCGCCCACCGCCCTTCCCGCCATCGCCATCGGGACCGATCGACGGCACAATCTTTTCCTGGCGTTCAAAGAGGCGCTGAACAATGCGGTGAAGCATTCCGGGGCATCGGAGATCCGCATCCGTCTGCAGGTTGATTCCGGGGTGCTGTCCGTGGAATTGACCGACAACGGCAGGGGGTTTTCGCCGGAGACTCGCTCCGGCTCAGGCCACGGGCTGGGCAGCATGGCGCACCGTCTGCAGGAGTTGGGAGGCGAATGCGAAGTGAGCAGCCGGCCAGGCCGGGGAACCAGTGTCCACCTGCGCCTGCCGCTGCCGGCAAAAACCAAATGACCTCCCCGTTTCATGCGATGGCCGACGGGACCGGTCGGCGCGAGAATTGAAAGGAACATGAGAATCACCGTCGGTATCGTGGAAGATGACGCCGGAATTCGCGAACAGCTCGCGCGCCTCATTTCCGCCGCCGCAGGTTTGCGGGTGACCGGCGCCTTTGGTTCCGCCGAAGAGGCGTTGCGGGCGCTGCCCGCAAGCCCGCCCGAAATCGTGCTCATGGATATCAACCTGCCGGGTTTGGACGGCATCGAGTGCGTCCGGCGGCTCCGTGCCCTCGTGCCTTCGGTGCAATGCATCATGCTCACCATGCACGAGGACAGCCCGCGCATCCTCGCCGCGTTGAGCGCCGGAGCAGTCGGTTACCTCGTCAAAGGCGCGCCCGCCGCCGAGTTGCTGGAGGCCATTCACAACGCGAAGAACGGCGGCTCGCCCATGAGCAATCACATCGCCCGCAAGGTCGTGCAGAGCTTCCAGAAGATGGGACCCTCGCCGGCGTCCCGTCAGAATCTCACCGAACGCGAAGAACAGGTACTGCGGCTGTTGAGCCAGGGGTTCATCTACAAGGAGATTGCCGACACCCTGGCGATCAGCGTCGACACCGTCCGAACCCACATCCGCAAGATTTACGAGAAGCTCGAAGTGCGCACCCGGACCGAGGCAGTGGCGCGGTTTCTGTCGTAGCGGGGCACCATCAGCGCTTTCAACCAGCGAACGACCGTTAGCTCTCCCCCGCTTCTCTGCGTTCTTTGCTTTCTCTGCGGTTATCGGAGAGCCAGCACATCGCGCAGCCCGCAGCTCACGAACACCAAGAACAGTGACGACGCTCATTTCGCAGAAAAATGGCGCCCGTTTCATGCGATGCCCAGCGGGCGAGTTCCCGGTAACCTGGCGCGTTATGAAGTTCGTGTTTCAAACGCTCATTCTGTTCGTGCTCTCCCTTCTTCGCGCGGGCACGGCGCTCGGGCAGGCTAGCTCCAGCCTCGGCGCGGCCAATGCCCTGGCGCTGTCCGGCGGCGGGCACATCGTGGCAACCAACGCTCCTGTGCTCTCGCACGCTTTCACGTTCGAGGCGTGGGTGCGGTTGTCCGGCACCACCGGCCATCAGACGATTGTATCGCGGGGCGAGGCAAACGCACCGACCAGCCCGACGGATTACATCTTCCAGGTGCTGCCGGGCGGGCTCGTTGGGGTCTTCGCCGCCGGCGCCTGGAACTACTCCGCCCAGGCCTTGATCAGTGCGGACACCTGGACTCATTTGGCCGCGACGTTCGACGGCACGGAAGTGCGATTCTATCGAAACGGAACGCTTCGGCATCGCGCACCGCGAGTGGGCTCATTGCAGCTGTTGGGCGACAATGAGCCGCTGTTCCTCGGACGCCAGGGCAGTGCGTGCAACTGCAATTTCCTCAACGGCCAACTCGATGAGGTCCGCATTTGGAGCGTAGCACGGAGCGACGATGAAATTGCCGTGAACTACGCCCGTTCCCTCTTTGGCAATGAGATTGGGCTGGCTGCGCTCTTCCGGTTCGACGAATCGGGCGGGGCGATGCTCGTCAACGGGGCAAATTTCAATGCTCCGGGCACGCTGATCGGCACGGTCCAGCGAGTCGCCAGTGGCGCAGGGTTTGCCGACGCGCCTCCCCGGGCGGGCATCGTCGTCACTCCCCTGTCGAATGGCGATGCGACGTTGCGCGGCACGATCCTGTGCGGCAGCCTGCCGACGAGTGCGTGGGCCGAAGCGAGCACCAACGCGGATTTTAGCTTTAGCCTGCACTCCGCACCGGAGACGCTGTCGTCGGAATTTGACGCCATCGTGGTCCCCGTTGCAGTTCCCCCCGGCCAATGGTTGGTGCGGATTGTGGCCAGCAATGCCCTGGGGCTGGCGACGGCGGAGGCGGGCCTTGAATCGTTGGCGTTTGTGAATGTGCCGGTGACCGGATTAGGGAGCGTCCGGGACGCCCGAGTGGCGTGGGGCCAGTTGGACAACGGCGGTGGCCCGGAGTTTCTGGTCAGTGGAAACCCTTTACCCGTCCCATTCCACAATCAACTGCAATGTTGGCGGAACACCAGCTTGGGATTTGTGAGGAACGCCGCACCCAATCCACAGAGCACCTCGTCTCAGGGCAGATCGGATTGGGTGGTCTTGGCGGACTATGACAACGACGGCTGGCTGGATGTCCTTTACACTGCGATGCAGAGCAACGGCCTCGGAGGTGTTCAACTCTGGCGCAACGACAGGTTCCAATCGGCCCCGACCTTCCAGCGGGTATCCGTTTTGGGAACGGGAAGTTACGGCGCGGTGGCCTGGGCGGATATCGACAATGACGGCCGGCAAGATTTCCTGGCCACGGGCTCGCGCCGATCGTTCGTGGCTGAACTTTGGCAGAACCGCCGCAGCGATTTTGTGTCCATACCCCTCAACGGAGTGCCCGGCGTCGATCTCGGCGACGTCACCTGGGCCGATTACGACAGCGATGGCTGGCTCGACTTCATCCTCCTCGGCGAAGCGGAGGATACATCGCTCGTGACCCAGCTCTGGCGCAACACGGGCCACGGCTTCAGCAACGTGACGGCGACGGCCTTTCCGCCCGACAGCCTGCCCGGAGTCAAATCCGGTGCGGCCGCCTGGGCGGACTACGACAATGACGGGCGCTTGGATTTCCTGCTGACGGGCTCCGGCACCGCGCGGCTCTGGCGCAACACGGGGGCAGGCTTCACGAACGTTCCCGTCGCTGGATTGGCGGGGGTCGAAGAAAGCGCCGTCGCGTGGGCCGATTACGACAACGACGGCTGGCGTGACTTCATCTACCTGGGGAAAAGCCCGGGCGGCCCCATCACCCAACTTTGGCGCAACACGGGCACCAACTTCGTAGGCGTACCTGTACCCGGGTTGCAGGGCGTGCAGAATGGTTCCGTGGCTTGGGGAGACTACGACAACGACGGAGGAATCGACTTTCTGATCGCCGGGTCCGGGCTGGCCCAGATCTGGCGAAATCGCACCAGAACCCACGCGTTCGCGGTGCCCTCGGCGCCCACCGGCCTTGCCATGACCACCACCGCGAACGGCGTGATGTTTTCGTGGAGCGCCGCGACGCACGCGCGAACCCCAGCCTCCGGGCTTAGCTACAACGTCCGCGCTGGCACCCGGCCGGGCGGGATCGACCTCATCTCGCCTCACGCCAACCCGGCTAGTGGCATCCGCCGCCTTTTCGACCTGGGCAATGCACAGATGCGGCGGTTCATGTTCCTCACCGGCGTAACCAACGGCCAGACCGTCTACTGGAGCGTGCAAGCCGTGAACACTTCCTTTGGGGGAGGCCCATGGGCCAGCGAGACAAGCGTCGTAAGCCAGCCGCAACTCGCCATCACTCCGGCCCTCAACGGCCTAACGCGCGTCTCGTGGGCGCCGCCCACGTCGGGCTGGTGTTTGCAGGAAAACTCGCAACTCACGCTGAACAGCTGGAGCAACACGCCGAGTGGCGGAATGAATCCCACCCTCCTTCCGGTCACTGGCGATCACAATAAGTTCTACCGCTTGATCAAACCATAGTCGGCCGGGCGAAGGCCGAGTCGAACCTCAACTTGCGCCCACGCCGATACGGCTTTCGACCGAACCCCGCCACTCAACCGCGATCCAGCGCACGGGTCGCCCCGACTCGCTTCATTGCTCCGCGCCGGGGCGCCTCCCGCATATTCCTCTTGTGCTGCGCGACCGGTTCCGGCGAAATCCGGGGCACGCATTCAATATGAGCAAGCTCCCACCTTTTTTTCCGGTTCTCCGACGAGCCCTGGCTTTCACTGCCGGCCTGGCGCTGGCAATCTTCACGGCCCAGCCCACACCGGTCTTCGCCGCCAGCGCGCTTTCCCCCGGCGATCGCGTGGCCATCATCGGCGACTCGATCACCGAGCAGAAACTTTACTCCAAATACATGGAGGCCTACCTGCTCGCCTGCTCCGGTGTTCCGGACCTGAAGGTATTTCAGTTCGGCTGGGGCGGCGAGACCGCCTCCGGGTTCGCCCAACGACTCACCAATGATCTCGCCTTCTTCAAGCCCACCGTCGCCACCACCTGCTACGGCATGAACGACGGCAGCTACCGTCCCTACACCAACGAGATCGGTCGTCGCTACGAGACGAACATGTACAAAGTCGTCGTCGGCCTCCTCGAAGCCGGCGTCCGAGACGTCATCGTCGGGTCGCCGGGCGCAGTCGACACCAAGTATTTCGTTCGCGACAACTTCAAGCCGCTCTCTGGCGCAGACGGCTACAATCAAAACCTTGCGTCACTGCGCGACATCGGCGGACAGCTCGCCTCGATTTTGGGCGCGGGATTTGCCGACGTGCATCAGCCGATGATCGAGGCCATGGCCAAAGCCAAAGCCGCCTTGGGCGAAGACTACGACGTTTGTGGCAAGGACGGGTTTCATCCCGGGCCCAACGGGCATCTCATCATGGCCTATGCCTTTCTCAAAGGATTGGGTTGTGACGGCGACATTGGTCAGATCGTAATCGACATGAACGGCGCCCCGCAGGTCTCGGGGACCGGCCATCAGTTGCTCAAGGGCGCGGCCGGTACGGCCGAACTGGAAAGCACCCGCTATCCGTTTTGCTTTGAAGGAGACGAAAAATCCTCCGCCGGCACGCGCAGCATCGCGCCGTTTCTCCCGTTCAATGAGCAATTGAATCGCCTGACGCTGCGCGTAGTGAACCTGGGCGCAGCCCGGGCTCGGGTCACGTGGGGCACAGAAAGCAGGGAGTTCACCCGCGAACAGCTGGCCACCGGGGTCAACCTGGCCGCCGCGTTTGCCCGCACGCCATTCGACGGCGCCTTCCGCAAGCTGCTCCAGGCAGTGGCGGCCAAGCAAAACTTCGAGACGCCCATGATCAAGAGCATGGTCACAAGCTTCCGCCAGTTCAGTCCGGAGTCCTCCAGCGATCGTGAATTGTCGGGAGCCTTCGCCAAAGTCGGCGAACAGCTCAGTCGCCGCCAGCAGCAGCTCCACGAAGCGGCACGCAAAACGATCCAGCCCGTCCAACACACGATCACCGTCACCTCCCTGCCGTAATCTGGCCTCTCGGGATATCCGAGGCGAAGGAGTGCGAGACCTCCGCGCCCGCCGTCTGCTTGAAATCCGCCGCAGGCGGATAAACCGGCGCCTGGGACGGTGCGGCGGATGGAATCCAGCAGGCGCCGGCGACCAGCGACAAGGAAAACGACTTGGTCATGATGAGCGAGACTGCGGCAGGATTTCCTCCAACCGTTTGCGGAGCGTGCGTGCGTCGAACGGTTTGCTGATGTATCCGGCCACGTCCAGGCCACGCATGCGCTGACGCGTGTCATGTTCGTCGAGGCTGCTCATCAACAGCACCGGCACTTCGGGGTGAATTCCGAGCAGCTCGCGAAATGGCTGGGCGCCATCCAGGTGAACGAGCGTGAGGTCGAGCATGACGAAGATAATCTCATCACTTTTCTCGGAGAACCTGGCGAGGCCATCGCGCGCGTTGCTGGCGATGACGGGCGAATAACCGAGTGTCCGCAGCATTTTGCCGACAACCGCGCCCACAGCCGGCTCATCGTCAATGACGAGGACGGTGCCGTCTCGGCGCGTCGCTGGCGCGACGTCCCCGCCGGGCCCGGCGGGCAGCAAAACGCGGAAGACGCTGCCCTGGCCCGGGGCGCTTTTCACGTGCAAGGCGCCGCGATGGCGCCGGACGATTCCGGCCACGGCGGACAAGCCCAATCCCCGGCCGATGAATTTCGTGCTGAAGAACGGCTCAAAGATCCGCGCGAGCGTCTCGTCGGACATGCCGCAACCGGTGTCGCTTACCTCGAGGTAAACGAAGCGCCCGGCTTTAAGCTCGGTAAAGAGCCGTGCGTCCCTGAGATACTCCGGCCCGGCTTCCATAACCCCGGTGGAGATGGTGATTTGCCCCCCGCGTTCGCCCAGTGCGTCCGAGGCGTTCAGGATCAGATTCATCACGATCTGCCGGACCTGGGTGGCGTCGGCCAGCACCAGCGGCTGATCCGTCGCCAGCTGGAAATGCAGGTCGGCGCGATCGCTGATGCTGACGCGGATGAGTTCGACGGTTTCGTTGACGATGCCGTTTAAATTGGCAGGCCGAATCGAGAACTGTCCCTTGCCGGCGTAGGCGAGCATCTGTTTGCACAAATCGGCGGCGCGTTGAACGGCCTTCTTAATTGGCTCGAGGCGACGGGAAGCCTCCGAGGCCGGCGGCAGCTCGGATTCCAAAATGCCGGTATTGCCGAGGATGCTCGAGAGCAGATTGTTGAAATCGTGCGCCAGCCCGCCGGCGAGCACGCCGAGACTTTCCAGCTTTTGAGTTTCCTGGAGGCGACGCTCCCACTGGAGACGTTCGGCCTCGGCAATCTTGCGCTCGGTGATGTTGTAATGCGCGATGACCAGGCCCGCCCCCCCGGCCAGCGGGCTGCCGTGCAGCAAAAACCATCGCTGCTCGGTGGGGGAGTGGCAGGCGTACTCGGCTCTGAATTCCTTGCGTTTGCCCGCAATGGTGTCGCGCAGACCTTCCAAGACGCGACCGGCCTCGCCTTCGGTCGTGATGATCGCACGTTCGCAGACCTCGAAGTAATTGGCGCCGACGCCCAGCGCCGGGTCGTGCCGTCCTTCATTGGCCTCCGCGAAACGCCGCCAGGGTTCATTGACTTGCACGATGAGGCCCGATTGATCAATGACCGCGACGTGCGCGCCAATCGCATCGAGAATGCAGCGCGTGAGCGCTTCGCTCGCGCGGAGAGCGTCCTCAGCGGCCCGGCGCTGGGTGATGTCGATCACCGTGACGACCAGGCCGCGGGTCTCGCTGCTGGACGTGCGGTAGGGCGCCAGGCGGAGCAGAAGGAACCGACGACCCACCGAGACCTCCAACTCGCGGGGTTTGTGCTCGTCGAGCACCTTCTGCGCAAGCGGAATCAGGTCAGCAGAGGGCAGCAATCGGGCCAGCACCTCCAGCGGCGCGTTGACATCCTCATGCGTGAGGCCCGTCAACTGCTGCGTTGTCGCGGACAGGCGGCGGATGCGCAGCGTGGGATCCACCAGCATGGTGCCGACGTAGGAGGCGGCGAGCAGGTTGTCGATGTCGTTGTTGAGTTCGGCCAGTTCATCGATCCGGTTCTGGTTTTCCGTATTGACCGTGTGGAGCTCCTCGTTGACGGACTGGAGTTCCTCGTTGGTGCTCTGCAGCTCCTCGTTGGACGCAAGCAATTCCTCATTCGTGGCCTGCAACTCCTCATTGGCCGTTTCGAGTTCCTCGATTGTGGCCTGGAGGCTCTCCTTGGTGTAGGTCAGCTCCTGGTCCAAATCCGCGATGCGTTGCACCGCCGATTTATCCAACTCGAAGTTCTCCGTCCGATCGCGGGACCGGGACCGCTTTTCCTCGACCAACACCAGGCGGACGACGCCCCGGCCGCCGAGCGATATCGTTTTGATCCGGAGGCGGAGAACGCGATTCTCCTCGCCCACCCGGAGGCGGACGTTGTCGTAGGTAAAATCGCCCGACTCCTTTTCAGCCTTGTGCAACGCCGTGGCGAGGGCACTGGAAAGATTGTGCGCCGTGAGGCGCAGAAGATTATTGGTGAACATGCCGGATGGCTGACGAAGGTAATCTCCAGCGCGGCCCAGAAGATGAAGAATCTCGTTGTGCTCATCGATCACAAAGCAGGCGGCCGCGTAATCCGCCAGCACGTCGCGATAGATCTGCTCCAGGGCGCCAAAGTCGATGAGCGCCCGCGCCGAGCGCACGCTCGCCGGCTGACGCGCAACCGCGTCGACCGCCAGCGGTTGAAGGGCAAACTGCAGCCGCCGGGCACGGGAGCCGGGGCGATTCTTGTAAAGCTTGTGCCGCACGCTGAGCGTTTCGAACAAATCCGCCTGATCCCCCAGCGTCTCGCTGGAGCCGAGAAACAACACGCCGTCCGGCTTGAGCGAAAAATGAAGCAGGCTGATGACGCGCGCCTGCATCTCCGGCTGAAAATAGATCAACACGTTGCGACAGCTGACCAGATCAAGCTTCGTGAACGGCGGATCCTTGAGCAGGTCATGACGCGCGAACACAACCATTTTCCGGAGGTGATCGCGCACCTGATACCCCTCGTCCCGCCGGTCGAAATGCCGCTTGAGCAACGCCGGGGGCACATCGGCGACGACGCTTTCCGGGTAAAGGCCGGCGCTGGCGGTCTCGTAGACGTCGCGCGACAAGTCCGTGGCAAAGACCTTGATGTCCCATTGTCCCTCCCGTCGGGCGGCCTCGTCCGCCAGCTGCATGGCAAGGGAGTAAGCCTCCTCGCCGGTGGCACAGGCCGGCGTCCACACGCGGATGCTGCGATCCTCGCCAGCCCGATCAAAGATCCCCGGCAGGATCTGAGTCCCGAGAAATTCCCAAGCCGCGCGGTCCCGGAAAAAACGCGTGACCGAGATCAAAAATTCGTTGAACAGCAGTCCCGCCTCGCGGGCCGACCCCTGGAGCACGGCCAGATAATCCCCCAGGTTGTGGATCTGGTTGATGCTCATCCGACGCTCGATCCGGCGGTCGATGGTGGCGGGTTTGTACTGGGAAAAATCCACGCCACAACGTTCCCGCAGCACCCGGAAAATTTTCTGCATCAAGGCTTCCGTCGTGCTCTGGTCACGGGACAACGCCTGATCCCGCGCGACGAAGGGATGCTGCACGTATTGAAGGAGCTGTTGCGACATCGCCTCGGGCGCGAGGACGAAATCCGCGAGCCCGGTGCCGATGGCGCTGCGCGGCATGCCGGCAAACTGCGCGGTGCTTTCGCTCTGGACCATCACCATGCCGCCGGCATCCTTCACCGCCCGCACGCCCATGGTGCCGTCGCTGCCCGTCCCCGAGAGAATCACAGCGATGGCGCGGTGCCGCTGTTCTTCCGCCAGGGACCGCAGCAAAACATCAATCGGCATGTTCAGGCCGCGCTCGTGACCCGGCTCGGAAAGACGGAGCCGGCCCTTGCGGATGGCGAGATTCTTTCCAGGAGGAATCAGGTAGACGTGATCCGCCTCCACCTTTTGACCGTCTTCGGCCCGATGCACGGGAATCTCGGTGCGCCGGGACAGCAACTCCACCATGAAACTCTTGTGATCCGGCGACAGATGTTGAACGACGATGTAGGCCAAGCCACTGCTTTTTCCAATGCTCCCGAAGAACTTGGCCAGGGCATCCAAGCCGCCGGCCGAAGCCCCAACTCCGACCATGAAAAACGGAGCTACGGGCGTCAGGTTCTCCGTGGGTGATTCGACTCCGGCCGAAGGCGGGAGCGGTTTGGAAGGGCGACTGGGACGTGTGACCGCCGGCTTTCGTCCGGCGAGTCGACTGCCTTTTTGGATACGCATCACGGTTCTTCGAACGCGTTTCATCAAGCACCTCATTTTACCAGCAGAGGCGAAGCCGCTCCGGCCACCGGAGACGCCGCCCCTGCAACCTTTTTACGGATTTTATCCGTGGCCCCCGCGGTCGGGAAATATTTTTCTATCGTGGCAGGGCTGGGCGCCTTCGAGACCAGCGAGCCGATGACATAGCCCTCGCGGATAAGCCAGGCCAAAACTGCCGCGAATGGCGACCGCCGTCATACTCGCGTTTCGTCCCGGCCAACCGTCCTGCACGGCCCGCGCGACGGAACACAGAGACGCCGAGCATAAGGAGGAATGCAGACCGTTCTTCATTCTCTGAGTTGAGGTGTTCGGATCACATGGTCATTTCCACAACCCGCTTGCGGCCTCGACTCCGCCCAAGCAGAGGCCGCCAATAAAACACAGGGCGAAAGCGAGCAGGACGGAGCCCGCAACCAAGCACAGCCCGTCGCGTCGCAGGCTGGCCGTGGCCAGCAAGACGATGGCGCTGGCGGGAAAGAAGTTGGTGAATGGAACAGGAATCGGCAGCAGAAGCAGCAGCCCCCCGCACGCGATGAGGGCGCCGCTCAAGCGATGAAACCGGCGCAAGTTCGCCGCCGAGATCCAACGCGGACGCGCCAGCCGCTCGAGCCAACTCGTGATGCGACCGGCCGCCACCAACAGCCTGGGCAGGAATCCCGCCGGCACCTCCCTGCTCGCCAGACCTGAAGGAATCCAAGCCTTGCGCCGAAGAGCGATGCGCAGCCCGGTCAGTGCGATGACCACTCCGAACGGTGTCGAGAGGAACGGGAGTGGCACGGGCAGCAGAAACGGCAGTGCCAGGATGATGAGCAGGACGTAAAGGGTGCGCCCCTGAAACATCGCCATCATCTCGCTCAACCGCACCTGTTCATTGCCCAGGCGGATCGCCATGTCGCGCAATTGCGCGGAGAGGGGTCGAAGGGCATCACGCGTTACGGACGCCGTCACGCCCGGACCCGGGCCGGGCGCGGGCCCAGACGTGGAAATGGCGGCTTCGATCGGGTGATGGACAATCACGCTAGTTGAATCGTCAGCCATGGGCGGGCTTGGCTCCAAGTTCTTTGAGCGCGCAGCCAGCGCGGTTTGGAGACCAATTCCATGGTTTGTTCAACGGTGTTCGTGAGTTCATTTCCATTTTCATCGTTCTCATCGTCCCCTGCCCTCGTGTGCTGACCTCTAAGTCCGTTGCATTATGTTGCGCCCAAATTGAGCGGTGGCGAGGCGTGACGAGGGAGCATCCCCGCCGTGGGCTGTGCCCGCGCAACAACGAAGCCACCGCTCAATTTCGGCGCAACCCTTCGGGCGGCCGTTCTTTTTCGCCCGGGCGGCGTTGCTCGCTCCTCACAGATCCATGCGGATATGCTCGTCGCTCGCGCCTTGCCCAGGCGAAAAACTCCTGGCCGCATAATGCAACGGACTTTGAGGTCCGCACACTAGCTGGCGCGATGCCACCCGACCGCCCGCCGGACGCTCCGACGAATTTCGTGGAATTTCAGGGGATGATCCGGAATTGCGCTCGATCCCATGACCATCCGTTGGCCAGCAGTTGGCCAGCGATGGATTCCAGATTGCCAGCGTTAGAGGCAGCCAAACCCATGAAACTTCGCTGGCCAGACTTGCTCATCGGGTAGTCACACCGCACGCACTGTGGCGGGAGAAGGCCGCGAAATTCGAGTGCCCGCGGGTGAATCTCGACCTGTCACGCTTGGCACACCGCCAGCTGAAATGGTGAAAACGTGATGACCGATTGAACGCAGAACCATGAAAGAGAAAGGCTCCGCATGAAATTGAGTTTGCACGAAATCCTGAAAGCAGAACGAGCGCTGGCCGCCAGCCGACCTGCGCCCAAAACCCAGTGGGAGCGAATTCTGGTGCCCATTGACTTCAGCGTGAACTCCCGCGAAGCCCTCAAGCTGGCGGTCACGCTGGCCGCCGACCCTGAGGATCGGATCATTCTCCTGCACGTGATTGAGGCGGATCACCCGCTGCAGCGCGGCAACGAAGTGATGTTAACCCTGAGCAAGAGCGAGGCGGAGACTTGTTTTGAGGCCGAGCGGCGGCTGGAACGTTGGGCCGCGCAGGAAGCCGGCCCAGACATTGACGTCGAATGCGTGGTCCAATCCGGCAAAGTGACGAACGCGATCCTTGCCGTCGCGGATCGGCGTGATTGCGACCTGATCGTGCTGGCGACCGAACCGAAAAACTGGCTGAAGCGTCTTGGCTCCGGGAGTGTCACGGCCCAACTTCAACGCCGCGCGCCGTGCGCGGTGCTGAATATTCGCCCGGCCGCTCCCCAACCGCGCCCGGCAATTCCCGAAGAGTCCCCGACCGGCCATGCCGGCCGGGTGGAGCATCCCGTTGGGCGGGGCATGACCGCGCGCTGAACCAAACGAGGGCACCATGACAACCCGAAACTCGCCGACACCACGCGGCCGAAACGAGAACGGCCCGGCACTGAAGTGGAACCTCAAACTTGGGCGTTTCCTCGGCATTGATGTCTACCTTCATTTCACCTTTCTGCTCATCCTTGGCTTTCTGGCCATCGCGCATTGGCTGCCGGGTCGAAGCCTCGAGGCGGCGTTCAACGGCGTCCTGTTCTTCCTCGCCATCTTTGCCTGCGTGCTGCTGCACGAATACGGTCACGCGTTGGCCGCGCGACGTTTTGGCGTCGGTACCCGCGACATCACCCTGCTCCCCATCGGCGGCGTGGCGCGCCTGGAACGAATGCCGGACAGCCCCGTGCAGGAATTCTGGATCGCCCTGGCCGGGCCGGCGGTCAACGTGGTGATCGCCGGTTTGCTGGCCCTGTGGCTGGTGGCCGTCGGCTCCTGGCCCCCGTGGACATCGCTCAGCGCCGTCGGCGGCGGCTTCGCCGAACGGTTGCTGGTGGTCAATGTGTTCCTCGTGCTGTTCAACCTGCTCCCGGCCTTCCCGATGGACGGCGGGCGCGTGTTGCGCTCGTTGCTGGCGTTGCGGATGGCCTACGTCAAGGCCACCCACATCGCCGCGCGCCTCGGTCAGGGCATGGCGTTTCTGTTCGCGTTCATCGGGTTGTTTGGCAATCCCATGCTCCTGTTTATTGCGCTCTTCGTTTGGATGGGCGCGTCCAGCGAGATGGGCGCCGCCCAGGCGCGCTCGGCCCTCGCCGGAGTTCCCGTGTCGCACGCGATGATGACGGAATTCGTGCCACTGCGCCCCACGGACACCCTCGGCCAGGCGGCCCGCCTGGTCCTCGCCGGTTCGCAGCAGGATTTCCCTGTGCTGGACGAAGGACGAGTCATCGGACTGCTCGAACGACGCCACCTCCTCGACGGCCTCACCCGACTTGGCCCAGACGCATTCGTGGAGGAAGTGATGGTGTGCGAGTTTCCCGTGCTGACGCCGGGTGACATGTTGGAACCGGCGCTCGCGGGACAGCACTTGCAGGAATTCCCTATGTTGCCCGTCATTGCCGACGAACGCCTGGTGGGGTTGTTGACGACGGACAACCTGACTGAGTTGCTGCTGATCAAGTCGGCCCTGAGTCAGGCTGCGAAAGGCGGCGATCTGGATCTCTCCAATCCCTGGCCGCACCGGGTGCCGCCGCCGTTGCCGCGCGTTGGCGTCCGACAACCCGCTTGGTAACGCACACGTTGAGCCCGACAAGGCATGCTTTTGTCAGCGCCGCCAGTCCGCGGCCCGGACCGTGTTCCCGGAGGGCCACCGATGGTTGACGGGCAAAAGGCCGCACAACCCGAACCGCAAGTCCCGCCGCTCATCCCTCAACCATGATCCGCCAGACAGTCGAAGGCGTCGGCCGGGATTACAGAACGATTCCAACCAGCAGATTTACAAAAAGTTACGCAGCAGACTACAGCCCCGCGGTCAGGACGGCCCGGCGACGACCTCGGAGCCGGGACCAAGGCTTAAAAAATCTAAGAAATGTTTGCGGATGCTGTCCGGGTTTTGCGCATGACAGGCAGAATCCTGTTAATCGCATGACCGCCACGACCATTGCACCGCTGTTGGCATTTCACGACCGCTTCGATACACCGCTCGTTCCGCACGGGTTCGGAACCCGGTCGCGGGTGTCCGCGCCACGAACGGACGCGCGGCCCGCCCAGCCTGCGGTCGATCAAGCCGACGCCGACGAGCGGGCGTTGGACGATTTGGCGTGGGTCGACCGGGTTCTGGCGGGAGACGAAGACGCCGCCAAAGTGCTGGTCGATCGGCTTTATCCGACGGTCATCAAGTGTGTCCGCTATCGCCTTCCGCGGCGAACCAGCGAAGAGGATCTGACTCAAGCCATCTACAGCCGGATCTTTGCCCACCTCAAACAGTATTCCGGCACCGTCCCGCTGGAGCACTGGGTGTCGCGAATCGCCGTCAATACGAGCCTGAACTTTCTCAAGTATGAGCGGGTCCGTCCGGAGCTGCGGATGAGTGATCTTCGGGAGGAAGAGGAAGCCGTCGTCCGACAAATGCTGCAGACGACCGACGAGGCGTCGACGGGGCAAGGCACCGCAGCCCGGGAACTTTTGGAGCGACTGCTGGCGCGCCTTCGCCCGGACGAACGCCTGGTCATCACGTTGCTGCACCTGGAAGAACGCACAACCAAGGAAATCGCCGATCTGACGGGCTGGTCGATTGCGCTGGTCAAGGTCAAGGCCTTCCGCACGCGCCAAAAGCTGCGTAAACTCTGGCTTTCGCTGGCGCACGGTGAACGGCCCTGACCGATGACGCCTCCGCCGGAACGTGGGCAGCCGCAAACGGCCGTGAGGCCATGACCTTTGGAATACCCCGTCTCACCCGGACAAGGCTCGTTCATGGGGAGCGTGTTCATGTCCTTTCCGGGCATTCGAACCGCCGGCCGAACCGATCCGCTGCAACCCCGCCAACTTGGCCACACGCCGGTTGTGCGTTTTCTGGTTTTCTTTTCCGGGCAGGCCTGATAACCCGTCCCGCATCACCGACTGCATGAGCCGACCGGCCCACACCTTAGGCGCTCTTCTGCTGTACTTTGGCACGGCGCTGGCGCTGCCCCTCACGGCCCACGCACGCGTGGTGATCAACGAGGTATTCTACCACGCGCCTGAAGGCGCAGGGGAACTTGAATTTGTCGAGTTGCATAACGCGGGCGAAGATGCGGTGGATCTGGCCGGTTGGAAATTCTCGAAGGGGCTGAAATTTACCTTCGCCCCAGGTGCGCGCATCGAAGCCGGAGGTTTTGCCGTGCTGTGCCGGGATGAAGCGGTCTTCCGCCAGCACTATCCCACCATCCCAATCGCAGGAACGTTCGCCTCGAAGCTCAGCAATCACGGCGAGCGGCTTGAATTGATGGACGCCCGCGGGCGAATGGTCGACACCGTGAAGTATCAAGACTCGGCCCCGTGGCCACTGGGTGCCGACGGCTTCTCGGCCTCGCTTGAGCGGATCTGTCCGGACTCGGGCGGGGACAATTTTGTCAATTGGATGGCTTCGCCATGGTCGGGGGATCGGCGGGCGCCGTCTGGGACCCCCGGCCGGACCAATGTCAGTTACTCCGAGGTTCTGCCGCCGATCATCAGCAAGATTCGAAGCGTCCCGGAAACTCCCATGGCGGACCAACCGTTCAGCATCGAGGCGGCCGTCCGGGACGCCGAAGGGGTGGCGGAAGTCGAACTCTTGTTTCGGCGGGCCGCCCCTGGACCGGAATCATCCGAGGTGGCGGTCAAGATGCAGGAAGCGGCAGAGGGCATTTACCGGGCGACGCTTCCGGGGCAAGCGGGTGAAAGTCTGCTCCGCGTCCGCCTGCGCGCGACTGGCACCAGCGGAGCACGCCGAACCTTTCCGGCGGAGACGGAGCCCCGCCCCACCCTTCCGATTTTTGTTCGCGCAGCCACCAATGCCGGCTCCGCCATTGCTTCAGCCTCGGTGGTGAAAACGGTGAACACCCGGAGCGGCGGCGGCGGCGTCTGTGCCGCGTTTGCGCACTTCGATCCAGCAACCGGTCGAGGCGAGGTTCAGGACTATGCCGAGATCGAACGACGTAAAAACGGCCTCGAGGTTCACTTCGCCAAGGGCGAAGGTTTCCGTCACGCGGGCGTTGTTCACTTGCTCGCGCGCCGACAAGATCGGGCGTCCATAGCCGAATGGTTGGCCTACGAAGTCCACCGTCGCGCCGGCGTGGCTACCCCCGTTTGCCACCCGATCCGTTTGCGTTCCGAGGATGGACCGGAGATCTGGCACCTGCTGGTTGAACAACCGGGGCGCGGATTTATCCGTCGTCAGCAACTTGACGACCAGGGCGACCTCGTCAAATTCGAGCGCAACGGCAAGGAGGACTCGGCCGCGCTCGTCCCGTTGCTGGCCGGTCTGGAAACCAATGATTTGTCCGCCCGCTGGGAATTCATCCGGCGCCATTTCGATGTTGCCCAGGTGATTCATTATTTTTCTGCGCACACCCTCGTGTCCTCACCGGGACGCCTGGGCGAGCAATGCGTAGCCTATCACGACACCAAGGGTACGGGTCGATGGACGTTCTATCCCCGGGGGATGGATGAGTCCTGGAGCCAGGACGGCAACGGTTCCGCGGAACTGCTGACGCTGCCCGCCAACCCGGGTGATCCATCTCCGGCCGGCGACCGGAAAAAGGGACGTGATCCGACACCACGGCAGATCGCCCGTTCGTTGCTGGCCACGCCGCAATTCCGAAGTCTCTATTTGGCCCGCGTGCGCGAGCTGCTGGAGGCGGAATTCACGGAAGCAAAGTTGGGCCCGGTAATCGCCCAGCTGGGCACGTGGCTTGGGCCCGAGGTTCAGCACCGGGCAACGCTGCGCCACGAGGATCCGGCGAGCGCGGTGAAGGCGTTGCGCGACGACCTCGACGCGTTTCGAAGCGCGATCAAGGTTCGCCGCGAATCGCTGCTCGCCCAAGAGGCCATTCGCAACGCCGGCCGGTTCTCGACGGAAGGGCTCGAGAAGCCGCAGTGCCGCAAGTCCACGACGGCCGCGGCCGGCTCGCCCGTTCGCACCCCGCCGGCCCCTGCGTCTCCGCGACCTTCCCCCACAACAGCTCCCACCAACGTCCCATCACCATGATCAATCGAACCTTCCAAATCTCCGGACCAACGTCCCACCACTGTCTCCCTGGAGCAGCGCCGAGGCCGGAAAAGTCGAGCTGGCACGCTTGGCTCGGCCGCCTGAGCCTGGTTGTCGTCGCGGCCGGCACCATTTTTTTGCCGCGAGTTGAGGCCGCCGAAGTCAGTGGATTGATCACGGCGAACACGTCATGGAAAGCCGAGGGCGGTCCGCACGTCGTCAAAAGCACCGTCATCGTGGCCGGGGGCGCCACGTTATCGATTGAGGCGGGCGCACAAGTCCACCTGTTGGCAGGGTCGGATTTGGTCGTCACCAACGGCGGACGTCTGCTGGTGGAAGGCACGCCAGAGAAGCCTGTCCACTTTGGGCGTCCACCGGGCGTGCGCAAACGGTGGGGCGGCATCATCATCATGGGTGAGCCGAACTCCCCGGAGACACGCATCGTCCATGCGCATATCGAAGGCAATGACTTCTCCGCCATTTACTCGGCCCACGGCACCCTCTGGGTGGAAGCGGTGACATTTGGAACGCGCGATCGCCAGTACATCTCGCTCGACGGCAGCTCGTTCGTGATCAGCCGCTGTCATTTTCGCGGAACAACCGGCGAATTCGAACCAGTCCATGGCAGCGGCGGAGTCAAAGCCGGAGGCCGCGCCATCGTCCGCGAATGTTTCTTTGGATCCAGCGACGGCTATAGCGACATCATCGATTTCACGGGCAGCAATCGCGAGCGCAAGCAGCCGATCATTCAGTTCTATAACAACGTGTTCGCCGGATCGACCGACGACGAGATCGATCTCGACGGCACCGACGGGTGGATCGAAGGGAACATCTTTCTTCACGCACACAAAAACGGCGCTCCGGACACATCGAGCGCCGTGTCCGGAGGTGAAAACGCTGGCGACACCTCGCAGGTCACGATCATTGGCAATCTCTTCTTCAACTGCGATCAAGCAGCCACCGCGAAGGAAGGGAATTTTTTCACGATGATCAACAACACCATCGTTCATATGACCAAGGAAGGCGGTCTTGATACCGCGGACGGCGCCGTGTGTGTCCAGGATCTCGACCCGCGGCCCACCACCTACGGGGAAGGCATTTATCTCGAAGGCAACATCATCGCCGACGTCAACCAACTCGTCCGCAACTACGTCTCCAACGAGACCCGGGTTGTTTTCCGTGGCAATTTGCTGCCGATGGCGTGGACTGGACCAGGTGAGGGCAATTTTACGGGCGATCCAAAGTTCCAAAAAGTGCCGTCGCTGGCCGAAACCAAGTTCACCAACTGGGCCAGCGCACAGGTCCTCCGGGAATGGTTCCGACTGCAACCAGGCTCTCCAGCTGCCGGCCGCGGTGCACATGGACGGGATTGGGGCGGAGTGATTCCGCTGGGCGTGTTCGTCTCCGGAGAACCCACCGGCCGCACCACGGCGCGCACCGCGGAGTTGTCCGTGGGTCCGAATCGGAAGGAACACATCCCCCCCGCCGGTTGGCCTCTGGGCGCAGGCTATACCCACTATCGATTCCGCCTGGACGGAGGCGAATGGAGCGCAGAAACCCCGATCAGCGAGCCCATCAAGATCTCGGGCCTAGCAAACGGATCGCACTACGTTGAAGTCATCGGCAAACGCGATTCCGGCACCTGGCAAAACGACCCCGATCTCGGCGCCAGCGGAAGCATTACCCGTTCAAAGACGTGGGAGGTTCAGACCGGGCAGTAACACCAAACACCAACCCCCACAGCAAAACTCAATTCAGCCATCCCATCCGATCGATGTCTGCACTCGTTACTCCAACCGTCACCGCAGTTCTCTCAATCGCATGAAAACCTCCCTGCTCCCTCTCGGTTTGATCGCCACCGCAAGTCTCACGGCCGCCTCGGCCGCGGAACCGGATCTTTCAAAACTTCCACCACCTGCGAGTCAGACCGGCCTGACCTTTGCCAAGGACATCCGTCCGTTGTTCGAAGCGTCATGCCTCAGCTGCCACGGAGAACGGCGTCAGCGCGCCGGACTTCGCCTCGATTCACTCGAGGCCGCATTGCAGGGCAGCGACGAGATTAAAGTGATCATCCCCGGCGACAGCAAAAACAGCCCGTTGGTGCATGCCGTCGCACAAATTGACGACGAGACCGCGATGCCCCCACGACGTCAGCGGGGCGGATTTGGAGGTGGCCCTGGCGGAGGTGGCCCTGGCGGTGGCGGTCCCGGCGGTGGCGGTCCCGGCGGTGGCGGTCCCGGCGGTGGCGGTCCCGGCGGTGGCGGTCCTGGCAACGTGCGGCCGGGCGGAGGCCCGGGTGGAGCCGCGGCAGGCGGGGGCGGACGTGGCCCCGGCGGATTTGGCCGCGGCGGCGGTATTGGGGGAGCGCTGGCCACGCCGATGTTTACCCAAGCGGACAGCAACGCGGACCAGAAATTGACCGCAGCCGAATTCACCCATTTGGGGGACACCTGGTTCGACAAACTCGATCCCGAGAAGGCAGGTCAGTTGACCCAGGATCAATTCAGCCAACGACTGGAAGCGCTCCTGCCCCCTGCCCCCGAGCAACCCGGCGGACGACCGGGTGGAGGCGGGCGCGGTCCGGGAGGGCAGCGCGGAGGCAACGAAGGAATGGGCTTCAGCACGGGGCGCTTCGTGGGCGGAGGCATTTTTAGCGCGGCGGATGCGGACAAGGACAAGGCCGTCACCCGCGCGGAATTGAAAGGCGTCTTCGCCAAATGGTATGCCGAAATGGATTCCGACAAATCGGGCGCCTTGGACATCGAGAAATTCCGTGGTGGCGTGGCGGCAGCGCTGATGCGTTCAGGGGGCGCGGACGGCGGGCGGGGGCGGGGCCCGGGTGGGCCTGGCGGATTTGGAGGCGGCGGGTTTGGCATGTTTGGACGCCAAGCCTTGGCCCAGCAGATCCTCACGCAGGGCGACGCGGACAAGAACGGAAAATTGTCCAAAGGAGAATTTACAGCGCTGGCGGATCTCTGGTTCACCAAGCTCGACCCCAAAGGAACTGGGCAAGTCACAGCCGAGGCCTTCACGGCAAATCTGACGGAAGCGTTGGGTTTGCCCAAACCCGAAGGCGACGCCACGGGCGCGGCTGAGAGACCGGGCCGTCCGAGCCCGGCATCGCCCGAGGCCGGCGGTCGAGCCGCCGCAGACGGACGCGACGGTGGACGCCCCGGCCGAGGCGAGGCGGGAGATGCACCTCGTGGCGGGGGCATGGGGGGAGCTGCTGGACTGGCCCCGGGACTATTTACGGCGGCAGACACCGACAAAAACGGCACACTCACCCTGACCGAGCTGAAGGCGACTTTCGTCAAGTGGAGCACGGACTTCGATAGCGGAAAGAGCGGCTCTCTGGACATTGACCAGCTTTATGCCGGCCTACGCGAAGTCCTGCCGCAGGGCTTCGGTGGGTTTGGCGGCGGCTTTGGCGGCGGACGAGGTGACGGCCCTGCGCCGAAAGCGCTGACGGCCGAGCAAGTGGGTCTCGTTCGCGCGTGGATTGACCAGGGCGCCCATTAACCAGAAAAAACATTCATTTCAAATAGAATCTTGCCTCCCGTGGGACTGAAATGGTCTTGCGGTGAGGCAAGATTTGTTTTGTGACCGAATCGTAGCACTACTGGCGTAACCCAAGCTGTCGATTACAGTCTTCAATCGGACGTGAACGACCGAAGACGCATGTTAATCGATTTAGCGACTGGGCTCGCCCAACCCGTGGTGGCGCAAGCACCGGTCGCGTCCAGTTCCTCCTCGCCCTGGGATGGCATCCTCGTGGAAGAGCACGGGCCCGTTGGACCGCTTGAGTTGGAAGATGTCGCCCCGCCCGAGGCCGTGGTGATCATTCAACTGGCACCGCAAAAATCTTGCGAATGGCGGGACTATCAAGGCGGACGTGAACTTCGGTTCACCCAAGGGCAAGTCCATCTGATCCCGGCGATGTATCCCTTCAGCATGCGAGCCCGGAACGCCGGGAACATCCTGAGTGTTTCGGTCGCGACCCGATTTCTTCGGTGTGCCGCCCACGACTATTGCCGCGAGCCGAAACGGATGGAGTTGAGTCATCAGGCGCCGCTCGAAGATCCATTGCTGCGCGAACTCGCGCTCTCCCTCAAGCGGGAGATCGACGGCGGCTATCGGGGCGGAAAGCTTTATGGGGAATCCCTCGCGGCCGCCCTCGCTGTTCATCTGGTCCGCCATTACTCAAATCTGGATCCTTCAACTCAGCCGTCCCGGGCGGACCACGGCCAAATTCGCAGCCAAATCCGCGAGGCCATTCACCATATTCACGACCATTTCGCGTCGGATCTTTCTCTCGCGACCCTGTCCAAGCTGGCGGAGCTAAGCCCGTTTCATTTCGCCCGCCTTTTCCGCGAAAGCACCGGACTCGCCCCCCATCAATACATCGTCCAGCGTCGAGTCGAACGCGCGCGTGAACTTCTGCTCTCCGGCAACCAAACGACCGCCGAAATTGCCGTCGCCGTCGGCTTTTGCGATCAGAGCCATCTCACCACCCATTTCAAACGAGCGTTCGGACTCACCCCAAAGAAATTCCGCCTGCAAGCCAAAGCCCGCCGCTCGCCGTGATTGCCGCCGGTCGAATCCGCCACTCGTCGTCCCGCTGGTCACGTCGCCATCGCGCTGTCGCTGTCGCCGCTGCCACTCTGGTCGGCATTGCCGTCCTCGAACTCGGAGCACCCTGGGCCGGGGCCGAAAAGGCAAACGAGACCAAGGCCAGCGGCGCGTTCCGTCAAACCACCCCCGGCGGACTCGCCGGACTGGCCTTGCCCGGGCCTTACTCACAGCTGATCCAGGATCGGCTGACCATCGACTCGTACCAGATGCGCGAGCACGGCGTCGCCCCCAGCATCATGCCTTCCGCCCGCCCTCGCTACGCGACACCACCGCGAGTCGAGAATGCCGTCCGCGTCATTCACGCGCCGCTTCCTCCCGCCGTGCGGTCCTTTCGCGCCGCCAACGAAGAAACGGTCGTTCCGCCCCGCGGCTTTCGAGCGCCGATTCTTGGCCACCAGATCGAAGCCTGGCGCCCGCGGCTCGAGACCAATGCGTTTGACGCGGCTGACCACGATGCAGCCCGCCTGATCGAACAACGCCTCGCGTCCGACGGGCTGATTCCCACGCTCGCCAAAATCCTCCTGCGCTACGGTCCGGAATCGGCGCTGGGCAATCCGACAAATTTCCTTCGCCGCCTAGCCGCCGCAGGCTACCCGACCGATTTGCTGCGCCATTTCCGCCCGACCGATGCGGCAACGCCTGGCCCCGCGGTGCGCGATCGAGCCACTTGGGTCGTGCAGTCGATCGCGGCCCGCCAAATCGCCGACCCCGGCGTGAAAGCCGCTGTCCCCGGAGTCCTGCCGCTCGAGTTCGATTTTCAACCTTCCGTCGCAGCAGGCTCGACCCCGGCTGCGGTCGACGAAACGCCGGCACGGTTTGAAATTGCCACCGAGTCGGGCGAGCACGACATCGGGCTGGTGCGCATGCAAGTGGGGGGCGGGTGGCGGGACGGCATTCTTCCGGGCGGAAGCCTTGATGTCGTCGGGCAGATGGTGGATCAATTTCGATCCGCGGACTTTCTGATCAGCGTGCCCGCGGACGCCGCCGATTCGATTCACGCCTTGATTACAAACAGCTGGCGACTGCGTCGTCCGGGACAGGTGACGCTCTGCGCTGAACTCTTGGCGCCGTCCGCCTGGGCTCAGGACAACGGCAAAGCCGGCACGCTCCGGTCGGCCGCCGGCCGCCGCGCCGCCCGAGCGACCCTGGCTCCCCGCTTCGCCTGCATGGACGAAGGCAAGTCCGTCTTTTTGCCCGGTGAATCCTATCTGGCCGACGGCTGGCAGGCGGCGGGACATTCCGTTATCCATTCACCCCTGTTGTTTCAGGGGGGCAATGTGGCTTGCATTCGTGACCCCCGCTCCGGTCGTCGCTTGTTGATCCTGGGCGAAGGCACCATGCATCGCAACGTTGCACTTGGATTCTCGCGCGCGGAAGTGCTGAACGCTTTCCGCGTCGAATTCGGTGTCGACGAATGTGTCGTCATTCCTGGCGTCTCCTATCACCTGGATTTCGATGTAAGCTTCCGGGCCACGACCAACGAACTGTTTGCCTTCGTCAACGACACCCCGGCCGCCGCGCGCAGAATCGTCGAACTGGGCGTCGGGGCCCTCCGACTGCGCAACCTTCTGACCGAAGACGACACCGTGCGTATCAAGGCTGAGCTGGCTTCCGGACAGGCTCAAGCCGGGTTTGCGAAACTTTCTGGACTGGTTCGTCAACATCAGGACACCGGAGTCCTTCTTCCGGCTTCATTGTCGCAGGTGTTCGTGGCGGATTCGTCGGACGACGCGGCCGGCAATCTCCAGGTTTTCCTGCTGGCGTTGGATCTCATCGAAAGCGAGTTTCCGGGTGCCGTTCGTGCAACCGGCTCGCCGGGCCGATCGACCTACCTCACCGCGCTGCGCCACATGGAGCAAGGACGCCAGAATCAAATCGCGGCCCTGCAAAAGCTGAACTGTAGAATCGTGTTGATCCCGAGCATGCACGATCTTTACCGGAGTATTAACTATCTGAACGGGCTGCAGCATCGGGGAGGCTACGTCATGCCGAGCTTCGGCGGTTTCTACGCTCCGCTCGACCAAGCGGCCGCCGCGGCCTTCCAGGCGGCGCTCGGCGCGGACTTCCGCATCACCACTGTTCGCACCTCCGAATGCCAACGGCTGCACGGGGGCGTCCACTGCACGGCTTCAATTTATCCGTGACCCACCGGCGGTCGGGCCGGGGGATTTCGTCCCAAACCGGAGCGGAGCCGCGGAAGTTTCAAACGGGAGGTTTGGCTAGGCAAGGTGGACAACGAAGGGCTTTACTTCGGCCCGAAGGCCGTTGAATCATCCGGCCGATGACGACGCAGAATCCGCAAGTGCGACGGGCGACCGTCGAGGATGTGCCGAAGCTGGCCACCCTCTGGAAAGCCGAGGGGTTGCCCGTGCCAATCCTGGAGAAACGCTTCAAGGAATTTCAAGTGGTCGAGGGTCCCAACGGGTCGATCCTCGGCGGGACAGGACTGGAGATCGTGGGTTTGGAAGGCCGGCTGCACAGCGAGGCATTCGCCCAACCGGAGCAGGCTGAAGCGTTGCGCGCCCTGTTCTGGGAGCGGTTTCAAGTGCTGGCGCAGAATCACGGGCTGGTCCGGCTTTGGACCCAGTTCGCAACGCCTTTTTGGACCCACTCTGGTTTTCAGGTTGCGCCCGGCGAAACGCTGGAAAAGCTCCCAGCGGCGTTCGGATCCGATCCGCATCCGTGGCGTTTCTTGCAGCTGCGGAACGAGCCCTCCAATGTTCCCTCCATCGAAAAGGAATTCGCCATGTTCAAGGAGATGGAACAGGAAAGAACTGCCCGCCTGCTCCGGCAAGCGAAGGTCATGAAACTGGTCGCGGCAGTCGTCGTCATGCTCGTCTTCATCCTCGTCGCGTTTTGGATCGTCACCTGGTACAAAACCCAGGGCCGGACGCCGCGGTGAGATTGACCGGCGGAGTTCCCCACTTCCCATCGAATTGTCGTTCCCGTGAAGAAGCCGATCCGCCCCGAAATACCGCGCAAGACGATTTATCGTCTGTCGATCTACCTGCGTTGCCTGCAACGTCTCAAGAGCAACAGCCTCCGAACCGTGTCGAGCGATGCGCTGGCCAAGGCCGCCGGAGTAAAACCCACCCAATTGCGCAAGGACCTCACCTACTTCGGTCAGTTCGGCACGCGCGGCCTCGGTTACGATGTGGAACAGCTGGCCGCGATGATTTCCGACCTGCTCGGCACAACCAGTCTCCAGCCGGTCGTGCTCATCGGCGTCGGCAATCTCGGGCTCGCGCTGCTCACCTACCGCGGATTCGAACAGGAAGGCTTTGAAATCGTCGCCGCCTTCGACGTGACCATCGATCGGCGCCGGACCAAGCAGGTCAAACAACCCATTCACCCGTTGGACAAGCTTGAGGAGATCGTCCTGGCCCACACCGTGCGCATGGCCGTCCTGACCGTGCCCGCCACCTCTGCGCAGGAGGTGACCAACCGCCTGGTCAAATGCGGCATCGTCGGCATCCTCAACTTCGCTCCCATCGTCCTCCAGGTCCCGGAGGATGTCACCGTCAACAACGTCAATCTCGCGATCGAGCTGGAGAACCTCAGCTACTTCATCCAGCAGTAACCAGCCCCGAATGGGCTCCCGGAGCCGCCGCCTTCTGCAGCACGGCAACGTAAGCGCCGTCAACCCCCTCGACCAACGGCGACAACTGGCGCTGACGGAGCCGGACCCAGCCCGATGCCGACGCGTCCTGGAGAAACTCCTCGACCACCTGCTCGTTTTCTTCCGGCTCAAGGCTGCAGGTGCTGTAAACCAATGTCCCCCCGGGCTTCAGACACGCGGCAGCCTGGCGTAGGAGGCCGAGTTGAACCCCACGCAACCGCTGTATTTCCGCGGCTGTAATCCTCCATCGCAACTCCGCCCGCCGGCGCATCACGCCGGTATTCGAGCATGGCGCATCGATCAGAATCCGGTCGAAAAGCTCCCCCGGCCGGGTGGGACGGCCTTCCGGAACGCGCACATTGGTCACCCCAAGACGATCGCAATTCTCCCGGATCAAACGCCGCCGGACGGGGTCCGGATCAAACGCCGTGATGCGCCCTTCGTTGTTCATCATCTGGGCGATCGCCGTCGTCTTCCCGCCAGGCGCCGCGCACAAATCCAGGATGCTCTCCCCGGGGCGCGCCCCCAGTTCAACCACCGCCAGCAGCGTGCTCGGGTCTTGGACGTAGAAGAGGCCCTCCCGAAACGACGCAAGCGAGGTCAGCGCCGGAACCCGCTCGAATCGGAGGATCCAACCCGCCGGGACCCAGTCGAAATCTACCACCGCTGTCTCAAGGCCCTCCGCTCCAAGTCGGGCCCGCCAGTCGGCAGGAGACGTTTTCAGCAGATTAATCCGGCCAAACACGGGCGGGGACTGATTGTTCCAGGTCAAAAGGGCTCGCACCTGGTCTGAGCTCATACGTTCCGCCCAACGCTCGCACAGCCAGCGCGGATGGGAGTAGCCCAGATCGAGCTGAGTTTCCTTAAGATTCGCCAGATCGCGCTCGAGGGTGTCCCGTTCCCGCAGGCAGCCGCGGAGCAGGGCGTTGACGAACCCGGCTTGGGCGGCAAATCCGAGTTTCCGTGCCAGTTCCACGGTCTCGTTCACCGCCGCGTGATCCGGTATGCGGTCGAGAACAAACAATTGATACAGGCCGGTTCGGAGCAGAGCGCGCATCGCGGGAGGCTGCTCCCGTCCGTCGGTCCGCCGGATAATCAGCCAGTCGAGCAGGGCCTGATGCCGAACGCTCCCCAGCACCAACTCGTGCACCAAAGCCCGATCCAGTGCCGATAAACGGCATTTTTCGAGTTCATCGGACAGCAAGTCTTCCAGCCACCGACCGGTCTCGGCATGGCGGCTCAGGATTCGGACGGCAATTTCTCTTGGTTTTTCCACGCGCACGTCCCCATAATGTCAACCGCTCGATTGCAATCGAGGATTTTACGCAATCTATGAGAGAAGAGTTCGAGAAACTGGCGGCCGCGGGGAAGATTCAGCGCACTCATGTCGAGACGCTTATCGTGCTGGCCGAAAGCGGATACTGCACCCACAAAAGCTGGGGCTTTGGCCGCATCCGGAGTGTCGACACGGTCTTCGCCCGATTCACCATCGACTTCCAAAACAAGTCTGGCCACGGCATGGACCTTGGCTTCGCTGCCGAATCGCTCAAGGCCATTCCGGCGAACCACATCCTCGCGCGCAAGGCCTCCGACATCGAGGGCCTGCGCCAAATGGCGGCCCTCCACCACCTGGACGTCATCAAACTGGTGCTCGAGAGCGTCGGAGGCAAAGCCACGCTCGATCAAATCCAGCAAATGCTGGTTCCAGACGTCATCCGCGACGACTGGAAGAAATGGTGGGAAGTGGCAAAGAAGGAACTGATCAAGGACGGCCATTTCACGGTCCCGACCAAAAAGACCGAACCGATCACCTATCAATCCCGGGAAGTCGCCCTGCACGACCGATTGCTGTCGGATTTCCGTGCGGCCAAGGGCCTGAAAGCCAAGGCCGCAGCCGCCGCCGAGGCGTTGCGAAATTTCCCCGACCTCACCGACGTCCAGACTGTCGCTCGCGAAATCGTGGCCGGCTTGAACGTCGATATCGCCTCCCATCAGCGCACCCAGCCTGCGGTCGCCTTGGAGGCCATCTTCAACCGCGATGAAATTGCCGCTGCGGCCGGCCTCCCCGCATCGCCTGGAGAAATAACCAGCGCCCAAATCTGGGCCCAGGATATCCGCCTGAACACCATTCTTGAAGCCCTGCCCGCCCCCAAGCAAAAGAAGGCGCTGCAGTCCTACAAGGAAGCCAATCCCGACTCGTGGTGGGAACCGATGCTGATCGCGATGAACAGCTCGAGCACCAAGGTCGCCGGCGAAATCGCCAGCATCCTGATCCAGGAAAATAAATTCGGTGTCCTCAAGGAAACGCTGGCCCGGTTGATCAGCCGCCACACCGCCACCAGCGAGCTGCTTCTTTGGCTGGCCAAGGAACGTTCCGACACCTTTGCCGATATCCTCGGACCAGAAGTCTTCCGCGCGATGCTCACGGCGATCGACCGCGACCAGTTCAACGAGAAAAAGTCCAACCGCCTCCACGATTACATCCTCGACGACCAGCAGCTGCTCGTTGAGCTGATTGGCTCGGCTGACTTTGAGGTGATAAAGGACCTCACCCGTTCCCTGCAGCTGTCGCCGTGCTTCGACGACATGGACAAACGCTCGCTGCTGGCCCGCATCGTCAAGAGTTATCCGGCGGTCCAAAGCCTGATTTCCGGCGAACAAACCAAACAGGACAACACGCTGCTCGTTTCCTGGGACAGCCTGGAAAAGCGGAAGAACGAATATACCGATCTGGTTCAAAAGAAGATTCCGGCCAACTCCAAAGAAATCGCCATCGCCCGCAGCTACGGCGATCTTCGGGAGAATCACGAATACAAGGCGGCCAAGGAGATGCAAAAGATTCTCATGCGTCGCAAGGGCGAACTCGAAGCCCAACTGGTCCGAGCGCGCGGCACCGACTTCGCCACCGCCCGCACCGACGTCGTCAGCATCGGCAATCACGTCCAACTCACCGATCTGACCTCCAACACCGTCGAGAACTTCACCATCCTCGGCGCGTGGGACACCGAGCCCGAAAAGGGTATCGTAAGCTATCTCACACCCCTGGCCCAGGCGCTGATCGGCAAAAAGCTGGGCGAGGAAACTGAGTTCGAGATGGACGGTGTCAAAAAGCGATTCCGCGTCGATCGCATCGAGGCCGTTCAGGTCGCCCCGGCACCCGCACCCGCGCCCGAAGCCGAAACTGTCGGGACCGCGCAATAACCGGCCCCGGCCCACGTCAGGCGGTTGCTCGAATCCGTTCGTCAAACGGGAGTTCGGGAACACGTCACTTCTCGCCCGCTTGAGCGGCGGAGCACCTCCCTTCCGCCGAAAGACGGCGAAGCCGGAAAGCCCTGATTTACGCCTGGATTCCATCGCCGGGCTCGGATTGCATCGCCGGTCTTCGCCGCACAGGTGAACGAAGTGCGCCGCTTCGGTCTTCGGTCCGCTATTTCAAGCTGGGCGCGGCTTCCGGCATGAAGATCGCCACCCATTCCAACGCCTCCATGCGGTCGGTCATCGATCCGCCCCTCAAGACCACGCGCCCATCCACTCGAAGCAACAGTGCTTCACCAAACCGCGCGATAATCTCTTCCCTTGCCTGTTCCCCAGCGGAAATTCCGGGGTGAATCCGTCCTGATTCCTGTCCTTCCTGAATCCAATTCTTCATGCCCGACAGTCTGCCGGTTGGGGTCAGACATCGGCAGGGGAAGCCCGTCCCTTCGGGATCTTAGACCCTGAATTTCCGGCTCGAGGTTGAACCTGACCTGAGGTCAGAGGGGCCGGTGATGGATGTAGTTGTGACAGGCGGCGATGAAGCCGCGGAACAGCGGGTGGGGCTTGTTCGGTTTGCTCAGGAATTCCGGATGAAACTGGCTCGCCATGAAGAACGGGTGATTGGACAACTCGATGAGCTCAACCAGTTTTCCGTCGGGAGAGGTCCCGCTGAAGACAAGCCCCGCTTCCTCAAATTTAGCCCGGTAGGCGTTGTTGAATTCGTAGCGATGCCGGTGCCTTTCGTGAATCAGGAACGCGCCGTAGAGCTGCTGCGCCTTGCTGCCCATGGCGAGTTGGCAAGGCTGCGCCCCGAGGCGCATCGTCCCACCCTTCTTGATCACCCGCTTCTGATCATCGAGCAGGGCGATGACTGGATGGGGCGTAGTCGGATCGAACTCGGTGGAGTGAGCCTTTTCGAGCTTCAGGACGTGACGCGCAAAATCGATGCAGGCGATCTGCATGCCGAGGCACAGACCCAGGTAGGGCAGCCGTTGCTCGCGGCACAAGCGTGCGGCGAGGATTTTTCCTTCCGTGCCCCGCTCACCAAACCCGCCTGGCACCAGCACTCCCGCGAGGCCTTTCAACATCTTTTCGGCCCCAAACTTTTCGATCTCCTCCGCCTCGATTTTTTCAATCTCCACCCCGCAATCGTTCGCGATCCCGCCGTGAATGATGGCTTCGTAAACGGACTTGTACGCATCCTGCAGTTCGATATACTTGCCCACCACGCCGATGCGAACCCGATGCTGCGGCGCGATCAGCTTGCGAATAATGTCCTGCCAGGAGGACATGTCGCCCGCCGGTCGATCCAAATGCAGATAGCGGCATACGAGATCGTCCATCCGCTCACGCTGCAGCATGAGGGGCACTTCATAAATCGAGTGATCCACGTCCTTCTCCTCGATCACCGCGTCGTACGGAACGTTGCAGAACAGGGAAATCTTCTGCCGCAGATCCTTGTCCAGCGGATGCTCGCAGCGGCAGACCAGGATTTGGGGCTGGATGCCGATCTCACGCAGCTTGGCCACCGACTGCTGGGTCGGTTTGGTCTTCAACTCACCAGCCGCCTTGATGAACGGCACATAGGTCACATGGATGAAAAGCACGTTGCTCGGCCCCACGTCGAAGGCGAACTCACGGATGGCCTCCAAAAACGGCAACCCCTCGATGTCCCCGGTGGTGCCCCCAATTTCGGTGATGAGCACGTCGCACTTGGTCGCCTCCGCCAACTGCTGAATCCGGCTCTGAATCTCATCCGTCACATGGGGAATAACCTGAACGGTCTTCCCGAGGTATTTTCCATCCCGCTCATTGTTCAACACCTTTTGGTAGACCTGGCCGCTGGTGAGGTTGTTGATCCGGCTGAGGTTGGTGTTGGTAAAGCGCTCGTAGTGTCCCAGATCGAGATCGGTTTCGGCCCCATCATCCAGCACGTAGACCTCCCCGTGCTGGTAAGGGCTCATCGTGCCGGGGTCCACATTGAGATACGGATCAAACTTTTGCAGCGTGACCTTCAAGCCACGGTTCTCCAGCAGGGTCCCAAGCGCTGCGGCCGTCAGGCCCTTGCCCAACGAACTCACGACGCCACCGGTCACAAAAATGTATTTCATGCTCAATCCGTTCACCAAGCCGCCACCCGACGCGCCCGGCTGAACCCGAACGATTCAAGGCCGCGCCGCCAACAGGCGCTCCACCCGGAGCACATCCGCCGGCACGTCCACGCCCACGCTGTCGTATTCCACCGTCACCACCGCTATTCCCAGCCCGTGATCCAACGCTCGCAATTGTTCCAGTCGTTCGGCGGTTTCCAGCGCTGAAACCGGCCAGGTCACCAGGCGCAACAACGCCTCCCGCCGATAGCCGTAGATCCCGAGGTGCTTCAAAAATGGAAACGCCGCCAACTGCTCGGCAACCGGGCGACTGGCGGCATCCCGCACAAACGGAATCGTTCGACGTGAAAAGTATAGGGCGCGGCCCGCGACGTTGACAACGACTTTCACGACGTTCGGGTTGTCATACTCCGCGCCATCGTGAATCCGCGCCGCCGCCGTGCTCATTTCCGCCCCGACCAACGCACCCGCCACCGCGTCGATCACCGCCGGATCAATCAATGGCTCGTCACCCTGGACGTTCACCGCCGCGTCGCAGTCGCTCCGACTGACCACTTCCGCGATCCGATCCGTTCCACTCGGATGCGCTTCCGCGGTCATCTCCACGCGGCAAAACTTTTCCGCCACCGCCCGAATGCGCTCGTCATCGGTTGCCACGACCACGTCAGCCAATGCCTTGGCCCGCCGACATTGTTCGACCACGTGCTGAATAAGGGGACGTCCCGCGATCGGGTGCAGGGGTTTGCCTGGGAATCGGGTGGACGCATAGCGGGCCGGGATAACGCCAAGAATCTTCATAATCTTTCGGTTCAATCGGTCAGGTCGGACGCATTGCTGACGCCCGCAAAATCCAGTCTGCCGCCGCCGTTAAATCGTCCACCACGACGGCCCGCCCGAGGGCGCCGCCTTCCTTTGCTTCGACGGTCGTTCCATAGCCGGTCCGCACCAGCAAACTGCGGGCGACGCCGGCATTCCAACCACATTCGAGATCAATTCGTTTGTCGCCCACCATGTAGCTCTGCGCCAAATCCACTCCGAACTCGTCAGCAGCATCCCGCAGGAACTGGGGGCTGGGTTTGCGCCCGCGGCTGGGCTGTTCGGGAGCCTCCGGGGCGAAATAGATACGGGCAAATTCCACCCCTTCCGCCTGAAGCTGAGCCGTCAGGCGCTGATTGACGCGATGCATGTCGTCGAGCGTGTAATAGCCCCGGCCAATGCCTGATTGATTGGTGACAATAAACAACAGAAATCCCGCCTGACGGAGGCGGGCCAGGGCCGCCCCGGCGCCCGGGAACAGCACCAGACGGTCCGGGTCCGAGAGATACTCTTTCTCCTCGTTCAAGGTCCCATCCCGATCGAAAAACACGGCGCGTTTCATGGTCATCGTTCGGGGCCAGACGATAGGTTTCTGCCGTCGAAAGGCGAAGGAAAAGATCTGGTTCTTCCGCTTGACGATGGGCCGGGTCCCGGTAGTGTCGCCGACTTAATCATCGCCCCTGGGCGGACGGCTGAAATGTTTTCACCCGTGGCCGGCGGCACAAGCATACATCGACATGAAACTCGCAGTCATCACCACGACGTTGGGGCTCGCCCTGGCGTTTTCGACCGGCGCGGCCGAGGACCCGGCGAAGAAACCCGCTGACCCGGGTCCCTTCAAGACCCCGAAAGAGAAAAACAGCTACATGCTGGGGGTCAATCTGGGCAAACAGCTCAAGCAAAACGACGTCGAAGTGGACTACGATGTCTACATGCGAGGCCTCAAGGATGCCATCGCCGGCAAGGAATTGCTGAACGAAGAACAGTTCCGCGAGGCGATGATGGCTTTCCAGCAGGAAATCCGGGAGAAGACCATGGCCAAGCGCAAGGTCGACTCCGAGAAGGCCCGGAAAGCCGGCGAAGAGTTCCTCGCCGAAAACAAAAAGAAGGACGGCATCACCACGACCGCCAGCGGCCTGCAATACAAGATCGAAACCAAAGGCTCGGGCAAGGTTCCAGCCGTGGGTGATACCGTCACGTGCCACTACCGCGGCACGCTGGTCGACGGCACCGAATTCGACAGCTCCTACAAGCGCGGTCAACCCGCCGAGTTTCCGGTCACCGGCGTCATCAAGGGCTGGACCGAGGCGCTGCAGCTGATGCCCATCGGTTCCAAGTGGAAGCTTTTCATTCCCTCCAATCTCGCTTACGGCGACAACGGCAGCCCACCGAAGATTCCGGGAGGCGCCGCGTTGATCTTCGACATCGAGCTGATCGATGCCAAGCCGTCCGAGGTCAAGAAGCTGCAATAAGCGCTTCATAGCCGGATATTCCGCCCCTTTTCAAAGCAGAACAAAAAGGACGAGGGCAACCTCGTCCTTTTTTATTCTTCTGGATTCCCCGCCCCGTCCGCCCGCGGCGTCTACGCTCCCTCTAGCACCCGCTCCAACCGCTGCAAGGTCCAATCATCGGCACCCCGGGCCCGAGCACTGGCCAGATCCTTTCGGGCCAGCTGCACGTCGCCCAACAGGGCATAGGCCAATCCGCGCTCAGCCAACAAACTGAAGTCCGGCCGATCAAGGCGCAGACGAGAATTCAACTCCAAGATCGCCGCCAGAAAATCCGCCTGAGCGGCAGCACTCAATCCTTGAGCCGCTCCAATCCGCCCGCGCCGGATCAACCACGACGCCTGGCAACGCGACTCCGACAGATGAATGGCAACGCGTGGCCCCGCCTCCTCCAGCTGCCCCGCATCGATCAGCGCATCGATCCACTCCGCCTCCAGCACGGCATTGCCCGTCTGCCGGACGCCCTCGGCCAGACCGTCCGCCGCCGCTCGAAACTGGCCTAGTCGATACTGCAGATGGCAACGAATCAGATACCACTCCGGATTTAGAAATCCATCCGCCGCCAGCGCTCGATTGCATTCGACTAGAGCCTCCGCCGGTCGGCCGGCGGCTTGGAGGATTTCTGCATGAACGATCTGCACCATGGGCGACACTGGCTCCGCCTTGCGCCCTCCAAAAAGCCACCCCGCGCCGGATGACGGCCGGATGGTTCGCAAGGCCGCATTGGTCTTGCCTAACGCCAACTGCACCCGACTCAGATCAATGCGAGCCTGTTCAAAGTCCTGCTGCCGGCGCAGGGCCAGCTTCAAATCCTTCTCCGCCAGCGCCGGCTCACCCAGCGCCCGATACTCCGTCGCTCGACGCCAAAGCAGCTCCGGACGGGGGCCGTCGGCATGGATGCGGGCCGTGAGCACTTCAACGACATGTTCCGGACTGTCATGGGCCACTCCGCGGCCAATCGCGGCGAAACTCAAAAGGGCTGCCGCGCTCAACCTCAGCGCACACCCGCATTCGCGAAAACCCTTCACCATGACCTCAATCCTCCAGCACCAAGTATGGATCGACCAGGAAATCGTTGCTTTCCACGCTGCTGTTGTGCGCTTCGATCGCGAGCACGTTCCGACCGTCCTTCAGATACTTCTCAAAGTCTTTCAACGGAAAATAATTATAACGGCTCGCGTCGTGATTCTTGATCTGCTGCGCATCCTTGCCGGAACCCTTGCCCACCCCCTTGCGAACCACTTCTTTGCCGTTCAGATAGGCGATGAATGCATCGTCGTAGTTGATCATCAGCCCGATCTCCGCGACGGAATCCGCCTGTTCCACTTCAAACACATGCCGCATGTATAGCGTCGTGTGCTTGCCCTTCATCTCGTCGAGAACCGTCCGCGCTTCCTTATACTCAAAACCAAACGGCGCTTCGCCGGTTTTCCAGCTGTCCGCCGCAAACTTCAACTCGGTCCATTTATGACCTTCAGGATGGCTCCCCACCAGATACTGCCACTCCGCAAACTTGGGAATGGCCACAAAAAAGTCTTCCGGCGCTTCCCCAGGCTGATCTTCCCCAGTCGCCTTCTGGGTCCGGAACGGCAACGGATGCTGCCAAGGCGCGGCAATTCGTTCGTGAACCACCGTCCCCCGTTTGACCAATCCGAAACGGTCCTTCACCTCCCCGTATTTGTTGATCATGGTGCCAATCATGGTGTCGCCGTCGATGTCGATCACCACGGAGCCATGCTCAACGATGATCTTGCGCATGAACGGAATGGTTCCCTTCCGGCCAACCGTTGTTCCACCATGCCCCGCCACCACCTGAATCTCGCCGTTGTTCGGATTGATCCCGGCACTCTTCCGATACGGCCCGTCTGTGTCGGGATTTCCCTCCCGATCTTCGAACACCACGTTCTCCGCCACCGTGGGCGTCGCGTAGGCCCCGTCGATCAACATCGAGCGCTCGTAAATATGCGAATGCCCGGTCAAGACCAGATCCACACCGCCTGATTCCAGGATCGGCATGATATGCGTGCGCATTTCAATCAACTGCTTCTCCCGATCGCTGTCGTGCGTGCCCTTGGTGTACGGCGGATGATGAAAATAAGCGATGATCCAATCCTGTCGGGTGCGCTCAAGATCCATCTTGAGCCAGCGGGCCATCAGGCCCGTTGGGCGACGATCCAGATCATGGGAATCAAGGCAGATGAAATGGGCGCGCCCATAGTCGAACGAATAGTAAGCTTCGGTCCCGGAAGCCAAGCCGCCGGCCTCTCCCCGGGCCGGCAAAACATAGGCATCATAATACGGCCCTGTTCCGTTGGTGCCCTTGGAGGTCGCCCCCTCGTGATTGCCCATCGCTGCCCAACACACGAGATGCCGCAGTGTCGGCTCGTAGACCTCGAAAAAGCGCGTCTGAAACTCGACGTCCTTGCCGCGCATATAGGCCATGTCCCCCACATGCAGGTAGAAATCCGGCTCGCGCTTTGTGTCGACCACGAAATTCAACATCGCGCCCTGCACACTGTGCTGCGTCTCGCGGCCCGTGCCGGAATCACCCACCACCCAGAACCGCATCGGACGGGGCGTCCCCGGGACCGGATGGGTCGCGAAATGATACGACTCGTCGACTTCGGTCAAGCGATGTGGCCCGTCGTAAACCGCGTAGTAGTACTTCGTGTCCGGCGTCAGCCCCGACAGCTGAACCTCGTATTGGAAATATCCCACCGGGGCACTGTGGAGACGGGGCATCTGCATCAGGCCCGGTACCCGCTCCGCCAGCGCCTTCGCCTCCGCCTTGTTCGTCGACAAGGCAACCCGCGTCACCACCGCGGACTCCGCCGACCGTGTCTCAAGAGCCGCCAGCGACCGGCCATAACGGACAATGGGCTGGATCGGAGCATCCGTCCTCCAAACCACCACGATGGACTGATGCGTCGCCAACTGCACGTAAGGCGTGCGGGTGAAATGGTTCGTGTGCCGACCCGCACCGTGCGGCGAATCGCCGGCGTCACTGGAGTAACCGGCGCCGGCGCCGGGACACGACGTGGACGCCAGCAGCCCGGCCACCAGGACAACCCACGCACCACGCGGTAATAACGGACAGTTCATAGTCAATTGATGGAAGGAAAGACTGACCGAACCCCGGCCCGCATTCAATCGTCCATCGATTTCCGTCCCTCGGGTTCTCCCTGCTTCCTCGCATTCCCCCCTTGACGCTCGTCGAATCTTCTGTCGCATTAAGCCCACCCAAATCCTGTGACACCAACAACTACTGGCTCTACATCGTTCTTCGATTTCGTCCAACATCCGTTCGTCATCCTGGCGCTTGCGGTGATCTTCATCATTGGCGCCATCACCAAATTGCGTCTGCACGCCTTTATTGCGCTCATCTTTGCGGCGTTTTTTGTCGGTTTCCTCACTCGGGGCTTCGACGCCAAGCTCATCAGTAAACTTCCCGCCGCCATGCAGGCCGACGCCACCGCGAACTCTTGGGTCGCCGCGGTCGAACTCACCGCGATCGAATTCGGCAGCGCCGCCGGCGGCATCGCCATCTCCATCGGGCTGGCCTCCATCATCGGCCTCTGCCTGATGGAAAGCGGCGCCGCGGACAAGGTCGTCCGACGGTTTCTCGCCTTGTTCGGCCAGGAACGGGCCGGCATTGCCCTCCTCGCCAGCACTTACATCCTGTCCATTCCCATCTTTTTTGACACGATGTTCATGTTGATGGTGCCGCTCGCGAAAGCCCTGCGCCTGCGGACCGGCAAAGACTATCTCCTCTATTTGATGTGCATCTGCATCGGCGGCGTGGTCACCCACTCTCTGACCGTCCCGCATCCCGGCCCCCTCGCGATGGTCGACAATCTCCGGGTCGACCCCGGCCTCTCCATTCTCTGGGGTATTGCCGCGGGCATCCTCCCGTGTGTCGCCGGATTCTTTGTCGCCCGCTGGCTCAACCGACGTTCCGAGGTTCCGCTCCGCGAAACCCCGGGCGCATCCCTGGCCGACCTCCAGGGCATCTCCAACCAGTCCGAAGACAAGCTGCCCTCGTTTTTTTGGAGCATCATCCCGGTCATCCTGCCCATTGTCCTCATCAGCAGCGCCTCGTTCTTCAAGCTCTTCAAAGGCAACTCCGGCATGGTCGACGCCCTCGGAGGCCCGGCTCAGTTCGCGCAGTATTCAAAGGTCGCCTGGTTCATCGGCAACAAGAACATTGCTCTCCTCATCGGCACGACGCTCGCGCTCTGGGTTCTTGCCCGCCAACGAAAAATGTCGTTCAGCGATATTGAGGCCCTGCTCGGCCCCCCGCTTGAAACTGCCGGCGTGATCATCTTGATCACCGCCGCCGGCGGCGCCTTTGGCGGCATGCTGCGCAATGCCGGCGTAGGCGAAGCCATCAAAGCCGCATCCCAAGGCTACGCCGTCAACCTGATCCTGCTTTCCTGGACGGTCGCCGCCGTCATTCGCATCGCCCAAGGCTCGGCCACCGTCGCCATGCTCACCACTTCATCGATCCTCTGGCCCATGATCGATCCGGCCTCCAACCCGCCCCTGCCCTACCACCCGATGTATCTCTTCCTCGGCATCGGCTTCGGCGCCTTTGCCTGTTCCTGGATGAACGACAGCGGGTTCTGGGTCGTCAACCGCCTGAGCGGCATGACGGAAAAAGAAACGCTGCGCAGCTGGACGGTGATGCTGACCGTGGTGTCGGTCTTCGGTCTGATCAGCACACTCCTCGCCGCGCGTCTGGTGCCACTAAGCTGATTTCGATCCGACTGACCCGGTGTTTCAGCCCACAGGAACTTACGCGTCACTCAGCCGAGGAATGACGAACCCTTGCTTCGCGGCGCCAACGGCGAATGCCGCCCCGGCGACCCGCGACTTGCTAGCCCGCCTGAGAATGCGGCGCTTTCAAGGTTGATAATCAACCCGGACCTCCCACACTCCCGTCGTCGTCGCGATGAAAGGTCCATCCTCCAATGCCCTCACGGTTGTCCTCCTCGTCGAGGACAACCCGGGCGACGCGCGTCTGATGCGCGAGTATCTCGCGGAAGCGTCGGGCGCCGCCTTTCGCTTGGAACATGTTTCCACCCTGCGCGAAGGCCTCGCACGCCTCGCCCAGGGCGGCATTGATCTGGTGCTGCTGGATCTGTCCCTGCCCGACAGCTCGATGCCCGACACGTTCCGACGGGCACACGCCGCAGCTCCCACCGTCCCCATCATCGTGATGAGCGGGCTGGCCGACGAGCAATTCGCCATCCAGACGGTGCAGGAAGGAGCTCAGGACTATCTGGTCAAAGCCGAGGTTGACCCTCGACTGCTGGTGCACGCCATGCGCTACGCCATTGAGCGCAAACGGGCCGAGGAAGCGCTGGCGCAGGAGCGCGACCTGCTGCACACGCTGATGGCAAATCTTCCCGACCGTATCTATTTCAAGGACATTGAAAGCCGTTTCACCCGGATTAGCCGGGCCGTCGCCGAACAGTTCAAACTGGGCCATCCCCGGGAGGCCATCGGCCTGACCGACCGGGAGTTCTTCACCCCCGAACATGCCGAAGCCACCCGTTTGGATGAGGCCTCGATCATGGCCTCCGGAGAGCCCATCCTCGGCAAGATCGAGCGCGAAACGCTCCCGGATGGCAGCGTCACCTGGGCCTTGACCTCCAAGCTGCCCCTGCGCAACCGCCAAGGGCGAATCATCGGTAACTTTGGCATCTCGCGCGACATCACGGTCATCAAGAAGATCGAGGAACAGCTCGAATCCGAACGCAACCTGCTGCGCAGCCTCATCGACAACCTGCCCGACTACATCTACGTCAAGGATCTCGAAGGCCGCTATCTGCTCGACAATATCGCCCACCGACGTTGGCTCGGAGCCGGCGCAGAAAAGGAGGTCATCGGTCGCCGCGTTTCCGACTTCTTTCCACCTGAGCTGGTCGGACAATTTGCCCGGGACGACGAACAGGTCGTCGGTTCCGGCCATGCCCTCCTCAATCGCGAGGAGATGGTGGTCGACCGGCTCGGCAACCGCCGCTGGCACGCCACCACCAAGGTTCCCCTTCGCAATCGCGACGGCGTGGTCCGCGGCCTGGTCGGCATCAGCCGGGACATCACCGAGCGCAAGCTGTCCGAGGAGGCGCTCCGCGAGGCCAACGAGGAACTGGAGATTCATAAAAACGAGCTGCAGAAGGCCCTGACCAGTCTGCAGCATTCGCACGAGGAGCTGAAAGCGGCGCAGTTCCAGCTCATTCAGGCGGAGAAAATGCAGTCCATCGGCCGACTAGCAGCCGGGGTCGCCCACGAGGTCAAAAACCCCTTGGGCATTCTGCGCATGGGCGTCGACTATCTCTCCAAGAATCTCAACGCCAGCGACGAGAACGTCGGCCTGATTCTGCAGGACATGGCGGACGCCATCCAGCGGGCTGACGGCATCATCCTGGGTCTCCTCGATTTCGCTGTTCCTCACGCGCTCGACGCCGAGCCGGAGGATCTCAATCGAGTAATCGAAGAATCGCTTGCCCTCGTCCGCCATCTCGCTGGGGAAGCCCAGGTCCGCATCGAACGCCGGCTCGACTCGAACCTTCCGCTCGTTCGCCTCGACCGCAACAAGATCAAACAGGTGCTGGTCAACATCCTGACCAACGCCATCCATGCAATGCCAGACGGCGGGGTTCTCACGGTCCGTTCCACCACCCGCCAACTGGACGCCAGCGAAGTGGATCACCAGGCCGGTTCACGACTCGCAGATCGCTTTCACGCCGGCGAAACGGTGGCGGTGGTCGAGGTCAACGACACCGGCACCGGCATTCCCGAGTCGATCCTGCGCCAGATCTTCGATCCGTTCTTCACCACCAAACCCACCGGAAAAGGAACCGGCCTGGGCCTGACGGTGACCCGGAAGATCGTGGAATTGCACGGCGGCAGCATCGATCTCCGAAACCGGAAAGAAGGTGGCGCCCAAGCCACCCTTGTGTTTAAAGTCTGACCATGGAAAACGTCGTGGCCAAAAAGCGCATTCTGATCGTCGACGATGAGGTCAGTTTCGCTCGCATGGTAAAGTTGAACCTGGAGAAAACCGGCCGGTTCGAAGTGCGCACGGAGAACAAGCCCACCTACGCCCTCGCCGCCGCGCGGGACTTCAAACCGGACCTCATCTTTCTCGATGTCATCATGCCCAGCATGGACGGCGGCGATGTCTCCAGCCAACTCCGTCGCGATCGCCTGCTCAAAGATGTCCCCATCGTATTTCTCACCGCGACCGTCTCACGCCGCGAAACCGGCGATGCGGGGCTGAACAGCGGCGGCGACCTCTTTCTGGCCAAGCCAGTCAGCGTCGAAGCCCTGATTCAGTGCATCGACGAGCGCGTGCGCAAAGATCCCACTCCTGAGGAATCCCCCAGTCCAACGACGCCGACCCCGACGCCGACGCCCCCGGCACAGCCCTGACGCACCGCGGGCCCCGGCTCCCCACGCAGCGGAACAGGAAGCAAGCCACCCGGTACCGGCTGAGCGCCTACGGCGCTGGCCGCTCTGGCGTCGAGGCCGCCCCAGCCGGAGGCTGACCATTCGTGGCTCGCCCACTTGGACCATTGACGCTCGGGCCGTTCATCAACGCCTCCCGGCGCCGGACCATGCGCGCCGCCCGACGTTCCGCCATCTCCACGAATCGATCCAAACTCGCATGTTGCTCAGGCCGGAGGACCGCCCGGATCTGGGGAATGCTCTTGCGAAATATCTCCCGCCGTTGTGGCGACAAGGGGGGAAACATCGCCACCTGCTCTGAGGTGTCCTCGACGATCGTTCGCATCTTCGACTGCTGGTCGGGATCCAACCCCAATTCAGCGGTCAACCGAACCAACACCTCATCGGAAGTCACGGTGCGTCCGCCCCCACTGGCCACCGTCAAGGGAGCGCGCGGAGCCGTGTAACGGCCAGTGAACACTCCAGCGGCGAAGATTAACGCCAAGGCCACACCAATTCGGATGATTTGGGCGGTATTCACAAGTGCTCCGATTGGTTAAAACAACGACTGCGCCGGGGTTCCCGTCAGCAGCAAGTCGAAGCCGGTCGGCTCCGGCGTTGGCTGATGAAAGGCGATGACCAACAGACAGGCTGCCGCCGCCAGCCCAGTTCCCCACCACGACAACCGTTCCCAGGCTTCAGCCTGGGTCAGGCCACGTCCACCCGCCGCCCACTGGGCTGCCACTCGGGTGGCAAAACCCGGTGGCGGCCGCAATGCCGACGCCTCGTCTCCGGTTGAAGTTGGCCGCCCTTTTCGGGCCATCGCCACCAGGCGAGCCAGGCGTTGTTCATCCGTGATCATAGTTTTGATTTTTCCAATTCCCGAAAGGCTTGGCGCAATCGGTGCCGCGCGCGAAAGAGTCGCACCCGCGCAGCACCGGCGTTCCATCCTGCCGCCGCGCAGACTTCCGCCAACGATTTCTGATCCAGCTCCACCTGACGAATCAACCACGCATCCGCCTGCGGCATGACACCCAGCAATTTCTCCAACAAGGCATGGGCGTGGCCCATGTCCGCATTCGCCGCCTCCGCCGACGGCGCGGTGTTCTCCAACACCCGCTGTTCCTCCTCGGAAAGGTCGGCCCAACGCAGCTCCGGCCGCACCCTCTGCCGCCTTAACCGATCAAGACAGGTCGTCACCGCCAAACGTGACACCCAATGTTCAAAGGGGGCGTCTCCACGATACTGGTCCAGCCGGCTGAACATCTTCATGAACACCTCCTGCACCAAATCCTCCGGCTCGTCCCGACGAGGAAGGTTGGCTTGCACGACCTTGGCCACCAGAGGGTAAAGTTGCTCAACCAACGCCCGCGAGGCCGCTTCGTCCCGCCTCCGGACCCGCGGCAACAGGTCGGCCAACACCGGCCCGGCTGGGCAGGCGTCCGCCGATACTCCGTCTGGTTGCAAATTCGCATTCATCCATCCTGACGCGCCGGCCACCCGCGCGTTACAACCGGAATCAACGGCGTGCACCCTAACGGCTCACCCTCATCGAGTCGACAGTTCGTTGCCGCCGAAGCCCGGCCCCAAAATCCATGGCCGTTCCCCGAAAAATCTCATCCCACGGTCACCCCTGCTCGAATAGCCCACCTCCCCCCGCCGTCCACGCTACGTTGATTGCAGTCAGCGCTTTTCCCATGGTTCCCATGATTCTCGATCACGGCACGGTTCAGCGTCGGGCCCCGCATGCGGCTTGTTCCCACAATCCCAAGCGCTGCCCAGCCCACCTCTGGGACCGCCTCGGCCTCAACTCCAGCCGCCTCCTCGCAATGGCCGCCGCGTCCGCCCTCGCGCTCGACCCCATCCACCGAGCTGTCGCCGCCCCCGCCCCAGACGGCAGCGCTGTCTACCGGCAGCATTGCGTCTCCTGCCACGGGAAAAATGGCGAAGGCGTCAAAGGCAAATACGACGATGCGCTCCACGGCGATTGGTCGATCGAAAAGCTCACCCGCTACATCGACAAATCGATGCCTGAGGATGCTCCGGAGAAAGTTCGTGGTGCCGATGCCAGCGCCGTCGCCGACTATATCTACCAAGCTTTTTACTCTCGCGAGGCCCGAGCCCGGCAACGTCCCGCCCGCGTTGAACTGGCACGCCTGACCAACCGACAATACGTCAACACCATCGCCGATCTGGTCAACGTTCTGTCCGAAGCGAATCCGTACCCCACCGGCGAACGGGGCCTCCGCGGGAACTATCGGATTCGCAACCGGGCCACCAATGATCTCCGCAAGGACTTCGAAAGAGTCGACGCCACCATCGCGTTCACCTTCGGCACAGGCCGCTCCGACGAAGCTGCGCTCGGCACCGGCACGAACGAATTCTCCATCAACTGGCGCGGCTCCGTCGTCGCCACGGAATCGGGCGATCACGAATTCATCCTCCAAACACCCAACGGCGCGAGGCTTTGGGTGAATGACGAGGAAACCCCGCTGATCGACGCCGGCGTCGCCTCCGGCAATCTGACCGATCACAAGGCGACCCGTCGCCTCATCGGCGGCCGCGCCTACCCGCTCCGGATTGAATTTTTCAAGGCGCCCAAGGACAAAACCGCCTCCGTCGCCCTGAAATGGAAGCCGCCGCACGGCGCCATCGAAAATATCCCGGCCCGACATCTGGTCACGGGAAGATCCTCCCCCACTTACGTCGTGGCGACACCGTTTCCGCCAGACGACAGCAGCGTGGGCTACGAGCGCGGCATCTCCGTCTCCAAGGCTTGGGACGAAGCCGCCACCCAGGCCGCCATCGACGTCGCCAACCATCTGATCCATCACCTGGATCGCCTATCCGCATCCAAAACGAAGGACACCAATCGGGTCACCCAGGTTCGGGCACTCGCCGAGAGGTTTGTGACCGCCGCCTTCCGGCGCCCCCTCACCCCTCGCCAACACCGGGACTATATCGACGCCCAATTCAAAAAGGGTTCGCGCCCCGAGGATGCTCTCACCCGCGTGGTCCTAAAAACTCTGAAGTCACCGCAGTTTCTTTATCTCGGCCTCGACAACCAGCACCCGGATGATTTCACCGTCGCCACCCGCCTGTCGTTTGGGCTTTGGGACAGCCTGCCGGATCGCGAACTCCTCGCACAGGCCGCCCAGGGCGCGTTGAGGACCCCCAACCAGGTGCATGCCCAATCACGCCGAATGCTCCGGGATCCCCGGGCCCGGGCCAAGGTCCAGGCGTTTCTCCACCACTGGCTGCAGATGAGCCAGGTCGACGACCTGTCCAAGGACGCCCGGATCTACCCGGGATTTACCCCCGAGATCATCTCCGACTTGCGCACCTCGCTCGACCTCTTCCTCGACGATGTGGTCTGGACCGAGTCCTCCGACTACCGCCGCCTGCTGCTGGAAGACGATCTGTTCCTCAACCAAAGACTGGCCGAGTTCTATGGCGTGGACGCAAAGATCAACGGAGATTTTACGCGGGTGTCGCTCGACCCCAAACAACGATCGGGCGTGATTACGCATCCCTACCTGCTGGCCGCTTTCTCCTATCAAAAATCTTCATCCCCCATTCACCGCGGCGTGTTCCTGACCCGCAACATCGTGGGCCGCGCCTTGAAGCCGCCCCCGATCGCCGTCGCCTTCAAGGACGCCGAGTTCAAGCCCGACATGACCATGCGGGAAAAGGTCGCGGAACTGACCCGACCCGACGCCTGCCAGACGTGTCACTCCGCCATCAACCCTCTCGGATTCAGTCTGGAACACTACGATGCAGTCGGCCGGTTCCGAACCAAGGAAGGCAACCGCCTCATCAACGCCGTCAGCGAATACACCACCGATGACGGCGCCGTGGTCAAACTGACAGGGGCTCGGGACGTGGCCGAGTTCGCCGTCGGAAGCGAGCACGCCCAAGGCGCGTTTATCGAACTCCTGTTCCATCAGATAGCGAAGCAACCCATGCTGGCTTATGGCCCCAACGTGCCCGAGCGGCTGCGCGATTTCTTTCTGAAGTCGGGGTTCAACATCCAGGCGCTTCTCACCGAAACCGCCAGCCTGACCGCGCTGCACGGGCTCAGTCGCTCCGGCCGCTAAACCCAACGTTGCCGGCCCACTGAAGCGTTAACTAGAGAGGGCAGCCTCCGCCCTCGTTTGTGCCGCGGACTTCCGCCCCCACGTAATCCGCCAGGCGGCAGATCGCGGAGTAATACTCTTCCTCCATCATCCCGAGCAGCGTCGCGCCATAGCTGATGCAGTGCTCGTCCGAAATGATGTCACCGTAGTTGATCAGCGGAATCATATATGCCACCGCCAGCGGAAGCAGATCCGCCCGTTCGCGCAGCAGCGGCCGGACATACAACACGCGGCCGTCCTGATCGGTGTTGCGCCAATCGACATCCGGCTGGGCAAACTGGTGCAACGCCATCTCGCCGAACTCATAGACCAGGCGTGTCGGGTGCCGCACGCACTCCGCGTCCTGCAACAACGCCTCAAGCTTGTCGGCCGTCAGCGGAGCGTATTTGTGATGCACCACCACGGCCTGGGCCAGCAGATGCTCGCGCAAGCTGTCCTGGCCGAGCTTCTCCAGCTCCGCCGCGGACATCCGGCGAAGGTCGTCAGCGCTATTCATGGGGGCAATCGTGGTCCAGGATTGTTACAATCTGCAATGCTGCAGGTGAACTGAGGAGCTGTTCAGGTAGGGCGGGCGCTCCGCCGCCCGCCGCCGATACAGTTTTGCGAAATGTTTACGCAGACCCGATCGGTCACGGGTGAAGTTGTCCACCCGGCCGGCGCGGCGCGCTGCGGAGAGCGCGCCCTACCTGACGGCTCATGGGAAGCCTGGACCGTCACAAGTCAGAGCTGACCCTTCAGTTCCGCCCACGGCAGAGGGCGATCGTAGTTCTTCGACGCATCCGGCACATGACATTGCTGGCACTGACTCCGCACTGGATGCGGCGACAGGATGCGCTGTTTGCCCGACGGCCCGTGGCACGACAGGCAATTGTCGCGCATGAAGGTCTTGTGCGGCATCGTCGGCGGAGCCAGCGGATGCGCACGGGTCCCCTTGCCCGGCAAATCCAGACCGACAAACGAATTGTCCCGGAACGGGGCCAGATTTTTGTTCACTCCGCTCACGTGGCATTGCTGGCACTGAGAGAACTCCGCATGCGGCACGGGCACAATGGCGACTTGCCGTTTCTCAATCCGCGTCACCCGGGCATGGCACTCGAGACAGTAACGTCCATCGCGATCCCCCGCGAACGTGTGCGGCATGACGGGCGGCGCGCCGAGGAACGCACGCGTCGTCGCGATGTTGGTGCCCACCACATCCGGCCGGATGGGTTGAGCAAACGAACGTTGCTCGCGGTAAACATCGCCCGCCCCGTCCGCCCCATAAACCGGCGCCCCGACAACGCTGAATGCGAACAGCAGAAGCAAAGCGGGCGCTCGCGCGCCCACCCGGCCGCGCCCGTCTGGCCGGAGCGACAGGCAGCCTCGAACCGGGGGCTCTTCGGATTTCGGATTTCGGACTTCGGAATTTCTTTTCACACGCCTCCTCTCAGGCCTTGGTCAGGGCCACGGCGCACTTTTTGTAGTCGGGCTCCTTCGAGAGCGGACAATGCGCCTCAAGGGTGACAAGATTGATTAAAGCTTCCTCGGCAAAGAAAGGCACAAAGACCGAACCCACCATGGGCACCGACCGCCCGTTGATCCACGCCGGCAAGACGAGTTCGCCGCGACGGGAGGATATTTTCACTTTGTCACCGGTGGTAATTTTCAGGCGCGCCGCGTCCTCCGGGTTCAGCTCCACGTAGGACCGCGGCATGGCCCGGTGCAGTTGCGGCACCCGCCGCGTCATCGTGCCGGTATGCCAGTGCTCCAGCACCCGGCCAGTGCAAAGCCAGAAGGGATATTTCTCGTCCGGCACTTCCGGAGGCGGCTCGTAGGGCCGCGCCCAGACCAGCGCCTTGCCGTCCTTCAGCTTGCCCCAATAGAAATCGACCCCAGTGCCAGCCTTCACGAACGGATCCTCGCCTTCCACGAAACGTCGCGGCGTCTCCCGCCAGACACCTTGCTTGTCCTGCACCACCGGCCAGCGCAGGCCGCGCGACTTGACCAATTCGTCGTAGGGCGCGAGCGAATACTTCTTCATCATCGTGAACGGCCGATACTCGTCGAAGAGCAGCTTGTCCACGTTGGTTTTCTTGAACACGTCCCACTTCCAAATCTCCAGTGGCTGGCCATCGGCGCCCTTGAAGGTGAAGATGAACTCACCATCCTTGTTCTTCAGGCCCGGGTGCCCCAGCTCAAAACATTTGCGGGCGACCGCGATGGTTTGCCAGACATCGTCCCTCGCTTCTCCCGGCGGCTCGACCATCTTGAACCATTGCTGCGTGCGCCGTTCGCTGTTCCCGTACATGCCGTTCTTTTCGACCCACATGGCGCTCGGCAACACCACGGCCGCCTGATCCGTGGTCACCGTCGGATAAACATCCGAGACTACGAGAAACCGCTCCTTCAACTTGCTCGTCAACCCGTTGAGATTCGGCATCGACTGCGCCGGGTTGGTGACTTGAACCCAGCCACCCGTCAGGTCGCCCTTTTGCAGCGCGTCAAACATCGCGACCGCATGATAGCCGGGCTTCGGATTCAACCGGCCAGCCGGCACATTCCACAGCTCCTCGCACTGCTTGCGATGATCCTCATTGGCGACGATCCGCCCGCCCGGCAGGGCGTGGCCGAGCGTGCCCACCTCGCGGCAGGTGCCGCAGGCGCTGGGCTGACCGGTGAGTGAGAATGCCGTGCTGCCCGGCAGACCGAACTTGCCGCTCAGAAAGTGGACATTGTAGACCAGGTTATTGATCCACGTGCCCCGCGTGTGCTGGTTCATGCCCATGCACCAAAGCGAAACGATCTTCCGATCCGGCTCCGCAAAACGATCGGCCAACAACTGCAACTGCGCCGGACGGACCCCGGCCACCTTCTGCACATACTCCGGCGTGTACGTCTCGAGCCACTTCGCATACTCCTCAAAGGTCATCGCCTCGCCGTCCGCATCGCCGCCCTTGCGGAAGTTGCAGTGCTTCGCCACCCAGTCCCGGTTGTACTTGCCGCTTTTCACCAGCAGATGACACAGGCCATTGGCAATCGCCAGATCGCCCTGCGGAGTGAACGGAATGAAATGATCCGCCTCCTCGGTGCTCCGCGTGCGGCGCGTGCCAAGATCGAACACCTCGACCTTCTGCCCTTTAGCCCGCCGATCGATGATGCGTGACCAGAGCACCGGGTGCATCTCCGCCGGGTTGTTTCCCCACAGAATAATCGTGTCCGCCCGATCAAGGTCATCATAGCAGCCGCTGGGCTCATCGACCCCATAGGTCGTAACCATGCCCACGACCGCGCTGGCCATGCAAAGACGGGCGTTCGGATCAACGTGATTGTTGCCCAGCCCGCCTTTCATGAACTTCATCACCGCGTAGCCTTCACAGATCGTCCACTGCCCCGAGCCGTAGAAACCGAAGGTGGCCGGGCTGCGCACGATCTCCTTCGCAATGGTCTCGATGGCTTCGTCCCACGAGGCCGCTTCCAGCTTTCCATTCTTCCGGATGAGCGGGGTGGTCAGACGATCCTTGCCATAGAGCGCGACGCCGGCGTGATATCCCTTGGCGCAAAGCAAACCGCGGTTGACCGGGCTCTCCAGATCCCCCTGCACCGCGACGACCCGGCCATCCTTCACGCCCACCATGACCCCGCAACCTGTCCCGCAAAAGCGGCAGGGCGCCTTCTGCCAGAGCAATCCATCCGCGCCCTCGGCGGCGTCCAGATCACGCGGCAACGTTCCCGCCAACGCCCCCGCCGCAGCAGCCAGGGCGGCCCTTTTCAAAAAATCACGGCGATTCGTGTTCATGACGGTGTTCATGGCAGTTAAGAGGTCCGGAATTGTTGCGGCAGAATCGCGGCCTCGTGGGCCACGTCTTCGAAGTTGTGATACACCAGCACGGCGGATTTCACGCCAGGCAAACGTTCCAGACGCTCGCCCAGTTCCTGGGCGGCCCGCGTGGTGGAGGTTTCCGTGGCTACAGCGATGCCCGCCGGCGACGCCTCCCCAATTTCCACCTCAGAACACGCAAGCAGTTCACTCAAGACCTGCGACTGATCCCCGGGCGCACAACGAATGACGTAGGACGAGATAGGCATGGCAATGATGGGGTTGGCGATGGGCCGCGCCGGCAAAGACCGCCGGCGCGGCGGAACCTCGCCCCTGACCTATTTCGAATACCGCTGCTGAAACTCCTTCACCTGCTGCTCGCGACGGGCCTTCTCCTCCGGATCCATCTTGCCCAGATACCATTTGTGGTTGTCGCTGTTCAGCGTGTCATCGATCAGTTTGTGCAGCTTGGCCGCCGCCTCCTTCTTGGCCGCATCCGCGGAGTCCTTGTTCTTCTCCACGATCTCCTGCAGCTCGGGAATGTATTTGGAGTAGAAGTGTTTCGCGACCTCATAGGTGCCGTGCCAGTGGGTGATGTCCGGTCCCATCATGGAGACGCCGTGCCGCGCGCGTCGCCCTTCGTGATGCCAGATTTCATACCAGGTGAAATCCACCGGATTGCTGAACTGCGGTCCCGACAGCAGCGGCTTGGCCGCCTTGTAAAGGGCCAGGCCCGGCACGGCAAACTTGCCGTGGTACAGGTCGATCAAGCCGTCGTACTGCTGGTAGAACGACTGGACGTAATTCACGTTGTGACAGTTGACGCAGACGTTCTGCATGTTGGCCCGGCGCTTTTCCCAAGGCACATCCTTCCCCGGCAAGCCAAGTTTCGCGTCGCCAATCTCGGGCCGGATGGAGATTTCCGGTCGGTTGTTCCAGGAGATGCGCAACCCAACATCGTGGGTCACCGGCTGATCCTTGGTCGCACTCATGTGACACGTGGCACAGGTGGGCGCAGCGCTATAATCCTCGCCCACCACCCATTTCGGATTGTTCAGCGCCATCTTGTCGACGTTGGCGCGATAGGCGATGCCGTGCTTGGACTCGTTGTAGATCTCGATCTGCGGGTGATCCGGGCCCATGTGACATTTGCCGCACGTGTCCGGGGTTCGCGCCTGGGCCGCGCTGAAGGAATGCCGCGAATGACACGCCGTGCACGATCCCTCGGAACCATCGGGATTGATGCGGCCAATGCCCGTGTTCGGCCACGTTGCCGGATCCAGCCGTCCCGTCTTCAAGGTCTTGACCTCCCCACCGTGGCACTGCCAGCAGCCGTTGACCGCCGCCGCGCTCACGCCGTGCGGAAACGCCTCGGTCTTGAACCCGCGATTTCCTTCGACCACTTCGGCCAGGGTGTTGTCCAGCGAGCCAAGGATTCGGCCCGCCTTGGCATGGTGGGAATCCTTGAACTCCTGCACTTCGCGCTCATGGCAACGGGAGCAATCCTTTGGCGATGAAATGGTCGAGATGATCTGGCCGAAATGCTCGTAGGCGTCGGCATCCTTCTCGTTCGCCGTGTGACACTCGAAGCAGCCCACGTTGGCGATGAAATGCTTGGAGGTGCCCCACTGCTCGTAGATGACGGGGCTTTCCTTTTTGTGGCAGGCGATGCACGCCGCGCTTTGCGGGGAGATTTCCTTCAGGGTAAAGCCCGCGCGGGCGACAGGCGGCGCAGCCAGGAGCGCGGCCGCGGCGAAGATAAGAAACGTTTGGAGCGATTTTTTCATAGGGGATGTGATTCAGGATTTCGCCGGGGATACGAGGTCGGGGTTCGCACGCAGACTGCCATTCATGATCGGGATGGCCACGTGCAGCATCCACGAGAACATCAGCGTGCCGAAAGACCAGATGCCAAGGCAGACCAGGGTTTCGTTGAGGGTGGGCAAATACTCGACAACCTGGCCGAGTGGAGACGGCACAAAGCCGGGAATGATCAGGCCCATGCCCTTCTCAATCCAGATGCCGACGAAGCAAACGACGCAGGCGACATTCAGCCAGCCTATTCGCCGGCTGGCCGGCGTGATGAGCAGCAGCAGGCCGATGACATCAAGGCTGATCGCGCTCCAAATCCACGGCACCAGACCGGCATGTCCGTGCAGACCAAAGAACAAATACTGCGCCGCCGCCCCGTGCTGGGTCGGATAGTAGAACTCGGTGAACAGTTCGCACACGAGCAGGAACATGTTAATCACCATCGCCACCGTCATCAGCATGCGCAGGGTGAAGATGGGCTGGTCACCAATGAAATAACGCGTCGTCCGCCGAATGATCTGAAAGGCGAGAATCATCAAAGCCGGTCCCGCCACAAACGCCGAGGCCAGGAATCGTGAAGGGACCAGCGGATGATGCCAGTAGCTGCGGCCCGCCAAGCCGACATAGAGGAAGGCTGTGACCGTATGAATGCTCACCGCCCAGAGGATCGAGAGGAACACGAACGGGATGTAAAACTTACGCGTCGGCTTGCGATGCTGATACCGGCAATAAAGCAGGTAACCGGCAATGTGCAGGTTCAACAACAGGTAGCCATTCAGCACGATCACGTCCCACGAAAGAATCGAGCCCGGGAAGTTAAAGACACCGAATGGAGGGATCATGTGGTGAAATCGATCCGGCCGCCCGAGATCAACGGTGACAAACAACAGGCACATGACGATCACGGCGATGGCCAGCAGTTCGCCAAAGAGCACCACCTCGTGCATGTGCTCCTTTTTGTAAATGTAGGCAGGAATGACCAGCATCACCGCCGCCGCCGCCACGCCTACCAGGAAGGTAAAGTTGGCGATGTACGCCCCCCAGCTCACTTGATTGGTCATCCCGGTCGTCTGCAAGCCCTCGGTGAACTGGCGCGCCCACGCGTTGAGGCCCACCAAGCTCACGATGGTGAGCAACGCCATCCACGCGTAATACTTTCCGCTGCCCTGCCAGGAGAGCCTCCAGATGCGGAAGAGGAAGGTCAGGTAGCCTCTCATTTGTCGAAGAAGTAGTAGAAGCGCGGCTGGGTTCCGACGTCCTCCTTGAGGATATAGACACGCTTGTTGTTCAGGATGTAGTTAATCTCACTGTTCGGATCGAGCAGATTGCCAAACACGCGCGCCCCC
>JBGARF010000054.1:0-31626 GCA_044230345.1 Limisphaerales bacterium
TGCTGGCGAAGGCGAGCGAGGAGCGAAGCCAGCGGCGGCACGGGACCGCGTGGGAGATGACGGAGGAGCTGGAGTTGATCCAGGGCGGGCGTTCGGTGCGGATGCTGCGCGAGGCCCGCGCCCAGCGCGCACGCTGGCGCAAGTGGGGGATTGCGGCGGCCGTCGTGGGAATCGTGGGCGTGATCGTCGGCTTGGTCGCCCACCGGTGGAGCAGCATGAACCAGATCCACTCGGAGCGTGAATTGGCGGCGATGACGGGGCGGAGCGCGCGGTTGATTGAGATGGGGGACTACGGGCAGGCGTTGCTCGATCAAGCGGAGCTGATCAAACGGACGGAGGGGACGCCCGACGAACGGCTGGCGCGTTTGCGGTATTCGATCACGTTGGGTCAGATGCCCAAACTGACCGGGTTGTGGGCGATGGGAGGGGCGATTGCCTGGTGCGGTTTTCTGCCGGGAGACGAGCAGGTGTTGATCGCCTTGACCAAGGGCGGCATTCAACTTCGTCAGGTGGCGAGCGGTGACCTGGTTAGGGAATGGAGCTGCGACCCCGTGGTGATGGCGGCGATGGATGCGGGACGATCGCGCGCGGTGACGGCCCACGACCAGTCGGCTCAAGTCTGGGATTTGACCACGGGCAAGATGATTTCGAGCTTCAAACATCCCACGATGGTCTTGTCGGCTTGTTTTCATCCGTCGGGCGAAACGCTTTTGACCATGGCCAAGGATGGATACCTGCGTTGGTGGAACCTGCGGAAGGCCAGCCTGGAATGGGAGGTGCAGGCTCACGCGGGGCATGCGGGCGGGCTTTCGATTCATCCTGACGGCGAGCTGATCGCCACCGGCGGGCATGATCAATCAGTGCGGTTCTGGCGGAAGAATGGAGAGGCGGCCGGCAGTCCGTGGACCCTCCCGCATTGGGTGCATCAGGTGTGGTTCAGCCGCGATGGAGCAGAGTTGGTGGCGACGTGCGAGGACTGGAACATCTATCTGTGGGACGTCGTTGGGCACCGGCCTTTGGGGCCAGCGTTGCCCCATCAACGCGCGGCAGGAACAGCCAAGTTCACCCCTTCGGGGCGAACCGTGGTGACTTGCGGGCGCGACGGCTACCTCCGGTTTTGGGAGGCGAAGACCGGACGGCTGGAGCGGTCGATGTTGCGTCATCGTTATCCCATCAACACCGCCGGCATTTCCTCGGATGGACGTCGAATTGTTTCCGGAGCGCGTGACGGAACCGTTCGAGTCTGGGATTTGGCTGGTCGCCTCAGCCCAACCCGCCTGTCTCCGGTGGTGACCAGTCCGGAGAATCGGGCCATGATTGTCAATGGGCCGAAAGGGTTCCTCCAGGTGGATCTGCAAAACCCGGTCGCCTCAGCCCGCCTGGTCGAGTTTGGGCCGGGGGCGGAGTTGTTAGGAATAAATGATGCGGGAGATCGGGTGCTCGTTTCCATGCGGACGCCAGGGCGGGCAGGCGCGAGCACACAGTTGTTCGAGCCCGGGACCAAGGCGCCGATTGGCTCGAGCCTGGTCTGGGAAAGTCGGGCCATTCGCTGTGCGTTTGCGCCGCATGATCGCGTTCTGGCTCTGGCGGCCAGCAATCGGGTAGCGGTGCTTTCCGACGCGGGCCAACTCCAGTGGACGCAGGAGGTGGAAAAGGCGGTCGACTCGCTCTACATGAGCCCGAACGCTTTGTTCGTGGCGGCCGCGGCCGGATCCAATGTTTACGTCTGGGACGTCAAGGCGGGGCGGGCGGTGACGGAACCGAGGCGGCACCCAATGGAGGTGACCCGCGTCGTGTTCAGCCCGGACGAGACCCGGATGATTGTTTGTACGGGAGATAGCACGATGAACGAGGCGTCGGCGAGGGTCTGGAGCCTGCGGCCTGAAACCGAATTGGGGCGAGCGCCGGAAATCTGGCATCTTGATGGGATCGGTGATGCGGCGTGGCTGGATGGCGGTGGGAGGATTGCCACGGTTTCGGAGGACGGCACCGGCAGGCTCTGGAACTCCCGGACGGGCCAGCCTGAAGGCGAGGCGATGCTGCATCGAAATCAGGCGACGAGTGTTCAGCTGGGCCCGAACGGCCTGCTCTTGACGGCGAGTTGGGACCGGACAGCGCGTTTGTGGGATGGGCGCACGGGGCGGCCGTTTGGTCCGGCGCTGCCGTTTCCATTTGAACTGGGGTCAGCGCGATGGCTGCCTGACTTCAGTGGGTTTGTGGTCCGCCAGCTCTCGCGCACTGCGTGGTGGCTGCAGCTGCCGGCGAACCATCTGACTCCGAGCGAGCTGGCACAACTAGCAAAGGTGTTGGCGGGCGAAGCGGAGCCAGGACAATCCGGTCTTGAGTCGAGCGCTGATCTGGCTAAGGCGTGGCAGGAGATTCGTCAGCGCCATCGGAATCTGTTCGAAGTCACAGAGGATGAAGTCGTGGCTTGGTGCCAGTTTGAAGCGGAGTTCTGCCAGGCTGAATCCCGGACCGCGGCGGCATTGGAGCGACTGGATCAGGCCCTGAAATGGCGCCCGGCGGATTTAACGATCCTTGAGCGGAAGCGGGAATTTGAATCCCGCCTGCGGTTGAGCCGTACTTCCGCCGGGCGCCAAAGTGTCGGGAAGTGATCAGAAATGCTCCCGAGCTACGGTTTCGGGCTTGGACTTGGACTCGGACTGGAGCTTGGTTCCGGATCGCCGTCCATCGCGGGCCAGAACGGCTGGTTTGCTGGATAGGCTTTCGGACTGAAGCCAGGTTCGATCTCGATCGCTTCGGGGCTAACGGTTTCTGCGTGCTTCACGGTTACCTCTTTTTGATTTGGGTTGAACGGCACTGGACTGCGGGGAAAGGGATGACCCGGCTGGTGGCACGGGTGCTGGGGCTCAGTTCGCTCTGGCATTGATCAATGCGCTGCGCCCACAGGCGGGAGAGAATTCGTTCGCGGGCCTCTTCCAGTTCCTGGCCGTTGACGGCCTCCAGCGCCAGCCGCTGGTGGCAGGAGATTACCGGGGGCGAAGAAAAGCAGAGCTGTATCGATCCCGGGCGGCACCATTCCGTGAGCCAGGCCAGGATTTGGCGGATGTTTTTCATGGACTATTCCTCCTCCTTCATTTTGTTCAGGATGGTCCGAAATAACTTTCGCAGGCGGAAGCGCGTGGTGTAGACGACGGGCAGACTCACGCCGACTTGGCGTCCGACTTCCCGGGCGGTCCATCCTTTGAGCTCCAGGAAGTAAAAGATCTGGTAGTTTCGCGTGTCAACCTGGCGCTTGAGCCGCTGTAACGCGCGGTCGACCAGGCTGACTTCCCATTCGTGATCCCATTGCGCATCCAGCACCGGGCTGAGCAGCTCGCTGGTGGACATGGGAGGCGGCCCATTCACGTTCTCCTGATCATCGAGGGAAAAGGAGCGGGCGTGGCGATCGTAGCCGCGCATGTGGTCGATGATGCGCCATCGGGTTTTGTTGAGCAGCCACTGCTTGAACGAACCGCCTTCTGCCGGCGGGCGGTATTGAAAATCCGGCATGTCCTTGGCCACCTCAACGATCGTTTCCTGGACTACCTCCTCGGCGTCCTGGGAACGCAGTCCGGCAGCGCGGGCCGTGCGAAAAATCAGCTTCCAGTAGGTGTCGAAGAACTCCTGCCAACTGGCGTTGTCACTCCACTGCCGCAGTCGCTCGAGCAGCGACGCCCGCGTGGGCAGCAACTCGCCTTGATCGTCGCCATCGGTGGGTCTCTGGGGCTGTGAATTCATCGGCTGTGTTTCAGGCTGACGCAGGAAACGATGGGTCCAGTTGGTCTTACGCGAGAACCGGAGGCGAATCCAGCCCGCATTGGCTGGGCGGCAAGTTCGTCGGCTCGCCAGAGCGGATCGAAATCCGAGGCCTCATGGAAAGCCCCACCCCATGTACTGGAGGCGCCAACGTGCTGGACCAGCGACGGGGAATGATAGAACACCGGCGGCCGAAACCGGCCGGCCAGTCGGGAAATGCGAATGTCCTGCATGCCTTCGACTTCGTCCCAGTGGTCAACGCAATAACGGGCCGCAGCGCGAGAGATAAGCAGGGCCTGGCTGCCGTAGATGCGATCGGGCGCGATCAGGTAGGCCCGATTGACCAAGTCACAAGCCGTTTCCAAGAGCCCGGGGTTGTAGAGCCCGGCCAATTGGATCTCCCGCCTTAAAAAGAGCGGCCACTGTTCAAGGTTGTGGCGAATGAAGCGGTTGAAGTCCAAGTCATCCTCGAGGAACAGCAAGTAGGGCGCGTTGCCGCCAAGGAACTGTCGCAGCAAGGCCAGCGAGGCGCGTTGCTGGCGCTCCCGGGGGTCGGCGGAGACCGACGGATCATCAAGTTGGAGCAATACAGGTGCGTCGCCCCAGTCCGTCTGGGCCAGACGCTGCAGGGTCCCTTCGCGCATCTCACGGCGGGCATCACAGGACAGCATTCCCGCTTGAACCCGGGGCGGTCGCCGGTAAGAGATGCCCTTCCTCGCCGCGCCAAACGGCCAACGTGGCGGCACCAGCGAGCGGCTGTCCCAATGCTGACGTAGCTCCGACAACGCGGCGCGGCATTCGCGTTCACGCCAGAAACCCTCGACCGGCTGCTGGTTGGCAAAGAGCGTCCATTTGCTGGTATTCCGATGCTGAAACAGGCGGCGGCCATCGAGGTCGTGCTGAACCATCGTCCCCGGAAGCACCAGCGGTGGGGTCGGAACCAACGTGTACGGTTGGCGCCGCCGCTCAAAGGCCAGGTGAAGCGTCTCCTTGTCGCCGTGGAGAAACTGGTAAAAGAAATCCGACTGTTCGTTCAGCCAGTGCCCAAGTGCGAGCGAGTGCCAGCAGCGGCGTTTGTCGAGGACGATTTGGCCGCTTTCAAACTCAGGACCGTCCGGGCGGACAATGCCGAGCAGGTCCCACGCTTCCTGGGTTTTCTCCAGACGACCCAAGTCCGGCCAGAACAAGGCGCCAGTCTCGCGGTAGGCGGGCGTCTCGAAGAGGAACTCCGGATTGGTCACCGGGACGTTGTCGGCATCCAGTAACAGCACCTCAGCAAACACACAGTGAGCCAGGGCATACGTTTTCAGTTCCCACCCACCCAGGATGCGGCTGGGTTTCCGCTGGCGCACGGCCCGTGCGTCCACACACGAAACGCCCTGGCCCTCCAGCAGGCGAGCCATGTCCGGCGTCATTTCTTCCGGGCCCAAATGCCAGACCTGGATGGGCAGATGGCACCCCAGCTCCCGCAATTGCCGGATACAGACCCACGCAGTGGTGAAGAAGCGACAGCCACCGGCGGGAATGATGATGCCGCGGCCGCTCATTTCTTCCAGAGGCGCAGGCAGCGAACGAAGGGCTTGCTCAAAACGAATGCGCACGTTGCCTCGGGTCAGAGGCAGCTGCTCGAACCCATTCCGGCTCGATCGTCGGATGGCCCGGCGGGCGGCCTTCCATTGTGATCGCGACAAGTAGGCGAGCGCGCCGCCGGCGTAGTAGGTGTCGATCCGCCGGATGATTTCCTCCGCGGAGATCAGATCGAGGCATTTGGGCTGACCATTCGCGACATCCAGGCAGAGACGGGATGCGTCATCGCGTGGGTCGCCGTCGCCCAGCGGATCCACCCGGTCACGCCAGCACCCCCCACGGGCGCAACACGGCAATGCGCCGATAGTGTGGACGAATTGATGCCCCGGATACGCTTCCCAGTGGACGGGTTCGCGTCCGCCGGCCACGACCACGCAGGGGCGCAACGGTGGGCTGCCGGGCTTGGATTCAACGGCCGCCGCGAGGTGCATGACAGCGGTTACTGGCGACAGGACACCTTGCGAATGGTAGACGAGCCGAATGAGCTGCCGCAGTGAGGTCCGGCCGCGAAGATCGACCACGTCGCGCAGCTTCGGATGGTGGTGTCCGCGCTGGCCCACCTGAACGAAAAGGATCCGGCCACGAAAATGGTCGACCACACGTTGGAAACGCTCCGGGCTCCACCACTTGACCGTAACGTCGTATTTGCCGCCGGCGTTGAGAATCCAGAACGGCGTGTCTTCCTGGGTCAACTCGTGCACTTGGGAGAACCAACTCTGTTCCTGGCGTGAAAGGGGGATGTGCCCCTTGAAGGCCGAAAGCCGGATCGCCAGACCGAGGCGTTCGTTCAGGAACTCCAGGAAACCTTCGACGGAATGCCTCGGGATAAGGTCGCATCGATGAATCAACGGATATTCGCAGTCGATGGTTTCGACTTCGGGCGACTTCTCGTCGAGGGGTGTCAGGAGGGGATTGTTTACCCACAATTCGGGACACGCCGTTCGGACGTCGGTTACGAATTGCCCGGGATAGCAGCGGTGCAGGTCGCGCAGTGCGGCGGAAAGCATCACGAGATCGCCCGGAGACAGGAGACAACGCAGGATGAGCTTTCGCGGCTGCTGCATGGTGACGGTAATCTCGGGGTGGATGAATCCGTTCTCAGCGTTCTCCACCAACTCAGGCCATTGAAGTTCGGTCCCGGCTGATGTGCTCGGGACCGCATTCGTTCAAAAACTGTTCGGGCAGCGGACAATTGCATTCGCGGGCGCCTCCTTCTCGCCCCGGGGCCGCAGCGTCCGCTGCCCGAATCCCTGGCGTACTGGCCGAAGGCCAAAATCGCATGCAGATGCCGGTCTGGCCGGCGTGCTTGGGACAAAGCAGTTGCATCAATGGGGGTTTACGAAACGAGATCCCGATTTCTTACAATTATTTTCAACTTTTTTTAGAAGCGCGGCTTGGTTTGGTTCATGTTGTTGTGGATGAGTTTGTTATGTCGTTTTGTTTTTTTTCAAAATGCACGGAGCCGGTGCTGCACCGGGCAGTTCATGGGGACCCCTCCCGGTATCCAGGGGCATCCTCTCCCCCCGAAGTCGGGGCGAGGGCTCCTGCGGAGGGCGGTTCACGGGGAGACTACCGTGCTTCGAGGCGATGGAATCGCTGGGGGGCGGCGGGTTGAGGAGGAATCACCGTAATGACGTCGCCATTGCCGATGATGGTGGAAAGAGTCTGCCAATTGGTACCGTCTGGGGCGAGGTGGTCGGCGGTTGCCAGGACGGGTTAATCAGGAGCACCGGCGTGGGCGGGGTGTTGGTCGGGCCGTAGAAGGTCGCGCTGGGGCGAAAACGGATGGCTTGTTCGTTGGAAAGGAAGGCGGAGCCGTTAAAGGACACCCGGTTGGCGACCAGGCCGCTGCGATGCTCGAGTCCGACGGTGGCGGAGCGGCCTGACGAACTGGTGTTGCGGCTGCCGGGTTGGACGTCGAGATACTGAAACACAATGTCCTGCGATTCTTCGAGCAGGACTTGGAAGGAATAGTTTGCCCCTGGCCCGTTTCCCGCCGGGACTGACACCCACGAGATGACGGCCCGACGGTTGGGGGCGGTGCCGTCGATTCCGAATCGGACGCCTCCGGGGCCTGGATTCAGATCATCCCAAAACGGAGCGACGATGTTGTTCGGCGCGCCAGCGCTGGGGAGGTCAGTATTGAATCCAGGCAAGGACTGCGCTTCGAAGCTGACGGCGCCGTTGGCTCCCACGTAAACGCTCGAATAAGTATCGCCATAGAAGCGGAACGGGAACGGCAGAAGCTGCGGGCCGCTGACCGCATCGCCGGTCAGATTCAGGGATGGCATTTCGCTTGGGTCCACCCAGGCGAAATCCGAATTGGTGTTTTGATATCCAGGGACAATTGTGAAAACACGCTGGGCCGTGCTTACACCGCCGAGGCGTCCGGTCACGGTCAGGCTGGCTGCATAGGTCCCCGGAAACGAATAGATGTGGGTCGGGTTCGGCTCCGCGCTCGTGGTGCCATCACCGAAGTTCCACCGCCAGCCAGTCGGAATGCCGCTGACTGCGTTGGTAAAATGAACCTTCAGTGGAGCCCCGCCGGAAAGCGGCCCAGTGGTGAATTGAGCGGTGACGGTGGGGTCAAGCGCCCGGGCGAGATTCAACCGTCCGCCGCTGACGCAGCGACCAAACAGGCCGGGCACAGGGTCGGTGGTGCGGCACAGTTGATGGATCAGGAGGCGGTAGTCTTCCGTGGGGTACAAGCTGCGCAGCAGCGCGAGTGCTCCCGCCACGAGCGGGGCGGAGAACGACGTGCCGCTGTTGGTGCCGTAGGCGTCGTCGGCGGAGAAATCGGTGGAAAACACCTCGGCTCCCGGCGCTGCCAGTTGAACGGTGTTGGCGCCGTAGTTGGAAAATGGGGCGAGTTCGTCGTTTCTGGTCGTGGCAGCGACGGCGACAATGTTGTCGAGAAAGAAGCTGGCCGGATAGTGAGGGGTTAGGTCGATGTTAACGCCCGCGTTTCCCGCCGCCGCCACCACGATGATCCCCGCCGCCCGGCAGGCGCTAATCGCCGTATACAAGCTTGGTGAGTAGATCGTGTTGATGAAACTCGCGTTGATGACGTGGGCGCCCTTGGTCCGCGCAAAATTGATGGCCTCGGCCGCTTCCGACATAAACACGTTGCCGGCATCATCCGTGAATCGGCAGATCATCAGCTGCGTCCGCCAAGCGACACCGGTTCCGCCGATCCCATTGTTCCCCACCGCTCCGACCAATCCCGCCACCTGCGTCCCATGGCCGTTCAAGTCCACCGGGGGGTCGATCGACGACGTCGTGTTGATTCCGTGCACGTTGTCGACATAGCCGTCGTTGTCATCGTCCAGTCCGTTGCCGGCTATCTCCCCGGGATTCACCCATAAATTGGCGGCCAGATCGAAATGGCTGAGCCGGACCCCACTGTCGATGATGGCCACCACCACGTTGGTGGAGCCCGTGGTGATTTCCCATGCGGCGGTGGCGTCGATGTCCGCCCCGGGTTTGCCTGCGTTCTGGCCCTCGTTCCGGAAGGGCCACAAAGTTCCGTCTGCGAAGCGGGGGTCGTTGGGAACGGCGGCCAGGTTAAGTCGCAGGTCGGGCTCAGCGAACTCAACGAGGCCGCTTGCAACGTAGCGCCGAAGGGCGGACGTCACCTCGCAGCCGGGGGGGAGGGAGACAATCTGCAATCCATCCAGGGCCTTTAGCTCGCGCAGGATGCGGCACTTCTCTCCTTGATGAAGTTGGCTGAGTTCCTCCCGGCGAAGCGACTTGGGCTTAAGCAGAATCCGGCCCGGGTGATACGGCGCCGGTTCCGCAGCGCCGATCGAACCCGCCGCCAGCACGCCCCAAAAAAAGGCGAGACCTGCGGCGACGACCGGAGGGTTAAACTTCACCCTGCCAGCATGCACCGAGTTCATTCGCGGAACAAGTCCGATGAATCCAGCCCGGCCTGACGGCCGCTTCGCGGGCCTCGGCTCATGGGTGGCCACCTTCTTTTCCGATCTGACACGATTCACGCGATCCATGCGCGATTTTTTTGGCCGTTGCCCCGCGACCCTCGGCCTTCATCCTTCAAGCGAGACCGTTCGTTTGCCGGTGTTTCACCTACAGGCTGCCATGGCGCAAGACTCGACCAGGGCGTGCGCCGGTCGCGCGATCGTCCCGCACCACCGTCACGCCATTGACGATGACACTGCTGAATCCCTTCGCGTAACGATGGGGAGCGCTGTAGGTGGCTTGATCATGGACTTGGCGCGGGTCGAAAACCGTCAGGTCGGCCCAAGCTCCGGGGCGGATTTGACCTCGTTCCGCCAAGCGAAACGTGGCCGCGGGTAGTGCAGTCATGCGCCGGATGGCTTCCTCCAGGCGGAGCACCGCTTGTTCTCGCACGTAGCGGGCGAGCAGTCGCGCGGCGTTTCCGTAGCCCCGCGGGTGGGGCACGCCTTCCTGAAAACGGCGGACTCCGCTGTCGGATCCGAGCATCGTATTTGGATGGGCCAGGAACGCGCGCAAGTCCTCCTCGCTGATGCCGTGAAAAACCCCCGAAGCCCCGCCCGTCGCCTGGATCTGTAAGATGAGCTGGATTTGCGACTCAAGGGAGTCGGAGCCCAGCTTCCGTCGTGCGGCATCGGGAAGCGCCAAGCCGTTCAGCGATCGATCGTGACCGTAGTCGGCAATCACCGCGTAGGCATAGTTAGTCCGGCCGCCTGCCAGCAGATTGGTTCGCATTTGTTCTGCCATTCGCGCCCGGGTTTCCGCCTTGGCGAAATGCTCGGTGAAGCGCCCGCCTTCGCGCCATTCCTCCGGAATCAACTGGCTGAGCCCAGTGCTGGAGGCGGTGTAGACATACTGGTCCTGCGTGACGTCGATCCCGCTCGCCCGGGCGCGTTCAATCCGATCCAGAACCGCGCCGGCTCGACCCCAATTGGCCGGCCCCGACAGTTTCAGGTGCGAGATCTGGGCGCGGCAGCCCGACTCACGGGCGATCCGAAACAGCTCGTCCAGGGCGGCGTCGATTTGTCGGCCCTCGTCCCGCAGGTGACTGACATAGATGCCGTCAAAGTTGGCGACGACTTTGGCCAGGGCGACCAGTTCCTCCGTTTTCGTAAAAGTACCCGGCAGATAGATCAGGCCGGAGGAAAGGCCAACGGCGCCGTCCTGCATCGCGCGATCCACGAGCGTGCGCATTTCATCCAGCTCCGCTTCGGTCGGAGGTCGCATGAACGAGCCTCCCATGACTTTGTTCCGCACCGAACCCTGGCCAATTAAAGTGGCCACATTGGGCGCAATGTTCGTTGCCTCCAGGCGGGCAAAAAACAAGCCTACGTCCAGGGTGGAGGTGCCACAGTTGCCCAGGATCAACGTGGTCACTCCCATGCGCAAAAAATTGTCCGCCGCCGGCAATTCGTCGATCTCCTCCGCGTGGGTATGCACGTCGATGAATCCTGGGGCGACGATTTGCCCGGTGGCATCGATGACTTCCTGGGCGCGCGCTGGCAGGTTTCGCCGGACGGCTGCGATGCGTCCGTTCGTCACTGCGACATCGGCGTAAAAAGCCGGGCCGCCTGTGCCATCGACCACGCGTCCGCCTCGGATCAGGAGATCGAATGGTTGCGACCAGCCCGGTCGAGGCTCGGTTGCCAGCCATCCAAGGACCAGAGCCAGCGATTTGAGCGCGCAACTGGTCCAAGGCAACTTGAATCGTTCCATCGCGGCAAAGCCTAGTGAAGCCCGTGGTAAGCGCAAGGGCCTCGAACGCGGTTTTCGTTTTCGATTGGGTGACTGCCGCATTACGCCGTTTTCGTTGACGCTGCGGCCTGTGATGGTGCGCGGTTTTGGGGCTGGCCAGGCCGATTCTAAACGGGTAAAGAAAACCTCATGAACCCCGTGTTTCGTCCCGCGACGGTGGGTTGGTCCGTAGCGATGCTGGTTTTACTGGGAGCTCTTTCCGTCCCGGCGGCTGCGCCGGCCAACGATAATTTCTTTGCCGCCACCCGCATTGTCGGTCTGACCAATTTCACGGCTTCCAACGTGGACGCGACGGTTGAGGTAGGAGAGCCGTCGCCCCTGGCGGACGCGCCATCGGCCACGGTTTGGTGGCAGTGGACGGCGCCCTACACCGGAACATTTCGCATTGTCACCAGCAACAGCGTGGCCAACGCCCAGACGCCGCTGGACACTGTTGTTGCCGTCTACACGGGCAGCGCATTCAGCACGCTGCGCCCGGTCGTGGTCAACGATGACACGGAATTTGGGGAGTTTGGAGCACTGTGGAGCCGCGTTGTGTTTCGGGCCTACGAAGGTGAGGGGTTTCGCTTTGCCATCGGGACCTACGGCGCCACCGGCACTCTCCGGGTTAATCTGGGCGAAGGCGGCCCTTACATGCCGGCTTGGCAGGTGTCCGACCTGAGCGGACAGCCGGTTTATTCCACCAATTTTCTGGGTCAGACGGTGTTAATCGATTTTTGGGAGACCACCTGTACCGCGTGTATTGAGGAACTGTCGGATCTCATTCGGATTCAGGACACATTTCATCCCCAGGGCTTCACCTTCCTCGGCCTTTCTGGCGACCCCACGGTCAAACTGGTGACCGATTATTTGAGCTCGCGTCCAGTCAACTATCCGATCGCGATGAGCACGCCCCAGGTGCAACGCGTCTTGAATGGCGGCGACGTGGGCTACCCGACCAAGTTTCTGATCGATCCGGAGGGCCGGGTGGTTGGCACTTATTTGGGCGGCAACACCTTTAAATTTTATCGGAGCGTGCTCGATCCGTTGATGCGGGCTGACTCGCGGCCCCGGCTGAAAATCGAGCGGATGAACGGCGGGTTTCGCGTTGCGTGGCCGTCGGCACAGGCTGCCTACTTCCTGCAGTCGGGTCCCACAGCCGCGGGCCCGTGGAATGCAGTGAGCACCGAGCGGGTTGTGGTGGGGACGGACGTGGCGGTTATCGTGGAGGGAACCAACGCCAGCAGCTTTTATCGCTTGGTGGGACGGTGAACGGCGGAGCTGATTACTTGTAAATGCAGATGGCGAGATTTGTGCGTCCCGCATCCGTGACGGCCCATTCGTTAATCGGGCAGAGAGTTCGGCCGAACAGAGTGTAACGAACACTGCCGTCCGCGTAGCCGTGATTGGATCCGCCGCTGCGGGCTGCGGCGAGAATCCGGTTGTGCCGGTTCTGAGCGGTGACTTCGACCACGGAGGAGAGCGAGGTGTTGTTCAGATCAACGAAGAACTCCGTTCGTTGCGACCTCTTTTCCCCGAACACAATGATTTCCGAGGCGGGCGTGAGCGTGTCTTCCAGCATGGAAACCTGGTAAGTGCCCTTGAAGAACCGCTTGAAATCAGCGGCCGACAACTTTTGGAGCCAGTAGTCGCCAAAGAGATTGAGTAGGTAGCTCCGGGGTGCGTGGTCGGCCTCGGTCGGTTGGCCAACGGCGCCGTCGCCGCTCGCGGCCATGTCGGTCGGGCATCGCAGGAGGTTGAGGTTTTGGTAGCCGGATTGAAGCTGACTCGGCCATTGCTCCGTCAGGGTTCGCGGGGGTAGCAAGCCATCGTGATCGTCCGCATAGTGACGCAGGGCGATGCCGAGTTGCCTCAGGTTGTTCAGGCAAACCGTTCTTCGTCCGGATTCCTTGGCGCGAGACAACGCCGGGAGCAGAACTGCGGCGAGCAATCCCACCGTGGCGACAACCACCAGCACCTCGATCAGCGTGAAAGCTCGAACGGTCGGTTTCATGGTTGGCAGGCGTCAGTTTTATCGCCCACGCCCTTGGTGGCAATGCGGGAATCGGCGGTTTTGCGGTTTTGCAGCGCGGGCGGAGGGCGTGAGATAATTCAAGATTCTCGTTGCATCTGGCTGGCGAACCGTCAGGTTGCATCCATCTGTTAGATAACTTGACCCTTTCAAGGCATGGTAAATCCTCAGGTGAACTTGGTTCAGTGATGATTTTAGACCCGAAGTCCGGGAACAGTCTGGAAAAGCGCCGGTTAGTCAGACAGTCGAAAACATCACATGAGTAACAAACTGTTTGTAGGAAATCTTTCCTTCAATACCACCGAGAACGATCTCCAGGACGCCTTTGCCGCGCACGGCACCGTGGTTGAGGCCAACCTGATGATGGACCGGATGAGCGGACGCCCCCGTGGCTTCGGCTTCGTCACCATGAGCTCGCCCGAGGAAGCCCAGAACGCGATTCAGGCCCTGAACGGCCGTGAGATCGATGGTCGTGCCCTGACGGTCAATGTGGCTCGTCCGCGCGAAGAACGGCCGGCCGGCGGCGGTTACGGCGGCGGCGGTGGTGGTGGCGGACGCGGCGGTCGCGACCGTTACTAATCGCCAATCGAAGTCCAACCCAGTTTCAGGCAGGCGGGGCCCGGGTTAACCGGGTCCCGCCATTTATTTTAATCCCCCGCTCCATTCCGGTCGTCCGTCATGAAAGAAGAACACATAGAAGTTGAAGGTCGCGTCACTACCGTGCTGCCCGGCACCATGTTTCGGGTTGAGCTCGATAACAAACACCTCGTCCTCGCCACCATCTGCGGCAAAATGCGGAAACGATGGGTCCGCCTGACCGTCGGTGATCGGGTCAAGCTGGAGATGTCCCCTTACGATTTGGACAAGGCCCGCATCACTTGGCGCTTGAAGTAGTCTGAGGCTGCGGCTCCGGTTGCGGTTGCGGCCGGAAATGGTCCGGCTCCCCTGAGCTGGACTTGACTCGAGAACTTCGCCATAAGCGTTTCCGTGCATTGCCGAACGCTTGTCCTGCGCAGTCTACGCCATCGTTGGCGCAGTCATTTGGGCGTCCTCTTGGGCGCCGCCATTGGCAGTGCGGCGCTCATCGGGGCTTTGGTGGTAGGCGATTCCGTCCGAGGCAGCCTCCGCGCACAGGCACTCCAACGCCTCGGCTGGGTGGAAATTGCGATCGCTCCGGCCGATCGGTTCTTCACCGCGGACTTGGGACGACCAGCAAGCTCCAACGCCCCTCACGCCGGCCTGGGGGCGATTTCTCCTTTCGCGCGCCTGACGACCGCCCTCCGCTTGCCGGCCACGGCGGCACGTCAGGACGGCGCGGCGCGGGCCAATCAAACCCAGGTCCTGGGAGTTCAGTCCAACTTTTGGCCCGCGAATCTGACCGCGGACTTCGCGGCCATGCCTCCGGGATCGGTCTGGCTCAACGAGCCCCTGGCCGCCCAGCTCAACGCCAAACCGGGCGATGGCGTTGTCCTGCGAATTCACAAGCCGTCGGCGCTCTCTCGCGACGTGCCGATCACACCTCAAGCCGACGCCAGTGTGGCGTTGCGCCTGACAGTGCAGCGGGTCCTGACTGGCGCCGAGCTGGGCAACTTCAGTTTGCTGTCCGGCCAGGCACTTCCGCTGAACGCCTTTGTTCGGCTTGACGAACTTGATCTTCCGGCGGGTCTGAAGGGGAAGGCCAACCTGTTGTTGGCTGCGAGGGTTGAGGCAAAAGCTCGCGACGCCGCTCCCCAGGCCGACCGAAACTGGCTGCAGGCCGGGACCCGCCTGGCGGACTACGGGCTTCATGTTCGCGCCGTCACGAACCTGGCGGCGCCTGCGCCTGGAGCGGCCAGCGTTGAGGTGTGGACCGATCGCATCTTTCTCGACCCCGTCGTGACCAAGTCGGCACTGCTCCTCGCTGTACCCAACAACTCGAATGCACCGGTAGCGACTGCAGCCGCGGAGGTGTTGACCTATCTGGTGAATCAGCTCCGGGCCGGCGAGCGGCTGGTGCCGTATTCCATGGTCACGGCGGCGGGCCCGCCGTGGACGCCGTCGGACTTGGGTGCGGATGAAATCGTGGTCAATCAATGGCTGGCCGAACAATTGCAGCTGAAAGCGGGTGACGCGGTCGAACTGGCCTATTTTCTTCCGGAATCGGGCGGGAGCCTTCTCGAGCGCACCAATCGTTTCCGGGTGCATTCGATTGTGCCCTTGGCCGGCGTGCATGCGGATCGAACCTTGATGCCGGAGTTTCCCGGGCTCGCGAAGGCGGAATCCACGCACGATTGGGACGCCGGCTTTCCGTTGGTGCACAAGATTCGGGAGGAGGACGAAGCCTACTGGAAACAGAATCGCGGCACGCCCAAGGCGTTCGTCAGCTTGGCGGCGGGCCAGAGGATGTGGACGAATCGCTTCGGAGACGCGACGTCCGTTCGTCTGGCGGTGTCTGCGGCTGAGGCTGGAGATGGAGACGGGGTTGGAAAGGTGGAGCGGGCGTTGCATGAACGGCTTGCTCCCGCTGAATTCGGCCTGACATTTGAACCCGTACGCGAGCGCGCTCTGGCGGCCAGCGCCCAGGCGCAGGATTTTGGTGAGCTCTTCCTCAGTTTCAGCTTTTTCCTGATCGTCGCGGCCCTGATCCTGATGGCGCTGCTCTTCCAGTTTGGCTTGGAACAGCGGACCGCTGAGGTGGGCACGTTGCTGGCGATTGGCTTCCCACCCGCCCGGGTCCGGTCGGTGTTCCTGATCGAAGGCGTCGTCATCGCTTTGGCCGGCGGCATAGCCGGAGTGCTGGGCGGACTGGTGTATGCCCGCGCCATGCTGGAGGGATTGTCCACCATCTGGCGTGACGCCATCGGGGCATCGGCCCTCGAGTTTTATGTGACTTCGCTCACGTTGGGCATCGGTCTGTTGGCCAGCGTCGCGGTTTGTGCTCTGACCATCTGGATCACGTTGCGCAAGCTGGGCCGACGTCCGGCTCGCGAGTTGCTGGCGGAGGGAGCCGAGCTGGGCGACGCAGGCGCGGGTGGCGGAGAGGGGCGTTCAGGTTTGTTTGCGCGGACGGTTGCCTTGGTGGCGACGTTGGGCGGGGGCGGACTGATAGGATGGGCGATGGCGGGGGAGGAGCGAAACACGCCGCCGGTGTTTTTTGGTGCAGGCGCCTTGCTGTTAGTCGCGGGCTTGGCGGCAGTGTCCTGGCTGTTGCGACGGTGGGAGCGGGTCGAAGCCGGCCGGGCGCTGACTTTTTTATCGCTGGGCTGGCGCGGGGCGACTCGGCGACGAACGCGCAGCCTGGCCAGCATCGCGCTTCTGGCTTCGGGCAGCTTTTTGATTGTGGCCGTGGGCGCCAATCGGCTCGACGCGGACAAGGACGCGGCGCGGCGATCGTGGGGTACGGGCGGGTTTGCGTTGATCGGTGAAAGCACGCTTCCCATCGTGCGTGACCTCAATACGGGCGCAGGTCGCGAGTTCTACGGTCTTGAGGAAGGCGCAATGACGGGTGTGCAAGTGGTTCCATTTCGCGTGCGGGACGGCGACGAGGCCAGTTGTTTGAATTTGAACCGGGCTCAGCGGCCACGGTTGTTAGGAGTAAAGCCGGAGCTTCTGGCCGAACGCTCTGCGTTCACCTTCGCTGCGCTCGCCAGCCGTTCAGGTTCCGATGGGCCCTGGCTGAGCTTGAAGACGGATCCTTCGTCGGAACCAGACGCGATCCCGGCCGTGGGGGACGCTGCTTCCATTCAGTGGGCTCTGAAAAAGAAATTGGGCGATACCCTGGACTACACCGATGAGCGCGGCCGGGAGTTCAAGGTTCGTTTGGTGGGCGCCGTGGCCAACTCGGTTTTGCAGGGAAGCCTCGTCATCGACGAAGCCCATTTTAAGCGGCGTTTTCCGGGAGAAAGCGGCCATCGAATGTTCCTGATCGACGTCCCGTCGAATCATCCGCCGACGAAAGTCGCGGCGGCTCTTTCAAGGGCGCTGCAGGATACGGGCTTTCAGACAACGCCGACAGCCCGACGGCTGGCCGACTTTAATGCGGTGCAGAACACCTATTTGAATACCTTCCAGGTCCTCGGTGGGTTGGGGCTTCTGTTGGGCAGCGCTGGGTTGGGAGTCGTCGTGCTGCGCAATGTGCTGGAGCGAAGGGCTGAACTTGGAGTGATGCAGGCTGTGGGATTTCGCCGTCGCCGATTGCAATGGCTGGTGTTGAGCGAGCATGGCGGGTTGTTGCTGGCGGGAATAGCCGTCGGATTGACGTCCGCCTTGGTCGCTGTGCTGCCGGTATTGTTGGCTCCCGGAGCGGAGTTGCACACGCGGGCGCTGTCCGTCACCCTCGGGGGCGTGTTGTTGACCGGCGGCATCTGCACCGTCGTCGCCACGCAATGGGCGTTGCGGGGGCGATTGCTCGATGCGATTCGGAGCGAGTGAGAAGAGAGTCAGTGAATTAATGAGTCAATGAGTTAGTGAGTCCGGATTTTTGGTCGAAAGAAACTTTTATGCGTGGAGCTATCTTGATGGGCATGGGGCTGGGGTTGGCGACGCGGCTGTGGGCGGCAGAGCCGGCGCCGGTTTACGCGAATGATTTTGAGCAGGCCAAGGTGGGCGCCGTCCCCGATGACATGATGGTACTCGAGGGCGGATTTGCGGTTGCCGAAGCGTCTGGCAACAAGGCGCTCGAACTGCCCGGATCCCCGTTGGAAACCTACGGTGTGCTGTTTGGCCCGGCCGAGACGGCTGGGTTCGCGGTGCAGGCGCGCATTCAAGGCACCGGCAAGGGGCGTCGGTTTCCGGTGTTCGCGGTCGGCTTGAATGGCGTGGCCGGCTATCGGCTGCGGGTCGCGCCAGCCAAGAAGGCTTTGGAGTTGTTCAAGGGCGATGACGCCATCACTTCGGCGCCGTTTGATTGGGAGTCGGGCAGCTGGACCGTGCTCCGGTTCGAACAGGTCAAGGTGAAGGACGGGGAATTTGCCTTGCGCGGCAAGGCTTGGAAGCACGGTCAGAAGGAGCCGGCGGATTGGGCCATAAAATACACTGCCACGACCGACATTCCACCCGGCCGGCCCTCGGTCTGGGGTAGTCCTTACGCGGGGACGCCGATTCAGTTCGATGATCTGCGCGTGACGCCGGTGACTAAATAGCGGCGCGTGGCCGACTGGGCCACGGTGAAAGAGTCGTCGTCACGGCAGTGGGGATGAAGCTTTGGAGAATCGCCTTCGCTTTCGGCGGAATGCGAACACGGAAGGAATGACCGCCCCCCCTTAATGCCTGGAAATGAACCTTGACCGGAATTCTTGTATAATGGAAGGTCCTGTCCAGCATGTTGGAAGAACGGTCGGATGTTAATCAGAGGATTGCCGCGCGCGTCCGCGAGTTGCGCGATGCGCACCGCCTTTCGTTGGATGCATTGGCCAGGACGAGTGGAGTGAGCCGCTCGATGATTTCGCTGATCGAGCGCGGAGAGAGCAGTCCGACGGCCGTAGTTCTGGACAAGCTGGCGGTGGGTTTGGGCGTGACGTTGGGCGCGTTGTTCAATGCGCCAATGGAGGCGGCCCAACCCAGGCTCAGCCCGGTTTCCCGTCGTCGCGACCAGACGGAATGGAAAGATCCAGACTCCGGTTACGTGCGTCGCAATGTTTCACCGATCGGTCAGGCCCAGCCGACGCAGATCGTAGAGGCGTATTTTCCACCCGGAGCGCGCGTCGCCTTTGAGACGGGCACGCGAAGCAATCGGGTGTACCAGCAGATTTGGGTTTTGGAAGGCACGATGGAGATCACGGTGGGCAAAGACCGTCACCGGTTGGACGGAGGCGATTGCCTGGCCATGGAACTCGACCAGCCGATCCGATACCACAATCCAACCCGAAAACGGGCGCGCTACGCGGTGATCATCACCGAGATACGCGCCGCGAGGCTATGAATGCCCCCTTCAACTTTCGGCTGCGGCGGGTGACGAACGATCCGGCTGTCGCCGAGGCTCTCACTGACGTGCTCCTGGATTGCGTCGAAGGCGGTGCGTCGATTGGTTTCATGCAACCGCTGCCGCGCGCCAAGGCGCTGGCCTTTTGGGAAGGTGTGCTGGCCAGCGTGGCCCGCGGCGAACGTGTTCTATTAGTGGCGGAAGACGTCGCCAGCAACGCCATCGTTGGCACCGTGCAGGTGATCCTGACCATGCCGGACAATCAACCGCACCGCGCAGACATCGCGAAAATGCAGGTGCATCGTCGCGTCCGCCGCCGGGGCGTCGGAGCCGCGTTGATGCGTGCCGCCGAAGCTGCCGCCCTCGACGCCGGCAGGACGCTTCTCGTGCTGGATACGGTAACAGGCGGCGATGCGGAACGACTTTACACCCGCTTGGGTTGGCGGCGGTGCGGCGAAATTCCCGGCTACGCGCTCTGGCCACAAGGGGGCCGTTGCAATACGACCGTGTTTTACCGGGAGCTTGACGGGAACCCGACGCCCGCACCGTCTCAAGTCGCGTCAAATCGAGGAGATCCGTAGTCGACGACTCCCAGCCGCCGCGCTGAAGGCCGATCTCCAGATACAGATACTCGTTGCTGAAATGATCTCTGCCCCCGAAACCATTGTTCAACGTCAACTCGATGCCTACAACGCGCGCGACGTGGAGGCGTTGATGGCGACTTACGCCGAAGACGCCCAGCAGTTCGAGTATCCGGCGAAACTACTGGCCAGCGGTGCCGTGCAGATTCGCGAACGTTTCGTCACCCGATTTCAAGAACCGAACCTGCACGCCCGCCTGATTCGGCGCATCGCGCTGGGTGAGGTGGTGGTTGACCACGAAGAGGTCACGCGCACGTTTCCAGAAGGGAAAGGAACCATCGAATTGGTGGCCATCTACGACGTGCGCAACGGCCGGATTGAAACGGCGCGCTTTCTCAGCGGTGAAAAAAGGATTGATGAAAACCCCTGAAATCTCAGGCGTGACGGTGCGGGCGGACGATCCGGTGGGTGAGGTCGCCCGCAAACTCATTCAGGCGCTTTGCGACGAAATGAGTGGACGCTACGGCACTCCGCCGAGCCCATTTTCCCTGTCGGAGGCGGCGGCGCCTCGCACCGTGTTTCTGGTTGCCTATCGCGAGGGTCAACCGGTGGGGTGCGGGGCGTTGCGCCGACTCGACTGGCAGGCGGCGGAAATCAAGCGAATGTATGTGGCGCCTTCGGGACGCCGCCAGGGCATTGCACGGCGCCTGCTGTTTGAACTCGAGCGTCATGCGGAGGAGTTTGGCTACCGAACCATTCGCCTGGAGACGGGGGTCCGCCAGCCCGATGCTCAGGCGCTTTATGAAGCGGTGGGCTACCACCGCATTGCGCCATTCGGTCCCTATGTGGGCAATCCAACCAGCGTTTGCTTTGAGAAGGCGGTGGTCGGGCGCGACTTGCGGGAGGATTCTCCGATGCCTGGGTAGACACGGCCTCCTGGCCCACATGCGAATCGGGAATCGGAAACCTCTGAAATCGAAAATCAAAAATCGGAACGGTTCCTCCTTGCCAGTGTCCGTCCGGGTCGGGCATTTATGGACATGGCAAATTCGCAAGAACACGCCGAGCTCGACTCCCGGTTTTACAAGTCGGCGGATGCTTTCTTTTCCGAGCGCAATGGCGTCGCGTTGACCTACGACGACGTCACGCTCGCGACGCTGTATTCGGAAATTCTCCCGCGCGACACGCAATTGGCGACGCCCTTGGCGGAGGGCCTTTCGCTGAACATCCCCATGATTTCGGCGGACATGGACACCGTCACGGAGGCGCGCATGGCCATCGCCATGGCCTTGAACGGCGGCTTGGGGCTGATTCACTACAACATGCCGGAGCAGAACCAGCTGTCCGAGGTCAGCCGTGTGAAAAACCACGTGCACGGTCTGATTCAGGATCCCATCAAGGTCTCGCCCGACGAACACATCAAGGATGTGTTGGAAATGATGGAAAAGCGGCGGTTCGGATTCAGCACGTTTCCCGTCGTGGACTCGGCCGGAAAACTGATTGGGCTTTTGTCCGGTCACGTGGTCAAACCCCGATATTCACGACGCAAGGTGGCCGAAGCGCTGACCCCGCGCGATCAAGTCCACACGATCAACGTCAAGGATTTGGGGGCTAATCCCATCGCCAAGGCGGACAAGTTCTTCACGGATCATCCTGGGATTCACAAGCTCCTGGTGGTCGACAAGGAGGATCGTCTCGCCGGCCTGTTCACGATGAGCGATGTCGAGCGGATCACCCAGGAGCGCGGAGCGCAATTCAAACCCGCCCGTGACGCCCAGTTCCGCCTCATCTGCGGCGCCGCGGTCTCGGCCACGCGGAATGCGTTCGGTGAACTGGACCGCAACCGCATCGTGCAGCACGTCGGCGCGCTCGTGGATCGCGGAATCGACGTGGTCGCCGTCTCGACGGCCCATGGGCATACGCGCGGGGTGGGCGAAACGGTGCGCACGATCCGAGACGCCTTCCCGAAGCTGCCGGTCATCGCGGGCAATGTGACCAGCGCCGCCGGAGTGGGCTATCTCGCCAACTGTGGCGCGAACGCCATCAAGGTGGGGCAGGGACCTGGTTCGATCTGCACCACCCGAGTGGTGGCGGGAGTGGGTATTCCCCAGATGACGGCGCTTTACGTGTGTTCCCGCGCGGCCAAAGCCAGTGGCGTTTCCATCATTGCCGACGGCGGCATCACCAAGTCGGGCGACATCGTGAAGGCGTTGACCCTGGCCCATTCCGTCATTTGCGGTGGCATGTTCGCGGGCTGTCCGGAATCCCCGGGCCAGGTCCTGGAGATCAATGGAAAGCTCTACAAACAATATCGCGGGATGGGCAGCCTCGCCGCGATGAAGGCGGGCTCGGCCGCCCGCTACGGCCATTCGACGAGCGACACGTCGCGCAAGCTGGCGGCGGAAGGCGTCGAAGCGCTGAAGGAAGCCACCAGCCCCGTCGATCAAGTTCTGACCCAGCTCATCGGCGGGATCCAGTCCGGCATGGGTTATCTGGGGGCCGCCAACCTCCAGCAACTCCGCGACAAGGCCCGCTTCATTCAAGTCAGCCCGGCCGGGATGCGCGAGGCAGGGACCCACGACATCGTGGAAATAAAAACGGGAACGGCCAACAGCGGATCGCTCGGTGCCTATTGAGAAATTTCAGGCGCCGTGATCCAAGGCGCGTCTACTGGCGGTAAAGACGTTCGACCGCGCTGAGCACCGCTCGCGCTTCCTTGAGCCCCGGCACCGGAGTTCGCCGCAGGCGGATGTCTTCGAAGAACTCCGTCATCTCGAGCTTCCAGGACTCGTCGCCGCGTGGATATTCCCAGCTGGTGGTGTCCGGTGGTCCCATCTGCGGGAGCATCCGGTAATGGGTGAGGCGTTCGAGGCCGTAGCTGCCCCCCAGGCCTTCCCAATGCAACTTTCCGTCGCGTCCATAGATTTCCAGGCTGAACAGGTTCTTCCATTCCGTGCAACTGGCGTGCAGCCAGGCGGTGCGACCTTCGGCGTTGCGCAGGCTGATGAACGCATTGTCGTCGACGGGCATGTTCCAAAAGTAGGTGGCAACGTGGCCCTCCACCGTTGCGAATTCGCCGAGGAAAATGCCCGCCAGATCGATCAGGTGCACCCCTTGATCGATGAGCTCGCCGCCGCCGGAAAGTTTTGGATCCGCCCGCCATTCCTTGTCGTAACCGATGCGTCCGCCCTGACCGTAACGTCCGCGCACGAACATGATTGGCCCCAGCGCGCCGCTCCGGAAAATCTCCAGCGCCTTCAGGCAGGCGGGATGATAGCGGTGATTGTAGCCAACGCGGACGAGCGCACCGGTGGAGTTGGCCGCAGTGGCGAGGGCGTCGAGCTCGGCCATGGCGATCGCGCCCGGCTTCTCAATCAGCACATGCTTGCCGCGTTGCGCGGCCTGAATGGCAAGCGGCGCGAGCGAAGCGTTCACCGTGGCGATCATGACCGCGTCGACATTTGGCGCGGTCACCGCTTGTTCGACCGAATCCGTGGCCAGGCAGCCGGGCGATTGCGCGGCGAGCTTGCGGGCGCGATCAAGTTGCAGATCACACGCGACCGTGACGCTGCCGGGCGGCAGCAGGTTAAGTCGCTTCTGGCCGACGAGGCCGCAACCAATCAAGGCAACGCGTGGAACGGATGACATGGGGAATCACGATTTACGATTTACGCTTTGCTATTTGCGATTTGCTATTTGCTATTTGCGATCGATCGACAGTCAGAACGCGTTGTCGCCTTGCGGTGGCGCGGCTCAACATTTCACTTGGGCCAGGATTTGCCGCGATCTTCGGGGACGATGCGGCGCAGGCAATAAATGTCGGATTTGGCCAGCTCCTCCCGGTATTCGTGCAGCCTGGGCCAGGGATCCCACTGGGCGCTGATCAGCTTGCCCGTGATTCCGTCGCTGTCGCGGCTGGCCAGATATACCGCGAGCCCCGCGCCGAGTTCGAGCGCTGTCGCGCCTTTCTCTTTCCACTGCCGGTTCTTTTCGTAGAAGGCGGTACCGACCTTATCCGGCCCGGCTGCCAGCACCTCGTCGATCAACCGCGTGGCCAAGGCGCCCGGCGCAATGGCGTTCACATCGACGCGGAAGGGTTTGAGTTCCTCGGCCAACGTCTCCATCAGGCGGACCACAGCCGCCTTGCTGGCGGCGTAGGCGCTGATGTTGGGCAGGGGATTGGTGGCGCCACCCCCGGAGAGAATCACGATCTTGCCGCGGCCCGCGTGCTTGAAAATGGGGATGGCGGCGCGGCAGGGCAGGAGGACGCCGAACAGATTGATGTCCATGGCGCGGCGCCAGTCGTTCAAGTCGACGGACTCCGTCGGTCCCATGGGCCCGTAGATGCCGGCATTCAGCACGAGCGCGTCGAGCCCGCCGAGGCGTTGGCCGGCAAACGCGATCAGATCGTTGACCTGTGCCTCCTGCGATACGTCGCACGGCTGGCCCAGCACCGTGGCTCCGGGGAACTGCGAGGCGAGCGCCTGCGTGGTGGCCGACAATTCGGTGGCATTGCGCGAGCAGATCACTATCCGGGCCCCGGCCTTCAGGTAGTGCTCGGCGATGGTGCGGCCAAGGCCGACGCTGCCTCCGGTGATGATGGCATTGACACCATTTAGCTTCATGAACGGGGCGAAGTAGACCACGGGCTTTGGCGAAAGGCCACGAAAGAGTGGGCGTTACGACGGTTCGCGGCTGATAGCCCAATGCCTTTCGGAATTCCCGCTGCGACGGCTGGGCTCATGGCAAGCCGCCCGTTCTTTTCAGACCTTCTCACAAACCGTGAACAGGGCATCCGCCCTTGCCCTTAATCCTGCTCTTGCTGTCTTTGGGAGGAGCAAGAGCAGGATTAAGAGCAGAAGCAAGAACCCCGGGGCGGTTCATGGGAAGCTGCTTGTTCCTTTTTGACCTGCTCACCAGACAAGAACGACAAGAACCAGCGGACGGCTCCACCTCACCCGGTTCCGATCTCGCTCGGGCGAGTTCGGAACCTGCCCTCTCCCCCGCAGGGCGGCGGAGAGGGTGGACGCGCCGGGCCGTTCGATCGACAGGTTGCCGAATCTCCGCGTCGCGTGCCTTCTGGTCGATCCTCCGGTTCATGGGAAGCCACCCGTTCTTTTTGGGGATGGGAACCGAGATCGCCGATCGCAAGTGGCAAATCTGAAATCAAAAATCGCCAATGGTCACGGCTTGGCTGCCGTGGTGGCCAGGAACTCGATTAGATCGCGGAGCTCCTGTCGGCTGAGCACATTGGCCAGTTCCTCGGGCATGGGCGATAAGCTCCGGCGGCGCTCGGCGATGTCTGCCTTCTTCAACTTCATCGGGCCGTCTTCGGGCGAGTTCAGCTCCAGCTCGGTGGCGGACTCGGCCTTGATCAGGCCGGCGTATTCGGTGCCGGATTTCATCGTGATCAGCGCGGACTCGAAGCCCGGCGCGATGGCTTTGTTAGGAAAAACGATCGATTCGAGGACATATTCACGTCCGCGACGGGCGACTATGCCGGCAAGTTCGGGTCCGACGTCGCCGCCTTCGCCGTTGAGCTTGTGGCAACGGAAGCAGGCGATCTGCTGGTTCTCGAAGAACGTGGCTCGGCCGGTTTGGGCATTGCCCCCGAACAGGACGGGGCGCCACGCGGCGAGCGGGTCGTCTTTGGACAGCGAATTGGTGAAGCGCCGAAGCGAAGCGCGAACCGGGGAATCTTTTCCAGCGCCGGCCAGCGCGCGGTCGACGCCGATGGCAGCCTCCAGGACGTCCAGGGCCAGTTCCTTGGGCAGGGTTCCCGCGAGGAGCGCGTCGAGTTGCGGTGCGATCAACTGCGTGGCGGGCCCCCCGCTGGCCCGAGCGAGAGCGGCCAGGGCACTTTGGCGTTCGGCGATGCTCCCGCTATTAAGCGAACGCTCCAGCGGCGCCAAATCGATGGCTGCGCCCTCTAGTTTGGTCGCCTCCAGCCGGAGGGACTCGACAGTACCAGCGGCGGCGACGGCCAATGCTTCGGATAGGCGCGGATGCTTCTGCTCGGCCAGAGCCCGCAGGGCTTCGACGCGCACGACCGGCGGCTGGCTGGCCTCGTTCAACACGGCAAACAGATCGAAGCCGGGGACGACGAGCGATCGGCCCGCGCGCAGAGCGGCGATGCGGAGTTCGGAGTCGGTATCTCGCATCACACCCGGCAAGATTCGACCGAGCGCATCAGCCGCTGGGCTCCTGTCGCGCGAGGGCAGGGGACGCCACAAGCCCATGAAATGATCGCGCCCGGGCGGCTGCGGCCAGAGGGCCAGCAGTTCGAGAGCTTCGATGCGCAACGGTAAGGGCGCGTTGGTTTGCGCGGCCCACATGGCCAGCGCAGCGGCATTGGCAGGTTGGCCGAGACGGAAGTGAGCGTTGATCGCGCGCCGGAGAACTGCGGCGCCGGTGAAGGTTTGGGCGTCGGCGTCGGGAATCTTCTGCAGCATCCCCGCCAGCGGGGCGTAGGCGCCGGCGATCGGGACGTCATTGATGGCCCGCGCGGACTCCAGGACGATCGCTGGATCCGGGTCGGAAAGAAAACGGGCTACTTCCGCGCTTCCGAGCCGGCGCAGGGCGAGGAGCGTTCCGAGACGAACGGAACGCGCTGCCACGGCACCCGGCGGAAATGCCGCTTGCACGAGCGCATTCGTGTCGGCGAGACGCGCGAGCGCAACGACCGCAGCGTGCCGGAGATAGAGTTCGCGGTCGTCGTTGGCGCGCAGGAGTTCGAGCAGTTGGTGCGACGCGGCCGGGACCTGCAATCGGCCGGTGGCCTCGGCGGCGGAGAAGCGCACGCGGGCATCGGGGTCGTTGAGCAAGGAGACAACCGCCAAGGCGCTGCTGCGGGCGTTGAGCGACGCGAGGGCGCGAGCCGCCGCGGCCCGGATTTCCGGGGCTGGATCCCCCAGCGCACGACTCAGGGGGCTGAGCTCCGATTCAGTCGGCGGACGTCCGCCAATCCGCGCCGTTGTTCGCGCCGTTGCTCGCGCCACTCGTTCCAAGCCCCGGAGGGCCATGAACCGGGAGTGAACCGTGGAACCTGTCTGGAGCAGCCGTTGCAGCGGATCGTTGCCGCTCCGAAGCCCTTTTATCAGAGCTTCCAAGTTCGAATGCACTGCATCCGCCAGCGCGTCTTCTCGGACTCTTTGATCGCGATGCGAGAGCAGCGCGACAGCCTCTTCTTCTGACCGTCCGCGTTTCGGTAAGGCCGATACCTGGACAAATTCCATGCTCTGCCCGGCTGGTCGAAATCGGCGCAGTTCGCTTCGGGTGTCCTGCACCGCTTCACCCGCATCCGTAGCCGGATCGTGGACCCGATAGACTCGGCCTTTGTCCGTTTTGTCGAAGGTCTTGAACCAGTCGGTGACGAGCACGCCGCCGTCCGGATGAAACGCGATGTCGGTGGGGCCAAGCTCGCCGAAGAAATTTTGGACCGGACCCGCCTTGAACGACGCTCCATTCGGGATGTTCGTCCACATGAGAACGTGGCCGGGGAAATCGCAGAGGAAGAAATGGCGATCGAACTGCGGTGGCAGGCCGGTGCCGGGATTGTAGACGAGCCCGGCGGGGCCATGGCCGATATGTGCGAGTGGTGGAAGCAGCCACGCCGCGGTGTTTGACTCGGCGAGATGCCAGAGCCGTTCGCCGTTCCAAGGTCCCATCTTCGGTTGATAGGCGCGGGCTTCCAACCATTGCCAACCCATGCGCCATCCGAAATCGGCGCCTTCCACCACGTGATGCCAACGCGCCTTGTCGCCGCCGTCGCCATTGTTGTCGGCCGTGAAGAGGTTGCCCCATTCGTCGAAAGCCAGCTCCTGCGGATTGCGCAACCCCCAGGCGATTACCTCGAATTCCGAGCCATCCGGGTTCGCGCGAAAGACGCACCCGGAATCGGCCAGCAATTCGGGCGAAAGGCCCGGGATGGGATCCTTGATGCGCGCAAAAAGATTCGTGTCCGTGCCGCGATCGGCAATGGACCAGTAAAGCTTTCCATCGGGACCGAAAATTAGCCCGTGCATGTCGTGCCCACCAAAGGCGATGTGCACACCGAAACCCGATACGACATTGGTGAAGGACGATCTTCGATTGGCCGGCCGTGGCGCGGGTCCCAACGGGGCAGCGGGAGCGACGGCGAGGCTGGACGGATAATCCGGGAAGCGCCAGAGGTCGGGGATGCAGGTGAAGTAAAGATCACCGTGTCTGGCCAGGACACCGGCGGCCACGCCCGCCACGATATTGGTGAAGTCTTCGGCGAAGACCGAGATCCGATCGGCGCGCCCATCGGCGTTCGTGTCTTCAAGCAGACGGATCCGTTCGCTTTGCACTTCGAGATCGCGCCAGTCGATCACGCCATCTCGATTGAAATCGCGAAAATCGCCCCGGCCGCCCTTGGTCAGTCGCTCCAGCGCGGCTGTGTTGGTGGGCGACACCTCCCGGCGCAAGAACTCGGCGCGCTCGCGCACGGTACGGAACGAGAAGTCGTTGTCGAGCCATTCACGATGGCCGCGAATGTCGAAGACCGAGCTGCGACGCCGGTCTGACTCCACCACGAAGACTCGTCCCTGTTCGTCGATCGAAAGCGACACCGGATTGCGCACGTCGGGTTCGGCGGCGAAGAGGTCGACCTTGAGTCCCCTCGCGACGGTGAGCTGCCGCAGGGCGGCCGCTGGTTCGTCGATCAACGAGTTGTTCCCCTGCGCCGATCTCCCGGGGGCGACGTCTGCCGCGATCGCACCACACCGGCTGGCGATGAAGAGAAGCCCGATGAGGATTAACGCCAGATTCCCCCGCAAACCCGGAACGGCCGCGCGCCGCCAGCCAATCGCCAATCGCCAATCGCCAATCAAAAATCTCTTCATGGCAAGGCGGCAGCGGAGACCATTTCGAGCACGCGGCGAATGCCGTCATCGCCGCCCAGGCTTCCTTCGTTGAACGGCGTGCGCGGGATGGGTTTCCAGTCGTCGCGGGAGTGGTCTGGTTCGGGCTGCGGCAAGCCGGTCAAGGTGGGATCGTATTGGCCGTTGTTGCCGCCCAGTTTGTAGATCACCAAATCAAGCGAGGGCACCACGATGAGCGCGAAGCCGCCGGCGCCCGACTTCCAATAGGCGTCGCGCGGCGCGCCAGCGACGTGACCGTCGGAGTTGTGCTCGAACATCAGGGTGTAGGGAGCGTGCGGGTTGTGCGGCGACATCTGGTTGCAGAGCGCGAGGTAGTCGGCGGGGACGAGCTGGCGATCAGCCCAGCGTCCGTTCCGCAGGAGGCAATAGCCGAAGCGAAGCGCGTCGGTGGCGTGAACCGCGATACTGCCGGCGCCGTTGGCGTGGGGCATGGTGAAGCCGCCGCGATGGAGGCAGTAGCCCCAGGACCCCCAGCCCATCGGTTTGGCCAGCCGTTGGTCGATGTAGTCCTTCAAATCCAGGCCGGTGATTCGCCGCAGAACCATCGACGCGATGTGCGGTTCAGGCGATGAATAGGAATAGCCGGCGCCGGCATTCGTCCACATGGCGCACTTGAGCGACGATTGATCGAGGTCGCGGATGTTCTGTCCGGGAACGGCTTTGAGCGGGAACGCTTTCCCCATGACCACGGCGACGGGCGCCCCGCCTTCTCCGGTGTAGCCGCCGCTCATGCAGAGGAGCTGGCCGAGCGTGATGTCGGCCCGGCGCGGATCGTTGAGTTGACCGCCGGGGTCAAAAGCTTCGGGCAAAAATTTCTGGGTGAAGACGCGCGTGTTCAGGCCGTCGGGGATGCGTTCTCGAAATTCCTGAAGCATGATGCCGCAGGCGATGCTGGTGTAGGCCTTGCCGGTGGACGCCATATCTGGGTTGGCCAGGCGGCTGGCGCGTCCGAAGTAACGTTCGAAGGCGAGCCAACCGTGTCGAACCACGAGGAGACCGCCGTTCTGCGTGCAGCGTTGGGTGAACTCCCAGGCTTGTTCGAGGCGGGCCGGGTCGAGATGGGCGTTGGTTCTCGCCTGGACTGGATTCGTCGCGGTTCGCCACCCGCCGTCGCGATCCGCGGCTGGGAAATAGTCCGAGTCCGCCTGCGCGGCGAGTGTGCCTGCGAGAATCACTAGAACTAGACCCGCCCGCTGGGTGACCCCGAACCGTCGAAAACTGAGTTGCATGGGCCGTATAGGACGGCAGCAAAACCGCGGAATTCAAAAGACAATCCCCCCAGCCCTATGCCCGCCTCCCCCTCCCGCTCCCGCTCCTGCTCCCGCTCTTGCTCTTGCTCTTGCTCTTGCTCTTGCTCTTGCTCGCCCCGTTTATTTTCCTGAGTCTGGAGCAAGCTCGGAGTCAATGTTGGGGCATGGTCTGCTGCTTGGGGCCTCAAATGGGGTTTGAGAGCAAGAGCAACATTGAGCGCAAGAGCAAGGGAAGATGTGGAAGTTGTGGGCCGCGGTCCGTTTAAGTAAAAAAACCGGGCCGCTTAGTCAGGGGATGACACGGCGGCCCGGGGAATTTCGAATTCAATACAAACGTAGGTCTACGTGGAATATTCGAGTTCAGCTGTATTGCACTGAGCTCGAAACTTGGTTGAGCCGTTAAAGAACAATTTAAAGTTCGGCCCGAAATTTTGTTTCGTAGAACTGCGCATACTTGAGCCTTTAGTCCGCACGAAGTCAAGAAGCCCGTATACGTATTAATTTTCATGGTAAAGATGATTAGAAGCGATGGCGCTGCCTGAATTGATGTTCCTCAGGAACAGGAGGATGGAAGAGGATCGTAAATGCCCGCCGACTGATCCATCCGGTTTGAGTCCGGTTCGAGGACTCGACGAAATCTGCTGGGCCGGCTGGCTTTTGCCGGGTCCCACGCTGGGCCGGTGGGTGGATCGTCGGTGAAGATTGGAAATGATCGTTGACGGTGAGGGGCTCGCCATTACCATGCCGCCCCTAACTTTCGGTTACTTGGACATTTGAACTAGAAATTAACGAGCTATGGCAGTGAAAGTCGCAATCAACGGGTTCGGACGCATCGGTCGCTTGGTTTTTCGCGCGATGGTCGAACAGGGACTGGTCGGCAAGGACGTGGTGGTTGTGGCGGTCGGCGATATTGTGCCCGCCGACAACCTCGCTTACCTGCTCAAATACGATTCCACCCAAGGCCGCTTCGCAGGAACGGTCAGCTCGAAGAAATCCGCGGCCGACAAACTTGAAGACGACGTTCTGATCGTCAACGGCGCCGAGATTAAGGTCGTCTCCGCCAAGAGCCCGGCCGAACTCCCGTGGAAAGCGCTCGGCGTCGATGTCGTCATCGAATCGACCGGTCTCTTCACGGAAGCGGAAAAGGCCAAGGGCCATCTCGTGGCCGGCGCGAAAAAAGTGATCATCTCCGCCCCGGGCAAGGGCGAGGACATCACCGTGGTGATGGGCGTGAACCACGACAAATACGACCCCAAGAACCATCACATCATCTCGAACGCCAGCTGCACCACCAACTGCCTGGCCCCGCTGGTGCATGTCCTGTTGAAGGAAGGATTTGGCATCGAGGAAGGTTTGATGACCACGGTGCACTCCTATACCGCAACTCAAAAGACGGTGGACGGCCCGAGCAAGAAGGACTGGAAGGGCGGCCGCACGGCGGCGCTCAATCTGATCCCGTCGACCACCGGCGCCGCCCGGGCCGTCGGCTTGGTTTGCCCCGAAGTCAAAGGCAAGCTCACCGGCATGGCGTTTCGTGTGCCGACACCGACTGTCTCCGTCGTTGATCTCACGGTCCGCACCGTCAAGCCCACGAGCTACGCTGAAATTACGGCGGCGATGAAGAAGGCCAGCGAGACCTATCTCAAGGGCATCCTCGACTTCACCACGGACGAAGTCGTCAGCACTGATTTCATTCACGACAAGGCCTCGTCCATCTATGACGCTGGTTCTGGCATCGAGCTCAACAACCGCTTTTTCAAGCTGGTGAGCTGGTATGACAATGAATGGGGCTATAGCAATCGCGTTGGCGACCTGCTCAAATTCATGATCCAGAAGGGCCTGTAAGCGTCCTCGGAAACAGAAGTTTTCACGACGGCGACCTGGGAACAGGTCGCCGTTTTTTTTT
>JBGARF010000033.1:0-141991 GCA_044230345.1 Limisphaerales bacterium
AAGAGTTCATACTTGGCCGGACCGCGGGCTTTCCGCCCGCAGCGGCTTGGGCCGGCGACGACGCCCGAAGGTTCGAGCGCGCAAGGCCGATTCCACCCGCTGCGGGCCATAGGCCCGCGCTCCGATCCAACAACTTCAAGATGCACCGATGAGAGTGAGGGTAGTGCACCGGCCGGCCGCCGACGAAGTTTGCGAAGAAGTTTTGGGCGACGTCGAGTCGAGCGTCATCCGGGCAGCCCGGGTTCATGTCTTCTGGGTGTGGGGTGGCCCAAAAAATCATTCCAGAATCCCTGTTTGATTCCGGAAAACCCTGTGCTAGGCTCCTCACGTTTCTTTCTATGAGCGCGCGAAAAATTTCTAACCCTGGCCTGCTTGAGCCCGTCTCAGTGCAGACCCGAACGACACGCCTGGATTTGCCGGCGGGCGCCCTGCGCCTGAGCAAGAACGGGATTGAATTTAGAAGCGACAGCGCGATCCCGGTCTGGACCGAGATGACGGTGACCATGGAGACGCCGCAGGCGAAGAAAAAGCTGACGATGACGGGAGTTGTTGTCGCCTGCAGCGGCAGTCGCCATGCGGGTTTCATCGTTTCCATGCTGTTCACCAACGTCTCCAAGCAGGTGCAGGCGAAGCTCGATTCGCTGGCGCTTTCGTTCTAGGCCGGCCCGCTGCAACCAGCACGCACTGAGTACGCACTGCATCTGACTTCGTGCGGGTGCATGCCGGCTTTGTCGTAGCCAACAGTTGCAGAAACGCCTTCGTTCGCTCAGTCCAAGCAATACTGACTGGAACGTGGTCCTTTCTGATTGACCGAATGCAGCTCGCCCGGACTGCAGTTCGCCAACGCACCCCCGGCCTTTCAAGGTAGGGCGCGCTCTCCGCAGCGCGCCGCCGTTGCGGTTAACTTCACCGTTCTCCGAGCACGACCACGAAAAAAGTTCGCAACCCGTGTTCGGCGGCGGGCGGCGGAGCGCCCGCCCTACCTGAAGTGCCCGGTTCGTGTTCCTTGAGCGGGTTAAAAAAGAACGGGTGCTTCCCACGAACCTGCCCATTTTCGATTTCAGATTTGCGATTTGGCGGAACACGGAGCTACCCCATGAACCGAACGATCGACACGAAGGCTCGCGACGCGGAGATTTGGCGGCCTATCTCGTAAGCCGCCAACCGCGTTACCCTCTCCGCCGCCCTGCGGGGGAGAGGGCAGGTTCCGAGCTCGCCCGAGCGAGCTCGGAACCGGGTGAGGTGGAGCAGTCCGCCGGTTCATGTCTGGTGAGCAGGTCAAAAAAAAAAGAACGGGTGGCTTCCCATGAAGCTCATTTTGAATTTCGAATTGAGAAATGGTTATTGGCGATTGCGGGGCGACAACCGATACGGGTCGATTCCCAATGACCAATAATCAATGTCAGATTCCCGATGCTCCGGGTGAGTCAGCGTGAAGGGACTCGACGAACATCCCTCTGCCTCCGACGAAGCGGGGTCGGGTGAGGGGGAGCCTTCGTCGGTTCAAGGACGACTGACCGTTTGTGTATCGTCGCCGCGCTCAGCGACGCCCAACCCTTTCCCGCTTCACGAAATCCGCCCGGCGGAAAACCTGGAAAAAAATTCTAAAGGAAATTCCTCACCTGCCGAACACACTGTTACCGGAGCATGGTGCCTTCGGACGGCTGCATTCGTGCCGCCGGGCGAGCTGGAGCTCGCGGCAGGAATTGTCGGTAACGGAAAATTCAGATAAACATGAAAACAAACATCCAGGCGCGCCGGGGTGCAGGATTCACACTTATTGAAATCATTGGCGTGGTCGCGGTCATCGCCATCCTTGCCGCCGTGCTCACGCCCCGCGTGATTAGCGTCATCGCGCGCGGAAAGGTCAACGGCACCGCCCAATCCCTGGGCAGCCTCAAGACTGCAACGACTGACTACGTGGTGAAGAACGGCACGCTGCCGGCCCGCGCTGGCACGGGATCCACCAACGCCGCGGTCGCCACCGGCCGGTTCGACGCCGACCTCGTCTCCGGCGGCTTCACGGAAAAACTTTTCGGCTGTTCGATCGGGACGCAAACCTTCGACGAATCAGCGCTCACCGGTCGCACGCACGTGCGCACGCTGACCGCTGCGTCTTCTTCCACCGTGACCGCACCGACCGCGACCGTCGGTGGATCGAACTACAATCTGGACCGCGACACCTCCACGGCCGATTTCACCACGTCGCAAACGATTGTCTCCGCCTTCATCCCGGGCGTGAACATCAACGACGCCATCGAACTAAACAAGGTGCTGGACGGCGATACCAACACGGGGACGAGCGCGGACACGACGGGTCGCTGCATGTATAGCGCCGCCGCCACCGACAATACCGTGACCGTCTACGTCTACATCGCGCACTACTAAGGCGCGCAACACGGCAGGCGCCTGGCGACCGAGCCGGCCATCTTTCCTTCATCCGCCCGCGGCCTGTGCCGCGGGCTTTTTCGTTGTCTGGCCGCGATTCAATTCCCCCGGACCTGGCCATTGCGGCGAAACCACTCCACGGCGTCGGCGAGGGCCTGACGGGGGGGCGTCTGCGGCAGGCCAAGTTCCCGCACGGCTTTGGAAGGGTCGAAGAACATTTTGTAGCGGGCCATGCGGACGCCGGCGATGGGGGCCTTGGGCGGCCGGCCGGTGAAGGCCGAGATGCGTTCATCCACCTGTGCCGCCGTCCAGGCCACAAAATACGGGATGCGCGCTCGCGGAGCGGGCACACCCGTCACCTCCTGCAGCACCTCGAACGCCCGGCGCATGGTCCAATTACCATCGACGTGCCCGAGGATGTAGCGCTCGCCCAATCGCCCCTTCTCAGCGGCCAGGATGTGACCAAGCGCCACGTCCCGGACATGCACCCAATTCAAGCCGGTGTCGAGGTAGGCCGGCATGGCGCGGTTGAGAAAGTCGACGATCACCTGGCCGGTGGGCGTGGGTTTGACGTCGCGCGGGCCAACGGGAGCGCTGGGATTCACGATCACGATGGGAAGTCCAGCTGCGGCCAGCTCGCGGGCGACGATCTCCGCGCGCCACTTGGAGCGCTTGTAGTGATTGCTCATCTGGGCTTCTGACACGGGCGTGTCCTCATTTGTCGGCACCACCACGCCGTGGACAGCCTTGGGCAAGCCGATGCACCCGACGGTGCTGGTGTAGACGATTCGGCCGACGCCGGCGCGGCTGGCGGCGGTCAGAACGTTGCGCGTGCCTTCCACATTGGCGGCGTACATGGGCGCGTAGTCGGGCAGCCACAGATGATAACTGGCGGCGACGTGGAAGCACCAATCGCAGCCCCGCATGGCGCGCTCGAGCAGCTCTGGTTGGGCCACGTCTCCTTCGATGCGTTCGTAGGCCGACCCCGCGAGGCCGCGGATATCCGCACCCGGGCGAAGCAACGCGCGCACATGGTGACCGCGGGCGGCCAATTCATGGACGAGATTGGCGCCGATAAATCCGGAAGCGCCGGTGACAAAGCAGGTCATTGCCATGGCGAAAGCCTAAAGCGGTTCCCTTCTGCCGCCGATGAAAATACTACGAGCGCGGGTTCGTCGCCCACGGGAGACGGATTCGGGTTCGGTGGACCGAGCTGGCCGAGAGCGGAAGTGCGGACCCTTCCATCGCGGCCGGTACAACCGTGCAATCCGGGTATGTTGAACAAGAGCGCGACCAAGCGAAAGCTCACCCGCAAGGAACAGCGGGATCTCGATCTCGAAATCACCTTCATGGAAGGACTCATCCAGCGCGATGCCTGCTATGGCGAAGCGTGGCGGGTTCTGTCGGAGGATTACTCACGACGCAGCCGGTTTCAGGATGGCCTGCATGCCGACGAACAGCTGGCGCAGCTGCATCCGGAAAGCCCGGAGGTTCTCTACAATCTCGCCTGCAGCTATTCGCTGACCCGCAATGTGGAGCGCGCCGTCGAAATCCTGACCCGCGCGATCAGCAAGGGATTTAGCGATTTCAAGTGGATGCTCCGGGATCCGGATCTGGTCTTCCTCCGCAAGGATCCCATCTTCAAAAAGGTGTGGGTCACGATCAGTGCCCTGCAAGCCGGCGTGCACTAGCCTCAAGTTGGTTCAGGCGTCGCCGTTCGCTTAGCCGGAACGATTCAGTTGGTTCTGGTCACCTTCACCGTCAGCCGATGGTCGATCCAATCCAGGTGAAGGACAGCCTTCGCCACCGCCGGATGCGCCATCCGCCAGCGGGCCAGAGGCGTCACCACCAGCCGTTCCAATGCGCGCTGCAAGGGGCGCGCTCCGAGCCGCTGGTCGTAGCCGGCCGTCGCCACGGCGTCCACCAGGCGCTCGCTCCATTGCAATTGCAAGCCGGCCGCCGCCAATCCCTCGCGCGCCGCCAAGTCCGACAGCTCCTTCCCGGCAATGCGTCGCACTTCGCCTCGTTCCAGCGGCTTGAACGTCACCACCGAGTCCAGGCGATTGAAAAACTCCGGACGAAAGAACTTCGCCACGGCGGAGGCATGTCCCAACTCCGCCACGGGCGCGAAGCCGGCGGGGTCTGTCGTGCTGGCGCCGAGGTTTGAAGTCAGAATTACGATGGCACTTCGGAACCAGGTCACGCGACCGAAACGGTCGGTCAGTCGGCCTTCATCCAGCAACGAGAGCAGCACGTCGAACACCTCCGGCGCCGCCTTTTCAATCTCATCGAACAACACCACACAGAACGGCTGTCGGCGAACGCGCTCGATCCACGGCGCAGGCCGGCCCTGGGGGTCCTGCAGAAATCGTTGCGCCGCGCCCCAGCCGGCATACTCGCTCATGTCGAGGCGCACGAGGCGATCAGTGCCGGCGGCGGACCCAGGCACCGACCCGCCCCCGGAAACCGCCCGCGCCCCGGCATCAGTTCCAGCCCCAAAGCATTGATCGGCCAACAGGCGGGCCAGGGCCGTCTTGCCCACGCCGGTCGGGCCACAGAACAACAACACACCCGGCGGCCGCCCGGGATCGGTCAGACCCGCCTTGATGGTCGCCATCAGCCGCGCTGCCGTCGCCGTGGCCTCCGGCTGCCCAATGATCCGCTCAGCAAACGTCGCTCGTAATGCGTCCGCCACCAGCGGCAGTTCATCGCGCAGAAAAAGCTCAGGCAATCCTGTCTTTCGCGCGAAGGTTGTCACGACCTCCGCGCAGCGGACGACGTGCGACGACGCGGCCTCCCGCAGCCGCGCGGTGCACAGCTGCCGCACGAAACCCGCCGCGGGCCCGGGCAACGCGGCATACGGTTGGAACCGACGAAACAGGCGATGCACCGTAGCCACCGCGCCGGGCTCCATTGCAATCTTGGTCCCGGCCGCCAGGGAATCGGCGATCTGCCCCAGCACTCGCATCGCTTCGGCATCGTCGAAAGGCGCCACGGTCACAATCTGAAACATCTCCAGCAATCCGGGCAACAGGCGTCGGCATGCCTCCACCTCGTCCGGCGTGCATTCGGCCACCAGACGCAGTTCACCTCGCTGCAAAAACGGAAGCAGAAATGCCCCCACGCTGTCGCCCGGCCCCTGCCCGCCCACGGAGAGGAGCTCGAGCAAATTCTCCGCACAAAAGACCCCTTCGATGGCCCGAAGCTGCCCGACAAATTCCTCGCAGCGCTCCTCCCATTCTCCGAGATAGCGCATGCCCGCGATCAACCGACTCGCACTGGTCCGCCAGTAGCGATACCGACGCAGGTCCGCCGTCGATTCGTCGTCGGTCTTCGACGATCGATTCTCCGGGCCGGCGTTCGCCGCCGGCCGGCGGGCCAGGGTCTTGACCGCTTCGAACAACACGGTTGACTTGCCCACGCCGGGTTCGCCCACGAGCAGCACGTTGGCCTTCTGCGAGGCGAGCTTTTCCAGCAGCGCCCGGACAATTGGGTCACGACCGTAGGCGGCGGACACGCTGCGCTTGCGGCCCTGATCGAGGAGCAACGGATCCGCCACCTTGAACAGGACCTGAAGTTCGCGCCGCTCTGCGGCCGGGACAGCTCGAAGCCGCTCGCCGGGCTGACGCACCGCCAGTTCACCGAGGCGACAGCCCTCCGGGGGCCGGCGCATCAGCAGTTCCGCGGGCGCCAATCCTTGCAGCGCTTCGTTGACATAATGCGCGACCAAATCTTTTAAGGCCGCAGCTTCGTTGAAGTTGAACTGGACCTGCAGATGCGGCGCCGCACAGAAGCCAATCCCGCTTTCCTGCCGTCCGACCACACAGGGCACCCGCAGCCAGAGTGTTTCCGGGCACGGAACCACGCGGCGCAAGGAGGCATAGCGCGGGCGCACCTCGACCTTCACCTCGAGCAGCTTCGGCTCGAGCAAATCCGCATCGGCGTTCCAAGGCTCGTGTTCAAATCGCCATTCGATCAATTCCTTGAGCTGGCGCAACGCATCAGCCTCGGTCGAACCGGATGCCGCCGCCGGCTCCAGATCACCGGCCAAGACCGCCGCTGCGCCGCCGTCGGGCAAGCTCCACGTCAGGATGGGAAATCTTCGAATCGCCATGCGACTTAGTGCCCCATGATGGGCTGAAGCTCGGCCGGCAGCGGCAGGCCGGCAAGCCACAACGCGCGGAAGTCCGACGACACCGCGTCGCCCGGAAGCGACAGCCCCGTCCGCACATCCTCCAACGTGCCGTCGACGGAAATCCGGTACTGCACCGGGCCGAATCGTTCCGCCTCAAACCCCGCAACCTGCTTGGTGAGACGAGCAACCAACGAGCGCGCCTCCGCTTCATTTTCCAACGCGATGGGCTGGATCATCACCAGACCAGTCGATCCAGCGGGACGTTCGACCAGAACCGTCGTGGCGGCGGACAACAGACGGTCCAGGTCCGGGCCTTGCAGAAGACACGCCTGCATCCGACTGGTTGCCTGCTGGGCGATCTTACTCAGCAACAGTTCGGAATTGGTCGGTTGCGGGAGCAGGAGCGTCGCGCTCACGCCCCACGCCTGGCGCAGACAGTCCGCGTGAAACTTCGCCAGTCGGTACACCACCCCCGCATCATCCGGAGCCACGGCCTGAAAAACGAGCAGACGAACCTGCTCCTGACCTGGCCCGGTCACCATCGCTTCCAACAAGGCGAGCTCGCGCAACAACGCCGTCAGCGGAGAGTCAGGCAGGTCTATCAACGTCGACTCATCCGGCTCCAATTCGGACGCGGCGTCCCGGATTGCGATGATGCCGCGTTGACGGTGAAGCCCGGGGTTGCCCGTGAAGTGGTGGCGGCGGACCACGACTTTACCCGACTTCGCCGTGGGTAACTTGGTCACCATTGCCCGCCCGCGGGAAGGTGACTGGCGGTGTTCCGCAGCCTGCATCAGCTGCTCCACTTTTTGGATCTGTTCGCGACAGAAGAAATACCGTGCCTGCTCCGGCGTCAGCGTCGCCATCTGCACGCGCCCGGCTGGAGCCATCAATTCGAGGCTGGCCTCGACTCGTTGCAGCACCCGTTCAGCCCCGTCCAAAACCTGATCGATCCACGCGGACTGCCGGGCGGGAGATCGTTTGGCAACCACCGCATCGGTCCACGTTTCGGTGCGGGGAAGCGGCGCGAGCTCTCGTGTCCGGAGGCGAAACTCCGCACCATCCACCTCCAGCGTGATAATCAGCGAGACACCGGGCGCGAGCGCGGCCAGTCGCTCAGCCACGGGCTGGGCCACCTCGCGTTCCACCACCCGCTTCAAAGCCCGAGCCCCCAACTGGGGGTGATATCCCAGCGCCACCAGCCGCGCCATCGCTTTCGGGGTCACGTTCAACCAGGAACTCCTCCGACGCAGGCCGTCCCGGGCCAGGACACCGTCCAGCAATTGACGCGCGATGCCCTCAAGATGCGTCGGCGTCAACGCCCGAAACGGAACGACGCGATCGAGCCGATTGAAGAACTCCGGCCGAAAGAACTTCTCGGCCGCGCTGACATAAATGCGGTCATCCGCCTCCCGATCGCCGCCACCCGTCGCAAAGCCCAGGCTCGAGCGGGCCTCTTGCACACCCAGATTCGACGTCAACAAGATTACGGATTGGGTGAAGTCCGCCACGCGCCCCAGGGCGTCGGTCAGCCGCCCCTCGTCCAACACCGCCAGCAAAAGGTCGAACACTTCCGGCGCAGCTTTCTCAATCTCATCGAACAACACGACGCTGAAGGGCTGGCGCCGGATGGCGGACGTCAGTAGTCCTTCCGGGTCGCGCGGTGTTCCCGTCAGGCGCGCCGCCGTCGAGCCGTCGACATACTCGTTCATGTCGAGGCGCACGAGGCGCTCCGCGCTGCCAAACAGCAATTCGGCCAGCGCCTTGGCTGATTGGGTTTTGCCCACGCCCGTGGGCCCCAGCAGCAACAAGGTTCCGAGCGGCCGGCGCGGATCGTTCAGCCGCGCCTTCAACGCCACCAGAATGTCAGCGAACGCAGCCAACACCTGATCCTGGCCGACGACCCTTTGCCGCAACCGATCGATCAACCCGGCCCGGGGCATGGGCGCGCGATCGTCCAGCAGCGCCAGCTGCAATCCGCTTTGTTCGCGAAACTCAGCCAGGGTGGCGTCACGATCGATCGAACCACTTGCCGCCCGCGCCGCCAGCCGCCGCAGAAAACCCGCCGCCTTGCCGGGAAACGCCGCGTCTCCGGCGTAGCGGCGATGCAACTCGTAAGCCGTGGGAATCACCTCCAGGTCGAGGCGACAGTTCTGCGCTTCCTCCAGCTGGCGTCCCACCTCAATCAAGATGCGCATCGTCTCCGGCTCTGAAGGTTCACCGATAGGCATGACCTGAAACAGGTCAGCGAAGGCGCGATCGCGCTCGCGCAGCACGCGCCACGCTTCGGGTGTGATCTCGGCCACGATGCGCACCTCGCGCCGTTCGAGGGCGGGCTTCAGCACGTGCGCCACGGTGAGATCCGACGCGCTGCTGACCCCGGCCGCAAACAATCCGGGTAAATCATCGAAATACAGGACCAAATCCTTGGTGCGGGCGTGATCCAGGATGGCCAGCACACGGTTTTCCCATTGGCCCAGGATGCTCATGCTGCTGATCAAACGCATCGGGGACAGGAGCCAGACCTCGCGTCGGCCACCGTAACGTTCCTTCTTTCGATCCTGCATCCGCCAAACCAGTTCGTGCAGCAAGGCGGTCTTCCCCACTCGACGCGGGCCCACCAGCAGGAGTGGCCGACGTTCCGACGCTGCAAACAACTTCGCCAACTCGTCGATTTCACGGTCGCGGCCCACGGCACGTTCTAGATCGTCCGGATACATCGAATGCAAGGGCCGACCGGTCCGGCGCAGCTCATGTTCGCCGTCCAGCTTGGACTCTCCGCCAAAGATCGCCGCGCGTCCGGATGGCTTTTTTTGCCGGCTCAAGGCGGCCGGGTGCAACTCGATCTCAAGCACCGTCAGACGCGCCTTGCCTGGGAGCGCAGGTTCATCCAGGTCCACCAAACCCTCCTTCGCCTGCTCGCGAAAATGTCGCGTCAACGCAGCCGTTGCCCGCTCCGCCAAATCCTGCCCGGGCCGGACTTCGAACCAGAAATCCCGCACGCGCGGGCAAAACCAAATCTGGCGATCGAGGGCGGCATAGCCGACCAAACAGAAGTTCCGCAGGCGCTGGTCGGACTCGACCTCGATCCGGAGGGCCAGCGTGCGCTCTTCCAGCAGCGGATGAAATGTCCACTCGGCCAGAGCATCATGCCGGGGACTGTCGCCGAGATCCTTGAGTATCTGGCGCAGATCGTTGCCAAGCCGCGTTAAGGCTCGCGTCAGCTTTTCCCCGTATTGCACCGGGCCCGGCGCAAACAACGGCCGGGCCATGAACCGTCGGACACCGCCCGGTCCGGCCATTTCTTCGACATAAACGGGAATGGAAAAGATCACGACCGCGCCTCCCCTTCCCCAACCATCGCTTCCATGGCCGCCAGCAGCCGTTCTTCGATCAGTTGTTCCAGCCGCACCTCCAGGGACATGCCCAGCCAGTCGCGGGCGCCGAGGACATCGTCGAAGAGCGCGGACTCAGACATCTGATAAGTGCGGACGACGGCGATGCCGCGGGCTTTGATGGCACCCGGGCGATCGATGCCTGGCGGGGGCGCGTATTCCGCCCACGGAACCATCACCTGTTCCACCCAGCACGACCGATCCTTCTTTCGTTCCTCGACCACGTGCCAGCCCGCCTCGGAGGCCAGCCGCGGCTGCACAAGTTCTCCGCGCACGCGCAAGATCACTCCGATGACCCGGTCCGGAGGTTTGGCGAAAAACTGTTCCGGCTTCAGCGCGGACTCCCGCCGAAAACCCTTGGCCTCAGACCGAACGCCCGGCGGCACCAGAAAATAGTCCAGCGCCTCCACCTTTCCGTGGCGCAGCGCAATCTGATGATAAAGAAACGCGAACTCGAGCGTCGCCTCGTGCGGCTCGCCCACGAACGCCAGCGTCACCTCATCCGGCGTTTCCCGGCTCAGCCGGAACACGCGCCGAATCAGCTGACGACGTTCACGGTCGATGCGGTCCAACTCCGGCGCCAGCAAGGCAGGCTCCGGCTGTTCCCTTCGGTAAAGGGTGCTTAGCGCCTCCGTCTCCAACGCGGCCGCCGCGGCCGTCAGCGCCGCCAGGTCAGCCAATCCGGAACGCAGCTCGTTCAAACGGCTCAGCCGCGCCTGCAATGCCGGGATCTTCAACCGCCCGGCCGCAGCCCGACGTTGGAGGGATACCAACAGCATCAAGTCGTCTTCCAGTTTTCCCACCGTCGGACAGCGCCGCAGCCGCCCAACCCTTCGGCGTAAGTCCACGATTTCCTCCACCAAACCCAGGTCGCTCTTCCGATCCTGTCCATCCCGCCGCAGCCCGGCCGCAGGGTTTGAATCGTTCGCCGTTTCAGGGCGGGCCCGAACTTCGATCCGCAGCCGGCCGGCCGCCACCGACAGATCCGCTTGCAGCGGGGTCTCGACCACATACTGGTTCAGTGCCTCGGCCAACGGCACCATCACGTCCTGTTCGATCGCGCGCTTCAAGGGGCGCGCTCCATACCGTGGTTCGTAGCCGCGCCGGGCCAACCAGTCGGCCACCTCCGGATGGAACGTGCATTCCACGTCGCGCAAGCGCAGGCCATCCCGCTGCCGCACGCGTTCCAGCTGCCCCCGTGCAATGGCCAGAACAATTTCACGGGTCAACCCGCGAAACGGCACGATCGCATCCAGCCGGTTGTAAATCTCCGGCCGCAGGAATTTCCGGACCGCCTCGGCAAAATGTCCGCCCGCTTCGCAGGCATCCGGTTCGCCCACCCGAAACCCCGACGCGCCCCGCTGGAAGGCCTGCGCACCAAGATTCGAGGTCATGATGATGACGCTGTTGCAGAAGTCCGCCACGCGTCCGGCGGCGTCGGTCAAACGCCCGTCACCGAGCACCTGCAACAGGAGATCGAAAAAGGCCGGATCAGCCTTCTCGAACTCATCGAGCAAGATCACGCTGAACGGCTCTTCGCGCACCCGCGCGGTCAACAGCCCTTCCGCCTGTCCTGCCATCGGTCCGCCCAGCAGGCGCTGCACCGACACTGGATCGCCAAACTCATTCAGATCAAAACGCACCAGTCGCCCCACGTCGCCAAACAAAAACTCAGCCAGCGCCTTGGCCATCTCCGTCTTGCCCGTGCCCGTTGGACCAATAAACAGCAGCGACGCCAGCGGCTTGCGCGGACGGCCCAGCGCCGCCTTCGCGGTGGCCAGCAAATCGACCACGTGATCGAGCGCTTCCGGCTGCCCAATGACCCGGCGGGCGAACCATTCACGGGTTTGCTCCAAATCCAGCGCGACATCATCGTCGAGCAACACCGACGGGAGGCCGGTCTCACGCGAGAACGCCTGGATCACCTGCGCCTCGGTGAGGGCCTTGTCCGGAAATCGGTCGGCCAGCAGATTTTTCAGGAAACGCAGCGGGCGGCCGGGATTGGCGGAATAGGTGGCATAACGACGATGCAAACGCTGCAGTCGCTGCAGGGCAGCCGTGGTCGACACCGGCTGGGTATCGGTCCGGCCTGGCGCGTCCGCGCAGGCGCGTTCCAGAATGCGCTGCGTCTGTTCGACCGTTCGCTCAGCCATGGGCACGGGTTGAAAGGCGCCGAGCAAATGAGGATCGCTGCGCTCGATCGTCCCGAGCTGATCGGGATGGCATTCAGCGATCGCCAATACGTCGCCGCGCGCGATCCACGAACGCAGGAAGCCGCCGACACTCAACTCGGTGCGGGAGGCTTTGCCCACCTCCAGCAGATCCGCCAGATTGCCGAGATGCAGAACGCCCTGCGCCTTTGACACCTCCCGACACAGCGCCTGACAGCGCTCCTGCCACATGCCGAACCCCATTGGGCCGGTCATCAGCCGCGCGGCCGAAGTCGTCCAAAACGGCGTTTGACCAAAACCAAACTCGTGCCGGCGTCGCGCCAATTCCCGTACCAGAGCGGTCTTGCCGCTGCCTGGCGGACCCACCAGCAGCAGGCTGCGCCGATGCGGTCCGGCCAGGGCTTCCGCCAGCGCCGCCAACTCCGACTCGACCTCATACGCCGCCGGAGTCTCCGTCGACTTCGACATGCCCGGGCGACCGGGCGGCTTTGGGCCCGAGGGCACCGCGGACTTGGCGACGTAAATCAGGGGCGGCAATTCCTCCGCAAGGCTGGCCAGGATCGACGGTTTTTCTTCGGCCGGCTCTTCCTCCATCCGCACCTGCAGCGGGGTTTTGCGCTGGACCGTCACTGACAACTCTCCCAGCCGCAATTCCCGCACGCGACTGAGTTCCTCCAGCGTGGCGAGGTTGATGCGCTTGCGGCGGGTGGAAAGCACCAGCCGAACGTGTTCCTCAATGCGCCGCGGCAACAATTCGGCGCGGGAAGCGAAGACGCGCACGCTCAGAACCGGAATGAACGCGTGATGCAGGTCCCCCTCGAGCCACCGGACATAATGAACGGGAACGGTCACCGGCTGCTGCCAGTCGGGCGTGGAACGCGGCGGCGCAAAGGCAACCTCCACCACGCCCAACTCCAGCCCGGCTTCCTTCGCCGGCCCGTTCGGCTCCCTCAATCCTTCCAGGCTCTGCCGAGCGTGAAGCCCCACGACTGGAGCCAACGCGGCGTCGGCCAGGATGACACCGGCCTTGGCGAGGAGGGTGGCTCGACTCTTTCGTTCGGCATCGTCGACCGCCGAGACTTCCGGCACGCCAATCGCCTCGACCAATTCAACTCCATCCGCGAGCAATCGCGTGACCGTTCTGAGTTGGAAAGTCTGGCTTGGCATTGACGCAGTCCGAGAACCGCACGCCAGCCGCAATCCCACGGGCGACTCCGTCAGTCCGGACGGCAAGACCGTGTCAGAGGAAGGCATCGACAGGCAAGAATGCATGTGCACGCGGGTGCGTTGAGGGTGTAATTAAACCCGGGTGAGGCGCCGAGCGTGGTTTGCGATGGATTCAAAGCCAAAGCGGCGGTGCCCGCCGCACTCCATGACGCTCCGCATGTCTGCGGGCGCCAGGCGGTCGCGCCAGCGTCGTGGAGTGCGGGGCGCAGCACCGCTTTGGATGGGGCACCCAAGAGGTGACGCGGCGCTCCAGATTAAGCCCGGCACGGCACGGCCACCCGGTGCATAGCGTCCGCACTCTGGCGGAACGTCTGCCCTGCCTTCACCCACGTTGAAGTAATCACACCCGTGCGTTGAATCATCCATGATTCGTCTGTCAAAAACAGCCCGCGTTGACCAGCATCGCCCCATGCATCTGGCGATTTCGATCAGTGTCTGCGTCTGCATCGTCCTGCTGCCCGCCATCACCGCCCGGGCTCACACCAATCTGGTCAGCACCAATTTTCCTGCGCCTTACAACAGCGAGCCAGATTCGACCGCCGCCCCTCCTTCCGCCGCTGAAGCCGTCCGGAGAATTCAGCTGCCAGAAGGATTCAAGGCGTCGGTCTTTGCCGCCGAGCCCGACGTTCAGAATCCGATCGCCCTGGCTTGGGATGCGCGAGGGCGACTTTGGGTGGCGGAGAACTATACCTACGCGGAGCGAGCGAAGAAGTTCGAACGCGCCCTCCGCGATCGAGTGATTATTTTTGAGGACACCGACCACGACGGGCGGCAGGACCGGCGCACGGTGTTCACGGACGAAGTGCAGATGTTGACCAGCGTCGAGGTGGGCCTGGGCGGGGTGTGGATGCTCTGCCCGCCTCAGCTCTTGTTTGTCCCGGATCGCGACGGCGACGATCGACCGGACGGCGCCCCGACCGTCGTGCTCGACGGATTCACGGTGGCTGCGGAGAGCCATCACACCTTCGCCAACGGTCTGCGTTGGGGGCCGGACGGATGGCTCTACGGTCGATGCGGAGCGTCCAGCCCGGGCGAAGTTGGCCGGCCGGGAGCGGCGGCGGCCGCACGCGTGCCCCTGCGTGGCGGGATGTGGCGATATCATCCTGGGCGCCAGGTTTTCGAAGCCTTGTCGCACGGAACGACCAATCCCTGGGGACACGACTGGAACGAGCACGGCGAACTGTTCTACATCAACACCGTCAACGGGCATCTCTGGCACCTGCTGCCAGGCATGCATTTTGTCCGCCCGCATACGATCGATCCAAACCCGCGGGTCTACGAGGCCATCGACCATCATGCGGACCATTGGCATTTCGATACCGGCCGCGGCTGGATGAACTCCCGCGATGGCCAGGCCGACGCTTACGGCGGTGGCCATGCCCATGTGGGGATGACGATTTATCAGGGTGACAACTGGCCGGCCGACTACCGCGGACGGCTGTTGACCCTGAACCTGCATGGGCGGCGAGCGAATGTGGAACGGCTGGAGCGAAGCGGCAGCGGCTACGTGGGCCGACATCAAGGCGACATCCTGCAATCCGGCGACCCCTGGTTTCGGGGGATGGAAATCAGCACGGGACCCGACGGAGGCGTGTATCTGCTCGACTGGAGCGACACGGGCGAGTGCCACGAATCGACGGGCGTCCACCGCACATCTGGGCGCATCTACAAAGTCGCACACGGCGTTCCGCGCGTTCGCCCGGCCCTCGCGTCCACGCCGGTTGTCACGGCTCTCGTCGACGCATTGGCGGACACGAATGCGTGGGTGGCACGACAGGCACAACAACAGTTACAGGCGAAACTTTATCGGGGCGAGAGCATGAGCACCGCCGGCCAACTGTTGCGCGAACGCTGCGACCGAGCGTCGTCGGTCGAGCTGAGGCTGCGTTATCTCTGGGCCCTGAACGCCATCGGGCAGGTCGACCCGGCATACCTACGCGCGCAATTGCAAAGCTCAAACGAACACGTCCGGGCCTGGGGGATCCGCCTGCTCACCGATGCGTGGCCGATCGACGATGTGATAAGCCGCCGGCCGGCGGGCGATTCGACGACCCATCCTGACCCGGCGACTTTCGAACCATTGGTGACACTTGCCGGGAAAGATCCCTCGGCTTTGGTCCGACTTGTCCTTGCCTCCACGCTTCAGCGCCTGCCTGTTTCTCTGCGCCCGAAGCTCGCCGCAGGGCTGGTGTCTCATGCGGAGGATGCGGACGATCACAATCTGCCTGCGCTGATTTGGTTCGGACTGATTCCCGTGGCCGAGACGGATCCCGCCGCCTTGGCCGGGTTGGGAGCATCATCCCGGATGCCCCGAATTCTGCGCTGGACGGCCAGGCGTCTGACGGAAGAGAACGAAAAGAATCCCGGGCCTTTGAACCGGCTCCTGTCGGCCGCCGGCAACCGACCCGACGCCGATCAGGGCGCACTCCTGACCGGGCTGGCCGAGGGATTCAACGGGTGGCGCAAGGCGACCGCCCCGGCCGTCTGGCCGGAGTGGTCCTCGCAGTTAGCCGCCGGCACCAACCTGGCGGCGAAAGCCATGGCGCGGGAACTGAGCGTGTTGTTTGGCGACGGACGGGCGCTCGACGAGCTGCGCCGAATCGCGTTGGACTCGACCGCTGATCTGGAGGCGCGGCGCGTTGCGCTGCAGGCGATCATTGATGCGCGGGCGCCGGAGGCGCGAAGGCTTTGCGAACAGCTGTTAAAAGTCCGCTTCCTCAACACCACGGCCGTGCGCGGTTTGGCGGCATACAACGATCCCGCGCTGGGCGAAGCCCTCGCGCAGAGTTATCGGAGCTTTCATCCGAGCGAACGACCGGCGTTGTTGGAGACTCTCGCATCCCGACCCACCTTCGCCGCGGCGCTGCTTGAGGAAATGGCGGAAGGACGGATTCCGCGGGAGGATCTCACTCCCTTTCTCGCCCGCCAGATCCGAAGCTTCAGTCAGCCGGCGCTGCGCCAACAGCTCGCGAAGGCGTGGGGTGAGATTCAAGAATCCGGTCCGGAAAAGCGGGAGCGCATCGAAAACCTTCGGCGGAAACTGAGCCCAGCCGTCTTGGCGAAGGCCGACATGGGGCACGGGCGTGCGCTGTTCAACACGGCCTGCGCCGCCTGCCATCGGCTCTACGGGCAAGGCGGAGACATCGGGCCTGACCTTACCGGCGCCGGACGGGACAACCTCGATTACCTGCTCGAAAACATTGTCGACCCGAGCGCGGTCGTGTCCGCAGATTTCAAGGTGACCATTGTCACCCTGAAGGATGAACGCGTGTTCAACGGATTGGTTCAGGCTCGAACGACGCGCACTCTCACGCTGAAGCTGATGAACAACACTGTAACGCTGGAGAACACGGACATCGAAGAGGCACGACCTTCCGAACTCTCCCTCATGCCGGAAGGCCTGTTCGATGCGTGGCCCGACGAGCACATTCGGGATCTCCTGGGCTACCTCATGCACCCCGTGCAGGTCCCGTTACCCGCGTCCCACTGAGACCGCAAGCCCGCGGACGATCGCTCGCCCTCACCCGCAGGATGGCTACCCCGCCAGCGCGGCAAATACGTGTTTCATCTCGTCATCGACCTGCCCCGGATCCGCGAGCGTGTCAGCCACCGTGGCCCGGAGCATCTCCCGATAACGCTGGCGCAAGCGGTAGACCGCCACCGCCACCGCCTCGGAGCTGAGGTTGAGGGCGGCTCCGGCGGCGGCGTAGTCGCCATCGTCCGGCTCCCGCGAGAGAAATGGATTCAGCACTTCGAAATGGTGCGTCTTGTTGGCGGCCACGGCAGCTTCGCGCAAACGCTGCAGGGCTTCCTCAAGCACGGCCAGGGCCCAACGCCGCTCAAAAAGGGACTCCGGCGTTTCCTGCGTGGCCGGCTCTTGGGCCAGACGGTCCTCCGCCCGTTCTGAATCCAGCGGCACGAGGGTCTTGCCACCTCCACGTTTGGCCGCCTGCGCCCGATCGTGGGCATTGGCGAGAAAACCCTTCAGCATCGTCAACAGGAACGAGCGAAAGCGCGCTCCTTCAGGCGCCACGTTCGCCAGCCAATTCTTCTCGATTAACTTCAGGAAAAATTCCTGGGTCAAATCTTGGGCGTCCTCCGGCCCGTGCCCGCGCCACCGAATATAGCCGTAAAGGGGATACCAATAAGCCTGGCAGAGCTTCTGCAGGGCTGCAGTCCTTTGGCTGTCGTCGGACTGGCCAGCCGCCAGGACCACGCTCCAACGCGTGGTGGCAAAGGTATGCCCTCCGGGCCGGGGAGCGGCATTTGAATCAGGTTGCGCCATATCCGCCGCCCCGCTTTCGAAGGCAGCCGGCGGGACCGTAGCATACGGCTACCTACCGGACGATCAGGAAATTCAAGGCCCGCCATCGTTTCCACCTGATTCCGAGATATTCCGCCTCAGGCCCGGCCGGACCCGCCCTGAAGATTCCCGCTAAGCTCCCGCGGCAACCATACGATAATGAACGGGACGGCCGCCAGCCGCCGGACAACCAGCACCGGCCGCCGAACGGCCCTGAATCGGAACGCTGGACAAAGCTAACTCTAGGTGCATCTATTACATCCATATGAGCGATGAAGCCATGAACAATTTCACGCCACGAGCCCAGCAGGTGCTCGCCCTGGCGCGAAAAGAGGCCGACCGGTTCAATCACAATTTTGTCGGGACCGAGCACCTGCTGCTCGGCCTCATCAAGCTCGGCCAGGGAGTGGCCGTCAACGTGCTCCAAAAAATGGGTCTCGATCTCGAGACGGTCCGGATGGAAGTCGAGAAACAGGTGGGGACCGGTCCCGATCAAAAAATGATCGGGAACATTCCCTACACGCCTCGAGTCAAGAAGGTCCTCGCCCTCGCCGCCAAAGAAGCCCGCGCGTTGACCCACACCTACGTCGGAACCGAGCACATCCTCCTCGGCCTCCTGCGCGAAGGCGACGGCGTCGCCGCCCGCGTCTTGAAGAACCTGGACGTCGACATTGAGCAGACGCGTCAGGAGATCCTCAAGGAGCTCGACCCCAACTTCAACGCCCAGGAAGAACCGGCGGTGCCCGAGAATCCTGAGAAGGCACCCGAAAAGAAGGGCGAGGTAAAAACGCCCGCGCTCAAGGCCTTCGGCCGCGACCTGACCGAAATCGCCCGAAAAGGCGAGATGGACCCCGTCATCGGCCGGAAAAACGAAATCGAACGCGTCATTCAAATCCTCTGCCGCCGAACGAAAAACAACCCGGTCCTGCTCGGCGAAGCCGGCGTGGGCAAGACGGCCATCGTCGAAGGCCTGGCCCAGGAAATCAGCAAAGGCAACGTCCCGGAATTGCTCCGCGAAAAGCGGGTCATCACCCTCGACCTCGCCCTCATGGTGGCCGGCACCAAATACCGCGGCCAGTTTGAGGAACGCATCAAGGCCGTGATGGACGAAATCCGACGCGCCAAGAACATCATCCTTTTCATCGACGAGCTGCACACGATTGTTGGCGCAGGCTCGGCCGAAGGGACGATGGACGCTTCCAACATCATCAAGCCTGCCCTCAGCCGCGGCGAGATGCAGTGCATCGGCGCCACGACGCTGAACGAGTATCGGAAATACATCGAGAAAGATGCCGCCCTCGAGCGACGTTTCCAAAGCGTCAAGGTCGAGGCGCCGTCCGTCGAAGAAGCCATCCAGATCCTCAAGGGCCTTCGCCCGAAATATGAGGAGCATCACAAGGCCGAGATCACGGATCCGGCGGTTGAAGCTGCCGTCAAATACTCCGACCGCTACATCACCGATCGCTACCTGCCGGACAAGGCGATTGACCTGATGGACGAGGCTGGCTCCCGTGCCCGCATCGGGGCCATGACCCGGCCGCCCGAGTTGAAAGACATTGAGGCCGAGATCGAAACGATCAAAACCCAGAAGGAAAAAGCCATCAAGGAGCAGGACTTCGAGGGCGCCGCGTCCATGCGCGACAAGGAAAAGCAGGCGAAGGAAAAGATGGATTCCATCCTCGCCTCCTGGAAATCCAACCGCGAAGAAAAACGGGTCAAGGTTGACGAGGAAGACATTCTGCATGTCGTCTCGAAGTGGACCGGCATCCCGCTCAAGCGGATGGAACAAGGCGAATCCCAGCGCCTGCTCGCGATGGAAATCGACATGTCCAAGGTCGTCGTCGGCCAGAAGGAAGCCGTGACCGCGCTCTGCAAGGCGCTCCGACGCTCCCGCGCAGACTTGAAGGATCCGAAGCGTCCCATCGGCTGCTTCGCCCTGCTCGGGCCCACTGGCGTCGGCAAGACGCTTTTGGCCAAGTCTCTCGCCGAATCGATGTTCGGCGACGCGAAGGCGCTAATCCAGCTCGACATGTCCGAATACATGGAGCGCCACAACGCCTCGCGCATGGTCGGCTCTCCTCCGGGCTACGTCGGTTACGAGGAAGGCGGTCAGCTGACCGAGCAGGTCCGGCGGAAACCCTACTCCGTCGTCCTGTTCGACGAGATCGAGAAGGCGCATCCGGACGTGATGAACATGCTGCTCCAGATTCTGGAGGAGGGAAAACTCACCGACAACATCGGTCGCGTGGTCAACTTCCGGAACACGATCATCCTCCTCACCTCCAATGTCGGCGCCGAGACCATTCGCAAAGGCACGACGATGGGATTTGGCCCGGTCAACGACGGGGCAAACTACGACAAGATGCGTGAGAAGATCATGGACGAGGCCAAGCGCGCCTTCCGTCCGGAATTCCTCAACCGTCTGGACGACGTCATCGTCTTCCGCTCGTTGACCAAGCCCGACCTGATCGAGATCCTTGAACTGGAAGTCCACAAGGTCATGGAACGGCTGAAGAGCAAGAACCTGAAACTGATCCTCGATGACAAGGCGAAGGATTACCTGGTCGAGAAGGGCTTCGATCCGCAATACGGCGCCCGGCCGATGCGCCGCGCCGTCGAGCGTCATCTGGAGGACCCGCTGGCCGAGGAAATCCTCAAGGGCAACCTCCACGAAGGCGACCCAATTCAGGTCACGGTTGAAAATGACAAGCTGACCTTCAAACAGACCAAGTCGGCCGAGGGCGCGCTGTCGAGCTGACGCACGCCGGAAAATCTTAATCACCTCGCACGCGCGCCGTTTTTACGGCGCGCGTTTGCTTTTGAGCCTGACTTCAGGGACGTGGTCCGAGGGAGGTATCGCTCCGGCGCTGCCGAGGCGAGGGGAGGCGAAGCGATCGCAGGCAAACGCAGCCGGGGAATTCAGCGGATCGGCAAAGACAAAGTGGCAGCCGCCCGCAGCAAACCTGCTCGACCGACGGCGACCGTTATGGCTGGACCTCGACCCGAAACATGTGCGGATCGCCCACAACTGGAGGCGGGATGATCACTGTCGCCGTATCACTGGAAGCGCGGATCCACGAGGACATTGGAATCCAGTCGTGGACACCATCCCAGCCTTGAAGCTGATAGGACCGGCCCGGGGCGCTCGGCCATTGAAACCGCAGCAAGGGACCACTGAGGAGCACGGGATTCGCAATCGCCAGAACCGAATTCGGGTGCTTGGGATCGGTTCCCGCGGTGAACTCCGCCAGGTCAGTGAAACCGTCACCGTCGGTGTCTGTCAGTCGGTTACGATCCGGCGAGAGGGAACCGAATCGCGCCACTTCCCAGGCGTCAGACATCCCGTTGGTGTTCACGTCGAGCAGGGCGTAGACGCCCTCAATCCGGTTGGTCCGGCCCGCAACCACGGCATTGGTGGAGGAGTCCGGGGTAACAAAGTACGGGACCGGTTCGAATTTCACCTCGTAGTCGCCTGGCGGCAGGTTGGTAAAAATCTGACTGAACCCCTGCCCCGTCCGAAGCAGGGCACCTCGCCGCAACGAGAAGCGCCCTTGGGAAAGGTTGTTGGTCACCAGGACGCAACCGGCCGGGATATTACGAGCCGTCACGCGAACATCATCAATGGCCCAGCCCGAGCGTTGTTCAGGCGGGACAAGCGCAGCCGAGCGCATCTGATGGTGCCAGATCAAAAAGACCGTTGTGCCTGCATAGGGCGTCAAGTCGATGGTTTCCTCCGTCCAGTCGAAGGTTGAGGCGGTGTAGGCCGCCAGGACCACCGGGTCCCGCATGACATTGGTCGAGATGAGCAAGCGCCCCTCCCGCACATAATCGAAGCCGGTAAGATCGAGAAATTTGTAGTTCTGCTGGAACTTCAACTCGGCAACGTTAGCTGCCGTCAGGTCGATTCCGGGACTGATCAGATACGTATCGATGATGTCGGCCGGATCACCATAAAGATTGCTGGCCCAAGCATTGGCGCCCGAGTAGGGCATGGCCGTATGTCCGTCATTGGGAGAACCCAACCCCCACTGCGCCTGACTGTCCTCTGAGGCGAGCACCGTCCAACGATCAGACGCGGCCGCATCGTCGAGGTTGTCGAAAAGGGTTGGAGAAGGTCGCAGTGCCTCCCGAGTCACACACGAGTGAAACTCACCATCATTGTCGGAGACGGTCAGATTGCCGGCTTCATCCCGCACCGAGATCTTGAAAAAATATGGACGCCCGGGGATCAACCCGATTAACCGGAGCGTATGGCTGGTCTGCAGCTCGGCCCGATGGATTGTTCGATCAAGAAACGCGGATTCGCCAAATTGAATGAGGGCGTCCGTCGGTTCGCTCGTGGTCCAACTGACAGACACATCAAAGTAACCCGACCGCACGACGAGATCCGAAATCACGGCCGGAGCCGCGTCAACCAAGGCCGAAGCCTCCAGATCCGTCGCGCGCGAGGCGTCGTGGTAGGTAATCCGGACCCGATCGCCGTGACCGGCTTGAAGCGTCCCTGAGATTGGCGTCGTCGACAGCGAAAACGAGCCGCGAAAGACCCCCGGGCGGGCGGTTTCTGACAAAGGCACAACCATCGGTCCGGGCGCAGTGTCCGAACTTGCTGCAATCGCAACGGTGCCGAGACCTTCAAGATCCGAATCGGACAACTCGACCGAAACGATGTCGGGCAGCGCATAGGCGCCTCGCCCCATCGCCAGAGTGCCTACTCCACCCACGCCCGGCGCAAGAAAGCGCATGACCCGCCGAAGGACATCCGTCCGGCCATTGGGCAGGTCGCCATTGTCGGAAATTGCATCGAACGGCATGGAGAGGAAAACCACCCGCCCGGGACCCGCATCGCCAGACTGGGGACAACGCACGCCGCAGGCTTTTCCTGAGGCAGATTCCACCATGAATGGCCTCGCGTTGGTCATCGGCCTAAACGTGTCACCATAATCCGGCCCCATTTGACCGTTCACCGGGTAGTCGCTGTAGTTCAGGACCAGATCAAGCCCCTGGCTGAACGGATCGCTGGAAACGCCCAGCGCGCGAGGAACGCGAAAATCCTCATCGCAATTCTGGCAATGACTGAAGGCACTCGCGTTCAACGTGAAACGCTGAACATGAAGCACGTTGGTGACGAACGCGCCGGCGTTCTGACGCAGCAGACGGCTCAGCACGTTCATGGAGGCAAGAAAGAATGAGCCGCCGGCGTTGAGATATTGCTCGATCGCCTCCTGCTGCGAAGCTGGGATCGCGTCATTGGGCCGACTCGGGCTGTCGTTGATCCTCCAGATGACCACCGGATATCGCCGCAAGGCGTCCAGTTCCGGCAACGTCTGCAAATCAGCCTGGCTCCAGACATCGAAGGTCATTCCAATTTGGGCCAAAGAATCAGTGTAACTCGATATCGGGATCACCGGCTCCGGCGGACTCGGCTCATAGGCGTCGACCAGCAATACCGTGGCGGTGCGCGTCGCGGTGAACGAACCCGGCGAGACCGCCGCCGCCAAGTTGCCCGCGGCATCAGCCGAGGCGACCTCAAAATAGTAGAGGACGCCGGGAGCCAAGCCTGGCAATTCAACCAAGTGCGAGCGGGCAAGGACGGCGTTAGTCACGGCAAGATTGAGCGAGTTCGCCGAAGGTCCGTATCGCACGATCGACGATGCCGCCTCATCCGTGGTCCAGGCGATTGACTGCTGCCCGAGCGCGTTCGTTGGCCCCACAGCAGTGATCACGGGTGGCCGAAGGTCGGCAACGGCACTGGCCGTCCGGATGGCAATCAAGGGAACGGTCGCTTCGAATTTCTCAACTCGAATCCAGTCGTTGTGGGCAACCTGAAGCATGGAATCACCGGCCATCACCGGCCCGGTGGCCGTAACCACCGACCCGGTAAAAGTCCCGCCGGTCCCCGCCGCCACCAAAGAAATTGATTCCCCGTTGGTTTCAGAACGGCTGCGAGCGGTAACCTGCACTGAAGGCTGTCCGCTCAGCTGGCTGTCAAACAGCTTGATTTGAATCCGATCGGGAGCGCGATAGGCGGGGCGATCGACCACCACGATGCCTTCACCGGAGCCCGGCAGCCCGCCACTGATGACGAGGGCAAAGTCTTGATCCACCGGCGGAGTATCCTGGCGCGAGTCCTGGCTGACCCGCTGAGCCCGGACACGAAGGTGATATTCACCAGCCATCGGGACCGGAATTCGGATCCCCTCCACATTGTTGACCGAGTCGCGCGCGACGGCCCCGGGCGTCGACTGGCCTTGCACGAACTGATTGCCACGAAATACGCGTCCGTCCGGCGCGACCAATTCAAGATCCAAATCATTGACCAAGGCGGGCAAGGCCCCGGGAAATCCGGGATAATCGGTATAAACCAGCGAGATGTTCAGGGGACAATTCGTCGCCGCCACAAACACCGGACGCTCATAGACCTGCCCCGTCGCCAAGGGCGCGGTTTGGTCGACGAACTCAAAGCCGCGATCGGGCCTAACCAAACGGGCCACATCCGCCCGCCCCCAACCTTCATCCTGGTTCGGTGTCGGAGCGGCGGCGGAGGAGCCGTTCAAATCAGTGGCTGAATTGATGAGAGCCGCCTTGATCAAGGCGGGCGACGGCGTCAATCCGTCGTGCTTGGATCGGTAATACTGAACGAACACCGCCGCCGCTCCGGCCACATGCGGACTGGCCTGACTTGTCCCGCTCATGAAGACAAACTCGTTGTTGATCCGAGTGGACGCATGCTCGACGCGGCTCGAGACCGAAAGCAGCGAAGCAATCCAGGTCCCCGGCGCCACGAGGTCAGGTTTGATCCGGCCGTCGTCGCAAGGCCCGCGGCTCGACGGGCTCGCCAAGGCACCCACTCCCTCGTCGTAACTCAGGAAACCAGAACGCGGTCCCTGCGAAGCGCCCACGGCAATCACGTTCTTGCCCAGCGCCGGACTACCAATCGTCTGCGGGCCCGGACCGGCGTTGCCAGCGGCAAAGACCATCAGATAGGGCTGATCCCCCGGCGTATCGAAATCGGCGTCGCGCACCAGGTCATCGAATTGTTGCGCACCAACGTCGTAGTGACCCTGAGCCTCTACCGTCCAGCTGTGATTTCCGATGACCGCCCCGTTCCGGACCGCATCCCGGGTCAACGTTTCTCGCGGAACCAGACGAAAATCCCCGTTCGCGTCGAAAATGCGCTGGACCACAAGTTGAGCGCCGGGCGCAACCCCCAAACCATAGTAACCAAACTCATCACCCTCGAGGGTTATGCCTCGACCGGCAACGATGCCCGCCACATGCGTTCCATGCCCATGCTCGTCCGCGCCGTTCTCCAAGCCGCCGTAAAACATCACGGCCTTCGTCCGCCCCAACAAATCCGTGCGGTTCGAAAGCTGGCCATTGTCCAAGCCACTATCCGCAACCGCAACGGTCACCCCCGCGCCATCAAAGCCCAGCCGTTGGCTGAACGTCATGTGGTTGGTCGCAGGCCCCCCGACTACGGCCGCCGAGCTTTCGTCCGTGAGTCTAATCGGATTTGAAGCTTCGACCCAAAGCACCGCCGGCGACACCGCCACCTCCGACAACCGACCGGGACGCAGAGGGCCTCGAACCACGGTCCCAAATCGATGGCGCTCCTGCACCGGACGCTCACGAAACATCAAGAGCACCCGCTCGATTTCGTCCATCGGCGCATCCTCAGCCAGCACCAGCGCAACGAGGGGCGCCTCGCGATCCCGCAATCTTGGGTCGACTCGCTGCAGTGCCGTGTACGGTTCAAGCCAGCGGACATAGGGCAGCGCCCGAACATCAGCGGACCCGGCGCCTTGGAGACGGGCCACAAAGGCGTCTTCGGGTACGTATTGAAGCAAACGCACGCCCAACGCACTCAGCTCGTTCCTCCACGCCGGCGCGAGCTCCGTCTCGAACTGGACCAAATACAAACCATGGACCGGCTGTGAGTCTCCCTTTGGGTATGGGTATGCCTGACTTCGACTCGGCGTTTGCACCTCGCCGCTGCGCAATCGAACCGGTTTCCCCGCCATCGCCGCCGGCGCAAATAGGCATGCCATGAGCAGGCAAATATCTCGGATGGTACCTGGGCGGAAAATCACGCGTGGACAATAAGCGAAACGACTGATTTGGACAAGCTTGGCGATGCCATGGAAAAGGTTGCCAAGGTCGATGGGTCAGACCGCATTTGTCGAACCCCCTCTGTCATGCTCGAGCAAAACTAAAAACGACCATGACCCAGCAACAACTCGGAATCGTTGTCCCCGCTCAAACCCTGCGCCCCAGCGCACGTCGCCGGCAGCTTCGGGCCACCCGCGCTCGTTGGTGGTTCGATCGCATGCGCACCGCGGTCGAATCGGCCGTCGAATGGACCCCTCCGGTGCGCAGCCGCGCCCGCGAATTCGAGACGCTCGCGGGAGTGTAAGACATCGGCTTACCCGCAGGCGAACGCGCCGATCGCGGACCCGGCCAAGAACGGGCCTTGCGCGCCACCCGGAACAGCCTTAGGCTGGCGGGGTTAGCCATGTGCAAAGTCAATTCTTCGTTGCAGGTCCAATGTGGTGGGTCTGGCCCTGACGGTCCGTCTCACTGGGTGCCGAACACCGATGTCTACACGACGAAATCGGGATTGGTGGCCAAGGTCGAACTGGCCGGAATGCGACAGGACAGCTTGGAGCTTGTCATTGAGAAAAGCCGTCTGGTCATTAAGGGCGAGCGCACGGACGCATCGCGTCAGCCGGGCATCAAATTCCTTGTGATGGAAATCCGCTACGGACCGTTTGACTGCGTGCTGGAGGTCCCCAAGGGTTACGACTTGGGCCAGGCCCGCGCTGTGTATCAGAACGGGTTCCTCCGGGTCGACGTTCCACTGGCCGTCAGTTCGGGTCCGCTGGCGGCTTCCGTTTCGGACATCCGTTAAACCACGGACCCATCGCTGAGATATTCTATTTCCAATCCTCGTGACCACGCGGAGATCGTCCGATAAACGTGCCGAACGATGAGCTCGGACACGGAATTCATACGCATCCTGGGAGCGGCTTCTGACCAGGATCAGGGTGATCTGCCCGCCGCCCGCCCGCCGCCCAAGGCGCTGCCGGAAGTCCTGCCGATCCTTGGCCTGGCCGACATTGTCATTTTTCCAGGGATGGTGGCGCCCCTTCTCGTGGACACCGCGCAAAGCATCCGGCTCATCGACGATGTGGTTGAAGGTGATCGCCTGTTGGGGCTGGTGCTGCAAAAGAAGGCGGAAGTTGACAATCCACTGCCGGAAGACCTGTTCGAGTATGGCTGCGGCGCGCGCGTCCTGAAAATGCTCAAGTTTCCGGACAATACGGTCCGGGTGTTGGTCGAGGGTCTCTGGCGAATTCGAATCAAGGAATACGAGACCCACAGTCCCTATCTCAAGGCGCGGATCGAGGCACTCAAGGACGTTACGGCGGAATCCGTCGAGTTTACGGCCTTGCTCCGAAACACGCACCGCCAGTTCCAAGAGATCATCAAGCTAAACCCGGCGCTGCCGGACCAAGTCAAGATCGCGGCGCTCAACACGGAGGCAAGCGGCAACCTCACCGACCTCATCTCGGCCAACCTGAATCTGAGTCTGGAGGAGCGTCAGCGCCTGCTGGAACAATCGGTGGTCCAGGAGCGACTCAACCGACTTCAACCGCTGCTCAACCGCGAACTGGAAGTCGCTACGCTAACTTCCAAAATCCAAAACGATGTCGCCAGCACGATGGCGAAAAGCCAGCGTGACTTTTTCCTTCGCGAACAAATTCGCGCCATCCAGCGGGAACTCGGCGAAACCGATCCAATCGCGACCGAGATCAACAATCTTCGCGAGCAGTTCGAAAAGAAGTCTCTTCCGGATGAAGTCCGCAAGGCCGCGTTCAAGGAACTCGAACGCCTCGGACAAATGTCCCCGGCCGTCGCCGAATACACCATCGCCCGAACCTACCTGGATTGGCTGGTGGCGCTGCCTTGGAACCAGACGACAGCGGACACGATCGAGATCGACGAAGCAGCCCGAATTCTCGACGAACAGCATTTCGGCCTCGAAAAGGTTAAGGAACGGCTCCTCGACTTCATCGCCGTCATCAAGCTGAAAAAAGATCTCAAAGGTCCTCTCCTGTGCTTGGTGGGCCCACCCGGCGTCGGCAAAACTTCCCTCGGGAAGAGCGTCGCCGACGCCTTGGGACGCAAGTTCGCACGGATCGCGCTCGGGGGAATCCGGGACGAAGCCGAGATTCGGGGACATCGCCGAACCTACGTCGGCGCCATGCCCGGGCGCATCATCCAGACCTTGCGTCGGTTGGAAACGCGCAATCCGGTGATCCTCCTGGACGAGATCGACAAGATTGGGTCGGATTTCCGCGGAGACCCGTCCAGCGCGCTGCTCGAGGTCCTCGATCCACAGCAGAACAGCACGTTCACGGATCATTACCTGGACCTGCCGTTCGACCTTTCCCAGGTGCTTTTCATCACCACCGCCAACTGGCTGGACCCGATTCAGGCGGCCTTACGTGATCGCCTCGAGGTGATCAGTCTCCCGAGCTACACCGTATCGGAAAAACTGCAGATCGCCCGCCGCTACCTCGTCCCGCGCCAGTTGGAGGAACATGGACTGCCTCGCAAACGCGTCCGCTTCCCCGATCCGACTCTGCGCCGATTGGTTACCGATTACACGCACGAAGCAGGCGTTCGCCAACTGGAGCGGGAGATCGGCACCCTCACCCGCAAGGCCGTTCGAAAAATCCTCGCCTTCGAAGGCCGCGCCGGCCCGGTCACCATCAATCCCGGTTCGCTGATCGATTACCTCGGACAACCCAAATTCGTGTCCGATACAGCGGAAAAAATCACCGAGTTCGGGATTGCCATGGGTCTGGCGTGGACGCCGGTCGGCGGTGAAATCCTGTTCATTGAAGCCACCCGCATGCCCGGCGCAGGACGCCTGACGCTGACCGGCTCGCTGGGTGACGTGATGAAGGAGAGCGCTCAAACCGCGCTCAGCTATCTGCGCAGCCAGGCTTCAACCCTCAATCTCAAGTTCAGCGAATTCGACAAGTTCGACGTCCACGTGCACGTGCCGGCCGGGGCGACACCCAAGGACGGGCCCAGCGCCGGCTCCACCATCGTGGTGGCCCTCGCTTCACTCTTCATTCAACGACTGGTTCGATCGGATGCCGCCATGACAGGGGAGATCAGCTTGCGCGGAAGGATTCTTCGCGTGGGAGGGATCAAGGAGAAAGTGCTGGCTGCGGCCCGCTCGGGCTTGAAGACCGTCATTCTGCCGGAACAAAACCGCAACGACTGGCTGGAGATTCCTGATGAGGTGCGCCGGCGGATGAAGGTTCATTTCGTGAGCCACATCGCAGAGTTGATCAAAGTCGCGCTGCGACCCCACTAGCCGTGACAAACCGCCTCACAGGCTATTCGCACTGGACGTGGTACCTGCTGGCGGGCGCGCTGCTCCAACCGCCGCTGGTTAAAGCCCAAGCCGGGGCCGTGTCGGCCATTCCGGATCCGGCCCGCGCTGGCCGGGAGATTGCGGAGCGTTTGCGGAAGTCCGGACCAGAGAAGAGCATCAGCTTTGATGGCTGGATCACGATCACCCGGGCGGGCCGGACCAACCAATATCCCATTCGTTCCCGAATCGAAGTGACGACGACGAACTGGCTGGTGCATTACATCGCTGGAACGAATCCGCCCGTCGACAGTCTGACCATCGTTCATACCCCGGGTCGCGATAATCAATACCAAGACTTGAACGGGAAGCCCCTCGCCAGTTCCACCATCCCCAACGCGCCCGACCTATTTCAGCCGTTCGCAGGCTCGGATTTCTGGCGAATTGACCTGGGACTTGATTTCCTGGCGTGGCCCACGCAGCGCCAAACGGCCCACCAGATGCGCCGAGGACGGGCCTGCCGGGTTCTGGAAAGCATCAATCCAGCAGCGGCTGCCGGCACTTACCACCGGGTAGTTTCATGGGTAGATGTCGAAACGGACGGTATTCTCAAAGCGGAGGCTTACGACACAGGCAACCGTCTCGTGAAGGAGTTTTTGGTGGGACGCTTTCGGAAGGTGGACGGTCAATATCAATTGGAAGAAATGACCATCCGGCGCCCCGGATCTCGCGAAGAGACCCAAATCCGCTTCAACCTTGGTCCGTGACCAACGTCCCGACCTTTTGCCCGAGCACCACCCGGCGGAGGTTATGGGGGCGGAAGAAGTCGAATACGATGATGGGCATCTGGTTGTCCATGCAAAGCGAGAACGCGGTCGAATCCATCACCTTCAGCTGTTTCTGCAGGGCTTCCAGGTAGCTGATGCGCGCGAACCGCTTCGCCTTCGGATTTTTTTTGGGGTCGGAATCGTAGATGCCATCGACTTTCGTGGCTTTCAGAATGACTTCGGCACCTATTTCGTTGGCACGCAGTGCAGCAGCGGTGTCCGTCGAGAAATAGGGATTGCCCGTTCCGCCTCCGAAAATGACCACGCGCTTTTTCTCCAGGTGGCGGACGGCACGGCGCCTGATGAACGGTTCGGCGACCTGATGCATGGTGATGGCGCTTTGGACCCGGGTCGGTACGCCAACTTTTTCCAGCGCGTCCTGGAGGGCGAGGGCGTTGATCACCGTCGCCAGCATTCCCATATAGTCCGCGGCTGCCCTCTCGATACCTCGTTCGCTCCCGGCCAATCCCCGAAAGATGTTCCCGCCCCCAATGACCACCACCACCTGCACTCCGATTTGGCGCACCTCACGAATCTGCAGCGCCATATCGTGGACCGCTTCGGGGCAGATCCCCACTCCGGCTTCCCCCCCGAGGGCCTCACCACTTAATTTGAGCAGAATACGCTGGTATCGGGCGGATTTCATGAGCGAGACGGGTTCTACACGGCGGCTCATGCCTCGTCAATCCCGCCCACACCCGCCGGACGCAAACCTCCGATTTAGCGATATTTACGCACGGCTTCCGATCTGGTTTAGGGGCTTGACTCCCCGGTAGGCGATCACCATATTTCACGGCTCTTTTGAATTAGTGCTCTGTTTGCGCATCAAAACATCTATCTATGGTCAAGCCGAAGGCACGGTCCGCTGGTAAAGCAGCTCGGAAGCCCGAAAAGCAGCAGCCAGCAGCCAAATCCAGGCCGCCGGTGAAAAAAGCCGCGGCTTCACCGGTTCCAACTTCAGCCCAAAACGGTCACAAACCGGCGCCTTCTCACGGTCCTGCTGCGCATGGTCCGAATTCTGGCCCGAATTCAACCGGCGGACCAGACCAGCCGCTAACCCCAGCTCAACAACAGGCCATCAGCTCCTTCAAGAGCTCCTCGGGCGTCGACTTGACCGAAAAGGTCAAGGAACTGGTTCGACTCGCCCAAGAGCAGGGCTATCTCACCTATAACGACATTAACGACGCCCTTCCGGACAATATTGTCAGCCCGGAGGAGTTGGATGAGATCTACATCAAGCTGCGAAATCTCGAGGTTGAGATCGTTGATCAAGCTGAGGTCGATCGCGTCAAGCAGCCAGAACCCGAGGAAGAGGAGGACAAAGGCCGCCTCGACATCCTGGACGATCCAGTCCGGATGTACCTCAAACAGATGGGGCAGGTTCCCCTCCTCACTCGCGAGCAGGAGGTGGAGATCTCCAAGCGAATCGAAACCGCCGAGAACGAACTGAAGCGCATCATTCACAGCTTCGGCTTTTCGGGCAAAGAGCACATCGCCCTCGCCGAAAAACTGATTTCCGAGCCGCCCAAAGAGAGGTTTGACCGCGTCATCGTCGACAAAAAGATCGAAAACCGCGAGCAGCACCTCAAGGACCTCAGGAAACTGGTCAAAGTGGTCCGAATTCTCGACCAGCAAGTCGACGACAAGTACGCCGAACAGAATGGCAGCCTGAACAAGGCCAAGCGCGAAAAGGCTGTTCTGGAGTTTCGCAAGATCGACAAGAAGCTGCAGGACAGTTTCCCGAAGTTTTTCTTCAAGCAAAAGGTGATCGAGGAAATGGCTCTGGTCGCGGAAAATATCCACGACAAGATTCAATCCAGCCTCCGGACCATCAAGGAAGTCGAAGAACTGCGGAAATCGGCCCACACCCAGCAAATCATTCTGGGCGAGCAACGAAAGATTAAGGCCTTGGAAGAGTTTGTCCGGATGCCGTTCGACGAATATCTTCGAGCTTACGATCAGCTGAAGCATTTCGCGGCCAAGGCGCTCCAAGCCAAGACCGAAATGGTGGAGGCAAACCTGCGTCTCGTCATCTCCATCGCCAAGAAATACACCAACCGCGGCCTCTCCTTCCTCGACCTCATCCAGGAAGGCAACATGGGCCTGATGAAAGCGGTCGAAAAGTTTGAGTACCGCCGCGGTTACAAGTTCTCCACCTACGCCACTTGGTGGATTCGGCAAGCCATCACCCGCTCGATCGCTGATCAAGCCCGGACCATCCGCATCCCGGTCCACATGATCGAAACGATCAACAAGCTGATGCGGGTGCAAAAGCAGCTGGTCCAGGATTTCGGCCGCGAAGCCACGCCCGAAGAAATCGCCGACGAGATGCAGATGCCCGTCGAGCGCGTCCGAGCCGTGCTGAAGATGGCGCAGCAGCCGATTTCCCTGCAGTCCCCCGTGGGCGACAGTGAAGACACCAACTTCGGTGATTTCATCGAAGATAAGTCCGCCGAGAATCCCTCGGACATGACCAGCTATAGCCTGCTCAAGGACAAGTTGCAGGACGTTCTTGGCAGCCTGACGGAGCGCGAACGTAAAGTCTTGGAACTACGTTTCGGGCTTGGGGATGGCTATTCGCGGACCTTGGAAGAAGTTGGCAAGCAGTTCAAAGTAACCCGAGAACGAATTCGCCAGATTGAGGCCAAGGCTTTGCGAAAGATGCGGCACCCAACCCGCATCCGCCAGTTGCAGGGCTTCATCGAAACCGAAGAAGCGCTGTAAAACTGCAGCGAGGCCGCAGGCCGGCACCTTCACCGCGGTACGTCCTGCGCGGCACCTACTGCCTAGTGCAGCCGCAAACCGACCGGCCGATTATGCCGACCTCCGAGGTCGAGTTCCTTCGTTCAAGCGCTCTAAACGCTCTGAAACGCGGGGCTGGAAGCGAAACCCCGTTTGATCGCCATTAAGAGCTCGTCCAGCGGCACAATCTTGCTCACATAGCCATCTGCGCCTTTTTGATGGGCTTCCTGCAGCAAATCCTCGACAAAGCCCATCCCGGTCAGCATGACGACTCTTAAATGGGGTCGGCCCTTCTTGATGGCCTCCAACAACTTGAGGCCATCTTCATCCGCCAAACCAATGTCCAGCACGACCATGTCGACCGGCGTTTGGTCCAAGGCGGCAAGGGTTTCTTCCGAAGACGCCGCCGCGATTACCTGGAAGCCCTGCCGGCTCAGGTAAACCGAAAGAAGCTCTCGAATCTGCGGCTCATCGTCGACCACCAAAATACGCTGACTCATAGCTTTCGCTGATGAGCAATCCGCGCACCAACCCGACAACGGGTAGCCGACAACGCGCGCAGCCCGATCAGCGCAGCGTTCTCTTCAGGAAAGCCAAACCCTTTACCGCAATGTCATCCCGCTTCGGTTCGATCTTCCGCCAAATCGCCGCCGCCCGGGCAATCACCTTTACGTCCGTCGTGAATGACTCGATCACCACATCGCCGTCGTAACGAATCTGCTTCAACGCTTTGGCAATGGGCTTCCAGTCGATGTGGTCGCCGCCCGGTGTTCCACGGTCGCTGCCACAGGCGTGAAAGTGCCCGAGCAACTTACCGGCCTTGATGATCGCGGCAGCTTGCTGTTTTTCCTCAATGTTCATGTGGAACGTGTCCAAGTGCAGCTTGACTGCCTTGGAGCCAACGTCCCGGATCAACTTCAAGCCCTGATCGCAAGTGTTGAGAAAATCCGTTTCAAAGCGATTGAGGGGCTCAACACAAATCTGCCGGCCGCGAACCTCGGCATACTTCGCCAGCACCTTGAGATTCTTCACCACCAACGACCACTGCGTCTTCTGCGCCGACGGCTCCTCGGCGTCCGCCCGACCCACCACGGAGTAAACCGGCCCGATCAGCGACGGACACCCGAGCAACACCATTTGATCCAACAACGTCTTGCAGTAAGTCATCGCGGTCGCTTGATCCGCCGCCGAACCTCGAAAATCCCGCCCGGGCCCCATGCAGGCGCAAACCGAACCACAAACCAAACCGTGCTTGTCCAACTCCTCCTTCACATAAATCGGATCGATATGGGACGGATCCTCAACCGGAATTTCCACCGTCTTGAACCCCCACTTCTTGAAGGTTTTGAACAGCTTGGTGCTGTCATTGGTGAACGGCGACGTGAACAAGAACGTGTTGATGCCAAATCTCATAGGAATTTTTGCCGAGGTTAAGAGCCGGCCCGGCCCTGTCAAAACGAAAGTGGCAGAACCTCGAGCCCGCAGCTGGGGAGCCTCGGCATGACAGCGCCGCACGCGGTCTCAAGGCCAGGCAGGTTCCCTCGTCATATTTAGAATAATTCTAAATCTTGACTGACGCGACTCGCAGCCTAGGCTAGCAGCAATGAAGAAGCCGTTGGCATCCGAGCCGGAAGCTGTCGGGCTGCATGAGCGGCTCGGCAAGGGCGGACTGCGTATCACCCCTCAGCGGCAGCATGTGTATAAGGTTCTCCTTGGAAAAAAGGACCACCCGACGGCCGAGGAAGTCTTCATCCGAGCCAAGAAAGGCATGCCCGAAATCTCGATGGCCACGGTCTACAATTGCCTCGACGCATTGGTGAGTTGCGGACTGGTTCGACAGGTCAATCACGATCGTTCGGCTACTCGATTTTGTTCAAACATGCAGCCGCATCATCACTTCTACTGCGATCAGTGTGGTGGTGCCTACGACATCGATCGCGACCCAAAACCGATTTCAGACGACCCCCCGGTTTCCATGCCCCAGGGATTTCAGGCCCTCCGCTACGAAGTCACCATCCGCGGGCTTTGCCCCGACTGTGTCAGCCGTTCTAAAAGATGACTCCCATCAAGGCACCGCGCCGGATAACCCCCCAACTTTCGCCCAACCCTATCCCACGAAACCGATGAGCACGGCCACCGATACCATTCAGGAATTCGTCAGCAGCGAATACAAATACGGTTTCACCTCGAATATCGAGACCGAGACCATCCCCCCCGGTCTTGATGAGGATATCGTCCGGCTCATCTCGAAAAAGAAGGGCGAACCGGAGTTCATGCTCAACTGGCGGCTCAAGGCATACCGTCACTGGTTGACGATGACCGAGCCCACGTGGCAGTTCGCCAAGTATCCGCCGGTCGACTTTCAAAGTTCCATTTACTACGCCGCCCCAAAGAAGCGCCAGCAGCTGAACAGCCTCGACGAAGTCGATCCCGAGTTGCTCAAGACCTTTGAGAAACTTGGCATTTCACTCAACGAACAGAAGCGTCTCACCGGCGTCGCCGTGGATGCAGTCGTGGACAGTGTCTCCGTCGCCACCACTTTTCAGGCGGAACTCGCCAAACATGGCATCATCTTCTGCTCTTTTTCCGATGCCGTTCAGAAACACCCCGACTTGGTGGAGAAGTATCTGGGCTCCGTTGTGCCGCACACCGACAATTTTTACGCCGCCCTGAACGCGGCCGTGTTTTCGGACGGATCGTTCTGCTACGTGCCCAAGGGAGTGCGCTGCCCGATGGAGTTGTCCACCTACTTCCGCATCAACAGCGCCAATACCGGCCAGTTTGAGCGCACGCTGCTCATCGCCGACGAGGGCGCCACCGTCAGCTACCTCGAAGGATGCACCGCCCCAATGCGCGACGAAAACCAACTGCACGCCGCAGTGGTCGAGCTGGTTGCCTTGGAGGGCGCCGAAATCAAGTACTCCACCGTGCAAAACTGGTACCCCGGCGACAAACAGGGCAAAGGCGGCATCTACAATTTCGTGACCAAACGAGGGATCTGCAAAGGCAGGAAATCCAAAATCTCCTGGACCCAGGTCGAGACCGGCTCCTCCATCACCTGGAAATATCCCAGCTGCATTCTTCTTGGGGACGGCTCGGTGGGCGAATTCTATTCCGTCGCGCTGACGAACAACTATCAGCAGGCCGACACTGGAACGAAGATGATCCATATCGGCAAGAACACGCGCAGCACGATCATCTCCAAAGGCATTTCGGCCGGGCATGGCCAAAACGCGTATCGCGGCCTGGTCGAAATCAAACGCAGCGCAGCTGGAGCACGAAACTTTTCCCAATGCGACTCGTTGTTGCTGGGAGACAAGTGCGGAGCCCACACGTTTCCCTACATCGAAGTCAAGAACAGCACCGGCCGAGTGGAGCACGAGGCCACCACTTCCAAAATCGGCGAAGATCAAATCTTCTACTGCAATGCCCGCGGCATCGCCACGCAGGACGCCGTAAACATGATCGTCAACGGCTTCTGCAAGGAAGTCTTTCGTGAACTCCCCATGGAGTTCGCGGTTGAGGCCCAAAAACTTCTGGGCGTCAGCCTCGAAGGCAGCGTCGGCTAATCCTCTTTCCCATGAACCAACCCATTCTCGCCATCCAGAATCTCCACGCCGGTGTGGAGGAAAAGAAAATCCTCAAGGGCATCAATCTGGTCATCCATCCCGGCGAAACCCACGCCATCATGGGCCCAAACGGCTCCGGAAAGAGCACCCTCGCGTCCATCCTGGCCGGCCGAGACGACTATGATGTCACCGCTGGCGAGGTCATCTATGAAGGCAAGGATCTGCTCGACATGGATCCGGAGGTTCGCGCGCGGGAAGGCGTCTTTCTCGCCTTCCAATACCCGGTCGAAATTCCGGGTGTGAACAGCACCTACTTCCTTCGGGCCGCCCTCAACGAATGCCGCAAACACAAGGGGCAGCCCGAGCTCGACGCGATGGAGTTTCTCACCCTCGTGAAATCGAAGATGAAACTGCTCGAACTCAAGGAGGATCTCCTGAAGCGCCCGGTGAATGTCGGCTTCTCCGGCGGGGAAAAGAAGCGGAATGAAATCTTCCAGATGGCCGTGCTCGAGCCGCGCCTATCCATCCTCGACGAAACCGATTCCGGACTGGACATTGACGCCCTAAAGATCGTCTCCGAGGGGGTCAACAAACTGAAAAGCCCAACCAACGCCACACTCCTCATCACCCATTATCAACGACTCCTGAACTACATCGTCCCCGACCACGTTCACGTCTTGTGGGACGGACGCATCGTCAAGTCCGGCGGCAAGGACCTCGCTCTGCAGCTCGAGGAAAAGGGCTACGACTGGATTATCAAGCACGACACCGTCAAAGCCTGAGCCGCGCATGATCGCCACCCAAACTCCCCCTGCCGCGCGTCAGACCGACTCTTACCTCAAGGCGTTCGAGCGCCTGGTTCACTCCGGCGCCATTGGCACCGCCGAGGCACCGCCGCAATTCGCCTGGGTTCTTCGCTTGCGCAAAGCTGGGATCGCACGTTTCACCGAATTGGGCTTCCCCACCGTAAAGCAGGAAGACTGGCGCTTCACCAATGTGGCTCCGATCGCCAAACTCCCGGCCAAACTGGCGCCAGCTACTCCCGCCCAGGACATCAGCCCGGAAGTTCTGACCCGATTTCCGTTCACCCGCCTCACCGGCCCCCGACTGGTGTTCGTGGACGGCCACTACGCCTCGGGTCTCTCCAACGCCCCGGCAAGGTCCGACGGTGTTCGCGTTGTCAATCTTGCCACCGCGCTGACGACGGATTCCGCGCTTTTGGAAAAACATCTCGGCCGCCATGCGCGGATCGAGCAGAATCCCTTTGCCGCCCTGAACAACGCCTTCTTTCTCGACGGCGGTTTCATCCATGTCCCGGCTGACGTTGCCCTTGAGTCCCCCGTTCAGCTGCTGTTCATCAACACCGGCCAGGAACACGGCGCCGCCAACCACCCGAGAACTCTGATCGTCGCCGAGCGCGGCGCCCGAGCCACCATTGTCGAAAGCCACGTCAGCCTCGCCAAAGGCGGTGAAGCCGCGACCACGCTGACCAACGCCGTCACTGAGTTTGTTCTCGCCGACCACGCCGAGGTCGAGCACTGCAAATTTCAGGACGAAAGCGCGGAAGCATACCATCTGGCCACCCTCCACTCCCATCTCGGGCGGGCGGTCAACTTCTCGACCCATTCCATTGTTACCGGCGCCAAACTTTCTCGCAACCACCTCGGCACCACGCTCGACGGCGAAGGCATTGAGGCCATCCTAAACGGAGTCTACCTGACCAATGGTGACCAACTCGCGGATCACTACATGGTCGTTGACCATGCCAAGCCCAATTGCGCGAGCCACGAGTACTTCAACGGCATTCTGGCCGGCAAATCCAAGGGTGTTTTCCACGGCCGCATTTTGGTCCGGCCCGATGCCCAAAAGACTGATGCCAAGCAGACCAACAAGAATCTACTGCTTTCCGACGACGCCAGCGCCGACACCAAACCGCAGCTCGAGATCTATGCCGATGACGTCAAATGCACGCACGGCGCGACCATCGGCCAGCTCAACGAAGCGTCGATCTATTACCTGCGCAGCCGCGGCATCGGTCTAGAAAAGGCCAGGCGCATGTTGATTCACGCCTTTGCAGGCGAGATCATCGACCGCGTCAAACACGACGCCATTCGCGAGGAACTTGATGGTCTGGTGTGGGATCGGCTGGAGCAGCTGGAAGGCGTGGCCCTGGAATGACCCTAGAAAAGCTCATCTCAAATTTCGATCTCCTTGGCGATTGGGAGGAGCGTTATGGCTACTTGATTGACCTTGGCAAAAAGCTGCCCGGCTTGCCAGATGCCGAAAAGAGCGAGGAAAACCGCGTGCATGGCTGTCAGGCCATGGTATGGTTGGTGTTGGAACCCGACCCGGACCGCCCCGCAGCGTTGCGCATCCGGGCGGACAGCGACGCCTTCATCGTTCGTGGGCTCATCGCCGTCCTCCAGCTGATCTTCAGCGGACATACGGCCGAGGAGATTCTCTCCGCCGATGCCAAGGCAATTCTCAGCCAGCTCGGCCTCGACCAGCACCTCAGTCCGACGCGGAAAAACGGCCTGTTTGCAATGGTCGAACGGATTCGAACTCTGGCCAGCAGCCGCAGGATTCAACCATCGGCCTCGCAGACCAGATGAAGTCTCGGCACCATTCTCGAAACCAGACCGTCGGGCGAAAGACTAAACAGCGCCATCGGAAACCTTAAGACCATGCGTCCGGTGGGGATATTTACCGATTTCAACTCGCGCAACCCATGCACTCACACTCTCCCGAAACTGTTACGCTGACCCGCGATGTCGACGCCGCGGTCGTCCCTGTCGGCACCAAAGTCACTCTGCTCAAGGGCGAATCCGCTCACATCACCCAGTCCCTCGGCGGAGCCTACACCGTCGTCGTCAACGGCAACATGTTCCGCATCGACGGACAGAACGCTGACGCGCTGGGCAAACCCGTCGACGTCAGGCCCGTCAACTCCGCGGGCCAGGCTCGAACCCAGGAACAGGTCGAAGCCGAAGCGTGGACACAGATGAAGACCTGCTACGATCCGGAGATTCCCGTCAACATCGTCGACCTGGGCTTGATCTATGACTGCCATGTCACTCCCATCCCCGGTGCCACCGATCGCTTTAAGGTCGACGTCAAGATGACCCTGACGGCCCCGGGTTGCGGCATGGGCCCCGTCCTGCAGCAAGATGTGTCGAACAAGTTGCTTTGCATTGAGGAAGTCGATGAAGCCAATGTGGACCTCGTCTGGGATCCCCAGTGGAATCAAGGCATGATGACCGAAGCAGCGAAACTACAGCTGGGTCTCTTGTGATGAGTGATACACGGAATACTCGGCACCCACGCGCGCGCAACGACCACGAAAGCATGCCATTCGCGATCCGCAATGACTCTCGCAGCCAGTTATTGTTTCCATCGTCACCCGGCCATTTCTCCCCGTGAGCAAACCCCCGCCAGATTGGTCCAGCCTGCGCCGCGACTTCCCGATCCTTGACCAGGAGATTAACGGCCATCCCCTCGTCTATTTTGACAGTGCCGCCAGCAGCCAAAAGCCTCGTGCCGTCATCGAAGCCATCGTTCGCTACTACGAGCGCGACAACGCGAATGTCCACCGCGGCGTGCACGAGTTGAGCAATCGCGCGACCACCGCCTACGAAGGGGCCCGCGAACGGGTAGCCAGATTTCTCCACGCCCGCTCGCCGCAAGAAATTATCTTTACCCGCGGCACGACCGAGGGAATCAACCTCGTCGCAGCCACCTGGGCTCTGGCTCATCTGAAACCCGGCGATTGCATTCTGCTTTCCGAACTCGAACATCACAGCAATCTCGTCCCCTGGCAGATGGTAGCCCAACGCACCGGCGCCCGATTGGCCTACATTCCAATCCTCGACGACACCGGCGCTCTGGATCTCTCCCGCCTGGACGAGCAGTTGGCCCAAGGTGTCAGGCTCCTTTCGCTCACGCAGATCTCCAACTCGATGGCCGTGGTCAATCCGGTTGCCGAGATCTGCGCTCGCGCGCGCCAGCACGGAGTCGTCACGGTCGTCGATGCCGCGCAAAGCGCAGGACACCTGCCCCTGGACGTCCAAGCGATGGGCTGTGATTTTCTCGCCTTCAGCGGGCACAAGATTTGTGGTCCGACCGGCATTGGCGTGCTCTATGGGCGGAAGGAATTGCTGGAAAACCTGCCGCCCTACCAAGGCGGCGGGGAGATGATCTCAAAGGTCGAGTATTTCCATACGACCTACAATGTCCCTCCGCACCGCTTTGAAGCTGGCACGCCCCACATCGAGGGCGCAGTGGGCCTGCACGCCGCGCTCGACTACCTCGACACCATCGGCCGCGATCGCATCTTCGCCCACGACCAAGACCTGGCGGAATACTGCGCCGATCGCCTGCGCGAGTTCAACGGCATCCGGATCTTTGGACCGCCAACGGGGCGGGCCGGGCTGGTCAGCTTCGTTCTGCCACAAGCCCACGCACTCGATGTTGCCACCCTGATTGACCAACGAGGTATCGCCGTCCGCGCGGGACACCACTGCAACCAGCCACTGATGGCCAAACTCGGCGTCCCGGCCACTTTGCGCGCGAGCTTTTATTTCTACAATACTCGCGAAGAAGTTGACCGCTTCATTGACGTGCTCCGCCGGGTAGTGAAGATGCTCGGCGCATGAACACGACTTCGACCATGGCCGAGATCCTCGCTGCCTGCCCAGGCGCGCGGCGGGCGCTGTTCCGCCGATACCACATCGGCGGCTGCTCGAGCTGCGGATTTTCCCCGGACGAAACGCTGGGCCAACTCTGCGCGCGGAATGGCAACCTGAATGTCGACGAAGTCATCGCCCACCTTCAGGCGGCGGCGGAAACCGATCGGCAACTGGAGATCTCCGCGCGCGATCTGGCGGACCGCCGCGCACGCGGCGATGCCGTTCGCCTGCTCGACTTGCGCACCCGCGAAGAATGGGACGCCGTCCACCTGGAGGGAGCGGAGTTCGTCAATCAGGACCTGATCCAACGGCTCATGGGAAAAGAGGGGCAGCAAGGGCTGCTCGTGTTCTATGATCACTCCGGCTCCAGCAGTATCGACGCAGCGGCTTACTTTGCAGGCCATGGCTTTGCCAACGCCAAATTTCTCCGCGGCGGGATCGACGCTTGGTCGCAAGAGGTCGACCCTCGCGTTCCCCGCTACAAACTGGAGGCGCAAGAATGAACGACGAATTTCAAAAGCGGGTCGATGCCGCGATGGCCAATCCGCAAAACATGGGTGAAATGACGGGCGCAGATGCCATTGGGACCGTCGGAAACGCCGACTGCGGTGACATGCTGCGGGTTTGGGTGAAGTTCAAGGAGGAGAACGGCCGGAAGGTAATCGACAAGGCCAGTTTCCAGAGCTTCGGCTGCGAAACAGCCATCGCCGCCGCCAGTCTGGCCATGGAACTGATTCGAGGGAAAACACCCGAAGAAGCCGTTCGCCTGCGCGGCGAAGAATTTGCCAAAGATTTGGGCCCTTTGCCCCCAACGAAGGTCCATTGCACGCAGCTGGTAGAAGGCGCGATTCGCTCCGCTCTCGACCCCAAGGCCGCGCCACCCCCGAAGCAAGCGCCGACGGCCGCAGCCACACCGCCACCGCCGTCCGGCAACCTAAACGAAAGTTTCAACCAGCCACGCCAGGGCGGAGTCCGCGTCGTCTTCCTGGATCCCAAGGCTCAGCAACATCAGCAGCAGCAGCAGTAGCAGTAAGCCAACCCGCAGGACTTAGCCAATGTCCACCCGGGCCACCGCATAGGGCAGCATCTTCAACTCAATCTTGCCGCCGACCGATTCCACAGGGTTCCCGGCGTTCCCACGAAACTGCTCTGGCCTCATTACCGCCTCCTCCGCCGTGGTCTGGTCCAGATAGCGCACCAGCGCTTTGCATGTTCCAGTCTTGATTTTCAAGTCCTGCGCATCCCGGGTGAAATTGGCGACCAACAGCCGCTTGCGGCCGGATGAATCAAAAAGGGCGAGGGCGTCAGCCTCCAAGGGGTGAGTCGAAAAAACCGGGTACCCTTGCCGTCCAGCGAACTCGGCAATATCGGCAAAAACGTGGTAGACCGGGAAAACCACACCGGGCTCACTCGGAAAACGCCGCGCCAGCGGCGAACCAAAGTCGGTCTCCATCAACCCGCGCCAGCCCGTGGTCTCAAAATAAGTGAGGCTGTGGACAAAGCCGGTTGCCGCAAGCCGACTGATGCTGGCAAGGGTCCAACCGGCGCAAAGCAGCGACAACTGCCGCGGGTCGACATCCGAGGGCAGGTCAGTTAATCCCCCACCCTGCTCCCGGTGAGCATCGGCATTATTCCTGATCCGAAGCGTAATCGGCGAGACAACCACCGGCCGGGGTGTGAATTGTCGGGCGCTTTCGACATTGTGCACCTGGCCGGCAAGGTTTTCGATCAGAGTGCTGTGGTCGAATGCGTGAACCTGAGGATTGTTGGAGTAACAAATCGACGAGGTTGCGCCCGGCTCTGGCCGCGTCCGATTCACTTCAGTGAAGAAATCCCGAGTGCCGGCCGCAAACAATGCCTCGGGCGCCAGCGGTTGCAGCATCGGCCGGACGTTCTGCACCGTCTTTTCCGAAGTCGGGTTCTCCGACTCGTGCAGGATCAGCCACAGCAGGACCCGCGGCCTCAGGCGGGCGATCTGTTCCGCCAAGGCCGATAACGCCGCAGCATGTCGATCCGACAGTACAATCGCGATGTGCAAGCCGGCTCCCACGGCAGCGGACTCATGCACCGCTTGCTCCAACCGGGCCGGATGAGTCGGATCACTGAGGTAAAGGTCGACCCGAAAGTGAGCCAGTCGCAATGCTTTCAATCGTGCGATCTGTTGCTCGCTCAAGGCCCCACGGTGACTTGCACAACACAAGCCCAGCGGGGGTAAAGCAAAGGCGGGCGTCGTCGCAATCGACAGCTGCGGCGATCGTCCGACGTTGACCGGGAGAATGGGCCGGACGTTGCCCGAAAGACTAAGGGTCACGGCCTGCTTGACCCTGTCACCGGATCGCACCTGGTGGGGTTGCGGCCTGCTTTGCGGAGTGCAGTAGGTCTTGAACGAGGCATCGCTCCAATTTCGCTGGTCCTCCATTTCGAAGGTGTCCCCTTCCATCTCAATCCGAGCACGGATGCCGGTATTGACCACATCATAGGAAATTCCCTTAAGGTCGAAGAACGGTTGGTGCGGGGAGATATCCTTCGGGAAACTGCCTTGTTCTATCGCGCCGTCCACATGCTCCACCGTCAGTGCTCGGCCCGCGCACTCCGCAATCGGGTGAAGAATACAAATGCCAATCCGGTTCCGGAGGAAGTCAGACCGTGATACTCCGTCGAACTCAAACCGGATCCGTCCCGTCGCATCGCCCGTCACCGAGCCCCGCCAGAAATAGTCGATGCCTCCCCGCTGGCAAACACAGTCAAACGTCAGCCTAAACCCGTCCGCTCGAATGTCCGTTTCCCGCAAGGTGACCTGGGGCAGAATCGTGGCCCAGTTATGGTCCCGTACGGCCGCATAGATCGCCCTGACCACCTCATGGTCTCCCAAGCGAACATGACGAAGGAATGCTGTGTCTGGCTCGAAGAGCACGGAAACGGGACCAGCTTTGAGCTGCATCGGACGCTGCGCTTCACTCCCGGACTGGATGTAAATGTCGGACCACATGGCGTGAACTCTTGCTTTTTTCTCACCGCGCTCCAGCAAAAAAAGAAAAAAGCCCGTCCGAACGGACGGGCTCTGCTTCAAAAATATGATTGGGTCAGATGCGAGGCTGAACGGCCACGATCAAGACCAAGACCGGCATCAAGCGCCAGCGGTCGCAGCCTTTTTGTCTTCCTTGGCAGGTGCGGGAGCCGCTTCAACCGGCTGCTCCACCCATTCAAGAATCGCCCGCTGGGCCGCATCGCCACGGCGATGCTCAAGCTTAACGATCCGAGTGTAGCCACCATTGCGCTCCTTGAAGACCGGGGCCAGCTCATCAAACAGGATGTGGACAACGTCCTCGCTTTGACGCCAGGCCGTACGAGCAGTAGCGCCCTTGTGTTTTGGCGTGCCCTTGAAATGCGAGCGGGCGCTCTGCCGAAGGCGGGCTGAGGCCAGGCGTCGGGCATGCAATGTGCCGCTTTTGCCCAGCGTCACCATCTTTTCGGCGACAGGGCGTGCAGCCTTGGCTTTGGCCAATGTCGTGGTGATCCGGCCGTGCTTGATCAGGCTGCAGACCATGTTGGCCAGCATCGCATTGCGATGTTCATGCGTGCGCCCCAGTTTGGCGGATTTACAAAGGTGTCTCATGGTGGAACTCCAATTACAAAACAGCAGCCGCCGGCGCCTTGGCTTCTTCCTTGGGCGCCTCGAGCAACTCGGGCTCGAAGGTCATTCCCAGGCTAAGACCGAGGGCATTCAGCTTGTCTTTGATTTCGTTCAGCGATTTCTTGCCGAAGTTGCGATACTTGAGCATCTCCTGCTCGGTCTTCATGGCCAGCTGGCCGACCGTGGTGATGTTCGCGTTGTTGAGGCAGTTGGCCGCGCGGACGCTCAATTCGATCTCGTTGACCGACATGTTGAGCAGCTTGCGCATCTTCGACTTCTCGTCGTCCTCCTTGCGCGTCTCCTCCTCAAACTGCACCGCGTTCTTGTCGTAACCGACAAACACATCAAGGTGATGCTGGAGGATCGCACTGGCCTGAGTTAACGCGTCATCCGGAGTAATCCGGCCGTCGGTCCAAATCTCGATCAAAAGACGATCGTAATCGGTGCGTTGGCCAACGCGCGCACTTTCCACCCCGTATCGAACCCGAGTCACCGGACTGAAAATGGAATCAATGGCAATGACGCCGATGGCCTGGTCGACCTTCTTATTCTCGTCGCCTGGGCAGAACCCGCGTCCCACCTTTACCTCAAGCTCCATTTCGAACTTCTTCTTCTTGTCCAGCGTGCAGATCAGCTGCTTGGGGTTGACCACCTCGGTGTTCTGGTTGAGCTGGATGTCGCCCGCATGCACGGCCCCCTCTTTGTTCACCGAAAGCATGAGAGTTTGCGGCTCCCGAACGTGGCACTTGAACTTCACCTTCTTCAGGTTAAGAACGAGGTCCGTCACATCCTCCACCACGCCATCGACGGTGGTGAATTCGTGCATGGCGCCGTCGATCTTCAGTGACGTGATCGCTGCGCCTTCGAGGGAACTTAGAAGCACGCGTCGCAGCGAGTTCCCGATGGTGTGCCCATAGCCGGTTTCAAACGGCTCGGCAACAAACCGGGCATAAGTTTCGGTCGCGGTTGCGTCATCTTTCTGCAACCGCTTGGGCATTTCGAATCGTCCTAAACGTACTGGCATATCAGTGTATTTGTTTTTGCAATTTTAATCTGGCCAACCCGGCTGATTCCCGCATCCGGACGGCCCGTATAATTGCGAACACCACCCCCACCCGGAGGTGATTCATCGGTTAGCGGGAATAGAATTCAACAACAGCCTGCACGTTGGCAATGGGATGAATTTCTTCCATTGTCGGAACGCGCATGATCGTGCCCTTGAATGAGTCCTTGGTCAGCGACAACCAGTCGGGCACCGACCGGCTCGTCGAGGACTCAAGATTCTTGGTGGCGATTTGCCGCGAACGGGCGGAGTCCTTGATTTCAACCACATCCCCGACCTTGAGCGCACACGAGGGAATGCTGACCTTGCGGCCGTTCACTTTGACATGACCGTGCCCCACCAACTGCCGAGCGGAAGCGCGGGTATTACCAAAGCCCAGACTGTAAACCACATTGTCCAAGCGCGTCTCCAAGATCTGGAGCATTTGCTCACCCGTGACGCCACGCCGACGCAGGGCTCGCTCATACACTCCGCGGAACTGACGTTCCAACAGGCCGTAGTAGTAACGAAGTTTTTGCTTCTCAACCAAGCCCATGCCGTAGTCGGTCATCTTGCGACGCGACTTCGGGCCGTGCACGCCGGGCGGGTAGTTGCGGCGGTCGAGGTATTTCGTCGGGCCAAAGATGGCGATGCCAAACCGGCGGGCGATGCGAACGCGAGGTCCTGTATAACGAGCCATAGGAGCTTAAAATCGAGGTCGGGTGCGTCTTAAATATTCTGGTCGGGGGATCGGGATCCTAGACGCGCCGTTTCTTGCGCGGTCGGCAGCCATTATGCGGTATAGGAGTCACATCCTTGATCACGCTGATTTCAAGGCCAATCGCCTGAAGCGCGCGGATGGCGGATTCACGCCCGGATCCAGGCCCTTTGACCCGAACCTCAACCTCACGCATACCGTGAGACATTGCCTGGCGGGCCGCATCCTGCGCGACCTGCTGAGCGGCAAACGCCGTGCTTTTCCGCGAGCCCTTGAAGCCAACCCGTCCCGCCGAGGACCAACCCAGCAGATTGCCCTGCATATCGGTGATCGACACCTGAGTATTATTGAAAGTAGCCAGAATATTTGCCACGCCTGTGGTGATATTCTTGGAGCCCTTTGCCTTGATGATCTTCTTGGAGGCGGAGTCATCTCCCAAGAGTTCAGCCGCAGTCGGCGCAGCAGCCGCCACGGGAACCTTTGCTTCAGGCGCAGCCGCTGCCGCGGGGGCCGCAGCACCACCTGCGGGCTTCGACCCAGCAGCTTCCGGCGCTGGTGCGGCCTTGGTTTCCTTTTTGCCTTCCGCTTTTTTCGGTTTGGTCTCTTCAGCCATATAAATTCAGGTTAATGGATGCCGGTCTTCGCATTCGGATTCCGCTGCACACCAACTGTCTTGCGCGGTCCCTTGCGGGTTCGGGCATTGGTCTGCGTCCGTTGGCCGCGCACCGGGAGGCTGCGCAGGTGGCGGATGCCACGATAGCACTTGATGGCCTGAAGGCGTTTGAGATTCAGACCAAGCTCGCGGCGAAGATCGCCTTCGATCACATACTTGCCGTCCTGGATGGCGTGAACGATTTGAGAGATCTGCTGTTCACTCAAATCCTTGGCCCGAATGCTCGGGTCAATCTTGGCCCGGACCAAGACCTCAACGGCGTTCTTGGGTCCGATGCCGTAGATAGAGCGTAGCGCGATGTCGATGCGCTTTTCACCGGGGATTTCAATACCAATGATGCGTGCCATGGGAAGCCTTAGCCTTGCCGTTGTTTGTGACGCGAGTTGGTACAAATGACGCGAATGACGCCTTTGCGCCGAACGATTCTGCAATGCTCGCAGAGTTTTTTGACTGATGCGCGAACTTTCATGCTTTCAAAATCTTCAATGCCGTTCTTCCAACACTATCCGGCCCATCGAAAAATCGAAGGGCGACAATTCTATCTGCACCCGGGCCCCCGGGACCAACTGCAAGTCCGTCGGCAACGCTCGTCGACGACCACCAACATGAGCCAGAACTTGATGCCCATTGCTCAATTCCACGCGGAACAAGCGCTCACCAAGCACTTCGACCACGGCAGCTACGAGGCGGATGACGTCTTCGCGTGGCACGTCATGATTTCTGGTTCACCGGTCGTGACCAGAACCGTATGCTCAAAATGGGCGGAAAGTGAACCATCATTGGTTACCACTGTCCAGCCGTCATTTAAAATATGAACCTCGCGGCCACCCGCGTTCACCATCGGTTCAATGGCAATCGTCATACCGGCCCGAAGGACCGGCGATTTCTTGCCTTCCACAAAATTCGGCACCTGGGGTTCTTCGTGCATGCTCCGGCCCACCCCATGGCCGACAAACTCACGCACTACTGAATAGCCACTGCCCTCGACATAGCGCTGAATCGCTCGCGATACATCCGAAACCCGATTTCCTGCGACCGCTTGAGCGATCCCTTCGTAAAGCGCCTGCTCAGTTACATCCATGAGCCTCTGCGCTTCCACGCTGCATCCACCCACCGCGACAGTCCGAGCCGTGTCTCCAATGAACCCATTGTGGACCACGCCCACATCCAGGCTCACGATGTCACCAAAATTCAATCGCCGGCCGGTCGCCAATCCATGCACGACCTGGTCATTAACCGAGATGCACAAATGGCATGGATATTTCCGATATCCAAGAAACGCACTCTTGGCACCGTAGTGCCGAATCCGGCCCGCCGCATACTCGTCGACTTCTTTCGTGGTAAGTCCCGGCCGGACGAATTCGGAGACTTCATCCAAAACCGTTTGGGCGATAGCACAGGCCGGCCGCATCAGCGCCAGCTCCCGCTCGTTTTTGAGCACGATCATTGGCTTCAGCCAGCCAAGCATCAGCCTAGAAACGCCCCTTAATCCGGCCCTTCTTCAAGAAGCCATCGTAGTGGCGCATCAGGAGATGCGATTCCATCTGGCGCATGGTGTCCAACATGACACCAACCAAGATCAAGATGCTCGTCCCGCCAAAAAAGGTCGCAACCGGGTGGGGGATCTGGATCGCCCGATTCAAAAGGATCGGAATCACCGCAATGATTGTAAGAAAGACTGCGCCCGCCAGTGTGATCCGACTCATCGCCCGGTGCAGGTAGTCGCTGGTAGCCTGACCAGGTCGAACGCCCGGAATGTAGCCACCATATTTTTTCAAGTCGTCCGCGATCTGCACCTCGTTGAACTGGGTCGCAACCCAGAAGTACGAGAAGAAGAGAATCATCAATCCATAGAGAACCAAGTGCAACATTGCGCCCTCGGCCAATCGTACAGCCACGTCCTGCAGGAACGGCAGGCTGTAACTGTCGCCGAGGAACTTAAAAATCTTTTCCGGGAACATCAGAATGGCCTGCGCGAAAATGATCGGCATGACACCCGCATAATTCACTCGCAGCGGCATGAAAGACGTGCCGCCTGAAACGATCTTTCGGCCGACAGCCCTCTGGGCATATTGAACCGCAACCTTCCTCTGGGCTTGGGTAACCGCAATCACCCCCGCCACCACTCCCAGCAACAACAAGAGCATGACCACGGCGTGGAAAAGATTGAAGCGAGCCTCGACACCCTCCGTGCTCACGAACATGTCACGCAGCGCCAACAGCGTCTGAGGGATGCGGGCCATGATGCCAACACTGATCACCAATGAAATGCCATTGCCAATCCCCCGTTCGCTTATCTGCTCACCTAGCCACATCAGAAGCAGCGTTCCGGTGGTAAGAATGATCACCGTCTGGATCCGATACCACCAGATGTTCTCATAAAGAACCAGGTTACCCTTGAAATTCGGGAAAATATTCGCGGCATTTTCCCAACCAATGGCCATCACCAAACCCTGCCCAATGCAGAGAATCACAGTCATGTAACGGCCATACTGGATAATCTTCGCTCGCCCACCCTCTTCTCGAACCAATTTGGACAACTGAGGCACCACGGCGGTCAACAACTGCAGGATGATCGTGGCGCTGATGTAGGGCATAATCCCCAAGGCTCCCACCGCGCATCGTTCCAAGGCACCTCCGGTAAACATGCTGTACATGCCCAGCAATCCGCCGTCGCCAGTATTCGCGCTTTGGGCAAAGTAATCGGCAAGCGCGGCACCATTCAGTCCCGGGATCGGGATCATGGCGGCGATGCGGCAAATACCCAGCACCACGAGCGTGAAGATAATTCGCGACTTCAGTTCCGGAATCTTGAAGCAGTTCGCGAACGTATTGACGATGTTGGCCAGCATGCGGGTTCGGGGAGAATGGTCGATTGGCTATTTTCCGGCCGACGCGGGTTTAACCCCAGCCGGCTTGGCCGACAACACTTCACACACCCCGCCCTTGGCCTCAATTTTGGCCCGGGCGGAGGCGCTGAAGGCGTGGGCCTTCACCGTCAACTTTTTGGCGAGTTCACCATCACCGAGAATCTTAATGCGTTCGACCGGACCGTTGGCCAATCCCGCTTCGCGCAGCTTGGCAATGTCAACTTTGGCCCCGTTATCGAACTGGTTCAGAGCCTCCAGATTCACCGGAACGTAGCGAACGGTATGCCGGGCATTATTAAAGCCTCGCTTCGGAATGCGGCGGATAAGGGGCATCTGGCCACCTTCGAAACCGACTCGAATCGAACTGCCCGAGCGCGCGGTTTGGCCTTTGCCGCCGCGGCCTGAGGTCTTGCCATGGCCACTGGACTCACCTTGGCCCAACCGCTTTCTGCGGTGTTTGGCCCCGGGACGTGGTTTAAGATCGTGTAGTCGCATATACGGTTGAGATTCGATCAGGCAGAAGCCGCGGCCTCCGCCCGCACCGACAGGCCGCGGTCCTTTAGAATATCGGCCCGCAGGCGAAGTTGGCGCAACGCACCCAAAGTCGCCTTGACCACGTTGGCCGCGTTCTTTGAGCCGAGTGATTTGCTGAGGATGTCCTTGACCCCGGCAGATTCCAAAACTGCACGGACGGTCTTGCCGGCAATGACCCCGGTGCCCGGTGATGCGGGGCGGAGCAGGATGTAGGCACCGCAGTAGCGAGAAATCACCTCGTGGGGAATGGTGCCGTCCTTCAGGGAGACGCCGACCATGTTTCGGCGCGCGATTTCCCCGCCTTTGCGAATCGCGTCGGAAACCTCGCTGCCCTTCCCGAGGCCCAACCCGACCTGGCCCTTGCGATCACCAACGACGACCAAGGCGCTGAAGCTGAATCGACGGCCGCCTTTGACGACCTTGGCGGAGCGGTTGATGAACACAACCTTTTCGACCATGTCGCCACCCTGACCGTCCCCTTGTCCATCTGGGCCTTCCCCCGGACGTGAACGCCGACCACCACCGCGACCACCACGGCCCCGGTGTTGTCCAAAGTTACCACCACCACCACTGGAGGCTGCGGGTGTTCCAGGGACTCCGGGATTACCCGCTGGTCCGGGGCCGCCGTTCGGGTTTTCTTTGTTCAATTCTGACACAATGATATCTCCTGGCTCAGTTAAAATTTCAGACCGGCTTCCCGCGCGGCATCAGCCAAGGCTTTGACCTTGCCGTGATACCGGGCGCCATTGCGATCGAAAACCACCGCGGAAATGCCTTTGCCTTTCGCCGCACCGGCTGCCTGTGCTCCAACTTTCCGGGCGCTTTCCACATTGGCCGACAAGCTGTCGCGGTCCGGCGTGGCTTTGTCTCGAGTCGACGCCGAAGCCAGCGTGAGCCCTCGCTGGTCATCGATGAACTGCACATAGATGTGCTCGTTCGTGAAGCAGACGGACATTCTCGGGCGCTGCGCGGTGCCTGTAACCTTCTGGCGAATTCGCCAGCGACGCAGCTGTTTGAGTTTTTGTTTCTTTTGGACCTGCATGTTTTTTGTGCCACGGATTTGGCCGGGGCCAATGTAAGATTATTAAATGCTTTGTTACCCAGAACCGGCCGGCTCTTATTGAACCGTCTTGCCTTCCTTCCGCGTGATATGCTCGTCCGAGTATTTGACTCCCTTGCCCTTGTACGGCTCGGGAGGATAGTAGCTGCGCAATTCAGCGGCCACCTTACCAACCAGCATTTTGTCCGGGCCTTCGATCAAAATCTTGGTATTATCTTCAACCGTAACCTTCACCTGATCCGGAATCGGATAATTGATCGGATGCGAGAAACCAAGGTTCATGGTGACGATCTTGCCTGCCACGGCGGCTTTGAAGCCGACCCCGTTGATCTCCAACTTCTTGGTGAAACCGTCGCTGACACCCTTCACCATGTTGTTGATTAACGCGCGGCTCAATCCGTGCAACGCTCGAGCCTGAGCATCGTCGCCAGTTCGGCTGACCAAAACCTGGCCAGCGTCGACCTTGGCGGAAGTGCGGCTCGGAAGTTCCCAAGCCAGTTTGCCCTTGGGTCCTTCGATATTGACCCGCTGGCCCTTGACTTCGACCTTGACCTTCGGCGGGATGGCCACCGGTTGTTTGCCAATTCTCGACATAAATTTTGTGTTTTCGCCCAGGAGGCGATTTAAGTCCTTACCAGACGTAGCAAATAAGTTCGCCGCCCAACTTGTTCTTGCGGGCCTGATTCCCACTCATGACACCTTGCGACGTGGAAAGAATGGCCACGCCGAGCCCCGCCCGAACGCGCGGGATCTCGTCTGCGCCAACATAACGGCGCAAACCGGGCGAGCTAATGCGGCGCAGGCCTTCAATCACACTTCGCTTGCCTACATACTTAAGCTTCAGCTTAAGCTTCTTGTTCACGTTTTGACCTTCGACAGCGAAATCCGAGATGTAGCCCTCGGATTTGAGAATGCCGGCGATGCTCTCCTTCAGGCGGGAGTGCGGAATGTCTGTCGACGGATGCAAGGCCCGGTTGGCATTGCGAATCCGCGTGAGCATATCTGAAATCGGGTCGGTCATATTGTCGTTCGTGCGCGGTGTTCCAGTCCTACCAGCTTGCCTTGATCATGCCCGGGATCAGCCCCGAAAGCGCCTCCTCACGAAAGGTGAGCCGGGAGCATCGGAATTTGCGCAGATAGCCGTGGCGACGACCGCTCATGGAGCAGCGATTGACGAGACGCACTGGGCTTGCGTTTTTGGGCAACTTGGTCAGCGCCACGTAGTCTTTCTTCTTCTTGAGTTCCGCGCGCAATGCAGCGTACTTCTTCACCGTCGCCGCCTTCTTCTTATTTCGCTCAATCCACGATGTCTTGGCCATATACTTACTCTTCGATGATTGTCTCGCGCCGCTTGCTTTACTTCCCGCTATCCGAGAAGGGGAAACCCATGAACTTCAACAGATCGTAGGCCTCTTCGTTGGTTTCAGCTGAGGTCACAATGGTGACGTCCATCCCCTGGGTTCGCTTAATCTTGTCGAGTTCGATTTCCGGGAAAACGGTTTGATCAGCGATTCCGAGCGAGTAATTGCCACGGCCGTCGAAATGACGGGGGGACACGCCGCGAAAGTCACGAATACGCGGGAGGGTGGTCGCAACCAAACGATCGAAGAACTCATACATCACCTCACGGCGAAGCGTCACATGGCAGCCGATGGGCTGTCCCTCGCGCAGCTTGAAATTGGCAATGCTTTTTCGGGACTTGCTGATCGCGGGCTTGCGACCCGTGATTGCGGCAAGGTCCTTGGCGGCATCATCGATGGCACCCTTCTCCAACGAAGCGCTAACCCCCATGTTCACCACGATCTTCTCCATTTTGGGAACCTGGTGAGGATTGGTATATCCGCGCTTTTTGATCAGCGCTTCGCGCACTTCCGTTTCGTACTTGGTTTGCAGTCTGGGTTTCATCTTAGGGCTGCCCCGGATTTGGCCGGGACGCATTTGTAATTAGTTACGCGTTACGACGTTTGAACGTTCAACTGCCGCGCTTGGCGGATCGCTTTTCGTACGCCTCCGCCAACATCAGGTTGGAAACGTGGATCGTTCCTTCACGCTCAACGATGGCGCCCTGGGGATTGGCCTGGCTCTTGCGAGTATGTCGCTTGATCATCTTCAACCCCTCGACAATGGCCCGTTCCTTCCCGCTTTGAATCTCGATGATCTTGCCGCGTTTGCCCTTCTCGGTTCCCGAGAGCACCACGACCTCGTCACCCTTCTTAACGTGAAATCGCTTTTGCATGGTTTAGATGACCTCAGGGGCCAGCGAAATAATCTTCATGAACTTCTTATCCCGCAACTCGCGGGCCACGGGTCCGAAAATGCGGGTCCCGCGGGGGTTGTTTTCCTTGTCAATGATGACAATGGCGTTGTTGTCAAAGCGCAGGTAAGAGCCGTCCGAACGCCGGACCGGCTGGCGCGTTCGCACGACGACCGCATTGACAACCTCGCCCTTTTTCACCTGACCGTCGGGCGTCGCTTCCTTGATGTGGGCCTTGATAACATCACCCACGCGAGCATAGCGCTGGTTTCGGCCAAGGACACCAATAGCCGCGGCCCGCTTGGCGCCAGTGTTGTCGGCCACATCGAGAATAGATCGGATTTGAAGCATAGCAGATCCTAGAGGCGGTGATTAGGCCGTGACTTTTGCCGGATCGGTGTTCTTTTCCACGACTTCGACCAAGCGCCACCGTTTCATCTTGGAAAGAGGACGGCACTCTTGAATGCGGACGCGATCGCCGACCTTTGCTTCGCCCTTTTCGTCGTGCGCGTAAAACTTTTTGAACGCGGTTACGACTTTGCGGTATCGGGGATGCGGAAAGCGGCGTTCCACCTTGACCACAATGGTCTTGGACATCTTGTTGGAGACGACATCGCCGACGCGCTCCTTTTTGTGGCCGCGTTCGAGGGCGGTCCCGGGAGCCGGAGCGGTTGCAGTATTCGTGTCTGACATAGAAATTCAGTTCAGGCTGCTTTGCCCGTTTTTCCTTCCTGGCGCTTCACCTGGGTGATGCGCGTTTCGATTCGGGCAATTTCCCGTCGGAGAGTGCGCAGCTGGGTGGGTTTCTCCAACCGGCTGCCCGCCTGTTGCAGGCGCAGGTTGAACATTTCCTGCCGCTTTTCGCGGCCGAGTGTGGACAACTCCACCAGCGTCTTGTCGTTCAGTTCGGAAAACTTCATATGACGTTCCTCAAGCCAGCTTGTGCCGCGAAATGAACTTGGTGGAAATAGGCAGCTTGGTCGCCGCCAACCGCATGCCCTCCCGGGCCACCGTTTCGGGCACCCCATCAACTTCAAAGAGAACCGTGGCGGGTTTGATCACCGCAACCCACGATTCCAAAGGGCCCTTGCCCTTACCCATTCGAGTTTCCAACGGCTTCTTGGTGAAACTTTTTTGCGGAAAGATTCGGATCCACACCTTGCCGCGGCGCTTCATGTGGCGGTTGATGGCCACGCGTGCTGCTTCGATTTGCTTGGTGTCCAGCCAGCAGCGCTCCAGTGCCTGCAGGCCGTATTCGCCGAAAGCCACCGCATTGCCTCGGGTCGCCATCCCCGATCGGCTTCCCCGGTGCATTTTCCGGTACTTCACTCTTGAAGGCATCAACGGCATATCAAATTCCTCAAATCAATGTGAGCGTCAAAGTTCGGCCTGACTTAGCTGCCGATCGTCACGGTTTCAGGGGCCTTGTTTCTCTCCTGCTTGGTCTCGCCCTTGCAGATCCAGCACTTCACACCCAGCTTGCCGTAAACGGTCTTCGCTTCGGCAAAACCATAGTCGATGTTCGCACGCAACGTGTGCAACGGAACACGACCTTCGTGATAAGATTCAACCCGAGCCAGCTCCGCCCCACCGAGGCGACCAGCACAGCGAATCTTGATGCCGTCAGCTCCAAAATCACGCGCCGTCTGAATGGCTTTTTTCATGGCCCGTCGGAAAGACACGCGACGCTCGAGCTGGAGAGCAACATTCTCAGCCACGAGCTGAGCGTCCGTCTCCGGCTGCTTGATCTCCATGATGTCGACGTAAATCTCCTTGCCCGTCAGCTTGGACAACTCCTCTTTCAGTTTGTCGATTTCGGCGCCTTTGCGGCCGATGACCACTCCCGGCCGTGCCGTCAAGATGGTGATACGGCAGCGGGTGGCAGCGCGTTCGATCAGAATCTTTGGCACGCTGGCGGCCTCAAGCTTCTTCTTCAACGCTTCACGGATCTTGCGATCTTCAGCCAGGAGATTGCCGAATTCCTTTTTGTCGGCATACCACTTGGAACGCCAGTCCTTGTTGACCGCGATGCGCAGTCCGATTGGATTGGTTTTTTGGCCCATACCTCAGTTCGTCTTCTTTCCGGTTTCGTCCGACAACACGATCTTGATGTGACAGCCGCGCTTGAGGATCGGGCCGGCCGATCCGCGGGCCTTCGGCTGGAAGCGCTTGTGAGTGGTGGCGGCGCCGGTTACAGCCTCCTTCACCACCAACGCTTCAGCCTTCAAATTGTGGTTGTTCTCGGCATTCGCGATCGCACTTTTCAAGGTTTTGGCCACGACCCGCGCGGATTTGCGCGGGACAACAGCCAAGACCGCCTGCGCATGCAGCGCCGGCAGACCCTGGATTTGGCGAACCACCTCCCGCATTTTCTGCGGGGACATCCGGAAATTCTTGTAGATGGCCTGGACTTGCATGGATGTATGGCTATTTGGCTTCGGCCTTCGCCGTGTGAGCACCGTGTTTCTTGAAGGTACGGGTCGGGGAGAATTCACCAAGACGGTGCCCCACCATGTTTTCCGTCACGAACACCGGGTTAAACACCTTGCCGTTGTGAACATTGAAAGTCAGGCCGACGAAATCCGGCGTGATCATTGAGCTTCGCGACCAAGTCTTGATCGGGGACTTGGACTTGGAGTCTTTCGCCTTCTGGATTTTTGCCAGCAGGTGTTCGGCGACAAACGGGCCTTTTTTAATCGAGCGTCCCATAGATCAATTCAGAGCCTAGCGTTGCTTCATCGGACGGCCGTCCCGGCGGACGACAATGAACCGATTCGAATACTTCTTCTTGTTGCGGGTTCGGTAACCTTTGGCGAGCAGACCCCAAGGTGAGGTCAACTGCTGCCAGCCACCACCTGACTTCGATTTTCCGGCGCCGCCACCGTTCGGATGGTCAACCGGGTTACGAGTCACGCCGCGGTTGATCGGGCGAATCCCACGATGCCGGGAACGGCCAGCTTTGCCCAACACCACGTTCTCGTGCTCGGTGTTGCCCACCTGCCCAATCGTGGCGTAGCAGTTTTCGTTAATCCGACGAATCTCACCTGACGGAAGGCGGATTTGAGCATAACCCTCATCCCGCGACATCAAGGTAGCGGCTCCACCGGCGCTGCGAACCATCTGACCACCACGGCCTGGAATGAGCTCCAAATTGTGAATCGGAAGACCAACCGGAATGGCTTTCAGCGGGAGGGCATTCCCGATTTCAGGTAGCGCAGTCTCGCTGGCGACAACCTTCGCCCCCACTTGCAACCCAACCGGAGCAATGATGTACCGCTTGTCGCCGTCAACATATTCAAGCAACGCCAGGCGGGCGGAACGACCGGGATCATATTCAATCGCCGTCACCTTCGCCTCAACCCCGCGTTTATTGCGCCTGAAGTCAACCAGCCGCAGCTTCTGCTTGTGCCCGCCACCAATGCCACGCGCCGTCATGCGGCCATAGCAATTACGGCCGCCTGTTTTCTTCCGAATCACGACCAGATTTTTCTCTGGCGTGGTCTTGGTGATGTCGTCGAACGACGCGATCGTTATGTATCGCGTCGAAGGCGTCAGCGGCCTAAAAGATTTAACTGGCATAAATCAAATACGTATCCAGTACGTGTCCAAATTCGTTCCCAAGTCCTGCAGCTTGGAGAGGCTCGGCCATCAATCCTGCTCCAAGTCGGAGTCAGTTATCGGTCTCGCCTGATTAAACGCTGTCCGTCGCCCTACAGGGGAAACGGAGCGCGAAGGTTAACAAAGGCGATTTTGGGTGCAATAGTTTTTTGGAATTATTTTTAACGACGTGCCCCAATCTCCTTTTCCCACCAAATCCGTGCACAAAACCGAGTGAAGCAAGCAGTTGCGCAGAGACACTCAAGCCTGCGAAGCGTCAGGGGCAGGCTTCCACCTGGCACGGCATGCTCCAAAGCATCCTCGCATCCCGTCGTCTTTTCTGTCGGCCGTTGCACTCAGGCAACGAACTTAATGGCCCACTGCCCATCGCCGCCCGCCCCCGACCTGAAGCCCTAAATCAGATGGCCGGCGTTCCAGCAGCCTTGTCACCGAGGCCCGCCAAGATCGCGGAGGCACGCGTAGCCCCCCGCGCATCAATCTGCATCGAGGGACGCAGAAAGGATGAGAACAAGAGGTAAGCCAGCATCGTCGTCGATCCGAAAAGTGCCGGGAGAATGAGCTCCGACGGTCGATCCACCAAGCGCAGCGCCCAGCCCGTTAGATCAACCGCCAGACTCCACGGGTGAGTGATGACGTCCCAGCTATTCCATCGTAGAATTCGTCCGATGTAGATCCCCAAGCCAGTCAATCCCGCCACCGCTGCGGCAAAAACCCAGCCGCGAGTCCAGCCTCGACGTTGCTCGACCACCGCATGCATGACATGCAACGACAACACACCCAACGCCACGCCAATCAAGGCAAAGTGCAGAATGAGCATCATGTCGGGAAAATAGGAACGCTGCTCGCGATCCGGAAGATGCACCAGGTCCGTGAGGAGATACGGGGCGTTCGGCAAAAACAGCAGCCAGGTTATCCCCAACGCCCAACTCAGCCAACGCGGCCCCACTTTTTGATCGACCACCCACCTGACGCCGAACGCCAAGATGACCGGCAGCCACGCCAGAAACAGATTCCACGGCAGATACAAGTGATGCAAACGCCGCGAAATCAGGATCCTCGCGGTGAGCAGGCAAAGACCCGCCAGCGTGGCTAAAAGCAATACGGCCAACGGCAGAATCAAAGGATTTCGGCGCAGGTACTCTTTCATAAATCAATCGGAGCAAACATTCGTGAGGTCGAATTATCCGAGCCACAATGCGAGCAACTGCCGGACCGCAGCAAAGACGGTTTCGTAAAAGCTGCCCCGGAAATATTCGGGACCGATAAACTCGACCGGTCGGTTCGGATCCCAGATGAACGGCCGCAGAATCCAGCAAAGTTGACTGCCTAACAACAAGTTAACCACCAGCCAGGCCGCCAGCGTCCGTCGGGCGACCCGCGGTTCGCCGCCAATCAACAACAAGCTCGGATACAACGCCAGGTTGCCGACCAAGCCGCCCATCGCAATACATCCGACATGGGCAACCTGAAGAAATCCGTATTCGGCCGAGCGGAGCACGGTCGCGGAGTTGAGCGGCGGCGAATTCCAAACGACAAAGGCAGCCACCGGCGCCAAGGCACCCAGCAACGCCGACGCCAGAGCGAATGTCATCAGCACCGCCACGGCACACTGCCGCAAGGTCAGGTTCAGTCCCAGCAGTGGCGCGAGCATCGCGTTCAACAGGGCATTCCCAGCCGTCGTCAACAGGACAAGCAAGGGCAGCTTGATCCCCGTATACAGCGACTGCAGCGGCTCGCGCCACGCGCCCATCACCGCCCCGTAGGCGCCCGCTCCCACCACCACGATGCCAACGCATAAGCGCAGCAATCCCCGCGAGCGATTCCACTGATCGGCCTGTCGCAGCCAGTCGGCGCGCTCCTCGGGCGGCGCGCGGAGCAATGCCGCCACCGCCATCCCACCCCACATTCGATGATCGCTCATCGGTCCGTCCCACTTGGATGCGGCGTGTGCATTCGCAATCCAGCCGTCGACAAACTCACCGCCGAACCGGCGGCTCCTCCACCCCAAGTTGCTCCAGCCAATGTTTGACGAAGAACTTCTTTTCAGCGGTCAGCAATCGATCCGACTTGCCCACGATGGGTCTCAACGCCGTGGTCATCTGGAGCATGACGAGCACGAACACCATCACCCACACACGCAGGGCCGCAGGCTTGCCACGCAAATGACGCAGCCCGGCGTGGAGAAATCTCAGTCCGAAAAAGGTGGCGACGGCCCAGAAGGCCAGATGTAGAGCCCCCATGGCGGCCAGCGACGTCGTCGATTGCGAAAAGACCCACGCCACCGGCGCGAAGCCGATCAGCAAGACCGTCATCAAGGCGAGCAACCCCATGACCAGCCCAATGACTTCCACCAACCGCGCCTCCGATCCGCTCAGGCACGAAAATATGTAGAGGCTGGGGAGGCAGATCAGGGCCGAGATAAAGAGTCCTGCGGCAACTTTGACGGGCGCAGCCCAATACTGGGCTTCGCCGGAAAACGAGCCAACCACCAGGCCATAGACCAGGCTGCAGCCGAAGGCCACCAACGCCAGCGCCGCGATCACCGCACCGGCTCGCGATTCGTGCAATTGATACATCAAGCGGCGCGGATGCCTCAGCATGGCTTCAATCGCGCCGGCCAAGCCTGCCACCGTGATGCGATCGTCCGGATCGTCGCCCAGGCGCAGGGTCGCGACCACCGCCCCGGCCCCGCGGGGACCCAAAGGGCTTGCCCCCGGCTGGTTCGATGGAGGAACCGGCGGTGGGGCCGGAGGCGTGGGAGGATTCGTTGGGTATTCGTTCATGGGAGGTTCGATTTGGAGTTTGGAGATTCTACGGAAACACCAGGTGCCGGGCCGCGCTCCACAGCGCCTCGAAGAAACTTCCCTTCAAGGCATCGGCCCGCAGAAACTCAACCGCCAGCCCCGGCGACCCGACAAACGGACGCGCCATCCAGGCAAGCTGGCTGCCCAGAAATAGATTCCCGGCCAGCCAGGCCAGAAGGACATTGCGCCCGGCGGCACCCTGCCCAGCCAACGCGCGCAGCAACTGCGCCAGGCGCAGATTCGCCGCCACGCCCGCGCATGCAATCATGCCGGTCTCGGTCAAAAGAATGACGCTGTGCGCCGAGAGATTGGTTGGCGCGCCTTCCACCAACGGCGGCAGGTTCCAGACGAGGAACCCCAACAGCGGACTGAACGCGCCCAGGATCAACGCCGCCACGGTAAAGCTCATCAGCACCGCGAGCAGGCTTTGCCGGGCCGGAAGATTAAGCCCCAATAAAGGCGCCAACATCGCATTCAACAACCCGTTGCCCAATGCGGTGAGGAGCAGAATCAACGGCAGCTTCACCCCGCAATACAACGCCTGCAGCGGTGCCCGCCAGGAGCCCATCGCCATCCCAAAGCTCCCCGCCCCCGCCACAATCAAAGCCACGCATAGGCCCAGATGCGCCGGGCGCCAGGTCTCCGTCCACGCCCGCAGCGACGCCACCTCGCCCCGCAAAAGGCGTGGCACATGCAGTTGAGATCTTGCGGCAGAAGCCCTCACGCGAAACGTCAGTCGTTAGGAAATCAACTCGGCCCGCCCCGCAGTAGGGACGCTCACCCCGCCGGCCCGGTCCGGCGAAGGAGCGCCCGCGCCCATGGTGCCATTCGGATCACGCTCCGCATTCGTCCGGGCATCGGGTGAGCCTTCCGCCAGCCGCCCCTGAAACCGCGCAAACTCTTCCAGCCACCGCTCCACCCCCGCGATCACCACATCCGGAGTCGAGGTCCCGGCCGTGATCCCAATGGTCTCCGCCCCAGCCAGCCACGTCCCATGCAAGTCCGCCGCCGTTTGCACGTGATAAACCCGCTCGCAGAATCGCCGGCAGGTGGCCACGAGTTCGCGCGTGTTGTTGCTGTTCGCGCCTCCAATCACCAGGACAAGATCGCACCGCCGGGCCAGTTCTTCCGCCGCGTTCTGCCTCAACTTGGTCGGCTGGCAGACGGTGTCGACGAATCGAATCTCCGCCGCAGGAAAGCACTCTCGCATCCGTTGCACCAATGCCCGCACCCGCTCGATCGGTTGCGTCGTCTGCGCCACCACTCCAAACCGCGGCCGAAATGCCAACCGTACGATGTCGTCGTCGTTCGCAATGACATCATACCCATCGAGGTCCTCGGTCATGCCCCGCACTTCCACGTGGTCGCGACGCCCGATGATCACCGGATGAAACCCCGCCTCCACCAGCTCGCGCAATGATCGGTGTGCCGCGTGGACCAGGGGACAGGTGGCCTCAACCACCTCGTGGCCTCGGGCCCGCACTTCGTCCATCCGGCGCTGGGAAGCGCCATGCGCGGTAATCAACACCCGCCGGGTGGAGAGCCCGGCGACCTGATGCTCGATCTTTACTCCTTTGGTCCGAAGTTGTTGAAGCACGGTGTCGTTGTGCACCAGGTCGCCGAGGATGGTGGTGGGTTCCGTCTGCCCAAGCGCAAGTTCGATGGCGTCCCGCACGCCAAAACACAGGCCAAGATGGGTCGCACGTAAAATTTTCATAGGTCACTTTGCAATACAAAGTATAAGACTTTCATCGGTCCGAAGTGTTCAAACTTGAGGGGGAATTATTTCGGGCGGGTTTGCTGGACGATCTGTTCCAGCAAATTGATGTAGGCAGTAAACGCCGTCCTCCCTTCCGGGGTCAGCGCATAGGTGGTCAGCGGGCGACCATTCTGAAATGCCTTGGTCACAGCGATATAGCCAGACTCATGCAAGGTCCTTACGTGGGCAGTGATGTTCCCGTCAGTCATGCCAAGGAGGTCTCGCATTTCCGTAAATGAGACCTGAGGCGACGCCGCCAGGAGGGACATGATGGCCAATCGTCCCTTTTCGTGGATCACCCGATCCAGTTGCAGGAAAGGCTCGGGATTCACGCGGCTGACTTTCGCTCTGTGAAGTAAAGATAAGCACCGTAGGCCAGGTGTAACCCGCCAAAGAAGGCTCCCATCAGGACGTGGCCGGTGCCTTCGCTCCGCAGCCAGGGGCAATACGGACTGCCGGCCAGCAGCACGACCCCGCCAAACAGAAACACGCCGCCAAAGAGCTTGATACCCCGTTGCATGAACGATCCCGCCGCCCGCAGGGCGCAGCCATAATTCAGGATCCAAAGGCAGGCCAGCAGCCAAACCGGGATCAACCCCGAATTCATCACAGCCGTGAAAGCCACGGCCAATCCGGTCAAAAAGCACGGAAAAAGCCCGCTGGCCACCCGCTGGGTCGGGGTCGACCAAAACGGCTCCGCCTCTTTCAACGCCTGTCGCCGAACCAGTAGCAGCGCCACGCCTAACGTCAAAACCCCGACTCCAAACCAATACAGCGTGAACTCCGCCGGCGACTCAACGCTGACGTATTTGACGGCCACCACCGCCCCTACCGTGCCTAGCAAGCCGCTGACCAACATGATCGGGGCCATCGCCCGGCGGTAGAGCGCCGAGCGTTCCATCAAGGTCCGGATGACTTGCAGGTGCTCGGCCGCCCAGTTGTTTTCCATGTCCAAACTCTGCCACGCAAAGTCCCGCACGCAACCCCAAAGAATCGGCCTCCAATTCCCGCGCTCTCCGCCCAACTCTCCCCGGTTTGCCCCGCCGGATCGGCATTAAAGCGCATTGCCGGTCCAGTCATCGGAACTCTCAATGCCGCCGTTAACGAAGGTCACCTTGATTGACTCATACACGAACGCGATCTCCTCCGCCGGAGGGTAGTTCAGGGCCGATGCATCCGAGCGATTCGGCATCCAGGGCCGCAGCGAAACGATCCGGGCGTTGGTCAGGGTGTAGGTCAGCAATTTTGCCTCAACGCCAGCCGAATTTGGACTCCAGACATCAATGACCACGCTGGAAAGCGGCTCGGAACTGGTCATCGCGGTCATCATTCGTGGCGAGCCTTGATTGATCAATTTCACCACCCGAAACGGTTGATGCTGGCGCTTGCCGGAAGGCAAACCACTGGCCGCGTCGCGCGGAGTAACGATTTCGTGGGAATAGGCCAGCAAGCTATGTTGGTTCTCCCGACCTCGTTGCGTCACCTCTCCACGGATTAAACCCTGGGTCTTGCCCGTCAGGGTCATAAAAACCGCGTTGCCAGGGCCCGAACTCTGGCCGAACACGCGCCCGGAAAAAATCAGGGCCAAGGCCATCACAAGGCCGGAAATTTGAGGAATGAATTTCATGTGAACTGGATTTTGGTTTTGGTTGGTTGAGTCGGGTCAAATCGTTTCAGCGGAGCGTTTCGGCCGCGAACCACATCGCGGAAATTCTTCCAATCGGAATATTCGCATCATTCGCATCTGCAGCAGGCGGGCCGGTTGGAAAGCGTCATGGACTGACATTGGCAACGCGGAAAAAGCCCTGCGCGCCCGAGGCAGGCAGTGTGATCCGCGTTTCCCCGTCCTGGGTGGCAACGATCGTCAGCAGCAGACGCGACGGTTTATTCAGCTCGGCAGAGTAATGAACCTGATAAGTGCGCCCGGCAAATCCGGTCCACGCTAGTTGCAGGGCCCCACCGACGTGATTCATTCGAATGGTGCCCACTCCAGGCAGCACGCCGAATTGATAGGTCGGCGGCGCCTTCAAACCCGGGTCGAGCCGATACGACCTTCGATCGGTCATGGGCACGCCCGCCCAGTCGCGCGCCCGCACTTCAACTCCCCAACCAGCGTACTCATCCGGCCCGCGCAGAAAAGAACGCCAACTCACAGGCTGTGCCCAAAACTCCGGTTGGACCTCACTCAATCGCAGTTGGAGCGGGCCGGAAATGTCGGCCCCACCCCAGCGGGTCGTCATCACGACCGGAGAACCCGAAGCGATCAGCCGGGAATTGGGATCGGACACGAGCGCCACCGGCGTCGAGTCCACCGGGTCCAGCAACAACGTCAGCCCACCAGCGGTCGCGGATGGAATCGCGCAAACCGCCAGCGTCTCGTCAGCCAGCGCCTCCCCCATCGTTCCTGTTCGCAACGCGATCACGACTGCCATCAGGACGGCAAGTCTGCCTGGAATAACGGCGCCAATACAACAGTTCTGGGCTTGCACGATGGCGGGATTATTACACAACTTCGTCGGTCCTGGGCAAGTTCAATGGCGGAGGCGCGTCTCTCAATTTGCTGCTCCTTTTTGAAACATACTGTCCCCGCGCGACCAAAGTTGCCCCACGCGGCGTCAGATTTTCTTTGAGCGTCTCGAAGCGCTACGCCTATGCTTTCCGCACCGCATGAACGCGTACCTTCAACCTCTTTCGCCCGCACAGCCCCGCTCAACGCAAGCGATGCACCTCCCGCTTCGGCTGGCGCCACTCCTCGCCTGCCTCGTTTCGCTCGCCTCGGTGCACGCGGCTGATCCCTTCGCCGAAGGCGTCCGCCCGACGCCGTGGCTCAAGCCGGAACAGGAGCAAGCAAAGTTCAAGCTGCCGCCCGGGTTCGAGATCCAGCTCGTCGCCGCCGAGCCCGACATCAACAAGCCGCTCAACCTCGCCTTCGACGCCACCGGCCGCCTTTGGGTCACGACCTCCATCGAGTATCCCTATGCCGCTCCCACCAATCGTCCAGGACGCGATCGTCTCATGATCTTCGAGGACTTCGGCCCTGACGGCCGCGCGCGCAAAGTGACCGAGTTCGCCGGCGGACTGAACATCCCGATTGGCGTCTACCCGTTTCTCAGCCGCAACGAAGACGGCCGTTCGACTTGGAAGGCCATCGTATGGTCGATCCCGAACATCTGGCTTTTCGAGGACACGGATGGCGACAACAAGGCGGACAAACGCACGCCGCTTTACGGGCCTTTTGACCACACCCGAGACACGCACGGCAATCAGGCGAGTTTCCGGCGCGGCTTTGACGGGTGGCTCTACGCCACGCACGGCTACAACAACGATTCGCATGTCAAAGGCCGCGACGGTCACCAGGTCGATCTCAATTCCGGCAATACCTACCGAATGCGCCTCGACGGCTCTCGTCTCGAGCATCACACCCACGGCCAGGTCAACCCCTTCGGCCTCGCTTTCGATCCGCAAGGCAACCTTTTCTCATCCGATTGCCACAGCGAACCGCTCTACCAACTGCTCGCCGGCGGTTACTACCCCAGCTTCGGCAAGCCGCACGACGGCCTCGGCTTCGCCCCCAACATGATGGAACGAATCCGCGGTTCGACCGCAATCGATGGCGTGTCCATCTACGCCGACGATCTCTGGCCCCAGGAGTTTCGCGGCAGCCTGTTCTTCGGCGACGTCATGGCCAGCAGCGTCATGCGTGACCGCACCACGCCAGCGGGTTCGACTCTCATCTCCAAGGCCGCCCCGGATTTCGTCGCCACCGACGATCCCTGGTTCCGGCCCGTCGATACGACGTTCGGCCCCGATGGCGCGATGTACATCGCCGACTTCTACAACCGCATTATTGGCCACTACGAGGTGCCCTTGGCGCATCCCGGACGCGACCGCACCAGCGGCCGAATCTGGCGTGTGGTTTTCAAGGACAAACCCCTCCGCCCGATCGCCTTGCCCACCGACGTCAAGGGCCTGGTCAAGGAACTGGCCTCTCCCAACATGACGCGCCGCATGCTCGCGATGAATGCGCTCGCCGATCAGTTTGGAACAGGTGCCATCGCCGACGTCGAAGGCGCGCTGGAGGTTCCCGAAAATCCGGAGCAACAGGTCCACGCGCTGTGGCTCCTTTATCGCCTTGGCGCCTCAAAGGCGGCGCACCTGACGGCTGCCAGCAGCGCTGAAGTTTCGCTGGTGCGGGTTCACGCACAGCGCCTGGCCAAGCACATCTGGGAACGCGACGCTCTCGGACATCTTGGCAACGCGCCCGGCCTCGACCTCGAACACATTTCGGCCGCTCACGAAATTGCGCAACGCGGCCTGTCCGATCGCGATCCTTTGGTCCAACGCTGCGCCGCCGAGGCCGCCGGCGCCGTTCGCGTTTCCGGCAGCTCCAAACTGATCCGGGCCCTGCTCGATCTCCGCACCAAAGTCGCCCCCGACGACACCCACTTGCTCTACGTCGTCCGCAAGGCGATTCGCGACCAATTGAAGCTCGATGGCAACTTCCAGGCCATCCTGGCCACCAGCCTGAGCGACTCCGACGAACAGGCACTCGTCGATGTCGCCCTCGGCATCCCCAGTGCCGAGGCCGCCACCTTGCTCTTGCGGCAACTGCCGAAAATGGCCAACAGCCCGAGCCAAAAGCAATACCCGCCGCTCGCCGATCTGCTCAAACACGCCGCGCGCTACGCGCCGGAAAGCGAACTACCCGGCCTCGTGCAATTCGCCACCAGCCGCATCCCCGCCGGATTCGGCCCTGCGGTCCAGGACGAACTTGCGCGCCAGTTCACACTGTTCCAATCGGTCGACGACGGCCTCCAACAACGTGGCCAAGCGCGGCCCGAAACCATCCGCAGTTGGGGCACGAATCTCGTCTGGCGTTACCTCAGCCAGCGCGACGCCGCCCCAGGCTGGATCGCCCTGCCCTATGACCTGAACCCCACCCCGGTGCCTTGGGATCTTGAAACGCGCTCTGCCACCGACGGAAAACGGCGCCGCTTGACCTCAAGCTTGCCGCACGGCGAATCGTTGACGGGTGTGCTGCGCTCCCCCCGCTTCGATTTCCCCGGCCAACTCTCTTTCTGGCTTTGCGGTCACGATGGCTTCCCCGACAAACCCGCGGGCAAGTTGAATCTCATCCGCCTCCGTTCGGCCGACGGCAATGACATCCTCGCCACCGCGCCTACCCCGCGCAACGACGTCGCCCGACGCATCGAGTGGAACCTGCCCGAGCTCAAAGGACGCCCGGTGTACGTCGAAGCAGTGGACGGCGACGAAGGCGCTGCGTATGCCTGGCTGGCCTTCGGAGGATTCGATCCAGAGCTGCCACAGCTCCGGCCGTCAGAGTTCGCCCCACGCCAACTTCGCGACCGTCTTACCGCTGTCGCCGACCTCGCCGTGCGGGTTCAGTTGAAGGAAGCCGCCGGGTATTTCTCACGCCAGTGTGTCCCCGGCTCCGCCTCAGCCGAAAAGAGCGCCCCGGTGGATGCCGAAACGATGGGCGTGTTTGCCAAAACCTGGATGGCCTTGAATTCAAATGAGGCGATTCCAGCCCTGGCCGGAGTGCTCACCAACACCTTTGGCCCGGCCGCTTATCGCGAGAGTGTCACCGAACTGCTGGCGGCCCAAAACACTCCCCTCGCGCAAGCGGCCTGCGTCGCCGCCCTGAGAAGCTCACCCTTGAAGTCCCAGGAAAAGCTGTCCTACACGCTGGCCAGCGCCCCGCACAGCGCCGAAACGCTTCTATCCGCCATCGAGAACGGCATCGTCTCGGCCCGCGTGCTCCAGCGCGTCGGCGTCAACAACCGGCTCAAAGCGTCCAAGCCGAAAGATTGGGAAGCGCGCGTGGCCAAACTGGTCAAAGGTCTCCCTCCCGCCGACGATGCCCGCGAACGCCTCGTCAACGAGCGCCGCACCGCATTCAATTCGACCGGCGGCAAAATCCCCGCCGGCCGCGAGATCTTCGCCAAGAACTGCGCCGTCTGCCATCGCATCGGCGGCGAAGGTGCGCTCATCGGGCCACAGCTCGAAGGCATCGGCCAACGCGGCGTGGAACGGCTCTGCGAAGACATTCTCGATCCCAATCGCAACGTCGACCGTGCCTTCCGCTCTACTCTCATCACGCTGAAGGACGGCGATGTGGTCAGCGGCCTGGTTCGTCGTGAAGAAGGTGAGTTGTTGGTCCTGGCCGACGGCACGGGCAAGGAATTCACCACGCCAAAGGCTCAGATTGTTGAACGACGAGAATCCGACGTCAGTTTAATGCCAGAGAACTTCGGCGAACTATTGGCGCCCTCCGACTTCAACCATCTGATGGCCTACCTCCTGTCGGTTACAGCAACGCCCGCTCGATGATTCGACTTCATGGGCAGTTGCCACCTGCAATGCTACACGCAAATCGGGGCCACGAACCGCGGAGTGCTCCACCTCATCCGCTGGCGGGGATGTTCATGGGAGCTTTCACGAGTTCCGAACTCGTGCCTACTAGCCCGTGAACCGGGGACGGTTCCACCTCACCCGGTTCCGACTTCGCTGGCGCGAGTCGAAACCACCCTCTCCCCCGCAAGGCGGCGGAGAGGGCCCCTCCGGGGAGGAGAGGTTCATGGGAAGGGCCCGCAGTCCGCTGCGGACCGCTCAAAAGGTACCGGGTAGCAGGCTTTACCGATGAGCCCACGAACTCGCCTCGTAATGCTGTCGGTCGCGATCGTGGCGGCGACTGTCCTGGCGTTGACGTGGTCTCGACCGGAACGCTACGCCAACTTCCCGCCCACGCTGGACGGACCATGGGTGGCCTTTGGAGACAGTCTGACCGCGGGCGTCGGCGCTGAGCCCGGCCAGGATTACCCCTCCCGCCTTGGCCACCTGCTCAACGTCGTCATTCTAAACCTCGGCCGGAGCGGCGATACCACCGACACAGGTCTGGCCCGGCTTGAGGAAGTCATCAGCCTGAAGCCAAGCGTTGTTCTACTTTGCCTCGGCGGCAACGACGCACTCAACGGAACGTCGCGCAGCCAAACTTTTTCCAATATCGGCACGATGCTCGACCGTCTGCTCGGCTCCGGCGCCTTCGTCGTTTTGATTGGCGTCCGCAGCGCGTCTCTCCGTGATCGCAACGAGGAACCCTTCGCCCGCCTCGCTGCAGAGAAAAAGGTGTTTCACATCCCCGACATTCTCCAAGGCATCGCTTTCAAGCCCGTCTACATGTCGGACGCCGTCCACCCTAACGAAGAAGGCTACCGACGCATCGCCGAACGGCTGGCGAAAGAGCTGCGACCGTTTCGGGCCCGGCTTGTCCGCGCTAAGCCAGGCGGGGCATGAAGCAGGCCGCGCCAACGTCCCAGCCTGGTGATTGGACCCAATCGATCCTGCCCCGCGTCCCGGTCATTGCTGCTGGAGGCGAAAGAAGCGCATGGGTTCGCCCGAGTAGGGAAAGTCCGATTTTCTGAAAATGCCCAAAGGACCAAACTGGTTCGTGTAAATGGGCGTCCAGAGGGATCCATGCAAAGCCACGTTGGTGGTGGTCTGCACCACAAACGTCGCTCCCGCACGCCCGCCCAAGCCGGACAGATCTAGGTTTGCCCCAGTGATCAGAGGCCGGCATAGCTGGAGAGTGTCATTCAAAATCCCGGTTGCAGTGATTCGAAAATCCCCCGCTCCCTCTCGGCCGCCCGACGAACCGTCCGCCACCACCACGGTGAACAGCCCGCTGTCCGCAGTGACCACTTGAGCCTGAACTTCAGCGCCCCCGGTGGCGGTGGCCAAGAGTGCGCCGGTCGGGCCATACATCCGCACCAAGGGGTCGAACGTGTTGGTGCTGGTCAATCGATTCACGCGGATTCGTACGGTCTCACCACGGCACGCCACAAACTGCCAGGCATCCAGATCGCCAATCTGGAGAAACGCCGTCGCACTCACGTCGTTCGTCAACCGTCCATCCACCCGTGAGAAAATGTCCAGGCCCGGCACAAGGACAAAGGCGATCCGGTACGTCCCGGTGTCGTCCAAGTTGCCCGACACGCCATCGCCAACGAGGACGAAATATCTGCCCCCGGTTCCGGCGGTCAGTGCCAGCTCCTGCACGATTTGCGCCGAAGCGCCCCCATCAGCGAGCAACTCCCCGGTGGGACCGTAGATGCGCAGCCAGGGGTTGAACACCGTATCGCCATCGATCCGACTCGCGCGCACAATAAAGTTGTCGCCGGGATTGGCCACGAACGACCAGATATCCAGGTCACCGGTGGTGATCGTGGCCACGTGACTGGCACCGTTGGCCAACTCTCCGGCATCGTCCGCCGCAACCGGCAGGCCGGGGAGCTTGAAGAAATGCAACCGATACGTGCCGGTATCGTCAGGGTTACCGGCATTGCTGTCCGTCACCAGCACGGTAAACGTCCCGTTGTTTGTCGCGGTCAACGTGAGCTCCTGGGCCACCTGGCTGTTTGCACCGCCGCTGTCGAGGATCAGCACGCCGTCGGGACTGTAAACTCGCATCCAGGGATTGAAGTTCGCTCCACTTTGCCGGCCTGAACGAAGAACCACGCGATCGCCGGCATTGGCGTTGAACGACCACAGATCCAGATCTCCAATCGTAATCTCCCCGTCGTGGTTGGCGCCGTTGGTCAAGGCACCTCCTTGATCCGCTACCCCAAAGGAACCCGGCAACCGGGCAAAGAACAGGCGGTAGGTTCCGACATCGTTCGCCCCTCCAAACGCGCTGTCCGCAACGACGACGTTGTACGTGCCCGACAAATTGGCGGTCACCGCAATCTCATGCGCGATATCGTTGTTAAGGCTGCCAGTGTCGCCAATCAGCGCGCCATCGGGCGCAAAGAGTCTCATCCATGGGTTGAACCCACTGCCGGTCAGTCGGCCGTCGCGCAGCACCACCCGATCCCCGGCGTTCGCCACAAACGACCACTGATTGGATTGGTTCGCCGTGATGGCTCCGTCGTGGTTGCCTCCGTTGGTCAACGTCAACGACTGGCCCGTTGCCACGACGACGGAATAGCTGAAGAGAGTAACAACGAGAAAAAGCGCCTTCACCCGCGGCGCTGGATGATTGAGTTTCATAACGACAGACGGTTGCCCAAGCCGGTAGCTGGATTGTTGATCAACGATTTCACTCCATTTGAAACGCAACACCCCAATCCATGCGATTGACCTCTTCAATAGAGATTCGTGTGCGGCAAATCAAGCTTACAGCCTTTGGGGCCTTAGGGGGCGGTGCAGCTCGAAGTTGTTGGATCGGAGCGCGGGCCTATGGCCCACAGCGGGTGAAATCGGCCTTGCGCGCTCGAACCTTCGGGCGTCGTCGCCGGCCCAAGCCGCTGCGGGCTGAAAGCGCTGAAAGCCCGCGGTCCGGCCAAGGATGAACTCTTACCAACAACTTCGAGATGCACGGCTTTGGGGGCGCAGGGGTGCATCAAGCTCGGAAAAGGGCGCGCGGTCAAAGGGTGAGTCATGGCTTTGAGGCTTGCGACCGGTTGACGACGGCGGCGGTTTTGTCCCGCCAGGGACTCCGACAATAGCCCAGCGCTTGAGCGCTGGGCGCAGGGAACACGATGTGTCCAAAGCCCCAGCGGGGCGACAGAGCCCTTGCCGGTCGGCACTTCTTCCGTCCCTGACGGGACTCGCGAGGATTTATGGCCTCAGACCCACCGATAAATCGGTGGGCTATATTCTTTCGCCCTATCGGGCTGAACGGCCCGTGCGACCATCGCCGCTCTCCCATTCGTTGATCGACGCAGCCCTGTTGGCGCCTTTGGCGACGCCTTCAGTTTCTAACATTCGAAGCGTGCGCGTGTCGTTTCTGCGGTTGTCGACCCTCCTGCACTGGAGCATCATCTCCACATGCGCAGCCTGCTTCTCACCATCGCTCTTGCCTTCGTTTGCCGACTCGAAATAGTCGCCGCATCGGTCTCGCTCGCCGCCCGGCTGCAACCGTTCGTCGATCAGCACCAACTCGCCGGCGCCGTCGCCCTGATCGCGGACAAGAACAAGGTCATCTCGATGGATGCGGTCGGCTTTTCTGATGTCGCCCACGGGAAAACGATGCGGCCCGACGCTCTCTTTTGGATCGCTTCGCAAACCAAACCCATGACCGCCGTGGCTGTTCTCATGCTCGTCGATGAAGGCAAAATTGCCCTCGACGATCCGGTGGAGAAATACCTGCCCGAGTTCCGCGGGCAGATGGTCATCGCGGAAAAAGACGCTCAGCACACCGTTCTGCGCAAACCCGCACATCCGATCACCGTGCGTGAAACGCTCAATCACACCAGCGGAATGCCGTTTCAATCTCCGCTGGAAACCCCCACTCACGACACGCTGCCACTGGCGGATCTCGTCCGCAGCTACGCCATGATCCCGCTCCTGACCGAACCCGGCACTCGCTACCTCTATTCCAGCGCCGGCATCAACATCGCCGGCCGAATCGTCGAAGTAGTCTCCGGACTTAAATACGAAGATTTCATGCAGCGCCGCCTGTTCGCCCCGCTCGGAATGAAGGACACGACGTTCTGGCCGAATGAACGGCAGGCCCGACGTCTCGCCAAGGCCTACCGGCCGGATGCGTCCAAGACCAATCTCGAAGAGTTCAACATCACTCAGCTGGCCTATCCGCTGACGGACCGCATGCGGCGTCATCCCATCCCCGCCGGCGGCTTGTTTTCCACCGCGCCAGATACCGCACGCTTTTGCCTGATGCTACTGAACGGCGGCGAATTCGACGGCCGCCGTTTTCTCACCTCGAATTCATTTCAGGAACTTACCCGCCGCCAGACGCCAACCAACGTCGCCGAAAACTACGGCCTGGCGCTCTCGCTTGGCCCTGACGGATTCGGACACGGCGGCGCCCTTTCGACCGGGATGGAAATCTGGCCAGCGCGCGGGCTCGTCGTCGTCTGGATGGTTCAGCACGCCGGTTTTCCCGGCGAGGGCGGGAAAGCTCAGGCCGTGTTCAAGGACTGGGCCAGTAAACAGCGTTGAATCTCGACTCGCACGCATTGCCAGCACCATCGCCGGATCCAGCACCGCAGATTCACGCGGATAGGCGCACATAGAGGCGGAACGGCACTCGATAACCCCATCGTTTAATAGACCCCAAACTGCTGCGTCGGACCACGCTCGTCCGTCATCGGCGGTTTTCGATTGCCATCTCCGAGGGCAAGCAAGGATTCGGGCTTGAGCTCAGCGCTTATTGCGATAGCCGGTATCAAATTGCATCTCCAATTCGGTCGCTTCCGCCTCCGGTCCGGAAAAATCGGTGTAGTACCAATACTCATCACCCGAATGGGAGGAACCCATCTGTTGGATGCTCGTCACAATTTGACCCGCCGAATCAAGCCACCGGATGTCGCTTAGGCGGCCACCGACAACTTGGATCCCCTGCGATGGGTCGACGGACACGCACACGCCAGGCTCCTGGAAGATCACCCCAGACTGTCCGGGAACCCAGGGCAATCGTACTGACCGATGCAGAAATTCCGCAGCAACAAGAAAATCGACGACCAATGCCACCAGTCTTTTCTGCGAGTCGAACACCCAGAACGCCGGGTAGCCTCCGTCACCGTGACCGCTTTGCGAGATGACCGCGGTGAATTTTTCGGAGCGTGAAAGTTTCATGAAACTGACGGGCGGCTCATTTCCTGAGCTCGACAAGCCTCGTTGACAAAACGCTTCGTAGTCCCGGGTATGCTCCCGCTTCGACCGCTGCATAAAAGCCCGCGCGTCGCAAATCGCCACGTTTCCGCCATCGACGCCAATGATCGAATCATCGCCATCCACCGTCACTGCTCGCCAAAAGGAAAACGGCTCTGCCTTTGAATCGTTGAAGAGAATTCGGCTTGCCGCGACATGCCGATCCAACAAACACACTTCCACATCATACTCCCCCGCCGGCACGCGAAGAGACAGCGGCCGGGCATCTTCGGGAAGGTCGCCAAAATCGCGAACCACGATCGTTCCGCTCGGCAGGGACAGTCTGCCGACCTTTCGCACTCGGACGGCGTCTGGCTTTCTCATCAACGTCCCCCCGATGATATGCCCTTCCTTGAAGAGAACATCGCAGTTCGGCTCGTCTCCATCATCCGGCGGGAGCAAGGGTGCGTCGGAAATGGGTTGCTCAAGCAAGTGGTTCAGTTCCTCGGGCGCAAACGACGGTACATGCTCGTCCTGATAGAACCGCGTCATGGATGAAATGCGCCACGATTCCGGCTGGTGCTTGAGCCGGTATTCGAAGTAATGCGATGAATGGAATTCGGAAACCTTGGTTTCCACCACTGCCTCGTCTCCTTCGACTTTCGCGCGTCGAATCTTTTCGTTGGCCGGATCGTGCTCCGGAGGCCTGCCAAAACCGTATCCGAGGTCTGGCCTGATTTCGTCAGTCCAATGCTCTTTTGCCAGCCCGTCGATGGCAGCTTTCCACCTCTCCATCACCGACGACGAAACCGTGCCGCAGACCTCTTCGCCCCCGCACTCCACCCACCGTTGGTGCCAATCGCGAATGTAGGCTTCAACCCGTTTCTCCGCCGGAGTCATAGCATGCAGACTTTATGGATCATTCAATTCGGTGAAACCACTCTGGCCCACGCCAGGGACAAATCTCACACCCAACGCCCGGACTCAAAGAGATTGTCGCGTCGAACGATCTGACCGTCTGTAATGCTCCACTCTTCGCCCAGACGTCATGCCACTCCACTCAAACCGTCATGGGTCTTCATCCTCCCCGAAAACGCAGATGAATCGTCCGTCTGTTTTCCGACGAAAACGGCATTGAATTCGACCTCGCCCAGAGGTAATCCCGTCCGGACGAATCCAGCCCAGAACGCCCATGCCACCTGACTTCCACCTCCCTGAGGATCAACAAAAGAAGTTCGAGCAACTGGTCGAACAAACCACACAGTCGCTGAGGGCAGGCAATCCCGAACAGGCGGAAGCCGCCGCGTTCGACATGCTAAGCATGGTGAACGCACACGTGGAGCAGCACCCTCCCGAGCCAGATCCGTTGTGGGAGCTCATCGCCAAGAAAGAGGAGGCCCGCGAATGGAGCGCGGCGCTGGAGCTCCGTCTCCGGGCTGCCGCCGAACAAGGCAGTCAGGCATCGGACGCCAATCTCTTTCGTTGGTGGCAGGAGATTGCCCGCCTGCAACAGTGGCTGGGGCATCCACGCGAGGCGCTGGCGGCCGCGCAGTCGGTGAAGGCGGCCGCCCAACGCCTCGAAGGCATGTGGATCCTGACAGTCGCCGCCCAGATCTCGGAGGCGGAAAATTACCTGGACTTGCATCAACCGGATGATGCGCTCGCCCAAATCGAAGCCGCGCTCTCTTTGGTCGAATCGGACGTGATCTACGACCGATATCGAGCGGATCTCTGCATCCTGCGGGCGACAGCCCAGCTGCAGAAAGACGACCTCTCCGCCGCGGAATCGGAACTCTGCGTCATCGCGCCGCTGGTTAAATCAGTCCAGGCGAACTCCATGTTCGGGATTGGGCATCTCACCGCCGCCAAGTTCCTCGAAGTTCAGGCCGGTCTGCATTCAGCGCGGGGTGAATATTCGGGGGCGGTCGAACAATGGCAGGAAATTGTCTCCGTTCGGCGAGCTCGTTACGAGAGCCTCGGCAAGGCCGGCGCTGGTCGGACGCTTGCCCTCGCCCTGCATCGGCTCTCTCATGCCCAAACGGCCGCAGGCTTTCCCGCCGCTGCCGCATCGGCTCGGGAAGAGTCCTTCGCCTTGTTGAATCAATTCGGCCTGCCGTCACCTAAAACGAGCTGAAGGAACCGGGAGATCAACCGACGAAGACCGCTCGTTGTCGCCCCCACCTTCCTCCCTCGTCACGTCAGAGATCCTCAGCACACCCCACCATGAACCGCCGCCAATTTCTCACCACCACGATGGTCGCCGCCGCCGGAGCCGGCGCTCAGGTGAGCCGATCTGCGCCCGCGTCGATAACGACCCCGGATAACGCCCAGATCTGGGGCCGCGTCGTGGCCGCGCAGCCTTTCGACCGCACGCCGTTTCGCGAGATCCTCATCCCTGATTGGGTCCAGCAAACCACCGGCGTTGGCTATACGCTCAGCGTCATGACCTCCGAGCAACGCGCGCGCGCCGCCGCCGCGGGTGTCACCATCAGCGAACTCAACTTCGTCGATCCGTTCTTTGCCTATTACGACTCCAAGCTCCTGAAACGACATTCGCCGCACGTTCCACCCGACCGCACCGCGAAGACGGTTGCCGAGTATCAACGTCTCGGCGTGCGCATTCTCGGAGTTTATCCCCCCACGCTTCAGGCCGAGGTTTATGAAACACATCCCGACTGGCGCCGCATCGATCGCGACACACGGGACATCTCGCAGGTGGATCTGAAGAAACAACCCTTTGGCGGCATGCTCTGCCTGCTCGGCCCTTACGGCGACTTCTTCATCGAAGTCCTGGCCGAGATTGTGACGCTGTTTCCCGCAGTCGATGCGTTCAGCTTCGACGGCTTGCACTACGGCGGATGCTGTTACTGTGCGCATTGCCGGGCCAACTTTCGCGCCGACACGGCGAGCGAACTTCCGCCGCGCGACCTGAACAATCCGGCGTTCCGTCGCTACCAGCATTGGGCCGATCGCCGCATGGAGTCGCTCATCGTGCGAATGCAAACCCGGCTGAAAAGGTTGAAGCCGGGGATCGCGTTAATCACGTGGACCACCAACGCCGGGCGGTTCGGCCATTTTCTCGATGTACCGCGCAACATGCCGGCGCGCATGAATCTGTTGCTCGACGCGCCCGACATGGAGTTCTGGCTCGATGAAACCAATCGAGGCGCCAGCATCGTGCCGGCCTTCGGCTGCGCGTACATGTGGGCCGTGACCAATCACCGGGTGGCCTTCGCCGAGCCCTACCTCATGTCACGCGGCAATCCCTATGGAAAGGACAGCTTTCCCGCGCACGAAATCGAACGCCGGATGCTCCTGGCGGTCACGCACGGCTGCCAGCCCAGCCTGGCCATCACCCAACCCGCCCACCTGCAGGACGCCGCCTATCGTTGCCTCGCTGAAGTTAAAAAGCGTGCGCACTGGACCACCCATAAATCTCCTGAGCCGTGGGGCGCGCTGGTCATGAGCGATAACACGCGAAATTTCTATTCACGCGGAGACGTCGAGCAGCGTTACCTGGCCCATGTCTTCGGTGCGTTTCGAGCGTGCCTCGAAACACATCTGCCCATCACGGTGGTCAACGATTGGAATCTCACACCCGCCGATCTTGCGTCCCATCAGGTCCTGATTCTGCCGAACACGGCATCGCTCGACGATGCCCAAGTAGCGGCCATTCGCGCATTCGTTGAACGCGGCGGTGGATTGGTCGCCTCGCTCGACTCCGGCCTCTGCGATGAGTTCGGAGCCCCCCGCGCCCAACCAGCGCTCGCGGGTTTGCTGGGAATTGAGCATCTCGGCCCAGCCAGCGCCAACGCGCCCACTGCAGATCTCGACGTCAATTTCACCCGCACGCTGCCTCCCGAATACTGGACGAAACGCCGTGGCGTGTGGGATTTCGCCTACGAAAAAGATTCGTTTCTTGAAGCACTGCGACCGCTGTTGGGCGATGGGCGGGTGACTTTCAAAGGCCCGGCTATCCGCGTGAAACCAGGCGCCGACACTCGCGTCGTCGCGATGCTTCACCCCAAGGACGACGCGAAAGGTCAGGCCACACCGGCCATTCTCACCCGCCAGGTTCAGCGCGGGCGCGTCGTGTTTTTCGCAGCGGGCCTCGACGCCGCCCACTATCTCACCTCCTACCCGTATTACCGCGAGGCCCTGCGGAGTGCGATCGAATGGGCCGCGGGAAACGCGCCCCCCGTGCGCGTGCAGGCGCCCATGTGCGTGCACGCGGTCACCACGCGCCAGCGTCGCGACGGCGAACGTCTCGTGGTCAGCTTGTTCAACGATGTCAATACGACCGCGTTTCACGGCTTGCCCAGTGACGATGTTCCTCTCCGCGAGGAGGTGGTGTCCATCCACGACATCACCGTGAGTTTCAGGCGCGATCAACCTCGCCGGGTCCACCTTGAGCCCGGCGGCCTGGATCTGCCGATGACCCGGACCGGCGATGTCCTTCAGGTAACCGTGCCCCGCCTCGACATCCACGCGTTGGTCGTGGCGGAGATATAGCGCAACTTCACTCCCGAAACTGCAGGGCCGCCAGGCGCTGATACACGCCGCCTTCCATCGCCTGCAGTTCGTCGTGCGTCCCGGACTCAACCACCCGGCCGCCCGAGATGACGATGATTCGGTCCGCGTGCCGCACCGTGGCCAGGCGGTGGGCGATGATGAACGAGGTTCGCCCGCGCATCAGAGTTTCCAGTGCTTCCTGGATCAGTTGCTCACTCTCGGAATCCAGCGAACTCGTGGCCTCGTCGAGGATAAGGATGGCGGGGTTTTTCAAAATGGCGCGCGCGATCGCAACCCGCTGACGTTGTCCGCCCGAGAGTTTGATCCCGCGATCGCCCACGAGCGTGGCGTAGCCCTCGGGGAATCCTTGGATGAATTCATGGGCGTTGGCCTGGCGGGCGGCACGCTCGATCTCTTCGACGCTCGCGCCGGGTTTGCCGTAGGCGATGTTTTCCGCCACCGTCCCGCCGAACAGGAGCACCTCCTGCGGCACCATCGACATCTGTCCACGAAGCTCGGAAAGGCGATACTCGCGCGCATCCCGGCCATCGATCAACAATCGCCCAGACGTCGGATCGTATAGCCGGAGGAGGAGCGAGATAAGCGTTGATTTGCCGGCGCCGCTCGGACCCACCACGGCGATTCTTTGCCCCGCCTTCGCTTCCAGGCTGACGGCGTGAAGCACTTCGACCTCAGGCCGCGACGGATACCGAAAATGAACACTCTCCAGTGCCACGTCGCCGCGCCAACGTGGCAGGCTGGAAGACGGAGCGGGTCCGAGGCAGACCTCCACTTCGCCCGTTTCACGCAACAGCTCGCGCACGCGCTGCGTGGCGCCAATCGCCTTTTGCAGCTGGCTGTAAAGCTCGGCAAACTGGCCCATCGCACCCGCCACGAACGTCGTATACAGGATGAATCGCGTCAGGTCGCCAAACGTGATCTCGCCGCTCTGCAGGAGTCGGGCTCCGGACCAAAGCACGAGCACAATCGATCCGAACAAGGCAAAGATGATGAACGCGATGAACGCCGCCCGCAGCCGCGCGCCGCGCAGCGTGGACGTGAGGAATCTCTTCAGGCCTGCATCGTAGCGATTCAGCTCGTAGCCTTCATTGGCGAACGCCTTTACATTCAGAATGCCCTGCAGGGTTTCCTCGACGATGGTCGCGGTGTCCGCCAGTCGGTCCTGAGCTTCGCGCGCGATTTTGCGGGTCCGACGACCAAACAACACCGCCACCACGGTGAGCAGCGGAAGGCTGACCAACATGATGCCCGTCAGCTTCAGCGAGGTGACGGCAATCAGCGCGATGCCGCCCACCAGCATGGTGGTTTGCCGAAGGAACTGTGGGAGGATGCCGATCAACGTGTCCTCGATCTGCACTAAATCGGCGGAGAGCCGGCTGGCCAGTTCGCCCACCCTCCGCTGGGCAAAGAAGGTCATGGGCAGCGTGATCAACCTGGCGTAGGTGTCGCGGCGCAAATCCACGAGGCTGCGTTGTCCCACACTGGCAAAGGACAGAAAATGAAAATACGAAAGGCCCGCTTGCACGGCCAGGATACCGACCAACAGGAGCGCTGTTTGATCAACCCCCGCCAACCCGCCGCCGCCTTGAGCATGCTGCACGGCTGCATCGACGATGCTCCCGGCCAGAAAAGGAAAGGACAGGCTCAACAGACTGCCGGCGAACAAGGAACACAGCGCCGCCATAAACCGACCTCGATACGGGCGCAAATAGCGAAACAGTTCCACCGCCTGACGGAGAGATTCCCGGTCCAGCTTGGCTTTGGGGAGTTCCACCCCCGCGTGGTCATTGCGTGAATAGCGCGACACGCGCCGACTCTAGCCCAAGTCCGCCTCGACGCCAGCGGCAAGGCTCTCCCATGAACCGCCCCTCAGGAGCGCGGGCCTGCGGCCCGCAGCGGGTGGAATCGGCCACGCACGAACGAACCCTCAGGCGTCGTCTCCGGCTCGCGCCGCTGCTGGCTGAAAGCCCGCGGTCCGTCCGAGCAGTCCGCCGGTTCATGTCTGGTGAGCAGGTCAAAAAGGAACGGGTGGCTCTCCACGACCACGGCGACGGCTGATGAGCACAACCCGACGGTTTCCGCCGGATCCCCGAGCATGCCGTCCGGTTATAGTGAGCCAACGAACACGGTCTTTCCCAAAGCCGGAGGCCGTGTGGCAGGCTGTGCTCATGATGAACGTGGCCAATGACAGTGCGCGAGCGACGACGACAGCCGTCCGTCCGCCATCGTCGCATCGTCGCGGTGCGCGTCATCCAATAATCTCAACCCAACCATCCGCCCCGAAAATTCCATGACCACCATCTCGATCGTCTACTTCTCCGGCTCCGGCCATACCCGCAAACTCGCCGAGGCTGTCCAGCAGGGCAGCGCCGCCGTGGCCGGCGTGAAAACCAATCTGATTGCCATCAACGCCGACGACATCACGAAGGGCCGATTCAGCAACGAGTCCGTCCTGGCACAACTCGACGGCAGCGACGCGATCATCTTCGGCAGCCCGACTTACATGGGCGGCCCGGCAGCACAATTCAAAGCGTTCGCCGATGCAACCGGCGAACGTTGGTTCAAATCCGCCTGGCGCGACAAGCTGGCGGCGGGCTTCACCGCATCCAGCAGTCCCAGTGGCGACAAATTCAGCACGTTGCAATATTTTCACACCCTGGCGATGCAGCACGGCATGATTTGGATTGGTCTCGGCGAAATGCCGATGCAAAGCAATGGCGTCAACCGCCTGGGAAATTTCAGCGGCGCAGCCGCCCAAGCGGGCTTCGAGTCACCGGACGTCGCCCCGAATGCTGAGGACAAGTTGACGGGCGAATTGCTCGGCAAACGGGTGGCAACACTGGCCTTGCGATTCAATCGCCAACCGTGACATGAGCCCGTCCCAGCCAAACCCGGCAGGACCGGAGCCGGGCGTTCGCATCGGCCATGTCCACCTGAAAGTTTCCGATCTGGTACGGTCGACGGTCTTTTATCGCGACGTGCTCGGATTGGAAATCACCCAGCGTTATGGCTCCCAGGCGGTGTTTCTTTCCGCGGACGGATACCACCATCACCTGGGGCTCAACACCTGGGAGAGCGCAGGCGGTCCGCCACCGCCTCAAGGAACAACGGGACTCTATCATGTGGCCTTCCTTTACCCTACCCGCCACTCGCTCGCGCAGGTGTTGCGACGCGTGATCGCCGCGGGCGTGGAGTTGGAGGGCGCGGCAGATCATGGCGTCAGCGAGGCGATCTACCTTCGCGATCCCGATCGCAACGGCGTGGAGCTCTATTGGGATCGCCCCAAGGCAGAATGGCCGCGCACCTCGGACGGAGCGCTGGCCATGTTCACACGGGCGCTGGATCTGGACAGACTGCTGGCCTTGTCCCCGCCTTGAGTTGTCAGGCCGACGCGGCCGCCGAAGCAGGCAGTTCAGATCTTCAGGATCAACCCTGTCAGGCCGCGACCGGAGCGTGCTCGGAGCCTTTCGCCGCCCCAACTGCGAGCTGCGGCAGGTAAATGTCTACGACCACCCCGGGGCCATCGGGCTGGTTGGCCATCCGACAGCGGCCACCTCGTTCCCAGATGACCGATGCCACCATGGCGAGGCCCAAACCCATGCCACGAACTTCTCCTGTGTAGCCGGTCTCACTTTGAAAATAGGGCGTCCACACCTGATGCAAGCGGTCCGGCGCGACGTTCACGCCGTCGTCGCCCACGCGGACCCGGACCTCACCCGGCAGCGCCTCCAAAGCCACCGTGACGCGGGGACGGTTCGCCGGATGAAATTTGCGTGCATTGACCAGCAGTTCCCCAAAGACGGCATTGGCGGCTTCGACGGAAAGCGACAGGCGCAGCCCGGCCCAGGCTGGGGGCAAGTCGGCCACCGTGACATCCAACGCCTCTTCCTTCGCCAGCTGTCGCACTACATTCATCAAGTCTCCCGCAGTCAAGTCGGTGCCGGATGCGCCGAGGCGCGACACGGAACCTTGATAGGCGAGAATGTCATTGATCTGCTGGTTCAACCGCTCCGCGCTCTCATTGGCGACATTGACCCATTCGTTGATCTCTTCCACCGGCATGGACTCCACCTGGCCCACCAGGCATTGCAGGCTGCCGATCAATCCGTTCAACGGCGTCCGCAGCTTGTGGGACAAGGCCGCATGAAATCCCCATAGCTCACGTTGAAAGCCAAGCTGCTCCGTCACGTTCGCAAGGCGGATCAGCTGATGGCCATCCGCATTAACGGGCAGGGCAACACGTTCGACCTGCAGAAACAGCGCCGTTTTTGAGCCTTCAGCCGCTTGGACCAGATACCGTCGCTCCTCGGTGCCAGGCCAGCCAGCCCAGGCATCCGCCGGTTTCAGGTTGTAGTGACGGCGCGCGATTTCGACGAAGGATCCTGATGGCTGGTCCCCGGACAGTTCCAGGCGCAGGAACCGGCGGGCCTGCGGGTTGGCGTAAAGAATCCGATCGCCACTCACCAGGAGATAGCCATCGGGAGCATTTTCCGCGATCTGCTCGAACTTCATCCGCTCCCCGAGCAAACGCCGGTAGCGATTCAGACGCGTGATCGTCTGCACACGCGCCCTCAGCTCGACGCGATCAATCGGCTTGGCGAGATAGTCGTCCGCACCCGCCTCGATGCCTTGGAGACGTGATTCCCGATCATCCAGCGCGGTCAACAGCACGACGGGAACATCCGCCAGCATCGGGTCCGCCCGCAGCTGCCGGCAGACCGCAAAGCCGTCCAGCTTCGGCATCATTACATCCAGCAGAATCAAATCTGGAATCGTCGTCCGGGCCTGCGCCAAAGCCTCCGCGCCATCTGCGGCGAACACAAACCGATACCCGCGCCCGGACAGGATCATCTCCAGAGTTGCGCGCCCGCCGGGCTCGTCATCCGCGATCAAGATGAGTGGGCTGTGATCCATGATCTCGTCCTTCCTAGGGTGAAACCAAACTTTCATTCGGGCCGCTTCCCATTGCCTCCAACGCAGGTCCCAGCTGCTTCTGAATAGCCTCCGCCACCGCGGCGAAGCTCACGGGTTTGCTCAGATAATCACAATAGCCCGCAGCCAGAAACCGCTCGCGATCTCCCGCCATCGCCATCGCCGTCAGGGCAATGATCGGAATCGACGCGCATTCGGGCAGCGCCTTGATCCGGCGAGTCGCTTCAAAGCCGTCCATCCCCGGCATCTGGCCGTCCATCAGGATGAGATTGGGCCGCTCGCGGGCGGCGACCGCGATGGCCTGCTCACCGCTTTCAGCCTCCAGCACGGCGTAGCCCTTTTTCGTGAGGTAAATCACCAGCAGGCTTCGGTTCACGGCGTGATCGTCCGTGACCAGAACGGCCGGCGGACGGGGCCGCGCCGGGGTCGAGGCCAGCGGCAACGGCATCCCCGCGACCCCGGAGACGGATTCGGTGCGCGCCGCGCTCACCGCCGGGCCGTCCGGATCGGTCCAGGGCAGCGCGATGGTAAAGCGACTACCCTGCCCCACGGCGCTTTCCAACCTCACCTGGCCGCCATGCAAGGCGGCCATGCGGGAGACGAGAGTGAGCCCCAAGCCGGTGCCGTTGTAGTTTCGCGACAAGCGACTGTCCAATTGCTGAAAAGGCTGAAACAACCGGCCCTGGTCTTCCTCGGAAATCCCGATGCCAGTGTCCCAAACCGTCAGCAACAGCCAGCCACCGGCTGGATCGCGGCGCACGACGAGCCCGATCCGGCCGCCATCGGGCGTAAACTTGACCGCGTTGCTGAGCAAGTTGACGAGCATCTGCTTGAGCCGGCGCTGATCCGCCTGCACTTCGCCGATGCCGCCTTCCATCTGAAACTCCATGGAGAGCTTCTTCTTGGTTGCACCCGGCTTGACCAGGCGGACCGCCGCCTGACAGATCAATTCGACCGCCACCGGCTCAATCTCCAGCGTCAGCTTGCCCGCCTCAATCTTGGAAACGTCGAGAATGTCGTTAATCAACGAGAGCAGATGATGGCTGCTTTCCCCGATCATCTGCAGGGCCTGATCCTGCTTCTCGTTCATCGCCCCGAAGATTCCCTCCTGCAAGGTCTCGGTCACACCGAGAATCGTGTTCAATGGCGTCCGCAGCTCATGGCTCATCGCCGCCAGAAACTCGTCCTTGAGGCGGGCGGCCCGGGCCAGGCGTTCGTTGGCGGTGGCGAGCTCCGCGGTCCTCGCCCGCACGCGCTCCTCGAGTTCGGCCCCGGCCCGTCGCAGGGCCTCCTGCGCTTGCTCCCGTTCAAAGAGTCGTCCCAGCAAAGTTCCCATCTGGGCCGCCAATGCGATCAATCCCGGGTTCACCGGCAGCCGGTCCCGCGAAAAAAATTCGAGCACGGCGACTACTTCCGTTTTGGTCAGGATCGGAAAGGCAATCGCACTGCGCAATCCGGCCCCAAGAGCGGCTTCCCTCCGCGGGAAATCGATATCCTCGCCCAAATCTTCAACCCACACTGGGACCTGCCCGACTACCACCCGGCCGGGCAAGCCACCGCCCGCCGGAAAACACATCGATTGGCTGATGTCTCGAAAGATTTGAAATGCCTCGTCTTTTTCGAGATGCCAGACTGTCGTGGGTGTCAGCGCTCCCGCTCGCTCCGACGTGGTCATCCAAGCATGACCCACCGGCCAGCCTGTGTAGGCGCAAAACTCATCCAGGGCGACCTTCAGCGCTTCCTCCGGCGAACTCGCGGCGTTCGCCGCGGCGGCGGTGACATGCAGCAGCTTGAGTTGACGCTGCTGTTCATACAGCTGACGCAAGCCCTGCTCGGCCTGCGCCTCGGCGGCGAGGCGCGCCCGACGTTCACGATCAGCCCGGGCCTGCCAGCGGGAGACCTCGGCGCTCAAATCACCCGTCCCGCTCATGCCGCCGCCGCTTTGCGTTCAAAGGTGATCTCAAGCCGGCAATGATCGTCGTTGCGATGCAGGCAGCGAGGGTGCCGAATGACCGCTGTCTCGCCAAAATATTCCGCGGCTCCGGTCACCAGCCCCTCGGCCAACGCGCACATCTGGCGGGCTGAACGATAGCCCAGGACCAAGGTTCGCTCGTTCGATGCGTCCACCTCGAAATCGGGCACGTCGGCGCCCGGATAGAGCTTGCGCACTTCGGGGTGAATGATGTTGTTCAGCGTCAGGACGAATGTCCGTGCGCTCGTGTGCCCGTCAAACAGCTCACGATAACGACGGGCAAACAACGGCAATGCCTTGATCCCGAACCATCGCACCACTGCCGCGGGTTCCATCTTGAGCGCCGTTGCTGCCACTCCGACCAGCCGCACCAGCTGTTCATCCGGGTAATTGCCCAACGAGGTGAAGGCGCCGTCCACGCCCGCACCCTCAAGCAACATATCCCACGTGGCGGCACCAAACTCAGCCGTCACCACTTCCTCCAGCAGGTTAAACACAATGCCTTTCATCAGCACCTCCCTGGTCGTTGTATGTCTCGATTCGCGAACATGCCATCCCATCGGCGGATGGGACGATCGCATTAGGCTCGGGCGAAGTTCCCGCGCCAGGTGAGGCCCCTCTGCCAACACCTCGACCGGCCGCTTCAGAAACGCCAAGCGATGCGGTAGAACAGGTTGGACGTCGTTTGCGGCAGCGTGACCGTGCGCGGGCCGGAGGTCTCCGACGGCGGAAGCACGGCCAGGGTTTTCCAATCCCCGGTGTGCAAACCCTCCCGGGATTCAATCGAGTATCGGTTCCGGGCCAGATTGGCGAAGGTCAGACTGACGGTCCGATTGGTCAGGCTGATCCCTTGAATTCGCGGAGCCTGACCATATTCAATGTGCAGGGTGGGCCGATTGATCGACGACTCCCGTGACTCAAACCTGCGACCAGAAAAGCGGACTTCTTCCGCATCGCTCATCAGCATCCAGCCAAAGTTGTGCCCCGGGTCCGCCAACCAAGCCGACACGGCAGGCTCGACCCCCTCAAAAGAATACCAGCCGTAGGAATTGACGAACTGTCGACTCTCCGCCCCGGCGTCAAAATCAACCGGGGCCCCGCCCCCAGGAACACTCCAGTCTTCGTCCGGACTGACGCGTGAATACCAAGTGGCCTCGCCGTCTTGAGCCAACGATCCCGTCAGGCCCAGCTTGTTTCCTTCCGCCCAAAATCGTCGCATCCGATGCAGCTCAAAATGGGATCCCGCCTGGTCAGCGGACGGCCGGCGGGACAGATGCAAGTCAAGCCTCGCCGCGGTGATAACGGCGTCCGCGGGCACGGCCTCAGATACGTCAAAGCGAAGCAGAGCGCGGCTGCGGTTGGTCTCCACCCCAATGCTGCCGGCCGCCAGCTCCGAGCCCCCCAGATTGTTGAACGGACGATATTCGAAGAGGGAAGTGTCCGCGTCCGGAACGAGATCGACCATCTGCCGCTCGGGCCGCACATATTCGATCTTCAGTTCCGGCTGGCCTGCCGCAGCTTCTTTCGATGCAAACCGGCGTGCGGTTTGGAGAGTCGTTTCGTCGCCGCAGACCAAAATCCAACCGAAGTTCTGCGCCGCGTTTGTCCGCCAAAACTCAACGTCGTTGACCATCTGGTCGGTCGAAAGAAACTCGCTGGGGCCATCGACCCCGACCATGGCCTCACCGCTAGGCGAAAGCTGACAATCAATCCCCGCCGACACCCCGGGCTCCGACCACAGTGTGTCGGGATGAAATCGCGCCAACCAGGTGGATTCGCCAAGGCCAGCGGGAACGCCCACGTTGACTCCGGCGCCAAGGCCCTCCTGCCACGGCCCAAGCATTCGATGCAACCGAAATGGATTGGAAATCGCCGCCACCGATCGAGTGACGGTCAGCGTCAGGGAAACGGAACGGACCGTGGCATCCGCCGGGAGTCGGCCGGCGAGATCAAAGCGAAGGAGAGCCCGGTTGCTCATCCCCGCCTGCGTCGTTCCGCTGATGAAAGTCTCCAGCGCGCCCAGATTGTGGCCGGATTCCGTCTGAAAAAGGGTGGTGTCGGCGGCGGGACGAAGGAGAACCACTTCTCCCCGGGCGTAAGATGGAGCCAGCCACACGGCGAGCCACAGGAACGAGATTGAGAACAGGCCCCGTGGGACGAAAAACATGCGCGCCAAAGGTTTGAGCCACCGAGGGCTGAGGCCTATGGAGCCGGAGACATCACCACCCGGAATCCAAACGAGTCGAAGCTGCCCGTCGGCTCGCTAATCAGGCGAAACGAAGAGCGGCAGTCGCTCGCGCCGAAGTCCCAACTGCCCCCGCGAATCACCCGGCGTGAGCCCGTAACCGAACCACGCGGGTCCGTCACCCGCCCGCCAGGCAAGCCGATCAGTTCTGAAGCATCCGAACACCACTCCCAAACGTTGCCGTGCATGTCGCACAAGCCCCAGCCGTTGGGAGCATAGCTCCCAACCATGGCCGTCCGGCCGAGAAAAATCCCGGCCGAATTGTTCACGGTTCCGGTCATGGAGTCGTATTCCTGCAGGCCGTAAAGATTCGCCATCCCGGACCGCAACGCGGTTCCATAAGCATAGGCACTGGTCGTCCCGGCACGGCACGCATACTCCCACTCCGCCTCCGTCGGCAACCGATAAACCCAGTTCGCCGGCAACCGCCCGGCCGCCCGCTCCCGCTCCGTCAACCGTCCACAGTAATTGGTCGCGTCAAACCACGAAACTTGCTCCACGGGATGACGCAGGTCGTTCGTGATCGCATCGCCCGTGCCGCCGCAGCAGCCCGACTCCCCATTGCGAAATGAACTCGGATTGTTCGTGGCAACCGAAACATATTCGGCCTGGGTCACCTCGTATTTCCCCATGAAAAATCCCCGCGTCAATGTCACGACGGTCTGGGGTCCCTCGCCGTCCCAGCGCTCCACTTCCGTCGACGGGCTGCCCATGCTAAATGTGCCGGGCGGGATCCAAGCCAGATTCGTCGAACCTTCCACCGCCCGATAAAATCGCTGGCCAGCGAGCGGCGCGGACGTGTCCACCCAAATGTAAGGACTGCTGGGCAAGAGCAGAATGTCTGCAGCCTGCCAAACCGTGGAATCCAGGGTCGGGGCCGATTGCACGATGTAAGTCCTGCCCACCACTCCGGTGATGGTCAGGCCCGCGTAGGTTTGAAGCGACAAGCTCGAGGGCGTCTGAGCCAGCGCGGAGGTCAAGGCAAGACCCAAAAGGAGGCAAAGCTGCGCAACGGAACGAAAAAACGCTGTCGGTTTAAAAAAACAAACCTTCATACGGTCACGGGTTGATGATTCAGATTGCCTCGGAGACTACAGATGCAGCGCGGAATAACAAGCTTCGAGTCATCCTGGATGGACGCAAAATGATGCCAAATCAGTCCTCGACTTTTGAGCTTCGTAGCGTACAGGTCCTGCTTTTTCAAACGGCCCGGCCCGGTCACGGCTGGGCGGGGGATTCGCAGGAAGTACGGAGGCGGGACGACGGGAATTTAGCTCGCGACGTTTCGCCATGGCGAGTAACTCTAGCGGCAATTCAACGAACGTGACGAGCCCGGGGGGGAAGGTTCCGTCCAGCGACAGCATTACGAGCGCGCAAATTGCATGGCGACGACCGGCAGACGAATTCCCTGGCAGACGATGCTCCCCCCTTCAGCGGCAGGCCTGGTTGTTGCCGCCGCGTGCTGGGCGCTTTACCAGTGGGAAGCCGGACAGCTTGCGGAGAACCTCAAGGACCGCGAGTCCGCACGCGTGGGAATGTTTGTCCAGATCATTGCACGCGACCTGCATTCGGCGGTCACCGACCTGCGAGCGCTGGCGGACGGAGACGGGTTGCGCGCGTATCTCGCCTCAGGCCAGCAGGCCGACCTCGATCGCGCGGCGCAGCGGGCACTGTTCCTCAGCCGGCAGGAGCCGGATTTCGCGCTGGTGCGCCTGCTCGATGAACGAGGACTGGAATTATGGCGGGTCAAGCAGGGCATCGGCCTTGTCCCCGTCACCCCGCTGCAAACCCAGGCGACTCTTCCCTACTTTCAGAAGTCTTCCACCCTGAATGCCGACGACATTTTCGTGTCCTCCCTCGATCTCAGCGCGGAGGACGGTCGCCTGGAATCACCCCTGAAACCGACGCTGCATCTCGTCGCCCCCGTCTTCGATCCGTCCGGCCAACGGCGGGGCGCCTACATCATCGATTATTCCGCCGACGACCTCCTGACCCGTCTGCAGCAATATGTGCCGCAATACGCGCATCGCCTGCGAGTCCTCAATGCGCAGGGATTTTGGATCAAGGGCGCCCATCCGACACAGGAATGGGGCTTCCGCCGGCCCGGCCAGAGCGGACCAACCTTGGCCCGTTCTGACCCCAATCTATGGCGTCGAATCAGCCGCGATCTCAACGGGCACGCCCCATCCGCCCGCGGCCTGCTGACCTGGCACCGGCTCGTCCCGGGTGAGGTCGCGCGCGGACACGGCGGACGGGTGGTCACCGACGATGAATTTCTGATCGTCGCCTCAGAGGTTTCCGCCGGGGAATGGTCGGGGCTCGTCGCGGGGCTTCGCCGGCGCTATGCCCTGATCGGGGCGGCCACACTGCTACTGGTCATCGTCTGCCAACGATTCTTTCAAGCGCGAAGGAGAGCCGAGGAGACTCTCCGCCAGACCGAGGAGCGCGCACGCCTCATCGTCGAATCGGTCAAAGACTACGCCATCATCCTCCTCGACAGCCGAGGATGCGTGGTGAGCTGGAACAGCGGTGCGCAACGCATCAAGGGCTACGCCGCCGGGGAAATTGTCGGGCAACATTTTTCCCGATTCTATCCGCCGGAGGCCGCCCGCAGCGACGCTTTGGAGAAGGTGCTTTCCGACGCAGCCACGCACGGCAGCATCGAGCTGGAGGGCTGGCGGCTGCGCAAGGACGGCTCCCGCTTTTGGGCCGATGTGGTTCTCACCGCGGTGCGGAATCAGAACGGCCAGCTGCTTGGCTACGCCAAAGTCACGCGCGATCTGACGGAACAACGTCGGGCCCGGGAGGAACTGGACCGGTTCTTTTCCATCTCCCTCGATTTCCTGTGCATCGCCAGCGTCGACGGTTTTTTCAAACGGGTCAGTCCCGCCGTCACTGACATGCTTGGTTGGACGCCGGAGGAGTTCCTTTCGCGGCCGTTCATCGAATTTGTCCATCCGGAAGATCGGGAGGCCACCCTGCAGGAAGTCGAGCGCCAGATCGCCACCGGCGAGAAGGTCCTGCAATTCGAGAATCGCTACCAGCACAAGGACGGTTCCTGGCGGGTGCTTTCCTGGCGTTCCGTACCCCAGCCCGGTGGATTGATGTATGCCATCGCCCGCGACGTGACCGTCCGCGTTCGGACCGAGGCGATCCTCCGCGAGGCCAAGGAACAGCTGGAGACGCGCGTGCGGGAGCGGACCGCGGAGCTCGCCCTCGCGAACGAAACCCTGCGTCGCAGCGAACGAAGATTCCGCGCCCTGATCGAGCACGGCAGCGACAGTATCGCGCTGATCGACGAGGCCAACCGGATCCTTTATTTGAGCCCGGCCGTGAAGGCGGTCGAGGGCTACGCGCCGGAGGAACTGGTGGGGCGCTCCGGCATGGACCAGACCCACCCGGAAGACCTCCCGCGAATTGGCCGCCTGATGGAGCAACTGCTGGCGAACCCAGGCCGGCCCCTCCCCGTCCTCTGGCGCCGACGCCACAAGGACGGCCGCTGGCTCTGGCTCGAAGGTGTCGCCACCAATCTCCTCCACGATCCGGCCGTCGGGGCCATCGTCGCCAATTATCGTGACATCACCGAACGCAAGCAGGCGGAGGGCCGGGCGGCCTGGCTTGCCTCGTTTCCCGAACACAACCCGAATCCGATCGTGGAAATCGACCTCGCCGACGGCCGTTTCCATTACATCAACCCGGCTGCCCAGCGGTTGTTTCCCGACCTGAGCGCCCGCGGGCTGGATCACCCGATGGTGGCCGGTCTGGCCCAGTTCGCGAAACCCCTGGCCGAGGAAACGGAAGATACCATCCGGCGCGAACTCGCGGTGGACGACCGCTGGTATTCGCAAACGATCAATTACATTTCCGACGTGCGACGCGTCCGCGTTTACAGCACCGACATCACCGAACGACGTCAGGCCGAGGAAGCAATCCGCACCCTCAACGCCGATCTCGAACGCCGCGTGCAGGAGCGAACGCACGAGCTGAAGGAGGTCAACCAGGAGCTGGCCCACAGTCGAGCCCGTCTCCAGAGCCTGTTCGAGTCACTGCCCGGGCTATACCTCGTCCTCACCCCGGATTTGCGAATTGTCTCGGCCAGCGACGCCTATTTACAGGCAACCATGTCGACGCGGGAGGCGATTGTTGGCCGGATGCTTTTCGACGTTTTTCCGGACAATCCGGACGATCCCAACGCCACGGGCACCGCGAACCTTCAGGCCTCGCTCAATCGCGTGCGGCAGTACGGCCGGCCCGACACGATGGCCATTCAGAAATACGACGTTCGCCGGCCGGACGGAATCTTCGAGGAACGATTCTGGAGCCCGGTCAATTCGCCGGTCGTGGGAGAAGGACGGAAGATCGAATACATCATCCACCGCGTGGAGGACGTTACGGAATTTGTCCGGCAAAGAGGCACCGGCAGCGCCGAGGGCAGCCTCCGCGCCCGCATGGAACAGATGGAAGCCGAGATCTTCCGCAGTTCGCAGGAAGTCCAGGCCGCCAACCACCAGCTGCGCGCCGTGAACGAGGAGCTCGAGGCGTTTTCCTACTCGGTTTCGCACGATCTCCGCGCACCCTTGCGGCACATCGACGGCTATGTCGAGCTGCTCACCAAGGACGCCGGAGGCGTGCTCAGTGACAAGTCGCGACGTTATCTCGGCATTATCTCCGAGGCCGCCGGCCAGATGGGAAAACTGATCGACGACCTCCTTGCCTTTTCGCGCATGGGTCGTGCGGAGATGCAGCGCCAGGCAGTGCGGCTCGAGCCCATGGTGCAGGAATTGATTGGGGACTTGCGGCCAGAGGTGGCCACGCGAAAAGTCATCTGGAAGCAGGGTGCTTTGCCCGTTGTGGAAGGGGATCCATCAATGTTGAAACAGGTTTTGGTCAACCTGCTTTCGAATGCCGTGAAATACACCCGGCGCATGGACCAGGCGGAGATTGAAATCGGCTGCCTGAACGAGTCCGCCCACGAAGCCGTGGTGTTTGTCCGCGACAACGGCGCCGGCTTCGACATGAAATATGCACACAAACTGTTTGGCGTGTTTCAACGCCTGCACCGCACCGAAGATTTCGAGGGCACGGGCGTGGGCCTGGCCAACGTTCGACGCATCGTCAACCGCCACGGAGGGCGGGTCTGGGCCGAAGGCATCCCCAACGGCGGAGCCACCTTCTACATTTCTCTCAGCAAACCCAGGAAAGGATGACCTGTGAATCAACTCCGCCGAATCCTGCTGGTCGAAGACAACGAACGCGATGTCGAGCTGGTGCTCGACGCACTCGAGGAACACCGGCTGGCCAACGAGGTCACGGTGGTTCGCGACGGCGCCGAAGCCCTGGACTACCTCTACAAACGCGGCGAATACGCGTCCCGCGCCGACGGCCTGCCCATTGTGATCCTGCTCGATTTGAAAATGCCCAAGGTGGACGGCCTGGAAGTCCTCCGCCAAATCAAAGGGGACCCAAAGCTGAAGGTCGTCCCAGTGGTCATGATGACGTCATCGTGCGAGGAACAGGACCTCGTGAAAAGCTACCAGCTTGGGGTCAACTCTTACCTGGTGAAGCCGGTCAAGTTTCAGCAATTTGTTGAGTCGGTAAAGCAGCTCAGCATGTATTGGGCGCTCCTGAACGAACCGCCGCCAGGTACGGTGGGCCGCCCGGAACCTCGCTAAGCCGGCCGAAGCCTGAGCTCGAATTTAATTCCAAATGAATAGCAAGTTGCGTGTTTTGCACTTGGAGGACAGCCCGCGGGACGCGGAGCTGATCCGCTCGACGTTGGAGGATGGGGATTTCGCCTGCGACCTAATCGTCGCCGACAGCGAACAGGATTTCACCCGCCATCTGGCGGAAGGTCAGTTTGACCTGATCCTGTCCGACTACGGCCTCGCCGGGTACGACGGCCTTTCCGCGCTGGAACTGGTTCGTCGAACCAAACCGGACATCCCGTTCATCCTGGTCTCGGGCACGCTGGGCGAGGAGGAGGCCGTCGAAAGCCTCAAGACGGGCGCCACGGATTACATCCTGAAAAGCCGCCTCACCCGACTCGTCCCCGCTGTCCGTCGCGCACTCGAAGACGCCCGCAAGCGGGCCGAACTGAAGGAAGCCGAGGCCCGGTTGCTGCGCGCTCAACGGCTCGAAAGCATCGGGGCGCTCGCCAGTGGCATCGCCCACGACCTCAACAATATTCTGGCGCCGATCATGATGTCGGCGCCGATGTTGCGCTGGGGCCTGAAGCCTGACGAGATTGAAAAGACCCTCGTTTCCATCGAGAAAAGCGCCCGCCGCGGCGCAGACCTCGTCAAGCAGTTGCTTCTGTTCGGGCGCGGCGTGGAAGGTAATCGAACTCTGCTGCAGCCCGAACATCTGACCCGGGACATCGCACGGATGGTGCGGGAAACTTTTCCCAAGGCGATCGCTTTCGAAGCCAAGACCGCCTCCAATCTGTGGCCGCTCACCGGCGACGCGACGCAAATCCACCAGGTGCTCCTCAACCTTTGTGTCAACGCCCGGGATGCCATGCCGTCGGGCGGCGAGCTTTCCCTGTCCGCGGAGAACGTTCACCTCGAACAACCCATCGCCAGCATCGTGGCCGAAGCCAGTCCCGGCCCCTATGTGCGCTTCGAGGTCACCGACACCGGTGAAGGAATATCGCCAGCCATTATGGAGAAAATCTTCGACCCGTTTTTCACGACCAAGGAACCCGGGCGGGGCACCGGCCTCGGGCTGTCCACCGTCCTTGGCATCGTCAAAAGCCACGGCGGATACCTCGACTTGCGCAGCACAGTGGGCCAGGGAACCACGTTCTCGATCTATTTCCCGGCCACCCCGAGCCAGGTTCCCGCCGCCGCCCATCCACCCACCTCCCTCCCGCCCTCCAAAGGAAACGGTGAAACCATCCTGCTGGTGGACGACGAGCCCGAAATCCTCAAAATCACCGCGCAAAACCTGGCGCGTAACGGCTATCAGTCACTTCTCGCCCATGACGGCGTCGATGCCCTCGTGCAATTCACGCAACGTCGGGGCGAGATTCACGCGGTGTTGACCGATTTGGAGATGCCGTTGATGGACGGCGTTTCGCTGGTTCGAGCCATCCGGAGGGTGGATGCGAAGGTGCAGGTCATCGCTTCCACCGGCATCGGCACGACCGCCATGATCGACGAGAAGGTAAGCCAGCTGAATGAACTGGGAGTTCAGACCTTGCTGACCAAGCCCTACGGCGCGGAGACCCTGCTGGCGGCCCTGGACCAGGCGTTGCGAAAACGATAGCCACCGCGAAACCGACCACTCGGCTGATCGCTTGCTTGCCCAGAACGGTTCCGTTGGGTTGACCCTGCTGGGTCGATCGTCTTGCAAAGGCCTTCGCAAGAATCTGCGGCGCAATCGTCCGGCTGCCCACCGAATCGTTCCGGCTCAGCCGAGCCGGCCAAAAAAAGCCTTGCCATCCCGGAGCTGGCGTGGAGGAATGCCCGCGCTCAATGCATGTTGGTTTTCAATCAGATCGGCCGGTCCCGGCCCACGGGTCAGGTGGATTGCGCCCATGGTTAGTCTGATAACTTTGAACAATTTGCAGCCGGCCAGCGTTCCTGTAGGCCGGCAGCAAGGTGCAGCCGACTGCGCGCTTCGCACACGCGCCGAAGTGGCACCAAATGGGAACCCAGAGAAAAACAGAACAAACTAAAACCGAAGGAACAGATGATGAACGTGAATAAATGGACGATGGGCCTCGCAGCAGTAGGTCTCGTCAGCATTCCGGCGATTGGTTCGGCCGAAGAACAAATGAACCAGGTGTGGACGGCCCTTTCGTCCACCACCCTCAGCGGTTACATCAACACCTCCATCCACTGGAACCCGGGTTCTGGCAATGCCAGCGTCCCCGGCTATTCCTTCAATACCCCTGACAAGCAGGACGGGTTCAATTTGAACGTCGTCAAGCTCGCGCTGGAAAAGCCGCTGGACGAAGCCCAGTGGGCCGCCGGCTACAAGGCTGAACTCCTCTTCGGCCAGGACGCCGGACTGTTGGCCACGGGCACCTCGAGCGACGTCGGCATCAAGCAAGCCTACCTCGCCCTGCGCACCCCCGTCGGCAACGGCCTCGATTTCAAGGTCGGCGTTTGGGATACGGTCATTGGTTACGAAGTGTTCGATGCGGGCAGCAACCCGAATTACACCCGTTCCTACGGCTACACCATCGAGCCCACGACCCACACCGGCGTGCTCGGAACCTACCAGCTCTGCAAGGCCGCCAGTGTCTCCGCCGGCATCGCGAACACGTTTGGCCCTCGGATCAACCAGAAGGCCAACCCGCCCCGCGCCGAGTCATACAAGACCTACCTCGCGTCCTTCGCGCTCACCGCGCCGGATGATTGGGGCTTCCTCGCCGGCTCGACCGCCTATGCCGGGTTCATCAACGGCTTCAACAACGGCGCCAACTGGGATCAAACCAGCTACTACGCCGGGTTCACGATGAACACCCCGATCAAGGGTTGGCGCGTCGGAGCCAGCTATGACTACGTCGACACGACCAGCGAGAACGCTCTCAATGGCCGCGGCGTTTACGCCAATGCCCTCGCGCTCTACAGCTCGATCACTCTGACCGAGAAGCTCAGCGTCCATGCCCGTGGCGAATACGCCTGGGCCGGCGACGCCGGCACCAGCAGCGGCTTCTTCGGCACGCAGCCCACCGGCGGCGTGACGGGCGGCAACCATGAGATCTTCGCGCTGACCGGCACGCTCCAGTACGACCTCTGGAAGAACGTCCTGTCCCGCCTCGAAGTCCGCTGGGACCACCAGGCTGGCGACGGCCAGATGGCGGGTTGGGGCGGCGAATCGACCTACGGCGGCAGCGCGAGCACCAAGCGCAACAGCCTCCTGGTCGCAGCCAACCTCATCTACAACTTCTAATCAGCCCCTCCAAGGCTGACCGCACACCCTCTTCCGCTCCAGCGGAAGAGGGTTTTCCTTTTTCCACCTCAACCCACACAACTCAGTCTCCGAACAGCTTCTTCAGATTCTCCCGCGCCTTGTCCTCGCGCGCGTCCGTTCCCTTCCCCGTCCAGTCACGCCGCGCCATTTCAAAATACTCACAGAAATTCGCCGTGACCTTGTCCATCACCGGGTCAGCTCGCTTGTCCCGACACTGATGCGCCACCCGCAGATCGAACTGGACGCAATTCTTGCACACTTTGAGGTCCGCCCCACATTGGTGGCAACATTCGGTCCTCCCAGGCTGGCCCGAGATCGTGTATTCCCATCCGCACTGATAACAATGTCGCGTCGGCATGACCAAGGCTTAGCGCAATCCCGGTCCGGATTTCAAACCCGAACCAGCCGGCGTAGACCAGACCAGCCCCGCCGCGTCACGGTCTGTCATGGCGACCCCTGAATGACCACGCGCCCAGCGACATTCGATCGTCAGCAGAACAAATCCAAACAAATACGCCTTCATGGTCGACCCTCTTGAGTTGGAAATTCTAAAGATTGAAATGCTGCCCCCTCCGGTTGATCGCGCGGGTAAATGGCCCTTGCCTTCGCACGGACGGGTGTGGTTAGAACAGTTCCGTCGCCTCGACGCGCCGTCAATGCATTTCAATTCTCCACGCTTCAGAGAGGGGATTTCCCGGAAACCTGCGATTGACCCGGCACCACGACCGCATCAGCCCCAACGACGCCGGCGCTTCGCGATTCGGCGTTACGCCCAACTCAGGCAGCCATGACCAACCAGACCGTCGTCGCCAACGGACAGTCCATTCCGGTTCACTTCCCTTGCACCGTGGACGAATTCCTTATTCAACAGGGACTTCTGCCTCGCAGCGTGGTCGTGGAGCTCAATCAAGAGGCGATTAGTCCATCCGAGTTCAAACTCCGACCACTTCAAGCCGGAGATCGCTTGGAGATTATTCGCATCGTCGCCGGGGGATAGACGGTGACAGGCGCACCCAGGTGTGCGGCACCTCTCTATACTTCGTCGTAAACTTCGTTCGCATCCTTTCGACTAAGTTCACGACCAAGTTCACGACGAAGTTCCTGGCGGACGATGCTTCGATTGCACTCGGGGCCGTCCCGCAATGCGCGCGATGCGGGCCCGAGTCTCACCTTTCCACCAACCGGTACCAGTTGTCGCGCTGCCGGGGCTCGTAACCCAGATCGGCGATCAGCCGCTGCATGTCGGCCACTCCCATCCGAAACGTGGTTCCCGCCGCGCTCACCACGTTCTCCTCAATCATGATGCTCCCCAGATCGTTCGCGCCAAATTTCAGCGCCACCTGCCCAATGTCCGGGCCCTGCGTCACCCACGAACTCTGCACACTGGGCACATTGTCGAGATAGATCCGGCTCAAAGCCTGCATCCGCAAATACTCATGCGCCCCTACCGTCGGCGCCTTCAAGACGGCATTCTCCGGCTGAAAGGTCCAGGCGATGAATGCGGTAAACGCGCCGCCGTTCAGCTCCCCCCGCTCGACCGCCGCCGAAAACGCCTCCCCAAGCTGCGCCGGCGTCGCCCCGGCATCCGCCGACAGTCGGCCGGCCTGGCGCAAACGTTCCAAGGAACGATCCTGCTGCGCCCGCACCACTTCCAGATGCTCCAGCCGATCGTCCATCGTCTCCACGTGCCCGAACATCATGGTGGCCGAGCTGGCCAACCCCTGCTGATGCGCCACATCCACCACGCCCATCCACTCCGCCGTCATCGCTTTGAGCGGGGCGATGCGTTTGCGCACGCGATCGACCAGGATCTCGCCGCCGCCGCCAGGGAGCGACCCGAGACCAGCCCGCGCAAAGTCGCGCACGATCTGCTCCACCGGCTCGTTGAAGAATTCCTGAAAAGCAAACAACTCGCTCGGGCTGAAGCCATGCACGTTGATCTGCGGATACTTGGTCCGGACATGAGACAGCAGATCGAGATACCACTGTTTGGTGAGCTTGGGATGATGACCGCCCTGCATCAGGATCTGCGTCCCGCCCAAGGCAATGGTCTCCTCAATTTTCCGATCCAGCTCATCGAGCGTAATCACATAGGAATCCGCATCCTTCTCCGTCCGGTAAAATGCGCAGAACTTGCAGTAAACGTTGCAGACGTTCGTGTAGTTGATGTTGCGGTCAACGATGTAGGTGACCAGCTCATTGCCGCGCCCACCATGCGCCCCGGCCCGGGCCAAGGTCCGACGCCGATCGGCCAGCGCCCCGAGCTCATCCAGCGACAGTCGACTCAGCCGGGCCGCTTCGACGCGGGAAATGCGGTCGCCCGCCCAAACTTTCTGCAGCAACTCATCCAGTGAAGCATCGTAAATCACAGTCCCGGACTGTAGCCGGCCGGCACGGATTGCCAAACATCAAACTTCAACTACGCCGCCGCCTGGTTCGTCTCCCGAAGATTGATGTCAATCTTGCAGATATGCTGCACGATCCATTCGGCGATGGCGTCGTAAAGCTCCTGCACAAACTCCCGCGTCGGCCCGTCCTTTTTAAACCGGGCCTGCATCTTGTCGAAAAGCTCCATGAACCGGACATGGGCGTCCCGATTGACTTTGTGCACACGGCACTTGGCCGTAAACATGCACGACTCCTCATAACAAAAATGGATGCTGACGTACATGTCGAGATAGCGCATCACGGAGCCGGGATCGAAGGCCTCGGTCCCGGCCAGCATCGCCTCCAGGCGGTTCGTCATCTCGAAGATCTTCTTGTGCTGGCTGTCGATGCGGTCATTGCCCGTTTCGTAAATTTCTTTCCACGCGAGTGCCATAATGAATCCACGGTTTTCCAAGTCGCATTAGAGGCCGCCTGCGGGTCTCACGCCTGGAGCAAAAGACGCTCAGCACTCCAATGGGTCCGGTTGCGCCGGGAACAACTTCCATCCCCAGCCTCAGGGCCAAAAAACTGCGAAGCACCACCGGTGCCGAAACGGTGAAGAAAACAGACACCAAAATTGACCCGGGGCAGACAACCAATAGCCACCCGAGCCGGAACGATTCAGTTGGCGAGCGGCCGATTGCCTGATCATTTCCCAAAGGCCTTCGTTGTTTGTCGCTTGCGTATTCACGACGCCGACCCAATCCAAGGCCCGAGCCAAACTTGGCTTCGTCCTTGTCGCTTGTCGCAGCCCGACTGCCGCTGGCAATCTCCGCCATGCGCGACCGCCGCCCGTTCACACGCGAACACAGCCTCCCCGTCAGAGGATTTTTTTTCTTTCTGGCCCTGCTCTCGGTTCCGTTCGCCGCCTCGGCCGCACCGGCCACGAATCGTCCCAACATCGTATTTCTGCTGGCCGACGATCAGCGATTCGACACGATCCACGCGCTGGGCAATCGGGAGATTCACACGCCCAACCTCGATCGCCTCGTTCGCCGCGGCACCTCCTTCACCCGGGCCGCCATCATGGGTGGCGGGCAGGGAGCCATCTGCATGCCGAGTCGGGCCATGTTGATGACGGGGCGCACTCTCTTCCGCGCCACCACGACCTACACCGGCGGCACCATCCCCACAAACGCCACAACCTGGCCCGAAGCGCTGCGGGCCGCCGGCTACGACACGTACGGTCTCGGCAAATGGCACAACGATCGCGCCGCGTTCGCTCGCTCCTTCACCGGAGGCGGGCCGATCTTTTTTGGCGGCATGTCCGATCATACCGCAATTCCTGTTCACGACTTCGATCCGAGCGGCCTATACACCGCCACCAACGAACATGTCGCCCGCACCTTTTCCACGGAACTGTTTGCCGATGCCGCCATCCGGATCTTGAGCGAACGCCGCTCGAACCAGCCGCCCTTCGCGCTCTATGTCGCGTTCACCGCACCGCACGACCCACGGACACCGCCAGCGGAATTCGCCGCTCTCTATCGGCCCGAACGCATGCGACTCCCAGCGAGTTTTCTGCCCCGACATCCGTTCGACAACGGCGACCTCAAAGTCAGGGACGAAGCGTTGCTCCCGTGGCCCCGCACGCCGGAAGCCGTGCGCGGTGAGATCGCCGCCTACTACGCCATGATCTCACATCTCGACCATCACCTCGGGCGGATCATGGAGAGCCTCGACCGCTCCCCGTTCGGCACCAATACCATCGTCGTCTTCGCAGGCGACAACGGCCTCGCCGTCGGGCGTCACGGACTGCTCGGCAAACAAAGTCTTTATGAACACAGCGTGCGGGTTCCCCTCGTCCTCGCCGGCCCCGGCATTCCCCGCGGCCAGCGCAGCGACGCTCTTTGCTATCTGCTCGATGTGATGCCCACTCTCTGCGATCTGGTCGGCATGCCCCGGCCTTCATCAACCGAAGGGATCAGCCTGGCTGGCATTCTGAGCGGCCGCGAAAAAACAGTTCGCACAGACCTCTTCGCGGCTTACCGCCACGATCAACGAGCCATTCGTGAGGGCCGATGGAAGCTCATCGAGTATCCGGGAGCAGGGATTCGCCAGCTGTTCGACCTGCGCCGCGATCCAGACGAGCGTCGCAATCTCGCCGACCGGCCGGCAAGTCGCCCACATCTGGAGCGTCTGCGCTCGCGCTTGCACGACCTGGAAACAGAGTTGAGCGACCCCCTGGCAACAAAACCGAAATCCTCATCGCCCTGAAGACAAATGGCCGCCCTACTAACGGTCGCGCGGTCGCATGCGGAAGAATTCGGCCGGGCGGCTTGGCACGATGGGAACAACCCAATTCGTTGTGCCGCCATTGGCGACGAACGTCGCCACCGGTTCCCACTGGATCAAATTCCCCCACTGTAGGGCGCGCTCCAGCACGTTGGTCGACAGACCGTCCGGCAGCTCGATGATCAGATCCAACCCGTTCACTCTGCGATCGGCCGCCAAGATTCCTGGCCGGCGCGAAACGACACGAATGGAATCCACGGTCAGCAGGATCGTTCTAAAATCAAAATCAAAGCTCCAGCCCAGCTGGAACTGCCGCAGCTGGAACGCCCCCGCATCCAACGATTGCGGCAGATCGGTATTCGCAAACACCACTGCCGAAGTGTCGGTCAGGGTGAACATGAACGTAGAGAAGGCCCGGCCATCCAACGGCGGAAAGCCGTCGAAGCCCGAAATCTGAAAGTGATCGTAAAGTCCGCGCTCATCATTCCAAACGCTGATCCCACCCTGGATCCGGGCCGCAGCGGTGTAGACACCTGAATCGTAATCGAAAAGGTACGACGAAATCGCGTTCCGAAAATCGCCACGCTCAGGGATGACCACGGATTTTGCCGTTGTCGACTCGACCTCAAAGGTCAGAACGTACGGCCGACCCACGGCAAACCGGCCCCCGGTGCGTTCATAACTGACCTTCCCGGTCACTTCGTAGGTCAACTGATCGGCCGTCACGGCCCATAACGAGCCCGCCAGAAGGGCCAAACTGATCCATAGTTGCTTCATGTTCAAAGGGGCATTCTGCCTTCTGACGCACTTCTGACGTACGCTTAACCGCTGATTCACGGCGACAAATGCAGATCGAGACAGGGTGGTCTCAATCGATTCCGAAACATCTGCACCCATCTGAGTTAACCAGCGGTTCTCAATTCCGGTCTTTAGGGTTATGCGCGGTTCTGGTTCTGGGCCTTCGCATGGCCACCGCCAGCGCCTTCGATCAATGGCACAAACCTCAGTTCTCCAAAGAACTTTTATTGGCAGTTCTTGCCCGGTGATTGGCGGAGGCAGGCGGGCGCGGCCGAGCGGTCTCAGAAATTCAGCCGCAGGCTGACCACCGCCGTCCGCCCTCGCGGCAGCGCCTGATAGGCGCTCAATGGATTCAAGCGATAGTCGGAATCAAACAGATTGAGCAGCCCAAGCCGCAACTCAGCCTGCCGCCGCGGCAGCCGCCAGCCCAGCCACAAGTCGTGCTGCCAGAAATCTTCCGTCGTCCGCTCAGGCACATACCCTGAATTATGCTGGTGCCACCAACCCGATTCCCATCGCCCAAAGAAGCCCATGGGATGCTGATAGCCCAGCGACAACGTGGCCTGCTGCAGGACGGCCCGTTCATTCTGCTCGAAAGCCCCCAAGCCACCCGCGGTGTCGGGCACCTCGGGCAGGCGCGTCTGCAGGCTCGCCTCACCGACCCGATAGCGCAGGCCCACCGTCCAGCCGTCACCGAGCAATTGCGCAAAGTACAACGACAGGTTGCGTTCGCGGAAATCAAGGGTCTGGCGTGTTCCCGACGGCGAATCCGGAACCGGTACCGGCAGGGAATTTGTCAGCGCCCCAATCGTCCGCCGGCCATCGGAGTGCAGCCATTCCGCGCCGACTCCGAAGTACGTGCCGTGCGGCAGGGATTGATCCAGGCCCACGCTGACCGTATCGAAGATGGTGCCAGGAACCAACCCCACGGACGATTCCGGCGCCAGGCTGCGGTAGGCCTGAGTGAACCCCGCCACCTGCGCCGGCTCCAGCCGGACGCTGTTGTCGAAGAACTGTCCGCCTAACGACCGCGTGTAGGCCGCCCGCCAAAGGCCCCCCAACCACGGGTTGAAAAGAACTCCCACTTTCGGCGCGAGCAGATCCCGGCTCGACTCGCCCGCCGTCAGCGGAGCCAGCTCGGAATTCCGCGGGTGCGTCAGGTGATCGTAGCTCAGGCCCGCGATCAAACGCAGCGGCTCGGCCACGTGTCCCTGCCAGTAGACATAGCCGTTGGCCCGACGCAGCGGCTCGTCGATCCGATCCTCCGTGACCGTCCCCGTCAGCGTGCGCTGCACCGCCGCCTCCGACTCGACCGTCCCGGCCTGAGCCCGCGCCCCGGCGACCACCGTGTGCCGTTCGCTTTGCCAAATCTGCTGCAGCTCGCCCGAGTAAAGGGTGAAGTCGCTGGAGAAGCGCGAAGCGAAACCCGGTGGCGTGGAGACGTTGATGATCTCCCCGCCGTAATACTCCAGAAAGGGCACGGTGGCCGAGAGATTGCGCAGATCGAACGAGTCCCGCAGCTGCGAGAACAGGACCAGCGTGTGGCTGGCCGGAGACCAGGTGCGATGCCAGCCGACGAAATGATTCGGCAATTGCTCCTCCCGCACACGCAACCCCCGGATGCCCTCGTCGGGCGAGTAATGCCGCGCCACGTCGCCGCCATGGCCCACACCCAGGAAGGTTTGAACATACAGCTCATCACGCGAGTTCAGGCGCAACTTGAACTGGGCCGACAGATCGAACTGCTCCCGGTGATCGTTAATTTCCTGACCGTGCTGCGACGCATACGCTCCGTCGACGGCATACGCAAATCCGTCGACCGTCCCGAACACCGTCCCCAGCTGTCGCCAGTCCCCGGCGCTGCGGTATTCGCTGACGAAACTTCCGCCGACGGCTCGCGGGTCGAAGAATTGCAGGTGTTCCTGCTGCGAAAGAAGCTGGGACAGATTGCCGGCGCCGACGGGCGCCAGCAGATTGGCCACCAGCAGTTCACTCAGGCGGGCGGTTTCGAATCGCAGATCGTACCGGGACGGATCCTCCATCGCGCGATAGCTGTCCGCCAGGAAAAGGTGTCCTGAAAAATTCGCGTAGTCGTTCTGCACCGCGGCAGCGGCGGCGCGAAAACCAGTCTCGGGCAAACCGGCATCGCGATAGATCGCCGCTTGATTGGCGCTGCGTACGCTGCGGTCGCGGTCGAGCAGCAGGCGGGACCGGAAGAGCTGCTGTTGATCGTTCAGCTGGGCGGATTGCTCCAGCTCGCGTACGGCGCGATTCGGCCGATTCTGCTGCCACTGATGCAATGCGGAGTAAAGCCAGCCCGTGGGATCGCCGGGATCCAATTCGCGCGCGAGCCGAAAATCCTTTTCCGCCAACCGCGCCTCACCGGCGGAGCTAAAGGCCTTGCCGAGATACGAGCGGGCCAACGCCCGCCGCGGCTCGACCGCGGCCGCGGTTTGGAATGCGCGCAAGGCCTCTTCCCGCCGATGCAACCGCTGCAGGGCCAAGCCGCGTCCCAGCCAGGCATCGCCCAGGCCGGCATCTATATCAATGGCCCGATCGAAGGCAGCCAGCGCCGCCGCCGGATCGTTTTCCTCCAGCTGAATAAAGCCAACGAGGGCGTGGGCCGGAGCCAGTCGCGGCGAGAGCATCAGCGCGCGATCGAGCTCGGCCCGCGCCGACGTTCGTTGTTCAAACGACATTTCCAAAGCGGCCAGACGAACCCGGGCAAAGCCGAAATTCGGCGCCAGCTGCACCGCGCGCCGGGCGGCATCCCGCGCCGACGCCAAGGCAAACTTCGCTTGCAGGGTATAACTGCGCGCCAGCCATTCGCTGGCGGAATCGCCCGGCTCCGGAGTCGCGTCGCGCGCCGACGCCGACACCGACGGCGCCCCCGACGCCGACGGTGCATTCGACGCCGTCCCGTTGCGCGCCAGCGCAACGATCTCGCGGACTGCGCGGGTAGCAGGAGCCAAGGTTCCACCCGGTGACGTGGTCAACGACTTTCCACCGCCACCGGCCAGCCAGGCCTCCGCCGCTTCCACCCGGCCGACCGCCAGATTCACCGCGGCCTGGAAAAGCGCTGGAGCACCGGGACCGGCAGGTTCGTTTCCAAGCGCCGCCTGCGCCGCCAGCAAATCGCCCGATCGATACGCGACCAACGCACGCTCCAGCCGGGATTGTTCCTCGGCGGTGAACGAGAGTTCATCTGGGTCCACCACAGCCGGATAATACACCGTCCACTGCATCACACTCGCAATCTCCAGCAATGGGCTCTTCACCGGTGGACCGCCCGGCTCAACCCGGGCCTGCTCGCCACCTTGCAGGGAGACCACGGTGCCCGCCGCCGTCAGATCGACTGCGCCATCAAGCAAGGCAAGTCGCGTGAGACCCGCCTCACCGGCGACTTCCAACACGAACTCCGTCCCGCGGATGGCCCCGCTGGCGACCGGCGTGTCGAACTCCACCTCGGCCGGCCTCTCGCGATTGAAGAAGAAAATGGACCCCACCGGCAGTCGAAAGCGGCGCTTGCCCGCCGTGCGCGGCGGCTCAATCTCCAGCGTCGTGTTCTCGCCCAGACGCAACACGCTGCGATCCGAATACTGCACGGCCGCCCGGCTTTGCGCCCGCGTGCGAACCCGATCGCCCGCGCGCAGGACAAGCCCGTTCGTCGCCGCGCGCCACTCCGCCTGCCCCGCCAACTGAAATTCCACACCGCCCGCCACCTCCACCACCAGGCTGGCCGGGCCCAGTTGGCCCGTCTCCGCCGCTCGTCCCGACCCAACGAAGGACCCAAAGCAAAGCCAGATCAGGACGAACGCCCGGAAGATACCCGGCCCGGAAACCTCACGCGCGATTCCACGGAACAAAATTTCCGGGCTCATCAACCTCGGTTGCTTGCTCTTGCTCATCCAGATTCTCGTCAACCAATGCATTGCCAAGACCGAGCCTCGATCAAAAACAGGGAAATGAAAATGGGCGATTTTTCGCCCCAGGCGCGAGCTGCCCATGCACCGACAGGCAGGGCGCGCTCTCCGCAGCGCGCCGGCCATGCGGACAACTTCACCACCGACCGAACGGGTCCGCGTAAACACTTCGCGGCTCCGCTTCGACGGCGGGCGACGGAGCGCCCGCCCTACCTGAAGTCCCCAGTTCATGGCCGCGTTGAATCTCCCGCCATCGCCGTTGGCGTTGGCTTCAGCGTTGGGCGCGCATCCCGCAAACGCCGCTCACACCAGGCGAGCAGCGGTTCAGTCACGGCACGCCGCTCGGGAAACTGGTGGCTGATCGAAACATGCCGGGCCAGCGCGAGGGTATGCCAGGCGTCGATCGCCGCGGAGGATCGGTCGCCCGAAAGTTCAAGATAACGGGCTGCAAACACCCGCTCGCTCTCGGCCAGGGCCTGGGCTCGGCCACAGACGCGTAACGCCTGCTCGCTCAAATGGGCCAGAAAATTTCCCACGTCGAGCGCGGGATCGCCTTCACAGTAGAGGTCGAAGTCCAGCAACCAAAGGCGGTCCCCTTGAGCCAGGACCTGCGCGGGATAAAAATCACGGTGTATCCCGCAGACCGGACGTTCCCGAAGCGACTCCGCCAACTCAACGCACGCCGCCTGCAACCAGCGCAGGCGCACAGCCAAATCCGGACGCTCGATCGTCAGTTGAGCGAACCGCTCCGCCAATATCCCGAGCTCATCGTCTACCGAATGCCGACGCGTCGTCGGCACGGACGTTCGGTGCAGTTTGTGCAAGGCGTGCGCCACGCGCCCGGCCAGAAAAACGCCGGCGTGACTGGTCGGCCACTCAGCCAAGCCGCATCCCGCCACCGCCTGCTGGAGCCACAAACCAAGCTCGGGCACCGAGCCCAACACGGCCGGCACCGACACCCCATCCACACTGCCCGCATCAAACCCCGCTCGAAACAGTCCCTCCATCACGACTGGCGTCCGACGGTCGAGACCCTTCGCCCGCATCTTGCCCAACACGGTCAGCGATTCGGCGCGGTCCGCATCCGACGTCGCCAGGCGATACTCGATCAACGCTCGGCGCCCGGGCTTGTGCCGCACCAACCGAACGCCCGCCAACCGGAGCGACGCCCATTCCGGCCGCCCTTCCTGCAGGGCCGCCTGCAGCCGCGGACCCATCGCATCCGGGTCCAACGCCGTGGCCAGGGCCGGCATTGCCGGATCGCAAACTTCAGCTGGATTCTGGCTCGGGCTCATTTCGTGAACAACTCCGGAGCCACCTGGCGCACCACGTCGCGCAGCGCGGCCGCCACGTGGCTCATGGTATAGTTCGTTAGGCACTTTTCCCGCGCCCGCGACGCCATGGCCTTGGCCTCCTCCGGCTTGGCCAGAATCTCGCGCAGCGCCTCCGCCAGCGCCTTGGGTTCACCGGGCGGAACCAGCTTCGCACAACCCTCCAGCAGCGTCGGCAAATCGGACACGGTGCTGGCCACAATGGGCACGCCCATCGCCATGCAATCGTAGGCCTTCATCGGCATCTGAAAGCGGGACACCTCGGTGTCCATCTGCGGGATCGCCACCACATCGGCCGCCGCGATCAGGCGGGGTACATCGCTGTAGGGCAGCATGGGAATGCGATCGATCGGGAACCGGGCCCAATCTTTCTCCTTCAGATCCGTCTCGCGACTGGCCACCGCGAGGCGGGCCCCGGGAACTTTCGCCACCGCACGGGCGAGCGGGCGAAGCCCCTTGTGCCAGCGCGGCGTGCCGACGAACAACACGGTCGGCCCGTTGAACCCAAACTCGCGTCGTGCGGCCGCCCGATCGATCCGGGCCGGATCGAACATCTCGGTGGCGCAGCCCTGATGCACCAGCGTCCCGCCGAACCGCTGCTGCAAGGCGGTGGAGGTCACGGTGATTGCCCGCGCCGCGCCCGTCGCCGCCGTCAGCAAGGACACATAGACGGCCGAGGCCGGCCGGCGCAGATCCGCCATCGCGGGTTTCTCAGCCCATTCCTCCCGCGGCGCAAACGCCGTGTCGAGATCGTCCAGGTCCAGGATGACCGGCCGGAGACGTTGTTCCGCCGCCACCAACGCGGCCCCATAGGACGCCAGCTGCGGCTTGACCGCGATGAGCACATCCCCGTCGCAACGCTCCACCAACTGCAAAAAGGATCCGGCGAACTTCGGCAACCGACATTCCGGCACCGACTGGATCCAATCCGCGGGCGGCAAGGCCGGCCAGAGCCCGCGACTTTCGATCGGACCGATCAGGGTCACTTCCGCGAACTGCCGTGCCGCCAGTGCAAGCCGATGCGCCCGCATCGCGGCGTTCGACGACAGGTTGTGGCTGAGAATCGTGATTTTCATCGCGCTCCTCCCAACTCCCTCAACGCAGTTCGCAACCACGCCGGCGCGAGCCACGACTGGTCAGGCCAGAGTTCCAGCACGCTGGCCGCGCGGCGCACACAGCCGGCCGCAACATGCCAGTTCAGCGAACGCTTCAGTCGAACGCCCGGTCGCGCCGCCTGATAGACTTCCACCGCACGTTCCAAACGATCGCGGTTCGGGGCGCGCCCGCGCCGCAGCCAGTCCGCCCAGTCTGAGGTTCCAAAATACGCGACATCGCGCGCTGGATCCGCGAGCTGCAGCCGATCCCAATCGATCAAGGCCAGGCGCTCCGGTCCAACCACGAGCACATTGCGCGGCGAAAAATCTCCATGGCTCGGTACCAGTTCGATCTCCTTCACCCGCGCCGCGGCCATCGCCGCCGCCACCTCGTGCGCCAAGGTCGCGTGCGTCGGTGCCAACTCGGCAATCCGCGCGGCCTTCCGCTCGACCGAACGCACCATCGCCCGCGAGCCGCGTTCCGTCTCCGGCCGCGCATCGCTGCCATGCAGCTCCGCCAGCAGCCGCACCGCCGCGTCAAAACGATCGGGGCCCGCCGCGCGATCCTCCGCCAGCGGACGACCCTCCAGGCGCTCCATCAACAAAGCCCCGCCCTCCGACCAATACTCGATCGGGCGCGGCAAGCCCGGCGGAACCCGCCCCTGCCCGAAGGATGAGTTCCAAACGACGAGCATGTTCGCGAAGGTTCTCCCGCCCCGGCCCCCGATCGCGAACTTGGCGACCACGCGCGCACCATCGCGGGTGACCAACGGCACCGTCGCCTGATCGGGGCGACAGGTGGGAAAGTTCACCTGCCCGTCTCCAGCCGCGGCGCGTTCCAGTCGCAGGCCGCGCGCCTCGATCGCCGCCAGCCAGACCGGCGTCAGCAAACTCGCCGCTGCCACGGACGGTGAGGCCGAGGCCAATGGTTCAAGAGAGGGCGGCATGATTTTCCTCCAGTGGGACGAGGTTTTCCGCAACCACCGGGTTGGACGTCTCATCGGCGGCCTCTTCGGACGCGACCTGCCACAGTGCGGCGTAATGTCCCCCGCGGGCCAGCAACTCGAGATGCGTCCCGCTTTCAACGATGCGCCCGTGCTCTACAAACCAGATCAGATCCGACTGCGCAGCGTGCCGCGGTTGGTGCGTGATGTGAATGACGGTGCGGCGGGATTCGAGCCGGGTCAAAGCGTCGAGCACGAGGCTGGCATTGGCCCGATCGAGACCCGTGGCTGGTTCGTCGAGCAGAAGAATCGGAGCCGGCCGCAGGGCTGCGCGGGCAATGGCCAGCCGCTGACGCTGGCCACGCGAAAGCGTCACGCCGCGTTCGCCCAGCACGGTGTCGTAGCCTTGGGGCAACGCCCGGATGAACTCATGGGCATTGGCCAGGCGGGCGGCGGCTTCGATGGCGTCAGGACTCGCGCCCGGCGCCGCCGCCGCGATGTTCTCGCGCACGGACGCGGCAAACAGGACGGTGTCGTCGAGCACCACGGCAAATTGTTGCCGCAATGAAGCGAGGGTGAACTGGCGAATGTCCTCGCCGTCGATGCGCACACAACCAGCCTGCGGATCGTGCAGACGCAAAGCCAACCCAGCGAGCGTCGACTTGCCGCTGCCCGAAGGCCCCACGATGGCCAGATGCGTGCCGGCCGGAATCCGCGCATCCAGGTCCCGCCAGATGTTCGCCTGTCCGCCCGCCGAGTCGTACGAGAAGCTGATTCGATCAAAGTGAATGTCGCCGCGAAACGCCGGCGCCGGCCCGGCATCCGGCCGGTCCGCGACCTCCGGAACGCGTTCGAGCAAATCCAGCACCCGCGCCGATGAGGCGGAAGCCTTGGCCAGGCGGCTGGAATACTTGGCGATGTCCTGCACCGGCCGATACGCGTATTTCAGGTAGGCCAGAAACACCAGCAACTGGCCAGGCGTAAGCTCGCCGCGCCAGACGAGGATGCCCCCGTACCACAGGGTCAAGCCGGTGGCGATGCCGATGAGCACGTCGACGGATCGTTCGAGCGAGGCGGCCAACCGCTTGCCTTTCACATCGGCCTTGGCGCTGTGCTCGTTGGCGCCGCCAAACGCCTGGGCGAAGCGTTCCTCGAGGGAGAGCGCTTGCACCGTGCGGATGCCATGCAGTGCCTCGGCCGCCGAACTGGCCATGGCGCTGTCGCGCGCCCGCTGGATGCGGGCAATCTCCCGAATCTTCGTGCCCAGCGACACGGTGCGCAGGGCGAAGAACGGCAGAACCAGCAACGCCACCAAGGCGAGGCGCCAGTTCATCCAGAGCATCACTCCAATCATCCCGACCAGAATCAGACATTTGGCCAGCAGCGGCAGGAGGGCGGTCACCGCCATGTCGCGCAACAAGCCAACATCGCTGATCAAGCGAATCACCAGGTCCCCCGCGCGGGCGCCGCTGTGAAAGGCAATGGGCAGGGATTGAAGGTGGCGATAGAGACGGTTCCGGAGGCCGCCCACGATCTTGTTGCCGGCCCGGGCAAACCCCACCGCGCTGTAATAGGACCCGACCGCCCGCAGGGCGAGGATGCTTACCAGGGCCAGGGCGGCCCACCCCAGCAGCGCCGGCGAATCGCCCGTTGCACCGGCTCCGTCACGGCGCAGCAGTCGATCGAAGGCGAACTTCAGCGGCCACGGCTCCAGTAAACGAAAAATCACTTCGGTCAACAGCGCCAGCAACGAGCCGGACATCAGCCAGCGTTGCCGACGCACTTCCGGTCGGCAGTGGCGATACAGCCGCCGCAGCGCGGGCAAGGACGCACGAATGGATTTCGGTCGAGCCATATCAGTTGGTGGCCAGGGCCAGTAAACGTTCCACCACGGCGTCCCAAGTATGCCCCCGGCTGACCCAGGCGCGGCCGTTCTCGCCCAACCGCACCCGCAAAGCCTCGTCCGCCCGCAGCCGATCGAGCGCCGCCGCCAGCGCCGCGGCATCCCCCGGCGGCACCAGCAATCCCGTCTGGCCATCCTGCAACAACTCCGTCACCTGCCCAATGCCGCTCGCCACCGTGGGCCGGGCGGCCGCAAGATACTCGAACAGCTTGAGCGGAGAGAAATAGAAGTTTTCGAGCGCTGGATACGGCGCAACCGCCACGTGCATCGACGCCAGCCAGCCCGGAATTTCGTCCGGGTTCACCGCGCCCGTGAAATGCACTGCGCCGCGAATGCCGGCTTCGGCCAGCATGCCTTCCAGCGCTGCCCGCTCCGGTCCATCGCCCACAATCAACAGGCTCACCTCCGGACGCACCGCATGCAAACGACGAAACGCGTCAGCCAGAACCGGCAGCCCATGCCACGGCTTCAACGTGCCGACAAATCCGATGACAAAAGATCCCGGCAACGGCGGCAGACAGGCCCGCACCGTCGGACCGAACCGCTGCGGGTTCACCGCATTCGGCACGACATGAATCTTCGAGGGCGCCACGCGCCGCCCCACCCAGTCGGCCACGCCCTGCGAGACACAAGCAATCACCCGCGCCGCGTCAAACGCCCGGCCCGCCACCGCCTCCGCAATCGGCCGGTCAACCAGCCCGCGATGGGTCGCCTGCTCGTCGATCAAGGGCGCATTGACTTCCAGCACGCCTGGCACCCGATGTTTCTGGGTGAACGCCATGCCCGCATAGCTCCAGAGGGAATACCGCTCGTAGACCAGATCAAACGGCCCGCTCGCCGACAGCGCCGCCTCCAGCGCGTCGTTCGCCGCCAGCTCCGCCTTCTCCTTATCCGCCCGATCGCCCTTGGCCGGGGCAGGCAATCGATGCAACGGAATCGTTCGCAAATCGGCGGCCGCATCGCCGTCCATCCGCGTCGTGAACAGTTCCACCCGCGCGCCGAGCCGACTCATCGCCCGCAAGACCTCCTGGACATGCACCGATGCGCCCTTGCAGCCGAAAACCGGCACGCCGGGATCGGCGCAGATATACGCGATCCGTTTCACACCAAAACTCCTTCCGCCACCGGCATCCGAGCCGGCACCGCTCCCGCCGGCAGCGCCATGCAGCGATCAAAGATCGCCCGCTGCCGCGCCGCGTTTCGCGCGATGTCAAACTCCGCCTCAATCAGCCCGCGCGCCGCCTGCGCCAAACCGCTGCGCAGGGTCGCGTCCGCCAACAACCGCTCCAGCGCATCCGCCAGCGCCAACGGATCGCGCTGCGGCACCAGCAGCCCCGTCTCGCCATGCCGCAATACTTCGGGAATCCCGGTCACATCGGTGGACACACACGGCGTGCCCAACGCCATCGCCTCCAACAACACGGTCGGCAGTCCGTCCCGATCGCCATTCCCTCCCACCACACACGGCGCCGCCAAGGCCGCCGCCCCCTGCATCAGGGCCGCCACCTCCCGCAGCGGGCGCGAACCCAGCAGCTGGATGCGTTCGGAAAGGTTCGCCCCGGCTATCTTCCCGGCCAGCGCCGACTCCATCTCGCCCACGCCCACGATGTCGCACTGAAAGGCAACGCCCCTCCTCACCAGCTCAGCACAAGCCGCAATGAGAACGTCAAAGCCCTTCTTCTCAACCAGCCGGCCGACGGCGAGGATGCGTGGAGGACGCACGGCCGGATCAGCGTAGGGAAAGCTCGCCAGATCGATGCCGTTGAACAGGCGAACCAAATGGCGCGCATCAGCGCCAAAACGCTCGGTCAAATATTTGAAATTGAAATCGCTCACCGTGATCACCGCGCCCGCCCGGCGCAGCTTGCGCGCGAGATCCGCGTCGTCGACCGACTCATGGAAGATGTCCTTGGCATGCGCCGTGAACGAGTGCGAGACGCCGGCGAGACGGGCGGCCATCTGCACGATGGCCGTTGGCGTGGTCGCAAAGTGCGCATGCAAATGGCGGACGTTCCGCTCGCGAACCTGCAGCGCGAGCGCCAACGCCTGGTTCAGCTCGCGAATGTTCTCCCCCCGCAACGCTTCGAAGGCTTCCCAACCGCCCGGCAGGAGCGCGGCCGCCTGCTGCATCGTCCGCCAAAAGTCGGCCGACTTCGGCGATTCGGCCGGCAGATAGTTGACCGGGGCGCGCACGAGGGAGATCGCGTTCTGGAAATGAGTGTCCGTGCACGAGCCGAGCGAGAAAATCTCCAGCGTCCGGCCCGCCGCTTCGTGCGCGAGGATTTCGTTCACGATGAACGTCTCGCTGAAGCGCGGGTAACGTTTGACGACGTAACCGATTTTGGCTGGAAGGTTCGGGTTCATACGACAGGACAGGCAATCGGGACCATTCGGCGGCCCGGCGTCACAGCCGGCATGGTGGCCGCAGCCGAGCGGTCGGCCAAGGCCAGCAACCGCCGGGCGGCGTTGGCCGCCCCGGAGAAATCGAGCGTCACGGGCGACTTTTCTCCACCGCTGGCCAGCGCGGCGGAGAGCGCGGCGCGCAGGCGGTCGGGCGTGAGTTCGTCCGGCGTGACCACCCGGAGCAGTCCCAGTTCTTCGAAGGCACGCGCGCGAATGAGCTGCTCCTGACGCGGCGCCACCCGCGGCACGCAGACCGTCGGCACGCCTGCAGCCAGGGCTTCACCGAGAGTATTGTAGCCGCCCATGCAAACAATGGCGCCGGCCGAGGCGAGTCGGGTCTCGAGCGCGGGCACGAACACATGCCATTCCGCCTCCGCCGCCGCGGCGAGGCGCGCCAGGCGCGCGGCATGTTCAGGCGGACAATGCGGCCCGCTCACGGCCAGGGCACGCCACGGTGCATCCGCGGCCGCTCGAAGAAACGCCTCCAGAATCTGCAAGCCGTCCTCGCCCGCACCCGCCGTGGCCAGCACCAAAGGCCGTTGGTCGCGCGGACGCGGCTGAACGGGCGGCGGGTTGATGACGTAGCCGCAGTAGTGCGCACGCTCCGCCAGCGCGCTTGGAAACCCATATTCCGTCACCGCATCAAACACCGCCCGCTCGCCGTAAACGAGCACTTCATCATAATGATCGGTGATCGCGCCCGGCAGCCCATGCGGTCGCCACTCCCGGCGGACCGTCGACGGCTCGTCAAGGATGTCGCGCAGGCCGAGGGCGGAACGGGCGCCGAGTCGACGGGCGGCGGAGAGCGCCGTGCGGAACTCACCGCTGGCACCAAACGGATGTTTGTCCGCCAGCACCACGTGCGGCCGAAACCCTTTCACAGCCGCCAGCAAGAGCGCGGAGCGCAGCGCCCGCGTCGCGCGCGGAGCCATCGGCAGGCGGCGGGATTCATACAGCCCATTGGCCACCTTGCGCAGGCTCGGCAGCTTCAACACCTCCACGTTGGGCGGCAGCCCTGGCTTCGGCAATTCTTCCACCCCGGTCGCAAGCAGCACGCTCGCGTTGGAATCGGCCGTGACGATCGCCCGCGCGATCGCCAGATGCCGGCGCGCATGTCCCATCCCCTGTCCATCGTGGGAATATAAAAAGAAACGACGTGAACTGCTCATGGGGAACCTCATTCGCCCGGCAACGACGCCAACTCGTTGGTCGTCACCACCTGATAATGCCGGTCAAACCATTCGCGGGGCGTCTTCGGCTCGCCGGCCGGCGCCGGAAAGGTGAACCGCGGCACGATGGCCGTCCGCAGCCAATGTTTCTCGAGCAGCTTGCGAACATCATTCAAGTCGCGGGTCGAAGCCACAAAGCGCGGGACCTTGTTGGTCAGCTGATGCATCTCCGGCGCGCCCGGATCCGGGGCGCCAATGAACGAAACCAGCACGTCGGCCTTGACGTTCTTTTCCACGATGCGCAGGAACCGGCGGGCATTAAGACCAACGCCCGGCCCATACCGCTTTTCGCCTTCCGGATCCACGCGGTAGAACTCTTTCATCTCCGCCTCGGGACAGACCTGCTTCAAGCGGGCGAGAAACGCGTCCTCCTGCGCCTTCAAGGTTGCGTCGTGGCTTTGCAGCGAGATCGCCACCACCCGCTTCTTCTCCCGCTTGGCCAACTGCTTCGCCGTCTCGTCCGCCAGGACCTCGCCCACTCCGGTGTGAGGACGCGTCTCGGGGCGCGACGCTTCGCGTTGCTGCACCAAAATCCAAGCCACCGCCCCGGCTATGGTCAGGCAAAGCAGCACGATCGAAAGCAGTTGTTTCTTCTCGTTCATGGCTCAATAGCTCCACCGAATTTCGTGCGTCGAGGCTTTCGCCTTCACGTTCGGAATGGCGTAGGTGTTCATGGTTTCAACGCTGCCGTCGAAGAACGTGACGTTTGTCCGGGTGCGCTTGAAATGACGCGCGTTGATGCGCTCGTCGTGGCCGTTGAGCAGCCAGAAACCATCGAAGAACGCGGGCACACGTCCGGAGGCCGCGCCCGCGCTGGTCAACGTGCGCAGGACATACGGCGTTTCCCCCGACGCCGAAGGATCCAGCGGCTGCCGCGTAAACGGGGCCGAGGTCGCATCGCCCAACGACGCATTCATCCCATACCACGTGTGGACGTAGAACTTCTTGTCCGTGCTCTCCGACGCGAACGGGCGCGCCTTCATGCCTTCGATGTCGTCGCGTGAAACCGGGTTCGAGCTGTAGACCTCGTTGAGGCCCGACGGACACCGGAAGACGGTGTTCCCCTCCTCAATGTTGTAGTAATACTTGGCCCGCGGAGCGTCGAGATAACGACCCAGAACCAACAAGGTCGGCCACCCTTCCTGATACGGCGCACCATTGCCCGGATCAAACTCGGCCGGCACCAACTGATCCTCGTTGTCCCCGGCGTAGAGCGAGACCGCGTGCATGATCTGCCGCAGGTTGCTCAGGCAATTGATGTTCTTCGCCCGCTCCTTTGCCCCCGCCAACGCCGGCAAAAGGAGCGCGGACAAAATCGCGATGACGGCAATGACCACCAGCAATTCAATCAGGGTGAAAGCAGAGGAAGGAGGAACGAACCATTCCCGCGCCCTTGGGGTCAGGCGCGTCAGCGGTCGCCAGGGGGACTGACGGCGTCCCTCCTTCCGAATTTGTTCAAGCGCGACGTTCACGGCGTCCTCACCCGGTAAATCCGTGCGCCGACCGACGCCCCCGGCGCGTTGGTTACCCACGCCACGCCACCCGCGCCCGCCACCGTCGCAAACGCCTGCCACGAAGGAACGGCCAGGCTGTCGCTAAACTCCGCGGTGTAGCTCACGCCCGAATCCGTGTTGAATGAAAAACGCACCCCACCCGGCACCAGCGTCGCCTCGCTCAAATGGATCGGCGTCACCCCAGTCGAACACCCCGTCAGGGTGTTCACTCCACCCGGGCTGACCGTAATGCCGCCCGACAGCGTAGCGCAGCCGGTCAACGAGGCATTCGCGGAAACAATGATCCCGTGCGCGAATGACGCTGCCCCGTGCAACTCCAGCGTGGCGGGATTCACTCCGTCGCCCACCACAAACGGCGCGCCGTTGTTGACGACCAGATCATTGACCCGCAGGGTTCCGCCCGTCCAATGCAGGGCCCCCGGGGCGTTCGTGAGCATGAGCCGATCGAACTGGGCTCGACCGGATGTCAACGTCAACGCGCCACGGGCCACCACCACCGTGCCCGTCCCGCCCGCGTTGGTGCAGTAGAGCGAGCCTCCATCCACCGTAAGCTGCCCGCTCGACAACGCGCTGCCCACGACCAGCCCGCCAGTAAAGACCGCTTCGCCCGCGGAGAATCGGGCAGTCCCCGTTGCGCTGTTGGTTGCGCCCGGAACAAACAGGCGCGATGCAACGATGGTTCCACCAGACTGCGTGAGGGTGCCGGAACCTTCGCGGCCGGCATAAAGGCTGCCTCCGGCCACATTCAAACGTCCACCCGCAACCGTCACCACGCCGACCGAGTTGGAAAACCGTCCAATGCTGAGCGTCCCGCTGGAGACCTCTCCTCCCGCCAGCAACAGATCGCCCCGGCCGCCGTCCTGGCGTCCGATCGAGACATCATCAAACCGGGCCACGCCGTTGGAAATCACCATCGACCCGGTGCCTCGTTCGCCGATCCGGGCGTTAACATTGGTGTTGGGCGCCTGCAGCAACCCCCGCAACACCGCCACGGCACCCGTGGATCCGGTGGCATCGCCCACCGTAAACTCGTTCCCAACGTCCACGGTTCCGTCCACGAGAGTCAGCCGACCGAAAGATCGGTTCAGCGCGCCCACCCGCAGATCCGCACCCGCCAAAACCGCGCCGCCATTGACCGTCACGCTTGCCGGCCCGGCTCCATTCCCAATCTTGAGCAGCGCACCATTGGTCAGGAGCAAGGAACTGTTCTGCAGCGTCGCGCTCGCCGACGTCAGGGACATCTCCCCGGAAAGCGTCCCGTCCACCAGCAGCTCGGAGTTATACATCAACAGCGAGGCCCCGTTGCTCAGTGTTAGTCCGCGCATCACCTCCATGCGCGCGGCGAGATTGGTCAAGACCAGCGTGTTTTGACGGTTCTGAAACGCCCAGATGGAAAGATTGCGCAGGACCAAGTTGGTCGCCGGCGTCGTCGCGTCCGCAGTCACCACCTTCGAGTTGAAATTGGTGATCGTGACGTAAGCGTTCGTGAAGGTCGGAGCCTTGCCCGATGACCAGTTGGCCGGGTTATGCCAAAGCCCGCTGACGCCATTGGTCCAGGCATTCGTAGACTGGCCGCGAGCAGGCACAACACCGATCACACCACTGAGCACAACGCCGAGCAAACTGAGAGCAAGGAATGGCGGGAGGGCAGGACGAAAAAGGGTACGACAAGTTGACATAGTAGCTAGCGATTACCTCCCATTAGCAGCCTCACTGCCAAGTCGGGGAAGCCCGTCGATCGGGCCTGTCAGCGCGGATTTCGCGCCTCATCAGCCGGTGCTGCCCGCAGTGAACTTCGACTCCGGAACAAGATGTTCCGAATGCGGAACACGATCGACAAATCGTTCCGGGACGGTCGCACCAGCGTCGGAGGCCCGGCGCCGTCCCTTAGAATCTCGTTCCCGCTCGGCATTCCGCCGTCGGAACACGCTGCGGCTGACATTCCGTTGTCAGAACACCCATCGGAACGTTCCGCCGACCCTCCCACAACCGGCCTTCGCTCTTGAGTTCGTTCATCTCGTGAGCCCGCGTCGTTCTCCGGGAAAATATGGAATTCTGGCTTTCTCGCTGATCCCATCCCCGTCGGCATGCTCCTCGAGCAAACATGGCATTGTCGGTGCTAAAGAATTTATCGATTCCGGTGAACGACGCTTCTGCAGGGTGTGTTCGCGGTAACAAACAAATATATAGAAATCAAAGACCAGTTATGAACCTGTCCTGTCTCATCAATCGGAAGCGCTCCTCCCAAACCTTCGCCGCCGGAATTACCGGCATGGCTGCAATTTCGACGGCTGTGGCGCAGCCTCTTTTCCAGGTCACCGATCTCGGAGTGCTCGCGGGCCATGCGTCGAGCGTCGCCACGCGATTGAACGACAATGGCGACGTGGTTGGCTATTGCGCACCGGCCGTGGAAAACTTCAATCAAACGGCGTTTGTCTGGCGCAGCGGAACGATGAGCGCCGTCGGCAAACTGCCCGGCGGTTCTTATAGCTACGCGGCCGCAATTAACTCCAGCGGGGTAATTGTCGGTGACGGTGACACGGGGAACATTCGTCCGCAGGGCTGGATCAAGACCTCTCGCGGGCTCCTGAACTTCTTCCCGAACAACGGCGGCAATACACACGCCCTTTTCGTTGGCGAGAACGGCTGGATCGGCGGCTACTATACCAAGAGTCTCGGTGGCTGGGTGTCTTCCTGGAAAGGCGCCATCTGGACGGTGGATCCCAAGAGCCCCGACCGCTATCGCAGCATTGATCTCCCGATCCTCCCGGGCGGGATTGATCCGAAGTCGTCGTATGCACTGCCCGCGGCCTTCAACCAATCCGGCCAGGCTGCCGGGTCGGCCCAGACCGATCAGATCGGTCAACACGCCTGTTTTTGGAACAACGACGCGAAACACACCATCGTTGATCTCGGTGTCTTCCCGGACGATTGGAGCAGCGTCGCCAACGGGATGAACGACTTGGGGCAAGTGGTGGGCTCAAGTCATCCTCCCTTCTCCAGCCGCGCGGTGATCTGGAATAGCGATCCTCAGCATTCCGTAAGCGAATTGCCCGTCTTGTCCGGAGACAATTATGGAAGCGCTTGGGCGATCAACAATCTGGGGCAGGTCGTGGGTTACAGCGCCTTTGGAATGCCTGGGACGTGGGAGATCGGGCCGTCCACCGCGGTGCTCTGGACCGAGGGCGGAGTGTTCGCGCTGCAGAGCTTGCTGGAACCCGCGACTGGCGCGGGCTGGAGCATCATCGGCGCCTCGGCCATCAACAATTCCGGGCAGATCGTCGGCACTGGGACGCACAACGGCCAGACTCGAGCGTTCCTCTTGACCCCAATCACTCCGTAGGCGTCCTGCGCCTTACCGGTCCCGCACGGGCTCGCGAACGACCCCAGCCGCAAGCTCCGTTTCAACATGATTTGCCTCGGCGGCTAATTCCGCCGAGGCAAATTTGTCACCGGACGCTCCAGCTCGGGCGCTCCGCTTCGATTCCGCTGCTTCTATCGGATGCCTACGGGGTGACGGTGACGTGCGATATGATCGGATTTTGTCAGGGAACCTCGAACATCGCGACTTGTCCCGCGAGTCGCTCCGGCTGCATTGGCGCCCGCCAGCAGCATCGGCGACGATGACAAAGGGTGAGGATCGCCGCCTTCCTTATGCGCGATGCGCTTGGGCAGAGTTTCCAATCAAAAGCCGGCGACAGGAGGCTAAATAAGCAATGATTTTGATTTGAATTAGTTCTCTTGACTTTGCGCAACGAAATGGAGTCAATGCGACCGGGCGGGGGCGCGGTAATTGCATTGATCTTTTATGAAGACCTCGATTTCCGTTTTTCCCCTGGAATGCCCTCCGCAGGAGCCCTCGCCCCCGGCTTCGGGGGAGAGGGTGACCCCGACCAGCGGGAGGGGGAACCTTTCCCGGTTCATGGCCCCATGTGCACGAGTGCGAAACGCCCGGGAGCTTCCCCTGGAATGCCGCGCAATCTCCGCCGGCCGTATCCGCTCCCGATTATCATTCATCGCGCTGCTGCTGCTCTGCACCGCGCTCGGATCCGCGATCGCAAATGCCGCCGCGGACCTCTACATGAAAGACACGCCGGCCGATACCGGCGTGGAGCCGAATCCCGACGCCGGCCCGATGTGGGTCACACAAGATATTTGGGTCCGGCAAAATGCCATCAGTGGCTATCAGCCGTATCCCTTCGTGGCGGATCCAGCATGGCTCACGGCCGTCGTACCTCTGCACGAGAACCCCGAATATCGCGACCCGAAGTACAGCAAGCCAAACTATCTTTACGTTCGCGTCCGCAATCGCGGCTCCACGGCTTCCGCAGGCACCGAGCGTCTGCGGGTTTACTGGGCTAAGGCGTCCACCGGATTGAGTTGGCCAAATCAATGGGTGGACTACCTGGCCAACAACTGCGGCCCGACCAAGCTTTACGGCATCGAAATTACCAAGCCGCGCCGCAATCTGGCGGACACGACCGTTCCGCAATCCGAGGTGGACGAGTATCGCGATGCCATCGTCGCCATCGGCACGCTGGCGGGCTTTCAGTTTCCGGACGCGGTCTCGTATTGGCACAAGCAGCAAGCCGTGCACAGTCACGTCGTCAACTTCACGCAGCCCTCATTTGCCGCGCATCAAAGCGACGGCTTTCTGCCTTGGCACCGAGAGTTCCTCAGCCGTTACGAGACCTTACTTCGTGAAGCGTATCCGCGAGTCACCTTGTTCTATTGGGACTGGACAACCGTGCCGACCAACTCCGCACGCATTCTAGGCGCGATGGGCAGCTTTGATGGCGGAGCGATCGGCGCGCCGTTCAACGTCTTGTTCCCGCCGACGATCAGTCGTTTTATCGGCACGGCGCCCACGGCGCCGACGCCGACGACCACGACGGATGCCGCCGTTACATTTCCCGCAACGTTTACAGGCCATAGCTCGGCTAACGAAACGCCGCACAATCGTTCGCATGTCTACATCGGGGGCAGCGGTGGCACGATGACATCGCCCTCCACTTCCACTCGCGATCCGTTCTTCTTCCTGCTCCACGGCAACGCGGATCGCCTGGGCGCAATGTGGCAGCGCAAAAACACCAGCCGCCTCGATCCCGCCAGCGTTTATTCCGGCTCAAGCGCGACCATGACCGAGCCGATGGCGCCGTGGAACGGCCTGCGTTACAACGGCAGCGCTGCGTCCGTCGGGAATCCGGTGAACAACATCAGCCCGTGGACCGCCGGCGATGGCTACATCACGTTGAAGCGCGCCGACGATCACTCGGTGGTCTTCCCGCCGATTTACGACACAGCGCCGCTCACCATTCCCGTCTTGCAAGCAGGCGAATCGGTGGTCATCGAAATTCCGTGGTATCCGCCCAACCCGGCGGATTTCTCCTGCTTCGGACCGGACCAAGGTCACGTCTGCCTGTTGGCGCGCATCGAGACGAGTACGGCCGCGCCCTTCGGAATGACCTTTGCCGAGGGCGCGGGGATTAGTTCCAACGTTCGCAACAACAACAATATCGTTTGGAAAAATGTGACGGTGCAGGACATGTGGCCCGGGCCGCTCATGCTCGCGCCGATCTGGCTGCGAAACGTATTCCAACGCGAAATCGTCGAGGCGCGTCTACAAGTGAGGCTTCCGCAGGGCAACGAGGATATCTTTCGGTTTGGCGCGGTCCTGCTCGATTTGAAGCCGGAGTTGTACGCGCGCTGGGTGCAGAACGGAGCCAAAGGTCAAGGCATCGAGCGCACGGGAGGGACCCAACTGCAGATCTTCGGCACGGCCGCGTTTGTCGACGGGATTCCACTGTTGCCCGAGGAAGCCCAACAAGTCGAAGTGCAGTTTCGTCTGCGCCCGCAGTACCCCAATCCGGAAGGCCGCAGGTTCGAGGTCGATCTCGAACAAGTAGGCGCGCCGGGCAAGCCCGACGAAGTGGTCGGCGGGCAACGGTTCGTGTTCGACTTCAACAAGCTCGCGCTCGTGCCCAAGCACGCAAGGTGGAGCTACGTGGACAACGGAAAATATCCCGGCGAAGCGTGGCCGAAGCTGGAGTATGACGACGCGGGCTGGCCCGTGGGCAACGCTCCACTCGGTTATGGCGACGACGTGGCCACGCCCATTGGCGAGGGCCGCGATACCCATCCGATCACAACTTGGTATCGTCGCAGTTTTTCACTAACCGACCCGACGCTCTATCAATCGCTCTGGCTTGGCCTCAAAGCCGACGACGCGGCCGTGGTCTATTTGAATGGCGAGGAAATTTACCGGCACCGACTCCCGGCGGGAATTCCGATCACGCCCGATACCAAAGCGGCTGAAACCGTCGAAGGCGTAGCCGAGAAGACCTACTCGATGATCAACGTCACCCGCGCGCTTCGACTGTTGCGCCGCGACTTCAATGTCCTGGCGGTTGAAGTGCACCAGGATTCGCCGGACAGCCCTGACAGTTGCTTTGACGCGGAACTGTGCGCCAACGTCGCCGTGCCGACGTTTCCGCCGAACGTCGAATTCCTCCGCCCGGACGACGGCAGCTTGCATTTGTTGGGGAGGCCAATTTCGTTGACCGCCGACGCCGTCGATCCAGATGGTGGCGGGATTCGATCGGTTACGTATTCCGTCAATCGCCAAGTGATCGGGGAGTCAACCCAGCCGCCGTATCGCGTGGAATGGGGAAGTGCGCCCCCGGGCCGGCACCAAATCACGGCTCGCGCCGTCGATGATCAAGGCAATGTCGGCGAGTCCTCGCTGACCGTGCACGTGTTGAGCAACCTGCCTCCGCTCGTGGCGCTCACGCGCCCGCTAAATGAATCTTCGTTTTCGCCTTCTGATCGCATCACCGTGACGGCGGATGCCTCCGACCTGGGAGGCGCCATTCGGCGTGTAGAATTCTATCGCAAAGAACACATGCACTCGTTCGACGAGCCGGAAGTGTTGATCGGTGCAGACACGGCGGCTCCTTACCAAGTCGAGATGACCAATCTCAATCCGGGCCATTACTTCCTTTGGGCCATTGCCACCGACGACCAGGGCCTGTCTACGCGCTCCGGAGTAACGATGATCGAAGTCGCGGAAGCCGGTCTGAGGTTGGAAATCCAATGGATGATCAATCATGTCATGATCAGCCGGCCGACCGGTTCAACGCTACAGGAAGCGGATACTCCGGCTGGGCCTTGGCGGGATTTGCCCAATGCCACGAATCCCACCATAATCGTTCCGTCGGGCCAGGCTAAATTCTACCGCGCCCATCTGCCTTAGTGGGCACTTAGCCGTAACTTCAACACTTATGAAAACCGCCCTTTCCTGCGGAGAGCACCGAAGTTCGTTTGTCATCGGCGTCTGGGTCGTCGTCCTCTGCCTGATGCCGGCCTACGGAGATTGCCCGTCCAATCTCATGGACCGGGCCGACGTGGCCTTCAATCCCGCCGGAGCCGACTACGACGTCTACTTCACCGACGACAACGCCCTGAGCGCGGACTTCTTTTCGGCGATGAATGCCGGATTTGTCCGCGATGCGCTGGTGAACAATCACAACACTCTCGTCAACGCGCCGCTGAGCTTCCGCGCGCCGAATTTCAGCGACACGCCCAATGACGTCTGCATTTTCGACTCCGGCAATGTCGCCACCGCGCCGCTGGACCGCATCACCGTGGATGCGCCGAACATGCGCAATCAAAACGAACCGTTCACGCGCGCCACCATCGGGCATGAACTGTTTCACCATGTCCAATACGCCTACATCAATTTCAACGATTGGCCTTCCTGGGGTGCGTGGACGGTGGAAGCAACCGCGCGGGCGATGGAAGACAAGACCTTCAATGACAACGATTCGACCCCCATGAACACGTTCTACGTCGGCGAAGTGAACGGTTACTTGGGAAATCCGAATCGCACGCTCATGGATATCTCCTACACCGCGGCGTTGTTTTGGACCTACTTGATGGAACAACTCGGCACGACCACAGCAGAGCCAAGCCGTGGGGCCGAAGTCATTCGTGATTTCTGGGAACGGACGCGCGGCAACAGCCCGGACAGCGTGCGCTACCTGCGCGACACGATCGCGAACTTCGCGCCCGGCCGCACCTTGGAAGATGTTTTTCTAGACTTCGCCGTCGCCAACTACACGCACAGCCGCAATCTATCGACGCTGCCGGCTGGACAGGCGCGGCGTTATCAGTATGTGGATGAAAGTGCGGCCGGCGGCGGCACGGCCTTCGCCAATGTCCCCACCACGGCCATCCCTAACGCGTCGTTCAACACGGTTCTCAACAGCAGCGTGGTTCGATGGGGCGCGCAGTATTTTGATGCCACCGTCGATGTGGGCGGCTGCGAGGCCGTTGGCTTTTGGGGCAAAGCCAAGGACAATAAAAATCTGGCGTGGGCCGTCGTCGCGATACACAGCGGCGATCGGGTGACGGAAATCTACCGCGGGACGGGCAACGTCTTTTATCGTTCGTTCATCAACAATCCGGGGGACAACATCCGGCAGTTGGCGCTGGTAGTGGCCGGACTTAACGACAGCGCGGATTTCGAGTATGCCATCGGGCAAGGTCAAATCGGCGGATCGATTCAGCTGCCAACAATGTCGCGCCTCGCGTTCGTCGGAAAGCGCGACAACCCGGAGCGCTTTCAAGTGCGCCTGCTCCTGCAAGGGCCGGCGGTGCTCTCGCCGGAAGGCTTCGGGCCGGTCTCCATTCGCGGGCTTGATTCGTCCGCGTTCCGGATCGAGCTGGTCAGCGCCGCCAACGGCAGCCGACACCCGGCAACCGTCATCAACGCCAATTACGTCAGCGGCGAATATTGGCTCGCGGTCCAAGCGCCCGCCATTGCCAATGCGGCGGATGGCGACCTTTATCATGTCGAGGTTTGCGTCTGCACCCGCGACACCCGCTGTTCCATTCCATTGCGCAGCGACAACTCGGTGCTCTACGCCGACGTTTTGCTCAACCAAATGCTCGTGCTGGATAAATCCTTCAGCATGCACTACCCCGAGCCGGTCGAGAATTCGAAGATTGAGGCGGCCCGCAACGCGGCCCGCCTGTACGTCCATGCCGCTGCCGACACCGACAAGATCGGCCTGGTCACGTTCAGCGGCAACAATTCCGAATGCGACGATGACGCCCAGTTGGTGCGGGACATGGTCCCGGTGGCGCCGAACCGTGACGACATGATCAACGCCATCAACGGCGTGGTGGAAGACGGTTGGACATCGATCGGGGACGGCTTGAAGAAAGGAGCGCAGCGGCTCCTGGCGTCGGTCACGACACCGAGGGACGCGAACGTTCTCGTCTTGTTGAGCGACGGTTTGGAAAACGAAGGCGATCTTTGGGCCAGCGCCAATTCCAGTTGCAGTCCGGCCTCGCCGCCCGTGCGAAACTCGTTCGCCCCGGGGGCCGTCAATGCCGGCATTCGCGTGGATACGATCGCCTTTGGGCCGGCGGCCAATCGCGAGTTGCTGCAGAACATCGCGACATTTACGCGCGGTTTGTTCTACGACGTCGCATCGGATGCGCCGACTCCGGCCGCCTTCGCCGCCGCCGGGGCTGGAGTCGGAGGCGGTCCACCGCCTTTTGGCGCGCCCACAATGGCAAGCCTGGAAGTGCCTAACCGCCTTGCCAACGTCTATCGCACCATCGAGGAAAGCACGCACCAGCAAGATCGTTTGTACTTCCGCTCCGATCGGTTTGGGGCGGGAAGTCTTAATTTTACTGTTCCCGTCACGGAACGCGCCGGCGGCGGAATCGTCAATGCCGTGTTCGCGTTCAACTGGCATTTGGCCGCCGCGAACGTCGACGTGCGGTTGTTCAATGCCGGCGGGGCGGAAATTAATCCAGGCAGTGCGGGCTGGACGATCTTCAAGAACAACACGCACAAGACGTATCACTTTCAAGGAATCCTACCGCCGGGCAATTACCGGGTCAGCGCCACGGCCGCCCGGCCGGTCCAGATGATTTCCATGTTATCGGGCAAACTCGTGCGCGGCGTCGATATCGAGGTCAATCTCTCCCAAGTCCGGGGCGCTCCGCCGGCCCGCGAATGTCAGTCGGAAGAAACGTTCGATTACCTCCGCGGGTTGCCGGTCGACGTGAGCGTTAATCTGAACGACCAACGGGGCGGCATTGCTGGTGCCGCGCTGGAGGTGTTGGTGGAGAATCCCGACGGATCAGTCAATCGCCTCAGCCTCCACGACGACGGCCTTCATGGCGACGGCGCGGCGGCCGACGGACTCTATGGAAACCGTTACACCCGAACGCCCTTCTTCAGTCGCGGTGGACTGCCGGACTTTCCGGCCAATCCTCCCGCAGGCGCCGCCGGCGGCTACACCGTTCATATTCGGGCGGCCGGCAAATCGAATGCGGGCGATCCGTTCGAACGTTTCGCCCTGCGTTCATTCCACGTCTATGAATTCCCTGATTTCGGCGCGCAGAACCCTCGCTGCGATCCGGACCGCGACAACGACGGGTTGCCCGACCGCTGGGAAGACCTCTACGGCCTGGACAAAACGAACCCGGCCGATGCAGGCGAGGACTACGACCTCGACGGCGTGTCCAACAAAGAAGAGTTTCTTCACGGCACTTTGCCCTTCAACGCCGACACCGATGGCGGAGGCGAAAGCGACGGCAGTGAAATCGCGAACGGACGGGACCCGCTTTACGACCGAGACGATTTGCTGCCGGCCGTTGTCGATTACGGCGTCGTGACGGCGCGGACCGACCTGCCCATTCATGAGCCGCAGCCGGAGACCACCATTCTACACTTTCCGGTCAACACCGCCTACCGGTTCATGGAAGTCTGGCGGACGGATCCCAGCTGGTTCGGATTTGAGCGGGTCGCCCGGGTGGATGTCCGCGCCGATCGAAGCGGAGTGTATTACGATCGCCGATTACAGAATGGACTGACTTATCTTTACTATCTGGTCGCCGAAGGCGAGAGCGGCGCCCGAACGCCTCAGACGGCGACCTTCACCGCCAGTCCCACGGACGACCCGTTGCCGCCCAAAGGCTGGATCCTGATCAATCAGGGCGCGACGTTCACCGGAACGCGCAATGTCACCTTGCAATTCGACACCAGCGATGACGCGAAGGAAGTGCTCATATCCGAAAGCCCCACCTTTGCCGGCGCATCGTGGTTACCGCTGGTCCCGCAACGCAATTACACGCTGATCAATCCGGTTTCCGGTGTCGGCATCGCCATAGTCTACGCCAAGTTCCGTGACGCGGCCCAGAACGAATCGACCGTCTACCACGACTCGATCCAGCTGCAAGTCGGTGGCGACGTGGATAACGACGGCTTGGCGGACTCGTGGGAAATCGCGAACTTTGGCAACCTCGCCCGAACCAGCGCGGGCGATGAAGACGGTGATGGTTACTCGAACCTGATAGAATTCCGCAATGGCACTGACCCACGCGACCCGTTCAGCCCGCGCACCGGACGAGTCAATGGCATTCGCATCGCCGGCGGTAACCTGATCATTGAATTCCAAGGCCGCCTTCGGCAGGCCGACCGGGTGGAAGGTCCCTACACATTGGTGACCGGCGCAACCTCGCCTTACGTCGTTCCGGCTACGGCCGGCGCGAAATTCTACTACGCCGATTAGCGATGCCGCGAAGCTGAACCCATTTTACGTGAGGTGAACGCGAGGTTTTCAACGTTCTTGGAACGTGGGAATCCTGAATTGCAGGACAGAGTGGAGATCCTCCGGTTTGGCGACAAGTCCGTGATCATTTTGGCGGACGGAGTTGGGGGACGCAGCGGTGGTGCAGAGGCAGCAGAGTTTGTTATTCGCGTGGCCCGCATCGTCGCGATTAAATTAAGCTCGAGTGACGACTGCCTCAGCTTCCTGCGTGAATTGGATCAAGAAATCTTCCGCTCCGACGTTTGCGGTGAGACTACAGGTGTGATCGTGGTTGTATCGTCCCGTGAAATCTTCGGCGCCAACGTAGGTGACTCCGCCGCGTGGTTATTTACTCCGGATGGCAAAATGGAGTTGAGCTATATACGAAAACCCTACCTTGGAACGGGCGTTGCGGTTCCACACCAGTTTGCGCGGAAATCTGGTCCAGGGACAATCGTGGTAGCGAGCGATGGGCTTTGGAAGTACACCAGCCTGGAACTCATCGAACAGAAAGTCCGGACGACAAATCCCGATCGGCTGGCAACTGAGTTAGGGGCATTGGTACGGCTACGCTCCGGTACCTTTCCCGATGATATTGGAATTGCGACGTGCCAGCTTACGTAGCTCGGCAGGGAACATGGAAGGGCCCTACACGTTAGTGACCGGCGCGGCCTCGCCCTACTTCGTTCCCGCCACCGCACCGCGAAAATTACTACGCGGATTAGAGATGCCGCGAAGCTGAATCGGTTTAACGTGGCTTCGAAAATGTCCAACCTCCGTCGCGTCGCGGAGCGACGCTTGAACTCGGCTCGCCCCACGCCTCAACCGTCGCTTCGCGACTCTACCCGATCGACTCATCAACCGCACACGCATTCGCCCGCGCATCCCAGGCGAAATAGCAAAAGTAGATCGTGGTTAGGATCGTCAGCATGGCGCCATACTGCCATGTCTTGTTTTTGGACTTTGGAGACACGGCCAGAGGATGGACCAATAATGCCTGCGCGGTGGAAGGCCCCGGTGATACCACAGTCTTTTCCGGCGTTGACGTATTCATCGCGTTGCTCCGTTCCCAGCCAGCAGTCGAAGCGCCAGACCAGTCTGACCATCAGCAACCTATCCCCTGCAAAAGCACCCGAGTGGCTCTTCACCATAGAACGGAAAAACCTCCCCAAAAAAGGCCGCTAAGGCCCCGCCCCACCTCAGAATTCTTCTCAACCACTTCCCGCACCGGCAGTTTCCGTGGTCCGACCCCGAGACTAACGACCCCGAGACTAAATGGGCCCGCGAAAAAATCACCTGAGGTGCGTAAGGTTGCGTTCTGCCCCGGTAAGAAGACTGATGTATGAACCACCTTTTGAATCTTTCCGGTTTTCGCTCGTTGAATGGAACTCGTCGCACGAAGAGGCATGGGGCGATTTATGCGATGGGTTTCAAAGTGTTACTGATCTGCCTCGGCAGTCTGCTGCTTGCGCCAAAGGTTTCCGCGGCCGTCATCACCGTAAACACCGCCAGTGAGCCGGCGAACTTCAATCAGGGAATCACCCTTGGGCAACTCGGTTCAACCATCACCTTCCGCGACGCCTTCAACGCCGCCGCGAATTCGGGCGGCAATCATACGATTGCCTTCCACCCCAGTCTTGCCGGGCAGACCATCTTCCTGTCCCACATCAGCACTCAATTCTTTGGTGACGAAGGGAGCGCGCTGGCGACGCCCGACAACCAGCCTGCCGGTTCAATAACCATTCAAGGTTTGACCGGTTCCAGCGGGATTACCATCGCCGCGGCCAGCGCCGTACGATTGTTTCTATTGGGGAATCCCGACAGTTCGGTCACGTTCAACGACTTGACCTTGACGGGTGGTCGTCCGCCTCACGGCAAGGGTGGCGCCATCCTTACGTTTGATCAGAGTGCCTTTCTGAATCGTTGCACCTTGTCCGGAAACACTGCCGATTATGGCGGGGCCATTGCCGTGCAGAGCCCTCTCGCCTTGTTTATTGCAATCAATTGCACGATCGCCAACAACACGGCACGGGAAGAGGGCGGCGGGATCCATTCCAATATTTCCACACCGCAGTTTTTGAACTGCACCATCACGGGCAACTCGGCTGATAAAGGGGGAGGACTCGCCGTGAGAAATGGCCCGTATCCGCTCCTGATCAACACGATCATTGCCGGGAACAACGTTGCACACGGGGCCTGGCCGGACATTGGGGAAATCCAGATTAGCATAGTCACCCAGGTGGACCCGGCGAGCCACCACAATTTGACCAGCGCGGACAACCGCTCGTACTTCACGACGGCGGGCGGGATGACTAATGGGGTGAATGGAAACATCGTGGGTGTCAATGCATTGCTCGGACCCCTGGCTGACAACGGCGGGCCGACGAAGACCTGCGCGTTGTTGCCCGGGAGCCCCGCCATCAACGCGGGCTCGGGTTTCAACTTTATCGGGGACCAGCGGCAAATCTCCCGTCCCCAGGGAATCGCGTGGGACATTGGCGCCTACGAATTTCAAGGGACGCCGCCCGGCTTCACCAGCGCCAACAGCGCGATGTTTGTCACGGATGGCCGTCAATCGAGCTTTGCCGTGACCGCTTCCGGCAGCCCGCCGCCGGTCATCACGGCTTCCGGAACGCTTCCGCCGGGAGTCACTCTGAGTTCCAGCGGCGTACTGAGCGGGCGGCCGCCGGCGGGATTGACTGGCGTGTATTCGCTGGAGTTGACCGCAGCGAACGGCTTCGCGCCGAACGCGGCCCAAACCTTTCAGCTGACGCTGCAGCCGCCGGCGCTGGCCATCACCAGCGAGTCGAGCGCGTCGTTCGTGCTGCTGGCGTCCAACGCCTTTCGATTTTCGAGCAGCATCGATCCACAGGCCGCGTTCTCGACGGCGCAGACGTTGCCGGCCGGCGTAACGCTGTCGGCGTCGGGCTTGTTGAGTGGCACGCCGGGCGAAGGAACATCGGGGACTTATCCCTTGGTCATCACGGCACAGGGTTTGGGGCAGACCGTGACGCAAAATTTCACGCTGACCGTGGGAGACTTGCGGCCGTTGGTGGGAGATCCGATTTTCTTCAACATCAAGTCCAGCACCGCTTCGCTTGAGGCCGTGATCAATAATCCCGGCGGCTCGCCCGTCACGAAGTATGGTCTCTTGTATGCACGGACCTCGGTGAATCCCAACCCCCGGGTGGGCGGGATCGGAGTGACGGAACTCGATAGCCCGAACCCCCTGCAGTTCGCGTTTATCACCCAGGCCAACAGTCTCGCGCCGAGCACGCAGTATTCCCTGGTCGCGTTTGCCGAGAACAGCTACGGCCACCGGTATTCGATCGTGACCAATTTCACCACCCTCGCGGGGCCGATCGGATCGCTGGTGGTCAACACCCTGCTGGACGTGACCAATGCGCCCGGCCTGAACAGCCTGCGCGACGCCATCTTCTACGCCTATCAGTTGACCGAGGTGGCCACGATCACTTTTGATCCGGGTCTTTTCGCCAATGGCCCTGCGATGCTGACCCTGGCCGCCAACGCCCTGAATTATAATCCCATCTTCATCCAGGGCCTCGGCGGCAAGTTGACCATCCGCGGCCCAGGCCCCAGCCTGCTGACCGTGAGCGGCGGCGGTTACACTCCCATTTTCAACAACGGCGGTCCGGACGTGGAGATGACAGACATGACGTTGGCCAACGGCTCTGCCGGCAGCTCGTACGGCGGCGCCATCATCACGGCAGCCAATCTCGTCTGTTCCAATCTCGTCTTCACGAGCAACCGCGCGGACCTTGGCGGCGGGGCGATCTACAGTCTCGGGCCATTGACGTTGAGAAACTGCACCTTCGCGAACAATTCCTCCCGCCACGCTGGCGGCGCGGTCAGTGCTCAACAGGGCCTGGTGGTTTCCGGTTGCACGTTTGTCAACAATCAGTCCGGCATCGATGCGGCGGGCGTGACCACAGGCTACACGGGCGCGGGCGGGGCCATTCACTCGATCTTCGGGTTTTACGGCTTGAGCGTGATCAATTCCACCCTCGTGTCGAACCGGGTTTACAACGGGAGCGGCGGCGCGGTTTGCATCGGCAGCGGCAGCGGTCCCAATTTGTTGATCCTCAATTCAACGGTCGCGGCCAACACGGCGGACGTCGCGGGCGGAGGAATCAAGGCCAGCTCGGACACCAACTTTGCCTTGCAGGTGAGAAACACCATCATCTCCGGCAACGCGGCGCCGACCAATCCCGACCTCGACGGCGCCGATGGCAGCTACACCGCAACCAGCTGTCTCGTCGGCGTGAACGTCGCGAGCATCTTCGGCGGAAATGCGCTGGCCAACAACGGCGGGCCGACGCCGACAATTGCGCTCAACCCGGCGGGTCCAGCCGTCAACGCGGGAAACAACGTCCTGATTCCCGCGGGCGTGACGACGGATCAACGGGGACAGCCGCGCATTAACACCGGCGCGGCGGACATCGGCGCATATGAATTTCCTTTTGCGCCCCTGGCATTCACCAGCGCGGACAATGTCACCTTCGCCGTCGGGGCCAGCGCTGCCTTCCCGGTGACTTTCGGTGGGCATCCGTCCCCTGTCCTGCTGGCCAGTGGAACGTTCCCCACCGGCGTGACGCTGGGCAGCGACGGTCTGCTCAGTGGCACCCCCGCGGCGGGCACGGCGGGGACGTACCCCATCGTGCTTACGTTGAGCAACGGCGCGGTGGCGAACGTCACGCAGCACTTCACCCTGTCTGTGCTTCAGCCGGCGACGGCCGGTCCGGTTGCGACGCTGCACTTCTCTTATACCGGTACGACCCGGACCTGGGTGGTGCCGGCCGGAGTAACTTCGATCGACGTGAGCGTGATTGGTGGCAAAGGCGGAAATGCCATCGGACAGGTGGGTGGTTGCGGGACTGGCGGCGCGATCGGCGGAAAGGGTGGTTCAGTGACGGCCACCCTGCCGATTACGCCGGGCGCTCTGTTGAACGTCGTGGTGGCAGGCAACGGCGGCGATGGCTGCGGCAGTGGTCCAGGCGCTGGCGGTTTTGGCGGTGGTGGCACGGGCGGAGTCGGGTTTCGCGAACGAGGCGGTGGCGGTGGCGGTGGCGCCTCGCAGGTTTCGTCGGGCGGGACACCACTGGTGCTCGCCGCTGGCGGCGGCGGCGCGGGTTCCTGGGAACCCGGCGGTGATGCTGGCCAACCCGGTCGAAGCGGAACCGGTGGATCGTTCGGCGGCGGTGGTGGCGGCGCGGGAACCCTGAACGGCGGTGGCGTCGGCGGCTTCGGCACCAGGACGGCGGGCGGAATCGACGGCGCGACCGGCACGGCCGGCCAGGGCGGCGCGGGTGGCGCAGCCCCGTTGTTTTCCGGTGGCGGTGGTGGTGGCGCCGGCTTCTACGGCGGCGGCGGTGGTCAGGGCAGCAATGGTGGGGATGCCGGCGGCGGCGGCGGTGGGTCGAGTTACTCCTCCGCGCCCAGCCCGGTGTATGGTCTCGATACGACCGGAGTGCCGGTGGCCACGATCCGTTACACGCTCCCCGTCGGTTCGTACCAGTCGCTCGTCGTTTCCACCCACGTCGATGAGGACGATGCCAACAGCGATCCACGTCTCGGCACCGGCACCAGCTTGCGCGAGGCGCTCGCTTACGCGGGCACTCTGGGTGGAACACCCGCCATCAGTTTTCTTCCCTCACTGTTCAATGCGGGTCCCGTGACGTTTCCGCTCGTGCGGGGGCCGTTGATCCTCGCCTCGTCCGTCAGTGTCGTTGGTCCGAGAGCTGATTTCCTGAAGCTCAGCGGCAATCAGGCCGGTCGGATCGCCCACGTCATGCCCGGGGTGACCGCCAGCCTAGCCGGCCTCACGCTGGCCGATGGGCGCGTCGACCATTCCGATCCGTTCGTCGGCTCGGGCGGCGCGATCAAGAACGAAGGCACGCTGACCGTGACTGGCTGCGTGTTCACCAACAATGAGGCGGGCCTCAACTTCCTCGGGCACGGCGGCGCGATCTTCAACCTGGGACAGCTCGAACTCGTCTCCAGCGTGCTGTCCGGCAATCGCGCAACCAACGGCGGCTGGGGCGGCGCGGTGCACTCGCACCTGGGCTCCGTGACTTATCTTTCGACGACATTCTCGGAAAACAGCGCGGGAGCCAACGGCGGTGCCGCGACGTCATTTGGAGCGGAAGTCGCCATCACCAACTCGACGTTCTCCGGCAATCGCGCGTCGTCGGGCGGCGCCTTGCTGCACTCTTCAGGGGCAGGCTTTACGATGGTGGGCAGCACCGTGCGCGACAACGTGGCCGGAAGCGGCGGCGGCTACGGAGGCGGCGTGTGGCTGGATCAAGGACCGGCGACCTTCATGCAAAACACTTTCCACCACAATCGCAGCACCGGTGGCAACGGCGGCGCCATCGCGAACCTCGGCGCTCTGATCGCCATCACGAACTGCACGTTTGCCCACAACTCAGCGTTCAACGGCGGCGCCGTGATTCACTACGCCAACGGGCTAACGCTGACGCACTGCACCGTGATGCACAATGAGGCGTCCTTCAGCGGCGGCGGCATCGAACGCGTGGGACGGGTGGCCAATCCCTTCCATTTGATCAACACACTCGTGGCCAGCAACAGCGCCGCGTTCGGGCCCGACGCCTACAGCTACCTCGACCTCAACGAAGGCGCCTTCACCTCGCTCGGACATAACCTGATCGCCAACGCGGACGGGGCGATCGGGTTCACCCATGGCGTGAACGGCGACCTCATCGGAACCCCGGCCGCGATCCTTCCGACCTACACCGGAGCCCTTCAGGACAACGGTGGACCAACGTGGACCATTTCCCTGTCGGCCAACAGCCCCGCGGTTGATGCCGGCCTCGCCATTGCGGAACTGGCGCTCGACCAACGGGACGCGGCACGTGCCCAAGGCTTGCGGCCGGACATCGGCGCCTATGAGTTCATTGGCACGCCGCCCCTTTTTGCGAGTGGCCCGGTGGATCTGCGATGGTCCACCAGCCTCCCGCAAAGCTACACCTTCACGGCCCAAAGTGTGCCCGCCTCGACGTTCACCGTGTCCGGCTCCCTGCCGGCCGGCCTCAACTTAAGCTCCTCTGGCGTGTTGAGCGGAACGCCGGCCGATGGCAGCGGCGGCAGTTACACCTTCAGCGTCGTGGCGGATAACGGTTATCCGCCGTCGGCCTCGATGTCCGTCACGCTCCAAATCGTGGAGCGGGAGGAGTTGATGCGTGACCTGCGGTTCCGTGCGGATGGTTTGGGCTGGGTGCTGAGCGACCACACCCGGATGCGAGTGGATGATTTTTCACTACAGCTGGAATCCGCGGGTGACATGGTGACGAGCAACGCCGCTTGGTTTGCCTACCCGGTAAACATCACCGCGTTCAATGCCTCGTTCAGATACTACTTGTCCGGGAGTGAATCGGTGCCCAACGCGGGCACGGCATTTGTCCTGCACAACGATTCACGGGGCACCTCCGCGCTGGGCGGAGGCGGCACCGCGCTGGGCTTCTCCGTCCTCACGCCCAGCGTGGCCATCCTGATCAATCATTTCACCAATGCCGCCGGGGGACGGGGAATCGATCTGGGAATCCACGGCGCCGCCACCAGCAGTGCCTTCCACCGCATTCTGCCCGTCGATTTCGTCGGCAACAATACGGTCACTTTCAAGCTGACCTACTACAACGGAATTCTCCAACTCCGGGTTGTCGACGAGGAAGACGAACCGCGTTACATCACCAATCTTCCCATCAACATCCCCGCTGTGGTCGGCGGCACGCACGCCTGGGTTGGCTTTACGGGCAGCTCGGAACCGCACGAATCTGGCAGCCAGAGTGTCGCCGGTTTTCGCTTCCACCGGCTGACTCCCGGAACCGCGATCCACGAGCTGTTGGACCGATACTCCCTGGCCTCAGACCAGGAACCACTTTCAGTGCCGTTACTTGCCTGGAATGACACCATCACGGGCGCGTACCCTTTCCGCGGCAATGGGAGCTACGGATACCTCTACCGCTTTGGGATTGATGATGAGCAGATTCAAGACCTGGTGCAGTTCACTTCCGCCTTGGAAGGAGTGCGCCCAGCGGGTGCCATGGCGATTTCCGGCAACCACTTGTTCGGGGCGGCTCAATTGGGTGGCGCCTTGGACGGCGGCGCCATCTATCGGATCAACGCCACCACGACCAACAAGCTGGCTGCCGGCTTCACCAACCTGCACAGTTTCAATTATGAATCCGAGGGCGGAGGTCCCTCCAGCGGGGTCATCGTTTCCGGCGCTACCCTCTTCGGCACGCTCGAAGCCGGTGGACCGTCTCTCAACGGCGGCATTTACAAAATGGGCCTCGACGGAAATGGGTTCACCATGCTGCACACCTTTCCCACGGTCGGCGCGGAAAGCCCAACGGGACGTCGCCCCAGCGGGGCCTTGGCCATCGAAGGAAATACGTTGTATGGCACAACGAAAGAAGGCGGTGCAAACAACGCGGGCGTCGTCTACAAGCTTCAGGCCGATGGCACCGGGTTCACCGTGCTTCACCATTTCGGCGGCGAGCTTGGCCGGACGCCGGTCGGCAGCCTGGTCGTGTCTGGAAATCATCTCTTCGGAGCCTGTCGCGACGGCGGCAGCAACGACTACGGTCTCCTCTTCAGAATCAACACCGACGGCAGCGAATTCACCGTCCTGCATCATTTCGTGGCCGACCCCACCGACGGAGCTTTCCCGGAAGCGGGCCTGTTGTTGGCCGGTGCTGATCTGATTGGAACGACCAGCCGCGGGGGCAAGCACGAGGCCGGCACCGTTTTCAAGCTCAAGACCGACGGGAGCGGCTACGCGCTGTTGCATGAGTTCGACGCCATCAATGGCGCCTATCCCAATGCGGTTCTCGCCGCCGTGAGGAACCACCTCTACGGCACCACGCGAGGCTTCGATGACTTGGGCAGCCTCTACAGCCTGGCGATCGCAGAGACGCCCAGCCTGATGGTCACCACGACCAACGATTTCGTGGATGCTTACGATCAACTCACCAGCCTGCGCGAAGCCGTCGCCTACGCCGCCACGCTGCCAGGCCCACAAACCGTCACCTTCTCGCCCACACTCGCCGGCCAAACGGTGGTGCTGAATCAGCCGTGGGATTGGAACAAGGTTTCTTCCGCGCTTTCCGTGTCGACGGCCCTGACGGTCCAAGGCCCAACCACCGCGCCCGGCCTCACGCTCACCGTCGCTCCCGGATTGTCGCTGCGCCACTTCCTCGTCGAAGGCTCCGGCCAACTCACGCTCTCGCACCTGACTCTCACGGGTGGCCGGGCTCCGGACTACGGCGGCAGCGTCTGGAGCTTCGGCACGCTCACGGTCCGCAGCTGCACCTTCACCGGCAACCACGCCGGAAGTGAAGGCGGGGCGATCCAAAGCTGGGGCGGATCACCGTCGTGCCTCCTGGAGAACAGCACGTTCTCCGGCAACACCACCGCCAGCATCGGCAGCGCCATGGATTTGGGCGCAGTGCAGACGACCCTTCGTCACGTGACCATCACCAGCAACGGACCGGGTCAAGCCGTGGTGCTGTGGCAAACCCAGGCCACGCTGCAAAACAGTCTCATCGGTGGAAACGACGGCGAGGCGCTGGGCTTCGTCAACGGCGGAGCCTTCGCCTCGGCCACCTGTTCCAACAACGTCATCGCGTCGACCGGCGCAATCGGCCTGATCGACGGCGTGAACGGCAATCGACTTGGCGTCGGTGCCGCCAATCTCCGCCTCGGTCCTCTCGCCGATAACGGCGGCCCAACCCGGACCCACGCACTCCTGCCCGGCAGCCCGGCGGTCAATGGAGGTATCACCCTGGCTGGCCTGACCACCGATCAACGGGGCACGCTGCGTCCGCAGTTCGGCGTCGTGGACCTCGGAGCGTTCGAGCAGACGCCGTTCGACAACGGCCAGATCGTCGTGCAGTCCGGAGGCGCCCGGTGGTACGTCGGCCCGGATGCGATTGGGAATGACCTGCACATTTATCGCGAAGTTCCCGGTCAGGTGCCCGTCGCGGTGGAAGGAGCGGCCCGTTTCATCGGGCAACTCAACGACGGCACGGTGGTGGTCCAAAACGCAAACGGCGAAGTGTTTGCCCGCCTCGGCTCCACGGAAGGCCTCGGTAGCACTTGGCGGCTGCTTGGCTCGGTCACGGCGGGCGATGGCGCGACTTGGTTCCTCAGTTCGGAGAACTATGCCACGGACTCCTACTACATCTACCGTTGGGCCCCGGGAGGAGCGCCGACCTACAGCGGGGGCGCTGGTCAGAGCCTTTCCCGGCAACCGGATGGCACCGTCCTCACCCGGACTCCCGGAGGTGGTGTTTTTCTCCGCATTGGTTCCAGCACAGGCTTTGGCTCGATCTGGCAATTGGTCGTCGTGGATGAAACGCCCGCCCGCCTGACCAATCCCGTGCGATTGGCAGACGGCACGGTTTCGTTCCAGTTCACTGGCCGGGCCGGCGCGACCTTCACGGCTTATGCCACGACAGAGATCACACGGCCCTTGGCGCAATGGACCCACCTCGGCCAAGTCAGCGAGAATCCGCCAGGATCCGGCCAATTCCAGTTCACCGATCCTCAGGCGGCGAACAGCTCGCAGCGTTTCTACCGCGTCACCTCGCCGTGAGTGACGCGGTGAGGTGGACGACGGATCCAGGAAAATTTTGGCCATTCTCCGTAAGGTTCGCCTCCTCGCCGGTAAGAACCGGATGAATGACAACGTCACGTTTCTCTCTCTGTTCTCCCAGCACCGACGGGAAGCCAAGCCTTCACCGGAGACCGCCGCAGCGAAAGCAGCGGCTACCCCGCGCTCTGATCGAGTCACTTCATCCGCTCACGGGGTTCCTTCGCAACCATCGCTGGCTTCTGGCCGTGGTTGCCATTTCCTGCTTTCTGATCGAAGCGGCCCGAGCCGCGGAGCCGGCACCGCCCAGCTTCCAGTCAATGGGGCCACAGCTTTTCACTGCGAACGGTTACGGCTTCCCATTCGGTCTCGCTTGGGGAGACTTGAATGGAGATGGAATCGTCGATGCCGTGTCGAACCAAAACCTTACTGCGCGCAACCTGGTGGCGATTCACCTCGGGCGTGGTGACGGCACATTTCTTAAAAGTGTGGTGGACACCCCGGTCCCTAAGAGTGCGTTCGCCCTGGGCGACCTCAATGGCGACGGCAGGTTGGACCTCGTCCTTGGCTTGCAAAACGACGGGATTGTCCAAGTCATGCTCGGAAACGGCGACGGCTCGTTCAGGTCGCCCACCGGCTATCCGATCGGCGCCAGCGACGGAAGTCTTTGTGCGATTGCCCTGGTGGACATGGATGGCGATGGGAAACTCGACGTCGTCACGGGCGACTATGCGGGCGGCGTTCGGGTCGCCAAGGGCGATGGGACGGGGGCCTTCGTGACCCCTCTGTATTTTGCCTTCGACCAAGGCGGGGTGAACTTCTTTTCGCTGAATGTGCTCGATGTGAATGGAGACAATCGGCTCGACATCGTCTTTGCCCCCAGGGGGACCGGAGGGATTGTCATGCTGACGAACGTGCCGACGAGCACCGCCTTCAGGTCCTTGGAGTTCGGCTTCCCAGAGTCCAAAACTCTGACGGTTCGCCGCGAAAGCAGCCAAAAAGTAGTTTGGGCGCTGAGCGACTTTGGCTCGGGAACCGGGGCTCGACTGGCCATCGGGAACAACCTGGATTCGTCAATAAGCTTTCAGCAACTCACCACGCCGGGAGTGGGCTGGACTCGCCCAATCATCGAGGATTTCGACCGGGATGGGCTCCTTGATATCGTTGTTGGCGACGCCTATTTAACCCAAAACGGCAGCGTGAAGTATTTTGGCGGGCGCAACCTGCTTTTCGCGCCCGCCGCCGTGGTGTCTCTATTGCCGAGCCGAGGTTCCCTGGGACCCGCGGCTGACATCAACGGCGACGAATTGCCCGATTTCGTCGTCGGGAGCCAATCGGAGATCTACTTCTCGGTCGTTTTGCAGCGGGCACGCCTCGCCATCACCAGCCCGGACAACGTGACTTTCGAGGAAGGATTTCCCGGCTCCTTCACTGCGACCGCCTTGGGCGAGACACCCATCACTTTCTTCTTGTCCGGCTCCTTGCCCGCGGGAGTCACGTTCAGTTCGCAAGGCGTTCTGGCCGGCACGCCGGCCCCCAATACGGCGGGCCAATATCTGGTCACCACCGTCGCCGCAAACAACGTCGATGCCCCGGTCGGCCGCAACCTGCTCCTGACGGTGACGCCACGGCAGGTTCCCCGCCTGATCCTGCCCAACGCGCAAAATGTCACGACGACTTCGGCGGCCCTCAACGGCGAAGTGCAGACGGACCATGGCTTCCCCATCTCACGGCGGGGCGTGGTCTATGCGCCGACCACACTGAACGCGAATCCTCAACTCGGCGGGCCCAGTGTCATGGTCCTCGATGACACCACGCTCGCAACAGGCGCCTTCGGGCTCCAGGCAAATGGCCTTTTGCCGGCCACCCGCTACTCGTTTGCCGTCTTCGCCCAGAACATCCGCGGCGTAGGCTATTCGAGCGTGGAGACCTTCTTCACCTTGCCCGACCCGAACGCCGGCTCCTTGCTGGTGACGACTTTGACGGACGAAAACAACGGCAACAGTGCCCCCAGCCTTGGGACCGGAACAAGTCTGCGCGAAGCGATCGCCTACGCCCGAACGCTCGGCGGAGATCAGACCATCTCGTTTCTCCCGAGCCTCTTCGCCAGCGGCTCTTCGACGATGACGCTCACGCTCGGTGAACTGCCGATCCTGAATTTCACCGGCACCCTCACCATCGCCGGTCCCGGCGCCGAACAGCTGACGATCAGCGGCGGGAATGTTTCGCGAATTTTCCGCATCGACAATGCGGGCGCACGGTTGAATGGGTTGACGCTCACAGCGGGTCGCGCTGCTGACGGCGGCGCCATCCGCAACACCGGAACGCTCACCGTCAACGACTGTGTTTTTGCGCAGAACACCACCGCCTCGACCGGCGGAGCGATCTACCAGGCCGGTGGCTCAGCCACCGTCATGCGCTGCAGCTTCCTCGGGAACTCGGCAGCCAATCCCGCCGGCAATCCGTTCACCGGGGTCGGCGGCGCCATCAACAATGTCGGCGGCGCCCTGTGGGTGATCAATTCCACGCTCTACGGCAATTCAGCGACAGCCAACCTCAGCGGAATCGGCGGTGCCATCGTGACGGCGCACGGCACGGCCAGCACGCGCATCATCAATTCCACCATCGTCAACAACTCCGCGGACAGCGCGCATGGCGGCGTCGCTTACCTCAGCGGGAACGTGGTGATCCAGAACTCCATCATATCGGGAAACACCGCGCCTTTCGAAGCCAACGTCGGCAGTAATATCGACATCGCCGGCGCCGGCAATGTGATTGGAGGCAATCCCGCCGATCTGTTCACCACCGCGCAGCCGGCGAACAACGGTGGAACGACGCCGACCTTCGCGCTCAAACCCGGCAGCGCCGCCTTCAATGCCGGGGTCAATGGACTCGCCACGGACGCCAGCCTCAACGGCCTCGCCACCGATCAAATCGGTCGCAGCCGCATCCGGTCAGGAACGGTGGATGCCGGCTCAACAGAGTTCGCCACGCTGCCCACCATCGGACCGGCGACGTTGGCCAACGTCACGGACACGAGCGCCACGCTCGGCGGCGAGGTGATCAGCGACGGCGGAGGCCTCGTGCGGCGCGGAGTGCTCTTCGCCCGGACCGCGGACAACGCCACGCCGGCGCTTGGCGGCGCCGCCGTGATCGTCGTCGCCGTCCCGGGCAGCGCCGGCGTCTTCAACACCACGGTGAATCTCCAGCCTCTCACCACCTATTCCTTCGTGGCCTTCGCCGAAAGCGAACTGGGCACGGTCTACTCGGGAGTGGTCACGTTCACGACGCCTGAGTTCGCAAGTCTCGTCGTCACGACTACCAGCGATACGATCGATTCCGCCGATGGACAGACCAGCCTGCGCGAGGCGGTGGCTTATGCCCACAGCGGCCGCGCGCCCGCGAATACACCCGTCACCTTCACTCCCACCCTGATCTCCAGTGGCCCCGCCGTCCTTACGCTGGCCAACACGCTCACCCTTAACGGACCCGTCACGGTCAACGGTCTCGGCGCCAGCCTTCTCACCGTGAGCGGCAATCACACGCACCGCGTGCTCCGCGTGGCCCCCGGCGCGAGCGCCACGCTCACGGGTGTCACCATTGCCGACGGTCGCGTGGACAACGCTACTTACCCCGAAGGTCATGGCGCGGGCGTCCTGAACGAGGGCGCGCTCACCGTGATCGACTGTGTCTTCACCGGGCACGTTGCCGGCGGTTCCGCCCGCGGTGATGGCGCCGCGCTGTATCACCGCGGCAGTTCATTGCTCGTCCAAGGCTGCACGTTCACCGGCAATCAAGCCAACGCAGGCGGCTTCGGCGCCAGCATCGGGGCAGACTCCGGAACCGGCGCCATCCTCGCCTCGACGTTTTACAACAACCACGCCCAGGGCAACGCCGGCGGGATCGTCAACTACGG
>JBGARF010000003.1:0-540967 GCA_044230345.1 Limisphaerales bacterium
GGCACCACCAACTTTACGCTCACCATCCTGACCAATGACTCGTCGGTGATGAACTTCACCGCCACCACCAATCTGGTCAGCGAGACCAACGCCACCCTCACTCTCACCGTCTACCGCACCGGCACCACCAACAACGCCGCCTCGGTCGACTTCTTCACCACCAACGTTACGGCCACCGCCGGCTCCGACTACGTCGCCACCAATGGCACCGTCTCGTTCGCTCCCGGCGAAGCCACCAACACCTTCACCGTCGCCATCACCGACGACGACACCTACGAGTCCGCCGAGACGTTCAGGATTATCCTCCGCAATCCCAACGACGCCACCATCGCCATCGGCACCAACACCGTCACCATCGCCGATGACGACGCCAGCACCGTCGCCCTGACCACCTCGACCACGTCCGTCGATGAGACCAACGATGTCGTCACGCTGACCGTCGTCCGCACCGGCGCCACCAACACCGCCGTCTCGGTCGACTTCACCACCGTCAACGCCACCGCTCTGGCCGGCAGTGATTACACCACCAACAGTGGCACCCTCTCCTTTGCCGCCGGTGAGACCACCAACACGATCGAAATCCAACTCGCGGACGATTTCTTGTATGAGGCGAATGAAACGTTCCAAGTCCGCCTCAGCGACGTTTCCAATACCATCCTCGGCGTCGGCACCAACACCATAACGATCGACGACGACGACATTTCTTACGTCGGCTTTGTTTCGAGCGCGGAATCCGTCGGTGAACTAGACGGGTCGATTACCCTGATTCTCGAACGCACCGGCAGCACCAATACCAGCGTCAGTGTCAACTACGCCACAAGCAATCTCACCGCAACCGCGGGTGCGGACTACACCGCGGCGACTGGCGTGGTCGAGTTTGAGCCCGGCGAGACCAACAAGGAGATCGTGATTTCGATCGAGTTCGACGACGACTTCGAATCTGCGGAAACCTTCCGGGTCCGGCTGCTGAACTTTACCAATACGGCGTCGGCGACCTACACCAACCTGACCGTCACCATCAATGAAGCCTTTGGCGACCAACCCCCCGCCAGCGCGGTTGTGGCCATCACCTCCATTCGGCCCGTCGGAAACAACGAGCTGCGACTGCTTGTCACCGGCCCGTCCAACGTCGGGGTCAGCCTGGAGTCGACGACCGACTTCAAGACCTGGGTATTGGAGACCACTGGGGTCATCAAAGACGGATTCGTGGCATGGACACTGCCCATCGATCCCGCGGTCCCGGCCAGATACTTCAGGGTAGTTCCGCCAAGAAGATGATGGAAAAGCCCCGGGCCGTTTCCGACCCGGGGCTTGCCTTTGGCACGAAGGATTGAGCCGCACCTAGCGCACGGTGCGGAAGAATCGGGCGGCCGCCGCATTCAATGGCACTGAGAACGGACTGGCCGTGGCGCCATCCACCCGGGTCCATGGACCCTGCAAGCTCGGCGCGGATTCGAGCGCGCCTCCTCCGGTCCACTGAATGCGTCCGAAGTTGCCTTCCCGAACGATCACCAGCCCGCCGCTCGCGTCGACCTGCGCAATGCGGAAGCCCTGGAACTCGCTCTGTCCGCCATTGCCCATGTCGTTGTCCGCATTGACCGAAGCGGCGAGCCGGGCGGAATTGTTGCCCCAGGATCCGCCGCTGCGACGCGTGCGACCGGATTCAGGCCGGACAGGTTCGTTCCATTCCCAGACATTTCCCGCTTGGTGATAGGTGCCAAAGTAGCTTGAAGCCAGGGTGAAAGCGTCGCCGTCACAAGGTTCCGTCGCCGGCAGAAAGCAAACGGTAAACTGATCGCCGGGCGGAGCCTGAAAATTGAGAACGTTCGGATCCGAAGTCCGGGTTGGATACAGCCAGTAACCGCCGGTCCCGTCCTTGTTGGGATCATAGTACGCCGCCTTGTACCATTCGTTGTCGTTCGGCAGGACGATCCTTCCGGCGGGCAGCCGCCCGCCCACCGCGGAGTAGCCAGCGAACTGATAGGAACCAGTCTCCGTGTCGCTGTTCGCCGTGCCGCCATTGTTCAGCCAGTTGACGAACCGCATCGCGTCGACGGCGGCGACAAACTGAACGGGCTTCTTCTCGGAGCCCGCCAGAACCACATAGGTATAGGCTCCGTCGTCGCCGGACCGGGTGATGCGCATGCGCGAATCCCAAAGGGAGTTGGTATCCGAACGGGCCTTGGCATTGAGGAAGGCGGCGTATTCGGTGTTGTTCACCTCGTACTTGCCGATCTGATACACATAACCCACCGCGCCGCGGCCCGGGCTAAAGATTTGATCCGCCGGGTTGCCCGGATTGCCCACGGTGACGAGTTCAGGGCGCGGACGAAACCCGCGAGCCACACGAAAACCCTGGAAGTCGCTTTGTCCGCCGTTGCCAATGTCGTTGTCCGCATTGACCGACGCGGCCACGCGCGCGGAATTATTGCCCCAGGAGCCACCGCTGCGACGCGTTCTTGCCGCGCTGGCCGACGGTCGCTCGTTCCATTCCCAAACGTTGCCCGCTTGATGAAACGTCCCGTAATAGCTGGAGGCCAGGGGAAACGCGTCCTCATCACAGGCGCTGGGCGCGGGCACAAAGCACACGGCAAACTGATCGCCCGGCGCCTGCTGAAAGCTCAACACACCCGGGTCACTGGTGCGACTCGGGTACAACCAGTAACCGCCGGTGCCATCCTTCGTCGGATCGTAATACGCGGCCTTGTACCATTCGTCGTCGTTCGGCAAATAATAGTCGGCCGTCGGGCTTCGTCCACTTGCCGTGGCATAGCCTGTGAACATGTAGGTGCCGGTTTCCGTGTCGCTGTCGTCGCTGGCTCCGTTGCCCAGCCAATTGACGTAGCGCATGGCGTCGACGGCAGCCACGTAGTACACCGGCTTCTTCTCCCATCCGGACTCAACGGTATAGGAGTAGCCGCCCTCATCGCCGGAGCGGGCAATGTGCATGCGCGAGTCCCAAAGTGTGTTTGGATCCGTCTTGGCCCGCGCATTGAGAAACGCCGCGTACTCGGCGTTGTTCACCTCGTACTTGCCGATCTGATACACATAATTCACCGCGCCCCGGCCCGGGCCGAATACCTGGTCGGGCGCATTTCCCGGGTTGCCCACGGTCACAAACCGATCTTCCGCCGAACCCGACACGGTGAACGTTTTGGTGGTATTCGGCGCAATCTCGTTGCCTCCACCCGAGGCAAGGTCCCGAACCTGGATGACCTTCAAGGTATACGTGGCTCCCGGGGTCAACGCCGGCGTGGAGACCCGATACGTGGTCGCGCTGACTTGCACGACGCCGCTCAAGTCGAGCAGGCCGTTCGCGTCACTTAGCGAGTAATTAAAAACGTCCGCCGCCTCATCCCGGCCCACCGGCTCGGTAAAGGTCACGGTGACATAAACCAGGCCGGCGCCTGGAACGACGCTGAGGATCCCCGGCGGAGTGCGATCCGCCTGCACGCCAAGAACGGCGTCAGCGCTGGGCACCGCCACGCCCGGCAACAAAAATACCGCTCGATAGATGCTGCCGTTGTCGCTGAGTTGGCGTGGCGGCGTCACGTAAATGGCGTTGTTCGCGCCCACGATGTCGTTGCCATTGACCTGCCATTGCACCTGCAATCGCGACTGCGGCGCGCCGGTCACGGAGGCGGCCACCGGGCCAAACGACGCGGTCAAACCTTCCACTGTGTTGGTGCTGGCGGGCTGCTGGGTCACGGTCACGCCGGCGCCCTCATACGGGGCCACCACCGCCACTTCGGCCAAGGAAAAATAGCCATCGCTCGTCGTGCGCGGCTTCTGCGCCTCGAACCGCACATACCGCCCCGTGACGCCCGAAGGGAGATTGTAACCAACCGGACTCGGCGGTCGCCCTGGATAGCGCCGCCGGAAGACCTCGTTGCGTCCGCTATCCAAGATCACGATTTGAAAGTCGTCGTTGCGGACGCCGCAGGCGTTGAACAGATCCTGACACTCCTGCGCCGTCAACGTGCGGAACCACACTTCCACCCTCCCGATCGGCCGCGTGGCCAACAAATCGACCTCCCACCAACCGTCCTCCGCCGTGTCGTTCAACGTCACCGAGCCATTGGCAAAGAAGCCGTCGATGTCACCATCGACCGCCAATTGGGCCAAGCCTTGCTCATCGGCCCGGCTTGACGACTGGGTGGCCAGACCCTGCAACGCCCAGTCGGTCTCATAATACGGTGCCGTGCCGGTCAGGTTCGTGGCCGCCAGCGGATTGCCCGCGACGTCCGTAAGGCCCGAGACCGCCAACGAATAAGCACTGCCGGAAACCGGAGCCGGTTCCAGGCCCAACACCACCTTGCGGCCGCCCGCTTTCACCGTCGCGCCGGTCACCGTCGAGCCGTTGATCTGATAGTGGGACACGTCGCCGGCCAGCGTCGCATCGAGGGGTTCGTCGAAGAGAATGACCAAACGCGTCGCCCTGACGTTGTTGGGGCCCGGGCTGACGAGGCTGGACAATTGGTGCGATAGCACGGTCGGCGAGGTCGCGTCCTGAGCCTGAAGTTGTCCAGCCATCAGGTTCATCAAGACGGCCAGGAAGAGGCCGAGTCTGAATCGGGTTAACAATGGGGTGTGCATGGGTTCCGTTCCGCTGAATTCGGAATAGTAGGGTGGTATCCGTCCTGGAATGCCCACGGCCTGGCAGGCAATACGACACGAGCATGCGCAAATTCAACCGGGGGATGTCTAGGACTAGCTCAGTGCTAAACATCTGGCGGCCATCTGAAAATCCCCCCGAACGGGGGCATCCAAATGGCGTGAACACAGACGGTTCCACCACCGACCTTCCGTGCGAACGTGGAACGCGACCTCCACGGTCGGGGGCGGAGACATTCGCGCCACCACGCCGGCCTGACGGCGCCCTGCTCGTCCGGAATCAAAGTTTGCCTCCCGACCCACGTTGCCGTAATAAGTCCGTTCCCGGCAACGCCGGACCATGAAACCGAACGTCGAAATCTACGATACGACCCTGCGCGATGGCAGTCAGGGTGAGGGTGTCAATTTCTCGGTCGCGGACAAGCTCCGCATCGCCGAGCGAATCGATGCGTTCGGGATTCAATTCATCGAAGGCGGCTGGCCCGGCTCCAACCCGAAGGACATTGAGTTCTTTGCCGAAGCCCGCAAACGCAAATTCAAGCACGCCCGCCTCGCCGCCTTCGGCTCCACCCGGCGCAAAGGCGTCGCCGTCGAACAGGACGACCAGGTTCGCCTCCTGCTCGAAGCCGAGACGCCGGTGGTCACCATCTACGGCAAGACCTGGCTCCTCCACGTGACCCAGGTGCTCAAGACCACGCCGAACGAGAATCTCGACATGATCCGCGACACCGTGCGCTTCCTCAAGGATCACGGGAAGTTCGTGGTCTACGATTGCGAGCACGGTTTCGACGGCTACAAGGACGACCCTGAATACGCGCTGGCAACATTCAAGGCCGCCGAGAAAGCCGGCGCCGACATCGTTGTCCTGTGCGACACGAACGGCGGTTGTCTGCCCGGCGACATCCGCCGGATCACCGAAGCAGTGCGCATAAATCTGAAATGTCGCGTGGGCATTCATACCCACGACGACATCGGCCTCGGCGTGGCCAACGCGCTCGCGGCCCTTGAGGTCGGCGCCGACCATATCCAGGGCACGATCAACGGCTACGGTGAGCGCACGGGCAATTGCAATTTGACCAGCGTCATCCCCAATGTCGCCCTCAAGCTTGGCTTGACCTGCGTCCCGGAAAAATCCATCGCCCAACTCCAGGACCTGTCTCAGTTCGTCGACGAGATCGCCAACATCCGTCACAACCCGCGCCAGCCGTGGGTCGGCTCCGCCGCCTTCTCCCACAAAGGCGGCACGCACGTGAACGCCGTGCAGAAGCTCGCCAGCAGCTACGAACACATCGATCCGAAAAAGGTTGGCAATACACGCCGCGTGCTCGTCAGCGATCTCGCCGGCCGCAGCAACATCGTGCTCAAGGCCCAGGAACTCGGATTCAAGGTCACCAACGAGACCCCGGAGCTCAAAGCCATCCTGACCCGGATCAAGGAATTGGAACACGAGGGCTTTGAATTCGAAGCCGCCGAAGGCTCCCTCGCCATCCTCATTCGCAAGCTGCTCAAACACGAGGAACCGCCGTTCAAGGTCGAGGGCTATCACGTGTCGATGCGCCGCGAAGCCACCACTTCGATCTGCGAGGCCACCGTCAAGGTCCGTGTCGGCGATGCGTTCTCCCACACCGTGGCTGAAGGCGATGGCCCGGTGAACGCGCTCGATTCCGCCTTGCGCGCCGCGCTGGTCGGCTTCTTTCCTCCGCTCAAAAAGGTCACGCTGACCGACTACAAGGTCCGCATTCTCGACACGGCAACGGGCACCGCAGCCAAGACCCGCGTGCTGATCGAAAGCACCAATGGCAAGGCCGAGTGGGGCACGGTCGGCTGCAATGAGAACATCATCGAAGCTTCGTTGCAGGCGCTCGTCGACAGCATGGAATACGCGCTGAGCCGAAAGTAGGAGCATTGTATAATGCACCTCGGAATCGCTCAGCGGGATTTGATTCGCGGATCCACCCTCACCGCACCCGCCCGAATTCGGCACCGCGTGATACGTGTCGACGATTACGCAAGTTTCGACGCGGCCGCTGAAGTTCCCCCTCTCCCCGGGGGAGAGGGTTGGGGTGAGGGCGAATACGGAGAGCATCCGCCTGTCCTCTTCCCGCAGGTCTTTCCGCCCAACGCGCCCTCCACCCGCTGATCTTTTGTTATGGCTGAGATCTCCAAAGCATACGAACCCCAGGCCGTCGAGGCCCGGTGGTACCAACATTGGCTCGACCAACAGTTCTTCGCCGCCGACCCCGCGCGCGTTTCCGCCCGCCGCCCGGCCTATTCCATCGTCATCCCGCCCCCCAACGTCACCGGCGTGCTCACGATGGGCCACGTGCTCAACAACACGATCCAGGACATCCTCGCCCGCAAAGCCCGCATGGACGGCAAGGAAGTCCTCTGGCTGCCCGGCACCGATCACGCCGGCATCGCCACCCAAAACGTGGTCGAGAAAACGCTCAAGAAATCAGGCGAGATCCGGCATCGCGACGATCTCGGCCGCGAGGCGCTCGTGGCGAAGATCTGGGAATGGAAGGACAAATACGGCGGCATCATTCTGCAACAGCTCCGCGCCTTGGGCGCCAGCTGCGACTGGACGCGCACGCGGTTCACGATGGACCCCGAATACTCCCGCTGCGTGCAGAAGGTGTTCGTCGACCTCTACCAAAAAGGCCTGATTTACCGCGGCAAACGGATGGTGAACTGGTGCCCGGTCTCACTCACCGCCCTCTCCGACGAGGAAGTCATCCCGAAGGAACAGCGCGGGTTCATGTATCATTTCAAGGTCGAAGTGGCCGAACATCCCGGCACGTTCCTCACCATCGCGACGACCCGTCCCGAAACGATCCCGGCAGACACCGCGGTAGCCGTGAACCCGAAGGACCCGCGCTACACACATCTCATTGGCAAACACGTCTACCGCGCTCTGCCACTCGATCAGCCGAAGGAACAACGCAAGATTCCGATCATCGCGGACGACCACGTCGATTTCGAATTCGGCACCGGCGTGCTCAAAGTGACGCCCGCTCATGACAAGGCGGACTTTGAAATCGGCCAACGACACGGATTACCCGTGGTCGACGTGCTCACGCCCGACGGCAAAATGACCGCTGAAGCTGGCGCGGACCTCGCCGGGCTCGACCGTTTCGTCGCCCGCAAGAAATCCTGCGAGATCCTCGAAGCCGCCGGTGCGCTGGAGAAAGCCGAACCCTACACGAACAATGTGGGATTCAGCGAACGGGCCGACGTGCCCGTCGAACCACGCCTCAGCGAACAGTGGTTCCTGAAATACCCGAGCGTCGACGCGTCCCGAAAGGTTGTCGCCGAAGGACGCATGCGATTTTTCCCGGACCGCTGGGCCAAGGTTTACGACCACTGGATGGGCGGCATCCAAGACTGGTGCATCAGCCGACAGTTGTGGTGGGGACATCGGATTCCGGTGTGGAGTCGCACCCTGGCAATTAGTTCGACCGAACCTCACCAACTCGGTCATATCATCGCGCCGTTGGAATCCGCCGGAACGCCGGTCCAAATTCTATTGAACGGTGCGAAGACCGACTCAACCCTGGCGGGCCTGAAGCCCGGTGACGTGATTTCTGTCAGCGTCGCAACGGTCGAACCGACGATCCAAGCAAAGCTCGAAGCAATCGGCTTCACCCAAGACCCCGACGTGCTCGACACCTGGTTCAGTTCCTGGCTGTGGCCGTTCGCGACGATGAACTGGACGGGGGACAAGAATATCGACGCGCAGAACGCGACCTTGAAGACGTTTTATCCCACGACCGATCTTGTCACGGGTCCGGACATCATCTTCTTCTGGGTCGCCCGCATGATCATGGCGGGCTACGAATACATGGGCGATTTGCCGTTCCGCAACGTGTATTACACGGGCATCATCCGGGACAAGCAGGGGCGCAAAATGTCGAAGTCGCTCGGCAACTCGCCCGACCCGTTGGATCTCATCGCGAAGTATGGCGCGGACGCGCTGCGCTTCGGCGTGATGCGCGCGGCGCCGCTGGGACAGGATATTTTGTTCGATGAACAAAACGTCGAGCTGGGCCGCAACTTTTGTAACAAGCTCTGGAACGCGTGCCGGTACCGCCAGATGCAAGGCGGCGAAGTGCAGGGCGAGATCGACGTCAACAAACTGCGCAGCGACGACAAATGGATCCTGCTCAAGCTGGACGCAGCGCTGAAAGAGCTGGAAACGGCCTTCGCCGAATACAAGTTCAGCGACGCCACCGCCACGCTTTATCGATTCTTTTACACCGAGTATTGCGACTGGTACGTGGAGACCTGCAAGTCCGTGTTCCCGCGCCCCGACGCGCCCGCCCCCTCTCCCTCTCCCCTCAACGGGGAGAGGGCCGGGGTGAGGGGTGAGAACGACGGAACGGCTCCCGACCATACAGTCGCGGACAGCTCCCCACCTCACCCCAGCCCTCTCTCCCCCGCGGGGCGGGTCGGAGAAGGAGGAGCAGCAGCGGCTCAAGTCGATCCGCGCCGTGAAGCCACGCGCCGAAATGTCCTCGCCGTGATGGACTTCGTCCTCGCGCACACGCTGCGCATGTTCCATCCGTTCCTGCCGTTTATCACGGAGGAACTCTGGCACGGGATGAGTTACGCCGAAGACATGCCGGCGGAACAAGGCGGCCGGAGCATCATGCATGCACCGTGGCCAAAGCCGTTCGACACCGACTTTCTCGATCACTACAGCCTCGATGATTGTTACCTCGACTTCGTGAACTCGAAGATCGAGCTGGTGACCGCCGGGCGAAATCTGCGCGCGAGCTCAAACATCGCCGCCAACAAGAAGGTGAAGTTCACCTTTAAACCCGGGCAGGAACTCGCGCCGAACGATCTCGAGGTCGTCCGCCAGATGCTCAACGCCGAGACCCTCGACATGAACGGCGACTATGCGCCGAAGAAGGGCGACCTCGCCGCCAAAGTGCAGCTCGGTGAGCTCTATCTCTCAACCGACGGCCTGATCGACGTGGCCGCGGAACTCGCGCGGTTGAAGAAAGAGTTGGAGAAGACCGTTTCCGAGATCGTCAAGGTCGAGCAGAAGCTCGCCAATCCCAGCTTCGTGCAAAAGGTTCCACCCGAAGTGCTGACCGAACACCGCGAACGCCGCGAAAGCTGGATCGCAAAGAAGGATCATCTGATCAAGCTCATTGAAGGACTTCAATGAGCGGGAGAATCAGTGAGCCAGCGAGTGATCAACCTCCGGCTCACTAACTCGCTAACTCACCAACTCGCTAACTCATTGACTCACTCAACAGCCAACAGCTCGGCCGCCCTGGCGGCCGCCGTCCTCGCCGCCCGCGCCGCGGGCAAGGTCATGCGCGCCAACCTCCGCCTGACCAAGAAGGTCAACGTTGCAACCCAGCACGACATCAAGCTCGAGCTCGATGTCCGCTGCCAAAAGCTCATCGAACGAACTCTGCGCCGCGCGTTCCCAGAACTGCCGATCCTCGGTGAGGAAGGCGTGCTCGGGGATCCCGAAGCGCCCATGCGCTGGGTGGTCGATCCCATCGACGGCACGGTCAACTTCACCTACGGCATTCCCCATGCCTGCGTGTCGATCGCGCTGCAAGTGCGCCGGGGCAAGGGAGGGAACGGCGAGTTTCAAACCGTGGTCGGCGTCGTCTACGATCCGTTCACCGACGAACTCTGGACCGCCATCCGCGGCCAACCGGCCAAGCTGAACGGAAAACCGATCCGCGCCAGTGATCGTCGCCATCTCCGCGAAGCCATCGTGGCCCTCGGCTTCGCCAAAGAGAAACACACGCTGAAGAAAATGCTGCCGACGTTGCACACCTTGATCCATCGGGTGCGCAAAGTGCGAATCATGGGTGCGGCCGCGCTCTCGCTGGTCTGGGTGGCCGCCGGCCGCATGGACGGCTACGTCGAATACGGGTTGCGACTGTGGGACATTGCCGCAGGCGGATTGATCATTGAATGCGCCGGCGGCGCGTTCTGGAGCGCGCCCGTCAAAGGCGAGCACGCCTATCAAATCGTGGCCAGCAACCGCCGCCTGGCGAAGACGCTACGCACGCTGGCGTGACGTGGCTTTTACCGCAATTGAGAATTTGGCGACCGCAGATGCACGCCGATGAACGCAGATAAAGACGAGAGAGAGGACGCCCGCTCCCGTATCGACGAATCTCATCTTCAATTGGATTCCATCTGCGTCCATCTGCGTTTATCAGCGGTTTTTGATTTGAAGCGCTTTAATTACGCGTGGTTTTAGACGGGATTCTTCTCCAGTAGAGTCGGTTACCAGCGGTCACGTTGACACCTACCCCGGTTTCGTGAGATGGATAGCGCAGTTATGCAGCCTAAGTTGACCGGCCTTCCTGCCGGTTGACGCGGGGGACCCAAATCCCCGGATCGTTCAACGAATCCGGGGACGGGGCGAACGCCGGTGGCGAACCATCAGCGCGGTCACTTTCAGGACCGAGCCCGTCAGCTAACCTCGTCGGCATCTGGAAGGGCGATCCTCTGGGTCCCGCAAGTCGCGGCCTCCACGGTCTCCCCAACAAAAAATGTTGTCGCGTCGCGACGGCTCGCTGCCGTCGTGGCGCGCCAACTCATCGAAAGACGGGTTATGGCCAACTGGATCATCGCCGGTGTCCTCGCAGTGTTCGTGTTACTTCTCTTCGCACAGTTCCTTCTCGGCGCCGTGCTCATTCAAGAGCGGCAAGTCGGTATTGTGGTCAAACGATTCGGCGGCGGCGGCCTCGGACCCGATCGCCTCATCGCGCTCAACGGCGAATCCGGCTACCAGGCCGACACGCTCGCCCCCGGCCTCTACTTCGGCTATTGGCGCTGGCAATACCGAATCCTCAAAGTGCCGGTGACCGTCGTGCCTCAAGGCGAAATCGCGCTCGTCATCGCAGCCGACGGCGCGCCGATTCCCACGGGGCGCATCCTCGGACGCGTCATCGAATGCGACAACTTCCAGGACGCGCGCAAGTTTCTCGATCACGGCGGTGAAAAAGGCCGTCAGCTCGGCTTCCTGACTGCCGGCACTTACCGAATCAACTCGGCGTTGTTCACGGTGATCACTTCAGCCAGCGCAGAGCTCAACGGGATGACACCCGAGCAATTGACTCTGCAACGAGTGGAATCCGACAAGGTCGGCATTGTCACCACGCTGGACGGCCAGCCGATTGAAGCAGGCGAAATCGCCGGGCCCGTCGTGGCCGGTCACGGCAACTTTCAAGATGCCCAAGCCTTCCTCGACGGCGGAGGGCGCCGCGGCTTGCAGGAACAAATTCTCCTGTCCGGCAGCTGGAACCTCAATCCGTGGTTCGCCCAGGTCGAACAGGTCGCCATGGTCCAGATTCCCATCGGCTACGTCGGCGTCGTCATCTCCTTCGTCGGCCAGGCACACGTTGACGTCAGCGGCGCCGAATTCAAACACGGCGACCTCGTCAATGCCGGCCACAAAGGCGTCTGGGTCACGCCGCTCTACCCTGGCAAACACCCCATCAACACGCGGGTAATGAAGGTCGAGCTCGTGCCCACCACGAACATCGTCCTCAACTGGGCGAATCGCACCGAGGCGCATCACTACGACGAAAAGCTTTCGTCCATCACGGTCCGATCCCGCGATGGCTTCGGCTTCAGCCTCGACGTGTCGCAGATCATCCACGTCGGCGCCTTGGACGCCCCCAAGGTCATCTCACGCGTCGGCTCGATGCAGAATCTCGTCGATCACGTGCTCCAACCGATTGTCGGCAACTACTTCCGTAACTCCGCCCAGGACTACACGGTGCTCGATTTCCTGGGAGCGCGCAGCCATCGCCAGACCGAGGCCGCCGAGCACATTCGTCAGGCGATTGGCGCATATGACGTCCAGGCAATCGACACGCTCATCGGCGACATCAATCCGCCCAAGGAACTGATGCTGACGCAAACCGATCGCAAGATCGCCGAGGAACAACGCAAAACCTACGAGGTGCAGGAAGCGGCGCAGAAACAGCGCCAACAGCTCGTCCGCCAAACGTCGCTGGCCGACATCCAGCAACAGGTCGTGGGCGCGGAACAGGGCGTGAGCATCTCCGAGCTCCAAGCCAACGCGCACATCAAGCAGGCCACGGGCGAAGCCGAGGCCACCCGCCTGCGCGCGATCGGCGAAGCCGAAGCCATCCGCGCCACCGGCCAGGCCAAAGCGGAGGCCTATCGCTCCGGTGTCGACGCCATCGGTGCCCAGGGTTACACGGTCATGCAACTGATGCAGATCGTCGGCGAACGCAACGTGCGCATCGTCCCCGATGTCGCCGTCAGCGGCGCCAATGGCGGCACCGGCCTGGTCGACGGCTTGTTAGGCGTGATGCTAAAGAACGGCAAAGCCCCGATGGCAGGATAAAAAACAACCCGTGGCTGCGGCGCAAAAATGCGCCCAGCCACGGGTTTGAAATTACTCCTCGGAACCGAAAGCTTACTTCTCCTTGTGCTTTTCGTGGCAGGCCTTGCAGGACTTGGTCATGGCCCCAAACGCCGCCTTCGCGGCAGCGTGGTCCTTCCCTTCCAGCGCCTTGGCCAGGTCCGCGCTGCCTTGACGAAGCGCCTTCGTGGCCGCATCAGCCCAAACGCCGTCGGGGCAACGGCCATCGTCCATCAGCGTGTAACTCGCTTCGTTCAGCAAGGCGGCGCTCACCGCCAGTTTGTGCCAGGCCTTGTCGTCGGCCGGTGCTGCTTCGAGCCCCTTCTTCAAGGCATCGCAGTGGGGCTTCACAATGCCCTCCATCAAATGTTCGGTCGTCATCAAACGCGTCTTGCCCTTCTTGACCTGGGCGTTGACGGCGACGCCGGCGACGAGGGTGACAGCGCAAACGGTTAGGGTGAGAGAGACGCGACGGAGCATAGTTATTTTCTCGGTTGTGGTTGAGTCGATTGGTTTACGGGGAGTCCTTTTAAGGCGTCTGTCGCCGGTGGCAATGAGAAAGTTTGCCGCCCGCCTCCTTGCTGTTCGCGAGATGGACATCCCGTGCTTTGACCGGAGCAAAATGGGGGTGGTCAGAGATCATCCCGGCCCGCACACATCCGCGGACACCGAAGTTAAAAACCGCTGATGGACGCTGATGAACGCAGATATCTCGGATCATTGAGAGATAGGATCACGCCGGCCTGCAACGAAGGATCGAGGTGTCACGATCAAAGATCACCCCATCTTCCTCTGCGTTTATCCGCGTTAATCTGCGGTCAGAGATGTTCTACGGAAACCAAAGACATCGCTTCGCCATTGAAGAAGGCTTTGGCTCATGGCTTGATGCGGCCACTCACACGAACTCCACCATGCGCCCATCTGCCTCAAGCTACCGTTCGGTCGCCGCTCGGGTCCCGCCCACCACCGCCGCGACCCCGTCACGAGCGCTCACCTTCTCCCCAAAGTGCCCCGCAGCTGCAGCGGCCCACCGGCCCTACGACGCGGCCGCTGAGGTTCCCCCTCTCCCCGGCTCGTCGCGCCGAAGCGCAGCGAAGGCGGAGGGAGAGGGTTCCGCTTTCGCCGGTGAGCGGCTCCAGCGTGACGAGCGGGGTGAGGGCGGATCGCAAGCATTCCTTGGCGTTCCCAGGTCGCAGCGGAGTTTCCGAATGCCATTGTTCCTCGCCCTCGTTCTGATCACAACGTTCAACTCGTCAGCACTCGAACGTCCCGGAATCGAGTTTAAGATTTTCCAGTTCCCACCCGATCGCATTCCACGCATCGACGGAAAAGCCGACGACTGGGACATCGTGCCCTCCAGCTATGCCATCGGCATTGACCAACTGTCCGACACCACAGGCGAGCGCGGCACCAACTACAACCGAGCCGATCTCGACGTTCGAGTTCGAGTGGGTTGGGTCAAAGGAATCAACCAGCTCTACTTCCTCTACGAGGCACAGGATGACTACTGGGACTTCGCGCGGCCAAGCCTGCGCAATGACATCTTCGAACTCGTCGTCGACGGCGATCTCTCGGGCGGGCCCTTCATCAAGCACCTGCACCCACACTGGAAAGAAAAACCGGACGAAGCCCATTTTTCGTTCCACGGCGTGCACGCCCAGAATTATCACATCTTCACGCCAGCGGAAGGCAAGGACTGGGCCATGGTCTGGGGTTGTCAGCCCTGGATCAAAGCACTGCCCTACGCCAACTCGGCCCAGCAATACAATTTCCGTCCGCGGCAGGGTGGCAAATATGTGCTCGAGTTTTGGATCACCCCGTTTGACTACGCCCCAGCCGAAGGACCCGGTCGCGCTGTGATTTCCACGCTGAGGGAGAACGCGCTGATTGGGTTGTCCTGGGCGATTCTCGATTACGACGACGACACGAGCGAAAAGAACAAAGCATTCTGGAACCTTTCCCACAAAACCACGATGTACGGTGACGCGTCGGATCTCTGCGCCTTTCGGCTGATGCCGCTTGAGTCGTCCCTGCGCAAACCCGTCGATGCCGAATGGAGTTTCACCGTGCTGAATCGACGCGAGCGTCGGGTGGCATTTCGCGACGAATCCACAGGCGCCATCACGGCATGGAAATGGGACTTCGGCGACGGCCAAACCTCCACCGACCACCATCCTCAACACCAATATCAGCGGGGCGGAGAATTCACCGTCATGCTGACCGTCGCGGGCCCTGCTGGATCTGCGCGCCGGTCGAAGGTGTGGGATCTCTATTTACCGGAATGAACGAGCTTCTCACCGAGGTGGCCCTGCAGCCGCATCCGTCGCATCGTTTCATACCGTGTGTACGTCACTTTGTCGGATGGGATCCACGGGGCATCCCAGCGGGATGCCGGCCATGAGCCGGTGGTGACGCGAGGCACGAGCGATCACCACCGGAAAAGGGCCCCAGAAAACCGCACCGGCCCCAGCCGGGGTCGCAGCCGCATCAATTAACCGAATGGCTGGCATCCCTCCGGGATGCATACGATTTTTGGGCTACGTGGCCGGCAAGCCTCTGGCTTGCGCGCAATTGGGCCAACCTCCGATGCGCATCGTAGGTTGATGGTCCGCGGATCGGTTCATGGGAAGCCACCTCTTTTTAGACCTGCGTACGAGACATGAACCGGCGGACTCCTCCACCTCACCCGGTTCCGACCTCGCGCGGGCGAGTTCGAAACCTGCCCTCTCCCCCGCATGGCGGCGGAGAGGGTGACGCAGGGGACGGTTCCAGTAAGAGGTCGTCGAATCTCCGCGCCGGGCCTCGTCGTCGATCCTCCGGTTCATGGGAAATTTGCGGCGCCAACGGGAGAGGGATCTGGACATCACTGCAACGCGGCCTCACTTAAAAGATCTTCTAGCAACTGTGTGAAGGTTCTGGCTAGCGGCTTGAAGGCTGTCGGGTGCCGTTCGCCGTTCCAAAAGAAAAACTCGCCCCGGCTGGCGACAGATTCAGTTCCTAGGTCCACCTCTGGATCCCGGCCAAAGACAATCCAGCCTCCGTCCTTGCACGCCGCCAGGCGCACGAGGTTTCCGTAACTTCGGTTAAACTCTCTTTGCTCCGCCAACTCATTGACCGACCAACTTTGACCCTCGCTGTACACCCGGAATTGCGCGTGCGTCTCCACCATGGCCACTTGCGCCAAAGGAAGAATCTCCCAGGCAGAATTCGAACCGCGCATTGCAACCACCGCCCCGTCCGTAACTTCATAAAATCGAGCCAAATCATGGGGCAGATTGCCACCGAAACGATCCGCAACTTTCAGGTTATCAAGGGGCGACGGCGGTCGCGTCTCGTGTTCAAGACCCAATCTTCGCAGAAGGCACTCGATGCGGGCGCCTTCTGAAATCGCCCAACCAAGGACCGGTTTGAGGGCAAGGTCGGACAAATCCTGGGCGACACCAACATACCCCGCCACAAACTCGAGGGCGCTATGGTCCCCGGTGGCGCGGTTCAGGATTGTCACCGGACATCGAGAAAGACCGCTCGGAAGTTGGTCGGAAAAGCAGCCCGTAATTCGGAAAGGCTGCGCTTTGCCGTCGGGACTTTCGTAGTCGTCAAATCCGACAACTGGGTTCCGTGTCATCATTGATGAACCTTTTGTCGGGTGAACGTACGGAATGAACTTCAGCAGCCATCCGTTCAAATCTTCGACCCCGTATCGTTCCGTGATTTTGATTAGGTTTCCCCAATGGCATCGAACGACATCGCCTCTCGACGCCCGGACGAACTGATCGGTTAACGGAAGCAGGGCGGCCGTCCACCAAGTCAGGTCAAGGTCCGATTCGTGCAGAGACTGGACACCGAGATGAACCTTCGCCCAGTCTTCGGAGGTTCCTTGCAGCGTGATCGACGGAATTCCGCAGATACACGAAAACACGTAGTCGAAGTACGGCTTCACTATCTCCATGAAGGCGACGCCCCGGGCCACCCGCGCTACCGACGTCGTGGTGGAGAATTCAGGTTCCAATAGGAACTGTTTACCGGGAACGAGATGCACGCGCAGTCGCCGGAGGAAGTCAGAGATCAAAGCTTCCACCTGCGGATCGTTGGCCGGAAGGCCAGTCAAATTTGTCGGCACGACCAGTTCAATTTTGCTTTCGTGTTGTACCAGCCGGTGTCGAAGACTCTCCGCCTGTGAATTAACATGCTCGGCAACGCCTTGCAGAATCGTCAACCAAAGCATGTCGGGCGACAGCGTCAGAGGATAATGCGCCTTGAACGCAAAGGCCGCCGCAGCGATGAGCGGATGAAAATCACACTGCGCGAGAACCTCCGGCGCATCGGCCGCATTGGTGAGCAATGTCGCCTTAATCCGACCTTCCATCGCCTCCCCCCATGGGATGGTTGGCAGGGGTACGCGAGACGCAGAAACGTCAGCAACCGCGAAAGTCGTGCTTCGACCGGTGGCTACCTTCGGACCCATGAAATTGTTTTACGGCGTCAATTCCACCCGACCCACCTCATTGGTCCCGAGAAACGAGCCGCCGGCAATTTGTTGACGCTGCAGCAGCACCGCTTGGTATTTGATCGGTTTGTTTGACGACCGATCGGTTGCCACGCCCCCGATCAATCCTGATTTGGAGTTGAACGTCAGCGTCAGTTTGTTGGGACTGGTATTTGTCACTTTCGCCGACGCGCCAAGCGCGAGCACGTTGGTAAAGGGCGCCGCCAGATTGCCTCCAGTGAAGATCAGATTTGCCGTCGCAGCCGACAGCAACCGATTCGTGCCCGGCGAGACAAACGACGATCCAATCACGTCTGAACGCAGAAGGAATCCGTTGGTGTGAACTTTCGGCGTCGGTCCGGCCGGACGAAGCCAGTGGCTCACGCCGTCGAAATCGATGTCGTTCGTGGGACGCACACGCAACCATCCAATGACCATCCCGCCGCCTTGGTAAAGCGGGGCATAGAGGGGCCACTCGCCAGTCGGGGAAACGGGCGTCTTTTGCACTAACTTGGAGCCGTCCGCCAAACTTCCAGCCAGCGAAAGAACGCCGCCGGAGTCGACTTTGATCGTCGCCACGCCATCCCCCAACGGCGCGTCGGCATTCTCGTCCGCCCCCGGGAGCAGCGCCGTGTAGAGCCCGGCCAGCGCCGTGGCCGGGTTGGTTGCGGAGTGGAAAACGGCCAGATCCGCGCGCAGAGGTGAAGTCCAGACGCCATCGGAAACACGACCCGTCAGGCTTCCTCCATCCAGTCCAAGGTCGAGTGTCAATGCGCTGAGCCCAGTGCGCGGAATGGCGACGCTGGAACGTCCCTCGCCGTCAAACGAACCTTTGAACGCCAGTTTGGCCAGACCAATTCTCAGGCTGCCCGTATACAAACGACCTGGGCCCGTCTTGGCGGAAACGGAGCCAGCGGACGCCGCCGTGACCTGATTGGTGTCCACGAAAAGGCCATTGAAGACGCCCAGCGGAATCGGCACAGGCGCATTGGTAATGGTCAACGTCGCGACGCCGCTCGTGATGCTGCCATGACTGTTTGCGACCACGACGTTGTAGTTGCCGAGAGCAGGCGCACCCACGTTGGTCAGGCTCAGGATTCGATTCGTCGCTCCCTCCACCTCTGAGTCGTTGAACCGCCATTGATAAGTCACCGGACGTTCGCCGGTCGCCAGAACGGCAAACGCCGCGTTGCCGCCGGCCAACGCCGACTGGTTGAACGGCCCCGCAAAAATTGACGGCGGGGCGCTGCCGCCCGGGAGAATGGTCAGAACCATCGTGGCCGTTAGCGTGCGGCTGCCACCGCTGTTGGCCTTGTCTTTGGCGACTAACCCAATGTTAAACGTTCCATCGACATCCGGGATGCCTTCGATCCTCCACGCGGCAAAACCCGACCGGCCGGTCAAGCTGAGCCCGGCAGGTAACCCCGTCGCTTCCCAGTAGTGAGCTGAGTTTGGCCCAGCGGTCAGTCGCAAACTGAACGGTTCTCCGTTGGTGGCGGTGACATTGCGCGGGCTGGTGATGCGAGCGGAGCCGCCAGAAACAGAGTCGACGCTGCCCAGCGCTGCCGCCGCGGCACCGCCCCAGCGCAAGAGCACGACTAGAATGTTTGCCGTCGCCTGCGTCGCCGGCAGCGCCGCCCGAACAATGGGTAGAACTTGCAGCGCGGCAGCCAGCAAGAGGGAAGGAACGCGAAGAAGGTTTGGAGTTGTTAGGTTCATATTGCGGTCACCAAAGATTCGATCATTTTTCAGCCATTACGCTCAAGCCCGCCGGGACGCGGCCGCATTCAGCCGGTCGCAGCAGGAGCCACCACCACCGCCGCCAGAGCCAATTGCCAATTGCCCGGCCCCATGCGGAGGAATAGCTGGGTTACACCAAGAAGCACTGCAATTGCCCCATGCCCCGCATCCCAGGGACATCCGACCGGTTTCAGAAGGCGCAGCCCGCAGCCACCCGCTGAAGTAACCGAGCATGGATGGGCGTAGTCATCAATCGGAAATCACTCTATCCTGTTACGGAACAATTACGGACGCATGAAGAACTCCAGTACTTACCCGTTTACGCTCACAGGCTGTCTGATTCTGGCGATGGCACCGGCAGTGACCGCCGCAAACTGGCCCGGTTGGCGCGGGCCCACCGGCACCGGCGTGGCGACCGACACAAACCTCCCGGTGAAATGGAGCACCAACCAGAACGTGCGCTGGCGCGCGCCCTTGCCTGGTCCGGGCAATTCGTCGCCCATCATTTGGGGCCAACGGGTCTTCGTCACCCAAGCGATCAGCCGCGAAAACCGCCGCACGTTAATGTGCTTTGATCGGTCCGACGGCAAGTTGCTCTGGCAATCCGGCGTGACCTATACCGAGAACGAACCCACCCAGCGCGACAATCCATACTGTGCCGCCACGCCCGTCACCGATGGCGAGCGGATCATCGCTTCGTTCGGCTCCGCCGGGCTCTACTGCTACGGCTTCGACGGCCAGGAACGGTGGCATCGCGATTTCGGAAAAATGAATCACATGTTCGGCAATGCCTCGTCGCCCATTTTGTTGGGCGATTTGTGCATTCTTAACTTTGGCCCCGACGAGAAGGCGCGGCTTATCGCAGTCAACAAACAGACGGGCAAAACGGTGTGGGAAGTCGATCCGCCGAAAGTGGATCCCAGCGAACAATCTCAAGGTCGTTTCGGCGGAGGCGGAGGTGGAGGTGGCGGAGGAGGAGGCGGACGCGGCGGATTCGGCTTGGGCACAACCTTGGCGCCTCAGATGTTTGCGCAAGGCGACAAGAACGCGGACAAAAAGCTCTCCAAAGAGGAGTTCACGGGATTGGCTGACGTTTGGTTCGACAAGCTCGACCCGGACAAAGCTGGAAAGCTGAATCAGGATCAGTTTGCTGGTCGATTCTACGATGCGTTGCCGCCTCGCGACGATGCCGGCGGACCAGGTGACGGCCCCGGCGGCCAAGGCGGCCAAGGCGGCCGGCGCGGTCCGAGCAGAACAACCGCACCCGCGATCTTCACGGCGTCCGACATTGACAAGGACAACGCTTTGACCCGTGTGGAATTGCAGGGCGCTTTCGCGAAATGGTTCGAGCGATCGGACTCGGAAAAGACCGGAGCGCTCACTGAAACCCAGCTCGCGGAAGGATTGAACGCCGCGTTACCTCGGCCCAATTTCGGAGGCGGAGGGCCCGGAGGCGGACGCGGCGGGGCGGGCGGCAGTTGGAGCACTCCGCTGGCAATCACCACGGGCGGCCGATCTGAATTAATCATGAACTTCCCCAATCGCTTGACCTCCTACGATCCTCAGACGGGCAAGTTGCTTTGGTTCAGCAAAGGGCTCAGCGGAACGATTTATACCACTCCACTCTGGGGCGAAGGCACGCTCGTCGCCTGGACCGGCGGCAATGTCGTCGCCATCAAGCCCGGCGGCCGTGACGATGTGACTGAAAGCCAACGTCTGTGGCGTTTGGATCGGGCCAAGAGCGCCATCGGCTCGGGCGTCATCCATGGGGCCCATGTCTATAGCATCAGCCAGGACGGGATCGCCGCTTGCCTGGATCTAAAGACCGGAAAGACCGTTTGGGAAGAACGCCTCACCGGCTCCGGCAGCCGAAACGGCTCGTGGTCGTCGATCATTCTGGCGAACGACAAAATCTACGTCCCCAACCAGGCTGGCGACGTCTTCGTACTGCGCGCCAGCCCCACGTTCGAAGTCCTCGCCACCAATTCCGTTTATGAGCCGACTAACGCGTCGTTAGCGGCCGCCGACGGCGAATTATATCTGCGCACCAGCCAAAGTCTCTGGTGCTTGGCCGCATCCAGGCAATAGGACAGCAGCCATTGGACAGCAGCCATTGACATCGGGACCAACCGAACCCGGGATTGCGCCAGAGGCGCAACCCCGGGGTGACCTCGCCACGTTTCCCTCATCGGGCTGACATCCCCTCCCAGAGCTGGGAGAAGATAACAGGGGTCGTCTGATTGGGAGCCGTGATTGCGCGGGTCAGATTGGCCATCATGTGATGAGATGGAAGTTCGTGTGACATGCGCAAATGGCCTCACGAATCCGCAAACTTTTTGGGCCCCTCCCAAAACTGCGCGTAGCGCTGCTGAAAACACCATTGAACCGCAGATTCACACCCTAATCCGCGTTCATCTGAGTTGATCTGCGGTTCTACATTCTGAGGCGGGGATCGGGGACCCTGAATCCAGGGTTGCTTCTTCGGCACAAAACTGGCTTGAATAGGCTTAGATAAGGCCCGGTCAAAACCCAGCGCCTCTGCGCCAGAGGCTCGGGTTCAAAACTTGAACTCGCCGGCCAATTCGATCGCGGTCAACGCCAGTTCGTTATGCTGACCATCCACGGACGTTCGCCCCAGAACAGCGGGTATTGCGACGGTGTTTCCCGTCGGAATTTCCTGCGCATCGGCGCGCTCAGCCTGGGCGGTTTGGCTCTACCCCAAATTCTGCAGGCCGAAGCCGCCTCCGGCCGACGCCCGTCCGGCCAAGCCCACAAAGCGGTCATCATGATTTTTCTGCCCGGTGGCCCGAGCCATCAGGACATGTTCGACCTGAAAACGGACGCGCCCAGTGAGGTCCGCGGCGAGTTCAAGCCCATCGGGACCAATGTTCCCGGCATCCAAATTTGCGAGCACCTCCCCCGCCTCGCCAAGCTCGCGGACAAATACACCATCATCCGCTCGATGGTCGGGGCCTTTGATGATCACGACGCTTATCAATGCCTGACCGGCCGACCCAATCGCAATCTCCCCCCGGGTGGCTGGCCTTCCATGGGATCGGTGCTTTCCCGACTCCAAGGCGCGGTCAACCAGACGATGCCTCCCTTCGTCGGGCTTTCCCCGAAGATGGGCGAGATGCGCTGGGCTCGCAGCGGCGATCCCGGTTTTCTCGGCGTCGGCCATGCGCCGTTTCAGCCCAACAAAGGCGGAGGCAAAGACGACATGACGCTGAACGGCGTCACGCTCGATCGCCTGGCCGATCGCAAAGCGCTCCTTTCCAGCTTTGACCAGTTCCGGCGCGACCTCGACGGCAGCGGCATGATGCAAGGCCTCGACTCGTTCAACGAACAAGCCTTCGGCATTCTGACCTCCAGCCGGTTGCTCGAAGCGTTGGATGTCTCCAAGGAAGACCCGAAGGTCCGCGAGATGTACGGCAAGGGCGACCCCAAGAATCGCGACGACGGCGGGCCGAAGATGATGGAACACATGCTCGTCGCCCGACGCTTGGTCGAAGCAGGCGCCCGCTGCGTGACGCTGGCGTTCAGCCGTTGGGATCATCACGGCGACAACTTCGGCGCGCTGCGCCAGGATCTGCCGCTTCTCGATCGAGGCGTGAGCGCCCTGCTGACCGACCTTCACCAACGCGGCCTCGACAAAGACGTCAGCGTCGTGATGTGGGGCGAGTTTGGTCGCACACCCACGATCAACAAAGACGCCGGCCGCGATCATTGGCCGCGGGTTTCCTTCTCGATGCTGGCCGGCGGTGGGCTGCGCCACGGTCAGGTCATCGGCGCGACTGACCGCCTTGGCGGCGAAGCTTCCGAACGCCCGGTCCGTTTCGGCGAAGTGTTCGCCTCGCTCTATCACGGCATGGGCATCGATGTGAACAAAGTCACGGTGCAGGACCTCACCGGCCGCCCGCAGTTCCTGGTCGAGGACGGCCTGCAGCCCATGAAAGAGCTGATTTGAGCCATGCTCACGCTGCTCGCCAACGATCGTGGCTCGGGTTTTTGCGATGGCGTGTCGCGGAGAAATTTTCTGAAGATCGGCGCATTGGGCCTCGGTGGGTTGTCTCTACCGCAGTTGCTCCAAGCGGAGGCCGCATCTGGCGTGCGCAGTTCGCACAAGGCGATCATCATGATCTTCCTGCCAGGCGGGCCCAGTCACCAAGACATGTTCGATCTCAAGGCCGATGCGCCTTCCGAGATCCGCGGCGAGTTCAAAGCCATCCCGACCAACGTCTCCGGGATCGAGATCTGCGAACACCTACCGTTGCTGGCCAAACTGGCGGATCGCTACACGATCATCCGATCGATGGTCGGCGCCGAGGACAGCCACTACGCCGTGCAATGCCTGACCGGACGGCACGCCCGCAACGCTCCGCCCGGCGGCTGGCCTTGTCTGGGCTCGGTGCTCTCCAAGTTGCAAGGCCCCGTTGATCGGTCAATGCCGCCCTTCGTCGGTTTGTCGCCCAAGATGGGTCACACGCCCTGGTCCGACAACGGCGCCCCCGGTTTTATCGGAGTCGGCCATGCCCCGTTTCAGCCCAACAAAGGCGGCGGCAAAGACGACATGACCTTGAACGGGCTCACGCTCGATCGCTTGTCGGATCGAAAGACATTGCTCGCCCGGTTTGATCAGTTCCGACGTGACCTCGACGGCAGCGGCATGATGGATGGCATGGATTCCTTCAATCAACAGGCATTCGGCATCCTCACCTCAAGCAAACTGCTCGCGGCCCTCGACGTGGAAAAGGAAGACCCCGCCATTCGCGAGCGTTACGGCAAAGGCGACCCAAGAAATCGGGATGATGGCGCGCCCAAGCTGATGGAGCACATGTTGACCGCACGGCGTTTGGTCGAGGCGGGAGCACGTTGCGTCACGCTCGCCTTCAGCCGCTGGGATCATCACGGCGACAATTTCGGCGCCTTGCGCCAGGACCTGCCCTTGCTCGATCGCGGCGTCAGCGCATTGCTGACCGACCTGCGCGAACGCGGCCTCGAGAAGGACGTGAGCGTTGTCGTTTGGGGTGAATTCGGCCGAACCCCGACCATCAACAAGGACGGCGGCCGCGATCATTGGCCGCGCGTTTCCTGCGCGATGCTGGCCGGTGGCGGACTGCGCCATGGGCAGGTCATCGGCGCCACCGATCGTCTCGGCGGCGAAGCCTCGGAACGCCCCGTTCAGTTCGGCGAAGTTTTCGCGACGCTCTACGGTGCGCTCGGCCTCGACGTCAACAAGGTCACGGTGCCCGACCTGACCGGCCGCCCGCAATTCCTCGTCGATCAAGGGCTGCAGCCCATGAAGGAGCTGATCGGATGAATTTCTCATGCTAACCATTCCCGCCACCGATTCCCGCGGACGCCGTTTTTGCGACGGTGTGTCCCGGCGCAATTTCATCAAGATCGGCGCGCTCGGGATGGGCGGCCTCGCGCTCCCGCAAATCCTCCAAGCCGAACTGGCTTCGGGCATCCGGCGATCGCAGAAGGCCGTGATCATGATCTATCTCCCGGGCGGCCCGCCGCACCAGGACACCTTCGATCTCAAGCTCGACGCTCCCAGCGAGATCCGCGGTGAGTTCCGGCCCATCCCCACGAATCTACCCGGACTGCAAATCTGCGAGCATCTCCCGCTTACCGCCAAGATCTGCGACAAGCTTGCCGTCATCCGCTCGATCTCGGACGCCGTAGATGATCATTCGGACTTCATGTGCATGACGGGCCGGCGCAAGCAGAACCAACCTCCTGGCGGTTGGCCGTCGTTCGGAGCCGTGGTCTCGAAGGTGCTTGGCTCAACCCGTTCCGGCGTGCCGGCGTTCATGGGACTTGAACCCCGCATGCAGCACCGGCCGTACAACGCGGCCACCCCCGGCTTCCTCGGCGCCGCCAACAACGCGTTCCGCCCCGAGGCCGAAGGCAAATCGGACATGGTGCTCAATGGCATCTCCGTTGATCGCCTCGCCGATCGCCGTCAACTCCTCGCCAGCTTCGATCGGTTTCGTCGGGACGTCGACACCAGCGGCAGCATGGCCGGTCTGGATGCTTTCACGCAGCAAGCCTTCGGCGTGCTTACCTCCAGCCGCCTGCTCGAAGCGCTGGACGTTTCGAAGGAAGACCCGCGCTTGCGCGAACGCTACGGCAAAGGCGACGCCAAGGTTCACGGCGATGCCGCTCCCATGCTGAACGAGCAGTTCCTCGTCGCCCGTCGCCTCGTTGAGGCTGGCGCACGCGTGGTCACGGTGGCTTACGGCTTCTGGGATTATCACGGCCAGAATTTCCGCAATGCCCGCAATGATCTTCCGCTCCTCGATCAAGCGCTCTACGCGCTGATCACCGATCTTCACGAACGCAACCTCCAGCAAGACGTCAGCGTGATTGTCTGGGGCGAGTTCGGCCGCACCCCGACAATCAACAAGGATGCCGGTCGCGATCATTGGCCGCGCGTCAGCAACGCCCTGCTCGCGGGCGGCGGCATGCACGTAGGCCAGGTCATCGGCGCCACCGATCGCCTGGGCGGCGAACCCAGCGAACGCCCGGTCACGTTCGGCGAAGTCTTCGCCACGCTCTATCACAACCTCGGCATCGACGTGAACAAGACCACCGTGGCCGATCTTACCGGTCGCCCGACTTTCCTCGTACCCGAGGGCGCCTTGCCTATCCGGGAATTGGTGTGAGTAGGTAGGGCGGGCGCTCCGTCGCCCGCCGCCGAAGACCATCTTCACCATGCTTTCGCGGCGCGCTCGGAGTGCGCGCCCTATCTGAACGTGATTCGTCCTACGGCTTGCGCAGGCGGAAGTAAGCATCGGTGCCGCTGCTGCTGTTCGTCACCGTGTAGTCACCTTCCACCACCACCGGTGCGACCGGGACATTGACGAACGGGAAGGGCGCGATGCCATTCAAGCTGGGCGTCCGCTGCAGATCGAAACCAGGGTAGGCCGTGCTCCAGTGAAGACGCACCTCGTCCGGATTGGCGGTTCTTGCGATCCGCAATGCAGGCGGCGGACAGGGCAACCCGTAGAATTGCATCTGGTAGCTCACCAAACAGGAAGACGTCGCCACCGGCGAGCTCACCACGATCGCGATGACCGCGTTCTCCGGCGCCGCAAAGGAGAAACTTGCGGAGCCGGCCGCCAACTCACTGCCCGTGTCGCCCAGATAGTTGGCGCACGGATCCGTCGGATTGTAGGTGCCGAGGTACGCCGCGGCGTGGAGACGCAGATTGCTCGCGCGGCACAAGTCGTTCAATACCGCGGACACGCACGTGGCAGGACCATTGTTGGTCACCAAATGGACGCGGTAGAACAAGCGCAGGCCCGACGTCACCGAGGGGCAAACCTTCGCGCTGCCGCACCCGCTGGCCAGGCCGTTGCGGACGAGGCGCGTCGTCGTGGACGGCATGTCCGCCGAAAAGCGTCCCGTAAAGCTCGGCGCGCAACTCTCGCAAACGCCGCCACCGTCCATGCATTCAGCGGGCGCAACGAACAACGACCAGCAACGGAGCTCGCCGGTGTCGCCAGCCACCGTGTCGGCGATCAACAGCTTCCAATCCCCGTTCGGGTCCTCGCCGCGAAACGCGGACAGTGGCGAATCCGGCGTGAAGCTGCCAATGAACGGGGCGGTGCCCGCCGCGATGCGCACGGGCGCGTCATCGTCGAACGTCGTGCGATTGCCCTGATTGCCACAACCGCCGCCGTAATTGTCGGTAGTCCCACCGAGGTTGAGCGCCAGCGGAACCACGGTCCCGGAGGGCGACTGCAATCGCAGCACGAGGTCGCCAGCCGACGGGTGGGTGATATGAAGCGAGACGGTAACCTTGCCGATGCGCGGTGCAGCGCCGGAAACGTTGAGAGCCGACACGAGCTGACCTTGATCCACCAGCGGCGTATTGGCCGCTTGGTTGAACATCACGGGTTCACCAGCTCCGCCGCTTGCCACGGTGAAAGGAATGGTGAAAGTGCCCCCTCCACCGCCGGTGACAGTGATGGTCAGCAGAAACTCGATCGGACGCCCACACTCAAAGTCCGGTGCCGTCCGAAACTGGAAGGGCACGCCATTGGTGCGGATGGCGAGCGCACCGAAGTTCGCGTAGTCGGAACGTTGCTGGGTCACCACCACACCCGGCGTGGCCGAATCAAGCACGACACGCGACACCGCGAGCGGGCTGCCCGTCTCGTTCATCAACGCGACAAAGAGATGGTTGCACTCATTCGCATCGACGACGCCATTGCCGTTGCCCGCTTCAACGCGGGTGCTGACGAACGATATGCTCGTGTTCGTGGCGGTAAGGGTAACGTCATTGCCGTCGCCGCCCTCGTAGCTGATCACAAACGGAATCTGGTTGAGCCGAATCGTGGCGCCTTCGGGCAGGCCGTTGAACTGGTCGACGACGTCATCGGTGCCGTCGTTGTCGATGATGACGATCGGTTGGCCCAGAGTGGGGATGAAGTTCAGCACGGCCTGCAACGTCGCTCCCCCGAGGTTCACCGAACCGACGACACGCAGCTGGTCGTGCTGCGTGCCGGCGATGGGACCGTCGAGTTCCACGCGAAACACAGTGCCAGCGCCCAGGATGACATTGCCGGACGAGAGGCGCCCCGGACTGGCGCCAGGCGAGACCGTTGCGCCCCCGGCGAACGAGCTCAAATTCCCCACGCGCCCGCTGCCGCCGAGCGTGCCGGCGGGCTGAATCAGGATGAAGCTTGCGGGTTGCTGGCCGTTGACCAGCAGCGTGCCTGCGGCGATGCCAGTCCCGCCAGTGTGGCTGTTGTTGCCGGTGAGCGTGAACGTGCCCGTGCCGGTTTTGTTCATCCCACCCGCACCGCTGATGATCCCGCTGAACGTGGTGGAGGCGTTGTCCGCGCCGGTGTTCAACGACGATGACACGCTGACATTACCCGACCCAGCGAGCGCACCAATGGCTTCCTGCCGGGCGATGAGTTGGCCGGAGCTGTTCACGATCACGGCCGAGAGCGCGCCGAGCTCATTCACGCTCAGGCATTCCACAACGTCAGCGTTCGCGCCGCCCACATCGTCGCCAATAATGAGCCGGCCGGGAACGGCGGAATTCACGCCGGCCTTGTTCAACTGGAGCCGGCCTTCGTTGACAATGGTGGATCCCGAGTAGGTATTGGCGCTGTTGCCGGAAAGAGTGAGGGTTCCGACGTTCTGTTTGATCAGGCCACCGTTGCCAGCAATGGGGCCTGAAAGGTCGAGGACGCCTCCGACCGCCACGTCGACGCGAGCGGCGCGCAGGATCGAAATGGAGTCGGACCAGGAACAAGATCCCTTGCCGAGCAACGCGCCCCCATTGGGATTGGTAGTGCCGCCGGTTCCAGGCGCACCGACGCTGTCGAGCGTGAGTGATTCGCCCGTGATGTTGACGCCGTTCAGACTCAACGACCCAACCGATTCGACTCGCGTCCCGGAGAGCGTCGAGCCGAACGCGAACGGGTGCGAGGCCTTAAGTTCACCTTCTTCAATCACGGTGGTCCCGGCATAGTTGCTGCCACCACTCATCTCTAAGCGGCCCGGGCCATTTTTCCGAAGTGCGCCAACGCCTTCCACCGATGCGAAAATGATCAGCTCGGGGAATCCAGCACGCGTCGCCGGACCTTCTCCCACCGTGATGGTGTGAGAACCCAGCATCAGCTCGAGGCGACCGAAGATCTTTGAGTTCTGTACTGCGGAAGTGCTGATTGGCGTGACGCTCAGGTTGACACCGAAGCCGAGGCGGAGTTTGCCGGATGCACCAGTAGCGACATCGCCGCCCTCATTGAGCTCCAAGCTCGCCACCTCTTCTTCGTGTTCGTCCAGGTCCCAGAATCCAGATCCGTTGACCTTCACTTGATTGACCTGGTTGTCCTTCCGATGTCGAACGACGTCGGCGTTGTCACCGCCCAAACCGTCACCGACCACCAGCAAACCGGGCACAGCGACCAATCCACCGATGGTGCCCTTGTCCAGCTCCAAGGTCCCGGCGTTGACGAACGTCGTCCCGGCGTAGGTGTTGTCGCTCGTGTTCCCGGCCAGGCGCAACGTACCCGTGTTCTCCTTCACCAGACCACCAGGGCCGCCAATCGAACTGATCAGGGTGAAATGGCCACCCGGGGCGACACCAATCGAGGTGTTGCGCTGGAGCGTGATGTCACCCGTCCATGAACTGACACCCGACGACCTTAGGGCGGGCCGTTCAGGCCGGCCGGTGCTGTTCAGCCGGAGCACCTCATCGACCACGTCCACGCCGGGGGCTACGCCCAGGGAAGCGTCGTTATTCACGGATGTGCTGCCCAACGTCCCGACTCCGCCCAACGCCGCCGGGTGGCTGACCCAAAGCACTCCCGCGTTCACCACCACCTGACCCCCAAACGTGTTGCTGGACCCCAGACTCAGATCGCCCCGGCCTTCCTTGGTCAAACCACTAAGCAATGTTCCACTGATGGCCGCATTGATGGACAATTCGAAGATCTCCGATTCGACCGCGGTGTTCTCGCCCACCTCGATGACGTGCCGCCCCGCCCCCAACTCCAAGTTTCCCGAGATAAACGAGACCGCCGGCGGAGAGGTTGTCACAGGCGTGACCGTAATCCCGGCCTCGTTGCCGAGAATCAACCTGCCCGCCGCGCCGGTGCTAACATCGCCACCTTCGTTCAGCCGCAGCGTGGACACTTCCTCGGTGTAATCACCAAGGCTCCACAGTCCGGACGCGTTGACCACCACGTCGCTAACCTGATGATTCGCCCGGCTGATCGCCGCATCCGCCTGCCCGCCACCAACGCCATCGCCGATCACCAATCGGTGTGGCACGGACTGACCGACGACTTTTTCCATGACCAGCGTGCCCGCATTGACAAACACGTCGCCCGTGAAGGTGTTGCCCGCCGCCCCGCCGAGCGTCAGCGAATTTGCGCCGGTCTTGAAAACGTTGCCATCACCGCTGATGGAACCGCGCATAACTGCGGAGCCAATTGTATGCACAGAGAGGTCGTTCCCATTCAAACGAACGTCCGACTCAACGATCAGTGCGCCGCCCGCCTCCTGAGTGATGCGCGCCGCAGCGTCGAGGGTGATACGCGCCAAATAAACGGCATTCAGGCCACCCGAGTTTTCACCGGCGAGACGTTCGCCAAGGTTGATGGCGTTGCCGCGAATCGCATAGCCGCCGCCCGTCCCAATGAAGCGGATTGCCGTCAGCTGCAGTCCGGCAATGTCGTTGGTGTTGGCCAACCGCGCGGTGCCAGAAGGAAAAACTACCGTATCGCCATTGACTGGCGCGCCCGTATCCCAATTGGCATTGCGGCTCCAATGGCCGCTCGTTGCATGCGCTCCGGTCCAAATGCGAGAAGCACTGAACGCTGGCAAAAGCGCGCATACCAAAACCAACCAAACCAAAAGCAAGCGGCCCAACCGGCTTCCGGAGCTAAGATTTCGAACTGAGAAACCGTCGATAAACTGCGTGGAGTTCATAGTCATCCATTTCATCATTGGATGTCCGCTGTGTGTGCGGCCGAACATCGCCGCGCAGCTTAGGCCACACTGAAAAGGAATGAAGTGAGCGACACGAGCGCAGGAGTGCGCGACTGAAGCGCATGTCCAAGTGCCAGGTGCCAAGGGCCGAGGGCCGAGTGTCAGGTGCCAGGTGCCAAGGGCCGAGTGTCAGGTGCCAGGTGCCAGGTGCCAGGTGCCATGATGCCATGTGCCATGTGGGTGCCACGTGCCATGTGCCAAGTGTCGTGTAGTGCGGGAGTGTTAAGTCTCTGACCCAGGCACCACCTGACACCTGACACCTGACATCATGACACCTGGCACCTCACACATGGCCCTCAGTGTTCGGGCGGTTCGGATGAATCGGTAGACCGCCGGAGTGAATGTTTGAAGCCGCCGATGAGTGCCTTGGCTTTGTTTGCTTGCGCGTAATGAGCATCAAACAACTCGTGAGTGATATAGTTGGCGTCGAGCGCGACGTAGAGAAGGGATTGAACTTCTACACTCGAGCGGCGGGCGATGCCGAGGAAACGAGCAAACTCGACTTTGGAATCACAATCGAATCCTTCCGCAATATTTGTCATGGCTGAAACCGCGGCTCGCTGGATTTGATCTCGCAATCCGAAGTCGCGGGCAAAAACTCCGACCTTCGTCGTTTGATAAATCTCCCTCGTCAACTTGCGCGCTTCCTGCCACGCGTGGATATCCTCGAATCGTTTGATCAATGGCATAGCTCATCTCCTTGCAAAAGCGCCCCTCCATCTAGCCATTGGCCATCGCGTGTCAAGCATCACTTGCTCATACCCCCATGCCCATACCCGTCGGGCCTCCAACGCCCAACCGTCGGAACCTGACACACCCGACACCCGACACCCGACACATGACACATGACACATGACACCTGACACCTGACACACAGCACCCGGCACCGCAACACACCCTATCATTCTTCCCATTCCGGATAGACCGCGGGGTCAATCTGGCCGCGTTGCAGGAGGTCCTGCAGATCGCGCTGGATGGTTTTGCGGGAGACGTTGAAGTCGCGGGCCAGCAGGGAGACGTTGGCGCGCTCGCGGGCACCACGCAGACGGTTCATGATCTGGTGCTGACGCTCAAGACGCTCGGTGAATCTTCTTTCCGGCTCGTTGCTTTCGACTTTCTCGACCCGTTCGAGCGAGCGCAGCATTTTGACTGCTTCGCCCATGCCGCATTCGTTGAGGGCGCGATCCACGGTGGTTTCGAACTCCTCCAGCCGGATGGGTTTGGTCAGCACGTAATGAGCCGCCAGCGGACCTTGCAACGCCTTCAACTGCTCGGCGATTCCGAGTGTGCCGGAGATCACAATGATGGGCACGTGGGCCGCAATCGCCTTCAGGCGCGGAATGAAATCCGTTCCACGCTCGCCGTCCGCCAGAGCGTGATCGAGGACGATGAGGTCAGGCACCTGCTCTTCCAGGGCGCGCAACGCAGCCGTGCCAGTCCCCACACAGGTGATTCGCGAGCCGCGCAGGGCCTTGCTGTAAAGGCGCAATTGCTGTGGATCATCTTCAACGATCAACACTGAAGCGTTGGTGTGTGTCTTCATCTGGGAATTTTCTCTTGATCAGGCTGACCAGCGTCGAGCGCCGGGATCACCACGCGAAAGACGGTCCCGGATCCCATGGAGGTCTCGACCGCGAGTCCCAGCCCTTCGGTCTGGGCGGCGGTGTAGATCATCGACAGGCCCAAACCAGTGCCCCGGGATGCACCTACATTCTTGGTGGTGAAGAACGGCTCGAAAATTCGAGGCAATATCTCCGGCGGAATTCCCGGCCCTGAATCGGCGACCGCCAATTCGACGTAGGAAGACGCCTTGCCGGGAGGAAGGACCAGTCCCGCCGAGGGAAGGTTCCGCACGGTTCGCACGGTGATGGTCAACTGTCCGGAGCCTTGCATCGCCTCGGCGGCATTGACGATGAGGTTGAGCACGATTTGCACGAGACGTCCGCGCGACACCAAAACCAGTGGCGTTTCGCGGTCCAGTTCCATGGTCAGCTTGGTCCCGCTCAAGAACTGCTGAGTCAGGAGGCCGATCGTTTCCTCGACCACCTCGGGCACGTTCAATGATTCAGCCGGGTCGGTCTGGCTGCGGCTGTAGCCGAGCATGGATTCCACCACGCTTTTGCCCTGTTGCACCGCCTGTTCGATCGCTTGGGATTCCTCGATCAAATCCGGATCGTTCCTCACGCCGCGTCCGAGGAAATCATTCGAAAGGCGGATGACCGAGAGCAGATTGTTGAAGTCATGGGCAATACCGGCCGCCAGCGTGCCGAGCGCGTTCATTTTCTGGCTGTGCAACAAATCAGCCTGCGCCTGACGCAAGGCGCGATTCCGCTCGCCCGCCAGCCGTTCCAACTCGGCATAGCTCCGGACCAGTCGGCGCTGGTAGCGGAACGTATAAACGCCAAACCCCAGAGCGAGCGCAGCGCCCCCCAAAGGCAAGGCCACCCCCCAAGACGAATGCGAATCGAGCGCAGTTGCCACCGGCACCCGTGGTCGAGCCGAACCCGACCCATTGCCTGTCTCAGAGTCAGCCGGATCATAATCCAGGCCCATCGTCTGAAGCCGACTGCGGATTTCGCGAAGATTCCAGAGCTGGACGTCGCGCCCTTCCGCGCGCGCCGCGAGCCATTCTCCACTCCGATCCATCGCCAGGCTCGCGATATTGCGAGGCGCAGGCGCGCTCAACGTCGCCAGTTCAACGCCGGTTTGCGGCTGGACCAGACGAATCCGGTCGCGGTTGACATTGAGGGCCAGGACGCTGCCATCACGCGAAAAGGCAACCGCGCCGCCCGCACTGGCCGGCACGTCCCGGTCCAGGCGCCACCGAAGCTGGCCGGTCGCCGGATCGAACGCGGCAAATTCCTGTTCCGCGCCCACCACCAACAAATCAGCCGCCGGACTAAAACAGGGCGGCCCGCCACGGACCCGCAACGCCCGTTCCTGAAGACCGCTCTCGGCATTCCAAAGGCACGTGGCTTCGCGGATTCCCGGGCTGCCCGCCAGCCAATGTCCATCGGGACTTAACGCGGCAAATTGCAGCTTGGGAATCCCGGCCGGCGCCACCTGCGGCTTTTCAGGCGCGGCAAGATCGATCCAGCCCGGACGCCCTCCAGCCAACGTCAGCCATTCCTTGTTCGCTCGTGTCACAGCCGCCCTTTGCAACGCCCCACCCACCCAAACTGTTTCCACCGAACCCAACCGTAACCCGGCCCCATTCGTCGCAGGCGCAAAGCGGCGCGCTTCGACTCCCCGCCGACCGGACGTCAGCACCGCATCACCCGCAGCCGTGAAGTGCGCCGTTCGACAATCGTCCGCCGCGATCATCCACGGCATTTCCCCCGACGCCACGCTCCAAAACGTCAGGAAACTCGGGCTGGTCGCAACGAGCCAGCGGCCATCCGGACTGAAATCAACCGTCCGTGTCGACGTCTCACCCGAGTCGGGTTGGGTCGACACCCGAAACTCGCTTCCTCCTTCGATCTCCCAAATCCCAATCCCTTCGCCCTTTCTGGCAAAGGCAATCGCCCGATCGTCGCGCCTGAAACGCAGACCCAATCCTTGCCGACTGGCCACCAGGAGGCGACGGCCAGCCGGCGCCCACAAGCGCGTCATCCCATCTTCCGCAGTGGACAACAGCCATTCACCTCGCTGGCTAAACTCGAGGTGCCTCACGATCCCGGTGTGGCCCGTCAGCCGCGTCGCATTGGTGGAGTCAACGCTCCAATACAACACGTCGCCATTGATCAATCCCACCGCGCAAGAACGCCCGTCCGGATGCCACGTCACTTCCGAAACCGATTTGTTGAACGACATCGCCGTCGCCAGAGTTCCGTCCTCGACCCGTCGAATCTCAACCTCGTTGCGGATCGCCACGGCAAGATGGTTTCCGTCTGGATCGAGACCGAATCTCCGCGGCTGCGCCGTAGGTTTGATTGGTCTTAGCCGGGACCAGGATTCACTCGCCGTCGACTTCTCATAAACCACGATCGAACCATCCGGCGCCGACATCGCAAACCGGGGCTTGGCACTGCTGAACGACATTACCTCCGTCATCCCACCCGGCGGAAATTTCACATCGATCACCACGTTGCTCCTGGCCAAATCCCAAACCATCCGTCGCCCCGTCACAAACTGCGCCGCCACGAACTCCCCGTCGGGACTGAAACACACCTCAGTCGTTCGGCGTTCGGGTCCGCTGAGTGTCGCCACGATCGAATGGTCGCTGATCCGACGGACCACGATGGTTCCGAGCGGTCCGTCCGCGGTGTAGTTCGCGAGGGCACCATCAAATGCGAGCGGCACCAGCTTGTTGAGTTTTCCCGGCTGGAACCAAGCTTCCCGGAAATCGAGCAGGGCCAGAGCGGCAATGGCCTCATTGCGCAACTCCAGCGATGGCCGTCGCATCGCGGCGGCCTTCAGCGCGGCCAGGCTCTCCGTTCGACGGCCCATGAGCTCGCTCGCCCGGGCCGCACGCGCTTGAGCAAGCTGCGCCTTTCTCAACTCGTCTTCGGCCCGGCGTGTGGCCGCTTCGGCTTCCTGCGCGCTCCGATCCGCCCGTTCCGCGTGGCGCCGGGCTAGGAAGGCCTGCCAAACCGCCGCGAGTGCCAGCCCAATCACGATCAGCAGTATGACAGCCGCCGCCGTGTTGGCGCGCGCCAATCCCTGCCGCAACGCCTTGCGCCGCGCCTCCAGGGCGGCTTCCGAATGCGAATCGGTTGGCAGCGACGGCATCATGCGATCAGTCGGGTCGAGCTTCGTCCAGCATTCCCATTCCATCGTCCCTCGACAAGCCTGCGGCTGAGCTGGAACCGGTGGAACCGCCGAACCTAATTACCCGCCGGTTCTCGTTGAACGCCCGTGCCGACGGTGGACCGTGGAACTTAAGCCAGAGCCAATGACGCCGACGAGTGCGCGAGTCGCGCCCAGGGGTCCAAACCTTCGAGCGACGTCGACCCCTCCGAGCGTTTCGGCTTGGCCGGAACGATTCAGTTGGGCAGCAGCCGTTTGCTTGATCTTCTTGCGAAGGACTTCGTTGTTCGTCGCTTGCGTATTTCATCCCAGCGCAACCGGCCGCCGCCCAACTGAATCGTTCCGGCTTAGTCTCGCCACTTGTATTCCCGCAAGTGCGGGCGTGACACCCGTCCCGTCTTTTGCTATCCGCGGTTATGCCCTTCCCCAGCTCCAGACTGCTCGCTCCTCTCTTTCTCCTCGCCGCACTGCTGCTGTCCGTCCCGGGACAAGCCCAGGTCGCCGGGGTTTATCGCGAGGTTTACACCAACCTCAGCCGCGAGGCCTTCTCGCTGGCCCGCCTCACGAACCATCCCGGCTTTCTCGCCGGACGCCCCGATCAGGCGGGCTTCACCACCGGCGGTCTTAGCAGCACCTTCACCGGCGATGACTACGCCCAGCGCCTTCGCGCCTATCTCATCGCGCCCGCCGATGGCGACTACATTTTCGGCATCTCCAGCGACGAAACTTCGAACTTATTGTTAGGCACCGACGAGAATCCCGCCACCAAACGACTCGTCGCCTGGGTCGATCCCCGCGCGCAACCGGGGAACTACACCACCCACTACGGCCAGCAATCTCTCCCCGTCACGCTGCAAGCAGGACGCCGCTATTACGTCGAGGTTCTGCATCACGAAGCCAATCTCATCGACCATCTCTCCGTGCAATGGCGCCTGCCGTCGGGAGCAACCGAAACGCCCATCCCCAACACCCGCCTCGTTTACGAGGTTCCGCCCATCCTCGTCTCCAATCTGAACAACTTCACGGTCGAAGAAGGACGCCCGGTCGAGTTCGCCCCGGTCGTGGCCAACTTTCTCCCGCAGGCCTTCCGCTGGCAACGAGACGGCGCGGACCTCCCGGGCGCCACCAACGGCAACTACCGGCTCGAAGCCGCCAGCCTCTCGGATCACGGCGCCCTTTTCCGCGCGTTCATCACCAATCGAATCGGCGCCACCAACACGGCGGAAGTAAGCCTGAGCGTCTTGCGTGACACCAACGCGCCCACCCTCGTCCGTGTCCTGAATGCCAATTCCACCAATATCTTCGTCACCTTCTCCGAGCCCGTGGCCACGGCCTCCGCCCTCAATCTCAATCGCTATCAACTGCCGGGGGTGACGATCCTCGGCGCAGAACTGGACACGGACGGACGCACCGTCATTCTGCGGACATCCGTCTTAAGCGATTCAAGCAGCTACACCCTCACCTTGAACGGCATCCTCGATCGAGCGAGCGTCCCGAATGCGCTCGTCAGCACCCAGTTTTCATTCACGGCGCGCGAGTTTAACGCCACCCCAATGGGCGCTCCCGGGAGCGCTGGAGCAACTCTGCCGGAATTCCACAGCGCCAATCTCACCAGCGGCGGAATTGGCCTTCGCGATCGAAGTGATCAATCTCAGTTCGCGTGGCAATCGGTGGTCGGCGACTTCGATGTGCGCGTGCGGATCGAGCAACTCGAATTCGTCGAGCTGATGACCCAGGCCGGTCTCATGGCGCGCGAGACCTTGGATGAAGGCAGCCGGTTCGTCGCCACGTTGGCCTCTCCATCGCTGGCCGGTTGTTTCTTCGAAACACGCACGAACACGGGTTGGCCAACGATCTCCAGCGGGACCTACCCGGCCAGCTATCCCAGCATGTGGCTCCGACTTCAACGCTCCGGACAGATCCTCTCCGGCTTCGCCAGCCAGGAGGGCTCGCGCTGGTCTCCGCTCGGTTCCGTCAGTCTCGCCCTTTCCAACCGGCTCTACCTCGGTCTCACGGCCGCGAGCGGCGACACGAATCGCACGGCCACCGCGGCCTTCCGTCAGTTCTCACCTGCGGCCGGCGGTTCCATTGGCGTGGTCTCGCCCCGCACGGAACCCCTCGGGCCATCGAGCCGGAAGACCGGCCTGATCCTCTCGGAGATCATGTATCATCCGCGCGACGTTCTCCTCGGAACCAACCAGGCAGAATTGGAGTTCGTAGAACTCTTTAATTCCAACCCCTACTCCGAGGACCTCTCCGGCTACCGGCTATCCGGCGACATCTCCTACACGTTTCCGGCCGGCACCATCCTGGAAGGCGGCCGGTTTGCGGTCGTGGCCCGCGCTCCGGCCGATGCCCAAACCGTCTACGACATCTCGGGCGTGCTGGGCCCGTTCACCAACAACCTGCCGAACGACCGGGGCACCGTTCGCCTCCGCAACAACAACGGCTTCATCCTGCTGGAAGCAAATTACGACAGCCGATACCCATGGCCGACGGCCGCGGATGGCGCCGGTCATTCCCTTGTGCTGGCCCGTCCCAGCTACGGCGAAGGCCAGCGCGAAGCGTGGGCGGCGAGCGAGACGGTCGACGGCACACCCGGCCGGCTCGAGCCCGTCGTCTTTGACCCCGCACGAGCCGTGGTCATCAACGAATTCCTTGCGCACACGGATGCACCGATGACGGATTTCATCGAACTGTTTAACCCGGGTCCGCAGACCGTCGACCTGGGTGGCGCCTGGCTTACCGACGACATCGCCACCAACAAGTTTCGTCTGCCCGCGCCCACGCTGATTCCAGCGCGGGAATTCGCGGTCTTCAATCAGAACCAGCTTGGCTTCTCCCTTAGTTCTGCCGGCGAACGCATCCTCCTCCTCAACTCAAACCGGACTCGAGTGATTGATGCGATCACCTTCGGTCCGCAGGCCAATGCGATTTCCTTCGGACGCCAGCCCGACGGCGCCGACGGCTTTCAGGAGCTTTCCTCCGCCACCGCGGGCGCGCCCAATGCCCCGCCCCTGACCCGTGACATCGTCATCAACGAGATCATGTATCACCCGATCTCGGGGAATCCCGACGACGAATATGTTGAGCTCTACAACCAGGGCACCAATACGGTGAACCTCGGCGGCTGGCGTTTCGCGGACGGCATTCGCTACCGCTTTCCGACGAACGCCAGCCTCGCCAGCGGCGGCTACCTGGTGGTGGCTCGCAATCGGACCAACCTGCTTGCCCGGTATCCATCGCTCGCCGCCAACTCCGCACTGGTCGTCGGCGACTATGAAGGAGAGTTGGCCGACAATGGCGAGCGCCTTGCCCTGACCCGGCCCGAATTGGCGATCAACGCCGACCGCCTCCCGAACATCACCACAAACATCCTGCAGGTGGTCGTGGACGAAGTGGAGTATCGCGACGGCGGACGTTGGGGCCGTTGGTCGGACGGCGGCGGCAGCAGTTTGGAACTCACCGACCCGCGGGCGGACAACCGCCTGGCCGCCAATTGGGCCGACAGCGATGAGTCGAGCAAAGCCGTCTGGACGACCGTGGAGTTTACGGGCGCCATCGACAACGGGTTGGCTGCGGCGGACGCGCTCCAGATCCTGTTGCTGGAGGAAGGGGAATGTCTGGTCGACGACGTCGAAGTTGTGCCGGCGGGAGGCCCAAATCGCGTGGCGAACGGCAATTTCGAATCAGGTCTGACCGGCTGGATCGCTCGCGGTACCCACGAACGATCGGCCTTGGAAGAAAGCGGCTTCAACAGCGCCCGCTCGTTGCGTATCCGCGCGAGCTCCCGTGGCGACGTCGGCGCGAACCAAGTTCGAGTGCCGCTCACCGCTGCATTATCGGGAACAGCCACCCTCCGAGCCAAGGTTCGCTGGCTGCGCGGATGGCCGGAGATTTTGCTCCGCGTGCGGGGCGGCTTTCTGGAAGCAACCGATCGATTGTTGATCCCGACCCATCTCGGCACCCCAGGCGCGCCCAATAGCCGGCGGGTCGCCAACAACGGCCCCACTATCACGAGCGCCACGCACTTGCCGGTCCTGCCCGCCGCAGGACAGGACGTCATCGTCACCGCGCGCGTGTCGGACCCGGACGGCGTTTCGTCGGCCGTGGTCAAGTATCGCATCGATCCGTCCAGCACGATCTCCACCAGCCCGATGAACGACTCCGGACTCGCCGGCGATGCTGTGGCGGGCGACGGTATCTACAGCGCTCTCATCCCAGGTCAGGCACGGGATACCATTGTCGCGTTTGTCATCGAAGCGACCGACAGCGCGCCCGTTCCGGCAGTTTCACGCTATCCCGCGTTGCGCGACGACAACGGTCCGGTGCGCGAATGCCTGATTCACTTTGGGAGTCCGACGCCCCCGGGAAGTTTCGGGACTTATCGCTTCTGGCTTACCCAACAGTCCGTTACCAACTGGGCGCAGCGCGAAGTCCTGAGCAACGAACGGATCCCGGGGACCTTCGTTTACGGTAATCATCGAATCGTCTATGAGGCCGGGGCACGCTATGCCGGCAGCGCGGCGCATCAGGATCAGGCGGCGCCCGACTATTCGCCGGTCGGCACACCTAACAATTACACGTTCGACGTTCCGGCAGACGACCGCGTGTTGGGGACGGACAACTTCAACAAAGTCCATGGGGCTGGGAACAATCATCATGACGACAACACGCTGCAGCGCGAGGCCACCGCCTACTGGATGGCGCAGCGCCTGGGACTGCCCGCCAATTACAAGCGGTTCGTCGCGCTTTACATGAACGGCGCCCGCCGCGGCACCCTGATGGAAGACACCCAGGTTCCCAACAGCGAGGTGATTGAGAGCGTGTTCCCGAACGACGCGGAGGGCGACTTGTTCAAGGTGTCGGTGTGGTATGAGTTCAATCCATCGACCACGCCGGTGTTGGCCACGGCCGCGAGCTCGGAGGCTTACCTGAACAACTACACCACCGCTGGCGGCGTTCGGAAGCGGGCGCGTTACCGTTGGAACTGGCAGCCGCGCGCCGTCCATGGATCGGCCAATGACTTCTCCCAATTGTTTGCGTTACTCGACGCGGCCAACACGTCCACCAACGGCGGCCATGCGGCCTGGGGCCAAAACTTCGATGCCGTGGTCGACACGGAAAACTGGATGCGCACGTTTGCGCTCGAACACGCGCTCGGCAACTGGGACAGCTTCGGCTACCGCAACCAGCAAAACATGTTTGCCTACAAACCCGAACGCGGCCGCTGGTCGTTACTCATCTGGGACATCAACATCATTCTGGGCGGCGGCACCCGCGGCACGCCCATCGCGACGAATGAAACACTGCTCGAGTTCGACTCCGCCGATGTCGCCATGAACGCGATCTACAACACGCCCGCCTTCCGTCGCGCCTACTGGCGGGCCCTGGAGGAGATTGCCAACGGCGTCTTCGCTCCGGGCCAGGCCGACCCGGTGATCGAGGCCCGGTTCGCGGCCTTCGAGGCCAGCGACGTGCATGTCACCGCCCCCAACCTGATCAAGCACTGGCTGGCTCAGCGTCGTGCCTACATTCTCGACGAATTGCGCAAGATCAACGCATCAGGATTCAACATCGCCGGCCCGCTGGAGTTCAACACGGGGACCAACCTGATCACCTTGACCGGGGTGGCCCCCGTCGGCCTGCAAGCGATCCTCGTAAATGGCACGGCCCGCCCGGTCACGTGGACCACGCTCACTAACTGGACGCTTCGCCTGGTTTTGGATCAGGCCACCAATCATTTGGTGTTCACGGGCGTCGATGCCCAGGGACAAACGCGGCCCGGCTGGAACGGGCAGCTGACGGTTTTATATGGCGGCTCACTGCTCTCGGCGCGGGATCAGATGATTTTCAACGAGATCATGTATAACCCGACCAACGCTGGCGCGACCTATGTGGAACTTCTCAATCGCAGCGCGATTGCCTTCGATCTCTCGGGCTGGTCCGTCCACGGGCTGGACTACGAATTTCCTCCCGGCACGGCGCTGGGCCCGGGCCAGATTCTTGCCCTGACCGGCAATCGCGCGGCTTATATCGCCGCCTACGGCACCAATACGCCTCCGCCGTTCGACGTTTTCAACGGCACGCTGGATCCCGACGGAGAAACGCTCGCCTTAATCCAGCCTATCCAGCCGGTCGCCGGCGGCGGGACGGGCAACGTCGTTGATCAAGTGCGTTTTGAGGCGCGTTTGCCGTGGCCGACCAACCCGAACGGGACGGGGGCTGCGTTGCAACTGGTCGATCCAACGCAGGACAACAGCCGGCCCAGCAACTGGACTGACCGCCAGGGCTGGCAGCAGATCACGTTCACCGGCACGATTCAAGGCGGCGCCTCGCCCGGCACCAATCTGGCGATCTTCGCCACGGCTGGCGCAGGAGATTTCTACATCGACGACATCGTCCTGGTCACAGGATCAGTGGCCAACGTCGGCGCCAACCTTGTGGTGAACGGCGATTTTGAATCGGCATTGGACACTTCGTGGGAAGCCACCGGCAATCACGTCAGTTCTGCCGTTAGCGGCACGCTCGCGCACACCGGCGGGCGTTCCATGCACGTCGTGGGAACGGGTGCGGGCGGGCCGAGCGCGGCCGTGCGCCAAAAGCTCCCCGCGTTTGTCGCCAACACGGTTTGCACCATGACCTACTGGTTCCGACCGGGAACGAATGGGGTGCAGGCGCAAGTGCGGGCCTTCAACGGCACGCTCTTCAGCAGCATTGTCTCCCTGCGTCCGACTCACGCCACTCCGGGGTTGCCTAACAATGCCATGCAGTCACTCGCGCGCTTTGATACCCTGTGGCTGAACGAGCTTCAGGCGGAGAACGTCGCCGGTCCGGTTGACAACTTCGGCGAACGCGACCCCTGGATCGAGCTGCACAACTCCGGGACGAACACCTTGAGCCTCGACGGCTATTTCCTGGCGAACAACTACGACTCGAATCTCACCCAATGGCCTTTCCCGGGCGGCCTGAATCTGGCGCCCGGCGAGTTCAAGTTGATCTGGGCAGATGGCCAGCCGGACCAATCCGCGGGCCCCCATCTCCACACCAGTTTTCGACTCACCGGCACGACGGGCGGCGTCGCATTGGTTCGATTGAGCGCAGGGCAACCCCAGATCACTGATTACCTCACCTACACCCAGCTCGGGCCGGCCCTTTCCTACGGCGATTTCCCGGACGGCCAGCCCTTCGCCCGGCGCGTCTTTCAATCGAGCACACCCGGCGGGACCAATGCCGCCCGTGGCGTCAGTGTCTTCATCAACGAATGGATGGCCAGCAACACCAATACCCTGGCGGATCCCAGCGAGTTTCCCAATCTGGTCTTTGATGACTGGTTCGAACTCTACAATGCCGGTCCCGACCCCGTCGATCTGGGCGGCTACTGGTTAACCGATAATCTTTCCAATCCGCGCAGCTTTCAGGTGCCAGGCGGAGGCGCCTACGTCATTCCGGCCGGTGGCTTTCTGCTGGTGTGGGCCGACGAAGACTCGGCCCTGAACCGCGCGGAATCGAGCGAGCTCCACGCGAGTTTTCGTTTGAGCGCCAATCGCGAGGAGATCGGCCTGTTCTCACCCGATCTCACCCTGATCGACTCGGTGCGTTTTACCAATCAAGTGGCAGACGTCAGCCAGGGACGGTTCGCCGACGGCGCCAATGTCATCTACCCCTTCACGTCACCGACACCCGGTGGACCAAACACACTCGGGGTTCGCAATACGGCGCCTCAACTCGATCCGCTGCCGGACCGCACCGTCACGCTGGGCCAGACCTTGAACTTCTTCGCTGCAGCGACGGATCTTGATCGGCCCGCCCAAATCCTGACCTACAGTTTGGAAGGAAACATCCCCATCGGCGCAACGATTGGATCGCTGAGCGGCGCCTTTCACTTCACTCCGAATTCCGTTCAGACGCCGGGTTCCTACGCCTTGACGGTGCGCGTAATCGACAACGGAGTTCCGCCGATGAGCGCCGCACGTTCGTTCACCATTTTCGTCGCCTCTCCTCCGCTCCTCAGCACCTTGATCCCACCATCGGACGGTGTCGTCTCGCTCGCGCTGGAGGCGCTCGTCGGCAAGACCTACCGGTTTGAATACAAGGACAACCTTGGCGACCAGAACTGGACTCGACTCGGTGGAGACCGACCCGCAACCACGACGACGCTGGTGGTCACGGATCGCATCGGAAGCCGGTCACAACGGTTCTACCGAGTCTCCATTCTCGACTAGCGACGAAGCATCACTCCACGGCTCCAAGTGCCGGGGACTGAGCCGATCGCTCGCCCTCGCGCCGGAACAGATTCTCGGCGGCATTGTGCCAACCATTTCAGCCGCTGGCGACGCACTACATTAGCCACCGCGGATGATCGGCTCCCTTGTCTTCCATCCCCCGCGTGAGCATCCGGGGACTTTGTCCGTCAGCGTCCATCACCCAGATCGCCGGCACGCCCCCGGTTTGGGCCCGACAGAAAACGACCGAGCGTCCATCCAATGATTCGCTGGCCCGAAAATCCCACATCGACGTCTCGCTGTGGGTCAACTCGGCGATGCTGCCGTCAGCCGGATTCAGCCGCACAATCTCGACGCCTCCCCGGGCCAGCTCCGGCCGGTAATCGCGATTGAAGTGATCCGTATCCGGGCGTTGCGACTGATATTCCCATGGGACCTTTGTTCCCGGTCGACGTCGCGGAAACAGGATGTGACCGTCGCGAGACCACGCCGGAACATTCGATCCGCCACCGCGATTGCCCGGCTCTCCGTAAGTGGCAGCGAACCACATCGCCTGGCCTTCCGTCAGCACCTTGAAACCGGCGCCATCGGGCCGGGCGATGCACACGTCGCTCCAATCATGACCCGGGTCGCGCTTGAACTGGCAGTCCTGAAAGAGCAGCCATTGGCCGTCCGGTGACCAGCTCGGCCCGAAATACAAATGATCGCCATGCGCGGCCACACGCATGCGGTCCGACCCATCCGCGTTGCTGGTCCAGATCTGGTAGCCTTGCGGGCTGGCCAAGTGATAGGCAACACGCCGGCCATTCGGGCTAAGGCTGAGCCCATAGGGCAGGCCTTCGCCGAGGCGGGTGAACTCCCGGGCATCGGTGCCATCGAGGTTCATGTTGTAGATCTGCCCTCCTTGATCGCGCACCACCTGCACCAACATCCGCTCATCGGAGACCAGCAAAGCCGGCGTTTGGAAAGGGGCCAGGCGATTGCGCGTGGCGATCTCGGTCAGGCTGTCGCTATCCAAATCGTAAAGCCAAAGGTGCGTCGGCGTCTGATGATAATACTTGTCAAAGGGACGCCCGGGGCCGTCCCGTCGCGCTTCCATGCTGAGGAAGATGACGCGGCGCCCGTCGGACAGGGACGGCCCGGGTTGCCACGTCACTTGATCGGCGACTTTGAAGTCGAAGTAGCGCAACCCCGTGCCGTCGGCGTTGATCACGGCGGTGCGGCCCTGCGAAGTGAAGAACAGGCGCCCGGCACGGCGGCTCAGGCGGGAGGAGCCTGGAGCGCTTCGGCACCCTGGCCAAAACGCCAGGGCCCCTGAAGCCATCGCGCTCAGGCCGAGGAAACGGCGGCGGTTGGAGTTCATCGCTGCAGACTACTAGACCCACCGGCGGCTTGTCAGCACGCCTCACTCCGATAGCGTTCCCGGACTGAAACTGTAAGTGCGTTTCTGGCCGTCATCCTGCACCACCAACCGCGGCAGGGCGTTCCGATGGTTTAGTTGTTGAACCACCCCAGCGCCAAGGATCGCTTCAAGCTGGCGATCGCGCTCGGCCGCCAGATCACGCAAAGGCTGCGGGTTCTGCTGAGGATCGGCAAACATCTGGCCGACGGCAGCCACCAGCTTGTCCCGAAAACTCTCATGCAAGGCATAGGCCTGCTGCACCGCAGTTGGTGATATCTGATGTTCCCCCGCCAGACTCTGCAGCGCGCGCCAGGCCGAGTCGTTCTGCCGCGCCACATCGGCGAAACGGTCGGGACCGAGCGCGCTGCGCAGCTCTTCGTCCAGACGTTTCAAATCGTCGCGGTCGGCATTTGGATACTCCTGGTCAAACACGCTGGACAGTTCGTGGAGCTTCCGGAACTCGGCTTCGGTCAGGTCCGCCCGACCGAATCGTTCGCGCAACTCATCGGCCACGGGCGAGTAACGCACGTCGAACTCGCGCAGTTCCTCCGGCGTCAACAGGCCCGACAGTTCCCGAAAACGGGCCGCGCGCCAATCGGCTTCCCGTGCGTCGACCTCGTCCGAAGGAAGGCCCTTCCATTGTGCCCGACTCCATTCCAGCAATTCATCGTGCCGCTTCAAAAGATCGCGCACGACTTCGCGCTTGCCCGCAGCCAGAAAGCTCAACGCGCCTTCAGTGCGCACGGACTCAATGCTGGCCTCAAGGCCGGTCGGCTCGGCTCCCGCCGTTGGGCCCAGCAACCGAACCAGCAACGACTTCTTCTCCTCGTTCAGCAACCGCAGTTGCTCAGACAGCCCGGGACGGACCGCATGACGCGAATCAAAACGTCCCCACCACGCAAGCTCCGGCGCAGAGGTCCGCAAGGCCGCGTAACGCGGGGCGTAGAGCTGATTCACGTCAGCCACAATGATGTCGCGAATTGTCTGTTCCGGACAACCGACCCGGCGGAGATTTTCGATGTAGACGAGGTAATCCGCGGACTCGACCTGGCTCCAATGAAACGGCCGTTGGACTGCGCCGGTGACGACTGACGTGGACCCTGGGTATGGCTCACGGGCGGCGGGAGGCGGGCCGGGAGGCGCGGGTCGCATGGCAGCCGCCGGTGGCGGAAGCGCCGATCCAGCCTGTGGGGGAAGACGTCCCGCCGACAACCACGCGACCAACCCAACATTCAGCGCAACGGAGATCACGGCGATCGGTTTCCAGTTCATATAGCCCGAACAATCAATACCGTGGCGTCATCGAAAGTCGATACCGGCCATCGATCGGCTTTCAGTCTGCGCGAATCCGGAAGAATCGCGCGGCTTGAACCGACGGCTCGCTTTCGAGCTCCACTTCGGCGCCGCCGCTCGTGATGGGTGCACCCTCTCGTCGCCAGGGCGCGGCCGGACCCAGCGTCGGGCTCGATTCGAGCGAGAGCACGGCGCCGCTCTCCGCCACCACCCGCAGGCGCAAGCGGCCCCCGATCGACGGCGACCATTGAACGATGCGCGGTCGCTCGCGTATCCCCGACGGCGTCACCGTGACGCGAAACGTGACGGAGTCGAACTCGCCCTGGGGATCCGTCACGGTCAGAGTCAGGAGGGCGACCCCGGACTGCCCGGGGACGGGTGTGATGCGGGCCACGCGATTGCTACCCTGTCCGGCCAGCTCGATGCGGTCGGTTGGAATCAACTCCGGATTGCTCGTGGCACGCGTCAGCACGAGTTGGGCAACTGGCGTGTCGGGATCACCGATTGCGAATTGAATCTGGATGGGAGCAGAGCCTTGCGGCACGACTTGATCTGCAACGGGTGAGATCCAAGGCGCGCCCGGAGGAAGACTTGAACGGCTTAGGGCAAAGGGAACAGACGGGAATCCATCGGCCATTTGATAGACCCCGCCACGCGCACCGGAGCCCGCCAGTTGTCCCAGCGTGGCGAGGTTGGCGTAGACCCCGCCGGATGAACGTCCGCCGCCCGCCGTTGCCACACCGACACCTGCACCGAAGGACGCGGTAGGTGTCACCATGGCCTGAGTCAGCAACACGCATCCGAACCACAGGCGCCAGATGATGGTGGGCAGCAGGCGCCGCCGGCCGCAGCGGAGTCGGGTGGAACTCACGAGAGAATATCCGAGCAAAGCATTCATAGGTGTTCTCGCTTTTTTTGGATGAAGTCGGGTCCAGAGAGCGCGGGAGTGGATGCGATCATGGCGCACGCAAGACGGCGTTTCCGCGTGTGGCCCGAAGGGTGAGCGCCTTGGCCAAGCGCGTCGAATCGGTATAAGTGCCAGGACGAAGCAGCACGATGTCATTGGCCCCCGCCCGCGCCACTCCGTCCGCCACCGCCTTGAATGGGCCGCCCATGGGCCCGACGAGCGGCACTTCAAACGAACTGCTGTTGCCGTCCGGGACGGAGGAGTTGTTGCTTCGATCCACGAACCACGTTCGACCGCTCGCGACATAAGAACGACCGCCATTCGAGAAATCCGTCATCTTATCCAGCTGGTCCGAGGTTAGAACCGATCGATCGGCCGGGCCGGTGATGGCGCCCGTCGCCGGATCTCGCGGCGCGCCAAAGTCGCCATGATACGACATGATATTTGACACGGTGTTGTTGACCAGCACCTGTTCCGGCACGGTCAATTGCGCATACCGGCGTCCGTTAAAGTTGTTGGTGGCGATTCGATCGGCCGTGCTCCAGCAACTGTGGTCCGGAAGCGTGTCGGCGATGCTGTCATCGCCCGCCACCTGCACCGCGCAATCGCAGCCGTTGGTGCACACGCTGCCGTTGCGATTCAGCTCCCGTTCGTCATTTTGGGTGTGACGCAGCCCGAGGAAATGGCCGCTCTCGTGCAGGATGACCCAATCGGGATTGACGCCCTGGCTGAGCACGATGAGGTCTCCCGGCACCGGGGAGGTCACCGAGCACGGGCAGCTCCCGGCCGTATAGCCGTTGACGATGTAGACGTTGATTGCCGCGGGATCATAACGGAAAGCGTTGGGGCCGCTGTTGAAGGAGGCCAGCGCCGCATCGCGCAGTTCTCGTGGATCGGGGTCGGTGTCCGCGTCGCTTCCGTCGCCGGTGGCGTCGATGTTGAACCAAGAGGAGCGATTGGCCACGTTGACGATCTCAGTAAGACGGAGCCGGTATCCGCGTCCGGACCGGGCGAGGACCCAGTTGCCGTAGTCGATGTGAGCCTGAACCTCGGCGTCGGTGGCGAGTTTGTTGGCGTAGCTGTCAACGGGCCGGTTTCCGTTGGCATCGAGGATGAACTTGACCGAGACGCGCCAGTCGATGGTTTGAGCCGACGCAGGCCGGGCGGCGGCAACGAGCCAGCACGCCAGCACCATCAGCCAGAATGTTTTCATGGTGGGGAGGAGTGGGTTGAGGTTCCACCGGAATCAACGCAGCGAGATCAACACCAGCACCAAGCCGCGGCCCTCGCGCAGGGACGTCATGGCCTTGCCGATGCAGGAGCCGGCGGCTTTTTCCGGGTCGGCTTTCATGCCGTGCCCCGGCGTGGGCGAGGTGGTGATCAGGTCACCGGCTTGCACGGCGCCGTGAGTGGCGTCGACGTAGCAATACACACGGCCCGAGAGCGCCACCGGATGGCGGCCATCCGCCACCGAGCCGGCTTGCCCCATGAGGAGGCCGGGCTTAACTCCGCCGGCGCCACTGATCACGCCAGCGACGGCGGGATCATAGGCCCGATCGCTGACCCGCAGTTCACCGGGGCGCGCGGGATCAATGCTGACGATCATCCCCGGACGGGCCAGATCCCGATCGGCGTTGACTTCGAACTTCTCCGACAGATCACTCCCGCCGGTAATGGTCAAAACCTGGGTTGTGATGACGCCTTCGCCGTCTTGATCGGCGTTGATCTTCACCGTGACTTCATCGTCACGATTCTTGAACTGGATGTAGCCGGCGCCGGTGCCCTGATATGCGCCAGTGAGACGGACGGTCTCGTGCGCGCCGAGGATGTCGTTGGCGTAAAGCAGCAGCCCGCCATTCTCGCTGCCCAACTCCCCGGCGAGCGACGCAGTCACCACAGAGCCCGCATTGTAAACATCCACCTGGCCGCCATTGTTGACGCCGTCGCCGTTGATCCTGACGCGGCTCTGCAGGTCGGAGTGCTTGAGAATGATCCGGCCCTGGCCCTCGCCACCGTCCCCGGCGACTTCCACCGTGTTGTTGCCGCTGGAGTTGGCGAGTTGCAGGGCACCGCCGCTGGAACCGCCGAAGGTCGACCGCAAGGCTACGGTCTGCCGCCCGCCATTTTGTTTCATCTGCAGCACGCTGGCCGAAGTCGGGTCGTCGGTCTCTTGGGCGTGAAGCTCAATCGTCCCGTTGCCGTTGGCATTCTTGAGCGCCAGGTAACCGCCCTTGATCCCGTTTTGGGCGCCCGTCATGCGGACCGTTTCCTGAGTCCCGTTGACATCGAACAGCAACAGGCCGCTGTTCGTGCTCCCGAGGTCTGAGTCGAGCACGAGCACGTTGTTACCGCCGGATTTTTTCAGGCGCACCACGCCGCCCGCCGTGATGTTGGTTCCGTCCTGGGCATCGAACTCCAGCGTTGTCGTGCCACTGCCATTCTTGAGCAACAATTGACTGCCCGTATTGCCGTTCTCCGCGCCGACGAGGCGCACCGTCTCCGTCGTACCCGCGACATCGTAGAGCTTGAGGCTGCCGGAGTTTCCTGAAGTTCCCGCGTCCAGCAGGGCACGGGTCTGGTTGCCGATCGATTTCAAGGTGAGCGTGCCGACATTCGATCGGCTCCCGGAGATACCGCCCAGCGTAAGGCTTGGCGCCAGCGCGGCGCTGTTGATCGCGCCCTCGCTCACCGTCGCCGCAACCATGGCATATCCCACCGAGGCAAGGCGCGTATCCGGCGTCAGCTGTTGCAGACCGTTGGTGCCGTCGTCAAACCACACGCGCAGGAACACGTCACGATGGTCGGTGAAAACGTCGGGCGGCACGACGCGCGTCATGCCCGTCACGCTGCGATCGCCAAGGAGAACCGAGTATAGGCCGCCCAGGACTGGCACGCGCACCACGGTGCTCGTGGGCGCCGCGCCGCCCACGCTGGTCCCATCGTGGCTCCAGTAAGTGACGGTCCCCGCGAGATCCACGAGGGCGAATTTGAATGCGCCCAGCCCACTGAAGGGCTGCCCACTTACCGTGACGTATCCTTGATAGTGAAGCATCTGGGGAATTTCCGCCTGCGCCTGAGTCGGACCGGCCAACCACGCCAACAGTATCGCGAGCGCCATTCCAGCGCGACGCAGGACATGGCCGGACCAGAGACTCAGGCGGGTATCAACGGCGGACGGTTGACGGAATTCTGAGGCCGGATTCGACGGATCAATCTGTATCGTTTTCATGAACTAAGTGCGTTTGATTATGGGCGGATGCCGGGACAAAGGCGGATCGAAGGATTCAGCAGGAACCCGGGAACACGCGAACACGAAGCATCCTGTTTCTGCGTGCTGACCACCGAGACGCGGCGGAATTGGGGGCGTTACAACGCCTCGAAATTATTTTTTAGGCGGAACGATTCACCTGGGCGGCGGACGGACTCGAATGAGTTGGGCCGACGACGAAGTTTGCGAACAAGTTTGGGAGGCGCCGAGGTGGGCGGGAGTTCCAGTGCTGCGGGAGGAGGGCGCCTGCAAAATCCCAATTCGGAAAGCTCGGAAATCCACAATTGAAAGTGGCCTTACTCGATCAATCGAAGCAACTCGGAGCGGCTGAGCTCCTCGAGCGTGGGCAGGGTCAGATCAGGACGATCCTGCTCCAGCTGTTCCACGGTGAACTTGCCGGTGGCCACCGCGAGGACCCGAGCGCCGATGGCGCGACCGCATTCGGTATCGCGCGGCGTGTCGCCGATGACGAGCACTTCGCGGCCGGCGAGCGGCCGGTTTAGCAGACGGTTTCCGCGCTGGTGAGCCACCGCCGCGACCTGATTCCGATCTTCGTGATCGTCGCCGAACCCGCCCGTCCGAAATCGATCCCAAAGACCGTAGTGCGTCAGCTTGATTTGGGCGCCCAGCCGGATGTTACCGGTGAGCAGACCGATGACCGGCCGATCCGGCAGGGCGTTGAAGGTGGCGATGAGCTCCGTCACGCCGGGCAGAATCCGGCCATCCAGCCGTCGCAACAAATCGTCGAGCAAGAACACATAAGCCTCAAAGAAGCTTCGAAAGTTATCCGGCGTGGGCGGGATGGAAAACCGGGTGAAGAACTCACGGACGATGGAAGGATCCGTCCGTCCGGCGAAATTCAGTTTGGCCGTGCCGTTGGCAATGCCAAAAACAAGCTCTGCGGCCCGGCCAAAGGCTTTTTCACCCGCGCCGCCGCTCTGGATCAGGGTTCCGTCGATATCGAAAAGGACAAGTTTGACCATGGTGCAGGCGGCAGACTGCCAGCTAGGTCCTGCCCTGTCCATCGTGCGCCCGCGCACTCTCGAGACGGGGAACGCCGCAGCTCACGCCCAAGCCGAGCCTCCGCCGGACGTGCCAAATGCACCGGGCCCGCGCCTCCGCCCGTAACGGCCGCTCCGGGCCCGCGTCTCCAGTTCAGACACCGAGTTCACATTGTCGGTCCAGACATGAGATCCGCATTGTTTTGGCCATTCGTAGTCGTCCTGGCTTGGCTTAGCCTCGCCGGTGCCCACGGTGCTACCATCGCCTGGACCGGCGGAGGGGGTAATTTTTCCTGGCAGGATCCATCGAATTGGACCGGCCAGGTTCTACCGAGCAGCGCGGACGATGTCGTCATTTCCGTCGGGGCCGACGCAACGATCGTCACCAGTTCAAATGTCACCATCCGTAGTCTGCAATGCGATCGCAATCTGACGTTGGAAGCAGGCGCGCTCAAAGTCACCGTGGGCCAGTCCACCGTGCAAGGTCGACTCACCGTCAAGACCAACGCCATTCTCGCCGCGACGGGCCCCGGGACGACCCTGACCGCCGCGGGCTCGGTCAACGCCGACGGCGCGGGCCTCGAAGCAACGAGCGGCGCGAGAATCTCCCTGCCGGGTTTGACCACCTATGTCAAAGGCAGCCCCTGCCGATCGGTTTTCTGGCGCGCGAACGGCGCGGGCAGCGTCCTGGATCTGACCGGCCTGACCATCCTGAACGGCGGCTCGTGTTTGCCCGTTGAAATCGAGGCCACAGGCGGGGGCGTTGTCCTGCTCACCAATCTCGTCATCATGGCGGAGGGCCTCCTGCTATTTCGGGCCGACGGCGCGAATAGCCGTGTGGACCTTGGTTCCTGGCAGGAGTGCCTTGCCACCCAACGGGAGGTGGCGTTCGAGGCCCGCAACGGCGGGTCGATCGTTATGCCGCGGTTTTCCGGCGGAGCGACGACCAAAGTCACGCTCAGCAGCGGCGGCGTTTTGCCGGTGGCATCTCTCGGCCAACTAAACGGATTCACCGTCACGGGAATGAGCATCGAATTTCCGGCGCTGACCAATCTGACGTTCGGCAGCATTCGGGTGGACGGCGGCTCGACGGTGGCACTGCCCGCATTGGCCATGCATGCCAACGGCACCTCGTGCCAGGTGAACCGATGGCAGGTCAGCGGGGTGGGCAGCGTTTTGCAGCTTCCGGCTCTCACTCAGCTGAGCGGCAGCAGCTGTGGCGTTCTGGAGATCCAGGCCCTGGCGGGCGGCAGGCTCGTCCTGACCAACTTGGTTGCCCTGGCCGACGGCCGATTGAGCTTCCTCGCAGACGGCGTCAACAGCCGGGTGGATCTGGCGGCGCTGGATCAGGTGCCAAGCCCGGTCCGCGATGTGACCTTCGAGGCGCGCAATTCGGGCACAATGTGGACGCCGCGACTGCCGGGTGGGCCGATGGTTCGGGTGAAGCTGGCTTCGGGTGGCTCGTTGCCCGTGGCCCAACTAACGCAACTCAACGGCCTCACCGTCACGGGAATGGCGGTGGAGTTCTCGGCGCTGACCGAGATTACGGCGGGCGAAATATTCGTCTCCGGTGGCGGCACTGCAACCTTGCCCAGCCTCGCCACCCACCAGCACGGATCCAGCTGCGCTGTGCATGCCTGGGAGGCGAATGGCGTCGCCAGCGTGCTTAAGCTCCCGGCCTTGACCCAACTCACGGGGCCCAACTGCGGCGTGTTGGCGTTCGAAGCCCGAGCCGGCGGCACCATTGAAGCGAACCATCTCGCCACGATTACCGATGGCCGCCTGAGTTTCCTCGCCGATGGCACGAACAGCAGAATCGCTCTGGGCACCTTGCAGCAGACTCAGGCCACCAACCGCAGCCTAAGCTTCGATGCGCGCAACGCCGGCACCATTTGGGCGCCGCTCTGGCTGGGAGGGCCCACCGTCACCGTCGCCCTGCAATCCGGCGGTGTCATGCCCCTGGCCCAAATCCAATCTCTGCAAAGTCTCAACGTCAGCGGCACCACGCTCATCCTGTCGGAGATCACCAATCTCTTCGCGGGCAACCTGACGGTCAGCGGTGGCGCCGTGCTGCGCCTGCCCAATGTCACGCGCCACGTCCACGGCCGCGGTTGCACGTTGAACCTGTGGACCGTCTCCGGGCCGGGCAGTGTCCTCGATCTGACGACCATGACCACCATCGCCGGAGCCGATTGCGGCGAGCTTTCCATTCAAGCGCTGGGCGGCGGGTCGGTCGACCTGAGCAACCTGACCACGGTGGCGGACGGCAACCTGACGCTTCTGGCCGACGGAACCAACAGCTGGATCGCGCTCGACAATTTGCGGCAGTCCCTGGCAACCACGCGCACAGTGGGCCTCGAAGTGCGCAATCGAGGCACCATCATGATGCCGAACATGGTCGGCGGGCCCACCGTGAACGTGACCGTGCGGTCCAACGGCGTGATGTCGATTGCGCAGTTGGAGCGACTGGGCGGCATCACCGCCATTGGCGCGCCGTTGAACCTGGCCCGCCTGACCAACTTCGACGATGGCTCCCTGGTGGCCAGCAATGGCGCAGTGGTTGCCGCGCCTCATCTCCTCAGCTTCACTCAGGAGAACAACTGCTTTTTGGACACTTGGCAGGTGCAAGGCGCTGGCAGCGTGGTGGACTTTTCCAGCCTGTCGCAATTCACGGGCGCCGGATGCGGCGTCTTCGATTTGCAGGCGCTGGGCGGCGGCCAGATGCGCCTGGGCGGCCTGACCAACATTCCGTTTGGCAACGTCGCCGTGCTGTCATCCGGCAACGGCAGCGTGGTCGACCTCAGCGCGCTGGCCAGCTTCCTGAACCCGAATGGCCAGTCCAAACTCTCCACCACAAACGGCGGCATCATCCTGCTGAGCGCCTCGCCTTCAATCCTGTCCGGCGTGGCCCTGCAGATCGCAGCGGGAACCCCGTCCCTTCCCGCCACCACCTTGGGCGCGTCAAACCTCGTGCTGCACGCCACACCCTGGCGCAGTTTTTGGGTGGAATCGCGTGACGTCTCGGGACCTGACGACGGGTGGGAGTTGTTTCAGCGTGTGCCGGCAACCAACGAGTTTCAAATCATCGCCCCGCTGGCGCCGGCCAACCGCTCGTTCCGCGCCCGCGAGTTTGTCGCTGAGCCCTACGCGCTGGAACTCGCCCGGGACGGATCCAACGGCGACGGCGTGCGCGTGACGCTGTTCGCCCCCATCGGAGGCACGTTCGATCTCCGGGCCACGACCAATCTGCTCTCGACCGAAAGCTGGCCGTCGTTCGCCAACGTAACGATGACCAACACCTTTCGGATTTTCCCGACAGAGCCGGCCGCCACCACCCAACGCCATTTTCAGGTCAAACCTTAGGCTCCCAGCCCGGCCGGTATTCGCGGCCCCAGAGTTTCATGGCGTCGGGGTCGTTGACGATGGTGCGGCTTTTGGGATCGAACTGGATCGTGCGGCCGGTGCGATAGGCGATGTTTGACAGGTGACAGAGCAACGTGCTGGTCTGGCCGACGGCGATTTCGGAGGTGGGCTTGCCCCGGCCGCGAATCGTTTGCAGGAAATTGTCGATGTGAATCTCATCGCCCCTCGGGCCGGTGCCCTGGTCAAGGAGCTGACCTTTCGGATCGAATACCTTATAGCCGTTGCCATCGTTGGTCACCGTCCCCTTGTCGCCATACCACGCCACGAACGGCAACTTGTCCGCCGTCCGCGGATAGCAGCTGCTGCCGTCCCAGTGCAGGACCTTCCCGCCAAAATCGACGGTGGCAAATGAGGTGTCCGGTGTCTCCTGGTCGTCGTCGAAATGATAGCGGCCGCCGTTGCACGTGACGCGGAGCGGCAGCTCCACGCCAAGGCCCCAGCGGGCGAGATCAAAGGCGTGCGGGCCATTGTTGCCGATCTCGCCGCCGCCCCAGTGCCAGCGCCAGTGCCAGTTGTAGTGCACCAGATTGTCGAGGTACGGCCGCTCCGGGGCCGGCCCCTGCCAAAGATCGTAGTCCATGGTGGCCGGCACCGGCACGGGCTTGCCGCGCCCAATCGACGCCCGCGCATTGGTGTAAAACGTGCGAGCGGAGCGAACCTCACCGATGACCCCGGCCTGCAGCTTTGCGATGCACTCGATCACGGCGGGCCAGCTCCGGCGTTGATTCCCCATTTGAACTACGCGCCGATGATGCCGGGCGGCGGCGACCATCAGCTCGCCTTCGCGGGCGTTGTGGGAGGCGGGCTTTTCCACGTAAACATGCTTGCCCGCCGCGCAGGCCAGGATGGTGGCCGGCGCATGCCAGTGGTTGGGCGTGGCGATGAAGACGGCATCGACGTCCTTGCTCTCCAGGATACGCCGAAAATCCTTCACGCTCTTGGGCGGACGCTCGGCATTGGCGAAGGCCGACTTCTGCGCGCGAGCGACCCGGGTTTCGTCGATGTCACAGAGCCACGCAATCTCAACGTTGGCGATTTTTTGCAGCCCCTTGACGTGATCAAAACCACGGCCGAGACCGACGACTCCGACCACGAGCTTCTCGATGGGACTGCTCGCGGTCTGAGCGCGGGCTCGAGTCACCACGGGAGCTGCGGCCAAGCCGAAGCTGTAAACGGTGGCGCGTTTAAGAAAATCCCGGCGCCGATGTGGCGTGGAGGCCGGCGGGGCGGAGGAAGTCGTGGATTGCATGGAACTCCGACGGCGGAGCCCGCGACGCTCATCAATCCAATCGAGGTAGGGCGGCGCTCCATCGCCCGCCGCCGAACCCTGTTCTCATGGTGCTTTCGCGGCGCGCTCGGAGAGCGCGCCCTACCTGCTAGACATCCGGATTGGCGGGCGAGCCGGGCAGGATCAACTCCATGTAAGTAACATCAAGCCAGCGATTGAACTTGTAGCCGACCTGTTTGAAGACCCCGACCACTTCGAACCCGAACGCGGCGTGGAGACGGACGCTGGCGGCGTTGCTGGAATCGATGGCTGCAATGATGGCATGCAACCCTCGACGACGGGCGGCTTCGAGCAAGGGCGTCATCAGGAGCTTGCCCACGCCCCGTCCGCGCTGGTCAGCCGCGACATAGACGGAGTTTTCGGCCGTGAATCGGTATCCGCAACGCGCATGGTAGGGGTTAAGCGCGCTCCAGCCGACCACGCGGCCGGTCGTATCCACGGCGACGAAGACCGCGTAGCCATCCCGTTGCCGTTCCGCGAACCATTGTCGGCGATGCTCGAGCGTGCGGGGTTCGTAGTCGTAGGACGCCGTGGTGGTCAGCACGGCGTCGTTGTAGATCTCCAAGATGGCCGCCAGATCGGCCTCGGTCGCAGGTCGGATGGTCATGGGTGAGAGTCCAGCGGCATTTTTTGTCCGTCCCGCACATTCACCATCACGGCATGCGTGCGAAACACTTCAGCCTGGGTGCGCGCGTCAATCGCCCAGACACCAATGGTGCAGGAGGTGGTCCCGGCCGATTGAACCTGGCTGAAAATTTTGAGTATATCGCCCACCCGACCCGGCGACTTAAAATCAAAAGGGCCGAACAGCTTGGTCACAAAGTTGGCCGACGGAAAGGCGAGCGAGGCGGCGTTGTACGCCATGTCGTCCGCCCATTGCATCATGTAGCCGCCGAAGACCGTGCCGCCGTGATTGAGGAACTCCGGCCGAATAAGCAGGGTTTTTTCATGCAGCAGGAGTTGTTGCGGGTGGAGCGTCATGGGTGTCGCAGAGGTTCCAGGATGAGCCGTTGATGTTGATAGTCGAAGGTCACATTGAACTGCCGAAGCGCGTCCATCCCCAGGTGCCCGGCCATGCCTTCGCCGGCCGGCGACCCATCCTGAAAAAGGGTGGCGGACACCTTCCGAGCTTCGACCCGACCGAGACGCAAAGTCGGGATGGTCCCGTTACGAACCCGGGCGTCGCCTCCCACTCCCCGCTTCACCCCGTCTTCATCCCCGGCCAGACTCGATACCAATCGTTGAGCCACCACGAAGTCCCGGCCGAGGCACAAGCCGTCATCGCAGCCCGTGTCGACCTCAAACTGGCCGCGGGCGGACTTCCCGTCGGGCATCTGGAAACTAACCGCGACGCTCGGCGTACCCCGGCGCACCCGGAGCGGCACGATCTCGGCGGAGGGTGAGGGCTGGTAGGTGGCGGGGTCGAGCAGACGCACCAGCCCGGCCGGAAAATCGAGCTGAACGGTATAGCGCTGAAACAGACCGGCGCCGATGATGCCGTCACGGCGGCGCCGACGCTGGCCCTCGGACGGAACGGCGGCGACCCGTCGGGGGTTGTAGGTGACGTCTCCGAGTCGCAACTCCGCCCCGCCGTAGGTTGGAGCGGTTTCCTCTCCGGCGATGCCAACGATGGTGATCTGACCGGCTGGTCGCAGGTTCAGCGATTCGACGAGACGCGGATGAATGGCGGTGATGGTGTAACCGGTATCCAAGAGAAACGAGAGTGGCTTCGAAGCGTTGATGGTCACGGGCAACATCACTCGGTTGCCCTGCCAACGAAACTTCAGGACGGCGAGCGGTGCAGGGACAGTTGCGGCGTTGGCGGCGTTGGTGGGCGCGCCCGCCAGCGCCGGGCTCGGGACTTCCGCAGAGAAACCATTCCGGACAAGGCCAAAGGCGAACGCCACCATCAGCATGGCGCGCGGCAGGGCCGAGGACAGCAGCATCCGCATGACGCACGACGAGACCACAGAGCGAAGGTCGGGTGCAACTCATGGTTTCAGCCCAAGGGATTGGAGGCGGCGGTCCGTGGTAACGCACTCCAGCCCAACCTCCAGATTGACAGGAGGCACGCGATGCATAGACTGCCCCACAGCTTCCATCATGTTTTTCGTTCCGCTCCAACCACGTTGGCTCAACCGGTTTCGGTCCGGGTTCACGTTGCTTGAGTTGCTGGTGGTGGTGGGCGTGATCGGGATTCTGGCGTCGATTCTATTGCCAGCGCTTTCGGGGGCCCGGGAAAAAGGTCGGAGCATGGTCTGCCTGAGCAATCTCCGCCAGCTGGGCCTGGCATTGCATGTCTATGCCGGCGACTACGACGACGCGCTGCCGTTTAACATGGGCGCCGACGGCACCCGGCGAACGGTTCAAGCCGGGACCTATTTGAACTGGGTCAACAACGTGATGAGCTGGGAGCTCGACTCAGACAACACCAACACCTTTCTCCTCACCGCGGGCGGTCTGGGGCCTTATTTGAATCCGGCCACCGACGCATTCCGCTGCCCGTCCGATCGAGCGCTCAGCCCCATCCAGCAGGCGGCAGGTTGGAGCCATCGCGTCCGGAGCGTTTCGATGAACGCCATGCTGGGGAATGCCGGTGAATTCTTGAACGGCACCGTCAATACCAACAATCCTGGCTACGCCCAATTCTTCCGCCTGGCACAGGTCTTAAAGCCCGACGAGATCTTCGCGTTTGCCGAGGAACATCCCGACAGCATCAACGACGGTTACTTCATCAATCGTTTCGGCACCTACGAGTGGAACGACTTGCCCGCCTCATTTCACGGTCGAGTCGGAAACTTTTCCTTCGTCGACGGCCATGCCGAGGCACATCGCTGGCGCAATGGCAGCACCCTGGCTGCTTCCCGACCGGATGCCGCCGACTTGCCCCGATTTCTGCCGCAGGGCGATCGCGGTGACTGGTACTGGGTTCTCTACCGCAGCTCCGTCATCCAGCCGCAACGCGAAGCCACGACCAGCTACGCGGGGCCGTAATGGGCAGCTATGCCGGCCCGTGCAGCAGCTGGCTCAACCAGGCGCGATCAACGGCGGCATTGTCGATCATGAGCAAATAAGCCCGGCCCTGCTCGGTCCAGCTGGCCGTCATCAGCTTGCTCACCTGCTCAAAGGCCGGCTCGTGCGGGGGAGGATTCTTGACCTGGCTGGCTTCGAGCACAAACAGGACGGCGGTTCCCCGCCCTTTGGCGTCGAAACATACCATGGAGACCCGCTGACCGAGCCAGCTTTGCAAGCCCGCCCCGCGCGGCGACAATTGGCCAAGACCACGCGTCAACACGTAGTCGGCCGGCGCGCGGTTGGTGACCAGGAACTGCCGGATCGCGGGCATGCTGTTGGTTTCGAGGTCCATCTGATACTGACGCAGAACTGAGCGGACCATGCGGGAGCGAAAGGTCGAAAAGGTATCGCCATCGACGCGAGTCGCGTCCCAGACCCCCACGACGATGAACAGGGTTGCCACCAAGGCAGCCGCCGCCGCCCAAGCCGGAACCCGGAGCCACCAACGCGCACGAGCTGCCGGGACGGCGTTGAGCACCCGGCTCGACAGCTCCGCCGGCACCGGCAGATTCCGAAACGAGGAGCGCATCGCCCGATGAAACATTTCCTGCGCCTGCAACCACTCGCGCAACTCCGGGTCCTGCGCGGCCACGGCCAGAGCTTCCGCCATGGCCGGATCGGAATCATCCGCCGGTCCGCGGCGCAGGAGCAGGATTTTTTGGGCTTCAGCAGAGGTCACAAGGTGGGTCGGTTAGGCGGAGCAGGTGGAGTAAGCGACGACATCGGACGGGTGGCCGACGGGTCGGTTTCAAGGTCGCGGTCCGACTGAAGCATGCGCTGCAGTTGGAGCAGTCCCCGGGCGATGCGGGATTTGACGGTGCCAAGCGGCACTCCCAAAATCTCGGCGATCTCCGGGTAGCTGTAGTCCTCGAGGTAAAAGAGGGCGACTGGCCCTCGAAAGACTTCATCGGTCCGGCCCAGGCAGGCCATCAACGTTTCGCCGTCGAGAACCCGCGGCACGGGTGGCGGCACGCCAGGCAACTCCGCTTCCACTTCCTCGAGTTCGTGATGCGGAAATCGAACCACACGCCGTCGGCTGGCCAGAAATTCCCGATGCAGAGTGGTGAACAGCCAGGACCTTGCCTTGGAGCTGTCGGCCAACTGATGCCCCTTGGTCGCCCAGGTGTGGAAGGTCTCCTGGACCAGGTCGCTGGCGTCGGTTTCGTTGCGCGTCAGGCTCAAGGCAAATCGGTACAGCGCGGCCTGGTGCTGCTGGATCAACCACTCAAAATCAACGGGACCGGCCATTCCACTGTTGATCGTTAGAGCCACCGAACGGCATTTGGTTCCCAGGGTTTTGATGGTCCGCGCGGCTGTTCGCGCGGTGCGGCCTGCAGCGGAGTGCGGCCCTACCTTTCAATTCGTTGACCCGCCTCACAAACGCACGGCCGCCAGCCGCAGATCGACCAGCATGTCTGCCGCCAGCTTTTCCAGTTCTGACCGCAATCCCTGCGGATCGCAGGTCGGCGGCACAGAAAGGCGGGCGTGGGCTTTGAACAGAATCTCGCCCGACATGGGCGCGCTGACGCATTCAGTCTCAAGTTCCTCCACATTCACATTGCGGGCGGCCAGGGCGGCGGTGATTTGCCGGACGATCCCAGGCCGGTCATGCCCCACCAGTTCCAGAGTCATCAGCTGGCCTGGTCCGGAAGGTCCCGACGGGGTCGTCGCCGCGCTGGCGTCCGGTCGAATGATCACCGCCAGCCCGCGTTCCTGCAGCCGTTCCACGGCGCGGGTCAAGGCCGCCTGACGATCGGCGGGCACATGGATGCGGAGGATGCCCGCGAACTCGCCGCCTAACCGGCACATGCGACTTTCCAGCCAGTTCCCTCCATGCTCGGCCACCAGACTGGCCAGCGATTCCACCAAGCCCGTCCGATCCGTGCCCAGCACTGTCATCACCAAAGGCGTTTGCATGCGTCCCCTTACTCTTTCGTGATGGTTTCGTCGAGATTTAGGAGCACACGGGAAACGACGGTATACGCCGCGAGCTGGGTGGGCGTGGTGCCGGCCGGAAGATCCTTCAGCGTGTCCTGGCCGGACCCAGGTTTCACCGCCGCCAGTTCGGCCGGGTTTAACCAGCCGTCGGCGAGACGCTGACGCTCGCGCTGAAGCAAGGCCAACAGCTCACGCTTTTCCTCCGGGGCTGGCATTCGCGCGAGCACGCGTCGGAACGCGTAAGCCAGCCGGGCATCATCGGTCGCCCCGCCTTCAACGACAATGCGCCGGGCCAGATTCTGGGCGCACTCGACAAAGATGGGTTCGTTGAGCGAGACCAGCGCCTGCAGAGGCGAGTTCGAGCGCTGACGTTTGACGCAGGAAAAATCGGCGTTCGGCACATCGAATGTCTGCAAGGCCGGGTACGGCGTCGAACGCCGTCGAAACGTGTAGAGCGCGCGCCGGTAATTTTCGTCGCCCACTTCGTTTTTCCACGGGAACGGCGCGTAGCTGGCCGGAGGCTGAAACAGATACTCCGGTGCGTTCGGCATGACGGCGCGTCCGCCAAGCTTCGGATTCAGCAGGCCGCTGACCGACAACGCGATGTCGCGGACAATCTCACCTTCAACGCGGAAACGCGCGCCGCGGGCGAGCAGGCGGTTGTACGGATCGCGCGACTGGAGTTCGGGCGTGACGCGGCTGCTTTGTCGATAGGTCGCGCTGTTCACGATCAGGCGATGGAGATGCTTGATGGACCAAGGCTGCTCGGTCTTTGCTCCGGCGCGACCAATCCTCACCGTGGGCTCCATGAATTCCACCGCGAGCCAGTCGAGCAATTCCGGGTGGCTGGGCGCATCGGCCTGCACGCCGAAGTCTTCCGGCGTCGCCACGAGGCCAACCCCGAAGTAAGCCTGCCACACGCGGTTCACAAAAACGCGCGCCGTGGTGGGCGATTTCCGATCGACTAACCAGCGGGCGAACGCCAATCGATCCTTGCCCTGGCCCACCGCGCCGGCCGGCAACGCATGCAGAAAAGCCGGGGTGCCGCCCGTGACGGCGTGCGTGGGCTTGAGCCAGTCGCCCCGGCGAAGGACCGACGTGGGCCGCTGCTTGCCCGCGAGCAACGTCAGGCTGGTGGCGCCCTCCGGCCACTGATCTCGCAGCTTTTCGATGCGGTCATTGGTCTCCCTCCATTCCGGCACAGTGGTTCGCCAATAGGAAAAAACGGCGGCCTGCTGGGCCCGGGACCGGTTCTTGGCGGCACCGGCGGCGACAATCTCGCGCACTTTTCGCGGCAGCGGATCGGCGGTGACCGGGCCCTTGGCTCGAGTGGCGCTGATGCGATAGCGGCCGAGGTTGTTGTTCATGTGATCGTCGCTGTTCCAGCCGCCCAAGGTTTGCTGGAGCCCGATCCGCCAATAGGTGTTCGCGCCGTAACCCAGCGGTTTTTCCGCCATGAAGACGGCCTTGCGCTCCTGGTTGCGCCGGCCCGGGCCCGCATTGATGCCCCAACCGGTCTTGTCGCTGCCGTCGATCGCAAACTCGATCGGGCCGGTCATCCGGCTGTTCGTGGTGCGATCGGTAAAATTCTCCTCCAACGCACGTTTCGGCTGGTTGTAGTCAGCCGAGGCTTTCGCCCAGATCGCCTTGGACTTGTTGGTCGGCGCGTTCAGGTCAACTGCCTCCACGAAAAACTCGCTCAACGCGCAGGTGCCATTAAACGCGCGGCCGGGCCCGCCGTAAGGAAGGCTCGGGTCGTTCAGCAGCTCGATCCGAAAGGCGGTCAGGCCGCTGAGATCGTTGGTCGTCCGCCACCATTGAGTCATGTAGGTCGGCGCATAGCCACAGGCCAGCAACGAGCCGTCCGGGAGAAACTCGTAGCGCTGCGAACGATCGCCCTCGTAATGCAGGTCCCGGATGACAATCCATTCGGGCTGATCGCCCCGCACCGATTCCTCCCAGGCCGCCATGCGCTGCTCCCAATCCGGCCAACGATGCTGCAACTCCTGCTCCAGCTCATCGATCTGCCGGCGCAACTCCGAGATCTTCATCTGCTGATCCGGTGCGTAAACCGCCGGCCGCGCCTCGTGATCGTTGTTCAGGAGCGCAAACATCCGGTAATACTCCTCCTGCGTCATCGGGTCATACTTGTGGTTGTGACATTGCGCGCACTGAATGGTCAGCCCCAACACGCCCTTTCCAATGGCGTCGATCCGGTCGAACATCGCCTCCATCCGAAACTGCTCCGGGTCGATGGCGCCTTCCATGTTGACCATCGAGTTGCGCAGGTAACCCGTGGCCACAAACTGATCCTGCGCGGCGTCCGGCAAGAGATCACCGGCAAACTGCTCGATGACAAACCGGTCATAGGGAAGATCGCGGTTGAACGCGCTGACCACGTAGTCGCGATACGGCCACATCTCCCGCGACATGTCCTTTTCATACCCGTCGCTGTCCGCATAGCGCGCCGCGTCCAACCAGTGCCGACCCCACCGTTCGCCATAGTGCGGCGACGCCAGCAGCTTCTCCACCGCCTTTTCGTAAGCGTCGGACGACTTGTCGGCGAGAAACGCGTCGACGTCGGCCACCGTCGGAGGCAGCCCCGTCAGATCCAGGTGCAGACGGCGCAGCAGGGTGACCCGGTCGGCTTCAGGCGATGGCTTGAGCTTTTCGGTCGCGAGGCGGGCCAAAATGAAATGGTCGACCGGCGTCCGGGGCCATTTCCGATCCGAGACGGAGGGAAGACCCGGGCGGACGGGCGCCTTGAAAGCCCAATGCTTCGACGGGTCGACGCCAGCACTCGTCACCGCCGATTCCGGCCAGCTCGCGCCCTGATCAATCCAGGCGCGAACGAGGCCGACCTGTTCAGCGGAGAGACGGTCGCCCTTCTTCGGCATCTTGAGGTCGGGATGAATGTGGGCAACGGCCTGGACCAGGATGCTCTCCGCGCTCTTCCCGGGCACGATGGCGCGCCCCGCGAACAATTCCCCGCCTTTCAACGCATCGGCCCGGCGGTCGAGTCGGAAGCCCGACTCTTGTTTGCCCGCTCCGTGGCAGCGGAGACAGTTCTTCGCCAGTAAGGGCTGAATGTCGGTGGCAAAATCCACCGTCCGCGTGTCGGGCGGCGGCAACTTCGCCAGGTCAAGGTCGGCGGCGAGACCTCCCAGGGGGAGACACGCGGCCAACAGCGCTCCGACGAATCCGAGGGGCCCTTGGAGGCGGGCGGGAATCTGATGTTTCATGCGCATTTGCTCGGCGAACGACGACCAGGACCGTCAAAGGACCGGCCTCGACAGGTGGCCGCCGCCGTTCGTTGATGATTTCTGGGGAGATCGACGAGGCCCGACCAGCGCTTCTTCAGGCGGCAAAATCCATCCTTGTCGCGTCCGCTCCGCTCGACCAAGCTAAGGGGCGATGGCCGAGCGGATGATTTCGGACGTGTTGACGAAGCCGGACGCGGCGTTGGAAATGACGCTGCGTCCGTCGCTGTTTTCTGACTTCACCGGGCAGGCCAAGGTCAAGGAGCGGCTCGAAATCTCGGTCCAGGCAGCCCAGCAGCGCGGCGAAGCCCTCGACCACATCCTGCTCAGCGGCCCGCCGGGGCTGGGCAAAACCACCATCGCCAACATCATCGCCAAGGCGATGGGCGCCAATCTCAAATCCACCAGCGGCCCGACCATCGAAAAAGCGGGTGACCTGGCCGGCCTGCTGACCAACCTCGAAGAAGGCGATGTCCTCTTCATCGACGAAATCCACCGGCTGCAAAAGACGATTGAAGAGTATCTCTATCCGGCGATGGAGGACTTCAAGCTGGACATCATCATCGATCAGGGACCGAACGCGCGAAGCGTGCGGCTGAATCTGCCTCGTTTCACCCTGATTGGTGCAACCACCCGCAGCGGACTCCTGACGGCGCCTTTGCTGACGCGGTTTCCAGTTCGGGAGCGACTCGACTACTACGACGTCACGCAGATGGAAAAGATCGTCGTCCGGTCGGCTCGCCTCTTGAACATCGAGACCGAGGAGACCGGTGCGCGGGAGATCGCCCGGCGCTGCCGCGGTACGCCGCGCATCGCCAACAACCTGCTCCGGCGCGTCCGGGACTATGCCCAGGTGCGCGGCGACGGCCGGATCACCGCGGCCATTGCGGATCAAGCCTTGGCCATGCTGGAGATCGACGAGAACGGTCTCGACGAGATGGACAAGCGGATCCTGGAGACGTTGATCGTCAAGTTCGGCGGCGGGCCAGTGGGAGTAAACTCGCTGGCGGTGGCGGTAGGCGAGGAACCGGACACCCTCGAGGAGGTCTACGAGCCCTACCTCATCATGGAAGGTTACCTCAAACGAACGCCGCAAGGCCGCGTCGCCACTGAGATCAGCTACCGAAAGCTCGGCCTCCAACCCGGAGCCACTGCGACCCCTCAGGCCACCCTCCTCTAACCCGCAACAGCCGCCGAGCGCATCCACCTTCAGCAACAAGACATGAGCATCCGCATCGGCATCGTCGGCCTGGGCAACATCGGAAAATTTCATGCCGACTATCTGCTGGCGGGAAAAGTTTCCCGGGCTGCGTTGACCGCCGTCTGCAGCACCTCGCCCCAGAAGCTGGAAGGTTACAAAGCCCGTGGAGTGCAGGTCTTCGGCGACGTCGGTCAGCTCATTCAATCCCGGGCCGTCGACGCGCTCCTCGTCGCCACACCGCACCCGCAGCATCCGGCTCAGGGCGAAGCCGCGCTGAACGCGGGGTTGCATGTCATGGTGGAAAAGCCCATCGCCTCGCACAAGGCCGATGCCGAGCGGTTGATTGCGGCAGCGGCCCGCCACCCAAAGCTGGTGTTCGGAGCCATGTTCCAACTCCGAACTGAACCGCGCTACACCCGGATGCAAACGCTGATTCAGTCCGGCGAACTGGGCGAAATCGTGCGGGTCAACTGGATCATCACCGACTGGTACCGAACCGATGCCTACTACGCGAGCGGCGGCTGGCGCGCGACGTGGAAGGGCGAAGGCGGTGGGGTGCTGCTCAACCAGTGCCTGCACCAACTCGACACCCTGCAGTGGCTGGTCGGAATGCCCGCTCGCGTGCGCGGTTTCTGCCAGATCGGCCGCTATCATCCAATCGAGGTCGAGGACAGCGTCACGGTCTACCTGGAATGGAAGAACGGGGCGACCGGAGTGTTTCTGTCCAGCACCGGCGAAGCCCCCGGCACGAACCGCTTCGAGATCGTCGGCACGCGGGGAAAGGTGGTCCTCGAAAACAACCGGCTCCAGTTTACGCGCAATGAGGCGGACATGATCGAGTTCAGCCGGAGCGCGCGCACGGGCTTTGCCAAACCCGACGTCTGGAACGTGGAGATTCCGATTGAGAACGCCAACGCCCCGCACGCGATCCTCATGCAAAACTTTGTGGACGCCATCCTCGATGGGGTTCCCCTGCTGGTGCCGGGCGCGGATGGCTTGCACTCGGTCGAGCTGGCCAACGTGATGCTTTATTCCTCGCTGCTCGGCCAGACGGTGGAGCTGCCCATGAGCGGGGCGGCCTTCGCGGAAAAGCTGGCGCAACTGATCGCTGAATCAAAGTTCGAGAAGAAAGTCCAAACGGTGTCCGATGAAGATTTCACCAAGTCGTTCCATCGCTAAGCGACCGGTGAACCGGCGCCAGTTCCTTGCCTCGGCTGCGACGGCCACCGCCGCAGCCGCCGGCTTGGGGACGCTTGCAACCGGCTGTGGCACGATGGCCCACGGCCACGGCCGAGCCGGCACCGGTCCGCTGGTTGGAACCCAGCTCTACGGTTGGGGCCAGTATTACGGCCGCGAAGGCCGCTCGCTGGACCAGCACCTCGACGAGGCGCTCGCCGCCATTCGCGACTGCGGCTACGACTACGCGGAAGGTTCGCTCGACGCGAGTACGCCGGAGAATAACCAACGTTTCGCCGATCAGCTGCGCGCCAAGGGTCTGCGGCCGGTAAGCCTCTACACGGGCGGGCCGCTGCACGATGCGGACAAGGTCGACGAAACCGTGGCCCGCCTGTTGACGGCCGCGAAGGCCGCGCGTCAGGCCGGGTTCTTTATCCTGAACTGCAATCCAGACCCCATCGGCCGCGAGAAGACGGAGGCCGAGCTGAACACGCAGGCAGCGGCGCTGCGCCGCTTGGGAATTGGCCTCAAGGCGTTGGGGGTGCGGCTGGGCGTTCATCATCACACGCCCGAAATGCGCAGCCAGGCGCGGGAGTTCCATCACAACTTCCGCTCGAACCCGGCCGGGCTGGTCGACTTTTGCTACGACGTGCACTGGGTGTTTCGCGGCGGGGTCATGCCGGTGGAGGCCCTGAGTGCCTACGGAGACCGGGTGGTGTCGTGGCATCTGCGGCAAAGCCGCGAAAAGATCTGGTGGGAGGATTTGGCGCCGGGCGACATCGACTACGCCGCGATTGCGATGGTGGCGAGAAAACGACGGCTCGCGCCCTATTATACGGTCGAGCTGGCTCTGGAGGCCGGAACCAAAATCACCAGGGGAGTCGTGGAGAACCACCGGAGGAGCCGGGAATTCGTGCGGGAAACATTCAAGGCTTAGCCAAAGCCACGATCGTAAACAACATCATGTCTCACGCAGTCATCGAACGTGAACGTCCCGCCTCGCGGCGCCAGCGCCGCGCACGCCGCCAAACCTCCGGCGCCACCGGGCCAAATGGCACCAATGGCGCCAATGGCGCCAACGCCAAGCAGAAACACGGGCGCATGGCCGACCTCAACTCCCGGCTGCGTTTCCTCGGTGCTTTCGTCCGCGAACCGTTCACCATCGGAGCCGTCTGGCCCAGCTCCGCCGCCCTCGCCCGCAAGGTGGCCGACAGCTGCGATCTCAAGTCCGGCGATACCGTCGTCGAACTCGGCGCCGGCACCGGCGTGATCACGGAAGTGATGATCCAGCGGGTGAAAAACCGCGGGCGCTTTGTGGCCATCGAGATTCATCCGATGAACGTGCAGCTGCTTCGACGCCGGTTCCCCGGCGCCGAGATCGTGCACGACTCAGCCGAGAATCTCTCCACCCACGTCGGCCGGCAAAAGGCGAACTGCATCATTAGCTGCCTGGCCTGGGGCAGCATGCTGCCGCCCACCCAAAACCGAATCTTCAAGGCCGTGCTCCGAAGCCTCGCGCCCGGAGGCCAATTCGTGGCCTTTGCCTATCTCCACGCCGCCTGGTTCCCCACCTCGCTCCGCTTCCGCAAACGACTCATGCGCCACTTCTCCCGCGTGAAAGTGACTTCCGTGGTATGGCGCAACCTGCCGCCCGCGTTCGTCTTCCAATGCTGGCGGGATTGAGCCCGGCCGGGAGGTTCGCGACGCGGAGACCCGAACCGGGTGAGGTGGAACCACCCACGGTTCATGACGAAAGGGCTGCATCAAGCCCGATCGGGAACACCAGCCAGGAACGCTCAAAAGCCCATCTTTTACCCCCCCATCTTTTACCAAAGACGGCATCTTCCGACGGTTGGTAGGGATCGAACCGGCGCGCACACGAAGGGCCAGGACTCGAGGTTCCAGCGTCCGTGGCCCAAAACCCAGGTGAAAGATGGCGGGTAAAAGATAGACCCCACGGAACTGCGATCATAAATCAATGCGAGCACCCTGCTTATGAGCTTGATGCACCCCTGTTCATGACCAGTGGGCACGGATTCGGAACTCGTGAAGGATCCCCATGAACCGCACCTCGGAGCGCGGACCGCAGATCCCACCATCGCGAGACACGCAGCGGATGGCATCGGCGGCGCCCGAACGAACCCAGCGGGCACCGTCTCCGGTCCGCGCTGCGGGCAAGTCCGCGCGAACATCTGGCAAGACCGACTCGGCGGCGGGCGGCGGATTCACTCCGCCGCCGCTCCAAGCGAAGGCGAAAGCGCGCGCCCTACTTCTGCGCCCAGTAGTCGATCACGAAAACATCTTCCAACACCGGGCCCACGAGTTTGCCGAAGGCCTGATGCTCTGGATGCACAAGATAGGCATCACGATCGGCCGCCGTTTTGAAGGTAAGAATAAATCCGTGAGTAAAGCCCTTGTCGTGCTTCTCCGGGCTCACGTTGGTGCCCCACTCGTAGCTTTTGATCTCCTTGATCTTTTTCGGTAGCGCCCCAAAGGCCGCGACCACCGCATCGATCTGCGCCGGCTGGGCGGAGGCTTTGAATTTGAACGACACCATGTGCACGAGCTTGTTCGATTTCATGGGCTTGTCGGCCGCCGGGGCAGAAAGCGTCACGGCCGTGATCAGGGCGAGGGTCAGAAGGAATGTTCTCATATGCGCGTTAGTCAGCGTGCGAAAAGTACCAAAGCCGTCCGCCCCGAGACAAGCCGCGAACCCATGATCCAAGATCAGGTGCAACCGCGCTGACCCGAATTTGGGAACCGCAGATAAACCCAGATCCACGCGGATATTTCGGGTTCGATTAACCTAAATGGAGCAGTTGAGCGTGCCGAAGATGCGCAAAGGCCTGAGCGAGAAATCCGCGATGCACGACGAGGCGTATCCGAAAGGTGATACGTCGAGGAGGGCAGAGCGGCTTTCCCGCCAGGACCTTGCGCAGATTCCGGCGCGGGCAACTGCTCCATTTAGGATTAAGTGTTCGGATGGACGATCGCCTGTAGATGATGGCTCAAGTTGTCACCTTCGAGGAATACCCCGTTTTATCCGAGTTTATCAGCGTGCATCCGCGGCCAGACGATTTTTACGCGGGGATCGGGGCCGCGACGCCGTGGGCGCGGGCCAAGTAAGCAAGGTGGGGCCGTGGCAAGGGTTTGGAAAATCCAAGTTGCCAGCGGTTCGAATCCGGCGCAAAACGACCCGATGCAACCTTTCCGCCTCGGAACGATGATCCCGTTCAAGACTTGGCCCGTCGTCGTCGCCCTCAGCGCGCTCGCCACAGCCAACGCTTCAGCCGCCGCCGTCGAATCATGGTTGGCCGGCCGGTTTCATGCCGCGGCCAACGTGGGGCCCTCCTTCGTCGAAAGCACGCACCTGGTCGGTTACGACGACTACGAGAGCGGGCGCATTAAATTCGATCCCGGCGCCCGTCTCGACGCCAGCCTCAGTTTTGAGGTCATTGAACATTTGTCCGTGGGCTTCGAGACCGGGTTTATTTTCAATTTCACCACCCTGCAAGGCGTCGGGGTCTGGACGAGCGACGCGGGCCTCTACCAAACGCCCTTCCTGGGCACGCTCACCTATCAAATTCCCACGGGAACACGTCTGCGCCCCTTCATCGGAGCGGGCTTTGGCGGCGTGCAGACAACGCTCGTGGATTACGACTTCGTGGACAAGAGCGATGACGATCTCGGTCTGGCCTGGCAGGGCACGATCGGCTGTCGTTACGAACTCTCCTCCGCAATCGCGCTGGGATTGGCCTACCAATACCTGGGCACGACCGACCGGAAGTTCGACCAGCTCGAAGCAAAAATCGACGGCACCCGGACCCACAGCGTCACGCTCTCGCTGGCCATCCGGTTTTAACCACCGCCAGTTCCCGAGGCGCGGCGCTGAGCCATGGACGACGCTCACGCAACGTCAGTGCGCATCGAAGAACCGAAGGACTTCGACGCTGGCGTTGAACGGCAGGCGATCGGCGGCGGTGGGCCATTGGTGTCCGCCGTCGCTGAGCCCGATGAAGATGACTTCGTTGGTGCGGTTGACCGGGGCGGCCCGCCAGATCTCGGTGGTCATGGTGCCGGCGTCGACACGCACGTGGATGGTGGGGGTGACTGGATCCGGCGAAACGGTATGGGGAAAGTTGGTCCGAACCCACGCAGGCAAACGCTGATCGATCACATTGGTGCCAACCAAGCCCACATAGGGGAATCGCATGGCATTGGACAGGCTCCAGCCGTTGGCGACGAGATTGGTCGGCCAGTTGTGGTCGGGACGGATGTCTTCGTAGGTCACTCGGGCTCGGGCGTTGCCCGCGGCCACGAAGTTGGAGGTGGACGAGATCAAGGCCGGCGGCGGTGAGATGACGCCGAGCCCGTTGGTGACGGGGCGGCCCCAGCCGTTGGCCTGAGTCCAGCGTGAGACGTTTTCCCGTGCGCCGCGAAAATGAGAATTCGTGATGCTGCCGCGGCCTTCGAACGGCCAGGGCACGCTGGTGGCCATGTTCATAAGCAGGACCGGCCGGGGCTGCCAGGGCAGGTCGATGCGGCTGACGACATTGGTGCCAGCCTCCGGGTTCAACCGATCATACGGCGCGGGATAAAACTCCATGAACGGCGTGCCACTTTCCATGATGGCAAAGGCGGCAAAGGGATGGTTGGTCCGGCTGGCGAGGTAGTGGATCATGGAACCGCCATTCGAGAAGCCCGCACCGTAGATGCGGCGCGGGTTGACGTTCAGCGTTGAGGCTTGGAAATGGTTGACTAGCGCCTCCAGGTAGGCCGCGTCGTCGATGTAGGGCTGTCCGGCCGCCGGCGGGGCATACGGGAACCACCGATAGGAGTCCGCGCCGGTCGTCGCTTCCGCCATGACCAGAATCCAGCCGTTCGTGCTGGCGTTCAACAGCAACTCCTGATGCAGCCCGATGAATTCGTCGAGCGACTGGCTGTGCCCGGGCAGGACGAGCACGAGCGGCCAGTTGGTCGACGTGTTCCAGCCCTGCGGAATCTGAAGCAAATAGCGCCGGCCCACATTGGCGTGGACGAAACTTTGATCCGGATAACGGCCCGGAAACGTCGGGATGAGCGAGGTGACCCGTGGCGTGCGGGCAAGCCGGAAAAAGTGCTCATCGTCGTCGAGCAGTGGCAGGGGAATCTCCAGAGACATGATCCCATTCACTTCCGGCGTCGGAATGTCTAACGGAAACCAGTCCTCCAGATTGCGGCTGTGCTCGAGTTGGGACGAGTAATTGGCGTCGCCCGGCCAGCGTGCCACGCGGCGTCTGGCGGCATTGGTGACGAACGTGATCGTCGGGCCCGGAACCGGGTCGGCCACGATGATCGGATAGTCCTCAACCTCGCCGTCCAGCGCGGGACCCGTGGGCGCCAAGCCGCCGGCGGTGCTGACGCGGACGCGTGCGAAGGTGGTTCCCAGCGTCGCCGTGGCCGGCACGGCGAGGACCAGCACATTTGTGCCGGCCTGCAGGGGCAGGGAGGCGGCCACATTGTCCAGCGCATCAGCGGGACCGCCCACCCAGCGAAGGTTCTGGGCCCAATCCACCCAGGCATCGAGACGACACGGCTGATTCACCACGATGCGAACCGTGACGGACTCGCCGCGCCGCCAGATGGAAGGGCCGAGCAGGCCGTCGTCGCCTTCGACGGCGGACAGGGCATTGGTGCTGTGCACGCCATTGGTCTCAATATTGCGCGTGGCCCCGAGGCGAAGCGCGGAGTCGGACGCGTGATAGGCGCCGTTCTCGGCCACCGTCACGGGGTAATTCGTGGGCGCATCGCCGAAATCGGCGTGCGTGGCCACCAGCACGCGGGCGACCGCGGGCAATCGCGGCACGGCGATGGAAGGCAGCCGAATGGCACCCTGGGAACCGACCGCTTCAGTGCCGGATTGGGTCACCTGACCGGACGTGCGGCTGGCGGCCATCCAGAGCAAGGCGGTGCCCGGATCGGGCTTGAAACGTTGTGCGCGACGAATGCTGAGACGCGCGGCAAGCATGTTGGTCGGCGCGTTGTCGATCGCGGCCACGGTCCGGCCGCCGGCGTCGACGCCATTGACGAGTGTGACCGACGTGGCCCACTGCCGGATTTCGTCGCGCGGCGCTTCCGGACCGTCGTCGGTGAACCAGTCGAAATACCCGCCCCAGGTGCCGCGACGATCGCCAGTCACAACCGGCAAGCCCGGGTTGCATGGATCGTTGACGCCTTGGTAGGGCGCGCCTTCCCGTTCAGTGAGTTGCTGGAAAGGCACGCCGTTGTACTCCACCGTGCCCGGGTCGTCATGCATCTGCACGTTCGACTGCAAAAGGAAGAAGGCGGGAAACGATTGGTCGTTGCGGAACCGGAAATGGGCTTCGGCATCGTCGCGCCGGGTTTGCGTTGCCACGGTGGGAATCCAGAAATCGGCGGCGGTGTAGTTAGGGCAGTTCCCGGGCGGGTTACCCGCTTCCGCCAGCGTCCAGGCCTCGACTTCGTGCGGCCGTTGATCCCACCAGAACTGCACGCCCAAAGCGTTCACCGCCAGATCCGCCTCCTGGATGTCCTGCAGTGTGTCCGGCACGAAGTCGCCTTCGTAATCGATCGACCACCACTCGTCGCGTTTGCCCGAGTAGATCTTGGTCGGCGGGGGCTCTTTGCCAGCCGCCAGGCTGTTCGGCAGGGACATGGTGTCCCGGAACCGCAGCAGGTTTCCGGCGGCATTGGTCAGGCCCTCGATCCGCAGATTTTGATCGTCCGTGCCGTAGAGCGGCTCGCGATCGGGCCAGATGTGGCCCCAATGCAGCGGCGGAACGTGCATCGTGAGATGGGAGAACTGGTCGGGAAACGTGTGCGCCCAGAGCATCGCGCCCACCGCGCCCAAGCTCATGCCGCGGACTGAAACCCGTGCGCTGTCGAGGTCAAGACCAGACCGGTTGATCAGCCAATCCTTCACCCAGTTCAGCCGGGTCAACGTGTAGGGCTGAATCCGTTCATTGTCAGCCGGCAACGGCGGCGTGTTCTCGAACGGATCCCAGGTTGACACCCAGCCCAGCCAACGACTGGTGATGGCCTCGGGCCGGCCGCGCACAATCTGCGGAATCTGATCCTCCAACCCAACCGAATAACCCTCGTTCAGATGGCCGCCTTCGCGGTTCCAGGTCGTGCCCCCGGGAAACCAGTGGTTCGCGGACCCGTTGCCCCCGTGCAACGAAAACACCAGCGGCTGCGGGCCGTTCGTCGGCGCCGGAACCGGGGCCACCAGCATGAAATGGTGCGGCACCCCGCGCCGCGCTGAATTCCCCATCAATGGAAAATCCAACCGGCCGGCATTCGGATTGTCGTCACCGTCCACCCAAAAGGTGTAGAAGCTGACCCGATGATTCCCGCCGTTGACGACGGCGGTCTGCTGGAGGATGGGGCGCGGCCGATCGTCTTCGAAGGCGCTGATCACGCTGATGGGCACCTGGGCGCTGCGATTGGCGGCCGTGACGAGGGTCGTGCCGCGCGGAACGACGGCATAATAGCCGGGAGCGATCGAAGTGCGGATCGTCTGCACGCAAAGCCCGCGGTTGGCCGCCAGCGTGGTGGTCGCGGCGCCGACGGCATTGGGAATGGTGAAGTTTGCGTTGGCGGCCGCGCCGAACGCGTCGTTGAGCTGCCGCACCAGCCGCGGGCCACAGTAGTCATCCGGAAAAAGCCGCGCCACCAAGCTGGCTCCGATGGTCGAGCCCAACTGAATCGGCGACCAATACACTTCGTAGACCTGGGCCGCCGTGGCGGGGGTGAACTGCCATGTGATCCAACGCTGGCCGTGACGCTCCGTCACCTGCACGTTGGTCGCGGGCGATGGATCGGTCAGCTCAACCCGATAGTCCTCCACCTCGCCGAGACCTCCAAGCCCGCCTATGCCGACACCGACCGCCGGAGCCAGCGCCAGGTCGCCCAAGCGGATCCGCGCGTAGGTCGGACCCGGCGTGGCCGTCAACGGCGTGAAGAAACCCAGTTCCTGAAGGCCGTTGAAAACCAACACGTTCGTCTTCACCCGCTCGTTCGCGTCGGCGAAATCTCCGTCCCGATTGAAATCGATCCAGACGTTCAAATAGGCCCCGAGCGTCGCCGGGACCCGATGCACCATGATTTGCAGTTGCGACCAGGCGCCGATCTGCAGGCCGACGATCCGGTCCGGAGCCGACGAGTAGATCTGAACGCCATCCTCGTCGCTGCTCCCCGCCGTGTCGTCGCCGAGAGCCAGAACTCCAGGGCTGCCATCGGCTTCACCGTCGACGGACGCTCCCAGCCGGAGATTGGGGCTGATAATGTGAAAGGGGCCGCCGACAGCCGCGGTGGTGAGATAGCTCTGGGGCGCATCCCCAAAATCGCTCTGCGCACGGGCCGTTTGCAGCCCCTGCACCCCCGTCGCGATCAAACCCACGAACACCCAAACCCAGCGGCCAGTCCGCCGCCCCGCCCCGCCCGTCTGCTTCAACATAAGATTCTTGTTCTCAACCGTCTACCCAGCCCTCGCCGTCCGGCCATGCCCACACGCTTGGTGATGCCCTCCTGGTCAACGATTGCGTCGCGTCCGTCAGGCCCGATGACGCAGTCGTACGGACGGCGTTACAGGCGCTCTCTAAAACATTCTTGAACCATGATTGCTCCGGAGAGGGGCTGATGACGCTATCGGCAGTCCCAGTCGACACATTGAGTGCAGAGCGAAGGTTAGGTTTCAGGTTTCAAATAAACGGACACAAACACAAATAAAGGTGGTGGAGGAACCTGGGGAGTATCGGTGGAGCGGGTATGGGGAGGCGATGGCGGGGAAGAGGCGGGCGAAGGAGGGATTGCGGGTGGTGGTGGCCGGGGCGCAGCGGGTGGCGGAGGAGACGGTGTCGATGAAGGAGGTGTTGCCGGCGTATCGGGTGTGGGTGCACGGGCAGGGGGATCTTTCAAAAGTTCCAGCCTTGTGCCCACAAGCCGATGAACCGCGGACGACCTCACCCGGTTCCGACTTCGCTGGCGCGAGTCGAAACCACCCTCTCCCCCGCCGCAGTCGTGAAGTGTGTCAAATATTGAAACTTGAATTCCCTCCTTCCAAATTAAAGGAAAACCATTAAACATTTAATTCAGCGCGCTGAAATTAAAACTTCATCCTCAACGAACAATGATCCGCGGCCCTACCGGCTACTATGTCCCTCTCCCTTCCGCCGGAGCGGAAAAGGCCCGCGCTTTCGTTCCAAAACCTCTGCCACCCGACCCGCCGCTGGAGTTGGATGCCGACCTCCAAGAACTGATCGAGAAAGCGATGCTCGCCGTGGGACGTCTCGACGGCCTCACCACCGTTCTGCCGGACCCGATGCTTTTCATCTACTCGTATGTCCGCAAGGAAGCGGTGCTGTCGTCGCAAATCGAAGGAACCCAATCCAGCCTCTCCGACCTGCTGCTGTTTGAGAACGAAGGCGTGGCCGGCGTGCCGCTGAACGACGTTCAGGAAGTCTCCAACTATGTCGCCGCCATGACCTACGGTTTGAAGCGACTGAAAGAGCTCCCCATTTCCCTGCGGTTGCTCAAGGAAATCCACGGAGTTCTGCTCAAAAAGGGACGCGGCGCCAAGACGGCGCCAGGCGAGTTCCGCACGTCTCCGAACTGGATCGGCGGCACCCGGCCCGGCAATGCCGTCTTCGTTCCACCGCCTCCCGACCACCTTCTGGACTGCCTCGGCGCACTGGAGAAGTTCCTTCACAACGACCCGGTGAAGACGCCGCTGCTGATCAAGGCTGCGTTGGCCCACGTTCAGTTCGAGACGATTCACCCTTTTCAGGACGGCAACGGGCGATTGGGACGGTTGTTGATCACATTCCTGTTCTGTGCGGACGGGGTGTTGAGCGAGCCGTTGCTCTACCTCAGCCTCTATTTCAAGCAGCACCGCCAGCAATACTACGACCTCCTCCAGTCTGTCCGGCTGACGGGAGACTGGGAAGCCTGGCTGCGCTTCTTTCTGACCGGCGTGGCGACGACGGCCAGCCAGGCGGCGGAAACGGCGCGCAATCTCATGAAGCTCGCGGCCGCCGACAAGAAGCGCATTCAGTCGCTCGGCAAGGCCGCCGGCTCCGCGCTGCGGCTCCATCGACTACTGCAAGCTCAGCCCGTTGTCTCAATCGCAACGGCAAGCAAAGAACTGAGCCTCAGTGTCCCGACCGTCACGGCCGGACTGGAACGTCTGGAAACGGTTGGCATTGTCCGCGAAATTACGGGCCGCAATTACGCCCGCATTTACACCTACAAAAAGTATCTCGACCTCCTGAACGACGAATCGACGACGGAAAACTGAGCACCAAAGCCGTGCCGGCTGACTCCCAAGCTTACCAATGCTACTTGGTTACCACCGTGACAGGCGCACTCCAGAGTCCATACTCACTTCGGGCACGGATCGTGACCAATTGATTCGTCGTCTCCACCGGGCCGCGATACTCCGTCGCTGTTCGTGACGGTACACTGCCGGGCGCCCGCGGGTCTGCGCCGTCCAGAGTGTAGTAAACCCGCCCAGCCAGACTGGCCATCGAGATTCGCTTGGTACCGTTGGTCTGGGACGCAACATGCACGACCGGCCTTGGATAATCCTGGCTGTCAATCCAAAGCAAACGGCTCGTCAGCCAGCTCTTCAGCGATTGAACCTCGCCCGCGAAGGTCAGCCCGTAGCGCGCGCGAAGCGGTGCATTGGCACCGCTTTTCTCCCACCGGTTCGCGTTGCGCTGAAATGGCCCTTCCAACCCGGCCGTGATTCGGTCGATCAACGCGACGACGTTGGTCGCGGACAAAAGATTCGGCCGCAGCTCGCTCCAGCGATCCACGTAGCGCTGGAGAAAATCGGGGTCTTCGAACAACCGCCGATACCAAGTGTAGTCCGGGTCCATTGCGGCCTCGAATCGCCAGCCGTTGGTGGCATGTGGGCCGAAGAACGGATTGGCAAAGGCGTTGTCCCAGTCCCACACAGGACCCATCGCCAGCTTGCCGCCGCGATCTTTGTGCATGTACTGGCTGTACCAGTAACCGTCCGCGTTCTTCGCCACTTCGACCAGCCAATGAAAATCGACGAAGGATTCCACGTCCAGGTAGGCCGGGTAACCGGTTGCCGGATCGCGAAAACCCTGCCCGAAGTGCGCCTTTTCGAATGCGTCCAGATATCTCGTCATCCATTGCCGCTGCGCCGGCGTTAATTCTGATTCCTTGGGTTCCTCAAAGCGCAACTGGAACTCCTGTCCCGTCAAGATTCCCCGCTCGCCGCGTCCTTGATCATCCTTCTTGATGATGTAACAGGTGGAGAACGTCCAGTTCGCCTTTGGCCAAGGCGTTGACCTTCGAACTGGCCTCGAGGCGAGCCTCCTCGAAGTTGGCGTACATCTTGAGCCGGCGTCGGCCGTCCGCGAAGTAGGAAAGAGTGAAGCTGTCGCGGCCCTTGTTCCGAACCTTGTAAATTTTTACCACCGCGGAACCGGATTTTACCTCCACCGGGAACGCTGTTCTGGGTCTTGGCATGGGTACATCGTGTTAGGATTCCGTTAGGGGAACTCGGGGGGGGCGTGCAACCGGATGGCGAAATACTCCAACAAAAGATGGTCGGGGCGGTGAGATTTGAACTCACGACCTCTTGTACCCGAAACAAGCGCGCTAGCCAAGCTACGCTACGCCCCGAACCAAGGGACCGAGAAGATGCCGGGTCATTGATCCTTTTGCAACCACGAACTTTAACCGCGCCGAGTCCCAGTTTTTCCTCGCGAAGCCCGCGCACAGGCCGGCATGGTGGACCTACATGACGGGCATGACAGGCACGATTCTGAACGCGCTGGCTATTCTGATCGGCGGCGTGCTCGGCCTCGTCGTGAAACGTCAGCTCACCGTCCCGGCACAGACCGCAATCAAAGGCCTGCTCGGCGTCCTCGTCATCTTTATCGGGCTTAAAACCACCTGGGACAACCTGGGCGGCGGGAGCGCCCTTCTCGTCCTGAAACAAATCACCATCGTGGTGCTGGCGCTGACCCTCGGGCGTCTGACGGGACGCGTGCTCCGCCTGCAGAAGAGTTTGAATCGACTCGGACAGTATGCCCGAAAGAAGTTCAGCGACGCCACCTCGGCAATCCAGTCGCCCCGTTGGAGCGACGGCTTCATCACCTGTTCCCTGCTGTTTTGCGTTGGTCCGATGGCGACCCTCGGCGCGATTCAGGATGGGTTGATCGGCCGCTGGCAGGTGCTGGGAGCAAAGGCGTTAATGGACGGCCTGGCCACGATGGCGTTTGTCGGAACTTTCGGTTGGGGGGCGATCTGCTCAGCCATCCCGGTGGTGGCGTATCAGGGGACAATTTCGCTTGTCGCCCGATTTATCGCACCGCAACTCCATGATCCAACGCTGATGATGTCGATCAACGCTACCGCCGGTCTGCTCGTGTTCTGCGTCGCGATGATCATCCTTGAGTTGAAAAAATTCGAGGTGGCTGACTACCTCCCGAGCCTGGCCTTTGCGCCATTGATCACTTGGCTTTGGCGGTGACAACCGCGTGGGCCGTCAGAGCGTCGTCAACGCCACGCTTGAACTCGGCCCGCCGGATTCGTTTATTGGCGACGATTTTCTCCAGCGCCCGCGTAGATCGATGGAACTGGAGTCCGTTTACCGCCAGGGGCCGGTGAATACTTTGCGGAGAGCCAGAATCCCGCCCAAGGCGACGCCGAGCAGGGCCAGGGTGCTTCCGGTCTCGGGGACCGGCTCTGGGTCCGTGCCCACGGGCGCGAACAACGGAGGGGAGGCCACAGTGATGACGATGGCGGTAGCAAGAAACGTGGTCAGTTTTTTCATGAAGGTTTGAGCCTTAAAACCCGCAGGCAAATCTGCCTGGTACCGGATCCGTTCGGGGAACGTGTCACGACCACGATCCCACGGGGTAGCGTCCGGTGCGGGCGAGTTGACCGTTCCGGTGGAACCAAGGCAACGAGAATACGCGGGCGTTGCATCCGTTGTTTTCCCGACAACTCGCATGAATCCGGACGAGCGAGCGTCGCAACGTGCGTCGGTCAAACTTGGGGTGCTGCGTGGAACAAGGCCGCGAACTTGGTCATGGTCGAGCAACCGTCAGGATTCGCCGCCGCGTACTTCCAAAGGCAGCCCGAAGTAAAGACACAACCAGGGTTTCAACTCATCGAATTCGACGGCTTTGCCGGTGGAGATGAGGAATGACCGCATGTTTTCGGTGAACCCGGTGCCGGAAAAGACCACCAGACCCGGAATGGGCCAGGCGGCGATATCCTGAATGGTGGCGGGGATTTTTTCCTCAGCAGTGCCTGTGGTGCCTTGGTACTTACACTCGAGCCCAAGCGTCTTGCGCGAAACCGGCTGAATCAGCACGACGTCGATAAATCGGACCGCGCCCCAAATACGGCGTGCGACCCGGACCTGTTCGCGGGCTTCAAGGCCGAGGCTGCGGCCGACTTCGGCCACCGCCTTGGCTAACTCGTCGCCGCTGACGACGGCATTCGCGCGTCCCGCCATGAGACCTCCGTGAGAGTTGAGCCACCAGGGTTGGCCGGATTCGAAAACAACTGTCGTTCGTTCTCAGCACGGCGCACCGCCAACTTGACGTTGACGTCATCGAGGTCGACGCCGAGGCAACGTCGCCGCGTCCGCAGCGCCGCCACGGCGGTGGTCCCGCCGCCGTGGAACGGATCCATGATGAGATCGCCCTCACGAGTGGACGCGAGGATGCAACGCTCCACCAAGGCAACGGGCTTTTGCGTGGGGTGTTTGCCGAACTTTTTCTCTTCCGTGCGCGGGGCGGCCATGCGCCAGACGTTCTTCATCTGCTTCCCACCCGCGATCTGGCGCATCAGCGGGTAGTTGAAACAATGCTTGCTCTTCTCACTGCGGGCGGCCCACAGGACGGTCTCGGTGGAGTGCGTGAAATATCGGCACGACAGATTCGGTGGCGGGTTGGGTTTTTCCCAGGCGATGTCGTTCAGGATCTTGAACCCGAGCTGTTGGAGCGCGTAGCCCACGGAAAAGATCACGTGGCTGGTGCCGGTGATCCAGATGGTGCCGTTCGGGCGGAGCACCTTTTGGCAACGTCGGAGCCACTCGGTATTGAACTCGTGATTTAGCTCGGCGCCACGAGACTTGTCCCAGTCGCCTTTGTCGACCTTGACCATGCGTCCGGCATGGCAGGTGATGCCGCCGTTGGAGAGAAAGTAGGGCGGGTCAGCGAAGATCATGTCGAAGATTCCGTCGGGATGACGCGCCGCAAGGGCGTCGAGGATCTCGAGGCTGTTGCCCTGGCAAAGCCAGACGCCGCGTTCGGAATCATTCAGCGCGAGCTTGTAAGGATCCGTGGCGGAAGGGCGTATTTCGACGCCGTCCAAGGGGCTGGCGCCGGCCGGGAGAGCGGCGGGCACGCGACTGATTTTGGAGGCTTTCGTCGGCGGACGTGGCACGGGAGGATCGTTCGGGCGAGGTGCGGGAATTGCAAGGAAGATGTTGTCCGGGGTACTCTTCGGGCATGACGGTAATTGAAGCGATTCAGCGCAGCGGTGATTTTCTGGCCCGGAAGGAGGTGGACTCGCCGCGGTTGCAGGCCGAGCTCCTGCTTGCCCAGGTCCTGGGAATGCCGCGCATGAAGCTTTATTTGAACTTTGATCGGACCCTGGTTCCGGCCGAAGCGGACGCTTACCGGGAATTGGTGCAACGCCGGGGCCGCCGGGAACCACTGCAGCACATTCTGGGCACCGTTCAGTTTCACGGTCTGGAGCTGGCGGTGAACCGAAACGTGCTGATTCCGAGGCCGGAGACGGAACTGCTGGTGGAGCAGGCGGTGAAGTGGATCCGAGGGCGAGCAGGGGGTGACACGGGCGTGGTGCAGGTTCTCGACTTCGGGACCGGCAGTGGCTGTATTGGCCTTGCCGTGGCGGTGGCCTGTCCATCGGCGGCGGTGCGGGCAATGGACGTCTCGGCGGCCGCGTTGGCGGTGGCACGGGCCAACGCGGCGCGGCACGGGGTGGACACGCGGGTGGAATTCATCGAGGGATCGAGCCTGGCGGCATGCCCGCCGGGAATGCGGTTCGACCTGGTGGTTAGCAATCCGCCTTACATTGCCTCAGCGGAGATTGCGACCCTCCAGCCAGAGGTGCGCGATCACGATCCGCGCCTGGCGTTGGACGGGGGTGTCGATGGGCTGGAGTTTTATCGTGTCTTGTCGGCCGAAGCTGGGCGCTGGGTGAATCCGGGCGGGGCTGTGATGGTGGAGTTTGGCGACGATCAAGGCCCGGCAATCCGGGACATGTTTCTGGCGCACGGGTGGCTCGTGGACGAGTTATTGCCGGATTACTCGGGGCGCGCGCGGATCTTAATTGCGCGACGAAGTGATTAGTGCATCCTCCTGCCCGCGCATTCGCAGAATTTCGGAACGATTTAGAACCTCTGTAGCTCATGGAAAGTTTGTTGATCAAGGGTGGCGTGCCACTGCACGGGGAAGTGACGATCAGTGGCGCCAAGAACGCTGTGCTGCCCATCATGGCGGCCACACTTCTAACCAAGGAGAAATGTGTCATCCGGCGCGTCCCGGACCTCAGCGACGTCCGGTTCATGGCGGAGATCCTGAAATCGTTGGGCGCGAAAGTCACGGTGGAGGGCGATGTCGTGACCGTGCAGGCGGCCAAAGTGAACGGGGTAGGCGACTACGATTTGATCCGCAAGATGCGTGGCTCGATCTGCATTATGGGCCCGTTGGTGGGCCGGTTGCATCATGCTCGAGTATCGCTGCCAGGCGGATGCGTCATCGGGACCCGTCCGATTGACCTGCATCTAAAGGGCATGCGGGGGCTGGGCGCGACCGTCGAGATCGAGGCCGGCTATGTTGATGTCAAGGCGAAGCGGCTGATTGGCAGCGACGTCTTTCTCGGAGGCCGCGCGGGGCCGACTGTATTGGGCACCGCCAATTTGATGATGGCTGCAGTGCTGGCGGACGGCGTGACCACCATTGAGAGTGCGGCCTGTGAGCCGGAGGTGGTGGATCTGGCGTTTTTTCTCAGCAAAATGGGGGCGAAGATCGTTGGCGCCGGCAGTCCAACCATTACCGTGACGGGCGTGAAGGAACTGCATGGGGTGGAGCACGAAGTCATTCCCGACCGGGTGGAAGCCGCGACCTTTGCCATCGCGGCCGCAGCGACCGGGGGGGAAGTAACGGTGAAAGGAGCGCGCCCGGATCACTTGCATGCGGTATTGGACAAGCTGGGCGAAGCCGGCGTGAAAGTCGAAAGGAAGGGACTGACCTTGAACGTCAAGCGGGGAGGGCGTTTGAAGCCGATTGACGTGACCACCCTGCCGTATGCTGGATTTCCCACGGATGTACAGGCCCAGATGATGGTCCTGATGGCGGTCACGCCCGGGTTGAGCATCATTACCGAACGGATCTTCGAATCGCGGTTCATGCATGTGGCGGAACTGGCGCGGTTGGGCGCGGAAATCTCAATCGAAGGCCCGAGCGCGATCGTAAAGGGTGGACACAAACTGAGCGGAGCACCGGTCATGGCGAGCGATTTGCGGGCATCGGCGGCGTTGGTCATTGCGGGCCTGACCGCGACCGGCACCACCCAGGTGAATCGCATTTACCACCTTGACCGGGGCTACGAGCACATCGACTCTAAGCTGCGCGGGCTAGGTGCCCGCATTCAACGCGTGAATCAAGAATGAGAGTTCTCGTCGGCATTTTAATCGTCCTCGTCCTTTGTGTGGGCGGGTGGAAGGTGTGGGAACACTGGCAAAAGGTCAACGAACAGCAGGAAGGCGGCCCCCGCCAGGAGGTCCGGGTCGAAATTCGACCGGATTCACTGCAGGGATTGCCGTATCAGCTGGTTTCAAAGCTGGCAGAAGCGCAGCAGCGTGGACCGCAAACGATGAAGCAATTCATCGAGACTTGGCGCAGCAGCATCAAGGACCCGCGTCTGGCTTGGATCGAACTGGATTACGTCAACATGATCGCCACCAGCGATCCCTTGGAGGCAAAGAAGATCTTTCTGGCCGTCAAACAAAGGGTTCCCACCAACTCGGTCATTATTCCGCGCATTCAGGCGCTGTCGAAAACGTACGAGTAAGAGCAAGAACCCACCATGGATATTCAAATCGCGGTGTTATGCGATGCAGCCACGGACAACAATGGCAAGCTGAACATCCTGGGGACGTTCGACACCATCTACACCTCGCAACTGCCGGCCGTACATCCCCAGTGTTCGATTGCCATCCGGATGACCTTCAACAAGGTCGAGGAGGGGCAGCACAAGGTGAAGCTCAACTTTGTGGATGAAGACGGTCGCTCAGTGATGCCGCCGATCGAGATTCCCCTCGAAGTGACTGTCCCGGACGAGACCATTTTTTTGTCGCGGAACTTCATCGTGAACATTCAGAAGCTGAAGTTTGAGAAGGAAGGCCTTTACTCGATCGACATTGCCGTCGACGGCCGGCAGGAAGGCAGCATCCCGCTGTTGGTCAAAGTGCCGCAACAGCAGGGCAAGAATCCGCATCCGCCGGGCCGGCCGCAAAACGACTGACCGACCATGTCCTTCGCCCGCCTCGAGAAGCAGCAGGACGCGGTGCAAGTATTGCAACGAAGTCTGGAACGCGGCCGATTGGGCCATGCTTACTTGTTTCAGGGATCGGATCTCACCGAGTTGGAAACGGTGGCCCGGGCGCTGGCCAAAACTTTGAGCTGCGAGGATCCCGTCCGGCGCGGCGATGCAAATCGCCCGGTGGACTGCTGTGACCGTTGCCAAACTTGTCGGAAGATCGACAGCGAAAACCATCCGGACGTCCTTTGGCTGCGGCCGGAATCGAAGACCCGGGTCATTAGGATTGAGCAGATCCGCGACCTCCTGCAGACCGTTTATTTGAAGCCGACCTCTGCGCCGGTCAAGGTGGGCGTCATCGTGGAAGCCGATCGCCTAAACTTGCAAGCAGCCAACGCCTTTCTGAAAACATTGGAGGAACCGCCCGCGGACTCGATCCTGGTGCTGCTGACCCTGGAGCCGCCGCGAATCCTCGAGACCATTCTGTCCCGCTGTCTCCGGCTCAATCTCGCCGGCGAATCCATCCGGCACCTCGACCCGACCTCGATCGACTGGCTCCGTGGATTTGGCGAGATCGCGGTGCAAAGCCAGACCAGCCTGTTAGGCAGGTACAAGGTGTTGTCGGTCATCCTTTCCCGCCTGACCGCCCTCAAGGAATCGATTTCGGAACGGCTAACCCAAAGGTCGCCGCTGGAAGCCCACGACGATTTGGATCCGAAGCTGAAAGAAAAGTGGGAGGACGAGCTGGACGCAGCCATTGAGGCGGAGTATCGGCGACAACGGAGCGAGTTGCTGTCCGGGTTGCAGTGGTGGCTGCGGGATGTCTGGCTGCTGAGCCAGCGGTTGGGGGAGGATCTGCTCACCTACCCAATGCTGGGCAGCCTGGCGGAGACGGTGGCTTCGCGCGTCACCGTGCAGCAGGCGTCGGACAACTTGGATGTCCTGGAGAAGCTTCAGCGACAGCTAACTTCGAACGTGCAGGAGGCGTTGGCACTTGAGGTGGGCCTGCTGCGGTTGAAGCTGTGAAGCCCGCCACTCCGGCGTTTGGTTCTCACCGGTTCACCCTTGTTGAAGGCGATTTGTTTCCCGCATTGCTCGGCCTTTGGATCGCACTGGCCCTGATCAAATTCGGGAACCCGGTTATCCTCGATCATCAAATTCCTCCCCCCGGCAATCTGCTGGAATTCATTCATCAATCGTGGCCGGTCGCTTGGGGCTACGTCCTTTTTGGGGTGGTCGTGGTCACCGGAATCTTCGCCGCAATGAATCCGCCGGCGGAAAGCGTCCGCGCGAGTCATGAGCGCGGACGAAAGTCGGGGCAACGACGATTGCTTGCATCTTTCCTGCCTTGGCTCTGTCTGGCATGGCTTGGATGGCAGTTTGTCTCGGCTCTTCAAACCGTGTCTCCCCCGCTTACCCGGGCGACCCTGCCCCACTTTGTAACCTGCGCCTTGTGTTTTCTGCTTGGGCATAGGGCCCTGACCATCGGCGGGTCGGTCAGACCAAATGCGCTTTGGCTGGGAATCGCGGGCGGTTGGCTGGTAGTGGTGTGCCTCGGTTGGCGTCAGCACTTTGGGGGATTGGCCGAAACCCGCGAATACTTCTATTCATTGCCCAACTGGCGGGACCAATCAGCCGAGCTCATCGCCAAGGTGGCGAGTGATCGCATCTATTCCACCTTGGTCTACCCGAACGCCCTGGCCGGAGTGATGCTTCTTTTCACCCCGTCTTTGATTCTTCTCCTTTGGGAACGGACTCAGCGCCAAGCGAGGTGGCTGCGGATCGTCTGGGTGAGCTTGCCGTCCATTGGAGCAATCGGGTGTCTGGTCTGGTCTGGGTCTAAGTCCGGGTGGCTGATCGCCACCGGCTTGGTCACAATTGGTTTGATGCTCAGGCCCGGACGGAAGGGAAACGGCGACAGCAGCAGGCGAGTCAGGTTGGCGAGTTTACTCGTCGTCATCACGGTCGCCTTGGGGGGATTCTGGGGCCGATATGCCAGCTACTTCGCCAAAGGGGCGACGAGTCTGTCGGCCCGGGGCGACTACTGGAAGGTTGCGACATCCAATGCCGTGGCCCGACCAGTATTTGGTACTGGCCCGGGAACCTTTATGCCCATTTATCGGGCGGGCAAACCGCCCGGAGCGGAAATGACCCGTCTGGTTCACAACGACTACCTTCAGCAAGCTACCGACTCCGGGGTGATCGGAGGATTGCTCTTCTTCACCTTGGTCGGAGGAGTCCTGGTCGCCGGCTATCGGAGGGACTCGGGCCTGACCAGCTTTGGGATTTGGCTGGGGGCTACGGGCATGGCAATTCAGAGCGTGGTTGAGTTTGGGCTATATATCCCAGCGCTGGCATGGCCTTGGTTTCTGGCCATGGGTTTCTTGGTTGGTTCCAAATTCGGGCCAACCGTGCCCGGGAAAACCGTCGACAACTCCCCTGCTTCTTGACACAACACCCGAGTCTTTAGGCAAAACTGAGGTTTGTCGGAGCAAGTTCTATGAAGGTTCTTTTCCTAAACGGACCAAACCTAAACCTGTTGGGCCAGCGGGAACCGGGTACTTACGGCCACACCACCCTCGCCCAAATTGAAGCTCAAGTTCGGGAAAAGGCGGCCGACCTCCGGGTCGATGTCGACTTCCGTCAGACCAATCATGAAGGCGAACTGGTCGACTGGATCCACCAGGCGCGAGGAACCGCCAATGTCATCGTCATTAATGCTGGCGCCTACACTCACACCAGCATTGCCCTGCGCGATGCCATCGCTGCCGTTGGACTTCCCGCCATCGAGATCCACCTTTCTAACATCCACGCCCGCGAAGAATTCCGGCATCACTCCGCAATCGCCGCCGTCTGCCGCGGCCAGATCGCCGGGTTTGGACCATTTTCATACATTTTGGGATTAATTGCGGCCGTTAACAGTAACTGAATGTTTGAATCGACCTGATTACCGGCAAAACTTGCCCATTTTTCCGGTTCTTTCCGGACGGAATAGCGACGGATTTACTGCTTGACGGTTGGGATCGGGCTCCCTAGGGTCGCGCCGCATTACATCAGTGGCCAAGCAGTGTCGTAAGTCACTGCTTTTTTGCTTAATGAACAAAGCGACGTTGACGAACGAAACAACAACTCAATCCAGGAGGGGTTCGTGGACCTGAAGGATATCAAGGCCATCATCGACCTGATGAAAAAGAACTCCATCTCGGAGTTTGAGCTGGAGCGGCAAGATTTCAAAATTCGCCTTCGACGTGGGGGTGTTTCTGCAGTTTCCTTGGACGATTCTGGAAACGGGAACGTTATCGGAACGATTCCGGCGCAACTTGCTCCCGTCGCCACTGCTGCACCGGCCGTCGCCGGCGCCGCGGCGGGCGGGGCGGAGGTCGAAATCAAGTCCCCCATGATCGGCACTCTCTACCGGGCGCCATCGCCCGAATCGGGAAACTACGTGGAAGTCGGCAGTGAGGTGAACACGGACACCGTGGTCTGCATCATTGAGGCCATGAAGGTGATGAACGAAATCAAGGCGGAGGTCCGCGGTGTGGTGACCGCAATTCTGATCGATAACGCTAAGCCTGTCGAATTCGGGCAGCCGATGTTCAAGATTCGACCGCTCTAGGTCCATCAAGCGCGCAAGGGCTACTGCATGTTCGAAAAAATCCTCATCGCCAACCGAGGAGAGATTGCTGTCCGCATTATCCGTGCGTGCAAGGAATTAAACATTCGATCGGTGGCGGTTTATTCCGAAGCCGACGCCAATTCCATGCACGTTCAGATGGCAGACGAGGCTATCTGTATCGGTAAAGGACCCAGCTCGGAGAGTTATTTGCGGATCGATCGCATCATCAGTGCGGCAGAGATCACCGACGTCGACGCGATTCATCCCGGATACGGGTTCTTGTCGGAGAACGCGCATTTCGCTGACGTCTGCGAAAGCTGCAACATCCGGTTTATTGGCCCGAGCTCGCGAGCCATGAATGCGCTTGAGGACAAAGCGCTGAGCCGGACGTTGGCGAAGAAGGCCGGAGTTCCGACGCCCCCGGGGTCGGATGGCTTGATAGAAAACGAGCAGGACGCCCTGGCCACGGCTCGACGCATCGGGTATCCCGTCATGATCAAGGCGGTGGCCGGCGGCGGCGGGCGCGGAATGCGGGTGGCGCATAACGACATCTCGCTGGTGAAGGGTTATCACACGGCTCGGTCGGAGGCCGAAAAGGCCTTCGGCAACTCGGGCGTGTACATCGAGAAATTCATCGAAAGCCCTCACCACATTGAATTTCAGATTATCGCGGACAATCGGGGGAATATCCTTCACTTGGGAGAGCGGGATTGTTCCATCCAAAGGCGGAACCAGAAGTTGGTGGAGGAGACGCCTTCGCCTTTGATCGACAACAAGTTCAAGGACCTCCGCAAGAAGATGGGCCGGGCAGCCGTGCGCATCGCGGAGGTGGCCAATTACACCAACGCCGGCACCGTCGAGTTCATCGTCGATGATCACGGCAATTTCTATTTTCTCGAGGTCAACAAGCGGATTCAGGTGGAACATCCCATCACGGAAGAGGTCACCGGCATCGACTTGGTGCGCCTGCAAATCATGGTGGCCATGGGTGAACCGCTGAAAATGACGGAGAAGGATGTTCAGTTCCGAGGGCATGCCATCGAGTGTCGAATCAATGCGGAGGATCCGTTTGATGATTTCCGGCCTTCGCCGGGCCGCATTGAGATGTACTATGCCGCAGGCGGTCGCGGAGTGCGCGTGGACAGCCATGCTTATGCGGGCTACACGATTCCGTCCTACTACGACTCGATGATCGGCAAGCTGATCACCTATGGGAAGGATCGCCGCGAAGCCATGGACCGGATGAGCCGGGCGCTCAGCGAATACATGATTACCGGGGTCAAGACGACCATCCCGTTTCAGCAAGCCATCCTGCAGGATCCGAATTTCCGGCGTGGAGTTTACTCCACAAACTTTGTGGAGACATTGTTGAGCGGCGCCCGTCGGGAGCTAATCGAATAGCCGTTTCCCCGGTTCGCCGAAACCGCAGCCCCACCGGTCACAAAAACCGGCCAACTGATGCTTCCCCCTCCTGCATGCCTCAGGTAGCGTCACCGCGTCCGTGCAAAAAATCGCATTCCAACTCGGTTCGTTGACCATCCACTGGTATGGCGTTCTGGTGGCGATGGGGTTTTTGGCGGGGCTGTGGACCGCAAGCCGCCGAGGCCTGCGGGACGGAATTGCACCCGAGAAAATCTTCGATGCGGGAGTTTGGATCATTGTCGGCGCAGTGGTCGGCGCCCGCGCCCTTTATGCCATAAGCTATTGGGATCGGCTGGTCCAAGCTCCCACGTTCCCGGCCATGCCATGGACCGAAGTTTTCATGATCCAGAAAGGTGGGCTGGTCTTTTACGGCGGGTTGATTGGCGCGTCGGCGGCCACTCTCCTCTATGTCTGGAAGAATGCGCTTCCACTCTGGCGCCTCGCCGATGCGCTCGCACCGAGCATCGCCCTTGGGTATGTCCCCGGCCGGTTGGGCTGTTTTATGAACGGGTGTTGTTTCGGACGTCCGACCGACCTCCCTTGGGGGGTCAGCTTCCCGCCAGGACACGAAACTTACGGCCACGCGGTTCATCCCAGCCAGATTTACGACTCCCTCTTGAGTCTTGGCCTGTATTTGGGGTTGGCGTGGCTGTATCGGCGGCGAACATTTCCCGGTCAGGTTTTTGCCGCCTACTTGATTTGCTACGCCCTGATCCGTTCTTTCGTTGAGGTGTTCCGCGGCGACTATGCCGAACGTTACCTGGGCATCGCCACGCCTGCGCACCTGATCAGCCTGGTCATCCTGACGACCGGAGTCGTGCTCTACAGCCTTCTCCTTCGACAGGCACCGGCGCGGTCATGACGGACTCATCCCATGAGCCTTCTCTTTTTCGATCTTCGATTTCCGATTTGCGATTGGACACCTAACGCCCTCCAGGAACTGCCCTCCGGAGGCCTCCCCGCCGCGCTGCGGGGCGCTGCGGGGGAGAGGGAGTTTTCGACTCGCGCCGGCAGAGTCGGAACCGGGTGAGGTAGAGCCGTCCCCAGATTCATGGGCCAGTGGTCATGAGTTCGAAACGCGTGAAATCTCCCGATGAACCTTCCCGGGCGGACCTTCGCCCCCGGCTCCGGGAGAGAAGGTGGCCCTGCGAAGCGGGACCGGATGAGGTGGAGCAGTCCGCGGTGCCGCTCAGCGATTCGCGTGCGACATCGCAGGCTGGAGCTGACCGTGAACTGCTTTTGGCTGGACCAACCGCATCTGGAAAGTCCGCCGTTGCCCTGATTCTAGCCCGGGAGTTGGGCGGCGAAATTGTCTCCGCGGATTCCATGCAAGTTTACCGCGGACTCGATGTAGGAACCGCCAAACCGACGCTCACCGAGCGCGCAGGAGTGCCGCATCACCTCATCGATGTGGTGGAATGCCATGAGTCCTTCGATGCGGCGCGCTTCCTGTCGCTCGCTCGCGAGGCCATTGCCGAGATCCAAGGCCGTCGCAGGTTGCCCATCATTTGCGGCGGCACGGGGCTGTACTTCAAGATTCTGTTGGAAGGGGTTGGCTCCGCACCCCCAGCTGATCCGGCGCTTCGCGCCGAGTTGGAACGATTACCCCTGCCCGTTCTTCTGGCCGAGCTGGAAGAAAAGGATCCGGTGACCTGGGCTCGGATTGATCGCAGCAATCCCCGGAGGGTCGTGCGAGCGCTGGAGATTTTTCGCCTGACCGGACGGCCCGTATCCGAGTCACGTGCCCCGTGGGCAGATCCCGCTCGACGCTCCGCGGACAGGAAGGTTTTTGGGCTGTTGCGCGAACCCGCCGACTTGCGAACGCGCATCGACACCCGCGTCGAGCAGATGTTCCAGCATGGATTGGTGGCCGAGACCCAGCAGCTCAGAGCACACGGACTGGCCGATGATTCCGTTGCCGCGCAGGCCCTGGGCTACCGACAGGTGCTGGCGCATCTGCGGGGGGAGGGCAGCACGTCGGAGACGATTGAGCTCGTGAAGGTCAAGACGCGTCAATTTGCGAAGCGGCAGATGACTTGGTTTCGGCGTCAGTTGCCGATGGAATGGATCGAAGTTGGGCGCGACGATTCTGCGGAGACCGTGGCCCGGGCCATCATCACGCGGCGTAGGCACCCGGCCGGCTCATAACGTCGGCGGTTTCCTGGATGAAAAGAAATCGAACCGCCTGACCGCTGCGTTGGGCTTTTTCCTGATTGAACGACACCGCCAACGACCGCCCGGCTTTCGTGCGCAAGAAACCCGCCCCCTTGAGGGAGTCGTGCCCGTTCCAACCTGGCCGATCGCCAGTCGGGCGATCCCACAGCTTCAGCTCGGAAGGCGTCCGCCCGATGAGCTCCGTCGTGCCGTAACCGGTCAGTCGAACGAAACTTTCGTTGACCTCAACCAGGCGTTCGTCGGTTTCACTCTGAATCGCCAAGGCCATCGGGCAGGCGCGAAAGAGAACGGCGAAGGCCTCCTCATCGGTTGCCGCAGAGCGCGCGTTCAAACGGCGGCCTGTCTCTCCGGCGAGCAGCCATTTCTTCGTCAAGGCATGAGCCAACTGGATGGCTTCGATGTTATCAAAAGGCTTCTTGAGGATGACGGCGCTGTCGGATTCACCCAAACGCGCGCGCATGTCGTCCCAGGAATAATCTGAGTAGGCGGTGCAGATGACAACCTGAAGCGTTGGATCGACGGCCCAAATGCGGGCGATGGTTTCGACCCCATCCCAACCGGGCGGCATGCGCACGTCGATAAAGGCGAGGGAGTAGGGATTGCCTTCGCGGAGAGCCTGCTCGATTTTCTCGAGGCCTTCCTGGCCCTGATAAGCCGAGTCAATCAGGAAGCGAGTCGACGGCGCCTGTCCCACCGGATCGCCGAACAAGGCGGCTTCCGCTTCATTTAGCCGCGAGGAATCCTCCTGCGTGCCGCCAAGGATCTTTCGAAAATCGGAGTGAATGGCGGGGTTATCGTCAACCACGAGCACACGATACGCCGCTCGTTTGGGAAGGGAGTCTGGGGTCATGATGACTGCTCAACTTTAACTGTTCACGCCGCGACCTCCGAAGAAACGGCTTCGGGCAGGGCGATCCAGAAGGTCGATCCGCGGCCCGCATCGCTTTCGAACCCAATCCGGCCACCGAGCGATTCGACCAGTCGTTTGCTGAGGGCAAGACCGAGGCCCATGCCTTCAAAATCCCGGGAAAGGGATCCGCTGACCTGGGCGAACGGGCGAAAAATGATATCGCGCTTGTCCGCCGGGATGCCGACGCCTTGGTCGCTGACCGAACACTGCACCCAACGGGGACCGGGCCCATCCGGTGAAGAGACCTGTGCGAAGCGCAGCGTGACGGCTCCCTGGCTGCTGAACTTGATCGCGTTGTCGACGAGGCCGGCCAGCGCACGGGTGAAACGACGGGTCTCGCCGATGGCCACCGGAGGAATTGGCGGGCTGGTGAGGACGAGGCGCAGCCCTTTGGCTGCCGCTCTCGGCAGCAATTCGGCCACCACCTGCCGGGCGACAACCGCGAGATCGATCGGTGCGACCGCCGCATGCAAAGGCGTATCCGCCTCCACAAAATCCAACACTTCCCGCACCATCCCCAACATCCGCTCGCTGCTCTTGAGCACGTCAGCGACGCATTCGCGCTGATCCGGATCGAGGGTCGTGCTGTCGAGATACTGCGCCAGGCCAATGATCCCGTTCATGGGGGTGAGCATTTCGTGGCTGACCACCGTGAGGAAATCGCTCTTGGCGCGGCTGGCCGCCTCCGCTACCTCGGCGAGACGACGCGCCTCGCGCGCGGACTGTTCGAGCTGCTGGTTGACATCGTGCAATTCCTGGGTGCGCTCGGCCACCATCGCATCGAGGTGTTCGACCCAGGCCTGGACCTGGGACGTGACCAGCCATTTGTTGGTCAAGGCATGGGCGAGCTGGATCACTTCGATATTATCGAATGGCTTCTTGAGGATCAGCAGATTCTCCGACCGACCCAGCCGCTGGCTGATCTCCTGCCAGGAGTAGTCGGAATACGCCGTGCAAAGAACAATCTGCAACCGACTGTCTGACTGCCACAGCCGGTCGATCGTCTCGATGCCATCCCAGCCGGGCGGCATGCGGACATCAACAAAAGCGACGGCGTATGGTCGTCCCGCGGCCACGGCCTCGTTGACCTTTCGCCAGCCTTCCTCGCCTTGAGACGCGAATTCGAGCGTGAACTCACACTTGGCCGCCCCGCGAGCGGTTTGACCGAAAAGCTCCGCCTCGGCGTGGTCGAGCTCCGTGGGCTCATTTGCCCCGACGGACAGCACCTTGGCAAAATCCGCGTGAATCGCCGGGTTATCGTCGATTACCAGGATTCGATGGTTGATGGCTGCACTGGTCGGATACATCGTCAGCACCGGCCCGGTTGTGCCGGGGATTGGTCCAATTTTGGAATCACCGTGAAGGACCCCGGCCGGCGTCGTCGCCGACTCGAGTCCTTCGCTGAAATGGAATCGGCATTCCCATGATTTTCTCAAGCCGCTGATCGGGCTTCGGTCGTGGCAATGGGCAGCTCCAAGGCAAAGGTAGCGCCTTGGTTTGACCCGGGACTCTCGACGATCAGGGCGCCGCCCATTTCCTTCGCGGCCAACGCTCCGCTATGCAACCCGAAGCCGTGCCCATCCTTTCGGGTGGTAAACCCGTGCTGAAAGATCTTGGCCAGATGATCCGGCGCGATGCCTTTCCCGTTGTCTTCGACGAAAAGCCGGACCCGACTGGGCCCATTCCAAGCCAGGCCAACAACCAATCTCCCGTCCGTTCGCCCCGCCTCCCGAATGGCGTGGGTGGCGTTGGTGATCAGATTGACCAGAATCTGCAAAGTTCGGTGCCGATCGACGAGGACGCGCGGCACCTCCTCGAACCGACGGACCACCTCAATGCCCGCCCGGATCAGGCGGGTGCTATTCAACCGGAGCGCGTCTTCCACCAGTTCCGGCAGGGCCAGCAGCTCCAGGACACCGCCCGCCTTGGCATGAGCCTGTTGCATGGCCACGATCTGTTTTACGTGATCGACGCTGTCGGTCAGCCCTTTGATTTCACCCAGCAACTCGGACTTCTCCGTCTCCAGGTGCCGGGCCAACCCGGCCACATAGCCCGGCAGCTGGCAGCCCTTCGGGTCGTTGGTCAGGTAGTCAGCCAGGTTGTGCTGGTGTTCCTCAAAGAGCGCCGCCACACGGGCCAGGTTCGAAACGCGGCTTTTCTTGACCCGATCGTGAATCAACGTGGTCGAGACATTGACGCTGTTCAGCACGTTGCCGACGTTGTGCAGGATGCCCGTGGCAATTTCGGCCATGCCCGCCATGCGCGACGCCTTCACCAGATTCTCGTGGGCCAGGACCAAGGCCTCCTCGGCTCGTTTCAGTTCACTCACATCCCATGACACGGACTGGGTTCCGAGCAGCCCGCCCTTGTCGTCGAACAACGGCATGGTGATCGTCTTTAGCCAGCGGGCCGTTCCATCGGCCAGCTCCAGATGCTCGACCGCCTCCTGCGGCTTGCGCTCGGCCAGCACGCGCTCGTGGCGGATGATGCGTTGCTGGGCCACCGCCGGTGCAAACAGATCCCGATCGGTCTGGCCCAGCACATCCTCTCGGTCCCGGCCCACAGCGCGACACACATACTCGGTGACAAAGGTGTAGTGTCCGGCCTTGTCCTTCTGATCAATGAACTGCGGCAGGCTTTCCACCAGATTGTTGAGAAAATCCTGCGACCGTTGCACGACCTCGTGAGCACGACGAAGGCGTGATTCATCCCCGTCCCGAGCGGCCCGCGCCTCCTGTAACGCCCGGCTCAACCGGTTGACCGCTCGGGCCAGCGCCCCCAATTCATCCTGACGATCGCCTGGCAGCGCCGGACCGGGATTCCCGGAAGCCGCCGCATCTACCGCCGCGGCCAGATCTTGCAGCGATCGACGATTCCGACGACCGCAAACCGACCGCGCCGAGAGCCAGCCAGCCGCCGTCAAGACGGCGCCGCCCAGCCACGCGGGCAGGTAGGTCAGCGCCGTTCGTGCTTCCGGAATCAGGAAAAGGCTGGCGCCAACGAACCCACCGACCGCGGCGCCGACGAAGCACAGGACGAACCACCCGAGGCGGTCACCCAGGATGCGTCGAATCATGCCCGCCGTCCAACCCGCGGGCGCTCGCGACTCCCCGGCGCTCGCAGGCGAACGGGGCGGAGTCGGCGGGATGGCGTTAGGCATGGGCATAGGCATCACGCCGCTCTCCGCATCGAGCGTGTTTGCTCACTTCCGGCGCCCGGCAGGGGCAGCTCGAGAATGAACGTTGCGCCCTTGCCCGGCCCTTCGCTCTGCGCGGTAAGTTGGCCGCCCATTTCCTTGGCCGCCAGCGCCCCGCTGTGCAGCCCGAAGCCATGGCCGGACTGTTTGGTGGTAAATCCGTGCTGGAAGATCCGCTTCAAATTTTCGGGCGGAATGCCCACCCCATTGTCCTGCACCTCAACCCGCACCCGATGGTCGTCACCCGGCCCGACAGAAACCGTAATTCGGCGCCCTTCCGCCACGGTCTCCACCGCGTGCTTTGCATTGCCGATCAGGTTGACCAGGATTTGCAGGACCTTGTGGCGATCAACCAGCACGTCGGAAACGGGTTCGAACCGGCGGACCACCTCGATGTGGTGACGGGCCAGCCCGTCCTCCACCATGCGCAAGGCGTCATGCACGAGTTCCGCGGGAGGCACCCGCTCGAGCGCGCCCGAGACGCGGGCATACGACTGCTGCATGGCGACAATCTGTTTGATGTGTTCAATGTTCTGTCGCAGCTCTTCCAACTCACCCAGAATCGTGCTGTGTTCGCGTCCGAGCTCCTCGCCAATGGCGTCAAGAAACCCGGGGATCTGCCGGCCTTTAGGATCGGTGGTGAGAAAGACTCCGAGATCCGCGTGGCGTTCTCGCAGCAGGTTGAGCGCACGCGTCAGGCTGCCGATGCGCGAGCGCCGGACCTGGTCGATGACCAGACCGGCGGAGACATTCACGCTGTTGAGGACATTGCCCACATTATGGAGAACCCCCGTGGCCACCTCGGCCATCCCGGCCTGCCGCGATGCGGCGGCGAACTCCTTGTGCAGGCGGGCCATTTCCGCCTCGGCCTCCTTGCGTTGAGTGATGTCTGTGTGCGAGCCGGCAAAGCGGATCGGTTTACCCTCGTCATCCCGCAAAGCCGCCCCGCGCGACAGAATCCAGCTGTAGCCTCCGTCCCTTCGTCGGAGTCGAAACTCAACCTCATAAAACGCAGTCCTGCCGTTCAAATACTCGTCGACCCGGGCCATGACCCGCGACAGATCGTCGGGATGCAGCAGGCCGCGAAAGCCATCGAAGCTGTCGGCCACCTCATGCTCCTCATAACCGAGCATGCTCTTCCAACGCGGGGCAAAATAGACCGTCTTGGTCTGCATGTCCCAGTCCCACAACCCGTCGCTCGATCCCTGCACGGCCACCTCGTAACGCTGCTGGCTTTCGCGCAGCCGGCTGTCCCGCGACTGGATCTGATCCAGCATGCGATTAAAGGTGCGGGTCAACTCGCCGACTTCGTCGCCGCCCGCCTCCGGCGCGCGCCGGGAATAGTCCTGGCGATCGCTGATCTCACCCGCGACTTCGGCCAGTTTGACAATGGGATTGGCGATCAATCGCTTCATCAGGGAGGACAGCAGCAGAATGACAACGAGGGCTCCGGCCAGCACCGCCAGCAACACTCCGCCGTAAAGGGCGAGCAGCCGGCGGTATCGATCCTCAAAGTGCGCCTGGAGGTGCAGCGTGCCAATGACCATGTCTCCATCCATGATGGGCATCGAAATCTTCCCGTATCCGTCGGCAAATATTACGCCCGGCTGGCGCGGGTCGAAAGGTTTGACCTCGATGAACGTGCCATCGACCGGAAAGCGTGCGAAGGGGCGGCCCTGAACATCGAGCAGGGCGGCAAAGGCGATCTGGGGTTGGACGCGAAGCGAGGCGAGCACGGCCGCCGCGGATTTTTCATCCTTGAAGGTCAATGGCGCGTCACAGTTCTCGGCCACGACTGCGGCCAGCGATTCAAGCTCCGTGGCGAAGTTGCGGTGGAACTGAACGGATTGAAACCAGAACAGCGCGGCGGACGCGAGGATGAGCGCCGCGCTGCAGGTCGCCACGGTGACCAACACCAGTTTTCGTCGAATGGGAAGATTGTAAAAGTAGCGCACCAATGGATCCTCCTATTTCTTTTGCTGTGATTTCACCACCCGCGCAACGCTCGACAGCTTCGAGCTGACCTTCAGACCCGCCGCGGTGGTAGCCTCCAAATTGAGCTGGAACCGCAGGCTTTCCCCGTCCTTGAAGAAGCCGATCATGCCACCTTTCTCAGCAAAGTTCTCGGTGTCGCCGACGAGCAGGGTCGACGAACCGACCAGCTGATCGTGAATCACCGCCGGCTCCACTTTGGCAGCGCGGGTGACGAGCAGGAGATGAGCTCCATGGCCCGCCGCCGGCGTGGTCACCAGCTTGACCTCGATCGGTCGGCCGTTGACCGCCTTGCCGCGCAACACCTGCTGCAGAACCGGCAACGCCGCCGCGTCGTTCAGCACCGCGACCACCAACGGCGCCTGCGGCGAGCTGAACGCCGAATCCGGCCATTCGATGAACTTGGCAAAGTTGAACAAATACCCTGCCTTGACCTTGTCTTCCAAGGGCCCGGACTCCTGAGCCGCGACCGACGGCGCCAACCACACCCCAGTCGCAGCGAGGAAAGCCGCGAGCCAGAGCGCCCGAAGGCGCCAGCGCAATTGAGGTTGGAAAACCGTCGTCATCAGAACTTCCAGGTCACCTTTCCATAGACCGACGGCGTCACCTTCACCGATTCAGTTGAGATGAACGTCGGGAGAAACTCTTTGTGTTCGCCGGCGAGGTTCTGGCCCACGAGGGCCAGCTCCAGATTATGCACTGGCCGCCACGCCAGTCGGACATCGACAGTGGCGTACGCGGAGATGGACCGATCCGAGGTCGTCAGGCCGGGAATGGTGGTGCCGGCGCCGTCCACCTGATCGACAAAGCGAAACCAGACGTCGAATTCCACGTTCCTGCCCAAGTCGAGGCTCGAACGAACCGAGACCTGAAAGCGCGGGCTGGCAATTTCAACGGGTTGCGGCAGGCCCGTCAGGGCATTCCGGGCCTGGGAAAGGTCACTTTCGAGATAGGCGAAGTGCGCGTTCAGGCGCCAACCCTCCGTCGGCTGCCAGGTCGCGCCCAGCTCCCCGCCGTAGGTTATTCCGCCGACCCCGTTGTTGATCTGCGAAACGACCCGCGTGTAGCTCGGGACCGCTGTCGCGTCAATCCGGTCCATCCGCCCGCGGAGATCGTTGTAATCATTGACGAACGTCGCTGCGTCCAGGGTCAGGCGTGGATGGGCCTGGATGCGGTAGCCCAGCTCCCAAGCCAACACCGTTTCCGCCGTAAACGTGCGACCGCCCTGGGCCGTCACCACGGTCGCCAGCGGACTCGTCGGTGGGTTCGGCGGGAGAACACTGAGGTTGATCTGCGCGTCGCGCTCGACCTGGGACGGCGTACGGACAGCCCGCGCAACTGAGGCCCACAAAGCCTGCCGGGCGGTCGGGGTCCAGGACAATCGGGTTCCAGGCTGAAACTCCCAGCCGGTGTAGTCGTTGTGTTCGAGCTTCGTGCCGAAGGTCCACCGCAGACGATCGGGGACCAACCGGATCTCGTCCTGGACGAAGGCATTGAGAACCTGATCCGATCGGGAATTCCTTTGCAGCACGATCTCTTCGCTGTCGTCGAGCTCCGATTCGCTCAATCGATAGCCGCCTCCCCAAACAACCTCGTTGCGGGATCCCAGCTGGAAGCGATGGCGCAGATCGAGATCGTAGGTGTTGCGATCCTCACCCAGCAGGATGGTTCGCATCGTCTGCCGATCGTAATAGGCCTGGATGCTGAAGTCGGCATCCTCGGACAATTGCCGCGTCCATCGGCCCAACAGATTTCCACCGCCCAGCTTGAACAAGGAATCCCGGGCAAACGCGTAGCCGGTGACCGGCGCCGGAACACCGAACGCCGGCAGAACAATCTGAGGCATGGTACTGTGCGCCTCGCGGGCGAACAGATCGCCCTGCAGGCTGAAGCGATCGCGAACCGACGGCTCCCAGTCGAGCCGGAAACCGCCCTGAGCCTTCCACCATTCGTCGTTCGCCTCCCCCATCGTGGCCAACCGCGACCGACTCCCGTCGTCATACTTGGCTTGGAAACGAATGAAAGTGTTCGTGCCAAGCCGCGCGCCATAGCGAACGCGCGCCAGACCTTCTCGTTCCGTGCCGCTGCCGGCCGCCACAAGCAAGCCCTGTGTTTCGCGAGCGGGCTTGCTCACAATGTTGATCACTCCATTGACCGCGTTGGCGCCCCAGACTGTCCCACCCGGGCCGCGGATGACTTCAATCCGATCCGCATCCTCCAGCATCATGTCCTGGCCCTGCCACAGCGTGCCCGAAAAGAGAGGCGTGTAGATGCTCCGGCCATCCATCAGGACGAGGAGTTTCTGCGAAAACGTGTCGTTGAAACCGCGAACGCTCACGGCCCATTCCGATGAGTTTACCCGGCCCACATTGACGCCCGGGGCCAGCCGCAACGCCTCTGGAATGGTGAGCGCCCCGGAGCGCCGGATGTCATCCGATGTAATCACGCTCACCGCTGCGGGCACACCAGCCAGGGACTCCGACTTCTTGGAAACCGTGGTTACCTTGATTGCGGCCAGCTCGTCCAGACTGAGCGCGGTGAAGTCCTCGGGTTCGTGGCCGGGAAGGCTGGCCCCCGATACCGAGCCGGCCGGCTCGGCAGCCGAACCGCACAGAAACGGAACGCAACACGCCAGCCCGCCCAGCCAAAGTGTCCACCCAGAAGCCCCGCCTTGACCTGTGTTCCCGGGGTTCCGCCCAGTTGAATGTAGTGAAGAATTCATGATGCCTCGATTCAAGCCGCTTTGACCGTTGGGGTTTGAAACATCGCTCCGATGGCCCGCAAGAGCGCATCGGCACTGTAAGGTTTGGGCAGGAAGCCGACCCCGGGCGCTGTCAGCCACTCAGCACCGATGGTTTCCGCACTGTAGCCGCTGGAGTACACGACTCTCAAATCCGGACGATCGGATCGAAGTCGCTCGGCCAGCCCCCGGCCGGTGATGCCGTTGGGCATGACCATGTCCGTAAACAGCAAATCGATCTGGGCGGATTCTCTACCCCAGATCTCGATCGCGCCCGCGCCGTCGGTCGCCTCCAGCACGTCATAAGAATGCGCCACCAGGATGGTGCGGACAAACTCCCGCACGCCGGGCTCATCCTCCACCAAAAGCACCGTCCCGCGCCGGGTCGGTTCCGGGGGATGCTTGAAGGCAAACTCAGTTTGTCCGGTGGCTGGCACAGGTTCATTGAGGTGGGGGAGGTAGACCTTGAACGTCGTGCCCCGACCGCGTTCGCTGACGACTTCAATCCACCCGTCGTACTGGCGGACGATGCCGTAGACCGTTGCCAGACCGAGGCCGGTTCCCTTGCCCACGCCTTTCGTGGTGAAAAACGGCTCAAAGATTCGTCCCAGGGTGATTGGATCCATGCCGCAGCCCGTGTCCGCAACGGTTAGGCAAACGAAGGTGCCCGGCCTCGACTTCGGGTGTTGGAGGGCCATCTCGCGGGTGAATGTTTCCAGGGAACTGCGCAACGTCAGTTGCCCGCCGTCAGCCATCGCATCCCGGGCGTTGATCACCAGATTCATGATGACCTGAACGAGATTCGATTCGTCCGCGACCAGCCCGGCCGGCGCCGGCGCTGGCGCCACGAGAACCTGAATCTGCTCGCCGATGATGCGGCGGAGCAGGCCGCTGGTTCCGGTCAGGACACGGTTCAGATCAAGCGGTCGGGCCTGTTCCACCTGTTGCCGGCTGAAGACCAGAAGCTGACGGGTTAAGGCCGCCGCCCGCTCGGCCGCGCAGGCGATTTGTTTCAAGGGCTCCTGCGATGCGTTATTGGCGCCGGTCGCGCTGAGGAGCAGTCCGGTATTGCCCTGAATGACCGTGAGCAGGTTGTTGAAGTCATGAGCGATTCCGGCGGCAAGCTGGCCCACTGCATCCAATTTCTGCGACTGCCGGAGTTGTTCTTCCACTCGCGCGCGATTGGCCATCTCGCACTCCAGCGCCGCCGTCCGTTCCGCCACCTTGCGATCCAGTTCCTCGATCGAGGCACGCACCTGCCGGGTCAGCTCCCACTTCCGGGTCAGCGTGTGCGCCATCTGCAGAACCTCCACGGTGTCGAAGGGCTTCTTCAACACGAGCAGCCCATCGGAATTGCCCAGCCGCTTGCGGATGTCGTCCCACGTGTAGTCGGAGTAAGCCGTGCAGATAACCACCTGCAGGTCCGGGTCGGCCTGCCAGAGACGCTCGATCGTTTCCACTCCATCCCAGCCCGGCGGCATTCGACCATCGACAAACGACATGGCGAAGGGCCGCCCGGCGGCCTTGGCTGCCGTGACCAGCTCCAGCGCCTGTTCGCCCTGGGTCGCAAACTCAAATTCGAACGACGTCATCAGCCGGTTGCGGACGGTTTCGCCAAACAACGACGATTCCAGGTCGTCCAGCGCGGCCGCCTTGGGCCGCTCGGCCGCAAAGAGCTTGCGGAAGTCGTCGTGGATCGCCGTGTTGTCGTCGACGATGAGGATCCGGAGTGGATTTGCGCTCATAGAGGTCAAAAGTGATAGGTCAATCTCAGCCGGAAGGTTCGGCCGTCCTGAATGATGATGTCCTGGGCATGCTCGCCCGCTCCGGGATAGCCGTAGCGGCGGTCGAACAGGTTGTAGACGCTGGCCGACAGCTCCAGCCCGCGAAAGACCTCGGTGCAAAACAAGGTGGCGTTGGCCACCAGATGGCCGGCCGCCTTGCGGCCGGCCAAAGTCAGAGACGAACTCGCATACTGCAATTCCAGCGAGGCAAACAGTCGATCGCCGGCCACCGGCACGGTCGCCGCAAGCTTGGCCAGATGGCGCGGCGAGTTGCTCAATTCCCGATCCGTCCGCTCATCTCGGGTCTGCTGGTAGGTGTGGGAAATGGACGCCACTCCGTGTCGACCGAACCGCGCACGCAGCTCCGTTTCGGCACCCAGGGTGGTGGCGCGATCGAGGTTGTCATAGTAGAGCAAACCGTCACCCGGATCGGTCAACTGGGTGATCAGATCGCGTGTCTGATTGTAGAACAGACTGGCGGTCGCCTCGAGGTTCGCCCGGACGTCGTGTTCCAGCACCAGTTCCCACGATCGAATCCGCTCCGGCGCCAGGTCCGGATTCATCTTCTGGAACGTGCTTTCGTAGAAAAACTCGTTGGCGCTGGGAACCCGGAACGCCTGGCCGTAGAGCGCCTTGATGGTGGTGCCCGCAAGGGGCGAATAGATGATCGCCGCCCGCGGATTGAAAGTTCCCCCGAACTCGCTGAAGCGATCGTAGCGCATCCCGACGTTGAAAATCAGGTTTGTCCAGGGCGAGAACTCGTCCTGCACAAACAACCCCGCGTTCCACAGATCGACCTGGGAACGTGAGTAAACCACCGGCGGCGCAACATCCGCATTTCGTTGGCTGATGCGGGCGTCCTGACGAAACTCCGCCCCGGCCGTCACCCGGTTGTGCCACGGCAACTCACGGCTCGCCTGCAGCTCCAGGCCCCACCAGTCCGCTCTCGCCCGGTCTTGATTGAGAATCGACGGATCGCCCGGCGCGGCCCCGGCCAGCGGATAATCCGCCTCGTATTCGTAGCGATCATAGTACAGGCGGGCCCGCACGAGCAGCTCGTCACCAAAGGTCCGCTGGAAGTCGAGGCTCGAAAACGCGCGGGTGTCGACCGTCCGGAATCGGCCGTCGTCAAAGATGGTTCCATACGCCGCCGTGGGCACCTCCTTCTCCCGGACGATGTAGCCACCCCGCAGTTGAAAGTCGGCGTACGACAATGTCGCCATTCCGCTGGGCGCCAGCTCCCCGTCCCGGCGACGCGCAACCCCGTTGTTGTTTTCGGGCTGATCGAATTCGCGAAAGTAAAGCCGGTCGGCACCCGCGCTGTTGTAGAGACTACCTGAGAGCAGGAGCTCCACGCCGTTGGTAAAGCGGTTTCCATACGTCAGCCGCCCGCGATAGGTGTCAAAGCTGCCGGCGGATCCGGACAGCTCGAACCCGCCCAGCCCCCGCCCTTCGCGGGTGACAACGTTGACAACACCAAAGAAGGCGTTGTTGCCGTAAAGGGAAGAACCGGCGCCCCGGATCACCTCGACCCGTTCCACCAGATCCAGGTCCACGAGAAAATCATTCAGATTGAACGCGCTGTCGTAGACCGGCTCGTTTAGCCGATGCCCGTCCACCAGCACCAGGATGCGCCCGCCAAAATCTCCCGGCCGATTGAAACCCCGCACGCCAATGTATCCGTAGTTCCGATCCTCCGTGACGTAAAAGCCGCGGATGCCCCGGAGCACATCAGCCAGGGTCCGATGGCCTCGACGCTTGATCTCCTCCGCCTGGACAATGCTGACCGCCGCGGGCGCCTCCGTCACCTTCTGCTCATGCTTGGACGCTCCATACACCATGTCCACCCGGATCTGTCCAAGCTCCTCCATCGACAGGTTGGTAAAATCCGGTTCGGCCGCCGTTTCCGCGCCGCGCGTCATCGCGGCACCGAGACCCAGCCAGAGGGCAACCCAGCCCAACCGGCGGCGGCTCCATCGTCGCATCACCCTCACCCTATTCTTTTGCGTCGTTGGCACGGTCAGAATCGGTAGGACAGCTTGACGCGAAACGTCCGACCGTCCTCCCAGATCAGCTCGGGGACGAGTTCCTCTCCAGCCGGGTAGGCGTAGCGCTTGTCGAACAGGTTGTAGAGCGTGGCGGAAAGCTCCAGGTTCCGGAACAGCTCACGGCTGAACAAAGTGAGATTGGCCACCCAATAGTCGTCCGCCCGCCGAATTGTGCGGCCAGGTGTGGTCCGGGCGGAACTGGAGTATTGCACCTCCACACCGGCATGGACCTTGTCGGACAGCAATGGGACGGCGAGGTTGCCCTTGACCAGGTGTCGTGGGGAGTTGCTCAGCTCCTGGTGAGTTTCCACATTCTCAGTTCGCTGGAGGGAGTAGCTGGCCCGCGCCAGCAACCCACGGCGGCCGGTGTGTTGCACCTCGAACTCCATTCCCTTGGTGGATGTTTCGTCGACATTGCGGAAGACAATAAAGTCGCCCGACGGATCCAGCGTTTGCACGATGAGATCCTGGGTTTGGTTGTAGAAGCCGGAGAGGCTCAGCCGCAGGTTCGCCGGCAGATACTGTTCCCAGACGACCTCGTAGGAACGGACGGTCTCGGGATCCAGGTCCGGGTTGGGTCTTTGGAACGGGGCCTTGAACGCATACTCCCACAAGTTCGGGGCACGATAAGCCTCCCCGTACAGGAACTTGAAAGTGGTCTTGTCCCACGGCCCGTAGATGAGGGCCGCCCGCGGATTCACCGCCTGCCCGAACGTGCTGTAGTAATCGTAGCGCACCCCCACGTTGACCATGAGATTCGTCCGGATCGCGAGTTCGCCCTGGGCAAAGGCCCCGACGCGCGTGGCCTGATCGTCGATGCTTCCGACAACGTCGTAGGGATTCAGATCCACACTGCGAATTTTCAGTGAGAAATCATGCCGGAGTTCGGTGCCGAGCGTCAGTCGAAGCCGCTCGAAGTAGGTCCGGCTGGCCTGGCCCTCGAGCCCCACCCACTGCGCCGAGTCTCGCTCGCGATTCAAGGCGATGACCGGCGGGTACCCGGGATCCGCCGTGTTGGATGGGTAGTCCACCGCGAGCCCGTAGAAGTCGTAGTAACCGCGCACGGACGTTTCCCATTCGCCCGCAACCGATCCGTTCCAGCCCACAGCGGCATAACCCCGGCTGTCGATCGGATGTTGCCGGTGGTCGTTGAACAAGGTCCCATACGGAACCAACGGGGAATCCTTCTCCCGCGAAACGTAGCCTCCTTCGAAGGTAAAACCCCGATACCGCAGACTGGTGAACACGCTGCCAAATCGATCGCCATCGAAATCCTGCGCCACGCCGTTGTTCTGATCCGGCGTGTCAAACTCCCGCACGTAAAGCCGATCGGGACCATGGCTCTCGTAGAGTGTTCCGGACACCAACAACTCCAACCCGTTGGTGAAGGTCCGACCGTAGGTCACCCGCCCTTGATACGTGTCGTAACTGGCCACCGAACCCGACAGCTCCGTGCCGTTGACGTCGCCGGCCCGCCGGGTGACAACGTTGATCACGCCGAAAAACGCATTGTTGCCATACAAAACCGAACCCGCACCCCGGACCACCTCAACCCGATCAATCAGGTCCACGTCCGTCAGAAAACTGCTGTCCGCCATGGCGCTGTCGAAGATCGGCTCGTTGATGCGGTGGCCATTGACCAGCATCAATACCCGCCCCCCGAAATCGCCCGGCTGGTTGAAGCCCCGGATTCCCACGTATCCGTAGGTTCGATCGTAGGCCATGTAAAAACCCCGAACGGATCGGAGAACGTCCGAGATGGTCCGGTAACCAAACTTCTTGATGTCGTCCCGGGTCACGATGCTGACCGCCGACGGCGCTTCCGTGACCTTCTGCACATGCTTGGAGGCGCCGTAAACCGTGTCGACCCGGACGTCGCCGAGTTCTTCCAAGGACAAATGAGTGAGATCCGGCGCAGCGCCTTCCGTGGGGGTTACCGGTGGATCAGCGGCTGCCACGGGTGCCGGCGCGAGCGCCGTCAGCAAAAGGCCGGCGGGCCACCGCGTAATGCGGCGGACCAGACGAAACATCGATTCGACGCAACTGGATCGCGGGCGGGTCGCTGAGCGGGTAGTTTTCATCGCAACAAAAGTTTTCATGCGGCTTGCGCGGCTTGCGCGGCGGATGCGGGTGCTTTGCAGGGGATGACGATGGTGAACACGGCCCCATGGCCGAGTCCTTCACTGTGGACGGAGATGGAACCGCCGATCTCCCTGATGGCATTGGCGCCGCTGTGCAGGCCGAACCCGTGTCCTTCGCGTTTGGTGGTAAACCCGTGCTGAAAGATACGCGTCAGATTGGCCGGTTCGATGCCCAGGCCGTTGTCTCGGATGGCGATCTCGACCGCATCCGGTTCCCGGGCCCGCACTGTGACCTTGACCCGTCGGACTGCCGGCCCGGCCTCTTCGATGGATTGGCGCGCGTTGGTGAACAGGTTGATCAGGACTTGAAGCACCTTGTGTTTGTCGACCAGCACGGGCGTGGTCTTCTCTGACTCCCGCTCGAGTTCCACACCCGCCCGTTTGTAGGCGCCGGCGACAAACTGGAGGGCATCGTCGATGAGCTCATCAGCCGGCAGGGATTCCATGACTCCAGCCACGCGAGCGTAGCTCTGTTGCATGGCGACGATCTGTTTGATGTGATCGACATTGGCGACAAGCGAGGCCAGCTCCCGCACGTTCGCCTCAGACTCGCCCTTCAAGTAATCCACCAGGCTGCGGAGGTAGCCGATGACGAGCCGGCCCTTGGGATCCGAGGTTAGATATTCAGCCAGATCGACCTCGTGGGTCTGTAACAGGGACACTGCCTTGCACAGATTACCGAGGCGGGACTGGCGAAGACGGTCAATGACCAGGGTGCTCGATACATTCACGCTGTTCAGCACGTTGCCCACATTATGCAGCACACCCGTGGCGATCTCCGCCATGCCCGCCTGGCGCGACGTTTCGAGCAATCGCCGGTTCAATTCCTCCAGTTCACGGCTTGCCCGCTTGCGTTCAGTGATGTCGCGAATGATCGCGCCCAGATAAGTCTGGGCGCCGGCCTGCCAGACAAACAGGGAAACTTCGATGGGCACCTCTGTCCCGTCCGATCGCATCCCGGCCATCTCGCCCGTGCGATCCGCCGCCGTTGCCGTGCCCTCGAGGTAATGCCGGGCGCGGGTTTCGTAAGCAGGGCGGTCCCGCTCTGCCACGATCCGGATGGCAGCCTCGCCCAGGATCTGCTCCGGGCCGTACCCGAACAACGTCTCGGCGCCGCGATTCCACGAAACAATTCGGCCGACGGAGTCCACCTGAACAATGCCTTCACTGGCGGACTGGATGAGAGAGCGGAACCGCGATTCGGACTCATGCAGCGCCGCCTCGGATTGCTTCCGCGCCGTGATATCGGTGTGCGATCCGGCAATCCGCAGGGCGAGGTGGGCGGCGTCGCGCAGCACCGCCCCGCGCGCCAGAATCCATCGATAGCTGCCATCCGTCGCCCTGGCCCGGAACTCGACTTCGAAGGAAGTCCGCCCACCGGTCCAACAGTCGATGAAAACCTCATCCACTCGGGCGACGTCCTCGGGATGGGTCAACGCCCGCCAGGCCTCCTGATCGCCCGGCCCCGCATCTTCCGCATAGCCAAGCATGGTCCGGCAACGCGGCGAGTAGTAGGCGGTCAGGCGCGGCAGATCGAGATCCCAGAGCCCGTCACTCGAGCCCAGAACCGCGACCTCGTAGCGCTCCTGACTCTCCTTCAGCTGTCCGTCCTGAGCCTGGATGCGTTCCAGCATTTGATTGAACGCTTCAGCCAGCCGCCCCAGTTCGTCCTCGCTGCACTTCGCCACCCGCAGAGAGTAGTTCCGGCTCTCCGCCACCTCGCCCGCCGTCTGTGACAGGCGCTGAATCGGCTCAACAATCAACCGCTGCAGGCGGGACGCCATCAAAAGCGCCAGCACGGTGGAGGCCACGAACACGGAGCACAGGATCAGGAGGTTTTGACGCAGCCGCGCCTGCAGCTCCTTCGTGTCCGCCGCCAGGTAGATGGTGCCGAGTCTTTCCCCCTTCAGGGCAATCCGATCAATCATCACCACGTGATCGGCCTCGAACCGGTGCTCTTCCCTCGTCGGCTCGAGCGCCGGCAACTGATCGCCACAGTCCGTTCGGCGGTAACTCGCGAACAGGCGGCCGTTCTGGTAGATCCCGCCCAGATGTATGTGCGGCCGATTCTTCAACTCCGCGAGCATCTCGGTGGCTGTCGCGCTGTCATTGAACGTCAGCGCCGCGGTGCTCAAGGCCGCCAGGATTCGGGCCTGAGCCGAAAGCTCGTTGACCACGTCCGCCCGGAAGCTGCGGACCCCGTGCACCAGCAGTCCCACCGTGCCCAAGACCAGCGACGTCATGCAGACAATCAGGGTCAGCAAGGTCAGCTTACGTTTGATGGAAAGTCGGCGTAGCATCCAGACCTCAGGGTTTGGGGGAAGCGCTCCCTTCCTCGATTCGGGCGATTCGCAGCAGCTGCGGGTCCGGGCGGATGCCCGCCTCGCGCAGCGCCGCCGGATTGATCACCAGACCAATTCGCTTGTTTTCGGCCACCAGCGTGATCATGCCGCCCACCTGATTGAACCCCGGCAGATCACAAACGGTCACCACGCTGCTTCGGTTGAGGGCAGTCAACACCTCGCGCGCCTCCGCGAGGTTCCGGCTCGAAATGAAGACCAGATGGCACTGAGCGGCCGCTTCCGCCGACGGACAGGCTTCGAGCACCATCTCCCGTCTCCCCACCTTTTTTCCGCGCAACGCATCCGTGAGATGGGAGCCAAACGGATTGGGGCCGAGCACGCCGATTCTCACCGGACTTCCTGCGTCAGCGAACGCGCTCTCCGGCCACGCCATGAACAGGGGCAGTTTGGGCACGATGGCCGCCTTCAACTCATGCTCGGTGATCACGGCCTTCTCCGCCGCCGAACTCGAACTCGCGCCCGGAACCAGCGCAGCCCACCCCACGAGCAAAACCCGGAGCAACCCGGCAACGGTCCCACTCCAATGCCACGCCCAGCCGACCTTCCGACCGGAGGCAGGTCGTCGGCTGACCGATTTGGAGTTGGTGTTGAGACGGCTCATGGTCAGAACCGATAGGTCAATTTGAGACGGAAAGTCCGGCCATTCTGCGGCAGGACTCGCTGGCTATGCTCCTCGGCGCCAGTCACGGCATAATCCTGATCCAGGAGGTTGTAAATGGAGGCGGAAAGCTCGAGGCCCGGGAGCAATTCCCGGCTCAGCAGGGTCAGGTTGACGAGCCAATGATCGTCAACCCGTCCGGATTGCACCGCCTTGACCGACCCGCCATAGAGGATCTCGCTACTGACAAAGACGCGCTCGGGCCAAAGCGGCACCCTGACGTGCAGCTTGGCGAGATGCCGAGGCGCGTTCGACAGCTCATCCCCGGTCTCGCCGTCCTCGGCGCGCTGTCCGGTGTAGCTGATCCGGGCCATCCAACCGTTGGTCCAACGCCCCTCCGCGGAAAGTTCAACACCATACGCGCGGGCACTGTCCAGGTTGCGGTATCGAATCAAGGCCCCGCTGTAATCGAGCGCGATCAAATCCGAAACGTCATAGTAGAACGCCGACACGCCGGTTCGAACCGGCTCCCGCACCACCTGCTCCCACACGGCCTCCACCGTCTGAATCGTCTCCGGCCTAAGATTTGGAGCCGTCGCGTAGCCCGGAGCCGCATAGTCGCGCTCGTAGGAATTCGGAGCCCGGAACGCCCGCCCATACAGAAGCTTGAACGTCGTGGCATCCCACGGACGGTGCACGAGCCCCAAACGCGGGTTCACCGTGCCGCCAACAGTCGAGTAATAGTCGTAACGCACCCCCGCCGAAAGAATCAGGTTGGTCCGAACACTCCAGTCACCCTGACCGTAGATCCCCATCACCGCGCTTTCCTCCCGGCTGTCCACGTAGATGGTCCGCGGCCGGCTCTGATCAAAGTTCAACTGGTTCTGTCGAAAGTTGTGCCGCAATTCCAGTCCGGCCGTCACTGTCAGTTGTTCCAGGAAGGTCCGGTTCGCCAGCGCCTCCAGCCCCCACCAGTCACCGTCTGCATCGTCCAGATTGGAGTCGATGACCGGCGGATCCCCGGGAGCAGCCATATTGAAGGGATAATTTCCCCGGTAGTCGTAATGGTGATAGCCGGCCCGGGCGAGCAGGTGGACCTCGGAGGGAAGGTCACGTTCGAATTTCAAATCGAGATAGCCAGCCCGATCCCATGTCTGTGAATGGGGATCATTGAAGTAGGAGGAATAGCTTCCCGTTGGGATGCCCCGGGTTCGATCATTGAAGCCGCCCGACAAGGCGAAATCGCGATACGACAGCGTTCCCATCATGTGCCAGGCCCGCTCGTAGTCCAGGTTCTCGGCGATGCCACGATTCGACTCAGGCTGATCGAACTCCGGATAATACAGCCTCGGGTTGCCCTGCGAGTCGTAGTACGAGGCCGAGATCATCGCTTCCACGCCCGACTCAAACCGGCGCCCTGCGGTCAAACGCCCCTTGTAGGTCTCCAGCGAGCCCCCTTCCACGGATGCTTCCACCCCGTTGATGTCCCGCCCGCGTCGAGTGATGACATCAATCACCCCAAAAAAGGCGCTGCTGCCATATAGCGAGGACGAAGGCCCACGGATGATCTCCACCCGCTCGATGTCGTCGACGTCAATGAGCGCTTCCTGCCCAATCAACGCCGAGTCATAAAGGTTGTCGTTGGCACGATGGCCGTTGACCAGCAGGAGCGCCCGCGAGTTGTAATCGCCCGGGCGGCTGAATCCGCGCATGCCCAGATAAGTGTAGTAACGATCGTCCGTCGTGTAGACCCCCGGCGCGCTCCGCAAGACATCCGCCAATGTGCGATGGCCGAACGCCCTGATTTCGTCCCGCGTGACAATCGTGACGGAGGATGGGGCTTCCCACGTTTTTTGATCCCGGCGGGAGGCGCTGTAGACGGTGTCGAACTGGACATTCAGCAACTGGTCGAGCGGCAGCTCCGACAGCTGACCGGCGATGGAAGGCAGGCCGGGCGACACGGCCGGATCGTGACCCCACGCCCCGGCCACCGCCAGAAACTGGACCGCCCATGCCCATGGCGGCGCGCCCCACCTTCGTCGCCCCCGACTGTTGGTTCGTCTTGGTTTCATGCCTTAGTTCCTTGCTGCGGTCGGGACAACCTTCGCCACGGACAAAAGCTTCGAGCTGACCTTTAAACCGGCCTTTTCGCACTCCGCCGGGTTGATCTCGATCTTCACCTTCCCCTCCACGATGGTGAAATTGACCAGCCCGCCCTGCTGACAAAACCCGTCCGTTTCGCTCACGGTGAGCACGGGCTGATGGCGCAACCCGGACAACAAAGTGGCGAGCCGGTCCTTCTCCGAGCGGCTGATGAACAGCAAATGACATCCTGTCAGCGAGTCCTGGCCGGTTAGGCGGCGAACCTGGAACGGATGGCCGGCGACGTTTTGTCCGACCAGGGTTTGATCAAGCACTGCCCCGAACGGATCCTGACCCAGGACACCGACGACGGTGGGAGCGCCAGGCGCACCCTGAACCGTCGCAGGCCAGGTGACAAATTTCGCGAAGTTGAACAGGAAGGTGGCCTTGACCCGATACTCAAACCCGCCGTCCGCCCCCCGCAACGCGCCTGCCGGCCACACCACCAAGGCAAGCCAGAGCCCAACGGAGCGAAGGACGAACCTTCGCCGCGCGCACGCAGGTCGCGAAAATTTTACGGGCCAATCCATCTAAGAGCCCCGAGCCAGTCCGGCTGTTTTCATGGTGTGGCGGCAAATCACGGGACTGCCGCGAACACAACGAGATCGGCAGGACTCCTTTCGACTTAAGACAGAACTCTAGCCGGGATCCGGGCCGAGCCGGAACGAGCCGGTTGGTTCCGGACGGTTGCGCGGCAGGTTCTTGGGCTGGACGGGGGTGAGGCACGGCGACACCGATCCGGCCGGATTTCTAGCATTGCCTCCGATTTCTTCCCCACCTACAACACCCGGCCATGGCAAAAAGCTACTGGTTGGTGAAACAGGAACCCGAGTCCTACGCTTGGGCCACGTTCGTCAAGGATGGCCAGGCGGCCTGGACCGGAGTCCGCAACTACCAGGCTCGTAACAATCTCCGTGCGATGAAAAAGGGGGACCTGGTGCTCTACTACCACAGCGTCACGGACAAACAAATCGTCGGCCTCGCCCAAGTCAGCCGGGAGGCCTATCCAGACCCCACGGCAGATGACGGCGACTGGTCCTGCGTTGATCTCGTTCCCAACCGCCCGCTGAAAACTCCGGTCTCTCTCGATGCCATCAAGACCGATGGCGTGCTCAAGGACATGGCCTTGGTCCGCAACTCACGTCTGTCGGTCACGCCTGTGACCACGGAACAATTCGCGCGCGTGCTGAAACTGGAAGGTCGATGAAAGCCATCCCGAACATCCGCGCCGTCCTCTTCGACATGGACGGGGTCATCGTCGATAGCGAACCCCATCACGAACGCGCCTTTCTCGAGGTGTTCGACGAACTCGGCTACGGTCAAACCCACGGCATCCGGTTCGCCGACTTCATCGGTCGCTCCGACCTCGCCGTGTGGCTCGACTTCGTGGAACGGCACAAACCCCCTTACCACCTCGACCACCTCGTCGGTTTGAAGCAAAAGCGCGTCCTCGATTTCATGCGGGCCACCGAGCCCATTTTCGAAGGCCTGCCGGACCTCGTCCGCTTCCTCGCCCCCAACTTCCGACTGGCCGTTGCCTCGGGCTCCGTGCATCCGGTGATCGAAGCCGTCCTGTCCATGAAAGGCTTGCGGCCGTTTTTTTCGACGGTGGTCAGTTCCAGCGACGTCCCCCGGGGCAAGCCCGCACCGGACATTTTCCTGCGCGCTGCGCAGCTGCTCGACGTGGCCCCCGCCCACTGTTGCGTGATCGAAGATTCCAAGCCCGGCGTCGCGGCCGGCCTGGCCGCCGGCATGCGCGTCATCGCCATCACCAACACCCACCCCGCCCAGGAACTCCGGAACGCTCATCACGTGGTCAGCACGTATGAGGAGATCGAGCGGCTACTGGCAACCTGAGCGAATACGCGGACGGTCGAACCTGGGCACATCCACGGCAGGCGCTCCCCGCAACTCCGCGGCACCGAGGGCGCATGAAAAATCCTCGGCCGTTCGGGCTCAGGACGAGACCCCCCCGATCAGGCCACGTTCAGACCAGCTTCTTATAGCGCGGATCCGCCGCCAGTTTCCCGACCAATTCCTTGATCTTCTGCGTCTGGCTCTTGTGCGCGACCAGAGTGGAATCGTCGGCGAGAACGATCACCGAATCGCGGAGGCCCACGATGGCGATCGGCGTGCGGTTTCGCGTGCGCGCGTCGTAGACCACATTGCGCGCAGCGTCGACGTGGATGAAATCGCCCACCGCGCAGTTGCCTTCAGGATCGGCTTTCAGATGCCGCGCCAGCGCGTTCCATGATCCGAGATCGTCCCAATCAAAATCGCCTGCTGCCACCACCACATTGTGGGCATGCTCCAGCAGCGCGTAGTCGATCGAGATCTTTCGGATGTCCGGATATTCTTTCGCCAGGGTTTTTGCCAGCCCGGGAGTCCAGGCCACCTTAAACCAGCGCCGACACGCCTCAGCCATCTCCTTCTGGTGCGCCTCAAGCCCGTTGGTCACGGTGACGAACGACCAGATGAACATGCCGGCATTCCATCGGTACTGGCCGCTGTTCAAATACTCCAACGCGCGATCAAACGTCGGCTTTTCCACAAAACGTTCAGCCTTGAAGAACGGCGTCTTGTAGCGCTTCACGCCGGCGGGAGCGGGCAGCTCGTTGCCCACCTGGATGTAGCCGTAGCCAGTCGCGGGTTCGGTCGGTTTGATGCCGATGGTCACGATGACCTGGCCGCGGCTCGCCAGATCGAAGCAGTCGGTCAGGACCTGTTGAAACTTTTTGTCATCCGGAATGACGTGATCGGCGGGAAGAACCGCCATGACGCCCGTGGTGGAGCGGGCGCCCACGAGCGCGGCGCCGAGGGTGACGGCCGCACAGGTATCACGACCACACGGTTCGGCGATGATGTTTTCCTTCGGAATCTTGGGCAGCTGCTGGCGGACGGCTTCCGCTTGGGCTGCGTTGGTGATAATGATCACATTCCGGGCGGGCACAACCGGGAGCACGCGTTCGACCGCTTGTTGCAGGAAGGATTTCCCACCGAGCAGCGTGATCAGCTGCTTGGGCGTGGCCTGCCGGCTGACCGGCCAGAACCGTTCGCCTCGCCCTCCAGCCATGATGATCACGAATCGATCCTGACCAGGCACCGACGTTCTGGAGCCCGACTTGGAGCCCGCTTTGGGGCCGCTTTTGCCACTCGATTTGGAGCTCATCCCGGCGCTGGCTTTGACTTTTGCTTTTGCTTTCATGGCTTCGATTCTGTTTTGACCGCCTCCACGAGGGTCCGGGTGAAGCTGGACACCTTCGTGACCAGCTCAGGGCTGCGGCCGTGTTCGGCGATTTGATTAACCACGGCACTGCCGACCACGACCGCTTCAGCATGGGCGGCCACGGCGCGGGCCTGCTCGGGATTGGAGACGCCGAAACCAACCGCGATGGGCAGCGACGTGTGGCGCCGAATCTTGGCCGTCATCGACCCAATCGTATCAGAAACCTTGGACTGCATGCCCGTCACTCCTTCCCGGGACACGTAGTAGATGAAGCCGCTGGCCCGCCGCGCAATCAGCTCGATCCGATCGTCAGGCGTCGTGGGCGCGATGAGATAAATGCCGCAAAGGCCCGCCGCAGCCATCAGGGATTCATAGTTCTCCGATTCCTCGGGCGGCAGATCGAGAACCAGCAAGCCATCCACGCCGGCCTGGGCAGCGTCATTGATGAACCGGGCTAGGCCGTGGTGGTGGATGAGATTGTAGTAAACGTAGAAGACGATGGGGATGTTCGATTCGCGGCGAATGGCCGCGACCGTGCCTAGAAGCTTGGGCGGAGTGGTCCCGGACTCAAGGCCACGCTGGGCGGCGAGCTGGTTGACCAGGCCGTCCGCCAGGGGATCGCTAAACGGGACGCCCAATTCAAGGACATCGACTCCGGCCCGGTCGAACGCCAGGGCCAGCTGGCGGGTGGCTTCCAGGGACGGATCGCCGGCGCCGATATAGACAACGAAGCCTTTTTGCTTCTTTTCCCGCAGCCGGGCGAAACGTTCGACGATTCGATTCATGGCCCGCGAGAGTGCCAGCCGGCGGGTCCAACCTCAAGCCAGAGTGCCAGCTTGCGCCGCGACGCCCATGAGCGAGGCGGAACGGACCAATCGGGCAGCGGAGTGTTGCGCCGCAGATTCTGGCGAGGGCCAGGGCGTGAGAAGCGAGTCTCGCCTTGCGGGAAAAGCCCCGTCCCGATCCGCGTTCATCTGAGCCAAACTGCGGTCTTCCAATCTTACGCAGGGATTGAGGAAGCAAACGGCTGCTGGCCAATTGAATCGTACCGGCTAAGCTTGCCGCCGATGAAAGAAGCCTACATCGCGGCCAAGGAACGTTGGGCCCGCAAGATGGCCGGACGGGAGAAGCCGGCGATTCGATCGGAAAACCGTCTGCCTCCCGGGCAAAGACAGGTTCACAATTTCCCTGTCCTTGACCTTGGGATTCAACCAGACATCGCCACGGCCGACTGGGAGCTGCGCATCCACGGCCTGGTGGAAAATCCGGTGACCTTGCGCTGGGCCGACTTCATGGCCCTTCCCCAATTCAAGGACGTCAGCGATTTTCACTGCGTGACCACCTGGAGCCAGTTCGACATGGAGTTCGCCGGTGTCGCGTTTTTTACGCTGGCGGATCTGGTCAAGCCGAAGGCCGAGGCAACGCACGTTTTCTTCAAGAGCTACGACGGCTATTCCACCAACAACCCGTTGTCGGCGTGCCTCGACGACGACGTGCTCATCGCACATTCCTGGCGAGGCCAGCCCTTGCCCAAGGAACACGGCGGCCCGGCGCGCGTCATCATTCCCAAACGCTACGCCTGGAAAGGAGCCAAGTGGATTCGGGACATCGCCTTCCTTGACCGGGACATCCTGGGATTTTGGGAGCTGCGCGGCTATTCGAACACCGCCGATCCGTGGACGGAAGATCGGACGGCGTAGCCGGAACGATTCAGTTGCCCCGCCCGGTTTGCGGATTGAGTTCGGCCCGCCTTCGTTTCAGTCTGCCCGGGTGAACCCCGGCCCCCATTTCTCCAGATGCCGATGCCCACGGTTTCACCGCCGTGACCGGCGGGCGTTCGCCTCCTTGACCTTTTCACTCAGATGAAATCATCACCGCACAGACCCGACGCGACACCGGATGAGTTGGGCATCATCGGCCTGGGTCTGCTGGGCGGGGCCCTGGCCGAACGCGCCCTCGATGCAGGCCTGCGCGTTTGCGGATGCGATCCCGACCCAGCCCGGGTGGAGCAATTCAGCCGACGGGGTGGAAAAGTGCTGAGGTCCGCACCGGAACTGACCGCGCAATGCCGACACATCATTCTCGTTCTGCCCGACGACACCGTGACAGCGTCGGTGCTGAATGAGATCGCCAGCGTCCTCGCCGCCGGAACCACGATCTTCGATGCCACGACCGGCGACCCGGTCCAAGCCGAAGCCTTCGCGCGTCGTCTGGCCCCGCAGGATGTCACCTATGTTGAGATGACCGTGTCCGGGAGCAGCACTCAGGCCCGTCGCGGGGAAGCCCTGCTCATGGTCGGCGGAACGTCGGAGGCCTTCGCCCGCCATCAGGCGCTGTTTCGAACACTGGCGGCGCACGCGGTTCACACTGGGCCGTGCGGCAGCGCTTCGAGGATGAAACTCGTGACCAACCTGGTGCTGGGCTTGAACCGGGCAGCGCTCGCCGAGGGACTGGCTTTGGCCAACGCCATCGGCCTGGACAGCACTCGAACGTTGGAGATTCTTCGGGCCGGCGCCGCGTCATCGCGCATCATGGACACAAAAGGGAAGCGCATGATCCAGGGCGACTTTGAGCCCGAGGCGCGTCTGTCCCAGCACCTGAAGGATGTGCGTTTGATGATCGCGACGGCGGAACGCGCCGGCCAGCGGTTGCCGTTGAGCGAGGCCCACGGGCACCTGCTTGAATTCGCGGAACAGCTTGGCCTCGGTTCGCTGGACAACAGCGCCATCATCCGGGCCATCGAAGCCCAGGCGCGCAACGCACCCTCTCGATGAGCGCATCGCTTGCGCCGGGGGCGCGCTACGTCGTCCTGCTGACCGCCATCGTTGCTCTGGTGTTCGACGGTGTGGAGCTCGGCCTGATGCCCGTGGCATCCCTTTCGGTTTCGCGAAGCCTGCTGGGCGAGGCGTTCACTCCGGCGAAGGGCGGTGACTGGTTCGCGTGGTTTACCGCGGCGCTGATGCTGGGCGCGGCAGTGGGAGGGATCTTTCTCGGTCACCTGGGCGATGTGATCGGACGAACCCGGGCGCTGGGCGTCAGCGTCCTGTTTTATTCCGCCTTTGCCGGCCTCGGCGCCTGGGCTTCAACGCAGGAACAGATGCTGGCCCTCCGGTTTCTCGTGGGCCTCGGAGTGGGCGGGGTTTGGCCCAATGCGGTGGCGTTGGCGGCCGAATGCTGGCCGGACAAATCGCGACCCATCATTGCCGGACTGTTAGGCGCCGCCCTCAATGCCGGCATTCTCCTGCTTTCGCAGATTGCACGACACTGGCCCATCACACCCGACTCGTGGCGATGGATCTTCCAGCTCGCAGCCGCGCCCGGCGTCGTTGGCCTGCTGGCGCTCACGGTCATCCCGGAATCGCCCGTCTGGCAGCGAAGCCGGCAACCTCACGGGCCGGCCAACCGGAGCGAGATCGCGGGCCAACGTCGAACGTCTGCGCTGCGAGCGCTCTTCCAGGCTCCGCTGCTGCGCCTGACTTTGATCGGCATCGTCCTCGGCTCTATTCCAATGGTGGGCGCGTGGGCGGCGAGCAAGTGGATGATCCCGTGGGCGGACAGCGTGGCTGGAACACTGGCGCCCGGCTACAAGGCACAAACCCAAGGCTGGTGGGCGCTGGGCGCAGTGTTGGGCAGTTTCTCCGGGGCACAGATCGCCGCGTGGCTTGGCCGACGACGGGCATATGCCATCATCAGCGCCAGCGCGACCGTCACAACGCTCTTGATGTTTTTAGGTACCCAGCCGCTGGCGGCATTCTTTTTGCCGGTCGTCTTCGGGCAGGGCTTTGTCGCCACCCTGTTTTTTGGCTGGCTGCCGCTTTATCTGCCGGAGTTGTTTCCCACGGAGGTACGCGCGGCCGGGAGCGGCATTGCTTACAACGTCGGCCGCTTTGCCACGGCCGCGGGGGTATTCCTCGCCGGCCTGGTCTTCAGCGCCACCGGCGGGTCGTATCCGAAAGTCGGCGCCATTTGCGCCCTGGTCTACCTGCTGGGATTGATCGCCATCGTCTGGGCCCCGGACACCCGCGAACGACGACTCACCGAGTGATCAAAAAAGCCCCCACCTTGCGGTGGGGGCTTGCGAAACGGACGCAGGTTAGATGCGCCGAAACCTACTGCTGCGCGCGCAACCGGTAGAATCGACGTTCACCATTCGGCGGCACGGGATCCACGAACTGCAGCGACTCGGTCGTCCCGGTCACAACCGGCGTCCAGTGGATCAGGTTGCTGGAGGATTCGATGACGTACGAGGTCACGCCCATCGCCGTGACTTCGGCCTGGAACAGCCCATCCGCACCGAGTCGCGGAGCGGCCATGTAGAGGAAGGGCTCGGGCGTGGTGTCGGTCCCGGCCGGGTTAACCCAGCCCGCCCGACAGATGTCGAGGGCCTGGATCTTGAACTGATCCTCCGGCGTCGTGTCGCCCAACCAGGCCGAAAAGACCACGACGTTTCCGATCACGTTTCCGGCGTTCAGGTCAGCCCAGCGGGTTGAGCCATCGGCACCCAGATTCTCCTCGGTGTAGCCGAAGCGGCTCAGGGTCGCGTCGCTCAGGTTCAAGTGATTGTTCAACGGATCATTGAACGTCCCAATCCAGAGATTGAGATCGCTGTCCGAGATGACGTATCCGAGATAAGCACGGTTCAGCACCACCGGCTCCGAGAACTCGAACATGATGAAGTTGTCCCGATCAACATTGTCCAGCAGATGGCGGTTGTTGCTGCCATCCGCCTCGGACGAGTCGGTCACACCCAAACCAACGTTGTAGGCACCCAGATAGGCCGGCGCCCATGCCCCCGTCGCCTTGACCCGGCTGAAGGCGCTTGCCTTCACCGTGACTCCGTTGGCCGTGAAGGTCCGGATGTTCCCCATCGAGCCGGAGGTCGCGCTGGAGCCGACCGTGGTGATGGTCACCGGCTCGCAGGTGGCCGGCACGTAGATGCCAGCGTCCCAGGTCGGATCGTTCTCGCCCGCCGCAAGCGTGACGCAGTCGGTTTTGCCCGTGGCCGGGTTGGCGTCACTGTCGTTCGCATCGGAGGCCGCGCTGGCCGTCGACGGACTGAACACATACCCCACCGGCAGGCCGCTGAACCGGACGTAGTAGTCGCCGGCCGCCACGGTGAAGCTGTAACGGCCGCCACCGGAAGTGAGGGCCGATGCCACCAATGTGTTGGTGCCGCAGCGGAACAGTTCCACCTTGACGCCGTCAACTCCGGCTTCGCCGGCATCCTGAACTCCGTTGGCATTGGCATCGTGCCAGACCTTGTCGCCAATGGTCGCCACAGCCGGCGCCACCCGTCGGCAGATGTCCAGCGTTTGAATCTTGAACTGATCGTCCGGCGTAAGGTCGGAGAGCGACGCGGCGACAACCACCACATTGCCCACCACTTGACCGGCGTTGACGTCAGCCCAGCGGGTCAGGTTGTTGGCGGACAGGTTCTCCTCGGTGAAGGCAAACCGCCCCAGCACCGTGTCGCTCAAGGTCAGGTGAGCATTGAACGGATCGGCAAACGTTCCAATCCAGACATTCAGATCGCTGTCGGACACCACGTAGCCGAGGAATAGCCGATTGAGCACCACGGGCTCCGAGAACTCGAACAGCACGTAGTTGTCCCGATCCAGGTTGTCGACCACATGCCGATCCTGGCTGCCGTCACCTTCGGAGCTGTCCGTCACACCCAACCCGGTGCTATACGCGCCGAGGTAAGCAGGAGCCCAGGTCCCGGTCAGCTTCGTCCGGCTGAACGCGCTGGCTTTGACTGACACCCCGCCCGCCGTGAAGGTTCGGACGTTGCCCGCTGTGCCAGACGTGGTGGTCGCACCGGTGGTGGCGATCGAGACCGGCACACAGGCGGCCGGCGCATAAATGCCGGCGTCCCAGGTTGGATCGTTCTCTCCGGCCGCCAGGTTCGTGCAGTCGGTCCGGCCGGTCGCCGGGTTCACATCGCTGTCCGAGGCGTCCGAGGTTGTGCTCGGAGTGGACGGGCTGAACACGTAGCCGGCCGGCAGCGCGCTGAACTTCACATAGTAATCGCCGGGAGCGACGGTGAATCCGTAGCGGCCACCGCCGGAAGACGTCGCGCTGGCGACCAAGGCGTTGTCCGAGCAGCGGAACAACTCAACCTTCACGCCATCCACGCCCACTTCGCCGGCATCCTGCGTGCCGTTGGCATTCGCGTCGTTGAAGACGAGGTCTCCAATCGTGGCCGGCTTGTAGATTCCGGCGTCCCAGCTCGGATCGTTCTCGCCCGAGGTCAGGTCCGTGCAATCCGTCACTCCGGTGGCAGGATTCGCGTCGCTGTCGGTGGCGTCCGAGGCGGTGCCCGCCGTGGACGGACTGAATCGGTAGCCCGCGGGCAGGTTGCTGAACTTCACGTAGTAGCTGCCCGGGGCGACTTTGAAGGAATACAAGCCGCCGCCGCTGGTGTTGGTGGTGTTCACCAGCGACGCATCCGCGCAGCGGAACAACTCGACCTTCACGCCGTCCACCCCGGCTTCGCCCGCGTCCTGAATGCCGTTGGCGTTCGTGTCATTCCACACCTTGTCGCCAATCGTGGCCAGAACCGGCGGCGCCGCGCGCCGGCAGATGTCGAGCGTCTGAATCTTGAACTGATCTTCGGGGCTGGTATCGGTGATGTCCGCCGCAATTACCACCACGTTGCCCACAACTTCGCCCGCATTCACATCCGCCCAACGGGTCAATCCGTCGAGGGCCTCATTGGCCTCGGTATAACCGAACTGGCCCAAGACAGCGTCGCTGAGGCTGAGATGATTGGTGATCGGATTGGTGAACGTCCCGATCCAGATGCTCAAGTCGCTGTCGGACGTGACGTAGCCCAGGAACAGTCGATTGAGCACAACGGGCTCTGAGAACTCGAAGAGAACGTAGTTGTTTCGGTCGAGGTTATCGACGACATGCCGATCAAGGCTGCCGTCGCCTTCCGATCCGTCGGTCACGCCCAAACCGTTGGCGTAGGCACCCAGATATGCGGTGGCCCACGTCGCAGTGGCTTTCAGACGGCTGAAGGCGCTCGCTTTGACGGTGACACCTCCCGCACTGAACGTCCGAATGTTCCCGGCAGTGCCCGAAGTCGCCGTCGCACCCGTTGTGGCAATGGTCACCGGCACGCAAACCGGAACGGGCGGCTGATAGATGCCTGCGTCCCAAGTCACGTCGTTCTCGCCCGAAACCAGCGTGGTGCAATCCGTTCGTCCCGTCGCAGGATTGGCATCGCTGTCATTTGGATCCGACGCCGTGCCAGCGGTCGATGGGCTGAACACAAAACCCGCCGGCAATGTGCTGAACTTCACATAGTAGTTGCCCGGGGCGACGTTGAAGCCGTAGATCCCGCCGGCGCTGGTGGTGGTCGTCGCCACCAAGCTGTTGTCGGAGCACCGGAACAGCTCCACCTTCACGCCATTGACACCCACTTCGCCCGCATCCTGAACGCCGTTGGTGTTCGCGTCGTTGAAGACGAAGTCACCAATCTTGGCCAGCTGATAAATCCCGGCGTCCCAAGTCACATCGTTCTCGCCCGCGGTCAACGCCGTGCAGTCGGTCACACCGGCCGCATTGGCGTCGCTGTCGGTCGCATCGGAAGCGGTGCTCGCCGTCGACGGACTGAAGACATAGCCAGCCGGCAGGTTGCTGAACTTCACGTAGTAACTGCCAGGAGCCACGGTAAAGCCGTAGATGCCGCCACCGCTCGTGGCCGTGGTGGCCACCAGCGTGTTGTCAGAGCAACGGAACAATTCCACCGTCACGCCATTCACACCGGTTTCGCCCGCGTCCTGCACGCCGTTGGCATTGGTGTCGTTGAACACCAGGTCGCCGATCTTCGCCGGCTGGTAAATGCCCGCGTCCCAGGTGATGTCGTTCTCACCCGCGGTCAGGTCGGTGCAGCTGGTCAGGCCCGACGCATTGGCGTCGCTGTCGGTCGCATCCGAAGCTGGGCTGGGCGTCGACGGACTGAAGACATAGCCAGCCGGGAGGTTGCTGAACTTCACGTAGTAGCTGCCCGCCGCCACGTTGAAGCCGTAGATCCCGCCGCCACTGGTGGTCGTGGTGGCCACCAGGCTGTTGTCAGAGCAGCGGAAGAGCTCCACGGTCACACCGTTGACGCCGGTTTCGCCTGCGTCCTGCACGCCGTTTGCGTTGGTGTCGTTGAACACCAGGTCACCAATGCGGGCCGGCAAGTAAATGCCTGCGTCCCACGTGGTGTCGTTCTCACCAGCGCTCAATTCCGTGCAGTCGGTCATCCCCGCAGCATTCGCATCGCTGTCGGTCGGATCAGAAATGAGGCCCGGGGTGGAGGGGCTGAAGACATAGCCCGCGGGCAGGTTGCTGAACCTGACGTAGTAACGGCCAGGGACGGTCTCAAATCCATAGACGCCGCCCGCGATGGTGACGCTCGTTCCGACGAGCGCATTGTCAGAGCACCGGAAGAGCTCCACTTTCACACCGACCACGCCGGTTTCGCCCGCGTCCTGGACGCCGTTGCCATTGGTGTCGTAAAAGACGAAATCGCCAATCTGGGCCGGCCGATAGATGCCGGCATCCCAAGTCGGGTCGAATTGGCCCGGAGCAAGATCCACGCAGTCGGTCCGGCCCGTCAGCGGGTCAGCATCGCTGTCATTCGGATCCGAAGCGCCTCCGGGGGTCGAGGGGCTGAACACGTAGCCAGACGGCAGATTGCTGAACCGGACGTAGTAGCGACCAGGCGCCACGTCGAAGCGATAACCGCCGCCGTTGATGGTGACGGCCGTTCCGACCAATCCGTTGTCCGAGCACCGGAACAATTCAACCCGAACGCCGTCGACCCCGGTCTCACCCGCATCCTGAACGCCGTTCGCGTTGGTATCGTTGAAAACAAAATCGCCAATGCGGGCCGTGCGGCGATAGATGCCGGCGTCCCAAGTGGTATCGTTTTCACCACCGGTCAGCTCCGTGCAATCCGTGACGCCCGCGGCGTTCGCATCGCTGTCATTCGGATCTGAAGCCGGGCCGGCCGTCGACGGGCTGAACGTATAGCCGGCGGGGAGGTTGCTGAATCGCACAAAATAGCTGCCCGGCACGGTCTCAAAGCTATACAACCCGCCGCCTGCAGTGGTGGTGGCGCCAATCAACACGGAGTCCGAGCAGCGAAACAACTCAACGCGGACTCCATCCACCCCGAGTTCCCCGGCATCCTGAACGCCGTTGGTGTTGGTGTCATTGAACACGAAATCACCAATCCGCGCGGCCTGCTGATAAATACCCGCATCCCACGTGATATCGTTTTCGCCCGACGTCAACTCCGTGCAATCGGTCACGCCTGACGCATTGGCGTCGCTGTCGGTCGCATCGGAAGCCGTGCTCGCGGTCGAGGGGCTGAACACGTAACCGACCGGCAGGTTGCTGAACTTCACGTAGTAGCTGCCCGGCGCCACGGTAAACCCGTAGAGCCCGCCGCCCGCCGTGGTGGTTGTGCCCATCGAGGCATTGTCCAGGCAACGGAACAGCTCGACCGTCACCCCGTTCACCCCCGTCTCGCCCACGTCCTGTACGCCGTTCGCGTTGGAATCATTGAAAACGAGATCGCCAATGCGGGCCTGCTGATAAATACCCGCATCCCACGTCGGATCGTTCTCGCCCGCCGTCAACTCCGTGCAATCGGTCACGCCTGACGCATTGGCGTCGCTGTCGGTCGCATCCGAAGCCGTGCTCGCGGTCGAGGGGCTGAACACGTAACCGACCGGCAGGTTGCTGAACTTCACGTAGTAGCTGCCCGGCGCCACGGTAAACCCGTAGAGCCCGCCGCCCGCCGTGGTGGTTGTGCCCATCGACGCATTGTCCAGGCAACGGAACAGCTCGACCGTCACCCCGTTCACCCCCGTCTCGCCCACGTCCTGCACGCCGTTCGCGTTCGTGTCCAGAAAGACCAAGTCACCGATTTGGGCCGGTTGATAGATGCCGGCATCCCAAGTGGTGTCGTTCTCGCCGCCCGTCACGTCGGTGCAACTCGTCACACCCAACGGGTTGGCATCGCTGTCGGTCGCGTCAGAGGCCGTGCTCGGCGTCGACGGGCTGAAAACGTAGCCGGCTGGCAGGTTGCTGAACTTCACGTAGTAGCTGCCCGGGACCACGGTAAATCCGTAGATGCCGCCACCCGAAGTGATGGTCGTGGCGACGAGCGTGTTGTCCGCACAACGGAACAGCTCCACGGTCACTCCGTTCACCCCGGTTTCCCCGCCGTCCTGCTGGCCGTTGCCGTTGGCGTCGTTGAACACGAGGTCCCCAAGCCGGCCCGGCTGGTAAATTCCCGCGTCCCAGGTCGGATCGTTCTCGCCCGCGGTCAACTCCGTGCAATCGGTCACGCCCGACGCGTTGGCATCGCTGTCGGTCGCATCGGAAGCCGTGCTCGCGGTCGAGGGGCTGAACACATAGCCGGCCGGCAGGTTGCTGAATTTCACGTAGTAGCTGCCCGGCGCCACGGTAAACCCGTAGAGCCCGCCGCCCGCCGTCGTGGTCGTGCCCATCGAGGCGTTGTCCAGGCAACGGAACAGCTCCACCGTCACCCCGTTCACCCCGGTCTCGCCCGCGTCCTGCACGCCGTTCGCGTTCGTGTCATTGAAGACAAGATCTCCAATCTGAGCCAGCGGCGTAACGCAGCCGAGCAAGCCGAAGTTGGCGCCGTCGATGCTGCTCGGGCCGCCGAGGCCATCGGCGAAAATTGTGCTGACATACTTGCCGCCCGCTGGAGCAGTCAGAACGAGCCCGGCGGGGGTTGCAATCGTGATGGTGTAGGTCTCTGTAATCACGGGCAGGTTTACACCATAGGCACCGTCCGCGTCAGTGGTGGCGGTGTAGGTGGTGCCCGAGTCGGCCTTGATGGTGACCATCACACCGCTGACGGGCCGCGGCGGGTTGACGTCCGTGCAAACGACTTGCCCGGCTGCATGGTGGGCGTTGGCCGAGCTGGCCCAAAGGCCAAACAAGGCGGTGGCAACAAGGTTTTTTAACTGCTGTTTCATGGATTGGTGGTTAGGCAGTGGTCTACTAATTGCGATTCGGCGGCATCCATGCCTCCAAGTGTCGATGGCTATTTTCGAAACACGTTGCATCCAGCGCGATCCCCTTACGCAAGGGGGACAGCGATTTCGAAGAGGTGCCGGTATCGCCGATTCTGGTCGACCGAGTCAAGTTGGATTTGGAACCCGGGCGCCAGCGCTTGATCCTGCAACTGAAAGGCTTGTTCCAAATTGACCCGCCTGGATGGGCGGCCTGCTTCCGTTGGCGTCAGCCGATGTTCCCGGCCGGGATCCGACCCCTCGACCAAAAAAATTCCAGAGGGCTGTAATCGGCCGGGGGCGTTTTCTTCTGTCTTGGGTGTAGGCGACCTCAGCCTTCCCGCGAGTGCGGGACGACGTTCTGAAGAGAGGACAGGTGTTCGGTTCGCGTTAAATAAACTGTTTCTGTGTGCGACGCGGGCCGCCTGGAACAAATCCCCTGAAAACAGGGGCAGAACGGCCGAAAGAGCCCGCTTCCGATTCCCCATCGGAGGCGGGCTGTCCTTCCGCGTGGGCTGAGGCGTTTGCGAGCGCTCAATGCCGGTTCAACTAGAAGTACGATTGATCAGTCCCATGAAAACCAAACATCCCTTTCGATGTCTGCGCCCAGCAGTGCGTTGCCTGCTGGCTCTTTGCCTTTTTTCTCTCACCGGATTGGCCCAAGCCCAAGTCGTTGGCATTCCTCTGTCCATCTTCTGCCCGCCTGATCAGCAGATTTGGACCTGCTCCACCAACCGGGTTTGGCAGTATCCCGCGCCGACCGTGATTGGCGGGTGTCCCGGCGTCGAAGTGGTCTGCCAGCCTCCGTCCGGCACGGAATTCCCCTTGGGCACCACGACGGTCCGCTGCCGGGCGGTCGACAGCTGCGGCAAAACCGAGACCTGCTCCTTCCAAGTGACCGTGCGGCGCGACACCGAACCGCCCCGCATCGAATGTCCTCCCGACCAGACGGTCTTCGCCTGCCGAACGGCCGCCGGCGGATGCGGAGCCTTGGTCACCTATCCCGCCCCCGCCGCTGATGACAACAGCGGTCAGGTGTTGGTCACCTGCAACCCGCCGTCCGGATCGTTTCTCCCCTGCGGCGAGACCACCGTCACCTGCGTGGCCGAGGATCGCTGCGACAACCGCGCTGCGTGCCGATTCACGGTCGTCGTCCGGGAAGGCGGCCAGCCGCCGTCCATCCAATGCCCGGCGGGCGGCACGATCACGACATGCTCGAATTCCGCCGTGCTCAACTATCCGCTGCCCGTCGTGAATCCACCGGGCACAACGGTGATCTGCGTCCCACCCTCCGGCACCGTCCTCCCGCTGGGCGGCCATATCGTGTCCTGCATCGCCTCCAATCCCTGCGGCGTGGCTGAATGCAAATTTGAAGTGGTGGTTCGCCCGTTGTCGCCCCCCGACATTCAGTGCCCAACCGGAAACTTTGTTTTCACCATCCCGTGCGGCTCCAATTGCGTCCCCGTCGTCTATCCCCTGCCCACCGTGTCCAACGGAGCGCTCGAATCCTGCAACCCGCCCTCCGGCACCTGCCTGCCGGAAGGAGTTCATCCGGTCATCTGCCGCGTCACCAACGACTGCGGCACGGCCCGTTGCGAGTTCGTCGTCCGGGTCAACCGGGGGCCAGGCAGCCCCCCGCAAATCCGGTGTCCCGACGACCTGCTGATCACGACCTGCTCCAACTCGACCCGCGTGTTCTATGTGGAACCCTTCGTCCTCCCGGCGGGTACCCCGGTCACCTGCCAGCCGCCGTCCGGCAGCACGTTTCCGCCCGGCGATACCTCCGTCGTCTGCGTGGCGTCGAACCAATGCGGCTCGGCTGAGTGCAAATTCGTCATCACGGTTAGGCGGACGCCTCCGCCCATCATCCGCTGCCCGACCAACGATCTCACCTTCACCATCCGATGCGGTTCGAATTGCGTGCCGGTGGATTACCCCGAGCCGGTCGTCGTCAATGGCACGCTGGAATCATGCTTCCCCCGCCCAGGCACCTGCCTGCCGGAAGGAGTTCATCCCGTCATCTGCCGCGCCACCAATGAATGCGGAACCGCCGCCTGCGAGTTCGTCGTCCGCGTGGTCCGCGCACAAGGCGAACCCCCCATCATCCGCTGCCCGCAGGATCTGACCCTGAATACCTGCTCAAATTGCGCCCCGCTCGCGTTCCCAGCACCGGTCGTGCTGAACGGCACGCTGGTCGCCTGTGATCCGCCGGTCGGCACCTGCCTGCCCGTCGGGGTCCATGTCGTCCGCTGCGTAGCCACGAACGATTGCGACCGCGCCGTCTGCGAGTTCCGCGTCAAGGTCGTGCCCGCCGAGGACACCCCGCCGCGCCTGAGCATCGTCCAGGAAGGCGACAGCGTCGTCGTCTGCTGGACCAGGACCTGTCGCTGCTTCAAACTGCAAGGCGCCCGAAACCTGAACCGACCCATCGAATGGATCGATCTCCTGGTCGACCCAGTGGAGATCGGCGAGCGCTACTGCGTCCGCATCCCCATCACGCAGCGCATGCAATTCTTCCGCCTCGCATCCTGCGAGCCAACGGCGGAATAGGTTCTACGAACGATTCCCTGGCGCGCACCAGCGTTCAAGGCCCGGGGCAGGGCCCGACGACGGTCGCCGCTGGACACGAGGGGCGCGGGGTTAAACCCGCGCCCCTTACGTTTTCTCAAGCGCTCGCAAACGTTCACCGCCCGCTCAAGCCGTTCCATTCCGCGCCTCCGCCAGATCGTTCCGCCGCTGCGCCATGCTCTTGAAGAATTCGTAGCCCTCGCGCAGCCGACGAACGCACACCTCGCGATCCTCCAGCATCGTCTTGATGATCCGGAGAATCGGCTTCGGCCGCAGATAGTATCGGCGATAAAACTTTTCCACGTTCTCGAAGATCTCGTCCTTGCTCAGTTCCGGATACTCAAGCGCGCTCTGCTGAAAGCCGTCATCCTCCACCAGGTCGGTCTTGTCCTTCTTCACAAACCAGCCGTTCAGCTTGGCCTGTTCATAGAGCTCGGTGCCGGGATACGGCGCCGCCAGGGACACCTGCAGGCTGAATACATCGAGCTCCTGAGCAAACTGCACGGTCTGCTCGATGGTTTCCCGGGTTTCCACCGGCAGCCCCAGGATGAAGGTGCCGTGAATCACCACGCCCGCCCGGTGACAATCCCGCGTAAATCGACGCATCTCGTCCGTGGTCACGCCTTTTTTGATCCGCCGCAGCGTCTCGTCGTTGCCGCTCTCATACCCAACCAGGAACAACCGCAAGCCCGAATCCTTGAACTGCCGGATCGTGTCGTAGTCGAGATTCGCCCGGCTGTTGCAGCTCCAGGTCAGCCCGAGGGTCGACAGCTTCTTCGCAATCTCCCGCGCACGCGGCAGGTTCGCCGTGAAGGTGTCGTCATCGAAGAAAAACTCCTTCACCTGCGGGAAGACCTGCTTCATGTATGCCATTTCGTCCGCCACATTCTGCGCGCTCCGCACGCGGTATTGGTGGCCGCCGATGGTCTGGGGCCAGAGACAAAATGTGCACTGCGCCGGGCAGCCGCGTCCCGTGTAAAGGCTCAGGTAGGGATGCAGCAGATAGCCGATGAAATACTTTTCGATTTGCAGATCGCGCCGGTAAACATCCGCCACCCACGGCAGCGCATCCATGTTCGGGATCAGCTCACGCTCCGGATTGTGCCGGATCCGCCCGTCCGCATCGCGGTAGCTCAGACCAGCAATGGAGGCCAGATCACGACCCTCGGCGACTTCCTTGCACGTGTAGTCGAATTCCTTGCGTCCCACCCAGTCGATCGCCGGCGACGCCTTCAACGTCTCTGCCGGCAGCACCGCCGCATGCGCGCCAATAAATCCAATGCGGGTGCCCGGCCGCCGGGCCTTGATCACCTCGGCCACGCGCGCGTCGTTCTTCAACGAAGGTGTGCTGGTATGGATGACGATCTGGTCGTAGTCGTCCGCGATGCGCAGGCATTCGTCCTGGCCGATGTGGTGAGGCGGGCAATCAAGCAAACGCGAGCCCGGCACCAAGGCGGCCGGCTGCGCGAGCCAGGTCGGATACCAATAACTGGTCACCTCCCGGCGCGCCTGGTAGCGCGACCCGGCACCGCCGTCGAAACCGTCGAACGACGGCGGGCTGAGGAACAATGTCTTGCTCATGGCGCCATTTAGCCAAGCCGCCGGCCACGACGCAACTGGGCCATCAAGTAAAAAGCGGACCCCCTCCAAGAAAAAAGGCGGCTTCTTTCAAAGCCGCCTCGCAAAGACTGATTCCGATGAACCGATTCCGACTACGGCGAGCGACGCCGGCCGAGGATCACGGAACTTCCTTGGCCTTGGATCCTTCACCTTCAATGTGCACGGCTTTGTAGCCACCCTGCGTCTTGAAGTAGAGAATCAGCAACAGGTAGAGCGCCGCCATGGTCAGGGGCACATACGACGTCAGCTTCAACGCCGTGCGTCCACCGTGCAGCCCGGCTTCGCCCACCAACTTCTTGTCTGCCTCAGCCGTGGCGCTCGCCGCCGTCCACCATTGCGACAGCTTCTCCTGCGCCGCAAGCGCCTCCGGCTTCGTGGTCGAATCCTTCTTCATGATCTCCAGAGCGCGATTCAGCTCCTTGCCACCGTCGTCAAGAATACCCACCTTGGCCCCGTCCAAGCCCACCGTCTTGAAGTTGAGGAAACTGTTTTCGTTCGGTGCCTTGTACCGCTCATAGACGGTCGGGTTGGAAGCCTTGAGCTGCGCCGATGCGTGATAATCCTGCTTGAAACCGATGCCCGGTCCGCCCAGCAACCCGGCTGAAAGCATGCCGACGCCACCGATACAACCAATGGTGATGGCCCCGCCCTTCGGAAACCGCTCGGAGACCACCGCCAGCATGGTCGGCCAAAGGAACGTCTTGCCCAGGCCGTAAACGGTCGCCGCCACCACGCAGAAAACGACGGAATCGGCGGCGCCCAACATCTGGAGTCCGGCGAAGCCGAGGACGCCGGAGACACACAGGAGGCCCAGCGGCGAAATGCGATGCACAATTGGGCCCGCGAGGAAGCGCAGGATGAACATGAGGCCGGACGTGTAGACGAAGAGCAGGAGACCCTTCTGCGGCGACGCCATGATGGCGCCGGTGATCTTCCCGATCCAGGAGTCCGTGCCGAGTTCGACATAGCCAACCAAGGCGTGGATGCCGAGCAGGAAAGCCAGGAGCCAGGGCCCGGCGGAAAATCCAATCAACGCGGCAAACCCGAGCCAGACTGCGCCGGCGAGGACAATCGACATCGTGGTGGACTGGGCCAGATCATTCTTGAAGAACAATCCGAGCAGCAAGCAGATGACGGCTGCACCGAGAATGCCCACTTCCTTCAACATGTCGCGGTAGGCCACGCCATGCTGGCTTGCCTCCGATTTCGGGAAGCGCTGGCCCAGGAGCATGATGCCGTAAATCGCCACCGGCAGCAGGAAGAGCGAGATCTGAATCTGCCAGACCACCGGCTTCGCTCCGCCCGGGTTCATGAAATACGACGCCAGGCCGCCGACAATCAACCCGCCCGGCCAACCGGCATGGAGCAGGTTCAGATAGTGAGTCTTTTCCTTCGGATACAACGTGGCGACCAGCGGGTTCACGACGGATTCGGCGATGCCGTTGCCAATCGCGAACAGAAACATGCCCCAGAACAGGCACTGAAACGCCGCCGGCTTGCCCCCTGAAGCAAAGGCCGCCCCCGCCGCGAGCGTCAAGACCGCCGAAACCAAGTGCATGAGGAACGCCGTGATCATCAGGCGGCCGTAACCGACCTTGTCGGCGATGAGTGCGCCGAGAAGAATGATGATCCCAAAGCCGGTCAGACCGCCGCCCGTGATGGCGCCAAGCTCGGTTTGCGTGAACCCGTATTGCTCGGCCCATTGGCCCAGAATGCCGGCCCGGATTGAGAATCCGACTCCGGCGGCCGCAATGGCCATAAATCCGGCCCAGAGCAAACGGCTGGCGTTGGGCGCTATCCCTTCAGTTCGTGCTGACATAAATGTAGCTGGTGGTGGTTACTGAGTTGGTTGGTCGATGGAAATTCAAAGGGTAAACGCCGGCAGCTTCACGATCTTGCCGCCTTGCAGGGCTGACTCATGGGCACAGAGACCGACGCAGGTCCAGTTCGCCGACTGCACGGCGTTCGGGAACGGATCCCGATCCTCCACCAGCGCCATCGCAAACTCATGCGCCAAATGCGGATGACTGCCACCATGCCCGCTGCCCTGTGTGAAGCTCAGGTGCGTCTTCTTGCTCGCGTCATACACACCCTGGGTCGTGTACTTCGCGATGCCCTTCGGGAGGCGCTTCGCAAAGTCAGGACAACGAATCGCCTTCGGAATCTTCGGCTCCGGCAGCTTGGCTGTGTGCAAAATCAAGGGCTCGTGCTCGACCAAGGGCCATTCGACCGACTTTTTCGAACCATAGACATCAATGCTCTCGCGATACTGCCGGGCCGTGTCGAACAGCGACCGGATGATGCGCGCGTTCACGTCGGTGCCTCGGAACTTGATGTGCGCCGTCTCAACCGCAAAAGGAGAACCGTATTTCTTGACCAACTCCTTGCGAATCGTCCCTGACCCAAAACAGCTCACGTATTCCGCCGGCTGGCCAATCAGACCCGCCACCGGACCCACGCAATGCGTCGCATACCACATCGGCGGAAGCCCGGGCCAGTAGTTGGGCCAGCCGTCCATGTCCTGCTGATGGCTGGCCTGGACAAACTGCAGCTTGCCCAGCTCGCCCTTGTCCAGCAGCTCCTTCATGAAGAGATATTCGCGCGCGTAGACGACGGTCTCCATCATCATGTACTTCAGCCCGGTCCGCTTCGCGAGATCGACGATCTTTTTGCAGTCCTCAATGTTGGTCGCCATCGGCACCGTGCACGCCACATGCTTGCCGGCTTTCAAGGCCGCAATGCTCATCCAGGCATGATCCGGGATCGGAGAGTTGATGTGGACCACATCCACGTTCTTGTCCTTGAGGAGCGCCGCGTAGTCGGTGTAACGCACACCCACGCCAAAGTAGTCCCCCACCGCCTTCAATTTGTCCTCATTACGCTGGCAGATCGCATAGCAGTCCGCATGCGGATGCTTCTGCCAGAGGGGAATGAACTCGGCGCCAAATCCGAGGCCGACGATGGCAACGTTGATTTTTTTGCTCATGGGTACGAATCGATGCGCTGCGGCCCGCAACAAAGCGATTGTCGCGAGAGATCACGGGAACAGCGATGCGCGAGATGACACAATTCAAGCCCCCGACTGTCAACGGCAAAGTTCCCGCCGACCCGTCCGCGGTGCGACTCAACTCACGGTTTCCGGCGCTGCCTGCGAAGACCGCGTGGAGGAGACCGCGTAGCAAACAAATCCTGCGTGCCGTTCGCACGGCAGCTCATCCCGCCTGCCGCTCACTTCGACTTGTCCGGGTGCGGCGGGGCGGGCGGCAGCTCGATCGGCTGCCGACGGATCTCCGACTGCAGGTGCTCGACCGCCCGTTCCAACTGGGCATCGCGCCCCTTGAAGGTCTCGTGCGGGAGGTTGTCGACCACGATGTCTGGCTCGACGCCGTGACCTTCGATCAGCCACTGACCTTCCGGACCATAGACGCCTATCTCGGCCGCCGTGGCGATGCCGCGATCCACCAGCCAGTTGCTGGCGGAGAGCCAGATCTCTCCGCCCCAGGTGCGTTTCCCGATGACTTTGCCCAACCCCAGCCGTTTGAAGCCCTCGGCAAAAGCCTCGCCGTCCGACGCAGTGAACTCGTCGCACAATACGACCAAGTGCCCCCGGAAGGCGTAGTGCATGTTCCACGTGGGCTGACCCGCCCGCGGTTGCCAGTAAAACCAAGCCTTGCGCAACAGCCGGCCCAGGATCCAGCTGTCGATGTTGCCACCGCGGTTGTGGCGCACGTCGATGATCAGGCCCTTCCGACGGTGCACTGGAAAATATTCCCTGGCCCACTGGGCGATGTCCTCGCTGCCCATCGCGCGCAGATGGACGTATCCCAATTCGCCGCGGCCCAGCTCTTCCACCCGAAGGCGTCGGGTGTACTCCCACTCCGAATAGCGCAGGTCCGCTTCCTCGCCCGCGCTGATAGGTTTCACAATCACGTCGCGGGACTGCTCCGATCCGGCCGGGCGAACCCGCAGCAAAACCTGCTGTCCTGTCTGGTTCCGCAGCAAGGCCTGGGGATGCGGCACGGATAAGGTGTCGACACCATTGATGGACTCGATGACTTCGCCGACACCGACGTTTACTCCGGGACGTGCGAGCGGTGATTGTTTGTTCGGATAATTGGGATCGGTCTGATAAATGTGCTCGACCCGCCAGCCGCCTCGACCGGGATCGCGTTCGAGCTTGGCGCCCAGCGTCGCTGGGCGGATTTGGTCCGGACCCTCACGGTGGTCGCCGCCCACGGTCCGGATGTGGAGTGCGGACAACTCCGCCACCATCTCTCCAATCAGATCATTCAACTCCGCCCGGTCCGTGACCCGGTCGACCAGCGGCGAATATTTCTGCAACGTCGCCGGCCAATTCACCCCGTGCATTTTGCGGTCGTAGAAATAGTCGCGCTCCAAGCGCCAAGCCTCGACAAACATCTGACGCCACTCGGCACGCGGATCGAGGGCGAACACCCAGTTCTTCAGGTCGAGGCTCTTCTCCAATTTCGCGGGTGCCGACGCTCCCGCGTCTTCCACCTGAAAATTGTCCCCTTTCCGCACCAGCAGCTTCCGACCGTCGAGCGACAGTTCGTAGCTTCCGATGTCTTCCACGAGAGTCTTAGGTTTTGGATCGTCCGCGGAGATCTCCAGCACCTGGAGCTGGGTCTTCGCACCGCGGCCCGAATCGCGCGACGTGTAAAACAACCGCTTGTCGTTCATCGACAGCTGGGCGTAATTGCCCGGCGGAACGGGCACTTCCCAAACCCGGGAGGCCAGTGCTTCGAAAACAATCGTCACAACTGGCGCCTTGTTGGTGCTGGCCGCGGCCTCCGCACGGGCCGGGGTTGTGTCCTTCCCCGTGGCGGACGCCGTCGCATCCTTCGCCTTGCCGGCCCCGGCCTCCTTTCCAACATCGTCGGGCGTGGGATCTTTCGCTTTGTCCGGGCCGGGTTTCTTGTCTTTGGCGGCCGGGTGCAATTCGTTCGGCGGCTCAAACGGTGATCGCAAGTCCTTCTGCAGCGCGGCCAAATAAATCTTCGTCATCTTGTCGAAAAACGGTTCCGGCTGACGCGCGCCCCACGGACTGCCCACAACGGATTCCAGGTGGCGCTCGGACAGAAAATAAATCCATTTGCCGTCGGGGCTCCACGTCGGGTCATGCGAGTCCACGCGATCATCGGTCAGGGCCGTCCGCTGGCCAGACTGTGTGTCATGCAACCAAATCTGGTCGTATTGATTCTCGGCCGGGACGACATAGGCCAACCAGCGGCTGTCCGGCGACCAGGCCAAGTCGGAAAAGTTGGCGTGAGGCGCTTCGGCCAGAAGCTTGGTTTCCCGGTTGGTCATGTTGTAGAGCCAGAGTTTCAGGTCCTTGTCCGACCACGCCAGCCAGCGGCCGTCCGGTGATGGCACGCCTTCCCATCGCAGAACGGTGCCGTTGGTCGTCAAAGGCTCGGCGCGGCCCACGCCGTTGGCCGGGAGCCGCACGAACTCGACCTCTCCGCTCTCGTCCGACAACGCCAGCAACGATTTGCCATCCGGCAGAAATCGCGCTTGTCGATAGCGAACCTCGGCCCGATGCGTGACCGACACCAGACGGCCCGGCCCCACCGGCGCGACAAACACCTGGCCGCGCGCGGTCAGCACCACCCGGTCCCCGTTGGTCGAAAGATGTGCTGTGGTGACATAGTCCACCGGCTTCTTGATCCATTTTTCCCGTTGATGATCGAAATCCGAAGCCAACGTGATCGGAATGACTTCATCGCGGCCCGACGCCAGTTCGAACTGCCACAGATCGGCGCCGAGCTGATAAACAATTCGGCCTCGATCAAGCGTCGGGGATTTCACATCCCATCCCTGATGTTTGGTGTGCTGACGAAGACCATTCCCTTTCGCGTCCATTGACCACAAATTCATGACGCCATCGCGATCCGTGACAAAGTAGACCCGATTCTCCCACCACATCGGAGCGCGGCTCGTGCCCGGAAAATCCGCAGACAACGGTGTCGCCTCGGCCTCGCCCCGACTAAATCGCCACAGATTCTCCGCCGTGCCACCCTTGTAACGCTTGACGTTGCCGCCGTGAAACGGCAGGCGCGTGAAATAGAACGTGGTGCCGGTCGAATCGAACGTGCCCCGGCTGGCCTGACTCAGTGGCAACCATTCGACCACTTGCGACTCCAGATTCAGGATCGCCATCTGGCGGTCCGGAAACTCCCACTGACGCCCGAACGAATACAGCAGCCGGCCGTCGGGAGCCCAACCCACCGTCTCCGCGCCGCCGCCGTGGTAGGTCCGTCGCGTCGGACGTCCGCCGTCCGCCGGCATCGTGTAAACCTCCGTCGGCCCCTCATACTCCGCGTCGAAAGCCAGGGTTCGCCCATCCGGTGAGAACACCGCATGCGTTTCGTCTCCCGGATGAGTGGTCAGTCGTTGCGCCACTCCGCCTTGGATTCCGACCCGCCACAGATCGCCTTCCGCCGTGAAAACCAGGCTGTCGCCACGCAACGCGGGATATCGGTAATAACCCGAGGTCGAAGCGGGCGCCGGAGTTGGCGCAGACACGCACGCGATCCATCCGAGCGACAACGCCAGTGCGGCAGCGGAGCGGATTGTGCCAGGATGGGTTTTCCGAGAGACGAGGAAGGTCATGGTGGGAATACAACACCGGATTCGGGCGGATTTGTATACGTGAAAGAAACGCTGACCCCGGGAGGGATCGCACAAGATCGCCACCGAAGAAGCGCAGAGTCCGCTGGCCCCAGTTTTCGTCGCCCGCTGGTTACGGCGCTGTCCGGGCTCGATAAAACCGACGCAACCTTTGATCGCTTTCGCCAGTTCCTCCGATTTCGTCATCCAATACTTCGAAGATTCCATCGCCACTCGGAGCAACGTTCGTCCAAATCGGGCCCCAATGGATCAAATCACTGGACGCATCGATGACATATCGCAGGCCCGGTTCGCCCTTCACCCGAATCAAGAATCGTCCGCCCACCCATCCGGGTGCGAACAACATGCTGGTGCCAGATTCGGGCAACACCGCCAGCCACGCCTCTGTTCGTCCCCTGGGATTGCGACCGTAGCCGACGATATGAGTTCCGTTGGAGGAGATGCCGGTGGCGCGCTGCAGCGTCCAGCCATTCAGGTTGGTGGCGCCGAGACTGTTCAGACGGGATTGAAGTTCGCGCATGCCATTCGCGCGGGTCCAGATGAAGGCCCGAGGCGTCGGTCCGAGAATTCCGGCCTCGCCCACAATGACGTCGCCGGTGGCGTCGATCGCAAAAGCAGCGCTCGTCCTCGCACCGTCGAGTGTGCCGAGTCCCACCCTTCCATCGTCCTTGGTCCAACGGAACGCTTCGCCGCTTTGAGCCGGCGTCTGGTACCACCGAACTCCGGCGAGCACCGAACCGTCGGCACTCACGCCCCGAGGGACGCCATCGAAACCCAATCCCTGCAGGCCGCCCAGCGCAGTCCAACGGACCGCTTCGTTGCCCAGCGCCGACGTGCCGGTACCGACCACCACCGAGCCGTCGGCAGTGATCGCCCAGGCCTGACTATAAATGTCTCCTCCCGTCAGATCGCCAATCCCTTGCGCGCTGTCACCGGTCCAGATCACGGCTTCTTGCGCTCCGCTCAGACTGTAACTTGCGCCGACTGCGACTGTGCCGTCCGCGCTCACTCCGGTGGCTGCATTGAGAGAAGGCTCCGATAGTCCGCTAAAGAACTGGATCGGCCCATCGGCGGTCCAGTGAATGGCGTAGAGATTGCCATCGTCCCCCACGCTTTCTCCGACGATGACGGTGCCGTCGGCACTCGCCGCGTTGGCCGTGGTGTCGTCGTGACCTGGCTCGGTGGGCAATGCCTGCATTCCCTGCGCTCTCGTCCAACGGAACGCATGTGCCAAGCCGCGCGAGGAGGCTCCTACCACGACGCTCCCGTCGGCGCTTACGCCGTACGCTTTAGAAGAAGTATCGCCGGGCAAGATGCCCAGCGGAATGAATTGTGCCGTTGCAGCCAGGCCGCCCACTCGCGCGACGACCCACGCCAAACCAATCATCACCGCCATGGATTTGATGTGCATAAGCAAACTCTCCCCATGCCATTGTTGCTGGGTTGATATCGTCGGCGTTGTTCGCGGCAAACGGATTGATCACGATGAACGCGCCGAAGAGCGCGTAGCCGCCTCCGTCGAACGTAAGGCTGGGGAATCGCACCCCGCCAATCAGGTTATTTGTCACGACTGAGAGGCGACTCCGAGCAGGATGGGAGGGAGATGGTCCGACATCGGATTCATCATTCCGTCCCGCCATGTCTCACGGCTAATGGGCACAATCGAGCCAGCGCCTCTTGGGATTACAGATGGAATGGCGGGGCTGGATTACAGAAAAAGGTGGATTACCCGGCGAGATTAAAGGGCGGCGCCAAGCTCGCCGAATCATTCGCTGGGACCAGCGACTGTCATGTAATCGTAGAGGCGCTTTTCATCTGTATTCGGTGGCGGGCGCGTCCGCCTGGTTACAACTGGGAGTAGGAACGGCTGGAAACGAGGACGCGATGCCACGAACGAACAAACGCTCAAGATCATCCAGCATTGATTCAATGCGCTTGGACGACCAAGCCGGATCTACTTATGAAGAACATCGTATGCATTCTATTCTTTGGCATTGCGGTCCTGCAGGCGGCCTCCGCGCCGGTCCCGGAGAGAATTAGCTACCAGGGACGGGTCCTCTCTCACGGCCGCAACTTCGATGGGGCCGGCCAGTTTCGATTCGCCCTCATTGACGCCGTGTCGACCCAGACCCTCTGGAGTAACGACGGCGCCGCGCCGCCCGCGGCCGCGGTGTCCGTCACCGTGACCGACGGTCTCTTCACGGTGATCCTTGGCGACACGTCGCTGGCCAACATGACGGCCATCCCGATGTCCATTTTCACGAATCGCGACGTGCGTCTCCGCGTTTGGTTTAACAACGGCACCGATGGCTTTGCTCAACTGAACCCGGATCATCTCCTCAGTTCCGTGGGTTACGCTGGCATTTCCGGCACCGTCCCGGACGGCGCCATCACCGTGGAGAAGCTGGCGACGGGGGTGTTGAGTTCCGGAAATTTCCCGGCGAATTCGATCAACTCGCTGGCCTTGGCCGATCAGATCGCGCTCGGGAACGCGTCGGTGAATGGGCGGTTGGACATCTTTCGAACATTGGCGGGCACGGCGGCATTGAGCCTGGATGGCAGCAGCAATTCGTTGCAATTGATCAACGATGGAGGGAATGAAGTCGCGCGCCTTTCTGGTTCGAGTCACGGCCAGTTGTTATTGCGAGACAGCATTGGCCAGCAAACGGCCGCCTTGCTCGACGCCAACGGCAACAACGGCGGACTGCTTCGTCTTTACAGCTCGAACGGCATTTCCCGCGCGGAACTGAGCGGAGCAAACTCCGGTGGACTCCTGTCGCTTTTCCAGGCCGATGGTTCCGGGGCCGGCGCGATCGTGGACGGCGATTACTTCGGGTTCGGCCGGCTCGAGTTGCGCAATACAAATTCAAACCCGCGAGCCGTCCTGGTAGGCGGGCCTGCGGCCGGAACGCTCTCCTTGATGCAGCCGAACGGATTTCTTGGAGCTATTCTTCACGGCAAGGAATCACCGGCCAACGGCGGGATGTTGAGCTTGCGCAACGCCACCGGCGGTTATGCCGTTTCGGCCTACGGCGGGTCCTCGGGCGTGTTCGAACTTTTCAACAGTAGCGGAACCAAGGTCATGGATGCTTACGCGCACAACGGCAACGAGGGGGTAGTGCGGGTGTCGAACAACGCCGGGCAGGAAGCGTGTTACCTGTCAGGTCGTGACAGCACAGGCGCCGGGAACGGACAAATCGGGCTCAAGCAAAGCGACGGAACCGAGACTTTGACCCTCCAGGCGTCCGAAGGGGCGAGTGGATCGCAACTGCTCATGCGCAAGGCCAACGGGATCGTCTCCGTTCAACTCGACGCCGAGGTGGGCTCGGCGGGGGGCGGTTACCTGGACTTGCGCAATGGCAGCGGCGCCGTCGCAATCGTTCTAAACGCCGACACGGGCCGTATGACCACGCCCATTCTGGAGATCACCGGCGGGGCGGACCTGTCAGAGCAATTTGACATCAACACGCCGAAGCCGGAGCCGGGCATGATCGTCAGCATCGATCCGCGCAATCCGGGCGAGCTAGTCCTCTGCACGGAAGCGTACGATCAGCGAGTCGCCGGCATCATCAGTGGAGCCGGCGGAGTCAAGCCGGGCATGCTCATGGGGCAACGGGGGTCGGTTGCCGATGGCCGCCATCCCGTCGCGCTTTCCGGCCGGGTCTATGGCTGGATGGACGCCGACGCAGGCGGCGCGATCCAACCCGGCGACCTGTTGACGACCTCGGCGCGCCCGGGACACGGAATGAAAGTTGGCCACTCGACACGCGCGCAAGGCGCCATCATCGGCAAGGCCATGACGGCCTTGGACCGCGGGACCGGCCTGGTTCTCGTGCTGGTGACGTTGCAGTAAACTCGGGTGGAGGCAACGACGATGAAATCGATTTTAATTTTCTTCCTCGCGACGCTAGCGCTCGGCGGTCAGCCGAGGTTCGCCTGGGGGGCGCCCGATGGATTCATCTGGGTCAACGTCTCCATCAAGGTCATTCGCAACCCGGCGACCGGCCAAGTGCCTCCGACCATGAATGATGCCCTTCTGCTGGAAAGCTTTGTCGATATGAACCGCTGGCTGGAAAACACTTGGCGCGGCTTTCGACTCCGAGCCGTCGACCTGGACGCGGCGCGTAACTTCAAACGCATCGGCACTCTGAACGACACGACTGGGCCAGGCAAATGGTACTTCACGAACCTCAAAAACGACGACGCCAACCTGGCTTTTGAAACAGAAGCAGAGGCCAACAAGAGTCTCTATGGGTGGAACGACACGGCGATTAACATCTATTTCAACAACGCCCCGTTGGGCTTTTCGTCCGCCCACTCTCCCGCCAATCCGGACACTCCGGGCCGGGACTTGGTTCAGTCCGCTTACGACTTGTTGGTCACCGACTTGAGCCCCGCCGAAATCGCCGCCGGCCGTTTTGCTCCGACTTACAAAATCGCCGGGAACCTGCTGCACGAAGTCGGCCATTACTTTCACCTGAGCCACACTTTTCCGGAAGACGCCTTTCTCGACACAGCTCCTGATCCTCATGACGATTTGACCATGCGCGCGAGCGACTCACGCCATGAGAGCATCGTGCGCGACGCCATCGCCCGATATGCCTACTTCGCCAACTACAGTTCGATCAGCCCAGCGAATAGGACGCGGGTCGATAACACGGCCAACAATGCAATGTCGTACTACCAGCTTTTTTACGACGACCCCAAACAAAACAAGTACCTCACCGATGCCGAACGGTTTGGGCCCCTCCGTTTTCTTTTCACCGAGATGCAATTGGAGCGCTGGGCGGATGCGGCCACCGCCGAATGCGCGAAAGTCACCTCGGGCCGGACAATCTTCGTGGACTCCAGCGCCGTCCTCAGCCCCTTTTCGTCGGGAAGCAGCTCGTTGCCATACAAAACCGTGGCGCGCGGACTCGATGCGGCGCGCTTGGCCGGTCAGGACATAGTTCTGCTTCGGCCGGGCTCCTACCACGAACGGCTCACGTTGAACAGACCATGCACGCTGCGCGCCACGCGCACGGGGAAAGCGGTCATCGGGATTCCGTAAAACCTGTCCAGTCTGGATACTTTTCCAGCATCAACTTCGTCGCAAACATCGCGCGCCGTCGGCCAGCCTTGGGTCACTCGTGCGAACGAACGAATGGCGATGCAGCGCGGTTGTCTCGGTCGCCGAAAAACCATCGGGCCCAGGGCAAATCGGCATCGGCAAAAGCGCGAGTCGAAAGGTCTCGGCGCAACTCAATGAGGCGGCGCGCACTGACCGGGAGGGAACGTCCTTTGGCATCGAATCGCTTTCTCGCGACCGCCTCTGTTACGTCAACCAGCCAGTCGGGCGCGCGCGGCGACAGGCTTGGCAAGTCCCAAATGCGGAGGTTCGTATCGCCGCTCGCCGTAACCAAGCGTTGCCCATCAGGCAGGAAAACCGCCGCGGTCACGGTGCTCTCGTGCAGAAACGGTTCAAACAATAAGTGACCACTCGCCGCGTCCCAAATTCGAACGACACATTCCTCGCTCACGGTCAACACGCGTTGCCCGTCCGGACTGAACTGGGCGCCAAGCAATGAACGGCTATGTTTCAAAGGTTCAGTCATCGGTTCGCTGGTTCGTGCGTCCCACACGCGCACGGTTTGGTCCGTCGACACCGTGACAATCCGCGTGCCATCGCGATTGAACTGCGCAGACTGCACATGCCCCCGGTGGGCCAGCGGACGTCCCACGGGCTGACCCGACACTGCATCCCAGAGGCGGGCCGTGCCGTCTTCCGAAGCGGTCAAAACCCACTTGGAATCCGGACTAAATTGGGCGGAGCGAAGGCCCAGCTCGTGGCGTAACGGCGCCGTGATTGGTTGGCCCGTTAGGCCGTCCCAAACTCGGGCGGTTGCATCCGATGAAGCGCTTACCACTTTCTTGCCGTCCGGACTGAACTCGGCCCATTGAACTTCTCGGTCGTGCATCAAAGGCCCGGTTGACTCCCGTCCCGAAGTCGCATCCCAAATCCGGGCCGCGCGATCGTCACCGGCGGTCACGACGCGCCGGCCATCCGCGCTGAATCGGGCGCTTTTGATCCACTCGGCGTGGGCCAATGAAGAGAAGGACAACTCGCCCGAACTTGCATCCCAGATCCGAGCGCGACCGTCGCGGCATGCGGTCAGCAAGCGCCGGCCGTCCGGGCTGAATTGGATCGTCATGACCAAATTGCTGTGACGCATGGGTCGCCCAACGATTTGGCCCGTCACTGCATCCCAAACTTGAACTGATTGGTTGGTCATGAGTAACCCCGCCAAGCGCCGCCCATCCGGACTGCTGGTCAGTAGGGTAAGCCGATCGGAGGCAGACCAGCTCGTTGTCGCCCGGGCGGCGCCACCGCCGACATCCCATACGATCGCTGTCTGATCCGCCGAAGGCGTCACGACCTTTCCTCCATCGCGATTAAACCCGCCGTGATGTTTGAGCGGAGCTTCATGCGCGAATGGCTCGGTCAGCGGCGCGCCGGTTTCGGCGTCCCACACGCGGGCAGCCGTGTCAGCGATGGCGAAAACGCGTCGCCCGTCGGGACTGAATTCCGCGTGCAAAACATCTGTCTCGAACAGCAGCGGAGGCTCGACTGACTCGCCCGTCGCCGCATTCCACACGCACGCCGAATTATCCCAGGACGCTGTGACGACTCTGGTTCCATCTGCATTGAAGGTGGCGAACGAAACGAGTTCCCGATGCTGCAAAGGCGGAGTCAACGCCGCTCCGGTGACCGCATCCCAAATGCGCGCGGTCCGATCCGCAGATGCGGTCACAACTCTTCGGTTGTCGGGGCTAAAACGAATCGCAATGACCTCGTCAAGGTGTCGCAGTGGGCCCGCGACCCGCCGGCCAGTTTGCGCGGACCAGATGCACGCCGTTCCGTCATCGGAGGCGGTTGCGATCCAGCGCCCATCCGGGCTGAACACGGCCTCTCCCACATACTTGGAATGCTGGAGCGGAGGAATGATTTCCACGCCCGACCGGCTGTCCCAAAGCCTGGCTGTTGCGTCGCCGGAGGCAGTCACCACTTGACTGCCGTCAGCGCTGAAGTGAACCCGGCGAACGACTTGACGATGTTGAAGCGGCGGAGTCACAGGGTGGCCCGTGCGCGCGTCCCACACTCGCGCGGTGGAGTCGGCCGATGCAGTCGCGATCGACAGGCCATCTCGACTGAACACGGCGTAACGCACTTTGTCAGCGTGCCCCCGCCAATCCAGCAAGCGCCGCCCCGTGCGAACTTCCCACACTCGGACCGTGCCGTCGTCAGCGCCGGTCACGACGCTCTGTCCGTCCGGGCTGAACTCGGCCGTCATGACCGTCGCTTCATGGGTCAATGGCGCGGTCACCGGCAGCGCATAAGATCGATAGGTCAACGCCGACACCAAACGCCCGAGCGCAACCTGATTCGATGGATTCTGGCGCAAGACGCGCGCCAGCCTGGCCAGCGCGGACGAGACATCGTCCGCAGCAAATAATCGCTCCGCCTCCTGAATTTCGTTGTCGGCCAGGACCTGCTCGAGGTGCTGGCGTTGACGGGTTTCGATTTGCACGTGACGTTCAGCCCGCCGCCACTGCCAAGACACCCCCGCCAAGCCGATAACCACCACGACGGCCAAGCTCGCCGAGAGCAAGGCCACTCGCGGATTGCGCCGCGCCCAGCGCCACAGCTTCTCAAACGTCGTCGCCGGCCTCGCTGCGATCGGTTCGTCCCGCTCAAAGCGGGCCAGGTCTGCCGCCAGTTGGCGTGCCGTTCCGTAGCGTCGCCCGGGTTCCTTTTCCAAGCACTTGAGGCAAATGGTTTCCAAGTCCTTCGGCACCCCGGGGTTTAACCGGGTCAATGCCACCGGCTCGTCCGCCAACACCTGAGCGAGAGTGGCCGCCACCGTTGCCCCTGCGAAGGGCGGGCGTCCGGTCAGCAAGTGATACAACAGCGCGCCGAGCGAGTAGACGTCGCTGTGCGGCCCGATGGCGTCGCGCTGCCCGATTGCCTGTTCAGGGGGCATGAAGCTCGGCGAGCCGATGGGATGGCCGGCGATCGTCAGCGAGTTGCCTGCGGGTGGTCGTTCCAGTTGACCAGGCCGGCATGATCTTCCGCCGCTGGCGGTGGCGTCCAATGGCCCCTCGCTCTCGATTCGCATGGCGAGACCAAAGTCCGTGACGTGAGGCTGATCGTTGTCATCAATCAGGACATTGGAGGGCTTGAGGTCGCGGTGCAGAACGCCGTGCTCGTGGGCATGATGAAGCGCTTCAGCCAATGTCTTCACCCAACCGACCGAACGCCGCAAGTCGTGGCTCGTAAATTGCAGGCCGCGAATCACCCGCTCGAGGCTATTGCCCTGAAGGTAATCCATGGCGAAATAGTGCTGGCCTCCAATCTCCCCGATTTCGTGAATCGCCACGATGTTCGTATGCCGCAACGCTGCCGCCGCCGTTGCTTCGGTCCGGAGCCGTTCAACCGCCTCCGGCCCCGCAAAACGTCCGGATAGAATCATCTTCAACGCGACGATCCGGCTGAGGCTGCGCTGGCGCGCCTTGTAAACGACGCCCATCGCGCCCCGCCCAACTTCCTCAATCAGTTCGTAGTCGCCAAACTCCACCCCGCTCGCGCTCGAAGGCTGCTGAATTGCCCCGCCCGAAACACCAAGGGTGATCCGGGCCGTGCACGCCGGGCAAAATCCTTCGAACGCGCGGACGGAAAGCCGCGCGCCACATTGACGGCAGGTCGTCGGCGCAGGCGTCATGGAGATCGGCGATGGTTCCGTCTATTACAGATGAAATCACAACCCGGGATTACGGGGATGTTCGGCTTTCAGCCGGCCGTCAGCGCGGTCAACAGGTAGCGCAATTCGTCCGCAACGTCGGTCGGTTGCGCGACGGTGTGGGATACTTCCACTCGCACCAGCTCTCCATAACGCTGCCGGAGCCGATGAACCGAGACGCCAATGGCGCCGGTGGTCGTGGCCCAGGCGGCGGCCAGCGCGGCGTATTCACCATCGGCGGGTTCCCGTGACAAAAAAACTTTGAGCCGCTCGAACTGGGGCAATTTTCCATCCCGTTGAAATTCGTCGCGCAACCGGGTTAACGCCTGCTCCATTAACGTCGTCGCCCAGCCGCGATCGTAGTACGCCTCGGCGGGCGAACTCCCCGGCGGTTCCGCCAGGAACCGTTCTTCCACCGCAGTATCGTCGAACGAAACGAACGTCTGCCTTCCACCGCGTTTAATCGCGCTCTGGTGGGCACGGGCGACGCTCAGGAAATGTTTCAACGACGCGAGCAAGAACGAGCGGAACTTGCCTTTCTCGCGATCGACCGAAGCCAGGTAGTTCTTCGCCACAAACCGGTGGAAGAATTCCTGGGTCAAATCCTGCGCTTCCTCGGCGGGAGAGCCTTGCCGACGGACGTAGGCGTAAATCGGATAATAGTACGTGCGGCAGAGCACTTCGAGCGCTTCAATCGCCGTTGACGTAACCCAGGCCTGGGCATTCAGGACCACGCTCCAATGCGTGGTCGCGAAACTGTCCGGCAGCTGGGCGCGGCTGACAGGATTTTCACTTCTTTCCGGCATATTCTATGACGTTTGGCGAAGACGCCGGAAAGCGGTGGCGGCCGGCGAACGATGCTGCGGGCGCCGTCGCCAGGAATAAGGAGCCCAGACCGGCTGACCCAAAATGTGCAGGAGCCGCAGGTCGAACGATCCATCGATGGATTGCCCAAGGCAAGCAGGGCACGGGATCGGATTTCATGATGCGCATAACAACGCATTTGGGCGCTTTTGTATACGCGAAAGGAAGTCTCGTCGCCGGACGGCAGCGGAGGTATTCAGCAGCGATGTCGATGAACCAAGCCGCCCGCACAGGCCGGCCAACAGCTCCGGGAACCGGGCGAGCGGCGTTGGCGCTGGCCGGCTGGCTCGGCGTCTGTTTTGGGGCGGCCGCCTTCGGCGCACAGTTTATGCCCGGAGCTTGGTATGCCGCTCTGGCCAAGCCTTCGTGGAATCCGCCGAGTTGGATCTTCGGCCCGGTCTGGAGCGCCCTCTACACGATGATGGCATTAGCCGCATGGCTGGTCTGGCGGCGCGCCGGCTGGCAAAAAGGCGCGCGGCCATTATCCCTCTTCCTCCTGCAATTGCTGCTCAATGCGCTCTGGTCCTGGGTTTTTTTCGGACTGCATCATCCGGCCCTCGCCCTGATCGAGATCGTCGCCCTGTGGCTGGCCATCCTCGCGACCCTGCTTTCGTTTCGTCGCATCCAACCGCTCGCCGCCTGGCTGCTGATGCCTTACCTCGCCTGGGTCGGCTTCGCCGCTCTGCTGAACTTCACCCTCTGGCGGCTGAACCCATAACGACCGCAAAACGGCAACCCATGATGGATCTCCAGCGCTCCATCAAGCGCGCGATGCCGCCCGGGGTGCGATAGGGTGTGATTAAAAACGGGTGATCCAACGGGACCATCTCACCCCTCACCCCGGCCCTCTCCCCGTTGAGGGGAGAGGGAGTCGCGTGGGGCGCGAGCTAAACGCCTTGCACCCTCGGCCCGCATTTAATTGCACCCGGTGCGATCGGGAACGAACAAAACGGCCGGCCGCAGTCGCGGCCGGCCTTTGAGAATTCCACGCGCACCGGATGGCGCACGCGGGCGTTCGTGCGCCCCCGGCCTACTCCAGCCCGTGCTGGTGGCCCGCATGCGCGGCGGCTGGAAGGTTGGCCTGGGGATGTTCGCGCAAATACGCCTCCACATCCTTCGTCACCACCAACTGACCCCACATCACGGCCCAATGGTTCGGATAGGTGCACACATACTCGTGCGTCCCTTCGTCGAAAATGCCGCTGAAGCTCAGCGTGGCCTTTTGGCCCGCATCCAACAGACGCGTGCCAGACAGAATCTCCCGCAGCTTCGGCATGAACGCCCGACCGCGATCGTCCAGCACATCCGGCTTCATCACGTCGGTGATCTTGCCCACTTTCTCGCGGGCGCCGGGCTTCACGACCACCAGGTTGTGCTGCATGAAATCGTCGTTCACGAGGATGATTTCAAATGGCTTGCCCGCCTCCACCACGATGCGCGGCGTGTCGTATCGCATCTGCTCTCGCACCGTGTGAATGACGAACTGGGCCACGCCGAGCCCGCGCAGTTCCTTGCGGACCGTTGACGCCTGCTCGGCCGGAAGGAAGCCCGCCAGATCGACGCCAGCCTGGATGGTCTCGACGAAGTCCTGCCCGGTGCGTTCGCCGGCCGGGATGGACTTGGCCCAAGCGAGCAGGGAGTTGGCAGCGGCCCCGGCCTGCGTCTTCGGCCAGGACGCCCGCGGCAGCACGCGCATGCCCTGCGCGGCCGCCACCACGAATTCACGTTTCTCAATCAGGCCAGACAGGGCGCCAAACGTCTTGTCCTGGTTCTTCGGCATGGCCACCGCCGCGCGAATGGCGGCCAGACGCAACGCCACCGTCGGATCGCCCGCGCCCAGCTCGATCTTTGCGCTGGGGGAGGGGGCGGAAAGCCCCTTCTTCTCGAAGGCCACTTCGCGATCCGCGTCGAGCACCTTGAGGGTAAATCCTTCCAGCCGCTTGCCGAGATCGGCGTCCGTGCGGTTCCAGACGACCACCGATTCGATCGTGCGATTGCCACCCAAGTCCACTTCCCACCACGGATTGCGTTCGCCTTCCTGCGAGTGGGTCTGCGTGCCGCTGCCATAGGTGCCGTCGGTTCGGCCGTCAATCGCTCGAGCCGCCTCGCCGCCGTTGCTCACACTGGACTGCCGCGCCTTGCCCTGAAGCGCAATGTTTTTGCCGCCGCTCATGACCTCGACTTCGGCGAGGGTCAAGGTGCCCGCCCGGGGCAGCTCGATCCGCACGATGCGACCGGCAACCCCCGCCGCCTTGCGCGAATTGTTCCGCAGATTCTCGGGCGCCTTGGCGATGATGGGGCTGACGCGATCATAGGCCTGCGCGCGGAAATCCGGATCCGTCAGATACGGAATGCCACCGAGCAAGTCGGTCAAGGCCGGCACGGACTTGGACGCCTCCGCCCAAACCCGGTCAAACCCGCCGTCGACCTGGGCCAGCGACGCCCACGCGGGCTGGCGAATCTCCGGCGGCTGGGCCCGATCGGTCAGGCGAACCAGGGACGCCCGGTTGGCCTTCAGATCCTCGGCCGACATCATGGGCAACAGGCGGGCCAGGCTCACCGCCCCTGCGTCCGTGGCTTTCGCCGACTGAATGATCTTCAGCAACTCGGTTACCCGCGTGGTGCGACGTTCCTTGGCCAGGCCGTCCAATGCCTCGATCCGGCCGGCATCAGGCACGTCGTTTCGCGAAAGAATCGCCAGAAGCACGCCCGAGGTGCGCGGCATTTTCAACAGCTCGGTTGTATTCACGCTGCCGATCAGGCGGTTGATCCCCGCCGGATTGTCAGCCGCAATCGGCTGGCCTTCCGCAATGGCCTTGCGCCAGTTCGGCTCCAACTGACGCAGCGTCTCTTTGAGGGTGTAATCGAGGTAGTAGTCCGTGGGTTTCTTGAGCGCAACCAAGGCCACATCCGCGGCCTCCGCCGAGCGATAGAAACTCGCCGCCCGCACGGCTTCCAGCCGGGGACGCGGATGCTCATCCTCCGCCAGCTTGCGGAAGTGAACGAGGCTGTCCGGCACGCGATCGCGCCAGTAGCAAAGCACACGACCCGCCGCCGCTCGCGCGCGATGATCCGGCGACGACAACACGCGTTTGAGCAGGTCGACGTCGACGACATTGTGCCACTGATGAACCCAGAGCGCTTCCGTCACCTGATGCTCATAGTTGGGGTCCCGCCGATCGAGGCCCGTCACCCATTTTTTCGTGGCCGCGATGACCTCAGTGCTGTCGCGCTTGCCAAGTTCGATCTTGGCCAGCTCGCGCACGCCATCCTCAGGTTCCTTCAACAGGTCCAGCAGGGCCGGGATCGGCTCGCCTTCGATCTTTTTGGGCTTCAGCAACGGACGACCTTCGTAGGTGATGCGATAGATGCGCCCGTGTTCCTTGTCCCGGTTGGGATCACGCAAGTGATGCTGCATGTGACCGATGATGTTGTTCGCCCAGTCACAGAAGTAGATCGCTCCATCCGGCCCGACGCTCACACAGATCGGACGGAAGTTCGGGTCGCTGGACGAGATCAAGTTCTCCTGGGTTTCACCCTTCAACCCCGACCCCTCCTCCGTCACTTTCACGCGGTAGATGCCCTGAAAGGAGATGACATTGATATTGAGGAAATTGTTCTGGAACTCCTCGGGGAAATGGCGGCTGCTCAGAATGCCGGTGCCCGGGCATGGACGCGACGGACGCGCCCAAAACTGGCGCATGCCGGGGTGTTTGGCGGGATAGTCAAGCCGTCCACTGAAGGCGGGCGCGAAGAAGTTCTCGTTGCCCGTCGCATCCGTCACGATGTCGTTGCCCCATCGATCGAACACCCGGCCGTGTGGATTGGCGAACCCGTACGAAACATAGGTCTCGAACTTGCCCGAGCGCGGCTCGAACCGGTAGATCGCGCCGTCGTTGTTGCGCACCGGCCCATAGGCCGTCTCCACCTGGGTCCGATGAAACACACCGTCGCTCAGGTAAATGGCGCCGCCAGGCTCATGGCAGATGGCATTGGCCGTGTGATGCGAATCGGCCGAGTCCATGCCCATCAAGATGCGCTCCTTCCAATCCGCCTTGCCATCCCCATCGGTGTCCCGCAGGAACCAAAGATCCGGCGCCTGCATCAGGAGCAGGCCATCCCGATAGAACTGAAACCCGGTCGGGCAGTTCAAATCGGTTGCGAAGTCCGTGACCTTGTCCGCTTTGCCGTCGCTGTTCGTGTCTTCAAACACGAGGATTTTGTCGCCAATCAGGTCTGTCGGACGCCGCTCAGGATAATTGCGCCAGGCGCAAACCCAGAGCCGGCCCCGCGTGTCCCACATCATTTGCACGGGATTAATCAAATCCGGGAACTGCTTTTCGTCCGCGAACAGGTTCACCTTCATCCCAGAGTGCAGGGTCATCTTGGCGATGGCTTCTTCGCCCGAAAGAAACGGCGCGACTTCCTGCTCCGGCGAGAAGGGCTTGTTCGACTTCACCGGAGTGACCGGCGGCAGGTTCGAATCGTCCACCTTCAGATCCTCGCCTTTGGCCACCGCCCACACCCGCTTGTCCCGGTTGGCCGTCAGCACATCGCGCTGCGACATCTCCTCCTGCATGACCTTGTAATTCGAGACGTATGGACCAGCGGCAGCGCGATCGGAGATAAACCCACCCTTGCCCGGCTGGTACGCCAGGGCCGAACGGCCGCCATAGACGTTGTACCCGTCCACCGTCCGATAGCGCTGATGCCATTGCCGATTCTTTTCGTTCACCGCCTCGCGAAGGCGGTCCAACGAGCCGCCCGGCGCCTCCGCGCCAAAGACCGACTTGAAAAGAATCGGCGCCATCGCCTTGTCGCCCGCATCGGTCAGGTAGTGGCCGTTCAGGGTCAACGACTGTTTGTTTCGCGCAGCCTCCTCCAGAACGGCGCGCGACGGACGGTAGAGATCCACAAACTGGATGCCGTTCTGCTGGGCAACCATCGACATCGCCGCCGTGTAGTCGGAAAGATTGGCATTGTTCGCAGCCGGATCCGGAAAGTTCGGATCCTGGTGCTTTTCGTCGGCCGCCGGCGAAAAGAGAACGATGCGGGGCGTCCCACGGCCCGAATAGTTCTTCGTCAGTGCGTTCTTCAGAAACTTGTCCAGGTCCGCCTTGAACTTGTCGAGGCCTTCATAGCCCTTGAACGACTCGTTGTAGCCGAAAAACGCAAAGATGACGTCGGCCTGCACGCGGCTCAGCCAGTCATCCGGGGAGCCAAAGTTCTCTGAGCGCGCCCGGGTCACCACCTCATCGCCAGAGACCGCCAGGTTGCGGACCACAATGTTCTGACCCGGGTGGGCGGCATGGATCAGGGTCTCAAAATGGCCCGAATGCTGAAGGCGATCAGCCAGAGAGCCACCAATGATGGCGATGTGATCGTTGCTCTTCAGCTCGAGCCGGGGAGGCTGCTGGGCGATGGATGCGGTGGCGCAGGCCAAGGCCAGCGACAGGACAAGCAGGCGGATTCGTTGGTGCATGATTGGGGGAGCCTAAAAAGCGGGCATCAAATTGCGAAGAACGGATTTTGTCATTGTCAGGCCGTAAATGACGGTGGCGACGAACCAAGTGTTCATCCCGCCGCTCTCTTGGCGAAAACAAACAAAGGGAGAAACCAACAAGGACAAACAAAGGGACAGGTCATTAGTTTACGATTCCAGGTCGCCGAGGTCGGCGAAGGTGCCGTCTGCTCGGGGTGGATGCGAAGAATTGTCTCTGTATCTGCTCAGCGAGCGGTGCGTGGGCGCAGTGAAGCAACCAGCGCGCAAATCGAAAACATCTTGGTGGGGTGTTGGGGTGTTGATCCGCGAACCGGATCAACCCAACCGGCTGCCGCCGCGCTTCAGGCAGTGTGCGAGGTAGGGGAGCAACTGTTTCTTTCGTGAAACGACTCCCTTCAGATCGAAGATGTTGTCCTCCACCAAGGGGTAATCGATCAGCTTGATCAACGCCTCCGGCCCGGCGACGAGCAGCGCGGAACTGTTGGTCACCACATCAGTCACCAGCAACGCGCTGAAAAGGTATCCTTGTTTTTCGCGATACTGTTCGAGCGCCTCGAGCAGGTTGGCCTTGTGCTTGAAGAAATGATCGAACCCGAGCTCTTCGATCTGCGCGACGCTGAAGACATGCTGTTGCTCGGTGAACTCCTTGCAGTCGGCGACGATGGCTTGATCGACGGGCAGGGACGTCAGGACGGAGCCGGAGGCGAAGAGCTTCTCGGTGAAGCGTGTTGCTTCGACGCCGGAGATTTGCTCCAACTTTTTCAACACCTGCGCATCACGCTCGGTGGTGGTGGGGCTGGTCAGGTTGAGCGTGTCGCTGACCAATCCGGCCAGCAGCAAACCCGCCACGGGCTTGGGCAACTCCACGCCCTGCCGGAAAAAACAGTCGGCCACGATCGTGCTGGTTGAGCCCACTGGCTCATTCCGGAACAGGATGGGCTGAGTGGTGGTCAACGCGCCAATCCGATGATGGTCGATGATTTCCACAATCTCCACCTGATCGGCGCCCTGAACCGCCTGGGACAGCTCGTTATGATCCACCAGAATGAGCTGCCGATGGACTTTTCGGAGGAAATCGGACTTGGTCAGAATGCCGACCGTGCGGTTGTGGTCGTCGACCACCGGGAACGCCTGGAAATGGGAGGCGGCGGCGACCGGCTCAATCGCCTCGAGCGGTTCATCCTCGCGAAAGGCGAGGAAATGCTCATGGATCAAGTGCCGCACCGAGATGGCGGCGCGGCAGAGCATCGAAGTCGTCGTCGTATCGTGCGGCGAACTCAGCAGCGTGACCTCTTGTTTCCGTGCGAAATCGACCATCGATTGGGCCAGGGGCAGGCCACCGGTGACGATGACGGCGCGGACGCGCTCACGGATGGCGAGATCCTGGATCTCGAGGCGGTCGCCCACCACGACGACGAGCTTCTCGCGCGGGTAGTTCTGGAGGCGACGGTAGAAGGATTCCAAGCCCATCGCTCCGATCATCAGAATGAGGTCCTCCTCCCGATCGGCGTTGGTGGCGAAGACGACTTCGCTGGTGAGAACACGCGCGAGGTTCTGGATGCTGCACAGCACGCGGCGCGAGTCCAACAGGCGGCCGGGAGCTGGCAGGAAGAACTTGGTCATCTTGAAGACCGAGATCAGGCCTGCGCAAGACCGGTCCTCGCGCAGCACCGGCAGGACGCGAATGTGCTTTTCGTCCATGACGCCGAGCGCCTCAGCCATGGTGGCTTCGGGCGGCACACTGACGACGTGTCCGGCCATCACGTCGCGGACCTTGGGGGAAACATCGGCAACGAAACGCGGGGCCGGCATCCCAAACGATTCCAGCACATAATCGATCCGGGCGTTGGTGTCACCGCACCGCGCCGCTTCCGCGTGTGGAAAGCCGGTCCGCCGCTTGAATTCGGCGTAGCCGATCGCCGAGCAAATCGCGTCCGTGTCCGGATTGCGATGTCCGATCACCAGCAGTTCGCATTCGCTCATGTTTTTGTTCCGTCGACCGCGCTCCTGTCGCGCGGAGGTTCAGTCCGTTGCGGATGGCCGGTCCGTTGCGATCGCGAGAACCGGAGGCGTAGGTCGCATCGCGGCTCGGTCGGACGGCCAGTCCGAGTCCCCCCCCGGGGCCGAGGATCTTCAGCCGCCGGCGGAGCGCGCACAGTAGCCAGTCGGAAGAATCGGCCGCAACTTGATTCCTTGATGTCAGCCGGACGCCCGCGTTAAATCGTCCCGTGCCGTCTCGAGTCATAGCGGTCGCCAATCAAAAAGGCGGCGTTGGAAAAACCACCAGTGCGGTGAACATTGCCGCCTGCCTGGCCGCGGCCGGTCGGCGCGTGCTGCTTTTCGACCTGGATCCCCAGGCCAATGCCACCAGCGGGCTCGGCCTGGAAAAGGTCGAGGGCGCCAGTGCTTACCGCGTGCTTTTGGGCGAAGGCGTCCTGACCGAGCGCATCCAAAAGACCGCCTATGATCGCCTCGAGATCGTGCCCAGCGAGGTCGACCTGTGCGGGGCCGACATTGAGCTTCCGCGGATGGAAAACCACATCCAGCGGGTCAAGCTCGCTCTTGACCCCATTCGCCGCAGCGATCGGTTCGACGCCATCCTCATCGATTGCCCGCCTTCCCTCGGCATCCTCACGCTGAACGCCTTCGCCGCCTCCGACTACCTGCTGGTGCCGTTGCAGTGTGAATACTACGCGTTGGAGGGCATCTCGATGATTACCCGGCTGCTCAATCAGCTGCGGGATTCCGGGGTGAATGCGCAGCTCGAATTGCTCGGGGTCATCATGACCATGTTCGACGGGCGCACCCGGCTTTCGCAGCAGGTGGTGACGGAAGTGCGGCAACATTTTGGCGATTTGGTTTTTGAGACCGTCATTCCCCGCACGACCCGGCTGGCTGAGGCCCCGAGCTTCGGCAAGCCCATCATTGACTACGACAAGTACAGCGCCGGCGCCGCGGCCTACGAAGTCCTGACCCAGGACATCTTGAAGCGGCTGGGATTGCCTGCCGGCCCCACGTCATGAGCCAGCCTGCCGATGAATCCTCTGCCCGGGGCGGAACCGAGTTTGTCCGCCGGTCGGACGCAACGACTTTTACCTGTCTGATGGTCGAGGACGACCGAGCGTTTGCGTCGTTGGTGTCTCAAGTCGTGCGCGAATCCGGCGGCCAGCCCACGCATTGCGCCTCCCTGTCCGAGGCTCGCCAGGTCCTGGAACGGGGCTCATTCGATCTCGTCCTGCTCGACAACCATCTGCCGGATGGCAAGGCCTACGACTTTTTCGATCACGTCCGACGGCGAAATCCGGATGCGCCGGTCATCATGATCACGGGTCTGCCGGATCTGTCGGAAGCCATCACGCTGACCCGGAACGGTCTTTTCGATTACCTAACCAAACCGATCGAGGCGGATGCGCTGATGGCCTGTCTCGCTCGGGCCAAACTCCGCCTGCGTTCGGCCGCGGCGGCGGATCCGAAACAAGATCTGGCCGGAGACTCGCCGGCGATGCGCGCCGTCTTGCAGCAACTCAAACAGGCGGCACGCCATCCCACGGCGACCGTGCTGTTGACCGGCGAGAGCGGTTCCGGCAAGGACATGGCCGCGCGCGCGCTGCATGCGTGGAGTTTTGGCGAGCGCGCCGCCAGCACGCCATTTGTGGCCGTCAATTGCGCGGCCGTACCCGCCGAGATGTTTGAGGCCGAGTTGTTCGGCGCGGAGCGCGGCGCCTACACCGGCGCCGACCGCAAACGTCCCGGCCTGGTTGCATCGGCCCAGGGTGGCACCTTGTTTCTCGACGAAATTGGCGAGGTTCCGCTGCCCTTGCAGGCCAAGCTGCTGCGGTTCCTCGAGGGCCGGGAATACCGTTCGTTAGGCGGATCGACGATGGAAAGCTTTTCCGGTCGCGTGGTGGCCGCCACCAACAAATCCCTTCACGCCGAAGTTCAGGCCGGTCGTTTCCGGGAGGATTTGCTCTATCGAATCGAGGTGCAGACGATTGAGATGCCGCCGCTGCGCCAGCGGCGCGACGAAATCCCCAGCCTCGCCGAACATCTCCTCGCCCAGCTGTCGAAGCGCTACGGCCGGCCGGCGCCGAATCTGCGCCCGGAGGATCTCACGCGTTTGCAGGCGCATGAGTTTCCGGGCAACGTGCGCGAGCTTCGGAACATCCTGGAACGAGCGCTCCTTCGCACCCCGGAAGAACAGCGCTGGCTCGACTTGGATCCCGCCTGGCTGAAGGGAAGCGCCCACGGCGCCGCCGCCAGCGCCAGCATTTCAAGCGCAGCGCTCTCATCCGGCGCAGGCCAGACCGCAGCGGGGCTCGGGGCCGATGAAGCGTTGCCGGCCGAGCGGGCCAACCTTTCGCCGCTCGATGCGCAGGAATACCGCATGATTCGCGCCGCCCTGCGCGAGGCCAACGGTGGCATCCGCCGCGCAGCCGCCAAAGTCGGACTCTCGCCGCAGGCGTTGCTCCGGCGGTTGGAGAAATGGCCGGAATTGCGCGCGGACAGCTGAACGCGCATCGACGGCGTAATCCTGCCTCCATGACTGCCGCCGAGTTTCGCCAGTTGGCGCTGAGTATTCCGCAGAGTGTGGAGGCCGAGCACATGGCCCATCCGGATTTTCGGATCGCGGGAAAAATCTTCGCCTCGCTCGGGGCCCCGGACGACGACTGGGCCATGGTCAAACTGACGCCGGAAGAGCAACAGGCGTTCGTCGAAAAGGCGACGACAGCTTTCCAGCCGTGCACGGGCGCCTGGGGCCGTGCGGGCTACACGAATATCCATCTCCCCCATGCGAACCGGCGACTCGTCCAGTCCGCGGTGAAGGCTGCGGCCCGAACCGTGGCGGCAAAAATTCCGAAAAAGAAAAAGCGCCCGCCAACGCCCAAGGTCTAGGCTGCTTTCGATTCGATCAGCACAGGCGGGCCCAGGAAATGAGGCTTCCGGCCCAGCACATGCACATCGAGCAACGTTCGGACCCTGGCCAAGGATTCCCGGCACCGAGTCCGCAATCCCCGCCATTTCGACACGTCTTCGGCGGCAAAGCCGACGGCATCGATGCCGTTCGCCTGAGCGATGTAAATGGCCCGCAACGCGTGATCGCGTTGCGTGATGATGCAAAACTCCGAAAGACCAAAGACCTTCTTGGCCCGGACCATGGAGTCGAGTGTACTGAACCCCGCGTAGTCCAAAACAATTCGTTCGGTCGGCACGCCCAACCGAACCAAGGCCAGCTTCATGGCCGTCGGCTCGTCGTAGGTGGCCACATGGTTGTCGCCACTCACCAGGAGGTAATCGACCTTCTGCGCGCGATAGGCGGCGGCGGCGGCAGCCATACGATTCTCGAAATACCAGTTGGGCACGCCCGATTTCAGGACCGGAGAACAGCCGAGGACCACAGCCACGCGTTTGTGGGGCAACGCCTCGATGTCGTCATGCAAAGCCGAGCTGGCGGCCTGTTCAATGCGGTGGCCCGCATATTGAATCGCCGCCCCAGACGCCACCGCGGCCACGGCTCCGAAAATCAGGAGAAGACGGCGGATCCTTTTGCAAGTGGTATTGGAAGTGGAGGACGGCTTCTCTCCAACAATCAGGGTTAAACGTTTCTTTGCATCCATAGCGGTTGGATCGGACAGGCTCGTTCTTTTTACCGGGTTTCTGCCGCCAGCCGGACGTCGCCCCGGGCCACGGCGTGAATCGGGACGTCGCCGTCGGCCGGCAGGAGCGGACCATAGTGTCGATCCTGGGAAAGGAGCAGGATCGTCCGTTGGTCGCGGGCGAAGTGCGCGTCGGGTTTGAAGTCGGATTGGTATCGTGCCTCACGGCTGATGCGGACGTCATCGACGCCGCCGCGCCAGTAAATGAGCGGCGACGAAAAGTTGTGCGTATTGAACGCGCCGTTGGGGCGGGCTCCGATGTAGATGGATTTGTCGGAGGATAACCGGGCGTTAAGGGCATTGGTCGAGGCGACTTTGTGTCCGTTGACATACAACGCGATGGAACTGCCGTCGTAGACGCCGGCCAGATGCGCCCACTTGCCGCTGGCAAGGCGCTCCGATGCGCGCGCGACGACGGGAGGTTTGAGATTGGCCGCGCGGCGTGGGTCGACCGAGGGATCGTCGGTTTGGACGCGAAACTGTGGGGTGCCGGCAACTTCCAGGCTGAATCCGCCAACGCGCAAATTGGCGACGATGGCGCCGTTGGTATCGTGGGCGGGCTTGACCCAGGCCTCGACCGTGAAGGGACCGGCGGGAAGCGGCACTAGGTCGCGCTCGATCTCGAGACAGGCGTTGGTGCCGTTGAGCACCAGGACCTGATTCGCCAGGGAGGCCGGCCAACCCGACCGCGGCGGCATCAGGCGGACCGCGGCGGGCCGGCTCCAGACCGGCATCGCCAGGCGGGCTTCGGGGGTGAGAACATCGAAGCGCAGCTCGAACTCCGGGGCAGCGAAGCCGGCCAGGCCGTTGGTGGAAGCTCGGCGGCAATCGAACTCGAAGATCTTGAACCGGCCGGGCTCGATCGCGGAATGGCCGTGGTCGGGCGCGAAGCGCCAAGCCGGATCTCCCTTGGCCAGTAGGGTGGCTTCGATGGCCAGAGAGCACGTATTGGTGAGGGCGACTCGCACGATGGCGTTTGCGGAGCCGTCGGGTTGAATCGCGACGGGGGGCGAAACGAACTCATGCAGCGTGTAGCGGGCCGCTTCAACATCGGCCCAACGTTCCGGCGTGAACTGGCGCGGATCGAAGACAGAACCCACCGGCACGGACGCCATGGAGAAACCGTCGTTTCGCACGGTGACCACGTTGAAATGATGCAGCAGGCCGAAGTAGCGGTACTCCATGCCCGGGGTGAGCGAAGCGCCGGTGGCGGCCAAAGCGTAGTAGCCAATGCCATCGCGCACGCCGTCGTAACGCATTTGGTGAATATGTCCGGCGATGACGGCGCGCACGTTGCCATTGCGGACAAGCAGACGGTGGACTTCGTCCCAGTTACTGGCGGGGTAGCGTTCGCCCCACCAGTACGGATGATGCAGAAACACAAAGACGTGTCTCAGTCGCTTCATCCTTTCCAGCTCGGTGGCGATCCAGCTGAGCTGCGTGCGGCTGATCTGTTGTTGGGCCGTATCGCCGAAATCGCGCGGGCGACCATCGGGATGGCCTTCGTCGGAGAACAGCACGAGAAAGCCGGTATTCTTGTGTTCGAACCAATACCAGAGCGGCCCGAAATGCTTCTCGTAATTTTCCTCGTGCTCGCGCGGGGGCTTGGCCTCGGGATTCTTGACGTCACGTCGCCAGTAAATGTCGTGATTGCCCGCCACCGGGAACCAAGGACGCTTGAGCTTTCCCATCGTGGACCGGTATTCGTCCATCTGCTTGAGCCAGGCGTCCGATTGGTTGTAGCCGTTGACCAGATCGCCCACGGTCATGACCAAGTCCGGGTCGAGCAGATTGGCGTCATCGACCGCTTGGGCCAGCACCTTGATGCCTTCGGCAGGACCGCCGGTGCGGTCGCCAAAGATCACGAAATGAAAGACGTCATCGCCCTTGGGCAACGGCAGCACCCGAGCGTCCGGCCGGCTGGTGTGGAGGTGGGGCGGTTCGGTGGCGGCAGCGCTACCCGAGCTCGGCGCGAAGAGTGGTGCGACGACCAGCGCGAGAGCGAGTCGGGCTCCGAATGACATGGGTTTAACCATGCGTGGAAGTTGGTGCGAAGCGCAGGAGCGGGCAAGTCGGAATCCGGGTCTTCGGGGGCACCTTGGCAAAAAGAGATCCGACCCAAGTGAAGGCGGGAAACGTTCCTGGGAACCTTCCCATGAACCTGCCCCCCGATTCTTGCTCTTGCTCTTAGTCATGCTCTTGCTCCTCCCGAAGAGAGCAAGAGCAAGAGCAAGAGCAAGAGCAGGATTAAGAGCAAGGGGAGATGCACAGTTCATGCCTCGCCCCTCCGGAGCGCGGGCCTGTGGCCCGCAGCGGGTGGAATCGGAGGCGCACGAACGAACCCTCACGCGCCGTCTCCGGCTCGTGCCGCTGCGGGCTGAAAGCCGGCTGAAAGCCCGCGGTCCGTCCGAGCTGTCCGCCGATTCATGTCGGGTGACCAGGTCAAAAAAGAACGGGCGGTTGCCCATGAACCTGCCGCTCGGAGCGCGGGCCTGTGGCCCGCAGCGGGTGGAATCGGCAGCGCACGAACGAACCATCAGGCGTCGTCTCCGGCTCGTGCCGCTGCGGGCTGAAAGCCCGCGGTCCGTCCGAGCAGTGCGCTTGTTCATGTCTCGTGACCAGGTCAAAAAGGAACGGGCGGTTGCCCATGAACCTGCCGCCCGGAGCGCGGGCCTGTGGCCCGCAGCGGGTGGAATCGGCAGCGCACGAACGAACCATCAGGCGTCGTCTCCGGCTCGCGCCGCTGCGGGCTGAAAGCCGGCTGAAAGCCCGCGGTCCGTCCGAGCTGTCCGCCGATTCATGTCTGGTGACCAGGTCAAAAAAGAACGGGCGGTTGCCCATGAACCGACAGGTAGGGCGCTCTCCGCAGTGCGCCGGCCGTGCGGACAACTTCACCATGCACCTATCGCACCTGTTGGATCACTTCCTCAAGATTGGCGCCAAGGACGCGGGTGGCGCCCTTGCGAATCCAATCGTGCCAATCCTTCTCGAGCTGTTTGAGCCCGCCGGGCCATTGGGACTCGAGGGCATCGGCCGGGTCGGAGGGACGAACTTCATCCCGGGCCTCCCGGGACTCTCGGCCGCCGCCCCGGCGACCGCTTTGCAGAGATCGAAGGTATTGCCGCATCAACTCCTGTCGTTCCGGATTGGACATCATCAGCTGGAACAGCGACCAGGCGGTGGTGTAGGTCACGGCGGGGTCCTGGCCGCCCCATTCCTTTTGCGTCCAGTTGAGGACTGTCCGCAAGGGCGGCAGCTGGCCTCCGCGCAGCATCACGATCAATTTGCCCCAGCGATACTGCAGGCTGCCGATGTCGCGATCGTCCTGCACGTGACGCGGGTAGGCGAAATAAGTGGCGCTGCCTTCCGAGAGCCAGATGGGGATGCGACGATACACCGAGTGAAGAATCGCATGGCTGGCCTCGTGCAATAACGTGTTCCCGAGGTCAGTCGAATGCCGTTGCGGCCAGGTCACGATGTGCCGCAGCCCATGCGAGTAATAACCACCGAGGTTGGAGAGGTTCTGGGACGATTGAACCAGCAACTGGGCGAACTGGTTGGTTCGCGTGTAGCGCTCAAACTCCGCGAACCGTCCAAAGATCCGGATCCGGACCCGAAAGTCGGGCCGCGCCTTGAAACCGAATACTGTTTCGTGTTTGCGCAGCGCTTCCTCAACCACCCGGTTGACGGCGCCCTCCGTCTTGGGGGACAACACGTAGTCTTCCGTCCAGAACTGGCATAGTCCGGCGCCTCGGAAAGGCTGAGCGAGGGAGCCGGCGGGCTCATCGGGCCGCTTGGATTCGCGGACCGGAGCATCCGCGCCCAACCCCGTTCCGCTCATCGTCAACAAGACCAACCACGCCAGGATGGCCGCTTCGCCGCGCTGAAGTGCGGAAGGCGCAAGCGAGTTCATGGCGAGATGGTCACGCCGGTACCGACGCTGGCGGCGGCGATGAAGACGCCCACGACTGTGGCCGCGATGGCCGTGTCAGCGACGACGGCCAGCGGCGTCACCAAGACGCGCAGGGCTTCACCGAAAGCGGCCGGATAGGTGGGGAGCTCCACCGTGGCTGGCTGGCCCAGATCGTTGGTGACGGTCAGCGTGCGAGCATTGGAAAAAGAAACCGAAGTCAGCAGAGCCAGACCGTTCGTGTGCGTGGGGCGACTGAAGTGCGGCTTTCGGCCGGCTTGGAGGCGCCTGAGGTTCGCTTCGAGATAGAAAGCGCGACGGCGGATCGAATCGCTCGATTCCTTCACTTCATCGTAGGTCACGAGGAAGTCCCGACCCGACTTGACCTGATAGACGGTGACGCGGGGATTCTCGGCGGGCTCACGGAAGCTCCGAAACGTGCTGCGATTCCAGAGTCCGCAGGTCAGCGACGGATAGGAGGTCTCGCATCCGAAGCCGCCCAGCAAGAGGCTGGCTGCAGCCACGATGACCGGGACGGAGGGAACTCTTGCAGAGGGCAGGTTCACGGGAAGGTTTTGCGCCTGTTTTCTCGAGGTGGCAAGGCGTTCTTCTGTTTCTTCTGAGAATGCAGTTGTCGCCTCCCGCAGCTTTGGCTAGTTAAGCAGGCAACCTATGAAGCACCCGCTCTGTCCTCCCTTCGCGTTGTGTCTTTCCGTCGCCGTGTGGTTCCCGGGGTTTGGTTCATCCGCCCAGGCCGCCGACTGGCCGCAGTGGCGCGGACCGGAGCGGAGCGGACATGCCGCGACGTCGACGCCGGGGCCCAGGGGTCTGCCGAAGGAGTTTCAGCCGAAATGGCGCGTGCCGGTCGGCGGCGGACATTCGTCGCCCGTGGTAGCTGGCGGGAAGCTGATCTTTTTGGATGAGAAGGACGGGCGCGAGGTGGCGCACGCGCTGGACGCGGCGACCGGCCGCGAACTGTGGCGGGTGGAGTATGCCGACAGCTTCAAGGACGAGTGGGGGGCGGGTCCGCGCTGCACGCCGATCGTCGATGGTGACCGCGTGTATGTGCAAGCCTGCAACGGCGAGTTTCGATGCCTGAGTTTGCAGGATGGGAGTGTGCTTTGGCAGACGAGCTTTGAGCGGGATTTCGGGGTGAAATTTTTGGGCAGCAAGGCGAACGAAGGCACGGCCAGCCGGCGGGGCAACAACGGTTCGGGCGTGATCGATGGCGACCAGCTGGTCCTGCCGGTTGGCGGGACTCAAGGCGCAAGCCTGGTTTGTTTCGACAAACGGACGGGCAAAGTGCGGTGGAAGTCAGGTGACGACGAAGCGGCCTATTCGTCCTTTATGACCGGCACCCTGGCGGGCGTGAGGCAGGTGGTGGCGTTCACCGCGGAGGCGCTGCTCGGCGCGGATCTGGCCAATGGTCGAATTCTTTGGCGCGTGCCGCTCAAGACCAATGCGAAGCGCCATGCCGCCAGTCCGGTGATTGTCGGCAACCGCGTGCTGGTGAACTCGCACACGATCGGGTTGTTGTGCTTTGAAATTCGCAAGGCCGGCACCGGTTTCGAAGCCGTGCAGGTCTGGGAGAACAAAGAGCTGAAGATCAATCTGGCGACGCCGGTGGTGACGGATGATCAGCTTTACTGCCAGGGCGCGAACAAGGATTACGTGTGCGTCGATCTCAAGACCGGCCGCCTTTTGTGGACGCAGCCGGGCTTTGGCCTCGGCCGGAAGGATTATGCGTCGACCATCGTGGCCGGCGATCGGCTGCTGGTCTTGACCGAGGACGGCCAGCTGCTGCTGCTGAAGCCGGACCCGGCGAAATATTCCGAAGTGGCGCGGCTCCAGGTTTGCGGCAGCACGTGGAGTCATCCGGCCCTAACCGATGGTCGCCTCTATGTGCGCGACGGCCGGCAGCTGTTCTGCGTTGAGCTGGAAACGGCGCCCGCGTCGAACTGACGGGTAAAACAAAAAAACGCGGGAACCTGCGACCGCCAAGCCGCAGGCTCCCGACGATGTGCAACCGGCCCGAAGGCCGAAATCTTTACTTCACCAGAAGGCCGAGGATCTGGGCGCTGTGGATCACGCCGTAGTAACGGCTGTCTTCGCTGGCCTTGCGGTTGTCGCCAAGGACGTAGAATTGATCCTGGCCGAGTTGAATCCACTTTTCCTGACGGTCTGGCGCGTCGGTTTGTGTGCCGGTCGGCAGGTAGGGCTCCTCGAGGCGTCGTCCGTTGAGGAAGATGGCGCCGTCGCGGATGTTCAGCCAGTCGCCGGGCTTGCCCACGATACGCTTGACCGCATAGTCCGAGTGGCCGGGATCCTTGATGACCACCATCTCTCCGCGATCCGGGTTCATGAAAAGATACCGCCAACGGTTGAGGTAGTAGCGGTCGCCGTCCTGCAGGGTCGGCGTCATGCTCCGGCCCTGGATGATCACGGCCGTGACGATGAACCGGCTGGCCAGGTAATAGGCCGGCAGCGAAAACGCGGCGACACAGGCGATGATGAGCAAGTGCCGGAGGAACGGCGACCGGACCAGGACCGGCGCGGCGGCACCCGCCTTGGCCTTGGGGTCGGTGTTGGTGGTGGTGGCCGTGGCTGTCGCGGGCGGAAAGGTATCGGTGATCACGCTGGGTTTTTCCCCGGCCATCCTGAGAGGGGGGAACTTTCCCCCCTCCCAGGTCGTCGTGTGTTTGGTTTGGGCTGGCAGTGAAGCTTTCATAAACTTCGTAAATTGTTCTGCCCTTTAGTTAAGCCGGGAGGGGGGAACCAACAATTGGAGCAACTACTTCGGCGCGTGCCGGCGCGGTTACGCAGACGCCTCTAGGGGAAACACGGAAGCCCAGGAACCGTGGGTAATGCAGCCCGCCGCAGCGGGCGGCAGTTGATGTCGTTCCGGCCTGCTGCCGTCGCCAGGGACCGAAGCTCCGTGCGAACGCGGAAAAGATCCAAGTTGCCGGGACTCACTCCTGCACTACCATCTCCGCGCCCGATGAAATCCGCCACTGCCCAAAAACTGCTGACCGCTGGCTGGGCCTACCTGCGTCGCTTCCCGCGCCCGACCCAACGGCGAGGCGAGACCTATCTCCACCACGGCGCCGTCGAATCGATCTCCTGTGTCACACCCTTCGAAGCTTACGTCGCCCAGGTTAAGGGCTCCGCACCAGAGGCGTACGAAGTTCAGCTGCGGTGCATCGACGAGGATGGCGACGTGGATTGGGACGGGGACTGCACCTGCGCCGTCGGTTTCGACTGCAAACACATTTATGCCGCGCTGGCGACGGTGCTGAACCGGTTGATGAATGACCCGGGATCGATTCAATCCGATGCCGCATCCAGCCGGTCCGCCCGGAAGGCGAAGCAGAAGGCCGCCAAAGTCGCGCGAGTTTCCTTGCCGGAGTCGTTGCAAAACGCCCTCGGTCGAAGCTTGAACCTGACGGAAACGCGCTATGTAAAATCCGTCGAGGAAGGCTTCGACGAGGTCCGGAAGCGCGGGGCGTTCATGAGTTGGAACGCCACCTCGCTGGGATTCCGTCCGCCCGGCAACAGCTGGGACCGCATCGAGCTTTGGCCTTCCATGCCCACCAGCGTGCTCGAATTCTGGAATCATCTGGCCTACGCGGTGGTTCATCGCTGGGGCGGAACCATCCCGGAATTCATGCACGCGCTCACGGACCTCGAAACCCGGGATCCGGCCGTGCGCGAGTGGCGTCGCCAGGAGTCGATTCGACGTTGGACCGGTTGGCTGGAAGCATACGGAACCGAGTCGACCGCTCCGTCCGCCTCAACCGACGTGGACCTTCGAGTTCGCCTGATGCCGGATTACGCGGTCATTGAAATTCGGCGCGACGAGCAGGCCGAGTTCAAGGTACTCAAGCCCGCGGGGGCCCGGCAGCTGCTCCAATCGATGGCGGGCGGCGAGGTGGCCATGACCCCCAACGCTGGTCTCATCTGGGCCATCATTTCGCACCGGATCAACTACGGTGGCTCGCCCGCCATGCCCTACGCGGAATCATCGGCCCACGCGCCGCTCATCCGCCTCCTGCGCCTGCCCTCGCTTCAGCCGTGCATCGTGACGGTGGACGACTTCCCTTATCGATTTGCCACCGAACGCCTGCGCTGGGACCTCAGCGAAGCCACGGGACCGGATGACGACTACACCCTCCGCCTCGTGCAGCCGGACGGATCCCCGCTCCCGCCCCTTCTGTTTTTTCTGGGTGGCTCGTCCTCGTCCACTCTCGTCGGCACCGCTGACACGATCTTTGTCGGCCCGCCGGTGCCCGGAGCGATTCGACATCCAGAGAAGGAGATTCGCATCCCGGCAACCGCGTTGGAACGGGCGGCCGGTGTCGGCTTCCTCCGCGGCCTGCAGCTCGATCTGCCCGCCCGCCTGCGGGAGCGGGTGAAAGTCATCCCGTTCCGGCTCCGCATACATTGCGAACTGATTCCCGCCGGCCACGCCGGCTCCTCCGAATACTGCCGCGTCACCGTCACGGCGCGTTCCGACGACGGAGCCCATCAGCAGATGTGGACGGGGGCGAACTGGGTCGACGAGTTTCAAGCGACGCCGCCCGCCGCGCGGAAGAAGAAAGGCGCGCCCGATCTGGAGCCCGCCATCGTTTCCTACGATCGCTCGGCGCTGGCCGACACCGCCCGCTTGTTGGCGCCCCTGAACCTGCGCTGGAACGGCTGGCAAGCCTGCGGCGACCTGCGGGTGACCAAAAAATTTCCCGAGGAATTCTCCGCCTGGCGCCAGACGATTCCACCGGACGTCGAGCTGACTTTGGAGGGCGAACTGTCGTCGCTGGTGACAGAGTCGCTCGCCGGCAAGGTCCGGCTCAACGTGGCCGAGGCCGGCATCGACTGGTTTGACCTCACGGTGTTGCTGGATGTCACCGAAACGGACCTGACCCAGGAGGAAATCAATCTGCTGCTGAACGCCAAGGGCGGCTATGTGCGGCTCAAGGGCAAGGGCTGGCGGCGCCTGAAGTTCGATCTGACGGAGGAGGAGGACGAACGCCTGGCCCGCCTCGGGTTGAACCCGCGCGAACTGACGGCGGAACCGCAGCGCCTCCACGTGCTTCAGCTCGCCGATCAGGCCGCGCGCCGTTTTCTGCCCGAGGAACAATTCGATCGCGTTCACCGCCGCGCGTCCGAGCTCAAGGCCCGCGTCACGCCGGAACTCCCCGCCGGCATCCAAGCCGAGCTCCGCCCTTATCAACGGGACGGCTTCAACTTCCTCTGTTACCTCAGCACAAATCGATTCGGCGGCATTCTTGCCGACGACATGGGGCTCGGCAAAACCCTGCAAACGCTGGCCTGGATTTTATGGCTGCGCAGCGCCGAAGGCCCGGACGCCGGCCAGCCGGGCCCAATCCTCGTCGTCTGCCCAAAGAGTGTCATGGACAACTGGCAGCGCGAAACCGCGCGCTTTGCCCCGTCGCTCAAGGCCCGCATCTGGGGCGCCGGCGAACTCGAGACGCTCGTCACCGGCACCACGTCGGCTGACCTGCACATCATCAACTACAATCAACTCCGTCAGATCGGCGAATCGCTCGCGCCCGTCAACTGGCAGGCCGTCATTCTCGACGAAGGCCAGTACATCAAGAATCCCGGATCGCAAACCGCCCAGGTCGCCCGTTCGCTTCGCGCCGGCCATCGACTCGTGCTCAGCGGCACGCCAATCGAAAACCGCCTGATGGATCTCTGGAGCCTGATGACCTTCGCCATGCCGGGCGTGCTCGGCAGCCGATCGCAGTTCGGCAAGATGTTTGGCGGTTCCGACGACCCGTTCGCCCGACGCCGGCTCGCCGCCCGCGTTCGCCCCTTCCTCATCCGGCGCACAAAGACGCAGGTGGCCAAGGATCTCCCTGATCGCATCGAGGAGGATTTGCTCTGCGAAATGGAAGGCGAACAGAAGACCCTCTACCGCGCGGAGCTCAAGGTCGCCCAGCAAATCCTGCTCAAGATTCAGACCAAGCAGCAGCTGGCCAAGGAACGCTTCCATTTCCTCACCTCACTGCTGCGGCTGCGCCAGATCTGCTGCGACCCGCGTCTGGTCAAGGCGGATTCCACCGCGCCCAGCGCCAAGCTCGAGGCGCTCATCGAACAGCTCGAGCCGCTCATGGAGGAAGGCCAGAAGGTCCTCGTGTTCTCCCAGTTCGTCACCATGCTGGACCTCGTCCGCGACGCCCTTCAGGAAAAGGGCTGGCCGTTGTCCTACCTCGCTGGCGACACCGAGAACCGCGGGGAACTCGTTGAGAACTTTCAGTCGGCGCCTGGCCCTGGCGTCTTCCTCATCTCGCTCAAAGCCGGCGGCTTCGGCCTCAATCTCACCTCGGCCGGTTACGTCGTGATCTTCGATCCCTGGTGGAATCCCGCCGTCGAGAACCAGGCCATTGATCGAACGCACCGCATCGGCCAGAAACAAAACGTCATCGCCTATCGCTTCCTCATGAAGGACAGCATCGAGGAAAAGATCCGGGCGCTGCAGAAGCACAAGAAGAACCTGGCCGAAGACGTCCTCGGCGAGGAAAAGTTCGCGCAAAGCCTCACCCTCGACGACCTGCGTTTTCTGCTGGCGGACTGAGAACCTGTCCACCGATCGACACGATCGGAATCGTCGATGACAAAGCGATGGAAACGACCTACTCTGGCCGCGTCGCATGAAACGAAGCGTCGATCCAAATTCCGTCGCCCGGGCCAGAAAGTGGGCGTCCCGACTGGCGGCCAGAGTGCGGAGAGTTCTGATCGCTCATCCCGGGGCCGATCCGGATAACGTCCGGCACACGCTCATTCTTCTTGAACTCCCACCATTCGAACGTTTGCAAAGGAGTCTGATTCGTGGCCGCGCCGCTGCCATTTTCCGAAAGTGAACGCCGTCTGCTGGAGCATCTGCTGAAGCGCAAGGTGCCCTTCATGGTCGTGGGACTGTCTGCGGCCACGCTGCAAGGCGCCCCCGTCGTCACTCAGGATATCGACCTTTGGTTCGAGGATCTCGCAGACCCTCGCCTGAGCCAAGCGCTCCAGGAAATCGGCGCCGCGTATGTGCCAGCTTCCATCAACAACCCTCCGATGCTCGCCGGCGCGGGCGCGGAGCTCTTCGACCTCGTGATTCGCATGGACGGCCTTGGATCATTCTCCGACGAGTTGAAAAGATGTGTGACCATTTCGTTGGGTCGAAGAAAGCTCAAGGTCTTGGCCCTCGAACGCATTCTCGTCAGCAAGCTGGCTGCGAATCGGTCCAAGGACAAACTTACCATCCCGGTCTTGCGCGATGCGCTGGCGGCGATGAGGGTCGTCAATGGCAGCGCGAAACGGGTGCGAGGGAAATAGCCGGCGTAACCTCGACCTCCCTTCAGACCCGACTTGGCTGCTCGGCCATGGCTCCGATGCTGTCACGGCCGCGCGCACATGGGTCGACTCCCCGGATATCGCGTCCATTTCTGCTCACTCCAGTGCAACCACGCGATAAAACCGGCTGGCCTGCAGCCGCACATCGTCGACGACAACCAACGACGTGGCGGGCGCCGCGGTCGCAGGTCCCAGCTGTGTCCAGGTCGCCTCATTGAGTAGGTTCTTGTATTCCACCCGATACAACCGCCCGGGCACTGTATCGAAGGTGAGTAAGACTCGCCCGTCTGGCGCGCGACCGATCGTGGCCCGTGGCTCACCCGCACCCAGCAAGTTCCGAGCGCGCGGAGTGGACGCTCGCAGGGACCGAATCGCCGCAGCACCATCGGGAAAACGTCCCTCGCTGACCCCGTTCGTCTGCGGGCCGAACGTCACGGTGTCGATGGCGGTCACCCCGTTCGGCGCGAACAAACCGATGGCCTCGCCCGCCGCCCGCAGCTGAAAATTCACATGGAGATCCTGATTCGTCGCCGCGTTCTGCGCCGGTTCGTTGTCCGCCCAGACCAGCAGGAATCCGCCAGCCGGGACGACATACCGGCCCGGCCCGGGAACTTCGAACTGACGCGGCGCATCCAGATTGTCGGTCAGCCAATAGCCGCTCAGATCCACCGGCGCCGGCCCGCCATTGTAGATCTCGAACCAGTCGTCGAGCCGACCATCCGCCGGATCGATCAGCACGGTATTCGCCGCCATCCATTCGTTGATGGAGAGCACCACGTCCCGAGGGTCGTTAGGCGCGCCCGGGCTGGGCCGCAAAAATCGCTGACGCAAAAACGGCTGGCCATCCGGAAAATCGCCATAGGACCGGTCCGGACCAGGGTCGGCGTAGTTGATTTGATCCACCACGCGCGCGTGACCCTGAAACTGGTCAGTCAGCGCGATGCTGCCGGACGAGCCGGGCCGAAAGCTCGCGTGCCAGTCGGTCGTCGTTGTCCGCCCAGGCTGCCCATCGAGCCACACCAGCGCATAGGCGCCACCGGCGATGGTCGTACCCGGTGGAAATATCCACCGACCGGTCCCGTTGGTCGGATGATCGACGAGCGCATAGCTGTCCAAAGGAACGACATCGGATCCGGCATTGTACAACTCCAGCCACGGCTCGCGCACGCCCAGCAAATCGGTGACGCCCGTTCGATTCTCGACTTGAAGCTCGTTCAACCAGAGCGAGGCGAAGGGGGTGGACGATTCGATCCCCGTATTGGGTGCCCCGGGAGTGAAGGACAGCGGGCGCAATGCGGTCACAACGCTAAACCCGCCGCCCGGAGTGACGCGACCAACCACATTGGCGGCGTTCGTATTGGGCCGAAACCAGAAGCTCAGCGTGCAAACGGTGTTGGCCGCAAAGGGAGGGAGACGTTGCCCGACGGCGTTGGTGGCGTTGCCGGGCCCGGTGGCCACCAGGCGCAGACTTGCATTGCCGCGATGACGGAACTGGGTGGATACAGCCGAGCCGCTGTGATTGCCACCGGCGACCCAGGTGCCGGCCAACGGCGCCTCGAAGTCACCGTTGCTGAGCAGATTGACGCCGGCTTCGGCGGTGGTGCCGGTGACCAGCACCACGTCGTCGACCTCGGTTTCCGCCGCCGCGGACAGCGAGAGCACGAAGTTGGTGCCGGCATTGGCGCCGCCGCTGATCACTCCGGTGAACACCACCCGTCGCCATTCCTCGCGATCGGTCCAGGCACCCGGCCGGCGGTTGTCCAGCGTCGGATCGACCAGCTGCAACGACGCCCCGCGTCCATCGGCGAGGGGCGGCCAGGGCCAGCCGGGTTCATAACGGACTTTGCTGACGGCTTGGTAGACCACGTTGGTGGAAATCGTCGAGACATTGGTCGAAAGATTCACGACCGGCTTTTCGAGCGTCAGGGTTTCCCCGTCAGGATCCAGCGCGCCCTTGAACTCGGCAAACATGGGCGCCCCAGGATAGGCGGCCGTGAAGGCAGTTCGATCCTGCGCGAGGACGAGATGCTGCTGGTTCGTGATCAGGGTGACTGCGGGAAACGTGTAGTCGACGCCGTTCATTCGCCAGCCCGACAGGTCAAAAGCAAAGTCCGAGTTATTGAGAATCTCCACATAAGCAGCCGCCGGGTTGGTCGGATGATACATGATCTCGTTGATCACCAACGCGGCTTCCGGCCGCGGAGCGACCCGGGTTTGGACCACGGTCAGGTTGGTCCTGAAACCGGCGATCGGTTGGCCACGCACATCGATTCCCTCGATCACCATCTCGTTGGTAGGCGAGGTGGCGAGGTATTGAATTCGAAACGTGCGAACGTCGGTCCAGACGATCGGATACTCTCGGCCGTTGATCGTGACCGATCGGGTCTCCACCGGCGCCTCGCCGGTAATGACAACCAGATTGTTGCTGGAGGTGATCACGTTGGAGCTCGATACTTTGAACGCGGTCGCGTCCTCCCCGGCCACCGTTTGCAGGATGGCAGCGCGAGCCGTCGCCACATAGGCTTTGATGCCGTCAACGCCAGGCTCGGCCACGCCCACGCCGGCGGCCCGCAAGGCCTGGTATTTGGCGTCCAGCACCTGGTTCATCGCCGCTCCCGCCCATGGGCCGGTGCAAATTTCCTTGAGCGCCCGCAGGTACATCCGGCGAAACGGCGGATGTCGGTAGAGCACGGGCATGACGCTGTCGCTGGAGTTGAGCGTGAACAGATTCTGCCCGGGGGGCCAGGCGCCGCTGAGGCCGCCGAGCACCGTGTTCCAATCCCAAATCAGCAACGTGTATTTACCGTGGCGCGGGCGGTAGCCGTACATGTTCTGCGAGCTCTGGGCGCCGAACGAATCCCAGTTGCCGGTGGCATGCTCGACCGCAAAGATCCGAAACCATTCCTCGATGTCCGCCACTTCGGAAAGCCGACTGGTCAGCGCCGGGCCCGCCGGCGTATTCGCTGCATCAATTAGTTCGAAGACCGGCCCATAGTCGTTCGCCGTTCCGTTCGCAGACCGGGTTAGGTAGGTGTTACGCACCCGGGCGATTTTGGGCACGCTCACACCGTTGGAGACGGTGGTATACCGAGTCAGCTGGGCACCCGTCACCGGCGTGAACGGCACGGCGCCCGCGGCCGCATCGCCGGTCTCAAACCAAAGCTGCATCTTGTAGAGATTGCCATCGGCGTCCTCCGGAAAGAACTGCTCGATCATGTCGTCGCCAGGCGTCTGGGCATCTTCCATCAGGCCGTTCGTCCCGCCGCGGCGATAGCCGTTGAAGAAGACGTTGACGTAGCGTCGATACCCCCACGGCAGGCCCATCTGACGGGCGGTCCAATAGCAGATCTGCTCGCGCTGCCCGGACGCGTCCTCAAACGGCCCGTTGCCCGGAGCATGAAGTTTGTTGAAGTTCTCCGTGCCTAACACCTGATCGTCGAGCGGCAATTCCAGCGAGTAGTTCGCTTCGGTGACAGCCGGGGACGCCAGGACAGTCCACTGATGGAACGGGCTGCCCGACCATTTTATCCCCGCGTTATGGACCGCCCGCTGCTGGCCGTAGACGAACGTGCCCAGAATGCGTTCGTTGCTCATCGACGGTCGCTGCTGCCAGTCCGCCAGATTGTCCTGCGTCATCCAGATCCGATAGGTTCCAAACGCCGGGTCCGGTTCCGGCTCGCCAAAGCGCACGAGGCATTCGAAGGGACGCGCATACGTTGCATCCTGCAGGGGAAACACCTGGGTTGCTCCCCGCCCGTCGCTCGCCACGATCTGAAACGCCACCAGCGTCCCCGCCGGCTGGCCCGCGATCATCCCGCTGAAAATTCCGTCCCCGGCAATGGCGTCACCGTCCGTCCCATCGTCCCGCATCGGCAGATCAATCCAGTCCGGCGAAGGATCGATCCGGTAGACCAGGGACATGGCCTCGATCCCATCGGGATCCGAACCGCGAGCGGAAACCACCACGCCTTGGTGCGCCGCAGGCAGCACCGGTTCGTGTCGAACGTCGTCAACCGCCGGCGGGGCGTTGACGATGGCGCGGCTGTTCCGGGCACCGGGCGTGCCGAGATTCGTCGGCACGATCATACGGCCAAAGCACTCGCCCCAGCCGCCATGGGTGCGCACAAGGATCTCAGGCCAACCGCGCAACCAGCGAACCCGGGCCCGAATGGTCCCCGGCGCGTTGGTGGGAGCAGCGCTCAGTAAGGGAATCCGCAGGCGATTGATGACCGTGTCGCCGCGGGTGCTGGCGCGGACATGCAGTGATTTGGCCGATTGAAAGCCGGACGCCTCGATCGTTGAGCGCAGGTGACTGCCCCGGGCTGTCCAGCCGGAGAGCCCGGATTCGAAGGTGCTGTTCGGGCAAAGGTTCGCCCCGCCGGGGGCGAAGATCTCAACGTCATCAAGCAGACACTCCCCTTCGCCGAGCAACGTCACCTGCAGGTTATTCGGCACTTCAAAGCCAAGATCGAAAAGGCCCGAGAACTCAATGGTGCTCCAAGGAGCCTTGGTGGATTCGTCGCTGTCCGCCCAGTTGTGCGCCAGCCGATGGTTGCTGCGTGGATCGATCAGCTCGAGGCTGCTGCCGCCTCCATTCGCCCAGGTCCCCCAGTTGCCGCCCACGCCGTAGGTCACCTCGTCCACGACGACATACACCGTGTTCGTGCGAACCGCGCCGACGGAGTTGGTGGTGAGATCCATTTGCGGACGGCCCAGCGCGATTCGATCGCCTTTGTTCGCCAGGCTGCCCTCGAAATCGCCCAACGCGTTCGCCCTGGTAAGATTCGGATAATTGGTCAGGAGCCGTCCGACATTCCGCGCCACGACCAGATAACCGTCCGCCGCGAGCACCGTGCCCGAGGGAAACTCGTAATCGATGCCCGACGTGAACCGCCAGCCACCGAGGTCAACGGCGTTCGTGCCCTGATTGTAGAGCTCCACGTATTCATCATCCGCCAGCGTTGAGATCGGTTTGTACATGATCTCGTTGATCACGACGGGTTCGACCCGGATGGCACCGTTGGCGACGCCTGGCGTTGGGCGGGCAAGCGGATGAATCTCGCTGGCGCCATCGGGCGCACGACCCCGGGCGACGTTGGGCCCTTGGGCGCCAAAGCGGATCGCGTCCAGCAGCTGGCCGCCCCGCGACAGCGGATTGCGGAAGTAGATCGTCTCGCCGCCCGCGCTCAAGCCGAACCCCAGCGCACGCTGGTCAAAGGCCAGAAAGCCGCGCGCGGAAATCCGGGTGCCGGCCGGCAGAATAAATTTGTTCGTCTGCGGATCATCCGACAGCGCGCAGCCCGCCAGGTCCACCTCCACGTTCGAATGATTGTAGAGCTCGACATAGTCGACCACCGGGTCGACGGAGTTGGCGAGGAACTCGTTGATGACGACCGCGCGCTCGGGCCCCACGCTTTCGACGTCATATGCCCCGGGCGAACCGCCGGGCTGGCTGCTGACGCCCCACGCGCCGGGCCGGCCCTCGCCGTGGCTCGGGCGCTCAAGAACGAGCGAGTGCCCTGTCCCATCCGCGCCCGCGGGCCAGGGGGGCTGGTTGGCATAGGGAACCTCCAGGAGAACGGCGCCTTCCTTGTTACGCAGTCGTAGGACGCCCGACTGCGGAAGCGATCCCGTCCAGGGGCCGAGCACGCGGGAGATGCCGTGCTCCGTCTGAATCCGGGTCGGATTTCGGGCGATCACCCGATACTCGCCGCCCTGCAACACCGTCCCCTCGGGAAACACATAGTCGACCGCGCCGGAGATTCGATAGCCGCTGAGCTCCTCGAAGAACGGATTGGAATTATGAATCTCGATAAACTCCAACTCGGCTCCGTTGGTACCCGGCGACGGGCGACACATGATCTCCGTGATCGCAAAGGGCGTCCGGCGGCTGCTGGGTCCGGCCGGCTCGCGGTCGCGGGCCGATGCACCCCAGTTCCAGGCCGTGGCGACGATTCCAACCCACCACCAGATCGTCGCCGGCCATTTCATCGGCGCGGCTCCCGAATGATCCGGAGCGACTCCGGGTCGAACCAGACCTCGCCGGCGCGGGCCCGGATTTCGCAAACCATCTCGGGCTCGTCGTCTCCAGCCTGGACCTCGAATGGATGGCGCAACAGCGTCCAGTCGTGATCGCCGACCAAATGTTGCTCGCGTTTGCCGCGGGAGAGGCGAATCCCCACCCCGATGCCCGGGCCGTTGGTGTTTGCCAGTGCGATCACCCCGGCCGTGCGCACGCGCGCTTCAAAGGCGTAATGGCCCGCCGGCAGCACCACCTTGGAACGCCACGAAGCGATGGTTCCATTGGTTCCAAGCCGAACATGGAGCGTCGGCCGCTCCGCCAGCCGGGGTTGATCGTGAAAGACTTCCTCACCCTCGTTTTTTTTCGCATACCATCCGGCGAGGCGCGCCACGCCGTTGGATCCGAACTCCGCCGGCTTGGGCTCGGGCGCGGCGAACTGCTCGAGGATACTCCGATGCCGGGCAATCAAACGGTTCCGCATGTCCGTGCCGAAGTTTTCGAATTCCTTCGCTTCGTTGGGCTGGCGTGCCGCCGCTTTGAGACGCGCGACAGCGGCGTTGACGCGGTTGGTCAGGCGATCAAGGCGGAAGACATTTGTGAACAGCTGGCGCGAGCGTTCCTTGTACAGCGGGTAGCCCTCGGCGGTTCCCAGCACGGCCCCGGTAACGATGCTGTTGCGCGGCGGCCGAATCGGATGCGTGGTGGCGGCGTAGCCCCAATCGATTCCGTGGGCGAGGAACACAAAACGGTCCGTCACCGGATCGTGGTAGAGACGGTAGTTGTTCCGGTTCATCGCGTAGCCGTCCGTATGCGCGGTGAACATCTCCACCACGAGATGCGACATGTACCGGTCGACATCCAGCACCTCGGGCAGCCGTCGCCAGCGTTCCGCACGATCGGTCAAACGGCACACCTTCAACAGGCGTTGCAGATCGGACTGGTCCGTGTCCGTTCCGCCATCCTGATCCAGCTTCTGGTCGATGTCCTGCAAATAGGCTTCGTAGAGATTGCCCGTGGGATTGTCGAAGTATTGATGCAGGAATTCCTTGTTCATCGCCTCGATGACGACGTAAAGGCCCAGCGGTCGACCGTTGATTTCAACGAAGGCGTGGGTCACCCGCGCCGCCGGCACACCGGCGTCGCGAAACATTCCGGTCGCGATCAACTCGGCCAGACAAGTCCCGTCCTGGCTCGCGTTGTTGAACATGATCTTGGAAAGGCCTTGGAATCGCTGCTTGGGAACATAGCGGTCGAACTTGACGGCAAAGCTCGGCTTCTCGTTGAACGGACGAAAACTGCCCATGCCTTTGAGATGCAGGCCGACGTCCCGATAGACATTCGTGCCTTCGACCATCGTGGCTTTGACGTAACTGCGGTCGTTCCGCTGCAGCACGGCAAGGCCAGGTTCCTCAACCTGGACCCGGAATGTGCGAATGACGTCGTCGCTGAAGAATTTCTCGCCGGGCACCGCGCCCAGCCCAGGGAGATGAGCCACCAAGAGCACCGTCGCCCAGCCCAGCCTGCGGATCGTCCACCACAAAGCCGACCGAGCCGGGAGCCGTCGCCAGAAAGGCCCCTTCCGCGGTTGATTCGGAATCCGCACCGGTCGATCAATCGATGGGACGGTCATGTGGGTCGTCTGATTTGGGCTGCAGCGAACCGGGCGTTGATAGCAGGAATGCGCCTTGGCAGAAAGGCTAATCTCCCGGCCCGCAATGGCCGGTAATGGTCCTTAATGCCCGGATCCCCGCGGGCTCGACCGTGGAGCATTCGGAGCGCGGACTTCCAAGTCCGCAGCGGCGGGCTCGGCCTCGCGCGCTGGAACCTTCAAGCCGCGTCGCCCACGCGAGCCGCTGCGGACTAAAAGTCCGCGCTCCGAGCATCTGCCTTCGCCACGAGTGTTCGGAAGACTTTTTCGGCGCAGAGGCGGCACGCAGGATGCGCGCGCTACCGGGTCCGTCGGTTGCGACTTCCATCGGGAAGCCAGCTCCGAACCGAGCCTCCGTTCCGGATCCAATTCTCGTCGAGAACGGCGTGGTTGATGACAGAGCGCTCGTGCGAGGTGAACACCAGATGAATTCTGCCATCGCGGGTCTGCACCGCCATTGGATAGGCGTAGTCATGCGGCCCGGTAGCAACGTTTCTGCGATGGGGATAGCTTCGATCGTGGTCGTCCGACAGGGCTACCGTCATCGGCGTCCGCTCGTTCATCGAATCGTTGAACACCAGCAGCAGATGCCCAGTGCGCAGGCGGATGAAATCGATGGCCGCATTCGGATTGGGAAAGCGGGCGGCAACCCCTTGGCTCCAGGTCTGCCCCCCGTCATGAGATTCCGCACGGACCATCCAACCGTTGGTGGTCGGTTCGTAGTTTCCACAACGGCGGCTGTAGGAGATCAGCACCTGATTGGTCAGTTCCACCGCCGCCGCCTGAATGCTGCCGAGGGACGACCGGATCGGTCCCGTCCGAATCCAGTCGGGATTTCCCGGCCGTCGGCGCAAAAACAAGCTGGTGCTGTCGAAGCCGGTGAACTCGGTATCGTGCCCGGTCTCGTGATAGATCGGCAAAAGCCAATCGCCGTTGCGCAACACGATCGGCCGGTTGCAAACCATCATGCCCGCTTCCGACTCCACCGGGAATGCATCTGACCACGATCGCGCCTGATCCCGGGATACCTTGGCTTGGATGCGCGAAGTCGACCAAGTCTGGCCATCACGAACGACGTAGAAAAGCCAGACCGGGCCGTCCGGTGCCTGCCAGACGACGGCGTTGCCGAGGGAACGAAACGGGTCTTGGGCGATGATTTCCGGCCGGGACCAGCGCCGACTGTTCTTGCGCAGGCGCGAGCCGAACACGGCGGTGCGGTTGGCGTATTCGCCGTCACCGCCGTAATACGCGAGATACAGATCCCCGTTGGCCAGTTCCTCGACGCGCGCCGGATGTTTGTAGGGACCCGTTTTGATCTCGGGCCCAAACACGCGCTCGACCGTCAGTTGGCCGGGCGATTCACCGACCAACTCGCCCGCCACGCCAGGCGTTGTGCGACCGCCCAGCCCGAGCGCGCCAAGCAGAGCGATGCATGAAACGAAAGAGCGCGGGTTCATCCCCCGACTTCGGCGCGGGCTTCAGCCGCCAGCGGAGTGGAGAGGTAACGTTCGCCGGTGGAGCAGGCGACGGTGACGATCAGCTTGCCTTTGTTTTCGGGTCGTTTGGCCACTTCAACGGCGGCGCAAACGTTCGCCCCCGTGGAGATGCCGACAAGGATGCCTTCCTCTTTGGCGAGTCGACGGGCCATGGCGAACGCGTCGTCGTTCGAGACTTGAACGCACTCGAGAATCTGAGCATTGCCCTGGGCGTCCTTCAGGTGAAGGTTCTTCGGAACAAATCCGGCGCCGGTGCCTTGGATTTTGTGTGGACCTGGCTTCACCGGCTGCCCGGCGAGGGTTTGGGAAATGACGGGCGAATCTTTCGGCTCGACCGCGATGGCCTGGAAGGAGGGCTTCTTGGGCTTGATCACTTCGCAGCAGCCCGTGAGGGTGCCGCCCGTGCCAACGGCAGCGACGAGGATGTCCACCTTGCCGGCGGTGTCGTCCCAGATTTCGAGGGCAGTGGTCTGGCGATGGATCTCCGGGTTGGCCGGATTTTCAAATTGCTGGGGGATCCACGAATTCGGCGTTTCCTTGGCCAGTTGTTCCGCGCGGGCGATGGCGCCCTTCATGCCTTCGGTGCCGGGCGTCAGCACCAGCTTCGCCCCGAGCATCGCCAGCAGCGTGCGGCGCTCAAGGGACATTGTTTCCGGCATGGTGAGGATCAGCTTGTAACCCTTGGCGGCGGCGACGAAGGCCAGGGCGATGCCGGTGTTGCCGCTGGTGGGTTCGATGATGGTGGTTTCCTTTTTGAGGATCCCCTTGCGTTCGGCCTCTTCGATCATGGCCATGCCGATACGATCCTTCACGCTGCCGAGCGGATTGAAGAACTCGCACTTGAGCAGGATGGAGGCATCCAAGCCAGCGGTCACACGGTTCAAGCGCACCAGCGGTGTGCGGCCCACAGTTTCGACGATGTTGTTATAGATGCGGCCCATAAATCGATCTTCGTTTGGTTTGGCGTTCAGTATCGCAATGGTCAGATAGCGAATTGGATGATGCGGAAGACCGGTCCATCGGCAAGCCCGGAGTTTGGTCCGATTCAGCGTGGGGTGCACCAGACATGAACCGGACACGTCAGGTAGGGCGGGCGCTCCGCCGCCCGCCGCCAAACACGTGTTGCGAACTGCTTACCCGGTCGTGCTCGAAGAACGGTGAAGTTGACCGCAACGGCGGCGCGCTGCGGAGAGCGCGCCCTACCTTGTCGGTTCATGCGGCTCCACTCCACCTCACCCGCAGCGCGGCGGAGAGGGTAACGCGATCGGCGGCTACGAGATAGGCCGCCAAATCTCCGCCTCGCGAGCGTCGTCGTCGTCGTCGTCGAACGTTCGGTTCAAGGGGCAGCTACTTGGCCCGTCAAACCGCAAATCGCAAATCAGAAAGCCAAAATCGAAAACGGCGCGCTCAACCGTGGTAGACCACCATAATGCCGTAGTCAGTCACCCAGTCGCGCGTCTCCAAGTCACGATGTGAGTAGTTGAACGTTTCAATCTTCACGATGTTGGCTTCGCCAATCTTGTTGAGAAACGCCGTGACCACCTCGTCAAAGTGATCCTTCCCGACTTCCACGCAGTCGAAGTGCCGGATGCACTTCACCTGGAGCGTGATGCCTTCCTTCGCGGCGGCATCCAGCGGTTTGTGGGGCTTTTCGATCAGGGAATCGGCAGGCTTGGCGTGCTGCGGCACCACAAAATGTTTGGACTCCTTCGCCGCCGCCGAGGTGGCGATCGGATTGACGATGTGCGGAGCCGCATGCATGGGATCAGGCGCCGGAATCGTCAGCATCCCACCACAGGCGGGGCATTGAATTTCTGAGCCGGAGCCCTCGGCGTCCGCCGTCAATTCCTGGTCGCAGTGCCGGCACTTGAAGTTGATGTCCATAACTGAAAAACGTTGAACCTAGGGAACACGTTCGAAGCTAGGCCTCGTAACCGGGGCAGGCGAGGAAAAAGTAGCCGTGGGCCCGCCCCGTCGGCGACACCCGACTCTATGGCGCGAGCTGGACGGCAACAAAGGGTCAGGTCCGTCACTCGAGGGGCAAGATGAGGCGGCCGATGCAACCAGGGCCGTCCGCCCGGTTCTCCAAGGTCAAGCTTCCCGCGTGGCCTTCGGCGATCTGCCGGCCCAAAGCGAGGCCGATGCCGGTGCCATGCGGTTTGGTGGTGTAGAACGGGACAAACAAATTGGCGGATTCGGCGAGGCCGGGTCCGTCGTCGCGAACCCAAACCTCCAACGTTTCCCCGTCAAGCGCGGCCCGCCGATTCCATCCCAGGGCGACTTCGCCTCGTCGCTGCCCTTCCAAGGCAGCGTCCGCCGCGTTCCGCACCAAGTTGATGAGCAGCTGTTCCAGTTGATCGCCGTCCGCCTGGATTACGGCCGCCGGGCCCGGCTCGACCGCGATCGAGACGCGGGTCTCGAGCGCGGCCACCCGCCGGACCAGGGCGTGGATGTCGACGCTTTGCCGACGCGGCGCCGGCAGCCGCGCCAAGCGGGCGTAGCCGTCCATGAAACGACCGAGGGCATCGGCGCGGGACGCGATGACCGCGAGGCCGCCCTGCAGATCACTTTCCCAATCATCGGGACGCGGCGTTCGGGTGAGGATGGTGCTCATGGTGCCCGCGATCGATTTGATCGGGGCCAGGGAGTTGTTGATCTCGTGCCCGATGACCCGCACCAACCGCTGCCAGGCCAGGCGTTCCTCGTCGCGCAAGGCGCGGCTCAGATCGGTCATGACCAGCAGCTGATGCGGGCGCCCTTCTTGTCGGAACGAACCGCGGCGCAGGCCCCATCGGCCGTTGCTGCCAGGAAACGGGCCCTGGACGGTCCGGGCTGGTTCGCCGGTCAGGAAATCGCCGAGGTTCAGTTCGACCGCGGTGCGATCCAAGAGTTGCGCGGCGGGGCGGGCCAGCAGGCGTTCGCCGGCGCGATTGACCAGCTTGAGTCGTCCTTGGTCATCGAAGGCAAACACTGCCACGTCGATCTCGGTCATGACCGTGCGCAAAAGGGCGGAAGCTTCCAGGGCTCCAAGGCGTTGCTCCCGCAAGGTCTGACTGAGCGCGTTGATCTCGTGCATCAGCTCACCCAGCGCGTCGTCGCGAGCGGGACTGCGGGCGCGCACGGAGAAGTCTTCTTCCCGCAGAGCGGAGAGCAGGTTGGAGGCGGTTTGCAGGGGACGGACGACTCGTTCGCGGACGGCCCAGGCCAGGCTCCACCAAACCGCCAGAATCAATCCGGCCAGCGTCCATCCGGTGGCGGGTGCCACCTGCGATCCCGCCAACAGCCACAGCGCGACGGCCACGGCGGGCGCACCCGAGACCAGGGTCAGGGCCAGCACCCGGGTTTCGTGCTTCACGGGTTTCGAGCTCAAAGCCGGTGTTTCTCGAGGCGTCGATAGAACGCGCTCCGGCTCAATCCCAGGGCTTCCGCCGCCTTCTGCGCGTTGCCCTCGCAGCGGGCCAACGTTCGCCGGATCAAATGCGCCTCAACCTCGTCCAGGCTCATTTCATCCAGCGGAACAGGAGCTTGCCCGACCGGCCGCAACCCCAAATCGTCGGGCAGGATTTCCCGACCGCGGGCCATGAGAACCGCGCGTTCCACCACGTGTTCGAGCTCACGCACGTTGCCGGGCCACGAATGCTGGCGGAGCCATTCGAGAGCCGGTGCCGCAAAGTCCGCGATCTCCTTGCGATACTGGCGGGCACGTCGCACGAGAAAATGTCGCGCCAATACCGGGATGTCCTCCGGACGGTCGCGCAGCGGCGGCAGGTGAATCTCGACGGTGTTCAGCCGGAAAAGCAGGTCCTGGCGAAAGCGGCCTGCCTCCACTTCGGCGCGCAGATCGGCGTTGGTGGCGGAGATGTAGCGGACATTGGCCTTGCGGGATCGGGACGAACCGACGCGTTCGAACTCGCCGGTTTCGAGCACGCGCAAAAGTCGCGCCTGCTGGTTCAGCGGCACGTTGGCAATCTCATCGAGAAACAGCGTCCCGCCGTCAGCGAGCTCAATGCGTCCCTGCCGGTCTGATTTCGCATCGGTAAACGCCCCCTTCACGTGCCCAAACAATTCGCTTTCGAACACGCCCTCGGCAAACCCCCCCATGTTCACGCTGACCAGCGGCTGGCTCGCACGGCTGGAAGCAGTGTGCAACGCGCGCGCCACCACTCCCTTCCCGGTGCCATTCTCGCCCGTGATCAGCACGTTGGCATCCGCCGGCCCCACCCGCTCAATCAAGTCCAGCACCGGCCGCATCACCGGTGAAGCAGCGATGAACGAGGTGTGCGGGCCGCGCAAAAGCAGATTCTCCGCTTCAAGCTTCTCACCCCGACGCAGCGCGCGCCCCAGCTCGATTTGATTGCGAACCACGGAAAGCATCCGCTCGTTCTCCCATGGCTTCTGGACAAAATCGCGTGCGCCTTGCCGCATCGCCGTCACCGCCAGTTCCACACTGCTCCACGCGGTCATCACGACCACCGGCAAAGAACCATCCAAGGCCTGAACCTGGGCCAACAGCTCAAGTCCCTCCCGACCGGAGGTCGTGTCCCGGGCATAGTTCAAATCCATCAAAAGCAAATCGAAGTCCCGCTCCCGCAAAACTGCCAAGGCTTCCGCCGGTGATCGAACGGCGTCGGCGGCCCACCCTTCGCCTTTGAACAACAAGCGCAGGGCATGCAGGACGTCCTCCTGATCGTCTGCCAGGAGAATGCGCGGAGCACCCGATGGAGCAACTTTCATCGCGATGAATTCGACCCGGACCGTAGGCCGGCTCGAAACGGAAAGCGAGTTCCGATCCAAACTCCCGGCCCAAGGACGCAACCCGCCGCGAACACACCTCCCGGGCAGGCCCCTCAAGAACCGCCCGGCGCCTCCACCCTCTCCGCCGCCCTGCGGGGGAGAGGGCAGGTTCCGAACTCGCCCGAGCGAGATCGGAACCGGGTGAGGTGGAGCAGTCCGCCGGTTCATGTCGGGTGAGCAGGTCTAAAAAGAACGGGCGACTTCCCATGAACCCGACGATCGAAAGGCAGGCTCGCAGCGCGGTAAGTGGGATCCCATTCCCGGGAAACTCTCATCCCGATTGTGGGACGACCCCACTTTGCACCCGTCCAACAACGGCCCTCCCGTGGCGAGAAACCCCAAGTTTCCAAGCAAACCAAGGGACGGACTAAGCTGGCATGCGCCCTGCAATGGGATTCGCACAACTCAGTTGATGGTGGCGGGTACCGTTGGTTGATCACGATGAAGCGATGGTGTTCAGGTCTGATGCTCGGCTGGATTCCGCTGGCGACGGCGGGTCTGGCCGCTCCGGCTCCCCAAGAGCCTCCCCTCCGCGGAGGGGCCCTGTCCGTCGCGCACCGCGGGAGGGATGAGGCGGAGCCGTCCGGAGTCCGTGGGCCGGCGAGCACGAGTTCGGAACTCGGGAAAGCACTCCCGCAAGGTCGAGCTCTCTCTCTGGCTGAATGCGTTCAGCTGGCAATCGAACACAATTTCAACGTGAAGATTGAAGCCAAGGGAATCGACATCGCCCGTCATCGACTTGCCCAAGACCAGGGCGTTTTCGATCCGGAACTGCGGACTGGCATTAGCCGCGGGAACAGTCTTTCCCCCGGGGGCATCGATGATCAAAATCGTCCCTACGCCGGGACCGAGACGCGCCAGGACGCTTTATATGGTCGTCTGATCGGGACGCTACCCACGGGCTTGGCTTACGAGATCGGCGGGGATCTGGCGGATGCCAGCGGGACCACGCCGGACGGGCCCTTCGAAAACACCGGAGGCGGTGCTGCGGTCCGACTGCGCCAGCCCCTGCTGAAGAACTCGTGGATCGATGACCGGCGGCTGAGCATTCAGGTCAATCGACGCCGCTTGAAAATCTCGGAACTGGCCTGGCGCGGACAGGTAATGGAAACCATCACCCAGGTCGAAGTGGTCTACTATGACCTGCTTTTGGCGCGCGAGAATGTGAAGGTCCAGGAACTCGCGCTGCGCCTGGCCGGAGAGCTCCTCTCCGCCAACCGCGCCCGAATTCAGCAAGGCGTGCTCGCGGCGCTCGACGAAAAGCAGGCTGAATCCCAAGTCTCGGCCCAGCGCGCCCTCCTCCTCGTCGCGCAGCGAAATCTGCACCTGCAGGAAAACCTGCTCATCGGCCTGCTCAGTGAAAACCTCGCGGAATGGACGGACGTCTCGATTCAACCGTCCGGCGATCTCGCGGCCGTTCCCCAGCGCGCCCAACGAACGGAGAGCTGGCAGCGCGGCCTGGCCAACCGGCCGGACCTGCTTCAGGCGCGCGAGGACCTGGAACGCCTCGGCCATGTGGTGAAGTTCAATCGCAACCAGCTCCTGCCCCAGCTGGACGCCGTCGGCGCGTACGGTCACACCGCATCCGACCGCGAGTTCGCCGGCGCCTTTGACCAGGTTCGGCGCGGCTCCAGCCCGTTTCATTCCTATGGCTTGCAATTGACCGTGCCGCTCACCCGCCAGTATGCCCGTGAAGGATTCAAGGCCAGCAAGGCCGAGCGCGAACAATCCGAGCTCCGCGTGCGACAGCTCGAACAGGAAGTCATGCTCCAAATTGACGATGCCGTTAAAGCCGTGGAAACCGATTTCGAACGGGTGGCAACCACTCGTCAGGCCCGCGAGTTTGCCGACGCCGCGCTTCAGGCCGAACAGACGAAAATGGACAACGGCAAAAGCACCAGTTTCGTGGTGCTGCAATTGCAACGCGATCTGACCTCCGCCCGACTGGAGGAAATTCGCGCGCTGGCCGAATACAACAAGTCCCTCGCCGTGCTCGCGCTGCGCGAAGGCAGTGTCTTCGAACGACACCACGTTGATCTCAACCTCCAGTAGCTCATGGACGTCGCCCGCCCCGACCTCGCCCGCCGCAAAAAACGCCGCCGCCTGCTCTTCTCCGGCGCCGCTCTCGTGCTCGTCGCCGCCGTCACCGTCGGGCTGTCGCGCCTGAAGCCAGCCGCGCCAACGGTTGAGAAAGGCTCCATCTGGACCGACACGGTCAAACGCGCGACCAAGGAAAACCCGATGCTGCGCCAGGTGCGCGGAAACGGCACGCTCGTGCCCGAGCAAATCCAGTTTGTACAGTCCGAGACCGACGGCCGGGTTGAACGCATCCTGGTCAAGCCCGGCGCCCAGGTCACGGCGGACACGATCCTGATGGAGCTGAGCAATGCCGAGCTGAAACAGGCCGCTTTCGACGCCGAGTTCCAGGTCAAGATCGGCACCGCCCAGCTCTCAAAGCTCAAGGTCCAGCTGGAGAGCGAAAAGCTCACGCAAAAGGCCGCCATCGCCACCTTGAAGTCCGAGGCGGAACAAGCCCGTCTCGTGGCCGAAGCAGACGAAAATCTTTCCAAACGCGGCCTGGTCCCGGTGCTGACCGCCCGACAATCCCGGGCTCGCGCGACCGACCTGCAAGGCCGCGTGACCATCGAGGAAGAACGCCAGGAGATTGCCGTGGAATCGGCCCGCGCCCAAGTGGCCGCCGCCGACGCCGAGCTCGAAAAAACCGGCGCCCTCCTCGCCCTCAAGAAACGGCAGCTGGCCGCCTTGCAAGTCCGCGCCGGTATCGAAGGGGTGCTCCAGCAAATCGGCGACGCCCAAATGCTCCAGGTCGGACAGCGAATCACACCCAGCGCCACCCTCGCCAAGATCGTTCAACCCACCAAACTCAAAGCCGAAATCAAAGTGGCCGAAACCCAGGCCAAAGACGTCCTCATCGGCCAGGTCGCCTCCATCGACACCCGTAACGGCATCATCCCCGGCCATGTCATACGGGTGGACCCCGCCGTGGCGAACGGAACAGTCACGGTCGACGTTAAACTCGACGGCGATCTCCCCCGCGGCGCCCGTCCCGACCTCAGCGTCGATGGCACCATCGAACTGGAACGCCTCGACAACGCCCTGTATGTCGGCCGCCCGGTTCAGGGTCAACCCGACAGCACCATCGGGCTGTTCAAGCTGGTGGACGCCGGCCGCGGCGCCGTGCGAATTCAGGTCAAACTCGGCCGCACTTCGGTCAGCACGGTCGAAGTGGTGCAAGGTCTCGAAATCGGCGATCAGGTGATCCTGTCCGACATGTCGGCTTGGGACGCATTCGAGCGAGTGCAGCTGCGTTAGGGACGGGCACCAGTGCTCAGTGGTCAGTGCCCAGTGCCCAGTGCTCAGTCGTCGGGGGCGTGGTCGGGCGCTGATAGGCTTTGGGCCAGGCAGATTAGCGTCGACGACGAAAAGACTTTGGATATCGAGTGAATCTTGAGTTTGAGCGGTTCAACTCGGGATCGATTCAACTCTGATTGGGTTTTGAAGATTTTGCATATGAAGAAACGGACCTTTATGAGCCCCGCCCCGACTAGGGGGCACCTGTCGCGAACGTGCATAGCTACCTGCGCCTGCACTGAGCACTGAGCACTGAGCACTGAATACTGAATCCCGCCCCTGCCATGTCCCTGATTAAACTTGAAGGCATCAAGAAGGTGTTTTTCACCGACGAAGTTGAGACCCACGCGTTGGCGGAGATTCATCTCACCATTGAGCAAGGCGAGTATGTGTCCATTGCCGGCCCCTCGGGCTGCGGCAAATCGACCTTGCTCTCCATCCTGGGTCTCCTCGACACGCCGACTGACGGAAGCTACACGCTGAACAATCAGGCGGTGGCGAACCTCGACTTCGCGGCCCGTGCCCGCATCCGCAACAAGGAGATTGGGTTCATCTTCCAAAGCTTCAATTTGATCGGAGACCTCACGGTGTTCGAAAACGTCGAGCTGCCGCTGACTTATCGCGGCATGAACGCGACCGATCGGAAGGCGGCCGCCGTTAAAGCACTGGAACGCGTCGGCATGGGCCATCGCATGAAACATTACCCGTCCCAACTTTCCGGAGGACAGCAGCAGCGCGTGGCCGTCGCACGCGCGCTCGGCGGCAAGCCCAGCATCCTGCTGGCGGACGAACCGACCGGAAATCTCGACTCCAAAAACGGCGACGCCGTCATGGCCCTGCTGCGCGAGCTGCATCGCGAGGGCGCCACCATTTGCATGGTCACACATGATTCCCGATTCTCCCGCCACGCCGATCGCCAGATCCACCTGTTCGACGGCCGGGTCGTGGAGGAATCAATGGCCAATAGTCAGTAATCAGTCCCCAGTGCCCAGTGCCCAGTGCCCGGTGGTCAGTAAACGAATTTGCCGCGTGAATCGGTTGTCTCTGGGAGCGCCGGCCATCCCGCGACAGAGCGTAATGAAAGAACAATGATCCAGCTAAAGAACATCGAGAAGAGCTTTCCGACGAAGCCCAGCCCCACCTACGTGTTGCGGCAAGTCACGCTGGACATTGCCGAAGGCGAGTTCGTGACGATCATGGGCCCGAGCGGCGCCGGCAAATCCACGTTGCTCAGCGTAATCGGTTTTTACGATCACTCGTGGGAAGGCGAATACCACTTTCTAGGCGAAGCGGTTCATCGTCTGAAGCCGAAGGAACGTGCTGCCCTGAACAAGAAACACGTTGGGTTTGTTTTTCAGCAGTTTCATCTCCTCGAAGACCTCACCGTGGCCGAGAACCTCGACATCCCGCTTTCGTATCGGGACATCAAAAAATCCGAACGCGAGGCGCTGGTCGCCGACACGCTGGATCGGTTCGGCATCGTGGGGAAGAAGGACCTTTTTCCGAACCAGCTCTCTGGCGGACAGCAGCAGCTGGTGGCCGTCGCCCGGGCCGTCATTGCCAAGCCAGCGTTGCTTCTCGCCGACGAACCCACGGGCAACCTGCACTCCGATCAGGGCCGCCAGATCATGGAGTTGTTCAAGAAACTCAACAGCGAGGGCACGACGGTCATCCAGGTGACGCATTCGGAAGCCAACGCGGCCTATGGAAATCGGGTGGTGAAACTCCGGGACGGGTGGAAGGAAAATCCAACTCTGCCGCCGGGCTGACGGTCGGAGCGCCAATCCAAATGGAAAGCGTCCAGCGATGAAAAAACAGGTCTGGGTTGCCATGGTTGCGATGTGCCTGCGGGTTGAGTTCTCCCGTGCCCAGACGCCGGCTGAGGCATCGTCCACGTTCCCGAACGCGAGAACGAACCCCGTCGCCATCAGCCAAATCACTCCCGCCGCGGCCCGAGAGGACTTCGACCTGATGCGAGATGCACTCGAAGAAGCCCACGCCGGGCTCTATCGATACTCGACCAAAAGGCAAATGGATCGAGTTTTCGAGGTGCAGAGAGGCAAGTTGGTTCGTGCCTTGAAGAAGACCGAATTCATGGAGGTCGTCGGGGAAACCATCGCCTCGATTCGCTGCGGGCATACCAGCTGGAAGCCGGATCTGGAAACCCAGAGAATTATGGAGAGTGCGCGCCTGTGCCCTTTGCGAATGCAGATGGAAGGGAAGCAGTGGCGGGTTCGGTTTAACGACACTTCCGACGATGACAAGATTCGTCCAGGCATGGAGGTTCTCGAAATCAACGGGCACAAGATGCGGGACCTGCTCCGGCGTTTCCGTCCAATGGCGTCGGCCGACGGAGACATTGAGACCGGCACTCGGATGCAACTCGGAAACCGCTTTGGCCTGTATTATTGGTGGCTGGTAGGACAGGAGGACTCCTTCACGGTAAAGGCCCGGGATGAGGCGGGCAGAACGGTCACGGCGACACTCAGTGGAGTGACGGACGTCGAACGTAAGAAGAATCAGAACCCGGTGAATTCAGCCATGCAGGACGGCCTCACCCGATTGACGTGGACGAGCGAGAGTCAGGCGCTTCGGTTTTTGAAGGGTCCCGAGATCGCGGAGATTCGCCTGCGGAGTTTTATGGGGAGCGATTATCGGAAGTGGATCGAAGAGACATTCAAGAGGCTGCAAGAAGAAAAGGCGAAGGCGCTGATCATTGACCTGCGGGGCAATGGAGGCGGCAAAGACATGTACGGAGCGCTGCTGGTGTCCTACCTGACCGACAAGCCGTTCCGGTATTTTGACCGGATCAACCTGAAATCGATTGATCCGTCGTTCAAGGAACACTCGAACTGGCGAGTCGACCCGGAGTGGGATGCGAAGCTCCACGAGGGCACGCGGGCTAATCCGGTCGGGGGTTATTTCGCAACGGAAAAGCTGCATCCGGGTCTGGCGGAGCAGCCACCAGGCAAGCATCCGTTCTTGGGTAAAGTGTTCGTGCTGATCGATGGTGGGGTCTTTTCAACAGCGGCGGATTTCTGCGCCGTGATCCGACATCTGAAGCGGGCGACCTTCATCGGCGAGGAAACGGGTGGCGGCTATCACGGGAACAACTCCGGCATGGAGGCAATGCTGACCCTGCCGCATTCGAAGCTGCAGATTCGGCTGCCTATGCTCGAGTATTGGAATGCGGTGGCGGGAGAGATGGGCCCACGGCGAGGGACGATCCCTGATCATGTGATCGCAACGAAATCCTCGAACCTGCTGCGGGGAATTGATGAGCAGTTGGAGGTGGCCTTGAAACTTGCGGCTCAGTCTTTCAACCAGGAAGGGAAATGAATTCCGAACCAAATCCAGAAGCAGACTTCAGCTGAAACTCGCTCCTCGCGCCGGCACGAACTTTTTCAATACCTGTCCATGTCCGACCTCACGCTCGCCATCCGCCAACTTCTGAAGAATTTTGGCTTCGCTGCCGTGACTCTGCTCACGCTCGCGTTGGGCATCGGTTCGAGCGCAACGGTATTCAGCCTGATCGAAGGTGTACTGCTGACTCCCCCGCCCTATCCGCAACCCGACCGGGTGACGTTGATTACGCCGGCGCGCACGGACGGCCAGCGCTACACCGGCGGGTGGGCCGCGGCGCAGTGGCAGGAGTGGCAAAAGGAATCGAAAGCGTTCGAGGCGATCGCCGGCTACAGCTGGACTTTCAATTATCTGGTGCTGCCCGACGGCAGCGAATCGGTGGAAGGAATGTGGGTGACGCCAGAATACTTCAAAGTGGCGGGAATCCGCCCGGCCTTGGGACGGACTTTCGACGAGGCCGACGCCCGCACGCGGTCGACTTCGGTCGTCATCCTCGGGAATGACCTCTGGCGTCGGCGTTTCAATGCGAACCCCGGGATCGTGGGACAGACGATTCAAATCAGTCGGTTTCGCCAGCCCTTCACGGTGGTCGGCGTCATGCCTCCCGAAGTCCGCTTTTTACCGTCTCCCGGCGAATCCCAGGAGCCCAACTACAACGTCGACGCGAAGGTGGACTATTGGGTTCCTGCGGAGCCGGATCCAAAACGTTTGAAGGAGCCGGATTGGGACATCGTTGGTCGACTGCGTCCAGGTGCAACGCTGGCCGAGGCACAGGCGGAAATCGCCGGCCTGACGGCCCGCCAGGCCGGAGCGGAAGTCAAATACGCCGGCATCGTGCCCAAACTTCAGCCGCTGGAAGCACGGATGAATCAGGAGGGCCGTCGCCTTCTACTTCCGATGGCCGGGGCAGTCGCTCTGGTGTTCCTCATCGCGTGTGCCAATGCGGCGGGATTGCTGCTGGCCCGCGGCTTGCAGCGTCAGCGGGAGTATGCGGTGCGCGCGGCCCTGGGGGCGCGTCGGTGGCAATTGTGCCGGCCGATCCTGACGGAAAGCGTCCTGCTCGCGTTGGTGGGCGGACTTCTCGGCGTCGGGCTGGCCATGGGCTCCGTCGCGGGATTGAAGCTGATCGGAGGCATCGCCATTCCGCGATTGGATGCGGTACAACTTGGCTGGCCCGTGCTGGGATTTGGCCTGGTGGCAGCCGTGGCGGCGGGCTTGATCGCCGGTCTGCTGCCCGCCTGGCGTTCGCTCGCCCAGGAGCCGGCGGGCGCCCTGAAGGCGGGCGGAAGGACGGCCAGCATGGGACTTTCCGAGCGCAGGTTGTTAGGCGGAGTCGCCGCCGTTCAGATCGCGCTGACCCTGGCCCTTTTGGTCGGGGCCGGCCTCCTCATCCAGTCCGTCCATTCGCTGGCGCAGGTTCGACCAGGCTACGAAACCAAAAATGTCCTGACGATGAGCGTGACGGCGGTCGGCACAAACTGGCTCGATTTCCACACGCGCGCCATTGAACGCGTCGCGCGGCTGCCAGGGGTCACCGCCGCCGCGTTTGGCTGGGGCGTTCCGTTGACCGGGAACAAGTGGAACACCACGTTCGAGTTGCCGGGTGCCGAGGAGCCCGGTTCGCCCAAGAGCCAGTTGAACCTGCCGACGCGCTCCGTCACGCCCGAATACTTCTCGGCGCTTGGGCTGAAGCTGGTCGAGGGACGCGCCTTTCGTGAAAACGATAACGAACAAGCTCCCCGGGTCGTCATCGTCAACCAAGCGGCGGCGGATCGATTCTTCCCGGGCCGGAACCCGATCGGTCAGAGGCTGCACCAACCGGGCAGACCGACCAATTTTGTCGAGATCGTCGGCGTGTTGGCGAATACCCGAACCGATTCGTTGACCGACGCGGCCGAGCCCGAGCTCTACTTCTCGTTCTGGCAGTCGGGCGCCTTTTCCAAGCACCTCGTGCTGAGTGTCGCGGGCGACCCGCGAGCGATCGGCCTCACCGTGCAACGCGAGCTGCGGAACATCGACCCGACGGTGGCCGTGGAGCACGTAAAAACGCTGGAGGAAATCAGGGAAGATTCAGTGGCAGCGCGAACCTTCGCCATGAACCTCCTGATTGGCTTTGCGCTGGTGGCGTGCCTGCTGGCCACGATCGGCATTTACGGCGTGGTCTCGCTGGCCGCGGGATCCAGGCAATCCGAAATCGCCATTCGCATGGCCCTGGGCGCGCAGCGGAACGAAGTCTTCCGGTTAATCCTCGGTGATGGCGTGCGGCTGGCTGGGGCGGGGATCGTGTTAGGCCTCGTCGTCTCCCTGTCTCTGGCGACCGGCCTTCGGACCTTTCTCTTCGGCATCGGGCCTACCGACCCCCTCACATGGATTGTGATGGTTGCGTCTGTCCTGGGGATCACCGTGGTGACTTGTTGGATCCCGGCACGGCGCGCGACGCGCGTGGAGCCCGTGGCCGCGCTGAAAACCGATTGACGAAACTGCCAATGACCCGATGAACTCGCCGTTCGCTTCGACGATTGCTCTGGTCGGCGATGCTGACCCCAGCGTGACCGCGCATGTCGCGATCCCGCGTGCGCTCGACTTGGCCGCGACCGCCCGCGCGACAAGGGGTGACCTCCGGTGGCGCTGGCTCCCGACCGATCAGGTGCTGGATCCGGCGACCTGCCTCAACGACTTCGCTGGTTTCTGGCTGGTGCCCGCCAGCCCATATCGGTCGTTCGAGGGCGCTCTGGCCGTGGCGCGCTTTGCCCGGGAACAATGCGTGCCCTTCCTTGGAACCTGCGGCGGGTTTCAACACGCGCTGATCGAGTTTGCCCGAAACGTCGTCGGCTGGACCGACGCAGATCACGCAGAGTCGAATCCCTCCGCCCTTCGATCGGTGATCGCGCCTCTCTCGTGTTCGCTGGTGGAAGCAAACGCGCGGGTCCGGTTTACACCTGAAAGCCTGCTGAGGCGAATCTACGCGGCACCCGAGGCCATCGAGGGTTACCACTGTCGCTACGGCCTGAATGAACGTTTCCGCGAGCCGCTTGAAGGCGCCGGATTTCGCTTCACCGCGATGGATGAGCAAGGCGACGTGCGCGGAGGTGAACTGCCCGGGCATCCGTTTTTCGTCGGCACCTTGTTTCAGCCCGAGCGCCGCGCGTTGCAGGGTGAAGTGCCAGCCTTGGCGAAGGCGTTGGTTGACGCTGTCGTGAACCAGGCTCGGTTAAATCGGTTAGATCCGGCAACCCGTCTTGCCATGAATGAATGAGAACCAAAGCCTTTCCGCATTTGCCATGAGCCTCGAACACTTCGCGTCAAAAGCCGAATGCGAATCGTCATCGCTTCGTTGCATTTCGCGTTTGCAACGGATTAACCGAAAAGCATTGGATTCTTTGGCGCGCGGCTTCGGGCGCATCGAAATCCTAATCCTCGCGACCCTTGTCTTGGCCACGCCGGCTCAGGCGGACCGCATCGACCGTTACATCGAGGCGCAGCTCAAGAGGCAAAACATTCCAGGTGTTGCCGTAGCCGTGGTTCGAAACGGCGAAGTGACCAAAGCCAAAGGCTACGGTCTGGCGGACGTCGAACTGAACGTGCCCGTCACATCGCAGTCGGTTTTCCAATGGGCCTCCATCTCCAAGCAGTTCACGGCCACCGCCATCATGCTATTGGCCCAGGAAGGTCGCCTGAAGCTCGACGACCCGATTCGGGTTCACTACACGAACTCCCCGCCCGCCTGGAACCCGGTGACGATTCGTCATCTGCTGACTCACACCTCAGGCATCAAAGGCTACACGGAGTTACCGAACTTTTTCGCAACGGTTCGCAAGGACTATACGTCGGACGAAATCATCGGCTTGGTCAAGGACCTGCCGCTCGACTTTGCGCCAGGTGAAAAGTGGGCCTACTCGAACACCGGCTACTATCTGCTCGGTCTGGTCGTCGAGAAAGTCAGCGGCCAGCCATTCGGCGACTTTGTCGCCGACCGAATCTTCAAACCCGCAGCTATGGACACGGCGCGGCTGAATCACCAGTTCGAACTCATTCCCCATCGGGCAACCGGCTACGCCTCCCGCAGCAATGGATGGTTGCGTTCCGAATTCGTCAGCCCCACCCAACCATTCTCCGCCGGAGCTCTCCTTGGCTCGGTCCTCGACCTGGCCCGGTGGGACCGCGCGCTTGACACCGATCGGATCCTGCCTTTGCCGGTCCGGCAGGAAATGTGGACGCCCGTGAAACTGAACAGCGGAGAAACGTTTCCGTACGGCTATGGCTGGCAGACAGGTGAAGTGCGGGGCCATCGATACGTGGGTCACGGCGGCGGCATTCACGGATTCACAAGCTTCATTCTTCGACTGATCGACGACAAACTGACGGTGATCGTCCTCGCGAATACGGACGCCGCCCCCCAAGACATCGCCATTGGCGTAGCTGGTCGACACATTCAAGGCCTGACGTTGAGTTCCATCAAACCCCAGCCGGACCAAGACCCGCAGCTCAGCGAACGACTTCGACAATGCCTGATCGACTTGGTGGCGACGAAGGACTCGGCGCTCCTGACCCCCGCCTTTCGTCGCAACTTCGCGCGTTCGCAACGCCGTCACGCCGCGCTGAAGGCGGATCTCGAAACCCTCAAGTCTTTCAAATTCGTGACGGAAGATAAGCCCGCGTCCGGCCAGCGGGGCGCCGACGGCGAGACGGTCCATCGGCTGCGCAGCTACAAGCTGGTGACCGCCGCAGAGCCGCGCTTCTACACCTTCGCCCTCACCGAAGCAAACCAGGTGGCCTCCGTTCAAGGGAGCGACGAATGAGGGACATTTTCAATTTGCGATTGGCGATTGGCGATTGGGGGGGGAGGCGCGTCGAGCGGTCGGAGCGGCGGCTCCGCTTCGAAGCGCTTCGGCTGCGGCCGGCCGTTTGTCGCCGAGTCTCTCCTCCGGACGATCGCGTTCCTTTCGGTATTGGCGCCTCCCCCAACCGCAAATCTAAGATCTAAAACCGCAAATCCATGATCGCGTTCCGCCAACTGTTGAAGAGTCCCGGCTTCACCGTCGTGGCCGTGTTGACGCTGGCGATCTGTCTTGGCGCGAACCTGACCATCCTGGCGGTGGTGGACGCGATGCTCGTTCGGGCGCTGCCATTTTCCGAGCCCGATCGGCTGGCCCTGGTCTACAACAGCTATCCCGCCGCGGGAGTCGATCGCGTTTCGGGATCGCTCCCCAATTACTTTGATCGACGAGGCGCCATCCGGGCCTTTGCGTCGCTGTCGATCTACCAGGAATCGAGCGCCATCATTGGCGAGGCCGAACAACCGCGTCGGGTGCCCATCCTCCGGGTGTCACCGGAGTTCTTCTCCACGCTGGGCGTACCGTTGACGCTGGGCCGGGCCTTCACCGAGGATCAACTGGCGTATCGGGCCGACAGGGTTGCTGTGTTGACGGATGAGTTCTGGCGGTCGCATTTCAACGCGGATCCCAACGTGATCGGACGCTCGTTTGCCAACGATGGCGATCGGGTGTCGGTGATCGGCGTGTTGCCCAGAGGATTCCGCTTCCTTTCCAGCCAGGCTCAGTTCTTCCGGCCCGCATCGCACGCCGCGGCGGACCGTTTGCCGAACAACCGTCACAGCGGCGACTGGAACATGATCGCGCGCCTGGCCCCGGGCGCGACCTGGAGCGAGGCGCAATCCCAGATGGATGTGTTCAACGCCCGGCAGGCACTCGATGATCCCCGTGCGGCGGTAATCAAAAGGACCGGCTACGTCACCCGCGTGGTTCCGCTGCGGGAGGATCACGTACGGACGGTCCGACGGACCATCCTTCTGCTGCAGGCTGGGGTGATCGTCCTGTTGGTGATCGGCGCGGTGAACCTGGCGAATCTCCTTTTCGTGCGGGCCAACGGTCGCGCGCAGGAGCTGGCGGTGCGCCAGGCGCTGGGCGCCAGCCCGTGGAAACTGGCGCGCGGGACAGCGACCGAAGTGATGCTGCTCGCGGGCGTCGCCGGTCTGTTGGCGCTTGTCATTGCGGCTGGCGGCCTGCGCCTGCTGACCACTCTCGGGGCGGACCGTCTTCCGTTGGGCATGGCGATCCAGTTTGATCTGCGACTTTGCCTGGCCGGCATTCTGCTGGCGTTGGGCGTGGGCGTGGTTTTGGCCGCGCTTCAGGTGACGTTCACGCTGCGAATGAAGCTGGCGACCGGCCTCAAATTGGCCACACGAGGAGGAACGATTGACCGCGGTGCGCGGGGGCTGCAGGACGGATTCGTCGTGATCCAAGTCGCGCTCGCGTTTGTCCTGCTGTCGAGTGCCGGCCTCCTCGGGGTCAGCTTGAAACGGGTGGTGGAGACGCCCTTGGGCTTCGACCCCGACCAACTAATGGCCGGGCGCGTCGCCTTTCCCTGGCGGGGATACACCAATCAGGCGCTGCGGGTCGCGTTTGTGGAACGCGTGCTGAGCGAGGTGCGTTCCATTCCGGGCTTGAACGACGCGGCGGCAAACAACGCCCTGCCGTTTGCCGATGGCCGAAGTGATTACGCGATTGCGGTCGAAGGATTCGACCCCGGATCCGACTCGGTCCTCAGGGCGCATCACGTGGCTGCCGTCACGCCGGGTTATTGGAAGGTGATGGGCATACCGCTGCTGCGCGGCCGCCTTCTCGAGGAGGCCGATCGAGTCCGGCCATCGCGCGCGTGTGTGGTGGACCAGGCGATGGCTGATCGGTACTGGCCAAACGAAGATCCCATAGGCCGACGGCTCAGCCTCGGAACTGCCTTCGAGCCCGACAATTGCTCCATCGTGGTCGGCGTAGTCGCCAATGCCAAGCAGGCGGACGTAGTCGAACTTGCCGCTCAAGGCACCGTCTATCGGCCTTACGGCAGTGCCTGGCCCGGTTCGTTCTCCCTGGTCGTGCGTTCCGTGCTGCCGCCCGCCGTTCTCGCACCGCTCATCCGTGAAGCCGTCGCCAAGTGCGATCCCGGCATGCCCGTCGATGAACTTCGGTCCCTGCAGTCACGGGTCGATGACAGCCTCGTTGCGCGACGATCGCCCGCCATTCTGGCGGGAGTTTTTGCCGGGGTCGCATTGCTGCTTGCATCGCTGGGCACGTACGGGGTCCTGGCGTATTCCGTCAGCCAACGTCAGCGGGAGATTGGAGTGCGCATGGCGCTCGGCGCTCGACCCGCTCAGGTGCTGGCGCAATTCCTCGGCATCGGCACGAAGCTTTGCTTGATCGGCCTTGCTCTCGGAGCCATCGGCACATGGGCCACCGGCCGGGCGATGCAGTCCCTGCTGTTCGGTGTAGGCGCTTTTTCCCCGGGAATTGTTTTGCCGGCCGGCATCGTGTTGGCGGCGGTCGTGTTTCTGGCCAGTCTGATTCCGTCGCGCCGAGCTTCACGCGTCGATCCGATGGTCGCCTTGCGCAACGAGTAGCCGTCAATCCATGCGATGAAAAAGACCCTGCTTTTCGCTTCGTTCGCCTTGGCGATCCTGCGCGGTGTTGCGGCGGACCAGGCCGAGTGGGTTCGCCCGACGAAGGACAACGCCGCACTCGAACTCAACTTTATCGGCCTCTCGGTGGTCGATTGGCAGAGGTCGCTGGCTTATTACACGAAGAGCATTGGGTTCGGTTTGAAGAATTCGAACCCGACCTACGGCAATTGGGCGATGCTCGGTGAAGGCTGGGACGCCTACTGGTCAGGCAAGAGTCGAAGCCTCATGGTCGAACTCTTCGATGGCGGTCCACCGGTTCGCAAGGAACGCAAGTGGGGCCGCGAACAAGGCGTGCGACCCAGCATACAGGTCGAGAACCTCGACGCCGCGATTACCGCGCTGCGCCGACGGCGGGTTCGCTTCACGAGCGAAGTCGAGCACACGCCCTGGGGAAAGCGGATTGAGTTCACCGCGCCGGAGGATATTCGGTGGACGCTCTCCGAGGTTCCCGGTCGTCCGGCGAGCGCAGGTCTGAACAAACCGCTCATTGGCCACCTGGAAATCAAGGCGCATCACTTCGCCCGACAAACTGCGTTTTATCGCGACGTGTTGGGGATGCGACTCGAGAGCACGAACCGCGCTTACGCCATCCTGTCCCAAGGCCCCCACAAACCGTGGGTGGTGATCGAACCCGGGGGCGAGCGTCAAACCATTCCTCCGGATTGGGCGGCCATTCCGGCCCACGGACAACCCCTCTTCCTTTCGTTTATGACCTACAACCTCGCCAAGGCCGCTGCCGCCCTGCGTCAGGCCGGCGTGCGCATCGCCAAGGAAGTCGAACATCATCCGGATTGGGGCGGGACAGACTTCATCACTACCGACGTCGACGGCAACGTCATCCAGGTTTTTGCCTTCGATGAAAGGTCCAGGAGCTCTCCGGAATGAGAAGCCATTGTCTATCCAAGCGATAACCCGATGAGCGAACCAGCGCCAATCCCGTCCGCCGCGACCAACTTCCACGCCGCTGTCCCAATCTTGCGCGTTCGTCATCACGCGTTGAGCCTGGATTTCTACACGCGGGTGCTGGGCTTCAAGGCGGATTGGAATGTTGGCGGCATGGCTTCGGTCTCACGCGGTGGCTGCAGCTTGATGTTGTGCGACGGGGCGCAGGGCCAGGCGGGAACCTGGGTATGGATCGGCGTCGGCGACGCCGAGGCATTGCACGACGAGCTCATGTCGCGCCACGCCACGATTCGTTTGCCGCCCACCAACTACCCTTGGGCCTTGGAATTCCATTTGGAAGATCCCGACGGCCACATCCTGCGCTTCGGTTCGGAGCCGGGGAACGATCGTCCCTTTTCACCGTGGGTGGCATGGTATGAACCCCTGGCACCAATGTCGTTTGCCGCGGCGGTCGAAGGGCTGATGAATGGCGACTTTTCGCGCCTGGCCCCGTTGTTCACCACGACCACCGACGGCTCGCCGAGCCCGATGGTTCGATGGCACAAGGCCGGCCTTTTCCAGTGGTACCCGGAGGCGCTACGTGAAGCCTTCACTTGTGCCTGTTTTAACGGCTGCGAGGACGTCGCCGAGCATTTTCTGGCGTGCGGTGTGGACCCGGCAGGCGGCGCAGCGACTGGCCTGAACGCATTTCATTGGGCGGCGAACCGGGGTCAGCTGGAAACCGTGCGCCTGCTGCTCCGACGCCGAGGGCCCTTGGAAGTCCGCAATCGCTTCGGCGGAACGGTGCTGGGCTGTGCTGTTTGGTCCGCCGTGCACGAACCCAAACCATCGCATCCGGCCATCGTGGAAGCCCTGCTCGAAGGGGGTGCGGCCGTGGGCGAGGCGCAGTATCCCTCGGGCGATGCGCGGATTGACGAGATTCTCCAGCGATTCGGTACCGAAGGCAGCGGTTCAACGCCATGAACGATCTCCGGTTCACCGTTCGCCAACTGCTAAAAAGCCCCGGCTTTGCCGCCGTTGCGATACTCACCCTCGCCCTCGGAATCGGGGCCAACACGGCGATGTTCAGTGTCGTGAACGCGGTCCTTCTGAATCCGATCCCAGGGGCCCATCCAGATCGCTTGGTGCAGATCGCTGAACGGGACTACGTCAAAGGCCTTTTCGCTCAGGAAAACAACAAGCCTCACTTCGGCGGCGTCTCGCCTCCGGTGCTGGAAGCCTTGCTGGAAAATCAGGAGCCCTTCGAGATCTTCACCTGGGTCGACAGCGCGCAATTGCAGCGGAAGACTGATGACTTCAGCGAGACGGTCTTTGGAGGCAGGGTTTCTCCGAATTTTTTCGCGCCGTTCGATGTTCCGCCCATGCTGGGCCGGACGTTTGGCGCAAACGAGGCGGTGCCGGTCGACGAAAACGGCGTTCCGAAAACTGACACGGTCATTGTTCTCAGCCATTCCGGCTGGCTGACGTTTTTCGGCGGTGATCCGGCAGTGCTGGGTCGAACGATTGAACTGAGCGAACGGCACTTCACTGTCGTCGGCGTGATGCCGCCACATTTCCGGTTTCCCAACGGCGGCGTGCAATTCTGGTTTCCTTCTGAGATCGAACGATTGCCCGTGGGCTGGATGGGGGGCCCAAACACCCAGATTTTTGCCCGACTCAATCCCGGAGTCACCACACAACAAACGGCTGCGCTGCTCGAAACCGTCGCTCAGCGCCTGATGACCGGCCACGCGGGCCGAAGGGGTTACATGGACGACTGGCGCCGGCGGCCTGGCGGGCTTGGTTTCTGGGTTCGTCCCACCCGCCAGATGTTTACCGATGGCCGGGACGAACTGCAGCGGACCCTGCTCGGATTGCTGGGAGCCATCGGGTTTGTCCTGCTCATTGTCTGTGCCAACATCGCCAATCTCACTCTTGCCCGGACCGAAAAACGACAGCAGGAACTTGCGGTCCGCGCTGCGCTGGGCGCCGGACGGCTCCGCCTGATGCGCCTCTTGCTGACGGAGAGCCTGCTGCTGTCCGCGGCCGGCGGGGTGCTCGGGTTGGTATCATCTGTCTGGGGCATCAAGCTCCTCACCGCGTTGGTTCCCGAATTCATGCCGCGGTTGAAACCTGTTTCCAGCGACGGCTACGCCCTCGTCTTCACGTTGGTCATCTCCGTTTTGACCGCACTCGTCTTCGGTTGCGCGCCCGCGTGGCAAGCGGGGCGAAGGCAGCTTGGTGACGCGCTCAGACAGGCGGGATTGAAAGCCACAGCGAGCAGAAAACAGCGTCGATTTCGCAGCGCTCTGGTGGTGGCGGAACTGGCGCTGACCCTTGTGCTGCTGACGGGTGCAGGGTTGATGATCGAAAGCGTCCGGCGCCTGCTTCACGTTGACCCGGGGTTCGATCCGGAAAACCTGCTGACCGTGTCCGTCGATCTTCCATGGGGTCGATATAACGACCAGGACAACTACGAACGTGCCATGCAACTCAGGAAAGGGGTGTTCGACCAGATCCAAGAACGGCTCGCGGGGTTGCCGGGCGTCAAGGCTGTCGGCGTCGGAAAGCATGGCGCCTGGCCGGAAAAGCTGAAGATCGAAGGTCGCCCGGAGGAAGTCGAAGTGCTGCACGACGGCTGCGGTGTGGGTCCCGGCAACCTTTTTCAGGCGATGCGAATCCCCCTTCGCTCCGGGCGCTACCTTGATGCCGAGGATGCCCGAGAAGGAACGGGCGCGGCGATGGTCAACGAAACCATGGCGCGCTTGTTGTGGCCAGGTGAGGAAGCGGTCGGGAAAACATTTACGGCTTCGGTCCGCCGAGTTCAGCGGCCGCTCCAGGTCGTCGGCGTGGTCGGCGACGTTCGTGACCACAAATATGACCAGCAGGTGAGACCGACGTTTTACCGGCCTTGCCATGAGCTGGGACTGGAGGGAATGCGCCCATTCTTCGTGGTTCGAACAGGAATTGACCCGCGCTCAGTCATCGCAGCCCTCCGCAGGGAATTGAAGGCGGTGGAGCCGGAAATGCGAAAGCCTCAAATCGTTGTTCAGCGTGATGTCCTCTACGACTCCACGCAGGCGCGGAGGACTTATATGCGATACCTCACCGTATTTGCCGGCGTCGGCTTGACGCTGTCGGTGCTGGGGATCTACGGGGTGCTGGCATTCTCGGTGACGAAACGCACGTCGGAAATCGGCATTCGCATGGCGCTTGGCGCCGAGCGGCGGCAGATCCTGCGCATGATACTTGCCGACGGAGCACGCCTGATTGCGATCGGGGCTGTCGTCGGATTGTTTGCCGCCTATTGGCTGATGCGCCTGGTGCAGCATCAACTCTTCGACGTTCGCCCCACCGAGCCCGTCGTCCTCCTCAGCGCCGTCGTTCTCCTCGCCGCAACCGCCTTGCTGGCCTGTCTGGTCCCGGCCCGGCGTGCGACGAAAATACATCCGATGGAGGCCTTGCGTCATGAATGATTTCAAATTCGCCCTGCGCCAGCTGGTCAAGAATCCCGGCTTTGCCACGGTCGCGATACTCACGCTCGCGCTGGGCATCGGAGCCAATACCACGATCTTCTCTCTGATCAACGGAGTGCTGTTGAAACCGTTGCCGTATCACGACGCCGACCAGCTCGTGGCGTTGTTCAATCATCAGCGCGAACAGGGACAGAATTTCGTCGGATTGACCGCACCGGCCTTCATCGACTGGCGCGCGCAGCAAACGTCGTTTGAAGACCTCGCCGCTTATCAGCCGGGCGGATTTGATCTCACCGGCAATGGAGAACCTGCCCGCCTGTTTGGCATCCGCGCTTCAGCCAGTCTGCTCCCGCTGCTGCGAGCGCAGCCAGGGCTGGGTCGAAATTTCTCGTCCACGGAGGATGTGGATGGAAAGAAGCGCGTGGCGCTGCTGGGCCATCGCCTGTGGCAGGAACGATTCGATGGATCCCGCGATGTTCTGGGAAAATCCATCACGCTCGATGGCAATCTCTACTCGATCCTCGGTGTCATGCCCGCGGGCTTTCGCTTCGCTGGGATCGATGCCGAAGTTTGGGTGCCGATGGGCTTTGAATCCTGGGAACTCGAGAACCGCGGCGGACACAATTATCAGGTGATCGGGAGGCTTAAGCCGGGCATCGCGCTCAGTCAGGCCCAGACTGAGCTCGCGACGATCACCACGCGGCTCGGCCAGCAATATCAACTCGATCGCGGTTGGGGTGCGACCCTGTTACCTTTGCACGAGCAGCTCGTCGGTGCCTCAAAGCGTTCATTGCTCATTCTGTTCGGCGCCGTGGGCTTTGTGTTGCTCATCGCCTGCAGCAACATCGCCAACCTGTTGCTGGCCCGCGCGGCCAAACGCGCGCGTGAGTTTGCCATCCGCAGCGCGCTTGGCGCGAGTCGCCCGATCGTGATGCGACAATTGATGTTGGAGAGCCTGCTGTTGGCTGCAGCCGGCGCGGTGGCCGGTTGGTTTCTGGCTCAAGCCGGGCTGGCGCTGGTGCTCAAGCTCGGAACGGTCGGCCTGCCACGCATGGAGAATGTCCGGCTCGATGGCACGGTCGCGATCTTCTCGGCGGCTATAACCTTGTTGACTGGACTCGCCTTCGGTCTGGTGCCGGCCTGGTTCGCGTCGCGCGTCAATCTGAGCGATGCACTCAACGACTCCGCGCGCGGATCGTCGAGCGGACGCGGACATGGCATCCGCAGCGGCTTCGTGGCCGCGCAACTGGCGCTCGCCTTGGTCCTCCTCATCGGCGCCGGGCTCATGCTGCGATCCTTCGCCAACATCCGCGCGATGGATCCGGGTTATCAACCCGAGCGCATCCTGACCGCGTCGCTAACGATGGGTGACTCACGTTTCCCCGGTAAGAACGTTCGCGAACGCGAGCCCTTGCGCCGGGCGTTCCTGGCCCGCGTCGTCGAACAGGTGGCGGCCCTTCCGGGCGTGGAATCCGCCGCGTCCGTCATGGGGATGCCGCTCACGGCCATCAGCGCGCGCATGCAGGTGTCCGTCTTGGGCCGAGGCGAACCGGGCAAGGAGGAGACGCAAGTGGCCGGTTATTCGCAGGTGAGCAGCAACTATTTTGAGACGATGGGCATCGCGCTGTTGCGAGGTCGCCATTTCACCGGACATGACACCGTGGAAACGCCGTTCGTCGCGATCGTCAACGAAACGTTCGCCCGAAAATTCTTTCCCAAACAAGATCCCCTCGGCCAGCGACTGAAAGTGATGGACGGATATCGTGATCGGCCGACGGAAATTGTGGGAATCATCCGGGACACTCGGCAGCGCGGCCTGACGGCCGTGCCCGGCGCCGAGATGTATTTCCCCGTCACCCAACGCGTCTGGTTCAACGGCCAGATTGTGGTGCGGACCAAAGGGGATCCGGCCGCGATGATCCCGACACTAACCAAGGCGGTGACCGATCTCGACGCGCGGCAGCCTCTTTACTTTGTCCGCACGCTCAAGTCATTGATGGAAGATTCCTCCGCACAACAGCGATTGCAGATGATTCTCCTGGCCGTGTTCGCGGCGGTCGCGTTGGTCCTGGCGTTGGTCGGGGTCTACGGCGTCATGGCCTGCGTGGTGGCGCAACGCCGCCGCGAGATCGGGGTGCGCATGGCGTTGGGTGCGCAACGGTATCAAGTCCTGGCCATGGTCCTCCGGCAGTCGATGAAACTTTCGGCAATCGGGATCGTGGTCGGCCTGGGCGCGGCCTTCGCGTTGAGCCGATTGCTGCGCAGCTTGTTGTTCGAAGTCACGCCGACGGATCCGCTGACCTTCCTCGCGGTCCCGTCGTTGCTCGTGCTCGCCGCCCTGGCGGGTGGTTGGCTGCCAGCGCGACGTGCGGCGACCGTGGATCCAATGGAGGCATTGCGCAATGAATGATCTCCGATTTGCCCTTCGCCAGTTGCTGAAGAACCCCGGCTTTACTGCGGTGGCCGTGTTGACGCTGGCGCTGGGTATTGGCGCGAACACCGCCATGTTCGGCGTGCTAAACACGTTGCTCTTCCAAACTCTGCCTTATCCCGAGTCGGAGCGGCTCGTGACGGTGTTTCGGACCTCTCCTCATTCGCAAAGCTGGCCGCACTCCGCGGGAAATTTCTCGGACTATCGGGAGCAGAACCATGTCTTCGAACGCCTCGCGGCCTACCGGCGAGCCAGTTGCAACCTTTCGGAGGGAGACAGCGCGGCCGTGCGTCTCGCCGGACTGAATGTCACGGCGGATTTCTTTCCCGCGCTGAGAGTGCAGCCGGCACTGGGTCGTTTTTTTAGCCCGGAAGAAAATGCGTCCGAGCCCAGTTCAGAAATCGTGTTGAGCGACCGAGCGTGGATTCGCCTATTCGGCGGCGATACCAACGTCATTGGGCGCGCGGTGCGGCTGGATGGTCAAAGCGTCACGGTCATCGGTGTGATGCCTCCGCGTTTTGAATGTCCGCGGTTGTGGGACACGGTGGATGTGTGGCGTCCGATGGCGTTCACCGCAGAACAACGCCGCAATCGGGGCAACAACTCTCTTCGGATAATCGGGCGACTGAAGCCGGGCGTTGGGCTGAAGCAGGCGGAGGTCGGGATGAAGGCGATTGCGGCGCGGCTGGGCCAAGAACACCCGGATCAAGCGCTCGATAGTCTGCGCCTGGAGCCGTTGCAACGTTCGATGAGCGACGACGTCGGACGAAGTGTTTCCTGGTTTACGTTCGGCCTCGCCGGATTTGTGCTCCTCATCGCTTGTGCGAATCTGGCGAACCTTCAACTTGTCCGCACCGCTGTGCGGGCCCGCGAGTTTGTGATCCGCGCGGCTTTGGGCGCCCAACGCAGCCGGCTGCTGAGACAATGTCTTACCGAGAGCATCGTGGTGGCCATGGTTGGAGGCACGCTGGGCCTTCTCCTGGCCTGGTGGTGCACGGACTTTATTGGTCGCCGCCTGTTCGATGAGTTGTCCGGAGTGGCGGTAGCGATCGACATCCGCGTGTTCACTTTCGCTCTGATCTGCTCTGTGCTTACGGGACTCATCTTTGGCGCCGTTCCGGCGTGGTTCGCTTCGCGCGCCGACGTGAACGAAGCCCTGAAGGATGGCCTGCGCGGCACGACCGCAGGTCATGTGCAACAGCGTTTGCGGAGCGCCTTGATTGTTGGCGAGATCGGCTTTGCGCTGGTTTTGCTCACCGGCGCCGGTCTGTTCATTGGCGGATTGCATCGCTTCGTGCAGGCCAGCCCTGGCTGGAAGGTCGATGACTTGGTTTGCACGATCCTCACGCTGAGGGGCACCAACTACAACCGCTCGTTTGAGCGAGTGGCCTTCATCAACGAATTGGAGCAACGCCTCGCGGCGGCGCCGGGCGTTGAGAAGGTCGGCCTGTCGTCCTCCACTCTTCCGGTATGGCCGTTCGATGGCAGTGGTGGGTTCGAAATCCAGGGCCGACCGATACCACCCGGCCAACCAGTGCCCGAGGTCTTTCGGGACGCCATCAGCACAAACTATTTTGAAGCGCTGGGCCTGCGCTTGCGCGAAGGCCGGGCGTTTACGTCGGCCGACACCGCCACCAGCCCGCGCGTCGTCATCATTAATGAAACCATGGCGCGGACGTACTGGCCCGAAGAAAGCGCGATCGGCAAGCGCATCGCGAGTCCCGGCCCCAACCCGACTTGGAAGGAGATCGTTGGCGTGATCAACGACGTGCAGTTCCCGGCCACATTGACTGAGCCCTACACCCGATTTCAGTCGTACGAGCCGTTGGCGCAAGACCCAGGTAACCGCATATCCATTGTGCTCCGCAGTCGCATCCCGGTGGATGTGCTGGCCGGTCCGCTGCGAAATATTGTCGGCGAACTCGACCGCGACCAAGCGCTGTTTGAAGTGCGAACGGCACGCAGCCTAATCGATCGCGGCCTGGGACGGTTGTCGTTGTTGAGCCGTTTGCTGGGCGCATTCGCCGGCCTCGGCCTCGTGCTGGCGGCGATCGGAGTTTACGGAGTCACTTCGTATGCCGTTGTCCAACGCACCGGCGAATTCGGCGTCCGCATGGCACTGGGTGCGCAACGTCGCGACGTGCTCTGGCTGTTGTTGAAACACGGACTTCGCCTCAGTCTCCTGGGATCATTGTTGGGCCTCGTCGGAGCTGGGGCGGCCGCGCGCCTGCTGGCCGCCGCAGTTCCTGCCTTGCCTTCCCGTGATCCAATCTTGTTCGTCGTGGTGACCACGGTGCTGATGGCTGTCGCGCTCGTGGCGTGCTACGTGCCGGCGTGGCGCGCGACGCGAATCAATCCCTTGGAAGCGTTGCGTTATGAATGATCTGAAGTTTGCACTTCGACAATTGCTGAAGAATCCCGGCTTTACCACGGTTGCAGTGCTCACCTTGGCGCTCGGGATTGGGACTTGCACCGCGATGTTTAGTCTGGTCAATGCCGTGTTGCTGCGACCCCTTCCGTTTCAGCAACCGGAGCGCTTGGTTTGGATTGAAAACGTATTCAGTGACGACGGCCTCTCCGGGCGCACGTCACGAGCGGACACCTTTCTGGGTTGGCGTGCACAAGCGAAATCGTTCGAGGCACTCGCCGCTTACAACGCCTTCTCCGATTACGAGCGGTTGACCATGTCGGGCGATGGTCAGCCGGAGCGACTGCGCGCCGTTGGGGTATCTGACAACTTTCTGCCCACGCTGGGCGTTGCCCCTTTGCTCGGACGCAATTTTAGCACGGAGGAATGTCGATGGCAGGGGGCTGACGGTTTAAACGTGAGGCCGGGTGCGGTAATGCTTAGTCACGGCTACTGGCAACGCCGGTTTAACGGCGACTCCGCCATCGTGGGCCGTTCCATCACGCTCAACAACCTTCCGACCACGGTGGTGGGCGTCCTGCCCGCTTCGTTCGATTTCGGCGCTGTTTTCAAGCCGGGGAACGACGTGGACGTGCTGACGCCTTTTCCTTTGGGTCCAGAAACAGCCCGCTGGGGAAACACCGTGTTCGGTCTCGGAAGACTCAAGGCCGGGGTAACCACCCAACACGCTCAAAGCGAGCTTACGGTCATCAGTGAACAGCTCCGGAAATCCATCAACGGCGGAAACTTTGGCGCAAAGGTTTGGTCGTTGGACTCGGCCCTGCGCGGAAAATTCCGCGATGCGTTTCTGATCCTGGCGGCGGCGGTGGTCTGCGTGCTGGCAATTGCCTGCGTAAACCTGTCGAATCTTCTGCTGGCGCGCCTCAACTCGCGACGACAGGAGTTCGCCGTTCGACTCTTTCTCGGCGCGCGCCGACGGCATTTGATTCAGCAAGCACTGGGCGAAAGCCTGCTGCTGGCGTTCGCCGGCTCGATGATTGGCGTTCCGCTGGCCGCGTGGGCCACCCGCTTGCTCGCGCGTCTGCAAAGCTTTGGCGTGCCCCTGTTGCAAAGCGCATCCGTCGATTACGTCGCGCTGGCCGTAACGATGGGATTGACCACATTGGCGGGGGTGGTCTGCGGCCTTCTTCCCGCGGTGCAGCTGTCGCGGCGACAGAGCACGACAGCTTCGCAGGATGCCACTCACCAACGCAGCGCCGGACGGAGCGCCGCTTCCGCGCGTGGCATTCTCGTCATTGCCGAGGTGGCCCTCGCCTGCATCCTGCTCGTGGGGGCGGGACTGCTCATCCGCAGTTTCAACCGGGTGCTTCAAGTCAACCTCGGATTCCAGCCGAAGCACGCCGTGGCTTGGCGGATTGATCCAACGCGCTCGTTCAAGAACGGCGAAGAGGTCGATGCTTACCTCGGCGGCATGTCCGAGCGGATCAAGGCGTTGCCTGGAGTCGAGGCGGTCGGATTTTCAGACACGTTGCCCTTGGGACGAAACCGCTCGTGGGGGGCGGGAGCCGTGGGAGTCCAGTATCCGCCCGGTCAGTTTCCCAACGCGTATCCACGCTTGGTGGATCCAGGCTACCTGAAGGCGATGCAGATTCCATTGATCGCCGGCCGCCATTTCGACGGGCGTTTCAATCCCACGGCGGAGCGGGAGGTCATCATCAACCAGAATCTCGCCCGGCGGCTCTGGCCGGGAGAAGATCCACTCGGGAAAAAGATGATCGCGGGTCGGACTTCCACCGTCATTGGCGTGGTGGCCAACGTTCGACACAGCTCGTTGGAGGACGACGCCGGCAACGAGATGTATATCGACTGCCGAAGGTTGAACGACTGGAGCACGCTGGAGATGGTGGTGCGGAGCACCCTTTCCTCGGAGGCGCTGGTTCCGCAGGTTCGAGCTGCGCTCACCGCATATGATCCAGCCCTGCCCACGAGCGGGTACCATCCGCTCGAACGTCTGGTCGACGACGCCGTCGGCCCGCGTGAGTTGATCACCCGGCTGCTGGGCTTTTTCTCGACGCTGGCGTTGGTGCTGGCGGCGCTTGGACTTTACGGTGTCATTGCTTACTCCGTGGCCCAACGAACGCAGGAGATTGGCATCCGGATGGCCGTTGGCGCCCAGCGCATGGACGTGCTGCGATTGATCATGCACGGAGGCCTCAAGCTGGTCTTAATCGGCGTGGGGTTGGGTGTCGTGGGTTCCTTGGTGGTGACGCGATTGCTGAACAGTCTTCTTTTCGGAGTCACGGCCCATGACCCGGTGATCTTCTTTGGGAACGCGACGTTGCTCGTCGCTGTGGCCGGGGCCGCCTGTTTGATCCCAGCAATCCGGGCGACCCGGGCGGACATCACAACCGTATTGCGCGCGGAATAACCCCAAGAGTATCGATGAACGACTTCAAATTTGCCCTTCGCCAGTTGCTCAAGAATCCCGGCTTTGCCGCGGTAGCGGTCCTCACGCTCGCCCTTGGCATTGGAGCGAACACCGCCATTTTCAGTCTGGTCAACGCGGTCTTGCTCCGCCCGCTGCCTTATCCAGAGCCGGGTGAGCTCGTCCAGCTGCGCTCCGCCTGGTCGGGCAAACCCAGCATCGACCTCGGCACCGCTGCCTATTTCGAAGTCAAGGCTCAAAGCCGGTTGCTGAACCGCGTCGCCGCCTACACGGGCGGCGAGTTCACCCTCACCGGAACCGGCGCGGCGGAACGACTCTTAACGGGGGCCGTCACGGCAGATTTCTTTCCCCTGCTCGGCGTCCAGCCGGCGTTGGGTCGAAACTTCACCGCCGAAGAAGACGCGCCCAACGGACCCAAAGCCGTCGTGCTGGGACACGGCCTCTGGCAGAGCCGATTTGGCGCCGACCCCTCCATCCTGAACCGGACCATCACCTTGAACGATCGGAGCTACACCGTCGTGGGCATTCTCCCCGCACGCTTTCAATATCCCGAGCCGTTTCAACTTTGGACTCCGCTCGCCTTGAGCGACACCGGCGGCACGTTCGTAAAACACGGCGAAGGGATGATGCTAATCAATGCCATCGGTCGCCTGAAGTCCGGCGTCACGGTTGCCCAGGCGCAGACTGAGGTGCAAACGATTGCCCAACGCCTGCAGTCCGAAACATCCGCTCCGACTCCCGGCCAGCGCGGCCGTGACGACGGTGCGTTAACGCTCGTGGGTCTGCACGAGCAGGTCGTCGGCGATGTGAAGCGAATGTTGCTCGTCCTGCTCGGTGCCGTCGCCTTTGTCCTGCTGATCGCGTGTGCGAATGTCGCGAACCTCCTGCTCGCGCGGGCGGCGGCCCGGCAGAAGGAGATGGCCGTTCGCGCGGCCCTCGGCGCCGGGCGTTGGCGCATCGTTCGTCAGCTGCTGGCAGAATGCACGCTCCTCTCCCTCGCCGGGGGCGGACTGGGTTTGTTGCTGGCGTTCTGCGGAGTAGACGCGCTCGCGCGTTTAAGCGGGGCGAACCTGCCGACGATGCACGACATTCGCATCGACGCCTGGGTATTGGTCTTCACCCTCGGCGTCTCCCTCATCACCGGCCTCGCTTTCGGGCTGGTGCCCGCCTTTCAGGCCGCCCGTTCGGATGTCAACGCCACGTTGAAGGACGAGGGCCGCGGCGATATCGGTGGGCATCGCAACTGGCTGCGACAGCTCCTGGTTGTGTCGGAAGTAGCCCTCGCGCTCGTGCTGCTCGTCGGCGCCGGGCTTCTGATCAAAAGTTTTTCGCGACTGATTGATGTAGACCCGGGCTTTCGCACGGCCGGCGTCTTGACCTGCCAGCTAAATCTGGCGGCAGACAAAGCTCAGCCCCAGAAAATCAATTTGGTTCAGCAGATCCTCGATCGGTTGCGATCGCTTCCCGGTGTTCAGGCCGTCGCCGCGACGGATTCACTGCCGTTGACTCCGATGGCGCGCATTACCGTGGTAGAAATTGAAGGCCAACCGCCGATCGACATGGCCATGCTGAGGCGGGGCGAATTGAAGGTGACACCGGCGTCGCGGCCCACGGTCACGCCCGACTACTTCAACGCCATGGGCATCTCCCTGAAGAGCGGGCGCACGTTCACTCTCCAGGATTCGCGCCCGTCCGCCGGCGTGGTGATGGTCAACGAAGCGTTCGAGAAACATCATTTCCCGGGCGAAAGCGCGGTCGGCAAACGCATTCATCTGCTCGGATCGAAGGGGGTGCGCTGGCTGACCATCGTGGGCGTGGTCAGCAATGTCCGCCAGAACGGGCTGGCGGGCGATGTGAAGCTGGAGGTGTACAATCCGGTCTTGGATGATCTCGAAGCCGCGATCAGTTTTGTGATTCGCAGCTCCGGCGATCCCACCAGCCTCATGGCGACGATGCGGGCAGCGGTGTCGTCGGTGGAACCGAACCAGGCGCTGCACAACGTGACCACCATGGAACAACGCCTGGCGAAGACTACCACCTCCCGGCGTTTGAGCATGACGTTGCTGGGCAGCTTTGCGGCCGTGGCGCTGCTGCTGGCCGCCGTGGGCATCTACGGCGTGATGTCGTATGCGGTGACCCAACGCCAGCGCGAGATCGGCGTGCGCATGGCCTTGGGCGCGCAAAAGAGCGCCGTGCTCGGGCTCATCATCCGCAGCGGGCTGCGGCTCGCCCTGGCGGGGGTTGCCTGCGGATTGCTTGGGGCGTTTGCCCTGACGCGCTACCTGTCGAGCCTGCTCTATTCCGTGAAGGCGACCGATCCGGTGACGTTCATGGGCGTGGCCGTGGGCCTGACCTCCGTCGCGTTGCTGGCCGCCTGGCTGCCCGCCCGAAGAGCCACGCGTGTCGATCCCATCGTGGCGCTGAGAGGAGAATAGTGATGATGAACGACCTAAAATTTGCCGTCCGCCAGCTCCTGAAGAATCCCGGGTTTACCGCCGTGGCGGTGCTGACCTTGGCGCTCGGGATCGGAGCGAACACTGCCATCTTCAGCGTCGTGGATCGTTTGCTGGCGCGGCCCTTGCCGGTAACCAGCCCGGACCAACTCGTTGTGCTGGCCAATGTGCGGGCGAACGGAATTCCGGATTTCGAGTTCAACTATCCGCTCTTCCGCGACTACCAGCGTGAGAACACGTTCTTCAAGCACCTCAGCGCGACCGCGGATCTCGCCGTGGGCGTTGGGGCCAACGGCGGGACCGAGCGACAGCGCGCTTTGCTGGTGTCGGGCAATTACTTCACGATGCTGGGAGTCAATGCCGCGCTCGGGCGGACGTTCGCAGCCAATGAAGGGGTTGAGATGGACGACGCCGCGGTGGTGGTTTTGAGCCACGGGCTCTGGCAACGAAACTTTGGGGCGGACCCAAAAGTCATCGGGCGCAGCATCATGATTAACGCACGCCCGTTTATCGTGGTTGGAGTGGCTCCTCGCGAATTTACGGGAACCTCGCGCGGTCAGGTGGCCGATCTCTACATCCCGATAACGATGTATGGACAACTCACCAGCGAACGGCCTGGCGGGGAGAATCCGCTGAATTCGCGCTACTTCATCTGGCATCGAATCATGGGACGTTTGCAGGATGCATTGCCCGCCGCTCAGGCCCAGACGGCTTTGTTGTCTCTCGCCCGACAGATTCACTCGGTCACACCCGCCAACACATCGACGAACCTCGGCGTGTTACCCGGCGCACAAGGTTTCACGGATGAACTCCGCGAGGTTCGCCTGCCGTTGAACCTCCTACTTGCCACCGCAGGGTTGGTTCTTCTGATCGCCTGTGGAAACTTGGCCAATCTGCAGTTGGCGCGCGCGTCGGTGCGTACCCGCGACATCGCAATTCGGCTGGCCCTGGGCGCGAGACGCGGACGTCTACTTCGCGAGCTGCTGACGGAAAGCGTTCTGCTCGCACTGCTCGGGGGTGGGTTGGGGATCTTGGTGGCGACTTGGTTGGTGCAGGTGTTGGATCAGTTTCGCCCGGCCAACTCAGCGTTCGAACTGTCGACCGGGCTCGACGCGAGGATGCTGACATTCACGCTTTTCATTTCACTCCTGACCGGTGTCCTCTTCGGCTTGGCGCCCGCGTGGCGCGCGTGTCGTCCGGCGCTGGTTCCGGAGTTAAAGGGGGCGGTTGCAGCTGAGGCGCGGGAACGACGCTGGAGCCTGCGCAGCGCGCTGGTCGTCGGACAGGTGGCGTTATCTCTTTTGGTGTTGGTGAGCGGAGGACTCTGTATTCGCAGCCTGCAAAAGCTGCAGCGAATCGATCCAGGCTTCGAGCCATCGCAAGTGGCGTTGATGTCGTTCAATCTGGAGCTGAACAATTATTCAGTCACTCGCGCCCAAGACTTCTATGAACGGCTTCTGGAACGAGTGCGAGCTTTGCCTGGCACGGAGGCCGCGAGTCTGGCCAGAAGCACACCACTCGATGGGAATCGGATTGGGATGAGCATCACTCGCGTTGAAGGCTATGAGCCCAAGCCGGGGGAACGCTTGTCTTCCGATCTCAATTTTGTTTCCGCGGACTACTTTCGAACTTTTGGTGTGCCGCTGCTGGCAGGTCGGGATTTCGATGCGACCGACAAACAAGGCGGAGTCAAAACGGTGATCGTCAACGCGGCATTTGCGCAACGCTTTTGGCCAGGCGAGAGCGCAGTGGGACGACGCTTGTTCCAATTTTCGGGCCGGAACCAACCGGAGGAGGCGTGGGAAGTGGTTGGCGTCGTTGGCAGCATGGCGTCTCGCGGTCTGCGTGAGGCGCCTCGACCAATGATGTTCCGTTCGATCGGGCAGGCGCCGGGGAAGTCCTTGACGTTGGCCGTGCGTTCCGGCCTGACTGCGTCCTCGGCGATCGATCTGACTCGAGATCTGGTTCGATCGCTTGACGCCGCCGTTCCCATGTTTCGGATCCAAACCATGGCGCAGCAAAAGAGCGGGGCGCTGGCCTTGGAACGGATGGTGGCGACGTTGCTCGGGGGCTTCGGAATGCTCGCCCTGCTTTTGGCCGCACTGGGAATCTATGGCGTGCTCGCTTATTCCGTCAGCCGACGCACGCGCGAGATCGGCGTTCGAATGACACTGGGAGCTCAAATTGGTGACGTGCTGGCACTGGTGCTGCGGCAAGGACTTTTCCTGGTGGGCCTCGGCACAGTCGCCGGTTTGGCCAGCGCCTTTGCCGCGACCCGTCTGCTCAAAAGCTTTCTCCATGAAGTCAGCCCGCTCGATCCGTTGACGTTCGGAGGGGTGGCAGTCCTGCTTGCCTGCGTTGCCTTTGTAGCGTGCTGGCTTCCGGCCCGACGCGCGGCGCGCGTGGATCCGATGGTGGCGCTGAGAACCGAATAGGAATGCCGTATCACATGAACGATCTCTTCGCCTTACAACCGTGGTCTGATCCTGACGCCTAACCCTCCTATTTCATGCAGAGCTTGAAGCGACGACACTTTGCGCGGAACACGGCGGGTCGGGCGGGCGCTCCGTCGCCCGCCGCTGAACGCTGTTCTTATTGTGTTTCCGCGGTGCGCTCGGAGTGCGCGCCCTACCTGGTCATGAAATCTTCCGGCGAACTCCTTTTATTTTTTATGAGACCGATTGTTTTGATTGGCCTGCTGACCTGCATCCTTATCGCGACCGGCGTGGGAGGAGCCGAAAACAGCGGCGAACTGTGGTGGCCGCAATTTAGGGGACCGAACGCCTCAGGAGTCGGCCGCGGCAGCGCACCCGTCCACTTCAATCCTAGCCAGAACGTGAAGTGGAAGACCACCGTCGGTTCAGGCTTGTCTTCTCCAGTAATTTGGGCGGATCGAGTCTTCCTGACCGAGTTCGATCCGGGCAGTCAGAAACTCGCCACGCTCTGCCTCGACAGGGCCACGGGAAACGTCCGATGGCGACGAACGGTCGACACCGACCAAATCGAGAAGGTCCACCAAATCAGCAGTCCGGCCGCACCGACCCCTGCGACCGACGGAGAGCGTCTTTATGTTTACTTCGGATCGTATGGTCTGGTCTGTTACGACCTGGAGGGGAATCTAAAATGGGAAACGCGACTTCCCGTGCCCAAAAATCCATACGGCGCCGTTTCCTCGCCCATCGTCGTAGGCGAATTGCTCCTGCTGAATCATCAAGGCACGAATGCCTATCTGACCGGAATCAATCGTCGAGACGGGAAGACGGTGTGGAAGGCGGATCGTTCTGCGTTTAAGTTCGGCTGGTCCACTCCGGTCTATTGGCGTCACGACGGGATCGAAGAGGTGCTGGTGCTGGGCGGTGACTTCGAGCCGAACCAGCGGCTGATGGCTTATGACCTCGCGACGGGCGCGGAGCGTTGGTGGGTGGCAGGTTTGCCGCCATGCGGGAAGAGCACGCCGGTGATCGGAGGCGGATTGGTTTTTCTGGCGGCGCCGGACATTATTTTGGAGCAGGCGGCGGAGAAGAAAAACCCGGATCGAGCCGAGCAATTTTACGCCAGGAACAAAAACACTCTCATGGCGGTCCGGCCTGGCAGGACTGGCGAGGTTGCGCAGGCGAATGTTGCCTGGACGGATCGCAAAGGCGTGCCGGGTGTGCCGTCGCCGTTGTACTATAATGGACGGCTCTATACTTTTAAGGATGGCGGTTTGGTCTACTGTCGAGAAGCCGAGACGGGAAAATTGCTATACGACGAACGATTGGGACCTCTGGGCTACTACTATTCTTCACCCGTCGCGAGCAACGACCGGATCTACATCGCCTCTGCGGAGGGAGTCGTGACGGTCATCGATGCGGGGCCGAAGTTCAGTGTGCTGGCCACCAACAAGCTTGATGGCGGAATTCTAGCCACACCCGCGATCGTCGGCGGGAACATCTACGTTCGAACCGAAAGTCATCTCTATGCCTTTGGCCATTGAGCGCCAGTGTTGGGCAACTGACGCACCCAGGAATCACCGGGTATGAACGAGCTTCGCTTTGCCCTTCGCCAACTGCAGAAGGCGCCCGGCTTCAGCGGGCTGGTCTTGCTAACACTCACACTGGGCATCGCGGGTAGCGTCGTCATTTTTTCCATTTTCAACGGGCTTTTTCTTCGTCCGTTGCCGTTCAAGGAGGCCGACCGATTGGTCGACCTCGACGAGCAGGCGCCGAAGTGGAATCTCGAATACACCGGGATCGCCTATGCCGACTTTTTCGAATGGCGCGCGCAAAACCAAACCTTCGACTCCATGAGCGTCTGGCAGAAAGCCAGCTTTAATTGTTCTCTCAAAGGAACGCCGGAACGAATCGAAGGCGGACGGGTCTCGCACGACATGCTTCACACGCTGGGGCTTCAGCCATTGTTAGGCCGCAATTTTTCACCAGCCGACGATCAGCCCGGCGCGAATCGCGTTGTCTTGATCAGCCACGGTCTTTGGAGACGTCTCTGGGGCGGTGAGCCCACCGTGCTCGGCGAAACGCTTTCGCTCGACAACGTGCCCGCTACCATTATCGGCGTGTTGCCTCCCAACCCCGGGCCTCTCGGTCGGGCCGAGGTCTTGGCTCCGCTTCGGCTCCGAGCGAGCGATGAAAATGGTTGGTACCTGGAAGGCATCGGTCGCCTCAAGTCCGGCGTAACCCTTGAAACCGCCCGACTTGATTTGGTGCGTGTTCACAAGGCGATGATTGCCAATCGGCCGGCCAATGAGATCACGTCCCCTCGGGTGACACCTCTGCGCGAACGGCTGCTCGGAAACTACCGCCCGGTTACTTACGTGTTGATCGCTGCCGTTGGCGTCGTGTGGCTAATTGCCTGCGCTAATGTTGCCAGCCTGATGCTGGCGCGCGGGTTGGGTCGCGCCAAAGAGGTCAGCATCCGTATGGCCTTGGGCGCCGCTCGTGGTGTGGTGGTGCGGCAGCTCTTAGTCGAAAGCCTCGTTCTGGCGATAGCAGGAGGAGTGGCGGGTATCGCGGTGGGCTACTCGGCCCTCGGCGGCCTGTCGAACCTGCTGCCTGCGCAGTTTCCAAATTGGATTCATTTCGGGATGGACGGCCGGTTCATCCTATTCTGTGTCGTCACCACGGCGGTGACGGCGGCCATCTTTGGACTCGTCCCGGCATTGCAGATGGTTTCAAACGTGAACCTGCAAGGCGCCTTGCAGGCGACCACCACAAAAAGTACGGGCTCCGCTGGTCATCGACGCAGTCTCAACGCTCTTGTCGTCGGCGAGATCGCCCTGGCGCTGGTGCTGTTAGTCAACGCCGGACTTTTGGTGCAAGCCTTTCGGGCCCTGCAAAAAGTCGATCCCGGTTTTCGCGCTGAGAATGTCCTGACCTACAACTTATCGTTACCCCGAGCCGCCTACACCAACACGCAGCAGGTGGCCTTCTTTGCAGAGCACCTAGGCGAAGTCCGGGCACTCCATGGAGTAAAATCGGCGAGCGCGACCACCATTGTGCCGTTGGGCGACGAACACTCTGGCACGAGCACGTTTTTCACCATCGAGAATGCGCCGCCCAAAGCCAAGGACGAGCAGGAACCCGTCGTGCTTCAGCGCCATGTGTTCCCGGGTTATGCCGAGACGATGGGCCTGACCGTGTTGAGCGGCCGATTTTTTTCGGATCAAGACACGCGCGGGGCCGGAATAAACGTGGTGGTGGTGAACGAATCGTTCGCCCAGCTTTTTTGGCCCAAGGATGAAGTGATTGGAAAGCGGATTCGCTATCCCGGTACGAACTCGCCTTGGTTCGAGATCGTCGGCGTGGTGAAGGACGAGAAGCACTATGGCTTTGACGTGCCGATGCGTCCTGGTGTGTTCCTGCCGTATCATCTCTCACCATCCCGGCAGATGACGATCACGGTGCGGACTGCGGGTGATCCTCTGGCACTGTTCCCGCCGATTCGAGCGTTGGTTCAGCAACGTGACCCCAGCCTTCCTATCTTTCAGGTACGCACGATGGCGGAACGCGTGCATAGCTCCTTATGGTTGCGGCGGTCGTACTCGTGGCTGTTTGGATTTTTCGCGGCGGTCGCACTGCTGATGGCTTTGGCCGGCGTCTACGGTGTCATCTCTTACGTCGTTAGCCAGCGCACGAACGAAATCGGGATCCGCATGGCGCTGGGCGCGCAACGTTCCCATGTGCTTCGCCTGGTCCTGCGCCACGGCTTGACGCTGTCCGCCATCGGCATCGCACTTGGCCTGGTCGGCGCCTTCACCTTGGCCCAGGTCACGAGGCGTCTCCTCTTTGGCGTCAACCCGACGGATCCGTGGACGTTCATTACTGTGCCCTTGTTGTTGGGTGGCGTCACGCTGTTGGCCTGTATGCTGCCTGCGCGGCGGGCCAGCCAAGTTGATCCCATGATTGCGTTGAGATATGAATGATCTGCACTTTTTCCACCGGCCATCGCCGAAGAAGCCTGGGCTCGCCGCGGTCGCGGTCCTCTCCTTGGCCTCGGTGATCGCCGGGGGTCAGGGCTCCGAGCCAGCAGCTGCGTTGGTCGGCGCGAACGCCGGCGCTGAGACAAATATCCTGGGCATCTCCCTGTGTTGGTGTCCGCCCGGTCAGTTCCGCATGGGCAGTCCGCCGGAAGAATTGGGGCGTCGGGCCGATGAATCTCAAGTCGAGGTGACGCTGAGGCGGGGTTTTTGGACGGGCAAATATGAGATAACGCAGGGGCAGTGGAGACGCGTCCTGGGCGAGCCGTCCGGTCCGCTGAACGCAGGCGTGGGCGAGGATTACCCGGTTTACTGGGTGACATTCATTGAGGCCGAAGCGTTCTGTCATCACCTGACGGCACGGGCCCGCGCCGCCCGCGCGCTGCCTGACGGCTGGGAATTTCGGCTCCCGACCGAGGCGCAGTGGGAGTATGCCTGTCGCGCTGGAACCCAAACCGCGTTTGCCTTCGGTGATTCGCTGACGGATCGACAGGCGAACCTCGGAAAACCCTACAACGGAACGCCGACGGGATTTCCTGGCTCGGCGTCAAGCCAAGTGGGCAGCTTTCCCGCCAATGCGTGGGGCTTGCACGACATGCACGGCAACGAGTTCGAGTGGTGCCGCGACTGGTATCACGAACGGCTGCCCGGTGGCGTCGATCCCGATCTGTCGGGCGCGAAGGGAACGGCGAACCGGGACGGCACATTCTCCCGGGTCCGTCGGGGCGGCGCGTGGATGGATTCGGTCGCCTTCTGCCGATCTGCACTCCGTCTGCGTTTTGAGCCCGAACGGAAATCCGATCACATCGGGTTTCGCGTCGTTGTCGTTCGACGTTGATGCAACCTTCACCTTTCAACCCATGACTCAACCATGACCCTTTTCCTACGACTCGCCGTCCTGGTGATCACGATTCTCGTGCTGGCAGTGTGCGGTGTTCCGATGCCGCGCATGCTCGCTCGAGAAGCCGCCAAGACACCCGAGACAGCCTGGCAGATCTATCTCTTTTTGGTCATCGCCTACCTGCAGGCTGCCCTCTTCTTGTTTGCCCTGTTTCAGACGTTCAGGTTGCTGGGCTACGTCGATCGGGACAAAACGTTCTCGGACTCGACGGTGGGAGCGTTGCGACAGATCAAGCGCTGCGCCTTCGCCATCGGCTTCCTGATGGTGACCGCGATCGTGTGGGTGATGATTCTCTCCGCGGGAACCGGCGAAGACGGCGCGGGGCCGGTCATGCTGGGACTCATCGGCACGTTTGCCTCCAGCGTCGTGGCGGCCGCGGTGGCGGTCCTGCAGACACAAGTGCAAACGGCCATCAACAAGGGAATAGGGAGCCCGGCCATCAAAGTGTCCTCCAGCCCGAACCACGACTCATGAACGATCTCCGCGTGGCCTTCCGCCAGTTGCTGAAAAATCCCGGCTTCACCGCCGTGGCCGTGCTCACGCTCGGGCTTGGCATCGGGGCGAACACGGTGGTTTTCAGCGTCGCGCGGACGGTGTTGTTGCGACCGCTCGGCCTGGACGGCGAGGATCGGTTGGTGTGGATTCAGCGGGTGAACACGCAGAGCGGTGCGAGGGAGGACCAGCTTTCGTGGCAGGATCTGGAGGACATTCGTCACCTCACCCGCAGCTTCGAGGCGGTGGCAACCGACAATTCGTCCGATGTGACTTGGGAAGATGGGGACCGCCGCGAGGAAGTTCCGGTCCTGCGCGCGACACCCAACCTCGCTCAGATCCTGAGATTGCGACCGGCATTGGGGCGATTGCTGCAGCCGACGGACGCGGACGCCAACGCGGAGCCCGTGGTGATCATCAGCCATGAACTCTGGCAGTCGCGCTTTGGCGGGCGGCCTGACGTGCTTGGTCAGACGGTACGGTTCAGCGGCCCGGAGGTTCGAACGATTGTGGGCGTGCTTCCTCCCGGTGTGCAGTTCCCGATCGTTCGCGCGCCGCAGTCCGGAAGCGGCAGCATCGTGAAGGCGGGGATAAAGCCGTTCTGGGTGGCCATGACGCGGCCGCGCGGCTCGGACGGAACTTCGCGCGGGGCGCGCATGTTCTTGGGCGTCGGCCGGCTCAAAGCCGGCGCGAGCGAAGCCCAGGCGCGAGCGGAACTGGCCGCGCTCGGGCGGCAACTGGCGGCGGACCATCCCGAATCAAACCGAAACTGGAGCTTCACGGTCCTGAGCTTTCGGGATCAGATCTTTGGCCGCACCCGGCAGGGCGTTCCCCTGCTGGCAGCCGCGGTGGCCGCGGTGCTTCTGATCTGCTGCGTCAATCTCGCCAACCTTCTGCTCGTGCGCGGGGTGACGCGTCAGCGTGAACTGGCCGTTCGCCTGGCGCTGGGCGCAGGGCGCGCGCGTCTCGTGCGGACGCTTTTGACCGAGAGCGTGCTGCTCTCGTTGTTCGGCGGTGGCGCGGGCCTCGCCTTCGCGGCCGGAGGTCTCGCCATCATTCGCGACCTGGCAGCGACGACGGTGCCGTTCATTCGCGAGGCAGCCCTCGATGGAATCGCCATTGGATTCACCGCCGCGCTGTCGCTGCTTACCGCGTTGGTCTTTGGCCTTTTGCCGGCGTGGCGGCTGTCGCGCGCCGACGCGACCGACGCGTTGCGTTCCGGCCACCGTTCCACGGGTGGCCCGCAGATACGCGCCTGGCAGCGGGCTCTGATGTCCGGCCAAATCGCCGTAGTGCTCGTCTTGCTGGCCTCCGCCGGTTTATTGCTGGAAAGCTTTCGCCGGCTTGTCGGGCAGGATCTCGGCTATCAACCGCACGCGGTCGTCACGATGGACCTGATCACCCGGGGTAAATTCGACACCAATGGCGATGTCTGCCGGATGTATCGGGCGTTGCGCGAACGTCTGGCCGCGCTGCCGGGCGTTGAAGCCGTCGGCACCATCTCCTCCACACCACTCACCGGCAAATGGACCTTCAGCGAGCGACCCAATATCGTGGGCCAGCCCGTGCCGGAAGCAGACCGTCCGTCGCTCGCGGCCACCTTTGTAGCGTTCGACTATTTCCCGGCCATGGGCATACCGCTCATCGAGGGACGTTTCTTCCGAGACAGCGAGCTGAAGGACGACGGCTACGGACAGATCGTCATCATTAACGAGACGGCAGCGAGGCTCATGTTCCCGCATCGCTCCGCGGTTGGAGAACGTTTCACGGTGGGCTCCAATCCTGATCGTGTCCTTGAGATTATCGGCGTGGTGAAGGACACGCGCGATGTGCGGCTGGAGGACAAGCCGCAGCCGCGCTTCTACTGGCAATACGCTTTCGGCGGCGCGCAGCTGGTGGTGCGCGGCAATGCGCCGGACAAGGCGTTGATGCCCATGCTGCGCGCGGCCGTGGAAGAGGCCGACCAGCGAGTGACCATCGGGAGCATGCGCTCGATGACGGAGATCATCGCGTCCACCGTGGCCGAGCGGCGCTTCCTGATGCTCATGGTGGCGGCCTACGGGCTGCTGGCCGTGGCCATCGCTTCCGTCGGGATCTTTGGCGTGGTGGCGTATCAAGTTGCGCAACGGACAAACGAATTTGGCGTTCGCCTGGCCCTGGGCGCGAGCCAGGGCGGAGTGTTGCGCCTGGTCTTGGTCCAGGCCGCAAAGCTCGCCCTGGTCGGACTGGCGGTTGGACTGGGCACCGCGTTCGCGACGAACCGGCTGCTCTCCAGCCAGCTGTTCGATGTTTCCCCGCACGATCCGATCCTGCTGGGCGGGGCGAGTCTCGTCCTGCTGCTCGTCGTCTTGCTGGCGAGTTGGATCCCCGCGCGCCGGGCGTCGCGGGTCAATCCCATGGAGGCATTGCGCTATGAATGAACTTCGCTTGGCCTGCCGGCAGCTGCTGAAGAATCCCAGCTTCACCGCCGTGGCCGTGCTCACGCTCGGGCTTGGCATTGGTGCGAACACCGCGATGTTCAGCCTGCTGCATGCGCTCTTGTTCCGACCGCTGCCGTATCCGGATTCGGAGCGGCTGGTGCGGGTCTTTCGGACATCGCCACAGTCCCAGAACTGGCCGCACTCGCCCGCCAACTTTCTCGATCGCCGCGCACAGAACAACGTGTTTTCGTCCTCCACCGCGTTCAGCTGGTGGTCATTCAACCTGGCCGAGACCGGACAACCGACCGAACGCATCGAAGGGGTCGTTGCGTCTGGTGACTATTTCAAGACGCTAGCCACACCCCCCGTGCTGGGTCGGGTCTTCGGACCGGACGACGACGAGCCCGGATTGAATCGCGTGGCGGTGATCAGCCATCGGTTTTGGCAACGCCGGTTCGCCGGCGACACGAATGTTTTGGGGCAGACCATCCGGTTGGACGGCGAGAGCGTCACCGTCATCGGCGTGATGCCGCAAAATTTTGGGCATCGTCTTTGGAGCTCAGTTGATCTTTGGAAACCGATCGGTTGGACCGCCGAGCAACGTGCGAGTCGTGGCAACAACTGGCTCAACGAACTGGCCCGGCTCAAGCCCGGCGTGTCTCTCAGCCAGGCACAAGTCGAGATGAATGCCTTGGCCGCCAGGCTGGCTGAGGAGTACCCCGCGTACAATGCGGAGATCGGCGTGCGGGTGGTCTCGCTATTGGCGTCGGCGACGGATGAATCGGTGCAAAGAATGGTCTGGCTCTCGTTTGGACTGACGTTGCTGGTTTTGCTGATTGCCTGCGCGAACCTCGCGAATCTTCAGCTGGCCCGATTGACTGCACGTTCCCGGGATCTGGCGGTTCGCGCGGCGCTGGGGGCCAGTCGCGGTCGATTGGTCCGCCAAATGTTGGTGGAATGTCTTCTCCTTTCGCTGGGGGGCGCCGCCCTCGGATTGATGCTCGCGGCAATCTGCAATCATCTGTTGAACGGTCAGCTGGGTATGCTGGCTCCTGCGTCCGGATTTGCAGTCCGGCTGGACGTGCGCGTGCTTTGCTTCTCGGGCCTCTGCGCCGGGCTCACGGTGCTGATCTTCGGCACGATTCCGGCCTGGCTGACGTCCCGCGTGCCGCCCAACGAAGCACTCAAACAGTCGTCGCGGGGCGCCACGATTGGCCGCGCTCAACAGCGTTTTCAACAAACATTGGTGGTCGGAGAGATCGCCCTGGCCCTGGCCTTGTTGTCCGGAGCCGGCCTGTTCCTGAGCGGCCTGCAACGCTTTGCCGCTCGCGATCCGGGCTGGCATCTCGATGACATGCTGACCGCCCAGATCGCGCTTCTGTCGCCGGCGTATGAAGACAAGTCGAAGCGACAATCGGTCATCAGCCAGCTTGAGGAGGGCCTCGCCGCATTGCCCGGCGTCCAACATGTCGGATTTTCATCAATGCTCCCGCTCTGGGGATTCGGCAGCCGTGACTTCGAGGTTGAAGGGCAACCCGCGCGTCAACCATTGCCCCTCATGTTTTACGAGTCCGTCAATCGCGGTTACTTCGGCGCCCTCGGCCTGCAAGTGCGCGAAGGACGCCTCTTCGACTCCAGCGACACCACCAATCATCCGGCCGTTGTGGTCATCAATGAATCGATGGCGCGCCATTTCTGGCCGGGACAAAGCGCGTTGGGAAAGCGTCTCGGCAGTGGCGATCCAAAAGATCCGCGTTGGGAGACGGTGGTGGGTGTGGTCAACGACATTCGATTCCCCGCCAGCTTCGAGCCGCCGGACACTCTGTTTCAAGCGTATCGACCCATGACACAGCTTTCGCAACGCTGGCTGAACGTCATGCTGCGCGTCGCCGGTCCCGTGCAACCCGTGACTGCCGCGCTTCGCGGGGTCGTGGCGAAAGTCGATCCGGAACTATCGGCCGCGGAGATCAAAACCGTTCGCGAGCGCCTGGATCAACACTTTGCCAACCCGACCCTGCTGAGCCGGTTGCTGGCGGCCTTCGCCGGACTCGGCCTGCTCCTGACGGCCATCGGAATCTATGGCGTGCTTTCGTGCTCCGTCGCACAGCGCACGACGGAGCTTGGCCTGCGGATGGCGCTGGGCGCTACGCGTTCCCAGATCCACTCGCTCGTGCTGAAACAGGGTCTGAAACTCGGCCTGGTCGGACTGGCGCTCGGGCTCGGCGGAGCCTCCGCCATCCCCTGGCTGCTCGCCAACGTCGCTCCCGAGTTTCCCAGCCGGGACCCGTTGATTCTCGTTCTCGTGACCGGATTTCTCCTAACGACCGCGGTGGTGGCCTGCTGGCTGCCCGCACGCCGCGCGGCCAAGGCCGATCCCATGGCGGCCCTGCGAAGCGAATGAATCGTCGATGCACAACAAGTCATGAACAATAAAAAGTTAACGCACCCCGTGCCGTGCGAAGACATCTCGAATCTCCTCGTTCGATCGCGGCCGCTCCTCCACTCGACTCATCACTGGCCACTCATCCCTCGTCACCACTTATGAACGACCTCAGATTCGCTCTCCGCCGGTTGCGGAAGAATCCCGGCTTCACCACGGTGGCCGTGCTTACGTTGGCGATTTGCATCGGAGCCAATCTGGGGGTCTTTGCGGTGGTCGATGCGATGCTGATTCGCTCGCTGCCGCTACCTGACGCCGACCGGCTCGTGGTAATCCACAATGCCTTTCCGGCCTCCGGCTTGGAACGTGGCCAGGCCACCATCGCCGACTACTTCGAACGTCGCGGCGAGATTGATGCGTTGCAGTCGCTCTCCATCTTTCGGGAGACGACCTACATCGTCGGCGAACGCGATGCCGCGCGCCGAATTCCCGGCGCTGAAATCACGCCGGAGTTTTTCCAAACCCTGGGGGTTGGATTGGTCAAGGGAACCACCTTCTCCGATGCGGAGTTGAACTACGGGCGAGACGGCGTCGCGATCATCACCGATCAATTCTGGCGCGACCATTTTGGATCCGATCCCAATGTCCTTGGCCGGACATTCTCAATGGACAGCCTGCCGATTCGGGTGATTGGCGTCTTGCCTGGGACATTTCGTTATTTGTCCACCAAGGCTCAGGTCTATCGCCCAGCCTCTCATTTCCGCGAGACGCGCGACTTCGTGAGTCGCTACGCGCCAGGCAGCTACACGCCGGACGGGCGCTCTCCCGTCACGAGATACACGAACCGCGCGCGGGCTCACGACGGGCAGATGGTCGCGCGACTGCGGGCGGGACGACGGTTGTCCGAGGCACAGGCGCAACTCGCCGTCGTGAACGCGCGCCGTCTCGCCCGAGACCCGTCGAGCACGACGTTGAAGGCCGCCGCCTATGAGCCTTGGGTCGAACCTCTCCGCGCGGCCCATGTAAATTCGGCGAAGCCAGTCGTACTCCTGGTGCAGGCCGGGGCGTTGATCTTGCTCCTGCTGGGCGCGTTCAACCTGGCCGGTCTGCTCTTGATCCGGGCCAGCGGGCGCATGAAGGAAATGGCCGTGCGCTTGGCGCTGGGCGCGGGACGCGGCAACGTGGCGCGTGAAGTTCTGACCGAGACCGCCCTGCTCGCCCTGGCGGGGGGCGCCGCCGGCGTGGTGCTGGCAGTCGTGTCGCTGCGCGTCGCGCTATTCCTGGGCGCCGATGCATTGCCGCTCGGGACGGAGATTTTTCTCGGGTCTCGCGCCGCCGTGCTGGCGATTCTGATCTCAATCGCCCTGGGCATCGGCATCGCCTTGCCGATCCTCTGGCTGCACCTTTGCGGTTCAACCCATCCATCCCTGCAAACTGAAACGCGCGGAGCGACGAGTAACCCGGCGATGCATCGACTGCGGCATGGGCTGATTGTCACACAGATCGCGGTCGCCAGCGTTTTGCTCTACGGAGCCGGTGTTCTTGGACTTAGCTTGAAGCGAACGCTCGATCAATCGCCCGGCTTCGACCCCGCACACGTCTTGACCGGCCACTTGGTCTTGCCTTGGCGAAATTACGAAGCCAAGTCCGCCAACGCTCCCTTTATCCTGGCGCTGCTCGACCGACTTCGGGCGATTCCGGGCGTTACGCACGCTGCTCTTTCCAGTGCTCTTCCGTTCACGAAACAAGGTTCGCTGCCCACGGGCATTCTACCGGAGGGCTTTGCCCCTGCCGCCGACGGCGAGCAGCGCCTTCATTACCTTTCCTCCGTTACGAGCGACTACGCTCGCGCGATGGGGATACCCCTGCTGCAAGGACGTTTCATCGACGCGGCGGACTGCAAACGAGGCGCGCCCAAAGTGGCCGTGATCGACGAGACCTTCGCGCGCCTGTATTGGCCGAGCGGCGACGCCATCGGTCGCCGTTTTTGCACCGACCCATCCATCTTCAATCCGGAGTTCGCCTACACCGTGGTCGGCATCGTGGGCGGGGTAAAACAGGAGCAACTGACAGAGACCGCGAGGCTCGGTGCCGCCTATCTGGCCTTGAGCGAGTCGGACAATTTCCAAGTGATCGTTCGCTCATCAGCGACCGCGAACGTGACGGAATCGATGCTGCAAAAGAACGTGCATTATCTCGATCCGGGCCTGCCGTTGACCGACTTCAAGTCGATGCGGACGCGCATCGACGACAGCCTCGTCATCCGGCGGTCACCAGCCATCCTCGCGGTGTTTTTCGCCGGCGTGGCGCTGTTGCTGGCGGGGCTTGGAGCCTACGGCGTGCTGGCCTACGCGGTGTCGCAGCGTCGTCGCGAAGTGGGCGTTCGCATGGCCCTCGGCGCGACGCCCAGTCACGTCCGACGACAATTCCTGTGCCTCGGCACGAGGTTGCTTGCGGTCGGCTGCCTGATTGGCTGCATGTGCGCTTGGGCCGCCGGTAGGACGATGGAGACCATTCTCTTTGGTGTTCCGTCATTTCACGTCCCGACGATTGCTTTAACAGTGGCGACTGTGGCCATCGCCATCCTCGTGGCCTCGTTGTTGCCCGCCCTGCGTGCCGCCCGAATCTCTCCAATGGAGGCTCTACGCCATGAATGATCTCAAATTCGCCTTCCGCCAGTTGCTGAAAAACCCCGGCTTCACCGCCGTCGCCGTGCTCACGCTTGCGCTCGGCATCGGCGCCAGCACAGCGCTGTTGAGCGTGGCGCACGCCGTTATCTTGCGCTCGTTGCCATTTGGCGATCCCGACCGAATCGTGCAGGTCTGGGGAACCCGGCCTGCCGCCAAACATTTCCGAGCCCGCACTTCGCTGCTGAATTTTCAGGATTACAAAGCCCAGAGTCGGTCGTTCTCCCACCTCGCTTACTATCGACTGGCCGACTTTCACTTCACCGGAACTCCCAGTCCCGCCGAGGTGCGCACCAGCCGTGTCTCCGAAGAGTTCTTCGAAGTGATGGGCGTCTCGCCTTTGCTCGGACGGTCCTTCTCACCGGACGAAAACATTCCGGGCCGCGCAGATGTCGTTTTGTTGAGCCACGACCTTTGGGTCCGGCGTTTCGGGGGCGACCCAAAACTGATCGGCACGACCATTGGACTGGAGGGCAAACCGTACGTGGTCACCGGCGTGATGCCACCGTCCTTTCGGTTTCCCGAGCGGGCGGAGATCTGGGTCCCGTATGCCATGACTCCGGATCAAATTGGCAGCAAGCGGTCCGACCATTTCAACCTGGTCATCGGGCGATTGAAGAATGGTCAATCGCTGCCCGGAGCTCAGAGCGAGTTTCGGGGCATCACCGAGCGTTTGGTGAAGGCTTTTCCCGAGGCGAACGAGGGCATGGGAAGTTCGCTCGTTCCGTTGCCTGAGGATTTGGTCAGCGACTTCAAGCCGGCGTTGCTGCTGCTCTTCGGCGCGGTGGCCTCGGTGCTCCTGATCGCCTGCGCCAACGTGGCCAACCTGCAATTGGTGCGCGGCCTGGCCCGGCAAAAGGAAATTGCGCTTCGGGCCGCACTGGGGGCCGGACGACGGCGCCTGATCCGACAGCTCCTGGCGGAAAGCGTGCTCCTGGCGCTCCTGGGCGGGGCGTTGGGTGTGGTGCTGGCCCGGCTGGGACTCGACGGAATTCTCGCGCTCGCTCCCAAGGACGTGCCGCGCATCCAGGAAGCCACCCTCGATCGCACCGTCTTATTGGCGTCGCTGGGCATCACGATTCTGACCGGCATCGTGTTCGGGCTGATTCCTGCGCTTACGGCCTCGCGTCCGGATCTAGTCGAACATTTGAAAGACGGAGGCAAGAGCTCAACCGATGGCGCGGGCCGCCATCGATCGCGCCATGCGTTGGTGATTGGCGAAATCGCCATCGCGGTTGTCCTGCTCATCACAGCGGGACTGTTGGTGCAGAGTTTCCAAAATCTGGGCCGGGTGGACCTTGGATTCAGGCCGGAGAATCTCACCACGGTCCGGGTCAGTCTGCCTTGGCGATATCACGTCAACGGCCAGGACAAAGTGTTCTTTCGCACCCTGCACGACCGGGTTCGCGCGCTGCCGGGTGCGGAAAAGTCGGCGTTGGTTTGCGCGCTGCCCATCGCGGATCGCCAAACCACCGTGTGGTTCAAGGAATCGGGTGTTGCCTTCGAACCCGGGCGTGAGCCCACCGCCGGGTTCAACTACGTCACTCCGAATTATTTGGCGACCATGGGCATTCCGTTGTTGCGTGGACGAAAGTTCGACGATCATGACACGGACAAGACGCCCCGCGTGCTCATCGTGGATGAAACGCTGGCGAATCGACACTTTCCGGGGGTCGATCCGATGGGCAAACGCGTGCACATCGAAGGTCAGGGGAACGAACCGTTCACCATTGTCGGGATTGCCGGGCATGTGTATCAGCGCGGGGCGGAGCGCGGGCCTATGCCGCAACTCTACATGCACTACCAGCAAATCAACGAAGCCTCGATGTGGGTGGTGACTCGGGGTGCGCCAGCGGTGCGTGGCTTCGCCGAGGCGGTCGCCCGGGAGGTCCAGCGGCTGGACGTCGATCAATCGACGGGGCCGATGCTGACCATGGAACAGCATCTGGGCGAGTCGTGGCGTCTGGCTCGTTTTCGCACGCTCTTGTTGAGCTTGCTGGCGGCGCTAGCCTTGACCCTGGCGACGATCGGAATTTTCGGCGTGGTTGCGTTCTCGACTTCGCAACGCAGGCGGGAGTTCGGTTTGCGCGTCGCCCTCGGCGCCAGTCGCGCCGACCTGCTCCGCCTCGTCATGGGACTCGGCGCCAGGTTGGCGATTGTCGGGGTGACGATCGGCATGGTCATGGCCCTTGGCGCAACGCACCTGATCAAGGATGCCCTGTTCCAAGTGGCCCCGAATGACATCCCGGCGTTCACGACGGTCGCAGTCCTGATCGTCTTTGTGGCGTTGACCGCGTGTTATCTGCCCGCCCGCCGCGCGGCTCGCGTGGACCCGATGGAGGCGCTGAGGAACGAATGACGAACCTGGTGGTGCAAGGACTGCTGATGGCTGGCCGTGCCAGTCCGCCTTTCGCCTGCGGTTCGAACCCCACCGTCGCCATGACCATATTGGTGGTCGCGTGGCGCTCGTCCGGCCATGAAACCTCCACCGAAACCTATACCTCTCAGCTCTACGGTCACGCCTGTCCGCCCGTCCCACTTGTGGGACGACGCCGTCCCGCCAGTGGGACGACGCCCCGGATCGAGAGCTGGATCGGGATTGGAATTGAGCGCTTTTATGGCGGATCGCCGCACGGAACTCGCGCTACGCGGGACTGCACTCGATGGCACAGGGCATGCGAGCAGGGCTACGTTCCGATCCGATGCGCCTTTTGGCGACACCTGTGAAAGCCCTGAGCAATGAATGATTTCCGCTTCGCCATCCGCCAACTGCTCAAGAACCCTGGATTTGCCGCCGTGGCCGTAACTACGCTCGCGCTGGGCATCGGGGCCAACATCGCCATCTTCAGCCTGATTGACTCGGTGCTGCTGCGGGCACTGCCGTATCCGGATTCCGGCCGGTTGGTCCAGATTTTCGAGGCGATGCCCGGGCTCAATCGGAACTCGGTTTCGGGCGGCGCCTTTAAGGATTGGCGGGAGCACAGCACGCGGTTCTCTCACCTGGCGGTTTACGAGGGTACCGAACAAAACCTGACCGGCGCGGGAACGCCCGAGCGCGTGGCTGGTTGGAAGGTTTCCTCCGATTTTCTCTCGGTGCTGGGCATCCGTCCTTTCCTGGGCCGGGATTTTGTCGCGGGCGAGGATCGCCCTTCGGGCGACGCACGAATCACCATCCTGACCCATGCCTACTGGCAGGCGCGCTTTGGTGGCGACGCTGGAGTCGTCGGCCGCACTTTGTCCCTGGATCAAGTGCCGCACACAATCGTCGGTATTCTTCCACCCCAAGCGCTGTTGAACGATCAGGTGCAATACTTGGTACCGACGGTCATCGACGGCCCGGGATCGAGTTGGGGCCGGGCCGGTCATTTTCGCGAGGTGATCGCCCGGCTGACGCCGGGAACCACGGTCGAAGAAGCGCAGAGCGAACTGCGCGGGATCAAGGCGCAGCTCGTCAGTCAGTATCCGGCATTCAAGAAGGACTGGAGTGTTCTGGTCGTGCCGTTGCATGAGGTTTACGCCAGCCGCGCACGACCCATGCTCCTGGTTCTCCTGGGCACGGTCGTCCTGGTGTTGCTGATTGTCTGCGCAAACGTGTCCAACCTGATGCTTGCCCGGGGTAGCGCCCGCGGTCGCGAGATGGCCATTCGGGTGGCGCTCGGTGCCGGCCACTGGCGCATCTTCCGTCAGCTCCTGATCGAAAGCCTGCTGCTGGCGGGCGTCGGGTGTGTCGCCGGATTGCTCGTCGCGCAGGTCAGCATCGGGGTGCTGACTCGCTTCGTGGCCGGTCAATTGCCGCAACTGCTCCAGCCGGTTCTCGACTGGAAACTGCTCGCATTCTCCGTCGTCGTCTCGGCGGGATGCGGACTTGCCTTTGGAGTTTTCCCCGCCTGGCGGGCGAGCCGCACCGATCTCAATCAAGACTTGAAGGAGTCCGAGCGCGGATCGACCTCGGCCACGCAACGCCGCGCCCAATCGTGGCTGGTCGTGTCGGAGTTTGCGCTGACCCTCGTCCTGCTGATTGGCGCCGGCCTTTTCCTGCGGAGCTTTGTCCGACTGCTCGACCAGAATCCCGGCTTCAATCCAAAACAAACGCTGGCCTTTGACCTTTCGTTCCCTGCCGCGAAGTACCCGAAAACAGCGGACCGTCTCCATTTTGTGCAGGAGTTGACGGGCCGCCTCGCCGCGCTGCCCGGGGTTGAGAAGGTCGGGGCCGGCAACGCGCTCCCCCTCAGCAACCGCGGTTTCACCGAGATGGCGAGCCGCGCCGACCGTCCGCCGCGCCAGGACTACCTCGTGTCCTGCAACTATGTCAGTGGCGATTTCTTTGCCGCGATGGGCATTCCGCTGTTGCGCGGACGGTTGATCGGATCTGAGGATAACCAGGCCACGGCGCGCCGTGCGATCGTCATCGATACCGTCCTCGCGAACGACCTGTTTCCAGATGAAGATGCCATCGGCCGCGCGTTGAACGTGGCGGGCAACCGATGGGAGATCGTTGGGATCGTTGCGCCGGTGCGCAACGTGTCGATGCAGACCAAGCCGTTCCCGACCTTTTACGCGGGGCAGGCGTTCTCACTGCCGTCGACGAGCATAACGGTGCGCAGCGCGCTGCCTCCGGCGACGCTGACTGAGACCATTCGATCAACGGTGTTGTCGGTGGACCCGGATCAACCGATCGCCAACATTCGCACCCTGGAGCAATCGGTCGATCGATCCGTAGCTGGGCCGCGCACGACACTCGTATTGATCGGACTGTTCGCTGTGCTCGCTGTGGGCCTAGCGTGCCTCGGCATCTACGGCGTGCTGGCTCATGCCATCGGGCAGCGGGCCCGCGAGTTTTCCATCCGCTCGGCGCTTGGCGCGCAACGGACCGATATTGTCCGCCTGGTCTTGAAAGGCGGCCTGCAGCCCGCGGGCGCCGGCATGCTCCTGGGCCTTCTGGGCGCCGGGGCACTGACCCGGCTGCTGGAAACACAGCTGTTCGAAGTCAAAGCCCGCGACCCACTCGTCTTCGCCGGAGCAGTCGCCGTTCTTGGGCTGATCGCGTTCGCCGTCATTCTCCTGCCCGCGTGCCGCGCGGCCCGGATCGATCCCATCAAGGCCCTGCGCCATGAATGAAGGCATTTCCAATTTCCGATTAGCGAATTCCGAATTGCGATATTTTCGATTCTTCGATTCGCCTGCCGGTCTCCTGTCGATCGTCCCTTGTCCCTGAGCAAAGCATGACCCAACCCGATCCCCTGAAATCGAACGAGCCGCTGGAATGGTCGTCCGGAACTGGCACGGATGTCTGGGCGCTGTTCTGTGCTTGCATCGCGGGCGATCTGAATGCGGTGAAACAATTGCTGGCCAAGGATCCGTCGTTGGTCCGTTGCCAGCACGGTTACCGCAAACCCCTCTACTTCGCCGTGCGGGAGAACCGCCTCGACATCGTCGCCTACCTGCTCGAGCGGGATCATGACCCCAACGGCCTCGCGGTGAACGATAGCCTGCTCGAGATCGCGCAGGATCGAGGATATACCGCGATGCAGCACCTGCTGGAAACAACCCTCGCCCGGCGCTACGGAGCATCCCCGCGCGGCGAGCCCGTTGCCGCAGCCATCCGCAACCATGATCTGGCGGAAATGCGGGCGCTGCTGGATGCGTCGCCGGAACGGCTGCACGCCGGCGACAAACGGTCCAACCAGCCCATCCACTGGGCGGTGATGACCCGACAGCTGGAGTTCATCGACGAGTTGCTCCGGCGCGGGGCTGACATCAATGCCCGCCGCGCCGATGGCGGGCGGCCCATTCACCTGACGAACGGCGACTACCACTATCGAGGCTGGCGCGATGTTCCGAAGGATTGGCCGACGAAGCCGGAGGAAGTCTATCAACACCTGGTCAGCCGAGGGGCCACGATTGATCTCGGCATGGCCTGCGCCACCGGAGACATCGCCCGGGTCCGGGAGCTGTTGGATCTCGAGCCATCTTCGGTGAACCAGCCGTCGGACTATGGGTCGGGTTACCTTGGGGGCGGCGCGCCGATCAAGAATGCCGCGGCCCGCGGCCATCTGGAGATCGTGCGGCTGCTGCTCGACCGCGGCGCCGATCCGAACCTGCCGGAAGTGGGCATCGCTCCGCGTGGACACGCACTCTACTCGGCGGTGGCCAACGGTCACTACGCGGTTGCGGAGCTGCTCCTGGCGCGCGGTGCCCACGCCAATGCGGAGGTCGAGAGTTCAGCCGACGCCTTGAGTCGGGCGATCTCGAACCAGGACCAAAAGATGATCGACCTGCTTTGCGTCCACGGTGCAGCCCGCGCGGTGCACCTGCAGGCTTACTACAATGACCTGCGGACGGCGTCCGCAGTTTTTGCGGCCAACCCGGCGCTGGCCAACGATCCCGAGGCGCTGGCCAATGCCGCCAGTGAAGGCCACGAAGGGTTTGTCCGGCTGATGTTGCGCTATCAACCTGACCTGCCCCGGCAGGTGGAGTTTCCCGGGTGGGCGGTGGGGGCGAAGACGCGGGAGTTGAATGAACTTCTGTTCCAACACGGGATGAACGCGAGCGCTCCGGATTGGCTCGGCATCACGCCTCTGCATCATATGGCCCGGAACGGCGACATCGAAATGGCGCGTCAGTTTCTGGATCACGGCGCGAACCTGCACGCGCGCGACGAAGACATCTGTTCCACCCCGCTCGGGTGGGCGGCGAAGTTCGGCCAGAAATCGATGGTCGAATTTCTGCTCGAGCGCGGGGCCCAGCCCAATCGTCCGGACGATCCGCCTTGGGCCACGCCTCTCGCCTGGGCGATCCGGCGTGGACATCCGGAGATTGCCGAGCGGCTGCGAAAACACGGTGCAAAATGAAACCGGCGCTCACCCGATCGCCTGATGACTTGCCCTGTCGCACCCGCGGCACCGGCGAATTTGGAACCTTCCCCGATTTATGAACGACTTGAGATTCGCCCTGCGCCAATGGCTGAAGAATCCCGGCTTCGCAGCCTTGGCCGTCGTGACGTTGGCCCTCGGCATCGGCGCCAACACGGCGGTGTTCACCGTCGTCAACGCGGTGCTCCTGAAGCCGCTTCCCCTCCCGGACGCGGACCGTCTGGTCAGCCTTTGGGAGCGGAAGACATTGAGCGCCCAGAATGCACAAGTGCCGGCCGCCGCCGCCCAATTCGTGGACTGGCACCGCGAGCTGAAGTCCTTCGAAGCGCTCGCCTGCTGGCAGTCCGCAGCCGTCAATCTCGCCGGAAACGGCGGGCCGCCCGAACGTCACAACGGTGCGCTGGTTAGCGAGGATTATTTTCGCGTCGTCGGCGTCGGCCCGGCCCGCGGGAATGGCTTCACGCCGGAAAATTTCAGCCGCGGCCACGACGGCGTCGTGCTGCTCGGGCATGGCGTCTGGCAGGAACGGTTCGGCGCCGACACGAACATCATTGGCAAAGTCATCACGGTGAACGGACGCGAACGGGAAGTGGTGGGCGTGATGCCGCCGAAATTTCAATCGCCGGCCCAGGCTCGGTTCTGGGTGCCGAAGGTGTTCAGCGAGGAAGCGCTGGCGGATCGCAACTTCAAGCACATGTCCGTCCTTGGCCGGCTGGCGCCCGCCGTGACGCTGGCCCAGGCGCAGGCGGAACTGACGACCTTCATGGCTGCGCTTGAGCAGCAGCATCCGGATGCGCTCAAGGGCTGGACGGCATTCGTGCAGCCGGCGCTGGAGGATGTGGTGAAGGGAATGCGCCCGGCGTTGCTGGTCATGCTGGCAGCGGTGGTCACCGTGCTGGTGATGGCCTGCGTGAACGTGGCGAACCTGCTGCTCGCGCGGGGCAGCATCCGCCGGGGCGAGTTGGCGGTTCGCGCGGCGTTGGGCGCGCCGCGGGGACGTCTCGTCCGCCAGCTGTTGACTGAGGCGATGTTGCTGTCGCTGGCCGGCGGCGCGGCCGGACTGTTGTTGGCCTATGGCCTTCTGCAAGGCCTGCTGGCGCTCGCTCCGGCCGGAATGCCGCGGCTGGATCAGGTCGCGTTGGATCGAACGGCGTTTGCCTTTACGGCGTTGGCCTGCGCGGTTACGGGGGTTTTGTGCGGGTTGATGCCGGCGTGGAGGCTTGCCCAGACCAGTCCGCACGACGCGATGAAGGGCGCGGGCCAGCGCGTGACGGGTTCGGTCGGCTGGTTGCGACGCGGTCTGGTGGTGTTTCAAACCGGGGCCGCCGTCGTGGTGCTGGTGGGGACCGGCTTGTTGCTCCGCAGCTTTGATCGCCTGCTCGCCATCGATCTTGGATTCCAGCCGGAGTTGCTGATGACGGCGCGGCTGGAATTGCCACCGGTGAAATATGCCGCCGGCCAACGCCGGAACCAGTTCGCCGACGACGTGCTGCAACGCCTCACCGCGAAACCTGAGGTTGCCGCGGCCGCCGTCTCGACTCACCTGCCTTTGCAGGGTTGGGCGCGTTACATTCTGCGGATCGAGGGGCAGCCCACGCCGCCGCCGAGCGAATCACCGGCGACGGGCTATACGGGCGTGAGCCTCGACTATTTCCGCACCATGGGCATGCGCGTGTTGCGAGGGCGAGAACTGAATGCCGGGGACCGTGAGGATGCGGTCGCGGTGTGTGTCGTGAATCAAGCGTTTGCTCGAAGATTTCTGTCGGGCGGAGAGCCCGTTGGGCAACGGATCGAGATCGGGCGCAGCGATCCGCCTCGGTGGATTGAAGTGGTGGGCGTGGTGAACGACGCGCGCAATGCCGGCTTGGAAAAGCAACCGGACGAACAGGTGTTTGTCCCGCTCCGCCAGCAGCCGGGCTTCTTTCGGTCCAATCCGGCGCTCAGCCTGGTGGTGCGCGGTCAGGCCGGCGTTCAGTCCATGGCCGGGTTGGTCCGGGAGGCGGTGTGGGCGGTGGACCCGGATCAGCCCCTGCACCTGTTGCAACCGATGAACCAAATGCTCGCCCAAGCCACCGCACAACGACGCTTCACCGTGCTCGTCCTGGGTGTCTTTGCCGCGCTGGCGGCGGTGCTGGCGGCGGTCGGCCTCTATGGCGTGATGAGTTGCAGCGTGTCGCAACGCACGTCGGAGCTGGGCATTCGCATGGCGCTGGGTGCGCAGCGTGCCAACGTCATGCGCCTGGTGCTGGGCAGCGGACTGCGCACGCTGTCGGTCGGTTTGCTGGCCGGAATTGGCGCGGCGCTGGCGGCCTCGCGCTGGCTGCAATCCATGTTGTTCGAGACTTCCTCGTTTGATCCCACCACCTACGGGGCGGTCGGCCTTCTGCTGCTCGCCACCGGCATCCTGGCATGTTGGTGGCCGGCCCGACGCGCCACCCGGGTGGATCCCATCATCGCATTGAGGACGGAAGGATGAGCGATCTCGATTTTGGATTTGCGCATGCCGATTTGCGATTGAAGCTGGGTGCGCGTGGCTCCCGGCCTCGTCAACATCAGCGACCGAGACTGGCGCCAGCCAGTCGACCGCGGCTGGCAGATGCCCAAGGCGTGCCCAACTGCGCGAACGGGCCGTGGATCTGCAAGCAACCCAATCGCAAATCTAGAATCTGAAATCGCCAATCCATGCACGATCTCAAATTTGCCCTTCGCCAGCTGCTAAAAAGCCCGGGCTTTACCGCGGTCGCCGCGCTGACGCTCGCGCTGGGCATCGGGGCTAACACCGCGGCGTTCAGCTGGATTCAATCCGTGCTGTTGCGCACGTTGCCGGGCGTCGCGGAGATGGACCGGCTCGTTGTGCTTCTGCCCCGGCACATCAGCGGAGGACTCATCGACACGATGTCATATCCGGAAGCAAGGGAGCTGGCGGAACACAAGGAACTGTTCGCTGGCGTAGTCGCGTCGCAATACGGGCCCCTGAGTTTGCATGCCGGGCAGGAGCCGGAGTGGGTGTGGGGTCAGATGGTCACGGCCAATTTTTTCGACGTGCTGGGAGTGCGCCCGTTGCTGGGTCGCACGTTTCTGCCGGACGAAGAGTCGGTCCCAGGGGGACATCCCGTCGTGGTCCTGAGTCACGCCTTTTGGCAACGACGGTTCCAAGGCGAAACGAACATCATTGGGCGGAAGATCACCCTCAATCGTCATGCGTTCACCGTCGTTGGCGTTGCGGCGACGGATTTTCGCGGCACGATGGGTGGGCTGTCCTTCGATCTCTGGGCGCCATTGATGATGCACGGCCAGCTGACCAGCGATGGATCGCATCAGACGTTTTTCGAGATGCGGGGGAATCGTTGGCTTCATACCATTGCGCGGCTGGCGCCCGGCGTGAGTCCCGGGCAGGTCGAGGCGGCTCTGGACACCATCGCCCGGCAGTGGGAACAAGAGTTTCCCACCAGCAACCGAAATCTGCGGATTGCCGCGGTGCCGTTGTGGAAATCGCCATGGGGCGCGCCCGGCGTGCTCCTGCCGCTGTTGAGCGTGCTGTTTGCGGTGACGCTCCTTGTCCTGCTCATCGTTGCGGTAAACATCGCCAACCTGCTCCTCGCCCGTGCCCAGAGCCGGGGACGCGAGATCGCCGTGCGCATGGCCCTGGGCGCCGGCCGCGGACGGTTGCTGCGCCAGTTTCTGACGGAAAGCCTTCTCCTTGCCCTGCTGGGTGTCGCGGGGGGGATACCCTGTGCCATCGGGCTCACCGAGGCCATGCGCGGGCTGTTTCCGATCACGTTTCTTCCGGTGGTGCTGGATCCGCAGCTGGATCTTCAGGGCCTGTCCTTCATGCTGGCGGCGGCGGTGGGCATGGGACTTTTGTTCGGCCTGGCGCCAGCCTGGCAAGCCACGCGACCGGATCCCAATGGCGCCCTGAAAGACGGACGGGGCCAGTCACCAGGGCGCCAGCGTTTGCGCGGGCTGTTGGTCGCGTCGGAAATGGCGTTGGCCGTCCTCTTGTTGATCGGAGCCGGTCTCTGCGCCCAGAGCTTTCGTCATGCCCGGACCATGAACCGCGGGTTTGATCCCAATGGGGTCCTCCTCGCCAATATCCGTCTCGGCGGGCAGGGTTATGGTAGCGAAGACGGCCAGCGCTTTTATCGACAACTGCTCGAGCGTCTGCAGTCCATGCCGGGCGTGGAGAGAGCGAGCCTCGGATCGTATGTGCCCCTGGGACCGGAAGGCGGCGGATCGAGCCGCATCAGCGTCGACGGTTACCTGCCGCAGCCCACGGAATCGATGAGTTTCAACTTCAATACGATCAGCCCAGGTTATTGGGAGACGCTCCGGCTGCCCCTGATCGCAGGTCGCGATTTCCAAGCCACGGACGTGGCCGGCGCTCCCGGCGTAGTGATCGTCAACGAGACTTTGGCGAATCGATTCTGGCCCGGCCAAAACCCCTTGGGCCGCCGCATTACCGTCTTCGGCCGTCGTGAAGTGACGATTGTTGGAGTCGCCCGAAACGCCAAGTACCGACGCTTGAACGAGCCGGCCATGGGCCATTTTTACATCCCACTGGCGCAGTTTTATTCCCCCAACATGAACGTCCATGTGCGCACCGCCGGCGATCCCATGTCGCTGGCCGGCGCCTTGCGGCGGGAGATCAGCCAAATCGACCCGACGGTGCAGCCTGCGATCGTGGTGCCCATGAACGAGGTCACTGACTTCTCTCTGCTCACTCATCGGGTGGCCGCCATGGTGCTGGTCATCCTCGGCGCGACGGCTCTGTTGCTGGCCATGATGGGGGTTTACGGCGTCATGGCGTTCGCGGTCAGTCAACGGACGCGGGAGATTGGCATTCGCATGGCGCTGGGCGCGGCGAAAGACGACGTGCTGAAACTCATCCTCATGAACGGCCTGCGCCTGACGTTGGGCGGACTCGCCGTCGGCCTGCTCGCCGCGTTGGCCACCATGCCTTTGCTCTCGAGCTTGCTGGTCGGGATCGGCGCGCTGGATCCGTGGACCTTTGCGGCGGCGGGCACTTTGCTGGTCGCCGTGGCGATGGTGGCCGGATGGCTGCCCGCGCGGCGGGCGACGCGGGTCGATCCGATGGAAGCTTTACGATACGAGTGAGCGACACGAGGCGATTTTTGATTCGCGACCTGCGCGATTTTACCCGGATGAACGACAACTCCACGAAATTGCGGCCATGAATCTCCTCGAAACCCTCCTTCCGCTGGTTGAGGCAGACGATCGCTCCGCAGTTTCCAGGATACTCGACCGCCAGGGCGATATCTTTGCGCAGCACTTTGCGAGGCTCGAAGGTGGTTCGGCTGTGCTGACGACACTCGGCGCCCTCCGCAGCATCGAGATGGCGAGTGCTCTCGGGGCTTCCGGCCTGACGCCACAACGGGTGAGCGAGTGTTGGGCGCCCGGATTCGGGTTGAACAGGGTTTCCGCGACGGTAGCCGAACATTTCATCCAGCGCGGCGCAACGATTACAGTCCATGCGGCAGCGGCAATAGGGCTGGCCGGCCGTCTGCGTTCGATGCTCGATCAACAGCCGACCTTGGTGCGGGCCAAGGGCGGCGACGGTGGGCATCCATTGCATTTCGCTCGCAATGTGGAGACCGCTCGATTGCTGGTCGAGCGCGGCGCGGAATTGGATCCGCGAGATGACGACCACGATTCGACTCCGGCGCAATGGCGAATCGGCGATGCGCCTGACGTGACGAGGTTCCTGCTCGAGCGCGGCGCCTGTTCGGACCTCTTCATGGCGGCCGCGTTGAACGACTTGACCCTTGCTGAAAAGCTGCTCGCGGACGAGCCGGTCCGCGTCACGCATCGTATCGGGCACAATCAGGGGCCATTTCCTGGGATTGGATTTCAAGGTCGTGGCGGGACCATTTATCAGTGGACCCTGGGCTTCAACCAGTCGCCCCATGAGATCGCCTGGCACCGGGGACATCGTGAACTCTTCGAGCTGCTGCGGTCGCGATCGCCCGTCCGGACGCAGCTGTTGGTCGCCTGCATGCTGGTCGATCGCGCGACGGCCGAGCGGCTGGTCCGGGCAAATCCGCGGCTGGTGACGGAACTCGACGACGATGACAAGGGGCTGCTGGCCAAGTGTTGTTGGGAAACAAACCTGAACGTCGAAGCCGTGCGACTGATGCTGGACATTGGTTTCCCGGTCGACGTGCCGGAGCGGAACCATGGGTTTCTTCCACTGCACAACGCGGCTTGGTGCGGCGATGCTGCGCTGGTGGAACTGCTGCTCCAGCGCGGGCACCCGGTTGATCGACGTGATCCCGGTCACAACGCCACCGCGCTTGGCTACGCGATCTACAGCTGCGTCGTCGCGCGACGCCATCCGAACGGGGACTTTCCGCGCGTCGTCGAGCTGCTGCTCGCCGCCGGCGTTCCCCGGGATGAGAACCAACGCACAACTGGCCACGCCGGCATCGATGCCGTGCTTGAGCGGAGACGCAGATGAGGAAGGCCCATTTGCAATTGGCGACATTGGCGATGGGCGATTTGTCGATCGTGAATTCGCGGCCGCGTCGTCCCAATGCCTGCGCGAAGGCTCATCGTTTGACCCGTCCCTAAATCGCACTTCTAAAATCAAAAACCGCAAATACCATGATTCGCTTCACTGGCACGCTTCGCCGACTGCTCACGGGCGGGATCGTATTGTCTTGGTTCTTCGCTGGCCCCGCGCGGGCCGACGATTGGCCGCAGTGGATGGGACCGGAGCGTGACGGTGTGTGGCGGGAGAATGGGCTTCTGGAAAAGTTCGCGACCAACGAGCTGAAGCCAAGCTGGCGTGTCCCGGTGAACGCTGGCTACGTGGGCCCAGCAGTGGTCGGGCAGCGCTTGTTTCTCCTCGATCGCGCGGCGGGCAAACCACCGGAGCGGGCCAAGGGCGATCGATCGCTCCCCACGGTGCCTGGGAACGAGCGCGTGCTTTGTCTCGATACCCAAACCGGTGCAAAAGTTTGGGAGCACACCTATGACGTTCCGTATCGCATTTCGTATCCAGCCGGTCCTCGGGCCACGCCGGTGGTTGCAGACGGCCGTGTCTATGTGCTGGGCGCCATGGGGCATTTGAAGGCCTTGAACGCGCGTGACGGCCGCGTGATTTGGGAGCGCGACATGTTGAAGGATTATACGGATGAACCGCCGGTGTGGGGATATGCGGCGCATCCGTTGCTGGATGGCGAACGGCTGATTTGTCTGGTCGGCGGATCGAACAGCGCCGTGGTCGCGTTTCACAAAGACACCGGTAAGGAGCTGTGGCGGGCGCTTTCCACGAAGGAGATTGGCTATGCGCCCCCGACGATCCACACGGTGAACGGCCGCCGCGAACTCATTGTCTGGCATCCGGACGGGGTGGCCGGGCTTGCACCCGAGACCGGCCAGGTGCGCTGGACGCATCCTTATCCGGTGGACGGCAAACCCCAGCGGCCGGAGGTCACCATCGCGATGCCCCGGTTGGCCGGAACGCGCCTTTTCCTCAGCTCGTTTTATCAGGGCTCCATGCTGCTCGAGGTCGGCGGGACAGAACCGAAGATGGTCTGGAATCGCCGCAGCAAGCGGCGCTCGGAGTTCGACGATGGACTGCATACGACGATGTGCACGCCGGTGATTCGCGACGGCTACATTTACGGTCTCTGCGGCTTCGGCGAGTTTCGTTGTCTCGATCTGGCGACGGGGGATCGGAAGTGGGAATCGTTCGCGACAGGGAATGGCAGCAAGGCGTTATTCGGCCAGGCTTTCCTGGTCGAGCAGGCGGACCGGTGCTGGATGTGGAATGATCAAGGGGAACTGCTGCTGACCCGTTTGAGCCCGAAGGGCCTGGACATCCTCAGTCGTGCGAAGCTTCTCGACACGGTCGAACACACGCGGGGCCGGGACATTCTCTGGTGCCCCCCGGCGTTTGCCAATCGATCGATCTACGTCCACAACGGCCGCGAACTGATCGCGGTTTCACTGGCCCGGGATCGGCGCATCTAAGCCGGAACGATTCAGTTGGCCAGCCGCCGTTTGCTTGATCTTCTTGCGAAGGCCTTCGTTGTTCGTCGCTTACGTATTTCATCTCAATACGCGCGCTCCTCACGCCTTGGCCTGCGCAAGAATCTGCGGCGCGACCGGCCGCCGCCCAACTGAATCGTTCCGGCTGAGCATGGAATGGCTGGCCTTTTTGCAGGAGTGGCACCGTTTCAGGAGTGGATCAGCTCGGACCAAAAAAATCGTCGACCAGAGCAATCTCAGCGACCCAAATGGTGGAGCCGAACGACAAACCATCGACGACGAATGGTTAAACATCGACTCCCAGAACCATGAAACCTGCTGCATCCCATTTCCTCCATTCCAACCGCGTTCGCGCGTGCATCGCCCTGGCCGCGTGGTCTGCCGCCACCGGCGCGTGGGCAGAAACTGAAGACAACCTGGAACGGAAATTCACGGTGTCGCCCGGCGGCACACTGATCGTCGAGGCCGAATTTGGCGCGGTCGATGTCTCCACCCACGCCGCGAATGAGGCCGAGATTCGCGTCTGGCGAAGGGTAAAGCGGGCCGACCCGGCCGAGGAAGAGGCTTACCTGCAGGAGCGTCCGGTCAGTGTCACCCAGGATGGCGATACGGTCACGGTTCGTTCCATCGCGCCACGAAAGGAAGGCAGGGGCTCCAACGGAGTCAAGACCACCCAGGGGAAGTATACGATTGTCGTGCCCGCCCGCTTTAACGTGCGCCTGAAGACCGCGGGCGGCACGTTGGCGGTTCGCGATCTGGAAGGTGAAACCAAGGCGAGCTCCGGCGGCGGGGACCTCGCTTTCTCCAACCTGAAGGGTCCGGTCGAAGCACAGACCGCCGGCGGCCGGATCAAAGCAAACGGATGCGATGGCCCGCTGAAATTAAAAACCAGCGGGGGCGGAATTCAGGTCGATGGAGGACGCGGCTCCCTGGAGGGAATGACCGCCGGAGGCCAGGTATCGGTCAAGAGTTTCGACGGAGCAGTCTCGGTGAAGACCAGTGGAGGCAACATCGACCTGGATGGCATCGCCGGCACGATCAACGGTGCAACCGGAGGCGGATCCATTTCCGCCTCGGTCCCAGGCGTGGCCAACGACATCAAGCTGACCAGCGGCGGTGGCGCGGTGACGTTGCGTGCCCCGGGCAATGCGGCCTTCGACCTGGAGGCCAGCACGACGGCCGGCACGGTGACGGTCGATTTACCGATGACCGTGGAGAACAAGCCGACCCGCCAACATCTCAAAGGCGTGGTCAACGGAGGCGGCAAGTCGGTCGTGCTTCGCACCACGGCCGGGAGCGTACACATCAAACGGCTTTGAAGCCGCGCCGGGAATTCAAGCCCGGCTAATCGCAAGCCCGGCTAATCGTTCCGGCCCAGGCTGAGGTGGACGTGCCCGAACCTGATGCCGAGTGACCGAAAGGCGATCAGCGAGCGGGCTCGACCGATCAACGACCTACTCGACAAACCGCAAGACGCGGCCCTTCTCGGCGCGTTTGCGCTGGTTCTCGTCGAGGATCTTCTTCCGCAGGCGCAGGTTCTTCGGCGTGGCCTCGACGTATTCGTCGACGTCGATGTATTCGAGCGCTCGTTCGAGGCTGAGCTTGAGCGGCGCGCTGAGCTGGATGCCTTTGCCGTCGCCCTGTGACCGCATGTTGGTCAGCTTCTTTTCCTTCACCGGATTGACCGGGATGTCGTTCTCGCGGGCATTTTCGCCCACGATCATGCCGCGGTAAACCTTCTCGCCGGGCTCGACCATCAGGCGGCCGCGTTCCTGGATGGAATCCAGGGCGTAGGAGGTGGCTTCGCCATCTTCCATGCTGACCAGGCTGCCGTTCTTGCGCGCGGCAATCTCGCCGCGATCCGGCCCGTATTCGTGGAACAGATGGCTCATCACGCCCATGCCGCGGGTGGAGTTGACCAGGTCGGTCTCGAACCCGATCAATCCGCGCATCGGGACGATGGCCTCGATGGTGACCTGGCTGCCGTGGTGGCTCATGTTGACGATCTCGGCCTTGCGGAAGGCGAGGTTTTCCATGATCGGCCCCATGTGTTCCTGCGGAATCTCGACGAACAACTTTTCAATCGGTTCGTAGGCTTCGCCGTTGGGACCTTTTTTCCAAAGCACCTCAGGGCGGCTGACCAGAACTTCGTAGCCTTCGCGTCGCATCTGCTCCACGAGAATGGCGATCTGCATTTCGCCGCGGCCGGCCACGGAGAAAAGTTTGGGGTCCGAGGTCTGCGCAATGCGCAAGGCGACGTTGGTGCGGACTTCGCGCTGGAGCCGTTCCCAAATGTGCCGGGCCGTGACCAGCTTGCCGTCCTGGCCGGACAGAGGGCCGTCGTTGACCGCAAATTCCATCTGGATCGTGGGCGGATCCACGGGGATGTACGGGAGCGCGCCGCGCTCGGGGCGGTCGGCGATGGTCTCGCCGATGAACACGTTTTCGAAGCCGGTGATGCCGATGATGTCACCGGCGTGGGCCTCCTGGATTTCGATGCGCTTCAAGCCCTCAAAATGATAAAGCATCGTGATCTTGCCCGTTGTGACCTTGCCGTCGCCGTGCAGGCAGGCGGCGGAATCGCCGACCTTCAGCTTGCCCTCGACGATCTTTCCGAAGGCGATACGCCCGAGGTATTCCGAGTAGTCGAGGTTGGCCACGAGCACTTGGAAACCTTCGCCGGCCTTGGCGCGTGGCGGCGGGATGTATTTAACGATGGCATCGAAGAGCGGTTCCATCGTGCCGCTGACATGTTCCATGTCGAGCTTGGCATAGCCGGCCTTGGCCGAGCAGTAGACGAACGGAAAGTCGAGCTGCTCGTCGGTGGCATTGAGCGACATGAACAAATCGAACACCAGATCGAGGACCTTCTTGGGGTTGGCGTTGTCGCGATCGATCTTGTTGATGACCACGATGGGCTTGGCGCCGGCTTCGAGGGCCTTGCGGAGAACGAAGCGGGTCTGGGCTTGCGGACCTTCCGCCGCGTCCACCACCAGGAGCACGCCGTCGATCATGTTCATGATGCGCTCGACCTCGCCGCCGAAGTCAGCGTGACCAGGGGTGTCGACGATGTTGACGTGGTAGTTCTTGTATTTGAACGCCGCGTTCTTGGCGCGGATGGTGATCCCTTTTTCCCGCTCGAGATCCATCGAGTCCATGATGCGTTCCTCGCTGGACTTGGCTTCGTTGGCCCGGAAGGTGCCGGATTGCTTGAGGAGACAGTCAACGAGCGTCGTCTTGCCGTGGTCGACGTGCGCGATAATGGCGAGGTTGCGGATGTGCTGCATATCTAGGCTAAAATTCTCGATAGAGTCGCGTAAGATGAGGCTTTCGGCCAGAAGGTCAAGCTGTCTTCCGTGAACAGATGCTTGACGCATGGGGACACCCTACCTAGCCTGACCCGCTCGTCGTCCCCGGGTCTCGGGGCCGACGCCGGTGTGCGATCAATCTCAACCGCGGTGACGAAAAGGTTTTGCCTGTGAATGTGACGGTGGAAAATTTGGCGCCCTGCAAACGGCTGGTGCGCTTCGAAGTCGATGCCAACACGGTGGATCAGGCGTTTGAGAGCGCCAGCAAGGATTTTGTCCGCCAAGCCCGCCTCCCAGGGTTCCGCCCCGGGAAAGCCCCCCGTGAAATGGTCCTCCGGCAGTACGCCAAGGAAATTGAGGAAGAGGTGAAGCGAAAGCTCATCGGCGATACCTACCGCGAAGGCATCAAGGCCCAAAAGCTCGACGTCATCAAGCTGGCGGACATCGAGGAAATCCAGTTCGGCCGCGGCCAGGCCCTCCAGTTCGCCGCCACGGTTGAGACCAATCCCGAGTTCGAATTGCCCGACTACCGCAGCCTGCCCGCCAAACGCGAGCCAGCCGTGGTCACCGACGACGACGTCGCCAAGGCCATCGATTCGCTCCGGGCCCAGCGCGCCACCTTCAACAAGGTCGATCGCGCCGTTCAGTCCGGCGATTACGTCGTCGTCAATTACACCGGCACCTGCGAAGGCCAGCCGATCGAAACGCTGGCGCCCAACGCCCGCGGGCTCGCCGCCCAAAAGAACTTCTGGGTCGAGGTCAAACCCGGCTCGTTCATCCCCGGCTTCGCCGATCAACTCATCGGCGCCAAGGTCGGCGACAAACGGACGGTCAATGTCGATTTCCCCACCGAGTTCGTGGCCCAGGAAGTGGCCGGCAAGAAAGGCGTCTACGACGTCGAAGTGGTCGAGGTGAAGGAAAAGTTGATGCCCGAGCTCAACGAAGCGTTCGCCAAGGAATGGGGCGCCGAAGGCGTGGAACAGCTCCGCGACGGCGTCCGCAAGGACCTGCAAAACGAGAAGAACAGCCAGCAAAAACGCGGCATCCGCAACCAGATCGTCAAGGCGCTGCTCGAAAAAGTGACCTTCGACCTGCCCGAATCAACGGTCGAATCCGAGGTTCGCTCGGTGGTTTACGAGCTCGTCAGCGAAAACCAGCGACGCGGCGTGCCGAAGGAAGCCATCGATGCGCAGAAGGACGAGCTGTTCAAAGCCGCCCAATCCATCGCGCGCGAACGCCTCAAAGTCGGCTTTCTGTTCCATCGCATCTCCGAGAAGGAAGGCATCCGCGTCGATCAAAACGAAATGCAGATGCGCATCGCGATGCTGGCCCAAGCCAACCAGATGGCCCCCAAGAAGCTCGTCCAGGAACTCGAAAAACAAAATCGCCTGCCCGAGATCTACCAGCAGATCGTCCACGAAAAGGTCCTCGATTTCCTGCACGACAGCGCCAAGATCGAAGACGTTTCGGCGGCGTAGGTAGAACCGGGGAGCGCCCGCCGCCGGGCGAAAGGCACGGACGACAGACCATCGCTGGGAACCCCGGCGAAGGGCAGGCGTTTCCAGTGACGACTACGGTTCACTGCCGTCGCCGGCCCGGACTCACCCGCCGTTGCTGTCACCCGACATCCGGACTTATCGCGGCAAAAGGACTCCTGGCGGCATAACCCGGCCCCAGCAGAACCGCGGCAGAACAGCCGACGCGTCCACCTTCACCGCAATGCTGCCGGTCGCCGTGACGTCCGGTCACCGGGCAGGTCAATTCCTGATGGTAAGTTCAACCTCGATGATTCCCAAGTCGTGGCGCATGGTTGATTCATGAACACCGGACGGCACCAAAACCGCGTTTGTGGAGAGCGTTCACCCGTTCCGAACTCGTGCGCCAGGCAGCGAAAAGGGCCCGTGCGGAGTGCGGTTCAGGTCATGGTCTTGCGAGTCTCGGACTCATGCCAACGAAAGACGCACCGCGGACGGCTCCTCACCAAGGCTCACCCAACATGGCTGGCGCGGACGCGATCGGTGTTCGGAGCCTTGGTCGCTCTCATTTTGCCGGTTCTCGGAACCGGGGCTGCGGATATCACGCGGACGCCGCCGCGCCTCCGGGTGGCGGGAGCCCAGATACCGGTTTCGCGTGACCTTCAGAAAAATGCCACCGCATTGGTCGACGCCATCGATTTTGCCCGTCGCGAAAAGGCGGACGTGCTGGTGACTCCCGAGGGATCGCTTTCGGGTTATTGGGCGGGTTTCGACGCTGAAGCCACACGGAAGGCGATCGGCACGGTGGCCGCGCGCGCGAAGGCCGCCGGCGTTGCTTTGGTGTTAGGCACGTGTTTCGCGGAGGACGGGGTGCGTTACGATGCACAGCAGTTTTATGCCCGGGACGGGGCGTACCTTGGGTTCCACAGCAAGATCCTGTTGTGCCGTCGCGTGGCGATTCCCGGGGCCAAGGGTGAAATGGACTCGTTCAAATCGTCGCCGCTTCGGGTGTTCACGATCGACGGTATCACTGTGGGTGGCTTGGTCTGCAACGACATGTGGGCCAATCCCGAGTATACCCCGATGCCCGATCCATACCTGGCGCGGCAACTGGCGGGCTTGGGTGCTCGAGTCGTTTTTGTGTCGGCCAACGCGGGTCAGGACGCCGGACCGGATTGGCCGCTCAACCACTCGTTCCACGAGGCAAACCTTCGTCTCCGAGCCCGGAGCGCCGGGGTCTGGATCGTTGTGGTGGATGCCGCGGATCCCGAGGGCGTGAAACCATCCAACTGTCCTTCGGGCGTCGTTGGTCCAGACGGTCAGTGGGCGGCGCGGACGGAATCCAAGGGACCACAGTTCTTTGTGCACACGATCGAACTACAGCGGGTCCCGTGAGCAATTCGCCGCAAAGCGTTCGGATTCCCAGTCCGGCTACAGTTTGATCGGTACGGCCACGCATCCTGTCATGATTCAACGCATCCTCCGTCTCAACGCCCTCACCGGCCTGGTGCTGGCCCTTTGGTTTCTGATCTATCCGGCGATCCGCGCCGTCATCGACCTCCAGGATGCAGCCTTGCAGAAACCAGGCGTTCCCAGGCTGGCCTGGCGCCTTGCACGCACGTTGGCCCCACGCTACGAAACTTGGGCTCGAGCCCGCGTGGCCGACGGCCGGGCCACCACGTTGTCCACCGGCGACATCTCCGGCACAGAGTGGCCCGTATTCGGGTCCGTCTTCTATCTCTGGGCGCTCGAGAATCTCCAGGCGGCCTGGGATGCGGGTGACCGCACGAGCGACCGTTCGCCGAAAGAATTTTCCCGCGATGCCATCGCGGCAGCTTCGGAACTGGTCATCGATTCCGGGCACGCGACCTGGGTGCGCCAGCACTGGGGTGAAAACCATCTGCACCGGGAGAATGTTTTTTACCGCATGCTCGTGATCGCATCGCTGACGAGTCGTGCGCGCCTCCTCGCCGACGGCGCCCATCTGGGGCTGCTCCGCGATCAGGTTGAGACGCTGGCGCAGGAGCTGGATGCCTCCTCCACTGGACTGCTCGATGACTACCCGGGAGAGTGTTATCCCGGCGATGTGATGGCCGCATTGATGTGCATCCGGCGGGCGGACGCCGTCCTGGCCACCGATCATCGCGCGATGATCCAACGAGCAGTGCGGGCCTTCGTTGGAAAATCCGCCACCCCACAAGGATTGCCGCCTTACGCCGCGAACTCGCGCTCCGGGCTGCCCATCTCGGAGACGCGAGGCTGTGCGAATTCCTACATGGCGCTGACCGCACCGGAACTCTGGCCTGAGCAGGCCCAGGAATGGTTTGAGCAGTATGACCGGCTCTTTTGGCAGGAGCGGACGTTCACGGCGGGCTATCGGGAATTTCTGCCTTCGGCCCGCGCCAATACCGAATGGACGATGGACGTGGATGCCGGTCCGGTCGTCGCCGGGCATGGGGTTTCGGCCTGCGCGTTCGGCCTGGGTGCGGCGCGCAAGAACGGACGTTTTGATCGCGCATACCCGCTGGCGGCGGAGATGCTCGTCACGCTGGGCCAACTTCCGAATGGTGTGCTCGCCGTCCCTCGACTTCTTTCAAACCTCGCCGACGCGCCGATGCTGGGTGAGGCGGCGTTGCTCTGGCAATTGACGATTCAACCGGAAGCGGGAGTGAAGCTTCGCACCGGCGGAAGCGTGCCTTGGTACGTCCCAGCCGTCCTGATGGCCTTCGTCATCCCGGGATGCTGGCGAGTCCGGGCTGAAGTTCGAAAGTTTCGGCAGACCTTCCAATCTGGGGAGCCAAACGTCCCAGCCCAAACCATCCAACTCGTGGCATGGGCGGGCCTGACGGCCGGGGCCGCCATATTGATCGTGAGCGGACACGGCCTCGCGGGTACGATCGTGCTCGTCCTGAGCCTGCAATTGCCGATCCGGAAAACCCCGCGACTATCCACTTCGTCAGGATTCGACCATAGACCCGAGGGTGTCAAAACCGCGTAATCGCGCCGGGGCGGGCATCTGAATCTGCAGCTGACGCCACCTCCGTTCTGCGGCGCGGCCCAGCGGATAAGCGAGCGAACGCACTCGACCCTCTCGACCCTTCGAAGTTGCCGCGCCCGATGACGAGCGTGATCATGATAAAGGGACGGGTCATTAGTTTGTCCCACGCGCATCACGGCCGCGGCGATGCAGGAAATGCTTTCTGCGCTGCGCAGTGAGCCAGCGGCGGCCACGGCGGCTACTGGCTGGCCAGCACTCGCAGGTGGGTGGGGGCTCGCGGCTTTTGATCGCCGTTCACGCTAATCGTGAGAGTGTCGTAAGCCACCGCATGCACGCCGTCATCGGCGCTGAACATCAGCGTGTAATCACCGGGCACATGAAACGTCGCCGCGGTGGTGGCCTGATTGGTCGCACTGAACGTCACGCCAGCCGGGCCTGCATAGACCTTCCAGAGATAGTTCAACGGAGGGGTGTTGGTCGCGAACACCTGCGCGCTTAAGGCAACAGGGGTTTCAGTGGTGACTGCCAGGTCAGGTCCGGCCTCGACACTGGGCGCGCCGGGTGAGCGCGGGCCTTCGGTTGGGCCGGTGCTTTGAATGACTTCGAAATTCGTCACTGAAACACTGGCGAGATGACTGAACGCAGTGCTCGACCAACGGTGATCCGGCGCCACGGACAGGGAAAAGAATCCCCCGTTGTCCGCCACCAACGCGCCGTATTTTTGCAAGGCGTTGAGCACGGCTTTTTCCTCGGTGGACCAAGTGGGCGGGATGACAAAGGACGAACGCAGCCGCAGGCGCTGGCCCATCGCCGGTCGGTTGGGGCTGGTGTCGGATGAAGCGTGGTGCGTTGCGGGATAGAGATAGCTCTGACGACTGCGGGCGACGACGACCCGCAGGGCGTGTTCGACGACTCCGCGTTGGCATTCATCGTAGCGGACGAGTCCGGCGAACATGCTGAGGCCGGCAGCGTCGGCCGAAGTCCAGCCGGCCGGGCGCAGGCCGTTCGTGTTCAGATTGAACCGGGCTCCGTTGGCGGCGTGCCAGTTGGTTTGCCCGTTGGCGAGCACCAGTTGGGTTTGCCAGGTCTCCCAGACACCGCCTGAACTCGGCTGCACGATGATGGCGTGGCGATCGCCGCCGTCCTGGTAAAGATCCCTTTGCCAATCGTAGAGCGAGTAGTTAGGCGGCGTGTCGTGCGGCCAGGTTTCGATCGGCAATTGGCTGGGAATGGGATAGGGGCTCGGATCCGATTCGTCGCCGTAGAGATCGAAGGTGATCGGAATCAGCCGCTGGCTGGCGGGGACGAGAACGAAATTCATTTCGTAGAATGCGCGGACCGTGCGGCGGGTCGACTGCAGATCCGCCACAATCTGGGACATCATGGCCGCGGAGTTGGCCAGAAGTGGGCGGCGGGAAATGTCCTCATTCCAGGCATTGTCCACCGGCAGAATTTGCAGGCGCGAGACAACGTCGTCGGCTTCTGGCGTGTTAAACAGGGTGACGTTGGTGACCACCGGCATCGGACCCAAGATCCGGCCGGCGTGATTGATCCGCTGGGCGTTAAGGCCCAGCGGCAGCGTCAGCCAAACCACCAGCAAAAGACGTGTGTTCGACACCGGCACGCATTGAGCAGGAGGCGTTCCGCGACGACGCGGCGCGAGTTACCGATCCTGCCCGCTTTTCTCCGTCACGGCTTGGCCGGACCAGCGGGAGTCTCGACTCGAACATCGTCGTGGACTTCCACTTCGCCTCCCGGGGTCGCACCTCCTGGTCCTCCAGCCCCGGCGCCGAATCCGCCGCCCACTGGTCCCTCCGCGCGTCGCGAGCGCATCCGAATCGTGCCGCCGCCGCCGCCGCTAGATCCTGCGGGGCCAGTGCGGAATGATCGCACCGTCATCCGACGTCCACCCTCGCCCTCATCGCTGGCCGTGATGGTCACTTCCTTGACCCGCCCCTGTTCATCCTTGGTCACAAACCGGTTTTCTCCATTCTTGTTCGTGATCACGAATTCGCCGTCAGGCGTTTTCACCCGCGTGAGGCCGTCCTTGCCCGGCCGAATATTCACACCGCCGTCATCTTCGATTCCCTTGATGTCCTCGCGTTCAAGGACGGGCAACGCCGGTGCCTGGGCCATATTCACCACTGGCCGGGTCCGGTATTGTTTCCACAGCACGACGCCCAGGAGGGAAGTGGAGGTGGTCGTGGCGACGGCCAGGCCGATGATGGTAGCGATGGCCAGTTTGCGGGAGTTCCAGTTCATAACAATCAGCAGTCCTTTCGTGAGGATGGGGATGGAGGTTGATTTTAACAAAGCGGAGGTGGTGATGGCAGCGGCGAGCCCGACGGGCGCAGCCTGGGTGCTGGAGGTCGAAAGAGCGGAGGCCAACAGCGCGACCGGCAGCGCAATCCCGCGGGCCTGAAAAATGTCACGCAATTGTTCCAGCGCCCGCGCGATGCGCATTTTCGCTGCACCTTCCGTAGTGCCCAGCGCGCTGCCAACCTGGGCCATGCTCTTGCTCTCAAAGAAGCGCAGGATGAGTGCGTCGCGGTCCGGTTCCTTAAGTTCGTTCAACGCCTCGTTGAGCTGCGGGGCCATCTGCTCCCAGGCGGCAGCGCTTTCGGACGGGTTGGATTCCATTTGAGCAGCCTGTTGTTCCCAATGTTTACGGCGCAACTCTGAGCGCTGCACTTTGGCTGCCGCGAACTGCGCTGCGCGAAACAGCCAGCCGACGAGAACGGTGTCTGGCGACAGCCCACGGGCTTTTCTGGCCAGATCGATGAAGACGGCCTGGGTCGCCTCTTCGGCAAGGTGGGCATCGCCGACCTGCCGCAGCGCCGTGCCATAAACCATGTTCACGTGCCGCTCCACCAGTTCCCGAAACGCCGTCTCGGACCGGTTCGCAACATACTCGTGCAGCAAATCGAAATCTTGGCGGGCCGGGTTCATATCGTGACTCGCACAGTTAAACTCCCGGCCAAACGAAAAGGTCACAATATTTCGCAGCGGCACCGCCGAGGTCGCACGCGGTAGCGCCGGATCGGATAGAAGTCCCTGCTCCAAATTACCGCTCAAGAAACAGAGCCGACCGCAGATGAGCGCTGACCTACGCAGATGGGAACAAACTCCATCGCTTTTCACGCGACCCCGAACTGAGATCGCCTCTCTCAGGGAATCTGCGTCCGTCTGCGACCATCTGCGGTTGCCCCAACGGAACGGAGCAATTGAGTCTTGGCCCCGGCTTCGCGGTCAGGCGACGCCGTGTTTGGCAAACCAGGCCAGCATCCGTTTCCAACCGTCTTCCGCGGCTTCCTTCCGATAGCTGGGCCGATAGTCGGCGTTAAACGCGTGGCCGGCGTCCGGATAGACATGAATTGGCGATTCCTTGTCTTTCCCCGCGGCTTTCAGCGCCGCGTTCAGTTTGTCGACGGCTGTCTGCGGGATGCCTTGGTCCTTGCCGCCGTAGAGGCCAAGCACCGGGGCATGCAACTGTCCGGCAACGTCGGCGGGAGTCTTGGGCTGTGCAGGAGGATTGGGATTCAAGCCGCCATACCAGGCGACGCCCGCTTTGATCCGCGGATTGTGTGCGGTGTACATCCAGGTCGTGCGCCCGCCGCGACAGAATCCCGTGATGCCAAGCCGCGCGACATCGGCCTTTGGTTGTTTGCTGGCCCACTCGAGGGCGACATCCAAGTCCGAGAAACATTGTTCGTCCGTCAACTTGTTGGCTCCGGCCATGACGTCCTTGATCTCCGTCAGCTTGGTGAGGTCGCCGATGCGCGTGTAAGGCTCCACGACCAGCGCAAAATAGCCCGACTTGGCGAGGCGCCGAGCGACGTCCTTGATGTGTTCGTGGGCACCCCAGATCTCCGGGATGACCAGCACCGTGGCAAATTTTCCAGCGCGCTTGGGCGCGGCGAAATACACGGGAACCTGTGTGCCATCGCGCGCGGTGATTTTGGCGTCTCCGACCTCCAGCCCATCGGCCGGCGTTACGATCATGGTTTGGGCGCAAACGGGACGGACTGAAAGCGCCATGCCGGCGGCGGCAGCGGCGACCAGAAATTCACGGCGGGATTGGGGAGCATGGGAAGGGGTGTTCATATGGTGAGCGGGAGAATTCACGAGTGTTGCGGCCAACTCAATGCGGAAACTTCGGCGCCGGTACCTCAGCCGGAACGATTCAATTGGCCGACGGGCGATTGCGCCGCAGATTCTTGCGAAGGCCGAGGCATGAGGAGCGAGTCCCGCATGGAGCGCATGGCGGGATAAGCGACGAACAACGAACGCCTTCGCAAGAAGATCAAGCAAACGACTGCCGGCCAGCTGAATCGTTCCGGCTCAGACGAAAAATGAGCGTGTGACGATTTCTTGGAGTTGTGCAAGAGTTCCTCCACAAGCAGTTAATTCCCATGAAAACGAGAACACTCCTCATCATTGCATCCCTCCACGTTTTTGGCGTTACGGCAGGGATGCCTCAAGCGCAACAGGACGAAGCCGTCGGCTTTATCAACTTGGTATTGTTACCCGGTTATAACTTGGTGGCCAACCAGCTTAATGGGGCACCCGACAACCTCTTGACTACGATCTTCACCCACCTTCCGGCCGAGACCCAGGTTTTGCGGTTCAACAACGGGGTGAACAACTACGAGCTCGAAATCTTCACCGGTAACGATTGGATAAAGGCCGACGGGAGCCCAGGAACCCTGAGCGCCAATCCAGGCGCCGGTGCATTCGTGTTCAACCCCGATTCGGAGGATGTTGTGCTGACGCTGGTCGGTTCAGTTCCTGAGGGCCCGAATCTGTCAATCAGCTTGCCTTCGGGTTTTTCCATGATCTCGTTCGTCCTGCCCCGGGCGGTTTCCTTGAGCGTCGAGAACGGCTTCCCTCAAATTCCCGGAAGCCAGGTGATATTCTGGGACCCGATCACCCAGAACTACGAGGAGCCCATCTTTAATGAAGGAACGATGTGGATCCGGGCCGATGGCACCGAAATTCCAGCACCAACGGTGGCCGTAGGTCAGGGCTTTTTCTTCTTCAATCCCGGTCCGCCGGCGCGTTGGCCTTCCGGAATATTTGGGGAGTGAAGTCAGGGGAGTGGTTCGAGGTATTCGTCGGCGTCAACGACGCCGCACCGTGGCCGTGTCGAGCGCGTTCGCTGGTCGGCGTCAATGACGCCGGGAGATCGCGTTGCTGCCTCCGAAATCGGGGCTGGGCAACCTGCCTTCGTCTGTTAAGCTCCGCCCATCGTCCCTGAATGGATGCCCTATGAAGATCAATGCCTTCTCTTCCCACGGTGAGACCGCCGCAGGTTCCTCCTCGTCTGCAATCGCAGCCCGCTTGCTCAGCGTTCTCTGGTTAGGAGTCTCGTCCGCTGGCGCCGCCGAATTGCCCCTGGTGACCGGCGTTGAAGCTCAGCCCTTCGTCGCTCAAATCAAGCGCGTCCTGGAGGCTTGCGACTATATCGGGTCGCCCCTCAACACGACGGCGCGACAGGCGGTGGAACAAGCGCTGTCGGCCGGTGACGTCGCCAAGGCCCAGCAGTTGCTCGATCCGCATTGTTTGTTCGGTGTGAACATCAATCCGGAAATGCGGGTGAAGGTTCAGCAGGGTCCGGCCAAAGCCGAGCTGGTCGAACAAGGCTGGCGGGATTTTCTGGTCAAGGTTCACAACGAGTCCGGCACCACCGCCCGGCTCAAGGCGGAAAGCCCCAACGCACAGCGCCTCCACAACTCGCCCGAAAGCGATGTGGCCCATCGCTGGCTCGATGTGGGCATGTATGATCGCCAGCCCATGCGCGAAACGCTCAGCGGCCTGAACCTCGAATACCGCGTCGTGCAGCTCTACAGTCGCGACGCCGGCGCGCGCGAGGCCAAAATCTCCTTCAACTGCGGCCAGGGCACCCAGGACATCGGCTATCGCAACGAAGTCGATCTCCTGTTCACCGCCCAAGCCACCAAACCCGTCACGTTCCGGGTAAAAGACGAGAACGGTCTCGCCACGATGGCGGCCTTTGTCATCCGCGACGCACGGGGACGCATCTACCCGCCGCAGTCGAAACGGCTGGCCCCGGATTTCTCCTTCCATCCGCAAGTCTACCGCGGCGACGGCGAATCCGTCCGCCTGCCTCCCGGTCAGTACGAGATCGAGTTCAGCCGCGGGCCGGAATCGCTGGTGCAAAACAGCCGCCTGACCGTCGATGCGAACACAAGCGAGGCAAAGTTTCAGGCGACGCGCTGGATCGATCCGTCCCGCGCCGGTTGGTGGTCGGGTGATCATCACATCCACGCTGCGGGCTGCGCCCACTACACGAAGCCCAGCGAGGGGGTGCATGCGCCCGACATGTTCCGCCACTGCCTCGGCGAAGATCTCAAAATCGGCGCCAATCTCACCTGGGGTCCCTGCTTCGATTACCAGAAACAATTCTTCTGCGGCACCGTCGACAAGGTGTCGCAGCATCCCTATCTCCTGCGCTACGACGTCGAAGTCTCTGGGTTCGGCTCGCATGAGAGCGGGCACCTCGTCCTGCTGCGGTTGAAGGACCAGATGTATCCGGGTGGCGATTCCTCCAAGCACTGGCCCAAGCTCGGCTTGAACACGCTGCGCTGGGCCAAAAAGCAGGGTGCAGTGGTGGGCCCGGCCCACAGCGGCTGGGGCCTCAAGGTTGACGGCAACGAGCTGCCCACGTTCAAGCTTCCGCCCTTCGATGGCATCGGCGCGAACGAATACATCGCCGACGTCACTCATGAAGTGCCCGGGCCCGACGGAAAACTCGTCCCGGCGGTCGACTTCATCTCCACCGTGGACACGCCCTATGTTTGGGAGCTGAACATTTGGTATCACACCCTGAACGCGGGCTTTCGCACGCGAATCAGCGGTGAGACGGATTTCCCCTGCATCTATGGCGAGCGCGTCGGCCTCGGCCGCAGCTACGTCAAGCTGGAGAAACTCGACTACGACGCCTGGTGCGAAGGCATTCGGCAGGGACGAAACTATGTCGGAGACGGACGCAGTCATCTGATGGAGTTCCGCGCGAACGACGTGGCCATGGGGGAGAACGGCAGCGAGCTGCGCCTAACCAAGCCGGGGCGCGTCACCCTGAAAGCCCGCGTGGCCGCTCTGCTCGACGAAAAGCCGAATCCCGACCTGCGCGATCGTCCCTACGAGCGGCCGCCCTATTGGCACGTTGAACGCGCCCGGATCGGCAACTCGCGCGAGGTGCCGGTCGAGATCATCGTCAACGGCCATCCCGTTGCGCGGAAATCCATCGCCGCGGATGGCGAGCTGCGCGACGTGTCGTTCGACGTCGACATCCCGCGCAGCAGCTGGGTGGCGATGCGCATCCTGCCGAGTTCACACAGCAATCCGATCTTTGTCGTGGTCGACGGCAAGCCGATCCGAGCTTCCAAACGCAGCGTGCAGTGGTGCCTCGATGCCGTGAACCTCTGCTGGGCGCAGAAGGAGAAGTTTCTGAAGGGCGAAGTCGACGAAGGCCGGCGGGTCTACGAACACGCCCGGACGGTGTATCGCCAGCGGCTGAGCGAGTGCGAGGTGGACTGATGGAGAACGCTCACGAGTGACCAACCCGTTCCCACGGGCCCATGAACCAGCGGACTGCTCCACCTCACCCGGTTCCGACCTCGCTCGGGCGAGTTCGGAACCCGCCCTCTCCCCCGCATGGCGGCGGAGAGGGGTTACGCGGTCGACCGAGTCGACTAACAAGTTGCCGGATCTCCGCGTCGCGAGCCTCCGGGTCGATCGTTCGGTGTATGGGGTAGCTCCGTGGTCCGCCCGATCGCAAATCGCAAATCGCAAATCGCAAATCGCAAATGGAGATACGGAGCTAATGAGCGAGTTTCCAGGCCGTGTCCTGCCTTACAAAGTCGCCACACTGCTTTACTGCTTTAACGAGCAGGATGAAGTGTTGTTGCTGCATCGGGCCCAGGAACCGAATCGGGGCTTGTGGAGCCCGTGCGGAGGCAAGTTGAAGACCGACCGCGGCGAATCGCCCTATGCGTGCGCGTGTCGTGAGGCCGCGGAGGAAACAGGGCTGGCGCTTTCGCCGGCGGATTTGCACCTCACGGGTCTGGTGAGCGAACACGGCTACGCCGGCCAGGCGCACTGGCTCATGTTCTTGTTCGAGGTCAGGCCTCGTTTGAAGTCGCTTCCCCCGCCGCATCGCGAAGGCCGGTTCGCGTTCCACCGGCGCGAAGCACTGGCGTCGCTGGCGATCCCTGACACCGATCGTGACCAGATTTGGCCGTTGTTCTGGCAACATCGCGGCGGATTTTTCGCCGCGCATTGCCATTGCCATCCCGACGGTCGCAGCGACTGGTCGATGGAAGAATCCGTTTTGGCGAAATGCGTCTTGGACCAATCCTGAATTCTCATGCCCGACGATCCCAATTCCAATCTGGACGATCTGAATGATTCGGCGGAACCGATCATTGATCTCCAAAGCGATCACTATTTCATGGGCGAGGCCCTGCGCGAGGCGGTGAAGGCTTATTCACGCGAGGAAGTGCCCATCGGCGCCGTGATCGTGCGGGCGGGACGGATCATTGCGCGGGGCTACAACCAGGTCGAGTTGCTCAAGGACGCCACCGCTCACGCGGAGATGCTGGCCCTGACCTCGGCCGAGGAAGCCGCGGGTGACTGGCGGCTGACGGACTGCACGCTTTACGTCACGAAGGAGCCATGCCCGATGTGTGCCGGCGCGATCGTGCACACGAGACTGGCCCGCGTGGTCTTCGGGGCGGGCGATCCCAAAGGGGGAGCAGCCGGCGGCGCTTTGAACCTGCTGCAGTTCCCGACGCTCAACCATCAGTGCGCCATCACGAACGGCGTGCGCGAGCCCGAATGCCGGCAGTTGCTCAAAGCGTTCTTTGCCGAGCAACGCGCGGCGCGAAAACTGGAAAACGAGTCAGGGGGATGAAACGGAGCGATGGGAATCGGTGTGGAGCATGGGACGGCGCCCGTTTCTTCGACCTGCTGACGAGACATGAACCTGGCGGACGGCTCCACCTCACCCGGTTCCGACCTCGCTCGGGCGAGTTCGGAACCCGCCCTCTCCCCCGCAGAGCGGCGGAGAGGGATTACGCGCCGGGCCGTCCAATTAACAGGTTGCCGCATCTCCACGTCGCGAACCTCCGTGTCGATCGTTCGGTTCATGGGATAGTTACCGAATGATCCCGTGCGGTCTCCAACATCGAAGGCCGGCGGCCAGCGTGGCAGCATGGGTGCTGGCTTTCGCCACTCTGGCGTTAACTGGCGTCGAAGTTCCGGCCCAGCCTTCGACGACGCAAAGCCTTCCGTTCCGCACCCCGGCCCGTGGCGTCAATTATTACGACCTGTTTGTGCGACAGTTGAAGCCGGGGACTGAGGTTGGCGTGCCGACGCGTTTCGCATGGCTTGCTACCAACGGCGTCAGGTTCGTCCGCTTCTCGGCAGGCGGGTATTGGCCGAGCGAATGGGGTCTCTATCAAACCAACCGGGCGGAACATTGGCGTCGTCTGGACACCGTCATACGCGCGGCGGAAACAAACCGGATCGGACTGGTGCCGTCGTTGTTCTGGTTCTTGAGCACGGTGCCTGACTTGGTCGGCGAACCAGTGAGCGCCTGGGGCGACACAAACAGCCAGACTATCCGATTCCTTCGCAACTACACGCGGGAGGTCGTGACCCGGTATCGTGAATCTCCCGCCATTTGGATGTGGGAACTCGGCAACGAATACAATCTTGCGGCGGATCTGCCGAATGCCTCTGAACATCGTCCGCCCGTGGTCCCCGCCTTGGGCACGCCCCCGGTTCGCTCAGCCCGCGATGAGTTGACTCACTCCATGATTCGGACGGCCCTGCGGGAATTTGCGCTCGAAGTTCGGCGGCATGACTCGATTCATCCAATCACCAGCGGGCATGCATTCCCGCGCCCGTCCGCCTGGCATCAGGAACGCGAGCGATCATGGAAGGCGGACACCGAGGAACAATTCGCCTCGATGCTGGCCGCGGATCACCCAGACCCGGTCAACGTGATTAGCCTTCGGCTCTATGGAGAAGACGACGCCCGGCGCCTGGAATGGGCGGTGCGCGCCGCACGGAAGATCGGAAAGCCAGTGTTCGTGGGTGAATTCGGCGTGCCGGGTCCGAATGTCCCGGCGAACCGGGAGAAGTTCGACCGCTGGCTAAATCTCATCGGATCGCAGCAGGTGGCGCTGGCTGCGCTGTGGGTGTTTGATTTCAACGCGCAGGATCGGGAGTGGAATGTAACGCCAGAAAATGAGCGAGCCTGGCAACTTCGTTGGTTGACGGGGAAATAGGACGGACCGCGGGCTTTCAGCCCGCAGCGGCGCGTGCCGGAGACGACGCATGATGGTTCGTTCGTGCGCCGCCGATTCCACCCGCTGAGGGTCCCGCGACGGCGCGCGACGGCGGGATCCGCGCTCCGGGGCGGTTCGCGGAAAGAAGCCATTCCACTATTTCCCGACGTACTTGAGGCGGTAGATCTTGTTGCCGGTGTCGTCGCTGAAGAGGAGCGTGCCATCCGGCGCCTGGACCACGTCGGTGGGGCGTCCGAGAATCTCCGTTCCGTTCTTCAGGAAATTGACGACCTTGAGTTCGCCGTAGGGATGGCCGTTCTCGAACAGAATTCGGGACAGGCAATAGCCGACCTTGGCTGTGGCATTCCATCCGCCCTTTTGCGCGACGAAGGCATCGCCGTTGGCTTGGGGGATTTTGTCCCCGGAATAAAAGCACATGGAGTTGGCCGAACAATGCGCGGGCAGAAGCCACTCGGGAATGGTGGCCTTGCTCGCATACTCGATCAGTTTCGGGTTGGTGAGGAAATTGAGGTTCGGCTGGTTCTTTCCAACGAGCCACGGATGGCCGTAGAAGCCGCCTTCAACGTAGTGGTTGAGCTCCGCCGGCGGGTTGTGATCGGTGATCGGCTGGCCGTTCTTTCGATCGCCTTCCAGCTTCCAGGCAAACATGTCGATGTCGTGGTCGACGCCCCAGATCTCGTCCGTGCCCGGACGGACGGCGAACTTCTCCGTGTTGCGCAGCCCGGAGGCAAACAGCTTCTTGTCGGTGCCATCCAGCGCAAAGCTCCAGATTTTCTTTCGCTCAGACGCTTCGATGGGTTCGTCTGTGGCGTTGGATTGGTCGCCGACGTGGGTGTAGATCCGGCCGTTGTGGATCATCAGCGCCCGCCACATGTGGCCGCCGCGCGCGCCCGTCGGAATCTGGTTGGTCCCGAGCACCTCCACCACTTCATCCGCCTTGCCGTCGCCATTCGTGTCCCGCCCCTTGGAGATCGAGTTCAACTGGGCAAACCACAGCCAGCCGTCGTGCCATTGCACCCCCTGCAGGATGCTGTTCGGATCCCGACCCTCCACGAATGGGGTCAGCGATTCATATTGGCCGTCGCCGTCGGCGTCTTTGCAGGCGAGAATCTTGCCTTCCTTCGGAACGCTGACGAACAGCGTGCCACCTGGGCCCATGGCCAGGAACCGCGGCGTCTTGATCGAGTCGATGGCCACCGAGAGCGAATAGCCATCGCGCACCCAGACGCCCGACGGAACGTCGGCCGCACCAGCAAGCGGGCCCGAGACATTGAAAAGCACGGAGCAGACAAAGGTGCCGGCGAGAAAAGGAGCAGAAGAACGAGTGAGGTTCATGGTTGTGGACAATGAGTGGCGTAAAGGTTTATGCGGCGAGCGTGAAGGCTCGGCTCAGATTTCGTCGAGCCCAAAGTGGTCCTCGGCAGTTCCGAGGCTTGACGGTGGAAGGGTCGCCCGCTGAAGTCGGCGCCATGTTTTCCCGAGTGCTTGTTCCCACGGCGATATTGGGCTTGGCCATGGCGGCGCAGTCCGCGGACTGGCCCCAATGGCGCGGGCCCGAACGGACCGGACACGCGCCGGCCGACACTCCCGCCCTGACCACTCTACCAGCCGAGCCGACCCGGCTTTGGCGTATCAAGGTGGGAGACGGCCTGGCTTCGCCCGTGGTCGCGGACGGAAGGGTGTTTCTGTTCGACCACGTCAGCGGAAGGGAAACCCTGCACGCGTTGACCGTGGACTCCGGACAGGAGATTTGGAGCGCGTCCGTGGACGACACGTTCAAGGATTCGCAGAGCGCGCCTGGGCCGAGATGCACTCCCCTGGTCGACGGCGATCGCGTCTACGCCCAGTCCTGCCGGGGCGAACTGCAATGCCGCTCGGTGCACGACGGAAAACTGATCTGGCGGACCAGCTATGTGACCAACCTGGGCGCGGTGTTCATCGGCGAGAAAGGTCCGGCGTCGGGCGCGACAAGGCATGGCTACAACGGCTCGCCCATCATTGAAGGAGACCATTTGATCGCAGTTGCCGGTGGGACCAACGGCGCCAGCGTCGTTTCCTTCGACAAGAAGTCGGGGCAGATTCGCTGGAAATCGCAGGGCGACACCGCGGCTTATGCGCCTCCATTCATTGCCGATCTCGCCGGCCGCCGACAGGTCATCGTGTTCACCGTTGAGAGCCTGATGGGGCTCGACGTGCGCGACGGCGCGTTGCTCTGGCGCGTGCCGTTCAAGACCACCTTCGGGCGGCACGTCACGACGCCCGTGGTCGCGGGCGACATGGTGGCGGTGTCCTCGCATCAGTTCGGGCTGGTCGGCACGCGGGTCGTCCGCAGCGGCACGGAATACCAGGCGACCCCGGCGTGGACCAACCGGGAGGCAGCCATCAACTTTGCCAGTCCGGTGGTGGTCGATGGATTCCTCTATGGCGTCGGCCCGGCGAAGAACCTCGTGTGTGTGGAGATGAGCACCGGACGGCTGGCCTGGACGCAGACCGGCCAGATCAATTCGTCCGCAGACAAGGCGCATGCGGCTCTGCTGGTGATCGGAAAGAACATCCTCGCTTTGACTGATGGCGGAGAATTGGTCCTGTTTGAGGCGAGCTCGTCGCAGTTCCGGGCGCGCGGTCGGGCTCAGGTGTGCGGTTTCAACTGGTGCAATCCGGCGCTGTCGAATGAACGCATTTACGTCCGCGACGGCAAAGAGCTCCTGAGCGTGGGCCTGGCCAAGCCGTAGAATTCGCGGCGCCGGGCGGGCTCATTCCGCCGCCCAGACCGTTCGCCGTCCCTGCACCCTAATCCGACCTCGGGCCACGGCATCGATGGCCCGAGGAAAGAGGTTTAGCTCTGCGAGCTGAATCCGAGCATGAAGCGTCGCCGCAGTATCCCCGTCGAGCACCGGCACCGTTTCCTGGCCAATGATGGCCCCACTGTCGATCCCTTGATCAACGAAGTGCACGGTGCAGCCGGTGACTTTAACCCCGTAATCGAGGGCCTGTTTCCAAGCTTCCAAGCCCGGGAAAGCCGGCAGCAGTGAGGGATGAATGTTAACGACGCGATCGGCAAAGGCGCGCAGGAAATCGCCCTTGAGAATCCGCATGAAGCCCGCCAGGACCACCAAATTGACTTCCGCAGCGGCAAGGCGATCAATGAAGGCCCGCTCCGCTTCTTCGTCGAGCTTGGTCCTGAACTTACCCGGTGGCACGTACTCAGCCGCCAGCCCGCGCTCCCGCGCGCGGGTGAGAATCCCCGCCTCCGCCACATCACTGAGCACAATCGCAATCTCCGCGGCGACATGGCCCGCCGCGCAGGCGTCCGCGATCGCAACCATGTTGGAGCCTTTGCCGGAGCCCAGCACACCCAATCGAAACGGTCGCGCGCGATTCATGCGAACTGTTAAAGGCCAGAACCAGACCGGGGTCAAGGTCGGTGAGAGAGAACCCTCCCCATGAGCCGTGCGATCGACCGGGAGGTATGCGACGCGGGCATCGGCAACCGATCGGATGAGCCGTCCACCGCGTAAACCCTCTCCGCCGCCTTGCGGGGGAGAGGGCGGGTTCCGACTCGCGGAAGCGAAGTCGGAACCGGGTGAGGTGGAACCACCAGGTAGGGCGCGCTCTCCGCAGCGGGCCGGCCGTGCGGACAACTTCACCCGTGACCGACCGGCCTGCTTAAACATTTCGCAAAACTGTATCGGCGGCGGGCGGTGGAGCGCCCGCCCTACCTGACCTGTCCGGGTCATAGGTCGGTGGGGCACGAGCTGGGAACTCATCCGAGTTTTCCAGCATTGAAATGCGGACGCGATTGCCGCTTTGATCTGCGGCCATGCAAGACCTGATTTCCAAAGCGGCAACGCTGCTCGAGGCGTTGCCTTACATCCAGAAGTTCAGTGGAGCCACTTTCGTCGTGAAGTACGGCGGTTCCTTCATGGATTCCCCCGATCCAGTGATCCGCAACGGCGTGGCTCGCGACATGGTGTTCCTCGAGGCCGTGGAAATTAATCCCATCGTCGTTCACGGCGGCGGAAAGGCCATCACCCGCGCCATGGAAAAGTCCGGCCTCAAGGCCAATTTCATCCAGGGCCAACGCGTGACCGACGAAGCCACAGTCCACATCGTCGATCAGGTGCTCTCGCGCGAGATCAATCCTGAGATCGTCGCGACCATCAATCGCCTCGGCGGCATGGCCCGCGGCTTCGCCGGTCCGGAGATCTTCCGCTGCCGCAAGGCCGATGTCCGCGGCGCCAGCGGCGACGCCATTGAACTCGGGTATGTGGGCGAGGTGGTCGAGGTCAACACCGCGCCTCTTTTCGACTGCATCGACCGCGGGATCACGCCCGTCATCAGCCCCACCGCCCGCGGCTATGACGGAAAAATCTACAACTGCAATGCGGATGTCGCGGCGGCGATGGCAGCCATCGCTCTGAAGGCCCGACGTCTCGTTTTCATGTCCGACGTCCCCGGGTTGATGCGGGATCCCAAGGACTCAGCCACTGTCATTCCTCATTTACGGACCGATGAAGTGCCCGGCCTGCGCCAGGCCGGCATCGTCGACAAAGGCATGATCCCAAAAGTCGAAAGCGCGGTCGCCGCGATCAAAGCCGGCGTGGAAAAGGTCTCGTTCGTCGACGGTCGGGTGCCGCACTCCGTTTTGTTGGAGATCTTCACCGACGAAGGTGTGGGCACGGAAGTCGTATTGTAGGCGTCGACGGATTTGGGTGTCGGGTGCCAGGTGCCAGGTGTCGGGTGTCGGGTGCCAGGTGTCGGGTGCCAGGTGCCAGGTGTCGGGTGTCAGGTGCCAGGTGCCCGGTGCCAGGTGCCCGGTGTCGGGTGCCCGGTGCCAGGTGCCCGGTGTCGGGTGCCAAGTGCCGGGTGCCGGGTGCCGGGTGCCAGGTGTCGGGTGTCGGGTGTCGGGTGTCGGGTGGCAGGTGACGAGTGGCGGGTGGTGTTGGGCCAATGAGCAAAGAGCAATGAACAATGAACAATCGGCGGGTGGGGTGGATCGCTGGCCAGCCCGGATTGAATCCGAGGCCATCTTGGAAGAGGTGCTGACGCGGCCGTCGGCCCAGCTGACCGAGTTCATCCGCAGCGTGCGCGATCCATTGGTCATCGTGGGGGCGGGCGGAAAGATGGGGCCAACGCTGGCGGTGCTGGCGCGGCGGGCGGCGGAGGCGGCGGGGCATCAACTGGACGTCATCGCGGTCAGCCGCTTTGGCGATCGCACGGCGCAGGGATGGCTGGAGCAGCGCGGCGTTCGGACAATCAGCATGGATCTCCTCGATCCGAGCGCGCCCGAGCGACTGCCCGATTCTTCGAACGTGATTTGCCTGGTCGGATTGAAGTTCGGCACCGGCCAGAATCCGTCGTTGACCTGGGCGGTCAATGCGCTGGTGCCGGACCGGATTTGCCGAAGGTATCCGGCGGCCCGGATGGTGGCGCTCTCGACGGGCAATGTGTATCCGCTCAGCGCGGTGCAGCGCGGCGGTGCGTCTGAAGATGACCCGCTGACTCCGTTGGGCGAATACGCCAATGCCGCCGTGGCCCGCGAACGGATCTTCGACTATCACGCCCGGCAGGCCGGAACGCCGCTGACGTTGCTTCGTCTATACTACGCCGTCGAACTGCGCTATGGCGTGCTCGTGGACATCGCGCGCAAGGTTCACCAGGGCGAAGCCATCGACCTCGCCAACGGCCACCTCACTTGCATCTGGCAAGGCGACGCCAATGAAATGATTCTGCGCTCGCTCGATCTGGCCCGGACTCCGCCCGCCGTCTTCAATCTCTGCCGACCGGAAGTCTTTCGCGTGCGGGATGTCGCGACGCAGCTGGGACTCTTGCTGGACCGGTCGCCGCGCTTTGCCGGCGAGGAGAGCGACCGGGCGATCATCGGAAACGCAGCGCAACTCTGCGCCGCGCTCGGCGAGCCGGCCACTCCGCTGGACCGGATGCTGCGATGGATCGCTGATTGGGTGCGGTCCAATGGACGCAGCCTTGGTCGGCCGACCCATTTTGAAACTCGCGATGGAAAGTATTGAAAAAGTCCGGGCCAGGCTCGGCGCCGGGTTGGTCATTCCAGCCTGTCCGCTGGCCTTGACGCCACGGCGAAAACTTTCTGAACGCCACCAACGGGCGCTGGTGCGTTACTACTCCGCGGCGGGCGCAGGCGGACTCGCGGTCGGAGTTCACACCACTCAATTCGCCATCCGCGATCCCCAGATCGGCCTCTACCAACCCGTGCTCGAACTCGTCCACGAAACAGCTCGAACCATCCGAGTCGATTCGGCGAAGGCAAAAGATAAAGGGTCAGGGCATGGTATCCATTCACAATCCGCCGGCCAAAAAGGCCTAACCGAAGCCCAACGGTTCCCCGCGATTAACGCTATCGGCCCTCAAGCCCGGCGTCAGGACGACAAATCCACACCCCGGAAGCGGGCACTCTCAATGGCCACCCTTGAGGGTCAGAGCATCGTAAACATAAAAGAAGCACGCGAGTTTTTATTGGTCGCAGGCGTCTGCGGGCGGACGCGGCAGGCGGTGGCGGAAGCGACGTTGGCGCGGTCGCTGGGTTACGACTGTGGATTGCTCAGCCTCGGCGCACTGCGGGAGGCCACCGATGCGGACCTGTTTCAGCATTGCCAGACGGTAGCCCAGGTCATTCCCCTGTTCGGCTTTTACCTGCAACCGTCCGCGGGCGGACGTCCGCTCGGCCTGCCGTTCTGGCGTCGATTCGTCGAAATTCCGGAAGTGGTGGCGATCAAGATCGCGCCGTTCAATCGCTACCAAACGCTCGACGTCATCCGCGCCGTCATCGAGGCCGGTCGCGACGACATCGCGCTGTATACGGGCAATGACGACAACATCGTGTTGGATCTGCTGTCGCCGTTTCGGTTGGTGGTGAACGGGCAGGCGAAGGAACGGCGAATGGTGGGAGGTCTGTTGGGGCATTGGGCGGTTTGGACCCGGCGGGCGGTCGAACTGCACGCGGCCTGCCGGCAGCTGGCTCGATCCGGACAACCGATCTCCTCCGACTGGCTGCGCCTGGCGCAGGAGGTGACCGATGCCAATGCGGCCCTGTTCGATCCTGCCCACCAGTTTGCAGGCTGCATCCCTGGCATCCACGAAGTGCTGCGCCGACAAGGCTTGCTGCCGGGCATCCAGTGTCTCGACCCGCACGAACGGCTGAGCCCCGGACAACGAGGCGAGATCGATCGCGCTATCCGCAACTACCCCCACCTAACCGATGATGCCTTCGTGGCGGAACACCTGGACTCCTGGCTGCGCTGAGCCGATGGGAAACCTGGGAGACCCATTGGGCCGGGCGGAAGGGAGTCATCGCAACCGCCACGTGGTTAGGTCCAAAACCCAATTCGACGCAGCGCAGCGTTGGCGTCGGCGTCGGCGTCGATCTCTCAGCTCCTGCCCCTGATAAATCGTCAACCGGCCGTCAGGGCCGCCCGCGCGTCGTTGGCCGTTCCGGTTTTCTCCAGGAAATAGTCGTAGCCGCCGACGTAGGGCACGACCCGGCCGGCGCTGACGTGGAGAACCTTGGTGGCGAGGTGACGGATGAAATGCACATCGTGCGAAATGAACACGAGCGTGCCTTCATACCGTTCGAGGGCCAGGGTGAGGGATTCGACCGTGTGAATGTCCAAGTGCGTCGTCGGCTCGTCCATGAGCAGAAGATTGGGGGGATCGACGAGGAACTTGACCAGGTTGAGCCGGCTTTTCTCTCCGCCGCTGAGGACGGCTGTCTTTTTGTAGATGTCGTCCTTGCGGAACATGAAGGAACCGAGGATGCCGCGGGCCTCGTCCTCGCGCATGGCGGGCGCGCTGGCGAGAACTTCGTCGAGGACGGTCTTTTCCGGATCGAGCGTGTCGGCGCGGTGCTGGCTGAAGTAGCCGATCTTCGCATTGTGTCCGAGGTCACGGTCGCCCTGTTGGAACTGGACCACGCCCGCGAGGATTTTCAGCAGGGTGGACTTGCCGGCGCCGTTGGGTCCAACCAACACCGTCCGTTCGCCGCGTTCGATGGTCAGATCAAGACCGGAGTAAACCTTCGTGGCGCCGTAGGCCATGTGAACGCCTTCCAGGGACACGGCGCGCTGGCCGCCGCGTGGCGGAGGCGGAATCTGGAATCGGAAAGGTTTGCGTGGAGCGGGCGGCTTCTCGATCAGCTCCATCCGCTCGATCTGCTTGAGTTTGCTCATGGCCTGCGAGGCCTTGGACGGCACGGCGCGAAATCGATCCGCGAATTCCTGGAGCGCCGCGATTTCCTTTTGCTGATTCTTGTAGGCGGCGAGCTGTTGTTCGTAGCGTTCCTCACGCTGGCGGAGGTAGTCCGAGTAGTTGCCCGCGTAGTCGTGGAGCTTTTTTTCCGCGATCTCGTGCACCTGGTTCACCACCTCGTCCATGAACTGACGATCGTGTGAGATCAGCAGGACCGCGCCCGAATAGTTCTTCAAATACTCCTGCAGCCAGAGGAGGGAGAGCAGGTCCAAGTGGTTGGTCGGCTCATCGAGCAACAGGAGATCCGGTTCCATGACCAGCAACCGCGCCAGGCGCGCGCGCATGATCCATCCGCCACTCATCTCCCGCGCTTTTCGATCAAAGTCGGTTTCCCGATAGCCGAGCCCGCGCAGCATCTTTTTCGCCTTGGTCTCCACCTGCGGATCGTTCAGGGCGTCGTGCTTGGCATGCGCTTCCAGATACTCGGCGCTGGCGACGTCACCCGCCTTCTCCAGCTCGTGCAACCGCTGTTCGAGCCGCGGCAGTTCGTCCACGCGCCCGGTCGCCACGTCGAGGATCGTCTCTTCGCCATGGGCCTCAGCCTCCTGGGGCAGGTGGCCCACCATGGTCCACTCGTCCCGCACCACGGTCCCCGCATCCGGCTGCTTTTGCTTGAGGATGATCGAAAACAGCGTGGTTTTGCCGGCGCCGTTGGGCCCGACCAACGCGACGCGGTCGCCGTAGTTCACCCCGAACGACGCGTTCTCGAACAGCACGCGACCACCCAGGGTCATCTTTAGATCTCGAATTGTGAGCATGAATCAATGGACACGCGGTCAGGTTGTGGCCGTCCGCCGTCCAGCGGGCGCCGCGAAAAAGGGCGTCCGCTCTCCACGGGAGGCGCAGTGCGGCATTCGCCTGCGGCGACGGGACGGGGAGAGTAGGGCAGGCGCGCCCGGCGTCAATCGACCATTTGGCCTGGGCCAGGGTCGACGGCGCCAACGGCTGCTGACCAACGGAATCGTTCCGGCTAAGCTCCTTCGCCGCGTTCAACCAAGGCGGCCTGATAGAGGCGGATGAAATCGTCCACTGCCACGGGCCGCGGATTGAACGTGGCCGTCCATTGGCGGGCAGCCTCGCGGGCCAGTTCATCAATGGCGTCGGGCTTCACACTGACGCCGGTGAGCGACCGCGGGAACCCCGCCACATTGAGCAATCGCTCGATCCGCGCGATCAGCGCCGTCACCGCCGCCTCTTCGCCGTCGCTCACGCAGGCAATCTCCAGCGCCGAGGCGAGCTCGGCGTAGGCACGACGCGCGGGCGGGAGTTCCGCATTGAAGCGTACGACATGCGGCAACATCAGGCCGACGGCGATGCCGTGGACGATGCCGAAGTGCGCGGTCAACGGGTTGGCCGCCGAATGCGCCGCGCCCAGCATCGAGTTCTCAATCGCCGTACCCGCATACGCGGCACCCAGCAACATTCGCCCGCGGGCCGCGACATCCGTCGGCTGCGCCATCACCTGCTCAAGGCTGGTGGCGCACAGTTTGAACGCTTCACGGGAGAACATCTGGGAAAGCGGATTCCGGGCTTTCGTCGCGGCCGTCTCGACCGCGTGGGCAATGGCGTCGATGCCCGTGCAGGCGGTGACGCGGGGCGGTTGTGAAACCGTGAGCAACGGATCCAGGATGGCCACCCGCGCGGCAGCCTTCGGGTCCAGGCAGGCCATCTTCTGGTGCGTGTGCTCGTCGGCAATCAACGCGGCGCTCTGGCATTCGCTGCCGGTGCCGGCCGTGGTCGGGATTGCAATCAGCGGCAACATCGGACGGGTCGCCTTGCCCACGCCCCAGTAGTCCTTCATCTCGCCGCCATTGGTCAGGATGAAATTGCAGCCCTTGGCGGTGTCCATGGAGCTGCCACCCCCCAAACCTACCAACAGGTCCGCGGCACACTCGCGAGCCACCTTCACACATTGCTCCACGTCGCTGGTCGTGGGGTTCTCATGCACCCGATCGTAGACGGTCACCCGCAAGCCGGCCGCCTCCAGATACTCGGTCACCAGACGAGGATGACCTGCCTTGACCAAGCCGGCATCGGTCGCAATCAGCACCCGACGACCGCCCAGCTCGGTGGCAACCGAGCCGACCTGCGCCACGGCGCCCTCCCCGTAGATGAGTCGCGTACGCGGTTGATAGTCGAAAGCAAGGCTTCCAGCGGGGGAAACAGAATTACCGGGCAACGGCATGACCCTCTACTGACTACAACCCGGGCGACAGTGTTCAACCCGCCTTGGCTGAAACTGGCAGCGCCGTAGCAAGACTTGGTTACTGTCCCCGCCACTGGCGCAGCAGGGCCCGGGCGGTCTCGTCCTGCGGCGCCCGCTGGAGGCCGGCTTCAAGGGCGTCGACGGCATCGGCTTTTCGTCCGGCTTGAGCGTAGACCTGCGCCAGTTGAAAATGCAGCACCGCTTTGGCCGGGCGCACGTCGATCGCGCGACGCAAGGAGGCGATGGCGCCATCCGCATCGCCCTGCCGGAATTGGGTGAGGGCGAGATGAGATAGGATCACCTCGTTGCGCGGTTGCACCTCCACCGCTTTGGCGAAGCAGGCGAGAGCGCCCGCCAGATCGCCGCCAGCCCCCAACCTTGCACCAAGATGATCCGCCGCGAGCCCCCATCGACGTCGCACCGGATCGCCGTCGTCGGTGCGGCTCAACCACCCGTCGACCAAAGCGCGAGAGGGAGGATGTGAACCGAAGCCCACGTGCAGCGCCATCAGGGCAAGGCCGCGCAGGTCGGCATCGTCCATTTCGGTGAAGGCCTGCAGGCGTCCGAGCGCCTCGGGCTCCACCTCCAAGCGACCTGGACGGACCCGTTCCTCAATGAAACGGGCGAGACCGGCGGTCTGGGCCATGGGATGACGAGCCTTGGGGTCCAGATAAACCATGGCGGCATCGCGCAACGTGGCTGGAAGATTCGTGCGCAGCAGACTCGTCACGAGCGGGGGATGCGGCTTAACCCGGCCATACCAGCGTTCGACGAAGGACTGCTGCCAGGCGAGGTCCCGGTCGCGATGACATTTCTGGCAGGCGTTCTCGAGGCCGAGACTCTGATCAAACGCGGGGCGCGGAATGGGAATGGTGTGGTCCGATCGGGCGAAAGCGAAGTGTTGGCCGACGCCGCGGTGTTGGAGGTAGGGCATGTGGCAGCCCACGCAAAGGTTGCCGGGTGAATCGGATTTATGATGCGAATGCGCTTCCGCCGCGAGCCCTTTGCTGGCGTGACAGCCGGTGCACTGACGATTGTCAAAACGTCCTTCCAACGGGCGGCCAAACACATCGCGATAGCCCTGCGAATGCGGGTCATGACAGTCAGTGCAGGTCATGGAGCCGTTCAGATAGCAATCGCTATACTCGTGGTTGGACTGATAGCCGAAGGAACGGACGCGGCCATCCGGCAGAAACGGATCGTCGGCCAGAATCCCGAGTTTGAGGGAGAAATAGTCCTCAAACCGGGCTCCAGGCAGGTAGGGATCGTCGCGCAGGGCGTGCTTGCTGGCGTGACATTGATGGCAGGTCTCCATCGAGTCGTGCTTGCTGAAGGTCGCGAGGGCTTTCAGCCCAAGATCCGTGTGCTGCTCCCAGCCGGGTCGCCCGACGATCTCGAGGTGACGCCGTCCCGGGCCATGGCAGGACTCGCAATTGATGCGGAGCGTTTGAAAACGAGTTTGATAGGCGTGGGCGTCGGAGTCGGACTGGAGCGTGATTTGGCTGCCGTGACAGTTCTGGCAGTTGGAAAACTCCGAAACCGTGCCCAGCACCCGGCGAGGCGGCCAGTTGGCCAGATCTTCGGCGAGGGAAATTTGATCCGAAATGGGAACCCAAGTCATGTCGCGGCTCAGCTGCACGAACCAAACATTCTCTCGCCGGATGAAATCGAACGGGAGAAAGCGATAGGTGCCGTCGGCATGGCGTTGGAAGAACGATTGGGTGCCACCTCCGTGCATGTGGCCGCCACCGATCACCGCATCAACCTTGATGGTTTGACGCGGTTCGCCCGGTCGATCGATCTGGAACGCGTAATCCCCGCCCGCCGTTCGAATCGGGGTGACCATCGCATCGCGAAAGCGAAGAGGCTGGCCGTCGAAACGCGCGATAATCCGCACTTCATCCGGACGGCCGCCCGCCTGGCCATGGGTGGATTCCTTCCATTGCGTGTATTCCTTGGCATGGCATGTGGCGCAGGCGTCCGCACCCACGAAATCTTCAAAGCGAGGGCCGGAGCCGGGAGCGGAGGTGGCGGTCGCTCCGGAGGTGGCACTCAACTCGGCTGTCGATCGACCAACAGGCCGGAGGAACCACCAGGCCAGCAGACCCGCGGCAGTGATCGCGAGCAAGGCGATGGAGCCGACCGATCGGAAGCATCGGACCGATCGGTCGGTTCGTTCAGATCTACCCTCACGCTTCATGGTCCGGCCTTTCCGTCGCGCGCCCAAGCGGGCCCTTCGCAGCCGCACATCTCACGAAGGTATCGGACCAATGCGCGAATCTCGCCGGGGGCCAACGTACCTCCCCAGGCCGGCATCCAATGGCTTCGATTCAAGATCGCGCCTCCCGAGTGAATGCCGTCGAACAAGGTGTCATCGGGGCGCTGTGACATCGTCCCACGATCAGTGAAGACCGCAGGTTTCACCGGCCGCAAAAACGAGGCGTTGAAGCCGTCGCCACGGCCGGCCGGGCCGTGGCAGGGCGCGCACCAGCGGAGATAATTCGAGTGTATGCCGGAGATTTTCGGGCTGGCACTCGCATTCGCGCTCGCCGCTGCGAGCAGGGTCGGATGCTCAAGCGGGGAGAGATAAGGAGGGCGGTTGGTTGGGAGGGTGGAGTGGTCACGCCTGGCGTTTGGCGGAGCGAGGTGGCGGGAGAGCAAATCAACTGTGGCGGAAGAGAGGGGCAACTTCGGCATGCTGGCATGAGGCGCGACTCGGGCCGGCTCGGCGATTATCGCGCGCACGTAGTCAGGCTGCAGACGATACTTCACTTCGGACAAGTCCGGCCCAATCACGCCACCCTGGCCGTTGAGGCGATGACAACCCAGACATGAAAGTTTCGACTCGAGCAACGACTGGGCCTTGGCGTGGGCGAAGGCGGAGAGCGGCGCGTTGGAAATCGTCGTGGTTAAAGCCGGTAGCGGAATTTTGCGGGCGCCCAGGTACGAGGCCAGCGCGGCCACCTCATCGTCGCGCAGTCGAAAGTCCGGCATGCGCCCGCCGTCTCCCGGTTGCGAGCCGGACCGACGGATCGCCCACGGCTGCTTCAGATACGCAGCGAGCCAGTCCGCTTGAACGCGATTGCCTTCGCCGCTGAGATCGGGGCCCGCGTTGGCGCGCGCCACCGCGGTCGGATGCCGATGACAGGCGGCGCAATTGAAGGCACGAAACAGTTGCTCACCCGCCGCGGCGGTTGCATTGCGATGAGCTTGTTTGGCCCGCGCCAACTGCACGTCAAGCTCAGCGCCGTAGGTCGCGCCGGCACCCGACAGATAGCCGACCACGGCCGCGATCTTTCGATCGGCATCAGGTCGCAGGGGTTCATAGGCACTGCCATCCGGGGCGAGACGGTAGAACTGCGCCGGCATCACACCGGCCGGCACGCCGAATTGATCGGGGGCGACGAGATAGCGGGCAACCCACGCCGGCTGAAGCTGGAAGGCGACTTTCTCGAGCTCCGGACCGAGGAGGCCTCCGCGGCCTTGCAGCGTGTGGCAGGTGAGACACGCCATGCCCACGCCTTCCGCCAGCTCGTGCTCGAATTCGGATTGGCTCAGGCGTTTCGGCGGCTGGAGCTCCAGGGCCCGAACGGATCCGGGCAGCTCCGGCCGACGGCCAGCGCCGCTGGTCGCTGGTTCGCGCAGCGTTTCCAGATAGAGCGTCAACGCGAGTGCCTCCGCCTCGTTCAAATGAAACGACGGCATGCGGGCCCGTCCGAGGTGGCGCCTTACCGGCTGCGGATTCAGGAGAAAGTTGAAGAGATATCCCGATCGATAACGAAGCCCGGCATGGCTGAGGTCCGGTGCCTGTTCGCGGATGCCCCCGGGCCGCCCGAGGTCCGCGTGGCATTGCACGCAGCCCAATTCGACCACCAACGTCTCGCCCCGCACCGGCGCCGACGAGCCGGAGACCTGAGTCCAGCCCGGAACGCAGGCCAGCAGGAATAGCAGCAGCAAAGGCGGCACACGCGGCAACACGCCGACTTTGATGCGGCAACCAGCCCGTTTGAGCAATGCAGAATCCACGTTCCCGTCACCCGAAACGAGGCCGTTGAGGGTCACGACCAGTCAGCAAATAAGGCGCCCTTGGGCGTTCGCGAGTGGTCCAGTCGGAATCGTTCGCTGTCACGGTTTCGCCTCGCCGGCGTCGCCGGCCTCGCCCGCTCCCTTGGGACGTTTTCGGTTCTCCACGGCCTGGCGAAGCAGGAATTCGATCTGACCATTGACGCTGCGCAATTCCGCACCCGCCCACTTTTCAAGTTCCTGCCACAGATCCGCAGGGATCCGGAGCAGGAACTGTTTTCGCTCTTCCTTGGCCATAGAAAAGGCGCGGGCGCTTTGATTTATTGGTAGAGCGTTCCCGTATTGATGACGGGGGAAACTTCCGTCTCTCCGCACAAGACCACGAGAAGGTTGCTGACCATCGCCGCCTTGCGCTCCTCGTCCAGATGCACAACGTCCTTCTCCGACAATTCGCGCAGGGCCATTTCGACCATGCTCACGGCGCCATGCACGATCTTCTGACGCGCGGCGATGACGGCCTCGGCCTGCTGGCGTCGCAACATCGCCTGGGCAATCTCCGGCGCGTAGGCCAGATGCGTGAGGCGGGCCTCGTCGATGACCACGCCAGCCTTGTGCATGCGTTCCTGCAATTCACGCTGGAGCGCGGCGGCGACTTCATCCGCGCTCTCCCGCAGCGTCGGCTCGTGCTCGTCCCCACGGTCGTAAGCGTAGAGGCTCGCGATATGACGCACGGCCGCCTCGCTTTGGACGTGCGCGTAACTTTCAAAGTCGTCCACGTCAAAGGCCGCTTTCGCGGTGTCCTCAACCCGCCACACCACCACGGCGGCGATCTCGATCGGATTGCCGCGTTTGTCGTTCACCTTGAGCTGCTCGCAGTTGAAGTTGCGGGCGCGGAGCGAGATTTTGGACGACAACCCCCGCTGGCCCGCGCGAGTCGCGGCCGCCCGGTCCGCGGCCGATTCCCCCGGCACCACCGGGACCGTCGTGCGCTGGCGGGAATAGAACGGGTTCGCCCACCAGAAGCCGCTGGTCCGGATCGTCCCCCGATAAGCACCGAACAGGATCATCACCCGCGCCTCATTCGGTTGGAGCGTGAAATGTCCGCAGAGGAGTACAATGGCGAGAACTTCGACCAGCGCGCCCGCCACAATCCAGAGGGCAGCACCCGACGAGTGCCTCTGCGCGGCGTAGACGAGAGCAGAGATGAACAACGACATCCCACCGAGCAACAACAGGAGGTTGAAGGCGAGCATGGCCCCGCCATTCATCGCCACCCCGACCCGTTCCTGACTCACCGTTTTCATGGCTTCAACTTTCATAGGTTTTATCACTTAGATATCTAAGTGATATCACTTTGGTATCAACGAAGGCCGTTGTCAAGATTAAGGCACATAAAACTTTGAAAAATAGCTATTTATGAACGCTACGGTTGGCGGGCTTTGGCCAATACATCGGCCAAAGTCACGGATTTTCCGCCTTGGCGCTTGCTTTCGTCCGCCGCTTCCATGAAGGCAAAAAGCTCCATCGTTTCGGCTGGGCTGACCGGAGCCTTTTTGGTCTGGAAGAACTTCACGATCTCAACGACCAGCGGCGCATAGCCGTCGAAGGCACCCACGGCGGCCTCGCCCTTCTCTCCGACCGCCTTGCCCGCGTAGGCGTTGCTCTCCCGAAACGTTCCGGTGCGGCCGCCTTTCCAACGCCCGACCACCTCGATCTTTCCGTCGGCGGTGGTGCGACGTTCCACGGATTCGCAGCCGGTGCCCATCACCGTGAAGAGCGATTCACAACCGTGCACGCCGTACCAGTAAAGGTCGGGATGGTGGGGCTCGAGATGGGACGGACTGGTGGTTTCGGCGCTGAGAACGCGACCGATGCTACCGTTGCGCACGGCTTGGCTGGACTTTGCGAAGCGCAGGGACGACGAGCTGAAGATGGGCACTCCCGCCGCCTCGGCTAGTCGATAGATTTCCAGCGCATCGCGCAGGGTGCCCGCCACCGGCTTGTCCAAATACAGCGGCTTCTTCGCCGCAATGACCTGTCGAGCCTGTTCCAGATGCGGCCGGCCATCGACGCTTTCTATCAGCACCGCGTCCACCGCAGCGCACACCTCCGCGATGGTGTCGTAGATCTTGACCCCGTGCTTTTCCCGCAGGGTGGTGGTGTATTCCTCGACCCGGTTGATGCTCGACGGAATGTCGGCGCTGCCTCCTTTGAACGCCGCCACCACGCGGGCTCCGGGGACATGATCCTTGTGCTTGGGGTCATTGAGGACGTCGGTGAAAGCCGTCACGTGCGACGTGTCCAACCCGATCAGGCCGAGGCGAAGCTCGGCGGCCGAACCGGGTTGCATTCCGACCATCAGAACGGAGGCGAGAAGGAGCGTGAAGCGTTTCATGGGATTGATTTAGGTGCGGGCCAGTATTGCTCCCGCCGTCAGGCGAAGGTCAAGCCCGCTCCGCCGTCGGGCTGGCCGCAACGGCGGGAGGTCGCCATCACCGGCCCGCAGGTGCGCGCTACGCAGGACCGCCAACCTCACTCAGGATGACGACGCGCGCTCCGGCTCGGGTCGCCATCGGCCGACCAGCCACTCGAAGATGGGCGAAGCCATCAACGTGGTAATGACCGCCATAATCACGAGCGTGGCAAAAAGAGCAGGGGAGATGATTCCGCGTTGGAGGCCGATGTTGATGATGATCAGCTCCATCAAGCCCCGTGCGTTCATGAGCGTGCCGATGCCGAGGGCTTCGCGATGGGAGATGCCGGTAAGACGTGCGCCCAGCCAGCACGCGATGCCTTTGCCCGCGATCGCGGCCGCCAGCACCAGGCCGGCCATCGACCAGAGGTAGGCTGAATCCAGCAGCCCGATCTGGGTATTCAAGCCCGAGTAAGTGAAGAACAACGGCAGGAGCAGGGCGACGTTCAAGGGTTGAACGCGGGCGATCAATTCCCGGGACACCACGCCCCTCGGCATCACCGCACCCATGACGAAAGCCCCAAACACCGCGTGCAACCCGATGGCGTCCGTGAACCACGCGCCCAGGGACATCAGCGCCAGGCAGACGACGAACTCCCGGTCGGACAATTGGGCGCGCTGCTCAATACCTCGTGCCCACCGGGCCAGCAAAGGACGCAGAACCAGAAACGCCACCGCGACGTAGCCAATGCCGCCGCCGATGTTCATCACCGCGTGACTCGGGTTGTCGTCAAAGCTCGCCAGCACCACCGCCAGAAGACACCAGGCCGCGGCGTCGTCCAAGGCACCCGCCCCGAGCGCCACCGTGCCCATGACCGTTCCGGCCAGCCCTTTGAACTGGATGATCCGGGCCAGCATCGGAAACGCCGTGATGCACATGGATGCCCCCAGAAAAATCATCGCTTCACCACGTGTGGTTTTGTCGGGGAACAAGTGCGTGTGATCGTGAAAATACCAGCCGAGGACTGCCCCCAGCACGAACGGGGTCACCATGCCGGTCAGCGAAACAGCCACGGCGCTTTTCAACCGGCGCTGGATGATGTCCATGCGGAATTCCAGCCCCACGACAAACATGTATCCCGCGAGGCCCAGCTGTGACACTGGGAACAACACCTTCATCGAATCCTTGGGAAACAGGCGCCCGAAGAGGTCGGGAAAAAACAATCCCAGCAAAGACGGCCCCAACAACACCCCGGCGATCATTTCCGCCACCACCTGGGGCTGGCCCAGGCGCTTCGCCACCAAACCGACCGCCTGACAAAAGAGCAGGATGACGGCGATCTGCAGGAAGAACTGAATGGCGAGCTGGAGATTGGTCATGCGGGCGTCAGGACCAGCTGCCGAATGGCGGGCAGCACTTCGTTCTCCGCGCGATCGGCGTCACCCGGAAAGTCGATCTCGGTCCACGGCAGGCCGGTCACATCCTCAGCTCCAAAGCGATCCTCCCGCACCAGGTCGCACAGGACGTCATCGTAGGAATCGCGCCGGCCGGCCCCGCTCATGCGCGCCCGCGTCAGTTCCATCATGCGCGGCAGATCCCGGGGGTCGACCTTGAAGAACCCGATCGATTCCCCCACCGCCTCCGCCTCGCCCGTCCACTTCTTCCGAAAATCAAACGGCCGGCCTCCGCGCATCGGAACCAACACCGGATCGTCATCGGCGGTCGAGTAATCTCGATCAACCAACAACACGGTGGGGTGCGCCGACCGCCAGAGCCGCTCCAACATGACGGTTGGATAGAGGACGTCTCCATCCATCAACAGCAACGGCTCCCGCTGGGTTTCCAGTTCCGGCATTGAGGTGGCCAGACTCAACACGCTGCCTTCCATGAAGTCCGGATTGTATAACGCCCGCGTGCGCACGCCGTGAATTTTTCCCAGCGCGGCCAGGCTGGTCTCCAGCGGTTCCCGCAGATAGCCGGTCACCACGACGACCTCGTCGCAGCCGATCTCCCGCAGGCGCTGGAGGTGCCAGTCGAGCAGGCTGCGGCCGCCAAAGGGGATGAGCAGCTTGGGAATTTTTCCGAACCGACCTTCGAGTCGCCGGCCGGTGCCGGCTGCATAGATGATGGCTTTCATTAAGATGGATTCATTTCAAATCGGCTCCGGCGACGGCCGTCCGTGCGGCGCCCGGGCCGCGCAGCGATCCGCCTTCGGCATACAACAATACGGTGCCGATCCCCGCGTAGATCGAGTCGCGTCCACGGCGCAGAATGGCATAGGCAACCGCCTCCGGCTGGCCGAGGCCAAACAGGCTGAACAACAGCCAGACCCCGGATTCCTGCACACCCAGCGACCCGGGAACAAAGATCCCCAGTGCTTTCGCCACGCTGATGAAGCTTTCAATGGCCAGGGCGGTGGGATAGTCGATGGAAAACCCGAGCAAATGCGACACCACAAAAACCTCCAGCGCATCGCCTAACCAACCAGCCAGGTAGACCAGCGCGCTGGCCAACGCCGCCCGCGGGTGCGCCCGGTAGAAGCCCAGGATGCAGTCATCGAGTTCGCGCAGCCGGGACCGATGCTGATCCAGCAGGCGGAGGCGCAGCCGGGTCGCCAGGGCCTGCACAAAGCTGAACAAGCCCCGAGTCTGGATCCAAATGAGGAGCAGCAAGACGGCCAGGGCCAACGCCGAGATGACGGCAAAGCCCGGGCGGGCGGACGAGCCGGCCGGCAGATGCGTGAAGGCCAGGATCGCGCCGAGCGCGATGAACACGACCTGCGCCGCCACCTGCATGGTCTTGCTGACCACCACGCTGGTCGTGGCCGCCGAAAGGGCATAACCGCGGCGATGCAGCAGCCAGGCTTTGATGGCCTCTCCGCCGACATAGCCGGTGGGGATCAGGCTGTTGACCGCCTCGCCGGCCCAGCGAATTCGGAGCAGCAATCCGTAGGGCGGCGGCGAGTTCGGCGGAGTGAAGACCATGCGCCAGGCCAGCGTGTCGATGCAGTAAACCAGCAGGAACGGCAGCAGCGCGACAGGAAGCCACCAGCCGAGGCGCGAGAACACCGTCAGGATCTCGCCCGGCCCGGCGCGGTGCACAAACCACGCGAACAACGCGAGCCCAAGCAGAGCCAGGACAATCTTGCCGGCTGACTTCATGCCTGCGCCGGAAGTCGGTTGTTCGGTCGGCGCGAGCGGCTGCCGGTCCATTGCAGCGCGAGCGCGGTCAGCCAGAAGACATGCACTCCAATCCCCGCCAGCCACAGGAACCAGACCAGCCGATCCACCAGCGCCAGGATCAACAACAGCACCGAGAAGTCCCGGTTGGTGGTCGCGTCGATCAGCCGTTGCAGCGCGGAATTGCCCTGCAACGCCGGCTTGAGCATGGTCCGGAGAATGACCAGGAACGAAAAGATCACGCCGACTCCGGCGCTGGCCGCGAGCATCAACACCGGGGCCTCCACTCCAGCCCGCCAAAGCCCAACCCCAATCGCCACAAACACGCCGATGTGCACCACTTGATCCCCAACGATGTCCAGCCACTTGCCCAAGGGCGATTCCTTGAACACCACGCGCGCCACATCGCCGTCCACGCAGTCGACGATCGCCGAAACCTGCAACAGGATTGCGCCCCAGATCGCCGAAGTGCGCGTGCCCGCCGCGAACAACACGGCCGCCGCCAGGCCCAGCAAGGTCGCGACAACCGAGACCTGATTCGGCGTGACCGGCGTGTGAATCAAAACCTTCGACAGAAACCGGCCGACCGGACGGTTGAAGTACCGATCCACCGTCCCATCCGAGGCGCTGCCCAACGAAGCCCACAACGTGCGCGTGGCGGCCTCAGCCGTGGCGGCATCATGAACTTCCGCCACGACACCCTGCGCCGACAGCAACGGCACCCCCGCGAGATCGGACTCCAGCGATCCGCTGCACCGGGGCGCCACCCCGGCGGGCACCGAACGTCCATTGAACGTTAGGCGGGCTCGTTCGTGGATCAGACGTCGCACGTCGCCGGTCGTGAGGAGCAGCCGATCAGAGGCCAGGAAGACCGGCCTTTCGAGGCGGGGCGGCTGGGCAACGACTTGGAACGGGATCCGCAACGCCGTGGCCCGCGCCAAGCGCGGCGGCGTTCCGGGACACACCACCTCAATGGGGCTGCAGCCCGCCCGATGGACCGCCACGATTAGCCGGTCCAGCACGGTCAACGACGCCACCGTTGGCGCGGTCGGACCCGTCTCGCATAACAACACGGCGGGCGGAGCCAGCGGAGCGGGAGCGGACGGCGTCGACGCGCCAGAGAGATCGTTAGCCATGAGCCATGAAAAGCGCGGGGACCGTAACAAGCCGTTGCGCGCCCCAGCAAGCCCGGATAGACGCACCCCGCGGCGCCGTGCCTCTCGAAATTCTTGGATCGGAGCGCGGACTTCCAAGTTCGCAGCGGGTGGAATCGGCCGCCAGCGTTGGAACCTTCAAGCCGCGTCGCCCTCGTGAGCTGCTGCGGACTAAAAGTCGGCGCTCCGGACGGAAAAGGTCCAAACTCCAGCGCGCTGAAGGCCAAGTGTGAACTTTTACCAACAACTTCGAGATGCACCCCCACGCCGCCGAGGGTGCTTCATTTTTCGCTCAACGTTTTCGATGTAATCTGTAGCCTGTCGCCGCGCATGAATATCAGCATCTTTGGGTTGGGCTATGTCGGAGCCGTCACGGCTGGATGTTTGGCCCGCCAAGGTCACTCCATTGTCGGGGTGGATGTGCAGCCGTCCAAGGTGGAGATGTTCAACGCCGGCCTGCCGCCCATCGTCGAGCCCGGGCTGGAAGACCTGCTGAAGGCTGCGAAAGCCCAGGGTCGTTTACGGGCCACCACCCGGTGCGAGGAGGCGATCAATGCCACCGAAGCCTCGATTGTGTGCGTGGGCACGCCGGCCACGCCCACCGGCGCCCTGGACCTGACCTATGTTCGCGGCGTGGTGGAGGAGATCGGCAATGCCCTGCGCCGAAAGACCCGCAGCCATGCACTCATTCTGCGCAGCACCATGCTGCCGGGCAGCACCGACGCCCTGACGCAGGAGCTGCTTTCCGATCTCATGACCGTCCGCCTGCTGCAGGTTTATTACTTTCCCGAGTTTCTGCGGGAAGGCACCGCAGTGGCGGACTTTGAGGATCCTTCCCTCGCCGTGGTCGGGACGCGGGACGGATCAAAACCTCCGGCGGAACTGATGCAGGCGCTGTTCGGGTCGGCGTCGTCGGTGGTCAACTGGAAGGCGGCCGAGATGGTGAAATACGCGTGCAACGCCTTTCACGCGGCGAAGATCACCTTTGCCAATGAAATCGGGCGGGTCGGCAAACAACTGGGCATTGACGCGCGGACCATCATGGAGATTCTCTGCCGCGACACCCGGTTGAATCTGGCCCCTTACTACTTGAAGCCGGGCAATCCGTTCGGTGGCTCGTGTCTGCCGAAGGACGTGAAAGCCTTGATCCACCACGCCCGGCTGCGCGGCATGACCCTCCCGATGCTGGAGAATCTCCTGCCGAGCAACGAACGTCATCTGCAGGCGTTGCTTGGCCTCATCACCGACTCCGGCCTCGCGGAAGCGTGCATCCTTGGCCTGAGTTTCAAGTCGAACACGGACGACCTGCGGCAAAGCCCGATGGTGGACATCGCCCAGGCGCTGCTCGGTTTCGGCTTCAAGCTCCGCATCTACGATCCGGCCCTGAATCTCGCGTCGTTGGTCGGCGCCAACAAGCGGGTCATCGACGTCAAGATGCCGCACCTCGCCAATCTGCTTTGCCCGGATCTGCCGACCGCCGTGGGCCAGTCGGGCCTGATCATTGCCGCGCAAAAATGCGCCTCGCTCGACGAGCTGAAGCGATGCGTCACCCCCGCGCATCACATTATCGATGTCAACGGCTGGTCGGATCTAAGCACCTTGCCCGCGAAGTACGAGGGATTTTGCTGGTGACCCGGCGGGCACGTCGCAATCGTCACTGCGTTTATGTCAGCCGGCACCAAGCCCGCCATTCTGATTCTGGTTGAGAACCTGCCGGTGCCGTTGGACCGCCGCGTGTGGCAGGAGTCGTGTGCGCTGCGGGACGCCGGCTACGAGGTAATCGTCATCTGCCCGCAGATGCGCGGCTACACGCAGCCGGAGGAGCTTCTCGACGGCATCCAGATTTACCGTCATTGGATCAGCGAGGAAGCCGGCGGTCTGGTGGGATTTCTTCGCGAGTATGCCTCGGCGCTCTGGGGTGAATGGTGGCTGACCCTCAAAGCCTGGCGCCGACATCGGTTCCGACTGATTCACTTGTGCAATCCGCCGGATTTGCTCTGGCTGGTGGCGTGGCCCTTCCGGGTGTTCTGCGGGGTCCGCGTGATCTTCGACATCCACGATGTCTGGCCGGAAATGTTTGAAGCCAAGTTCGGGCGGCGCGGGCCGTTCTATTGGGCCGTGCGCTGCATGGAGCGGATGACCCATGCCGTCGCGCATGTCGCGCTGGCGACCAACGAGTCCGTCCGCGCAGTGGCGCTGGCTCGGGGAGGCTGGCGGCCGGAGGAGGTGTTCGTGGTCCGGACCGCGCCCAAAATCGCCACCTCAGCGGCGCCGGCCGATCCCAAACTGCGCAAGGGTCGTCGGTTCCTGGTTGGCTACGTCGGAGTGATGGGCAATGCGGATGGAGTCCAATATCTGATCGAAGCGGCTGAGCATCTCATCCATCGAATGGGCCGAAGGGATATTCAGTTCCTCTTGATGGGCTCGGGCCCGGAGCATCCGGCGCTGGTGGCGCTGCGGGACCGGCTGGGGCTGGGCGAGTTTGTTGATCTACCCGGGCGGGTGAGCAACGAGTTCCTTTTTTCCGCGCTGAAAACCATCGACGCGGGCGTCGCCTGCGATCCGATCAATCCGTACAACGATCATTGCACGATGAACAAGACGCTCGAGTACATGGCGTTTGGGAAGCCGCAGGTGATGTTTGCCACGCGGGAAGGACGCGCGTCGGCCGGTGAATCCGCCGTGTACGTGGAGGAGAATTCCGCGGCTCGCCTCGCCGAGGCTCTGGCTGGATTGCTCGATGACCCGGCACGCTGCGAACGGCTGGGACGGCTGGGCGAGCAACGGCTTCGGACTGAGCTCAACTGGGAACGCTCCGTGGCGCAGCTCCTGGCCGCTTACGAACGGGCGTTAGACTGAATCGTTCCGGCTGGGCCTTTCGCGCCGCTCGAACCTGCTCGCGGGATCGGAAATCAGAAATCGAAAATGGCCGGAGCCTTAAGCTGCCGTGCGCGGCGCATCGGGGCCCGCCCACTTCAGCAACACGGTATCGAGTTCCGGCAGGCGGATGGGTTTGGTCAGATAATCGTCCATGCCCGCCTGCATGCATTTCTCCCGGTCCCCCTCCATCGCATCGGCCGTCACGGCAATGATGGGAATGCGGACGGGAGGCGAATCTCCGTGGCGACGGGCGTCGGCGCGCCGAATCTCCATGGTGGCCTGGAATCCATCCAGCACCGGCATGTGGCAGTCCATTAGAACCAGATCGTAGGTGTTCTGGCGAAAGAGGTCGACGGCCTCCTGGCCGTCTGCGGCGAGAGTAACCCGGCAGCCGTGCTTTTCGAGCAGCCGTCGGATGAGGATCTGATTTGCGATAATGTCCTCCGCCACGAGAACGCGGCGGCCTTCCAGAGGCAGTGGGCGACGTGCCGGCGAATCGTGGCCCTCGCCGCGGGCGCGATCCAAGTCGCGACGTTTCGGCGGCAGACTGTCCTGGGCCTGCGGGAGCGGGAGCGTGAACCAAAAGGTCGAGCCCATGCCTTCCACGCTTTCCAATCCGATTTCGCCGCCCATCATCTCGACGAGCGCCTTGCTGATGGCGAGTCCGAGCCCAGTCCCTCCGAACCGGCGGGTGGTCGAGGAATCAGCCTGGACAAACTTCCTGAACAACAACGGTTGTTTGTCGTGGGGAATGCCGATGCCGGTGTCCGAAACGGAGACCCGCAACCATCGATCCTGGCGGCCGGGAGCGAAGGACACTCGCGCCGTGATGCGCCCGTTCTTGGGGGTGAACCGCATCGCGTTGCTCACCAGGTTGAGGACGACTTGGTAGACGCGACACGGATCCGAGACTATCTGGCTCGGAAGTGCGTCGGGATACTCAAAATTCAGCGCGATGCGCTTTTCCGCCGCCTGCGGAGAAACAAGTTTGACGACCTCGGCCAGATTCTCTCGGAGGTCGAATGGAATCCGTTCAATGCTCAGCTTCCCGGCCTCGATTTTGGAAAAGTCGAGGATGTCGTTGATGATGGTCAGGAGCGCTTCCCCGGAGTTCTTGATCGTGCGGGCGAAGCCCTGCTGGTCCTCGGTCAGAGTGGAATCGAGCAGCATTTCCGTGAAGCCGATGACGCCATTCAGCGGAGTGCGGATCTCGTGGCTCATCATGGCCAGGAACTCGCTCTTGGCGCGGCTGGCGGACTCGGCGGCATCCTTGGCGGCCACCAGCGCCTGCTCAACTTCGCGCCGGGCGGTGATGTCCATGTGCGTCCCCGTCATGCGAAGCGGTGCCCCCGAGACGTCCAGCTCAACGACTTTGCCGCGGGCGAGGATCCAGACCCAATGGCCCAGCTTGTGACGCAAACGAAACTGAACCTCGTATCCTATGGTGGTGTCTTTGAAGTGCTGATGGAGCTTGGCCTCAATATCAGGCCGGTCTTCCGGATGCAGCAGGGAGAGCCACGCGTCAACCCGCGGTTGCAACTCATCCTGCCGGTAGCCCAGCATCCCGCACCAACGGGCGTCGAACAGCACTTCGCCGGTTCGAACGTTCCAGTCCCAAAGGCCAAGATCCGCCCCCGCCAGCGCTAGTTCCTGCCGCTGTTCGCTCAACCGCAACTGTTCCTCCGTACGCTTCCATTCGGAGATGTCACGGCAAACGCAGATCAGGCCCACGCCTTCGACCAGGGTTAGGGATACGCCGCCATGAAACAAGGTTCCATCGCGACGGCGGGCCAGCGTTTCGCCCTGCCACTTCCCGGCAGCCCGAAGCAGCGGAAAGATTTTCTGTTCAATTCGGGAAACCTCCGCCTCGGGCGTGAGGATGCGCCAGCTTTGGCCCACCAGTTCGTCCGGACGATCGTAACCGAAGAGCGTGGCGTGGGCGCGATTGAGATACAGATATTCGCCGGCGTCGTTCATGACCGCGATGCCGTCCATCGCGGAATCCATCGCCTGTTGTTGCCGCCGGACGATGGTCTCCTGGGCTTTTCGTTTGGTGAGGTCGTGCGCCGTGGCGACGTAGCCCACAATGGCTTGGCGTTCGTCGCGAATGGGATTGAAGGAGAACAGGACGGGAAAGCGGGAACCATCCTTGCGCACATAAGTCCATTCGCGGACCTGCGTCTGCTCCTGGCGGGCCAGCTCCAGAAGGACCTTGAGCCCGGGTGCAATGGTGCAGCCGGTGGCGTGGGAAAGTTCCGCTGCCCGGGCGGCCATCTCGCTGGCGTCGTGAAAAATCTCGGGCGATTGCCGGCCGGCCACCTCCGCGGTGACATAGCCCAGGCTGTGCTCGGCATTCCGATTCATCAGCGTGATAATTCCGTTGGAATCGGTGACAACGATGATTCTCGAGGCGACGTTGTCGAGAATGGCCTGCTGGAGGGCGAACGTTACGCTCAGCTTTCGGTGAGCGGTTTTTAGCTCCAGCTGGGCGATCACTTGCCGTCCCAACTGCGCCAGGGCCATTCGTTGCGGGGTGGTCAGCAGCCGCGGGACGCGATCGAGGACGCACAAGGTGCCTACTTTGTGGCCGCTGGAGGTTTTCAGCGGCGCACCGGCATAAAAGCGGATGTGGGGCGGACCGCACACAAATGGATTATCCCGAAAGCGGTCATCCTGCTGCGCGTCGGGTACCTCAAAGACCTGATCGCCATGGATGGCATGAGCGCAGAAAGCCACATCCCGCGGGCCTTCGCTGGCGTCGAAGCCAATCTTGCTTTTGAACCAGAGACGGTCGGCGTCGACCAGAGAGATGAGCGCGATCGAAGTTTCGCAGACCGTGGTCGCGAGCCGCGCAATATCATCAAACTCGGGCTCGGGGCCCGTATCCAGAACCTCGTAATGGCGAAGCGCGGCTAGACGGGCAAATTCATTTTGAGGAAGCGGTGCCGTGCTCATGCCGATCAAAGAAGGAGGCGCGCGACCTTGGTCCAGGAAGTCCTTGGACCACGGTAACGTTTGCCTTGCCAGGCAGGCGCGGGGCAGGCGGACCAGTCAGCGTTGCCCCGACCGAACCCGACCGATTGCGCATGCTTCGGTTTTAGCATTCGACCATGGTAACGTCAGGGAAACGGAAAGGTTTAGCCCAAGAAAATCATCGCTTTGAGCGGTGGCACATGGCAGATCATGCCCGGCATGCACCCGGCAAGAGTGGCGCGAAGACAGGCTTGAGCCGGCAAAACTGACGATGAGCAAACAGAAAAAACTACGATTTGGGCTGCCCAAAGGCAGCCTGCAGGATGCGACTTTGGAAAAAATGGCCAAAGCCGGCTTCAACATTTCGGTCAGCAGCCGGTCGTATCTGCCCTACGTCGACGACGACGAAATGGAGATTCGACTGATTCGGGCTCAGGAAATCAGCCGGTATGTGGAGCATGGCTATCTGGACTGCGGCATCACCGGGCATGATTGGGTGGTGGAGAATGGTTCGGACGTGCGGGAAATCGCGGAGTTTCTCTTCAGCAAAGTCTCGCGCAAGCCCGCCCGCTGGGTTCTGGCCGTGCCGGAAGAATCGCGGATCAGAACAGCGAAGGACCTCCAGGGCAAACGCATCGCCACGGAAGTGGTGAACATCACCAAAAAATACCTGCGCAAACACGGGGTCACGGCCGAAGTGGAATTCTCCTGGGGCGCCACGGAAGTGAAGGCGCACGAACTGGTGGATGCCATCGTGGAAGTGACCGAGACCGGGTCGTCCCTCCGGGCCAACAAGCTGAGGATCGTCGACGAACTGCTGGTTTCCACCCCACGCCTGCTGGCCAACCACACGGCCTGGAAAGACAAATGGAAGCGGCAAAAGATCGAGACACTGGCCTTGCTGCTACGCGGCGCGCTGGAGGCCGAGTCAAAGGTCGGCCTTAAAATGAACATCGAGCAGAAGAACGTTGAATCCCTGCTCAAGAGCCTGCCGGCCCTCCGCCGGCCAACGATCGCCAGCCTCAGCCAGACGGGTTGGGTTGCGGTCGAAACCATCATCGACGAGCACGTGGTGCGTGAATTGATTCCCCAGTTGAAGGCAGCGGGCGCAGAAGGAATCATTGAATACCCGCTGAACAAGGTTGTATACTGACCAGACTTTAATCGAAACCTATGGGTTCACTGAAAAAACGTCGGAAAGCGAAAATCAATAAACACAAGCGCCGCAAGAAGTTGCGCGCGAATCGTCACAAGAAGCGTACCTGGCAGAAGTAGCCGGCTCTCCGGCCTCAGTCCAGCAGACGCGACGTTCCGACGGAACGCGGCGGTTCGGATTGGTCGCCTTGGGCGACCCGTATACGCCGCCCAAGACTCATGTCCATGTGTTTCCGTCTGTGGTCCGCCCTCGCGGTGGCGGGAGTATTTCTGCTCCCGGGCTGCGCGGTCCGCTCTGTACCGACCGGACCTGCCGTCCGTGCCAAACCAGCGGCTTCTTCCAATGCCAATGCTGCGCGGTCCAGCGCAGAGGCGAATGACTACTCGTCCCGCGCGGTTGAAGCCCGGGTGGAGGCTCATGCGCGCTACACCGCCGCGGTGCTGGCGGAGCTGGACGACGAGCATCAAACCGCCGCCGAGAACTATTATCTGGCGGCGGTGGCAGACCCGACGGACGAGACGTTGGTGATGGAGGCTGCCGGGCGTTTGCTCCGGCAGAAGCAGGCGGATCGGGCAATCGAAGTGCTGAAGAAGTGCGCGAGCCGGGCCGGCTCCAGCGCTTCAGTGCACGCTCGCCTCGGTTTGGCCTATTCGGTTGCCGGCCGGAAGGAACTCGCGCTGCAAGCCAGCCAGGAGGCGATCCGAAGGGACCCCACCCGGTTCGAAGGTTACCAGTATCTCGCTCAACTCCATCTGCAAGCAGACCGCAAGGCAGATGGCCTCAAGGTTCTCGACGACGCCTTTCGACAGTCCAAGGTGGATGCCGAATTCCTCACGGATCTGGGAGAGGCCTACCTGGCCTTCAACCGGAACAACCCGCAGGACGCGGTCAAGGCCAAGGCGCTCGAATCCTTCAAACGCGCGGCAGCGCTCAACCCTTCCAATCCGGGCCTGCTCCAGCGGCTGGGCGATGGCCTGGGCCAGCTGGGCGCCACCGAAGCGTCGATCGACGCCTACAACCAACTGCTCGAGAAGCTACCCCACCTAACGTTCATTCGTGACCGCCTGATCGAATTGCATCTGCGCCGGCAGGAGAAGGACAAGGCCGCCGAGCATTTGCGACAGTCGCTGCGCGAATCGCCGGCCAATCCGCAGGCCCAGTATTTGTTGGGCAGCATCTATTTTGAGGACAAGAAACTGGCCGAGGCCGAGGATTGTTTCCGGAAGACGGTTCTGTTGAATGCGGATTTTGAGCCCGCCTACTACGACCTGGCCGCGGTGCTCATTGGGTTGGAACAGCCGCGACGCGCGTTGGAGGTGCTGGACAAGGCTCGCAAAAAGTTCGCCGAGAATTTCGTGGCTGAATACTACAGCGGCCTCGCCTATTCCGGCCTGAAGGATTACGCGGGAGCTTTCCGGCATTTCACCGGAGCGGAAGTCATCGCCCGGGCGACCGCGACCAATCGCCTGACGCACACATTTTACTTCCAGCTCGGCGCGGCCGCCGAGCGCAACCAGAAATTCACCGAGGCGGAGCGCTTCTTCCGCAAGTCACTGGCGCTTTCGCCGGATTTTGCCGAGGCGCTCAATTACCTCGGTTACATGTGGGCGGACCGGGGCGAGAATCTCGACGAGGCGCGGGCGATGATTGAGAAGGCTGTGCGGCTGGAGCCGAAGAACGCCGCCTTTCTCGATTCGCTGGGCTGGGTTTGCTACAAACAGAATCAACCCGCCGAAGCCCTCAAGTGGATCCAACAGTCTGTGGAACATTCCGAGCACCCCGACGCCACCCTCTTTGATCACCTCGGCGACATTCATCTCAAACTCAACCAGCCCGAACAAGCCCGGGCCGCGTGGAAGAAGTCCATCGAGATTGAACGCAATCCCGACGTGGCGAAAAAACTTGAGAAACTGGGTCCGGCCACGCCGCGATCGGCGGTCGGCAACCCGGGGGACGCCGTCCGCTGACCATGTCCTTCCAGTTCAAGAAGCACTACACGGTCGAGGAAGCCCGCGAGTTGATGCCCGAGATCCGCAAACATCTGGCGGAGCTGAACCACCTCCGCGATCGCGTCTCCCGTGCCGACCAACGGTTCACTCAACTCCACGCCACCGGGTGCGACCTCGGCGGAGCCAGCGTCAATGAATGGATCTCGGATCTCTGCACCATGCGCCGGCTCCTGGTCTGGTTCGAAGCCCGCGAAATTCAGATCAAGGATCTCGAACGCGGCCTGATCGATTTCCCAGCCATCATGGCCGGACGCGAAGTCTTTCTCTGCTGGGAGCAGGACGAGGACGACATTGAGTTCTGGCACGACCTGGAGTCCGGGTTCGCCGGGCGCGAACGTTTGCCGGGGGCCTGAGGGAAATGGCATGAAGTTCCTCGTCCTCATGGCGATCGTCGCCAGCATGGCATCGCGGCTTTCGGCAGCGCCCATGCCGGGCGATGCCGATTATCCCACGCGGAACGCCAGCCCGCGTCACCTGGAGAAAGTGCAGGCGATCCGAAACGGAAGGTATGACCTGGCGCTAATTGGGGATTCCATCACCCATACGATTGGCGACATGAACGACGGCAAGTACGCGCCGAACAAGGCGGTCTGGGACCGTCACTTCGCGCCCCGTAACGCGATCAATCTCGGCATGAACGGCCAGCGAACGGAGGAGATCCTTTGGAACCTCCAAAATGGCCAGCTCGATTTCACGAATTCTCCCAAGGTGGCAATTCTGCTGATTGGGACGAACAACTCTGATGACCGCAACTTCAAGCACACGCATACGCCCGAGGAAATTTTTGCGGGGACCAAGGCCATCGTCGACCTCATCCGCCAGCGACATCCGAACACAAAGATCCTGGTCTTGCGCATCTTCCCCCGCGGTGGTGACGCCGAGAAGGGAGTCAGTCCCCCCATATTTCATTCGTCGGTCAAGTGCATCGAAACTTGCCGCCGCGCCGGTGAGCTGACCGCAAAACTGGCCGACAATCACCACGTTTTCTGGCAGGATGTGAATCACGTCTTTCTGCGGGCGGACGGCGCCATCAACACAGACTTGATGTGGGACCTGTTGCACCCGAGCCCAGCCGGGACGGAGGGCTGGGTGCGGGCGATTGAGCCGACTCTCGCCAGACTCATGGGCGACCAGCCAATCCTGCCGGTTGAAGAATCGGCTCCGGGAAAATGAAGAGGATCGGTTTCCCTCCGTATAGGTTCAACGCGTTTCAGCCCGGCGCTGAGGCAGACTGTTGGTGCGCTGAATCGGCTCGGCCGTAAATCGCAGGGTGATCAACGGTCGCAAGCTCACGGTGGTCCGGACAGAGTCAACACCAGCCGGCAAACTAATCTCGCCCTGCGCATCGGCCTGCCATCGGCGCCCACCGTCATCGCTTGCCTCCACCAAGCTCACCGCATGCTCCGGAGGGTCGACGATTTTCCGGCGCATCGTTTGCGCCACGATCCGCCAGCCGGACCTCGAGCCGTCCGACGGCACGCGAGCGTGAATGACAAGGTCCGTTCCGCTAAACTGGCCTCGCCCCACCGCGCGACTCGTCTCACCCGCTGCCCACGGCGTCTTCAGCACTGCCTGAATCTGGCCTTGAACGTCGCCCGGCCCGGCCTGACGTGAATCCCAGCGGGTTTCAATCTGGTAAACCCGCTCCCCCGGCCAAGGCAGTCTCGCCCCGGAAATATTAATTTGGCGCTCCGCGGCGGCCCGTGGCGCCAGCCATGAAGTCACGTTCCCGACCGCATCGTGCAGCCGGAGATCCGCCAGGATGCCCGCCGGGGAATTCGAGTCTGGATTGGTCCACTGAAATTCAAGAAATCCGAGGTGTTCCACCTCATTGGTCCGGGCCAGACGCGACCGCATCACCGGCATTGGTCGGGTTTCGAAATGTTTCAGGAGAACCGAGGCAGCGCCAATGGAGCGGGTTGCCGGCAGCGCCTCCGCTGTCCACGCCGCACGCGTGACGGGCGATGGATTGCGAATTTCCCAACGCCCCGCCAGCTGGTTGGAGGTGGCTGAATCAGCATCGTGAACCTGCAGCAGAAACCTCGCGGTGTCACGCGGCCAAACCGGCGACGCCACGCTCACGGCCACGCTGCCGTCGCGCAGAGTTTGCGCGGAAACAGGAAGTTTCAAGGTGACCACGCGTCCCTGCGGATCGACCAGGGAGAAACGCAGTCGGTCCGGATGAGGAAAGGCGCGATCGCGTTGCAGCCAAAAAACAAGGTTGGTCTCGAACAGAGTGTGACGAATCGTCGTGCCGTCGGGAAAGTATCGTCCAAGGTCGGCCGACAATGACTGCGCCAGCTGGCTCAAGACCGAGCCATAAAACCAGGAGCAATCCAGGCCAATGCTGAGCCCCTGGTAGCTCAGCCTCGCCCCGTCGGCGAGACGGATCGTTTCCCGAGAACTGGTCCGCCAGGCAAAAACCACGCCGAACGCCAGCAGCAAAACGCCACCGGCCCAGCCAAGCTTCCGCCGGTCGTTCCAGTGACGCCACGTTCTCACGGCTCAGTGCACAGGTGCAGATCCCAACACGCGGCAACCGACGCAAAGCCATTGCGGGAAGAAGGGAACCGGGGCGGCAGACGCGGTACCCCTACCCCGGTTTCATGGAATGCAGCGGACTCAGAATCGCGTCGAATCAGCCGCAGTCGCAACAGCTAGGTTGCTTTGTGTAGACGAGGCAATAGATAGGCCCAACCGCCGCAGAGTCAAGTCATGGTTTGCCCGACAACAGCCGATCCACCGTCGCCTTCACCGCCGCATCCATCCGGATAATCGGCGGCCAAGGCCGCTTGAAACCTTCGCCCGGCAACTTCTTCGTCGCATCAATGCCCAGCTTGCTCCCCATGGCGATCTCGCTCGTCGCATGATCCAACACATCCGACGGGCCCTTGGTAAACAGGCTGTCCCGCTGCGGATCGGTGTTTGCGCAGAGACGGAATAAAACCTCGCTCGTGTTGTGCACGTCCACGTCGTCGTCCACCACCACCAGATACTTGGTAAACATCATCTGCCCCATGCCCCAAAGACCATGCATGATCTTGTAGGCCTGCATCGGGTAGGTCTTGCGAATGCTCACAAAGACAAGGTTGTGAAACACCCCCTCCGCCGGCAGCGCCAGGTCGACGATCTCCGGAAAGTTCATCTTGAAGATCGGCAGGAACAGCTTCACCGAAGCGCCGCCAATATAAAAGTCCTCCATCGGCGGCAAACCAACAATCGTGGCCGGATAAATGGCGTCGCGACGATGGGTCACCGCGGTGACGTGAAACACCGGGTAGGGCTCCGGCAGGGTGTAGTAGCCAGTGTGATCTCCAAATGGACCTTCGTCCCGCAATGGTTCGCGCGGATCAACGTATCCTTCGATGACGAAGTCCGCGTTGGCCGGCACCTCGAGATCGTTCGTCTCGCACTTGACGAGTTCCACGGATTTTTTCCGCAAGTATCCCGCGAGCAGAAATTCATCGAGGCCATCAGGGAGCGGCGCGGTCGCCGCAAAAGGATACATCGGATCGCCGCCGAGAAAGATGGCGACGGGCATGCGCGTGCCTGTCTCGTAGTAACGCCGGCCGTGACGCGCCCCGACCTTCTGCAACTGCCAGTGCATGCCGGTCGTGCGATCGTCGTAAATCTGGATCCGATACATGCCCACGTTGCGTTCACCGGTATCGGGATCGCGCGTGACGACGCAGGGCAGGGTAATGAACCGGCCGCCGTCCCGGGGCCAGCACTTGAGAATGGGCAGCTCAGCCAGGGTCGGCCACGGCCCGGCGCCGGTGCTGGCGGCCGAAACGTCCGGCGCCGCGGGCCACGCCTCGCTGCGGGTCGGTGCCGGATCAAATTTGTGCACCACTTCCTTGCAGGGACCATCGCGGACCACCTTGGGCCGGGCGTGACGAAGCTCGATCGCTGTTGAGAACAGCTTGATCGCCTCTCGAATGGAAGTCGGCGGCTTGGCCTTCACGAGGGCCCCCAGTTCGGCCGCCACCGCATCGACGGACTCAGCCTCCATGCTCAGGGCCATGCGTTTCCAAGACCCGAGCGTGTTGATGGCCACGGGAAAAGGCGAAGGCCGGCCGTTGACGGTGGGCTTTTCAATGAGCAACGCGCGGCCGCCTCCCGGCTTTTTCATCTCGCGATCGGCGAGTTCGGTGATCTCGAGCTCGGTCGCCAGCGGCTCAGTGACGCGCGTCAATTCGCCCGCGCGGTCAAGGGCCCGGACCCAGTCACGAAAGGAATCGAATGCCATGAGGGCGACAACGTAGCAAGGCAGCCAGGCACAGCCAAGGGCCGTGCCACCTGAAATTGTGGGAGCGCCGCCGTCCCGACGACAGCAACGTGCTTGCTTTGCGCTGGCCATCAACCTCCCCTCCCCGGAGCGCGGGCCTGCGGCCCGCAGCGGGTGGAATCGGCGGCGCTCGAACGAACCATCAGGCATCGTCTCCGGCGCGCGCCGCTGCGGGCTGGAAGCGCTGGAAGCCCGCGGTCCGTCCAAGCAGTCAGCAGTCCATAGCCCGTGAGCAGGTCTAAAAGGAACAAGGGGCTCCGCCTGAACCGCCACCCCTCGGAGCGCGGGTGGACTCGGCGGCGCTCGTATCCTGCGGCATCCCATTAACTGAGACGCGCCCACCGTTGGAACGACCTGACGTGGCCGCTTGAGTTCACCCGGCCCGGCCGGTAGTCTCCGACCCTGTCATGTTAACTTTGGCCGGCATCAGCAAAGCCTTCGGCGGACGTGTCCTCTTCGACAACGTCACGCTCCAGGTCAATCGCGAGGATCGCATCGGGCTCGTCGGCCCGAACGGTGCCGGCAAATCCACGCTCTTTTCCATCATCCTCGGCGAGAACTCGCCCGACACCGGCGAGGTCACCCGCCAGCGCGGCCTGCGCGTCGGGTATCTGCCCCAGGAAAGCGCTCCCGCCGGCGACGAATCGGTGGTCGAGATCGCCACGTCGATCACGCCCGACTTCGTGAAGCTTCGGCGCATTATCAAGGCGTGGGAACAGGATCATCCAACCGATGCCCTGCACCCGGAGCTGGTGCACGACGACGTCCACGATCGGTTCAATGAGCTGAACGGCTATCAGGTCGAGGCCAAGGCCAAGCAGATTCTCGCCGGCCTCAGTTTTCGGGAAAAGGATTTCGACCGGCCCGCGCGCGAGATGAGCGGCGGCTGGGTCATGCGCGCGCACCTCGCCCGCCTCCTCACGATGGAGCCCGACCTCCTGATGCTCGACGAGCCCACCAACCATCTGGATCTCGACTCGCTCATCTGGTTCCAGGGTTATCTCCAGTCTTATCCGGGCGGCATCCTCGTCATCTCCCACGATCGCGAGTTTCTCAACAGCCTCGTCGGCAGCATCGTGGAGATCCGCCAAAGCCAGTTGCTGCGGTATCGCGGCAACTACGACGAGTATCTCGTCCAGCGAGAGGCCAGCGAGGCGCAGATGCTGGCGGCTTACAAGAACCAGCAGCGGGAGATCGAGCACCTGATGCAGTTCGTGAACCGCTTCCGGGCCAAGGCCTCCAAGGCCGCCCAGGCCCAGAGCAAGCTCAAGCAGATCGATCGCATGGAAAAGCTCGATGCGCCCACCTCCGACGACCGGCGCGTCAGCTTCTCCTTTCCCCAACCGCAACGCAGCGGCCAGCGCGTCATCACGCTCAAGGACATCCACTTCGCCTACGGCCAGAACGTGGTTTATCAGGGCATGAACTTCGAGGCCGAACGCGGCCAGCGCATCGTGCTGGTCGGCCCCAACGGCGCCGGCAAATCAACGCTGCTCAAGATCCTCGGCGGCGTGCTCATCCCGCAGTCCGGCGAGCGCCTGCTCGGCCACAACGTCAAGGCCGGCTATTACTCCCAGTATCGCGTCGACATGCTCGACGCCTCGCGCTCCGTGCTGGACGAAGCCCTCGACACACCCCAGCGCGTAACCGAACAGTTCGTCCGCACGTTGCTCGGCAGTTTCCTGTTCCGCGGCGACGACGTTTTCAAAAAGGTCAGCGTCCTGAGCGGTGGAGAAAAGAGCCGGCTGGCGCTGGTCAAATTGCTGCTCGACCCGCCCAACCTGCTGCTGATGGACGAGCCGACGACGCACCTCGACATGTCGAGCATCGACGCGCTGCTTTATGCGCTCGATCAGTTCGAAGGTACCCTCATCTTCATCAGCCACGACGTCTACTTCATCCGTTCCCTGGCCGATCGCGTCCTCCACGTGAACGCCGGTGCCATCACGACCTACGCGGGCGACTACCAGTATTACCTGGATAAAACCAACGCCGGTTCGGCGCGAGCAGCATTGACGGCGGGGGCGAAGGCGGAAGCGCCCCGGATCGAGGCTCCAAAGCCGGCGGTGGATCGCAAGGAACAGAAGCGACTCGAGGCCGAGCAGCGCCAGGCACGTTCGAACAAGCGCAAGGGCCAGCAACAGATCGTGCACAAGCTGGAAAAACGCATTCAGGAACTTGAGAAGCGCCAGGCAGAGCTGACCGCCGAATTGGAGAAGCCCGAAACCTATGAGGCCGCGGGCCGCGCCATGCAGATCAACCGCGATCTGGTCGAGGTCCAGGACGAGCTCAGCGGCCTCACCGCCGACTGGGAAGCGGAAGCAACGAAGCTGGCGGCGCTGGACGAAGCTTGAGATCCGTTCGTCATCACGGAATGGCCAACCGCAGAAAGCCCGGCGCGTTGGTGACGAGGGTGGGATCGGGCAAGGCGGCCTGCATTTGACGGGCTAGCGATGAGTTGTTGACCTGCATAACGCTGCCGTCGGCCAAACCAAGATTGCCATAGGGAGCCGCCCCAATCTCGCTGCTCGAATGCAGCTCCCAAGTCCAGGCCAGCGGCATGCCGGCACCAATCTTCGCCAGGCGAGTCTTCGGATCGATGTTCACTTTGAGATGCCGGTCGCCCGTGAGTATCGACTGCGGAAAGGTTTCATTCGCGTCGAAGCCCACGAAGTAACTCAACGAAGCGTTGGATTTGAACTCTTCAAAGTGGACGACACGTGCCCGCTTCGCGTCGGTGGGGCAGACCAATACTTTGGGCGTGTTCAGCTCATTTGAGATCGCGGCAAAATGCCGCCAGACCTCCCCTGAGTTTACGTATTCAAGGGTGCCGCCCTCCTTGGCCGAGACGGCGAACGGCAATTTGCCCCCGCTGTCGTTGGACCACATCCGGAAAGCCAGACCCACCTGCTTCAAACTGGAGATGCAATTGGCCCGGCTGGATCGGACGCGGCTTCTACCCATGGACGGCAGCAAGAACGCCGCAAGGAGGACAAGGATCGCAATGATCACCAGCAGCTCGATGACCGTAAGACCGGCGCGGTGACGGCGTGAAGTGCAGGACGAGAAGGTGCGAGTGCCAGTTTTCACGGTTTCAGCTTTGCGCGGCGCCCAGCAAGGCTGCCAACCATTGGACCGGCGTCCCACCTGGAACGCACGCTCGAAGGCATGGTCATTCTTGTCAGGTGCAAGGCACGCGGCGTGCGAGGGCGACGCGGTTTGAAGATTCCAACGCGGACGGCCGATTCCATCCGCTGCGGACTTGGAAGTCCGCGCTCCCAATACGTTGCTCAAAACGCCAGGCGGAGCGAAACGAAGACTTCGCGGCTGCGGGGGAGTTCGGCCGTCAGGTTCAACGGGTTCAGTCGGTAGTTCCGATCCGTGATGTTCAGCAAGCCGGTGCGGACCTCGAGTCGCCGGCGCAAGAAACGCCAGCCGCCTTCGACGTTGAAGTGCCAGAAGTCGTCGCCCGGCAAGTCGGTGGAGTAACCATGATTACTCTGGCGGCTCCACAGGGCGGATGCGCCGGCGAAAAAGCCGGAGGCGTGGTTATAGCGGGCGTTGAACGAGAGTTGGTGCAGGACGGCAGCCAGGTGTTGCTGTCGCTGCAAGCCGCCCGTGGTGGCCACGCCGATCGGAATGTCCGGGGACAACACGTCGAGACGCGCCTCGCTGACTCCGTAGCGCAGACCAAAGGCCCATTCGTCGCCCACCAGTTGGTTCAAGGAAACCGCCAGAGTACGCTCGTGATAATCCAGGATCTGACGCGTCTGCGTGTCGAAAAAGGCCGGGCCTGGGGTGGACGGTGGGCGGAAGGTGACGGTGCCGATCTGACGGTCCACTTCTGACGCCAACCAATCGCCGCTGATGGTTAGGAACGTCCGCCGGCGCAGTCTTTGCTCCAGCGCGAGCGACCAGCCTTCCATGGCCGGCGCGACGCTGGCGCCACCGACCGATTCCGGGATCAGGCTGAAATAGGACTGGTTGAATCCGGCCACCTGGGACGGCTCGAGGCGAATCACATGATCGTAGCTGGCGCCACCGATGGCCTGAAAGTAGGCGCCGCGGACCGTCGTGTCCGCCCATGGCGTAAAGATGAAGCCGCCTTTCGGCGATACTTCCTCGCGCTGATTTTCGCCGCCCGTGGTGGGAGCGAGCCGATAGTTCTCCGGATAGGTCAGGCGATCGTAGCTCAGCCCGGCGTTCACGAGCAGCGTGGGCCACAGTTGCCATTGATCGTAGGCGTAAACGGAAGCCCGCTCCAGGTCCGGCCGACCCACCTGAGTGCTGCGATGCGGCACGGGCACGAGGCTGGACGCCCCCTGCACCCGCCCGTTGGTCTGCCGATCGAATGTCTCAAACGTCCCGCCTTGATAACGCGCTCCGAGCGTCAGGGTGTGATCGCGAATCTGCGCCATCTGCTGGATCTCGGCCGAGTAAATGGCCACTTCATCCGTGTAGTCCTGGGCGAAATAAAGCGGTGACACCGTGCTGATTGGCCCGAAGGGCCGATAGAACAGGAGCGTTTGCTGGGCCGGATCCCGCACCTCCTGCCGGCTGGGAAAGCGTCCCGCCAGAATCAGGGTGTGATGTTGCGGGGTCCATTCTCGATGGTATCCGACCAGGATCGAAGGTTCCTGGCGTTCGGTAATTCTCAGCCCGCGATTCCCGGCGGTCGAACGATAGCGCATCGAGACATCGCCCACCTCGGAATCGAAATAGCCCACGCGCGCGAGGAGGCTGTCGCGCTCCGTCAGTTCGTGCTTGAGCGTGACCGCCGCGGCCAGCTGCTCCGAATCATTGTTCGGCCGCCAGCCATTGTCCTGGGCGTAGGTCAGCTCGGCGGCGTAAGCGCTCCGGCGATAGGTCCCGTGCTGGACCAAACCCTGACGCCACGCGCCGTGGCTGAAATATTCCGTGGCCGACACCACGCCGAACCCGTCGCCTTCCAGCAGCTTCGAATACTCGTTCTCGGAAACAGTTTGCGAGAGGGAACCCGCCCCGACCGGGGCCAAGAGGTTTCCAACGATGAACTCGGTGAACCACGGCGTTTCATAGCGTTGGTTCACCTGGCGCGGATCGCGCAGCAGGTTAAACGCGTTGGCCAGGAACAGATGCGACGAGAAGCTCGTGTAGTCAGCGTTCACGGCGCGGCCGGCCTCCTGCACACTCCAGTCCGTCAAACCGGCGTCGCGATACAGGTTGGCGAGGTTGGCGCCGCGCACGGCCCGATCCTGATCGAGCAACAAGCGCGAGCGATAGACGCTGCGGTTGTCGTTCAAATCCTGCGATTGCTGCAGGTCGAGCACGCCTTCGTTGAGCCGATTCTGTTGTTGCAGCAGCAGGGCCGAATACAGCCAGGGCGTTGGATCGCCGGCGTCGAGGTCACGGGCGAGTTTCAGTTCGGACTCCGCATGACGTTTGTCCCCGACCTGATTGAAGGCTTTGCCCAAATAACTTCGCAACAGCGACCGCTGCGGTTCAACGGTGGCGGCCACCTGCAGATCCTGGCGACCGGCAGCCGCGCGGCCCTGTCGGATGCGACTGAGTCCGCGGCCCAGCCAGGCGTTGCCCAAGCCGCCGTCGAGGGCGATGGCGCGATCAAAGGCCCGTTCGGCGGCGCGCACCTCCTTGCGGGCGGCCAGGAGAAAACCCTGCAGGGCCGCGGCCTGCGCGTTGCGAGGCGCCAGGCGCAAGGCGACGTCCAGGTTGGTCGAGGCGCGATCAGCCCGCCCCCGGCTGAACTCCAACTCAGCCACGCGCACCCAGGCCAAGGCGAAACCGGGCGTCAGCTCCGTCGCCCGCACCGCGGCGCCCAATGCTGCCTCCAGCCGTTGATCCGCCTGCAACCGATACGACTCACTCAAATGAACGGTGGCCAGGGGGGAGACATTGGCGCCCGGCACGGCGCCCTCGTCTGAAGCGACCGACCGGCGGCTGACGGTGCGGATCATCGAACGCAACGCCTCCGCCAGTTCGCGCAGCGTCGGTTTCGACGACGCTCCGAGCCGGTTCAGCGTCTGTTCCGCGGCCGTCACCTGGCCAACCGCCAGCAGCAATGCGGCGACGTAAACCCGTTCCTCCTCCGACCCGGGCGTCCGCTCTGCTGGGTACGCCGAGACCGCTCCGAGCAGATCGCCGGCTTGATAGGCGGCGAGCGAGTCCGCCAGAGGCGCGCGCGCGTCCGCGGACCAACCCAGATCGTCGAGCGACAAAACCGCCGGATAGTAAAGGCACCACTGCACGATGTTCTTCGCGTCGATCACGGCGGTCTTGGTGGGACGCTGGCCCAGCAGCGCGACGCCTTGCTCGCCGCTGGCGATGCGGATGGATCCGGCAGAATTGGTGAGCTCCGCTTCGCCTTCGAGGACCGTAAGAATGGTCCGGCCCGTGCCGGGTTCGACTTCCAGGTTGAACTCGGTGCCACGGGTGGCGGCGGTGGCCGTCGGAGTGACGAAACGATGTTTGCCCGGACGATCGCGATTGAGCAGATAGAGCAGACCGCGGAACAGGCTGAATTCGGCTTCCACCTTTTCATCCGGCAACGGCTGGATCTCAAACTCGCTGAGCTCGCCGAGTCGCAGAATGCTCAGGTCGGAGAGACGCACGCTCGTGCGGCTGCGCAGGCCGGTCCGCCCGCGATCCTTTTCACCGAGGATCTGGTTGGGATAAGCCGATTCCCAGGAGTTCGAACGGAAGCGCTGGATGAAAACGTTCGTGCCTTCAACGGTGAGCACGATGGGCGGCGGAACGGAGCGGGCCGCAGGGGCGGCGGCGGGCGCAGGCGATTGGGCCGAGGCGGTCAACGAGGCGAGGACCGAGAACAACGCGGTCAGAAGAAAAAGGCTCATCCTGAAGCGGTGTTGCCGCGACTGGCCTCGAGCCATTTCCAATGCCCAAGGAGCAAGGAGCAAGGAGCAATGGGCAATGAACGAGGAAATATTCCCGGAAGCTCGAGGCGTGAAAGAAAAAGCGGAAAGTGCCCGCGGATTCGCCCTCAGGAGAGGGTGGGCATCGGAAGCGTCGCTGCGAGCCAAACGGGCGTCGTCGCGCCCAAACATTGTGGCCGTCCAATGGGCTGAAGACATTCTGGTCACGGGGTCCACGGGACGGCGCGGTAAAATCGGCGCGGATCAATGAAGGGCGAACTGTTCGTGTAATACAAAATGATGCACGGGTCCGGATTGGTGGCGATGGGGCTCCAGGGTCCGGCCAGGCTGGTGGTGGTTTCAATCACGAACGGAGTCGAGTTGCTCGCGGCTATCCGGTAGCGAATCCCGCTGTTCGTAATCCACGAAGCGGCCAGCGTGAATTGGGGCGCGAGATCCAGGACGGCCACATCGCTGGTGGCGGTGCCGACAAAATTGCTGACGAACACGGAGTAAGTCCCGACATCCTTCTCGCTGAAGCCGGTCAGGGTGAGGGTATTTCCCGTGGCCCCGGGCAGATCGATCCCGTCGAGTCGCCACTGGCAGGTGGGCACCGGGCACCAGGCGGTGGCGGGCATCTGGAGGACGATGCTGCCGCCTTCCGCCACGGCGCAATACTTGACCGGGTTGGTCAAGGCCGGAGCAACGCCCATCTTGGCACCCAGCTTTATGTTGCCGCTGGCCTCGTAGCCTTCGACCACCACAGTGTAGTTCGTTCCACTCTTGGCATCGAACCTGGCGACGCACGGGCGACCGTTGGTGGCGCTGGACAGATCACAAAGCATCGCCGGTACGCTGAAGTCTGTGAAGTCGCCGATCAATTTGTAGACTGCCATGCGGGTGGGAATGTCGCTCCCGGTGGTTTCGACCTGAATCACGCCGCTATTGGTGGCGGACAAGCCCAGCCAGAGCGTGCCCTTGAACGGGCTCCCGCAGGGATCCGGGTCTTTCTCGGAGTGATTACCGGCCGAGGGAATGGTGTTGTTGACGGAGTTGCCCAGACCAAACGGGAGGAAGGTTCCCCCGGAGCCGAGCGACGCAAGCCCCAATTGTCCAGATTGTCCGGTGGTAGAACGCGTGCGGATCTTGTCCCTGACCAGGTATCGGCGATCGCTCAGCTGCAACGGGACCAACGGGCTGCGCACCACCTGATCAAAAGAGTTCCGTACCGCCACCGCGTAGAATCCCACATCACGTGCGTTCGCCTTGCGAATCACCAGATCCGGACCCGTCGCACCCGGAATGATCTCCGGCTTGTCGTAGGGCGGCCCCGCAAAAAACCACTGATACGTGTCATTCGCCGCGCTGGTAACCGCCCGGAAGATGGCATCGTCATCCGGCCGGACGACCTGCGGCCCGGGAGGACGCAGGATGACTGGGAGTATCACATTCGTGACCTGGAGGCTCCAGGAAAGCATGAGCCCTCCCGCCCGCGGGCCGTCTCCGCCGCCGTCAACCTGGATCTGATACGGCACGCCCCGCTGCGCGTTGAACCGAAGCTCGCTCGTGTAACACCCGCCGGAATCATCGTCCTGATTCACGAGCTGCAGTTCGCGGAGGTCCTGGCCCGTATAAACGCTGAGCAAGGTGTCGAATGCGCTGCCTCGGGTCCGGACCGTCATGATGCCGGAGTCCTTCGGCGTGATCTGCAGCCACATCGTCCGGCCGACGGCATCCGCCTCGTCCCACAGCGGCTCGATGGCTTCCAAGGTGGCGTCCACGTTGCTCGCCTGCACCACGCCGTTCGGATCCGTCACCAACGGACGCTCCTGAAAAAAGTCCCTCGGTCGCGGACCGGTCTCGTACAGCACCCGCACCACCGTCGGGCCGGAGCGCACCGACTCAACCCCGTTCCAAACCACCACGCTGTAGCGCCCGGCCTGGAAAGGTGTGATCTCCGTCAACCGATAGGACGAGGCCGTCGCATTGCTGATCACCATGCCGTTGCAGTACCACTGATAGCGAAGCGAGTCGCCGCCGACCGCTCGCACCGACAACGTGATGTTGCCGCCAGGCTGGGTTTCGATCGAAGCCGGCAGAGGCTCGACCACTTGCAGCGGGGCAATGACATTCAGGCGGGCTTGATTGCTCGCGATAATCGGCACCGCAGCGCCAGCCAGGTTGATCCGAACCCCATTGGTAATCTCCACCGTATAGATGCCATCCTGAACCGGCTGAACGTTAACCAGCCGCAGCGTGTCGTTCCCCTGACCGAAGGGCACAATGACGTTGCCGTTGAATCGCCACTGAAATCCAAACGGCGGCGTCCCATCCACGCCCACCTTGAACTCCACATTGGCTCCAATTGGAACGGTCTTGTCCGCCATGGGCAACGTGATGACCGGAGGACGATTTGTCGTGTTGATGACCAACCGCCAGCCGCCCGCGATACCACCCGCGTTCGCGGCCACAAGGTCATCCAATACAAAAAGCCGCCAGAGTCCGTTCGGGTTCATCCCGTTCAATTGGCTGAGCTTGCCCCCGTAAGGCGGAGCGGGCGCGTTCGGAAAATTCTCATTCGCATCGTAGTTCGACGGCAGGAACGTTCCGGCCACCAGCGGACCCGCATCCGGAATTAATACCCGGGAGGACTGGGCAAAGTTCAAGGTGACATTGGTCACGTTGCCGATCCCACCCGCGTCAGACATCAACAACACCGTTTGGCCGTCGGGCGCCACGAGCAACACGTCCAGGTCATCGGGATTGGGGTGGGTAACATTGACCAGCGTCACCACGACACTGGTGATCTCACCCGCAAGTTGGCTGACCGTGATGCCAGAGGGATAGGGATTCGGTCCAGCCACCGCGCTACCCGCACTGATCGGCGTCGTATTCAGAAAGGTGGCGCCTTGGGCCAGATCCCAGCCGCACCCAAGCACGGCCACCAGCCAAGACAGGACAAACCAAGCCCCCGGACGCGCAGGGCGGGTCACCGACAAAATTGTTGATACAGCGTTCACTTTGTTGGATTCCACCTCGTTCATAACGGAATCGTTGGCAAAATGAAAGGTTTATACTGGCCCGAATCACCCGTCTTCGACCCGTCTTCAGCCGGCAATCGCGCCGCTGAGACCGGCCACCGGCCACCGGGATGAATCGACAGCCGCACCATCTACAGAAGATTTCAACTCCTCGAAATTACAGGGATTTTCGCGGTACGAACCCGTTGGCGTACAACCAGGCCCGGGGGAAGACCGGCAGGCGGGAGACGGCCGGCCGGGCACGTCTCGGGAAGCCGCCCGTTCTTTTCAGACCTGCCGCGTCGCGAGTCTCTGCGTCGACCGTCCGTTAAATCGCAAATCGGAAATCGAAAATGGAGAGGTTCACCGCCGGCGCCCGCCCACCTACTTCGCCGTGACCACCACGTAGTTCTTCTTCCCCTTCCGCAACAGCACGTGCCGGCCAAAGAGCAGGTCCGCCGTCGTCACCGCCCGACTGGCGCCCGCTTCCCGAACATTGTTGATGTTCACGCCTCCGCCCTCGACGTCTTTCCGGGCCTGGCCCTTGGACGGGCACAAACCGGCGTGGACCAACAGCTCCACCAGGGGCACACCGGCGCCCTCCAGCCGGGAACGTTCGATCTCCTTGGTCGGAACCTCGCCGACAATCTCGTTGAACGTTCCTTCCGTGATGCCGTCCAGATGCCCGCCAAACAAGATTTCGCTGGCGCGAATCGCCTCCTGCGTCGCCGCGGGGCCGTGGATCAAATCCGTCACCGCCCGCGCCAATGCCCGGTGCGCCTCGCGCGCGCCAGGGTTCGCCAGATGCTTCGCCTCCAGCTCCGCGATCTCAGCCAGGGTAAGAAACGTGAAGTATTTCAGATACCGCACGACGTCGCGATCGTCGACGTTGATCCAGAACTGGTAGAACTTGTAGACGCTGGTCCGACGCGCATCGATCCAGATCGCGCCCGCCACAGTTTTGCCGAACTTCGATCCGTCCGCGTTCGTGATGAGCGGCTGGGTGAGCCCGAACACGGTTCGGCCCAGTTTTTTGCGCGTCAGCTCAATGCCCGCCGTGATGTTGCCCCATTGATCGCTGCCGCCAATCTGCAGCTCGCAATCTGTCTCGCGGCAAAGATGATAAAAATCGAACGCCTGCAGCAGCATGTAGCTGAACTCGGTGTAGCTGATGCCCACCTCCCGATCCTCCATGCGCGCGCGAACGCTCTCCTTCGCAACCATCTGGTTCACCGTGAAATGTTTGCCCACGTCGCGGAGGAAATCGAGATAGCTAATCGGCGAGGTCCAGTCGGCGTTGTCCAGCAGTCGGGCCGGATTGACCGCCGTCTCGAAGTCCAGCAGACGGGCAAGCTGAATTTTTACCGAGGCGATGTTGGCGCTCAGGACCTCACGAGTGAGGAGCTGTCGTTCCTGCGCCTTGCCGCTGGGATCACCAATGGATCCCGTCGCGCCGCCGGCGACGGCAATGGGACGATGCCCGGCCAGCTGGAAACGTCGCAGCGTGAGCAGCGGGACCAGGTTGCCCACATGCAAGCAGTCCGCCGTCGGATCGAAACCCGCGTAGAGCGTGATCGGTCCGGCCGCGAGCCGTTTCAGCAGCTCCGTCGTGTCAGTGCAGTCGGCCACCAGGCCGCGCGCGAGCAATTCCTCGTGGATGTTCATCAGGCCCGATGTTTATCCGGGATCAAAGGTGCGGTCTCAAGGGGAAAACCGGATGACTCGAGTTACGGATGCACCTCCAAAAAAGAAGTGCGACTGTTGAAGGGCGCAGCGGCTCGGACGAATCGACCGGCGTGGTGCAGGTCGGCGTGCATTTCCCCTTGCACCGTGCGGCCGCCGAGGAAGTCGGCAACTCACAAGTTGGGATCCGCGGCAATTTACGCCCGAGGCGAGCAGATTAAACTCAGCCTTTTCCAGACGTGCCGGAAAGACGCGGAATGCACCTCGGCCCTCCCGGGATCAAACTTCGGCGCAATACCTTTGGCGAAATCGATCTCGTTGTATCCGATGGAGACCTTCGATTTCGAGCGTAACAACTGTTCAATCTCCCGCTTCCCATTGCAGTTCGCAGTATCCGTGGCCGGACACCATTCCGCACCCGGAATCACAGCCTCAATTGCGGTGGCATCCGCCAAATACCAACACTCCAGCTTTTTGACGGCGAGACAGATGTGGACAAATCGATCTTCGGCCGGCTGCTTCGTCGCCTCCGCGACTACCGATGGATCAAACGTGTTTAGCACCGACTTCACGCATGGATCGTCATCGCGGTCCAGGATGATCACGGCAGCCTTCTGCTTACGTCCTCGGAATTCCTCGACGAGATCTGGCGTTGCGCCGACCAGCTTGGAGCGATTTTTCATGTTCCGGATATCGAACTGCCAGCCCCGAAAGAACTTTGGCAGCACTTTACTCCAGAATTGAAAGTCGGACGGACCTTCGACGCCCACCCCGATCTTCATGGAATTCCTCCCAAAACACCTTGCTCCCAGAGTTCACCCAACCTGAATTTGCTTTGAAAGGACTGAATCTCCTCATTGTCGGCTGCGGAGCGCACTTCGGTGAAGCCCTCCTCCTTGTCGCACAAAAGCACCTCTCCCGGCTTGAGGAAGTCGAGAAACGTTGGGTTGTGCGTTGTTACCAGAATCTGACGTCGCTGGGACGCCTCCCGAAGAATTGAGACCAGGTGCTCCGAGAGGTGCGGATGAATACCGTTCTCTGGCTCTTCGATCGCCAAGAAAGAAGCATGTCGAGAACTCCAAGTCGCGATCACCATCAGGGCGAGAAGTCGAATCGTGCCATCGGAGATCGATTCCGGATTCATCGCACCGGTTATCCGGTCCTCAATCACCTGGAATGCCCACTTGTTTTCCACCGGCAGTTGAGTGGTCTTGATGCCTTTGAATCCCGGGATTACGCCTCTCAGGCCGGCAATGATGGCATTAAGGGATCCTTTACCGTTCTCTCTTTCAATCTTGTGAAGGATAACCGACAGGTTCTCACCCGATGGACCTAGGTTTATGTCGGCCGTTTCCTTGAACGGCGCTCGCGCGACTTGGGCGTTGATATTGAAGAACGACCAACGCTCGATGAAGCTGCGCAGGAGCACGCACGGAACGCTGTAGAAGCCCACCCCAATGGCCAACCGAACCCGCTCTTGAGGCGGCACCTCGAATCGCTGCGGGCCCGAGGGAGAGAGGGGATCTTCGATGGTCACCACTTCCGACGACCGACTCATCCGATATTGCGCAGGCGAACCGTCAGCTCGAATCATTTCCGCCGTTAGATTTTCCGACTCAATCTCCGGCGCGCCGCTGTCGTTACGCACATTCAGGCGGAGGTCATAGGTCGCTTTTGTGATGACAGGGCGCCCACGAGATTCGTCGGTTTCGTTTTCGGAAAGTGGCGCAATCGTCAGTCGGATCGACAGCGGCTTGGACTTCTCACGTTCACGGAGAAGCTTGTTACGAACTGCCGCCAGGCCACCAAATTCATCGACTGCGATCTCCACGTTCTGCATCGCGCATGCCTTCAAAAACCGAAGCGCCGAGATTAAATTTGTCTTTCCGGATGCGTTGGCTCCAACCAGAAACGACAATGGCTCCAATCGGATCGGGCGTGCCTCCACCCCAAAACTCTTGAATCCTTCAATTCGAAGCTCGGTTATCATGCCGTTTTTAGGGTATCCCGTGGATCTCTCATTTTCGAGGAAGTTTTTTCCGTCTGCCACATCCGAATCCCCCGATCCTCCCTATCCCGATCCCCGGCCGTTGGAGCACTGACCTGCCCGCACAACACCGCCCGTCGCGCCCCCGTGGTCTCGGGCAGATTACCCGGCCGCCCTTGCCACCGCACCCACGCCAGCCACGCGAAGGCCGCCGGCTCGACACTCGACAACGGCCAGCCCAGATCTTCACTGGCGACGACCGACGTTTCCATGCCCAGCCCTCCCAGGGCGCGAGCCAGGGCCTGGCGCAGCACCGGATTGCGCGCGCCGCCACCACAAAGAATTGTCACCTCGGGCGCAGCGGGCAGGTGCAACCGATAGTTCAACGCGATCGATCGGGCGGTGAATTCCGTCACGGTGGCCAGCAAATCGAAGCTCGACATCCGGCGCCGCCGCGCCGCCGCCTGCGCTTCCTGCCAAAACGATTCCCCGAACAACTCGCGGCCAGTGCTCTTGGGTGGCGCCTGACGGAAGTAGGCATGCCGCAGCCATTCGTCCAAAAGCGGCTCGCACACCCGGCCGCGGGCCGCGCCGCGACCATCGCGATCGAAGGAGGATCGGCCCTCGGTCGCCGCCGCGGCCCCCAGGTCGATTAGAACGTTGGCCGGGCCGGTGTCGAAGGCGAGGACGCGCGGACTGGCGTTCCCCCGACGCCAGTCGATTGAGGTCACGTTGCTGATGCCACCGAGGTTGTTGACGCGGACATGGCGGCCGGGCAGACCAAAGGCGCGCAGGTGAAAGGCTGTCGCCAGCGGGGCGCCCTGGCCACCAGCCGCCAGGTCCGCCACGCGAAAGTTGCTGATGACCGGAATTCCAAAGGCTTCGGCGAGGTAAGCCGGCTCGCCAATTTGGAGCGTCGCCGGAGACCGGGGATCGGGCTGGTGAAAAATCGTCTGGCCGTGCAAGCCGATCAGGCGGGCGCGCTCTCTCCCCGGGTTCGCCCTGGCGCCTTGCACATAGAAGCGACCCAGATCGTGATGCAGCTGGGCGGTTTCCCAACTCGAGGCACTCCCGACAGCCGCGGCGGCAAGACGACGGCGGAGCGCCGCTGGAAACGGCACCTGCCAAAGTGCACGCAGTCGAAGCGTGCGTTCACTCGTTTCGCAGAGGGCGTAGTCAACGCCATCCAGGCTGGTGCCGGACATGATGCCAAGCGTGAGGAGCGGTTTCACGCCGTCACTGTAGCCACACCCGCCCGGGAAACTGCACATCAGAATTTACTCGGCCAGCCACGCTGGCATCCTCCCGGGCATGAAAGCGCTGTATGTCCACGCCCATTACGACGACTACGAGTTCACCGCCGCCGGCACGTTCGAGCTGTGGCGACGCCGTCTGGGTGCGGCTTTCAAAGCGCGCGTGCTCGTGTGCACCGACGGGGAAGCAGGTCACCACTTTCGGACCCGGACGGAAACCGGCCGCATCCGGCTGGCCGAACAGCAGGAGTCGGCTCGTCTCGGCGGCTACGAGTTTCAGTCGTTGAAACTGCCGGACGGCCGTGTGCCCCGGGAGGCGTGCCTTCAGGTTACCCCCGATCTGCTGGCCGCAATCTGGCACGCCATCCGCGAATTCGAGCCTGACTATCTCTTCTGTCCCCCGCTCGGCAGCGATCCGCTCGCCGGCATCCACAACGATCACGAGACCATCGCCGAAGCAGTCCGGCGCGTGGCCTACATGATCAATGTGCCGCATGCGTTCACCCCGGAATATCCCGCCGACGAAACCAAGTCCCAGCCCTGCAAGGTGCCGGTCATCATCAACGTCTACGACGGCTACATGTTCGGCGCGAACGCCTGCGATCTGGTGATCGACGTCGAGGAAACGTTCGAGCTCATCACCCGGCTCACCTGGTGCCATCAATCGCAGGTCAGCGAATGGCTGCCCTGGGTGGGCCGGCACAACATGGCCACTCCCAAAGACGTGGCGGATTGGGCTGCCATCCTGCGCGCCCGGTTCGATCGCAAGAATCGTGAGCTCGGCCTGAAGACAGAGCACGCCGTCGAGGTGTTCCGCGTCACCGCGTGGGGCGCCGTCCCGACGCTCGAGGAGTTGACCCGGGATTTCCCGCCCTTGCTGACGCGGGCGAGCGCCCTGGAACCGTTGGCGCGGCGCCTTGCCCAATGGCGGGGCGAAGGCTAGATCCCATCGACGACCGCCATCCCAGGCGCTTGCGCCGCTGATTCTTCCGAGAGCCGATCCGCACCCGGCCGATCTTCGCCGCGATCCATGCCTCGCCGGCGTGCATCGACTGATTATCATGCGCAGTCCCATCGTCTGAGCCTGCAGTGCGCATCATGACCGTGAAATCTTCGCGTCTCGTCAACACTCGGGCCGGTCTCCATTTGGCGTGGACGGTTGCCCTCGCCATCATCGGCAGCGGCGTGGAGCCAGCAGCCGAAGCGGCGCCGGCGGCGGCAACATCCGTTCCCGACTTCCTGCGCGACGTCCGCCCCATCCTCTCCTCCTATTGCTTCAAGTGTCACGGGCCAGACGACGCCACCCGCAAGGGAGGCGTGCGCCTCGACCTCCGCGACGCAGCCCTCCTGCCCGGCAAATCCGGCGACGTCGCCATCGTCCCGGGTCAACCCGATAAAAGCGCCGTTATCAGCCGCATTTTTTCCACCGACGAAGATGAACTCATGCCGCCGGCGTCGGTGAAGCATCCCCTCGACGCCGCACAGAAGGACATTCTGCGGCGCTGGATTGCAGCGGGCGCGGAGTACCGCCCGCACTGGGCCTTCGCCCCCATCCGGCCTCAAACCCCGCCCAAAGTGAGGAAAGCGGGCTTCGAGGTGCGCAATCCCATCGACGCGTTTGTGGCCGATCGACTAGCGAAGGAAGGCCTCAAGCCGTCCCCGGAGGCGGACCGCCTCACGCTGGCGCGAAGGGTTTCACTGGATTTGGTCGGGCTCCCTCCGACTCCGGAGGAAGCAGACGCGTTCGCGGCGGATCGACGACCGGACGCCTACGAACGTCTGGTGGATCGGTTGCTGGCCTCACCCCGCTACGGTGAACGTTGGGCGCGCAGGTGGCTGGACCTTGCGCGCTATGCCGACAGCAACGGCTACGAGAAAGATCGGGAGCGAAGTATCTGGCCGTATCGCGATTGGGTCATCCGCGCGCTGAATGCCGATCAGCCGTTCGATCAGTTCACCATCGAACAACTCGCCGGAGATCTCCTGCCCAGCGCCACCCGCGAACAGCGCGTCGCCACCGGGTTTCATCGGAACACGATGTTGAACGAGGAAGGTGGCATTGACCCGCTGGAGTTTCGCTTTCACGCGATGGTGGATCGGGTGAACACGACCGGCACCGCCTGGCTGGGGCTGACCGTCGGCTGCGCCCAATGTCACACGCACAAATACGATCCACTGCTGCAGAAGGAATATTATCAACTGATGGCGTTCCTCAACAACGCCGACGAACCCGAGCTCGACCTGCCCGGAGCCGACGCCCTGGAGAAGGAACAGGAACGCGCCGCGCGCGCCGCCAAGCTCATCGCGGAATTGCCTTCGCGCTGGCCCGTCGATTCCGGTCCCTTGCGCTGGGAACGGGTCACGCTCGCCGTCGACCGCGCCGCCGCGAATGAAGGGGCCCGGGTGCTTGAGGACGGCTCGATTCTGTTCGCCGCACCGGGACCCGATCGCAGCGATGTCACGCTGACCTTCACCACTGGCCCGACACAAACCAACCTCACTCACGTCCGGTTGGAGGCGCTCACGCACCCGAGCCTGCCAAAAACCGGTCCAGGTCGCACGCCGCACGGCAACTTCGTGTTGTCCGAAATCAATCTCAGCCGGAAGCCAGCCCTCGGAGACGCCAAGCCCATCGCGCTCAAGATCCGCTCCGCCACCGCCAGCGCCGAGCAGGAGACGTTTCCGGTCGGAAATGCCTTCGACGGCCGCGAAGACACCGGCTGGGCGGTGCATCAGGCCGGGCGCGAATTGAACACCAACCAATTCGCCAGCTTCGCCCTGGAAGCCGCGGTGAATCCGGTGTCGCCCGAGCCCGGCGCGCCCGTGCATTGGCTCGTTCGCCTGCGCCAGCTGCATGGCGGGGCGCACACCATGGGTCGCATCGCCATCAGCGTGGGCAGTCCCGCCTCCGCGCCCGCACCGGCCTTGGCGCGTCGGGAGAACGCGGTGGAAACCGCCTTCGCCCAGTGGCGCCAACGTGAACGCGCCCGGGCCGTGGTCTGGACCCCGCTGTCACCGGCCACGCTCAAGGCCAATCTGCCCTTGCTCACCGCGCTGCCGGACCATTCCATTCTGGCCAGCGGCGACATCAGCAAAAGCGACACCTACGATCTCACCTTCACCAACTTGCCAGCGGGAATCACCGCCCTCCGCCTGGAGTCGTTGCCGGACGACAGTCTTCCCGCACACGGCCCGGGCCTGACCTACTACGAGGGACCGAAGGGCGATTTCTTTCTGGGCGAGTTCCAGGTGATGGCGGGTGGTAAGCCGGTGAAATTTGCGCGCGCGACGGAAACCTACGCGAAGAACAATTTCGGCAGCGGGGCTAGCGCGAAAGCGGCCACCGACGGCGATCCGCAAACCGGCTGGAGCTGCGCCGATCGCCCCGGTGAAGCCCACCAGGCCGTCTTCGTTCCGGCCGAACCCATCACCGACAACCGCCTCGAGGTGCGCATGCTGTTCGGTCGACACTACGCCTGCTCCCTCGGCCGCTTCCGCATCTCCGCAACCACTCATGCCGAGGGCGCGGACGCGCGGGGATTGCCCGACGACCTCGCGGTGCTGCTGCAAACGCCCGATGAACAGCTGTCGACGGAAGCCCGGGCGCGCCTGCGCGAACACTTTCTGTTGAACGCGCCCGAGCTGGCCTCGGCCGCCAAGGAGATTCGCGCGTTGCGAAAGCCGCCGACCTACACGACCACGCTCGTCCTGCGCGAGCGCCCAGCGACGGCGCCACGACCGACCTTCATCCACAAGCGCGGCGAGTTCCTGCAACCAACGGATCCGGTGGAAGCAGGCGTGCCCCAGTTTCTGCCGGCGTTGGACAACCTGCCCCCCGGCGCACGAAAAGATCGGCTCGCCTTCGCCCGCTGGCTCGTCTCGCCGAACAATCCGCTGACCCCGCGCGTGGTGGCGAACCGGCATTGGGCCGCCTTCTTCGGGCGCGGACTCGTTGGCACCGAGAACGACTTTGGCTTTCAAGGCGACCTGCCGACCCATCCGGAATTGCTCGACTGGTTGGCGCAAAAATTCATCGAGGACGGCTGGTCCTTCAAGAAGCTCCATCGCTTGATCGTGACCAGCTCAACCTATCGCCAGTCATCGCGCCTCACGCCCTTGCTGGCCGAGCGCGATCCGCGCAATCGCCTGCTGGCCCGCGGCCCGCGCGTGCGTCTCGAAGCCGAACTCATTCGCGATTCCGCCCTGGCCGCTGCCGGCGTGTTGTCGACGAAGATGTATGGCCCGCCCGTCCGACCGCCGCAGCCGTCCGGCGTGACGGAGGTGGCCTACGGATCGCCGCGTTGGGACGCGAGCGCGGGCGAGGATCGCTACCGGCGCTCGCTCTACACCTTTCAGAAACGCAGCGCGCCCTTCGCGATGTTCAACACCTTCGACGCGCCCTCCGGCGAAACCTGCCTCGCCCGCCGGGAAGTCTCCAACACGCCCCTGCAGTCGCTCACGCTGCTGAACGACATCGCGTTCGTCGAAGCCGCCCAGAAGCTGGGCGCACTAACGGCCCAACAGCCCGGTGACGATGAGGCCAGGATTCGATTTGTCTTCCGCCGGGTGCTGACGCGTTCGCCGGAAGCCGCCGAACAGTCCAAGCTTGCCGCCTTCGTCCAGACTCAACGCGAGCGCCTGAAGAACGGCGAACTGAACGCCGCGGACCTCGCCGGTTCCGGCGACGGCTCCGCCCATGAACGGGCTCTCTGGACCCTGCTGGCCCGCGCGACGCTCAATCTCGATGAAGCCATCGCAAAGCAATGACGAATGACAAATGAACTGTCACCTTTCCCACTACTCTGAACGGGGCGACGCCCTGAGTCGGCGCTGGTTTTTGCGCGAATGCGGCATCGGGCTCGGCAAGATCGGGCTCGCCACGCTGTTGGCCCAGGCCGGCAGCGCGCGGGCGCGCGCGGCCGCCGCAGCCGCAAATTCGGGCGCGACCGATCCCATGCTGCCCAAGCCGGCTCATTTCGCCGGCAAGGCGCGCGCGGTCATTCACCTCTTCATGGCTGGCGCGCCGTCGCAGCTCGATCTGTTCGACTACAAACCCGAACTGACCAAGCTCGAAGGGAAGCCGCTGCCGCCTTCCGTCATCGGCGGCCAACGCTACGCGTTCATCCGCTCGGATGCGGCGGTGATGTCGTCGCGGTTCAAATTCAAAAAATACGGCCAATGCGGCGCCGAGCTTAGCGAGATGCTCCCGCACACCGGCTCGATCGCGGACGACATTTGTCTCATTCGCTCGACGCGCACGGACCAGTTCAATCACGCGCCCGCCCAGATCTTTTTCAACACGGGGTTTTCCCAGCCGGGCCGGCCGAGCATGGGCTCCTGGGTGACCTACGGGTTGGGCTGCGAATCGCGCAATCTGCCGGCGTTCGTCGTCATGAGCACCGGGGCAGGCATCAGCGGCGGCGCCGCCAATTGGGCCAGCGGCTTTCTCCCCACGACCTATACCGGCGTCCGCTTCCGCAACCAGGGCGATCCCATCCTCAACGTGGCCAGCCCCAAGGGCGTCGATCCACGGCTCCAGCGCGACACGCTCGACGTCGTGCGCGCGCTCAATGAACAACGCCTGGAAACAGTCGGCGACCCCGAAATCGCCACCCGCATCGCCGCCGGCGAAATGGCCTTCCGCCTGCAATCGAGCGCGCCCGAGCTCATGGATCTGAAGCGGGAATCCAAGGAGACGCTCGCGCTCTACGGTTGTGATCCCGACAAACCGTCGTTCGCCCGCGCCTGTCTGCTGGCCCGGCGCATGGTCGAGCGCGGTGTGCGTTTCATCAACATTTACCACGAGGGCTGGGACGCCCACAGCGACGTGGTCGGCAATCACACCGGCAACTGCCGCACCACCGATCAAGCCAGCGCCGCATTGGTCAAGGACCTCAAACGACTCGGCCTGCTCGATTCAACGTTGGTGGTCTGGGGCGGTGAATTCGGACGAACGCCCATGGTGGAAACCAATCCCAGCCTCGGTCGATCCATGGGGCGCGACCATCATCCGCAGGCCTACACGATTTGGCTCGCCGGAGGCGGAATCAAGGGCGGCATGGCCTACGGCGCCACCGACGAGCTCGGCTTTCACGCCGTCGAAAATCCCGTGCACGTCCACGATGTTCAGACCACGATCCTCCATTGCCTCGGCCTGGATCATGAACGCCTGACGTTCGATTTTCAGGGCCGCCGCTATCGCCTGACCGATGTCCACGGCCACCTGGTCCGCGACGTCTTGGCGTGATTGCACTGCAGGCTTTTCAGGCTGATTTTTTTACGCGGAGGGCGCGGACAGCGCGGCGGATTTGAAAACTCTTCCGCCGAACGATTTCATCCCATAGGTCGATAGTTCTCACCCGTGCCAAAATCGATCGAACGCCGGTCCTTCTCCGCCCACTCCGCGCTCTCCGCGGTTTTTCCCGTTCTTGTCCGAGGATCAGAGAACGGAATTTCCAAAAAGCATCAGACCCAGGCCGTGTCAGCCCACAAACAGCGGCTTGAGATGTCGCTCGTAGAGATTGCCGGTGACGTTGCGGGCGATGACGGCTTCGTGCGCGCGCAGGGCATCGAGATAACGTGGACCCTTCTTGGCTGCGATCTTGAAGCCAACGTGCAGCAGCTGACGCAAATGCGGATTGAAGGCCGGGTTGCCCTGGTCGTGGCGCAAGGCGGAGACGAACTGCCCGGAGCTCCAGCCGGCCACGGTGGCGCGATCCGGCAGCTTGGAGCGATCGATGTCGATCACGGTGGCGTAAGGTGCGCAGAGCTCATCGATGTGCTCCAGCGCGCCCTGATAAAGCTCCCGCGCCAGCACCAAGCCGTCGCCACCCGCCTCCGCCAACCCGATCACTTCCTCCAGCCAGGTCGTGCCCGCGGTCTTCAAATGCACGCCGGCCCCAAAGCGAGCCAACGCCCGGCGGATGGGACCGTAGAGCGAAAACTTGTCGCTGCCGGAATGCACGCTCAGCTTCAGGCTGGCCGGCAGCCCATACTGGCGAATGGCCTGCGCAATCACCGCGAGATCGTCATTGAACTCCTGCTCGAACTTGGCGAGGTCGCCCACGTAGTCGACCCCCTTGTTGAATCGCCCCGTGAACTTGGGCGCAATCGTTTGCACCGGAACCTGCTCGTCCACCAGCGCCGCCAGAATCACCAAAAGCTCAGGCGGCGTCTGCGGCCGGTCGGTTTCGTCCATCGACACCTCGGTGACGAAAGGTGCACTGCCCTTGGCGGCGGCGATGTGACGATAGATCCGCCCCGCATCCTGCACGGCCAGGAGGAACTTGCCGGCCACCGCTTCGATCTCCGCGCGGGTCGTCGTAAACGGCGCACCGACGCCGGGAATTTCAATCCGCCCAATTAACTCCGGATGACGGCGAACAAACGCGGTGATCGCCTCGGCATCGGCCGGCTTCCCAATCGTGTCCGCCACGTCGATCGTGTAGAAATCGCAGTGCGGCAGGAACCGATCCACTGTCTCCAGCCGGATATGATCCGCATCCAGATGATAGGCGTGGCGCCAGCCCAGGGCGCGCACGGCTGCGTCGGCCGCCGCGCGCGTGCTGGCAGGCTCGGAGCCGATGATGGTGTGTTCGCGATTCGACTTGTTCCAGACGGGGATCACCTCGACGCCGCGCTCGGCCGCCAGCTGGCAGGCGCGGAGCTGGGCGCGGGCCTGATGGGCGAAACGATCGCCGATGCCAAAGGAATATTTGCCGAGCAGAAGGGGAGTTGAACTCATGGGCTAGCCTCAATGTCTTTCGAAAATTTCTCCGTTACCTCGAACCGTTATAATCTGCATGCGATCCGCCCTCACCCGGGCCCTCTCCTCGGGGGTGAGGGCCAGTCGCATGCGGAAATCGGCGTTCATTCGGTCGCTGCGGCATTCGCAGAATTAGTTCCCCGCGGTCCTGGCTGGGGAGCGCATTCGTCCGACTGTATGCGTCCATCGACGAGTTGAATCACGCGCGGGGCGCGCGCGGCAACCTTGGCGTCGTGGGTGGCGACCAGCAAGGTGGCCCCGCGTTCGGTGCGCAGTTCGCAGAGCAGCTCGATGATGCCGTCGCCGGTCAGCGAATCGAGGTTGCCGGTGGGTTCATCGGCGAGGATCAGTTCGGGCGAATTGATCAGGGCGCGGGCGATGGCCACCCGCTGCTGTTCGCCGCCGGACAATTCGAACGGCTTGTGCTCGATCCGTCCCGCCAGGCCGACCCGTGCGAGCAGCTCGCGGCCTCGTCGCGCGGCCTCGGCCGGGTTCATCCGTCCTATGCGCGCCGGCAGACAGACGTTTTCCAGGGCGTCGAGCTCGGGCAGGAGATGATAGGCCTGGAAGATGAGCCCGACCTTGGTGTTGCGCCAATGCGCCAGCTCCGCCGGGGCCTTGGCCAGACTCAGGCTGCCGTTGAAAAGAATGCTCCCGTCATTGGGGCGATCGAGTCCGCCCAACAAGTGCAACAACGTGCTTTTCCCCGCGCCGGATGCGCCGCGCAAGGCCACGAATTCGCCGCGTTGAATGCTCAGGCTGACTCCCCTCAGGACATCGAGCCGCCGCGACCCCATCCAGTAGGTCTTATGTACGTTCTCCGCCGTCAACAATGGCGTGGCGCCGAACGTTGCGGTCGATCCGTTCGTGGCCATCGCTGAATTCGCGAACGCTGCCGGCTGGTCACTCATGGCGCAGCGCCTCCACCGGTTGCAGGCGGCCGGCTGACCAGGCAGGCCCGAGCCCCGCCAGGACGCAAATGACGAGCGCGGTGCCGCAAATGATTGCGATGTCGCCGCGATCGATCAGCGCGGGCAGCTCGGTGAAGGCGTAGATCTCAGGCGGAAACAGCTCCAGCCCGGTCGTGCGGTTCATGAACCGGAGGAACTCATTGCGAAATTCCAGCGCGAGCATCCCCAGCCCCAGGCCAGCAAGCACGCCAATCACACCCACCACCAGGCTTTGCCCGAGAAACACGGTCATGATTTGGGTCCGCGTCGCTCCCAGCGCCTTGAGCATCCCAATCTCGCGCGTCTTCTGCACCACGAACGTGATCTGCGAATTCATGATGCCGAACGCCGCCACCAGCACGATGAAGAAGAGCAGGTAAAACATGACGTTCTTCTCCACCGCCAGCGCGGTCAGAATCTGTGAATTCTCGTCGGTCCAGTCCGAAATCTCATACTCCAGCCCGAGGGCCTTGCGCAGTTCCAGCCGCACGGCTTTGACCTGGTCCGGATGATCGATCATCGCCAGCACCCCGTGCACTTTCCCTGGCAGCTGATAGAGCTTCTGCGCGTTCTCCAGCGAGGTGATGATGACGTTGGCGTTGTACTCGTAGTAACCCACATCGAAGATGCCGGCCACCGTGAAGTCGTCCGGCAGGATGGCGCTCTCGTTGTCCTTGCCCTTGTTCCGTTCCATCTCCTCCAGGTTGCGCGGCGAATAGATGGCGATGGAATCGCCCACGATGACCCCAAGGCGCCGGGCCAGTTCGCTGCCCATGACCAGCCGATCGCCTTCCAAGTTGAACTGCCCGCTCCTCAGGTTGGTCGTCAGGGACGACACGTTCTTTTCGAGAGCGGGATCGATTCCGCGCAGCCACGGGGCGCCCACCTTGGGTTTGCCCGTGCCCTCCGGTTGGGTCTTGAGCATGACCTGACCCAGGATCAACGGCGCCACCGCACGGACATGCGAGTTCGTCTGCAACGCCCGCATCAGCGCCGGATAATCCTCGATGGCACTGTCCTCCTTGTAGACCCGCAGATGCGAGCTGAACCCCAGAATCTTGTCCCGCAACTGCCGGTCAAAGCCGGTCATCACGCTGATGACGATGATCAACACCGCCACCCCCAGCATCACCCCCAGAACCGAGATCAAGGTGATGACCGAGACAAACGTCCGCTTGGGACGCAGGTATCGCAGGGCAAGGGATAGTTCGAACGGCAGCCGCATCGGGCCGCAAAACTAGTCGCTGCGTCGCACAGGTGTCAATGAGCGGCCAGCTGTCCCCTATCGCCGCTTAACCCCGCAAAACCACACGTCAGATTCCTGAAAAACGATTGAACCGCTGATTCACGCCGATGGACGCAGATTTCGGAACATCGATCGAGGACTCGGATCCGCGACAACCTATCGATAACGACTTGGAGACGCCGGTTTGACGAAGGCCCCTTCCTTATCTGCGTTCATCTGAGTCGATCTGCGGTTTTGCAATCTTACGCGGGGATCGGGGGCCCTGTCCGCCGGTTGACTTTGGGCGGATTCACCGCCATTCTCCGCCTCATGAAACGACTGTTCATGACTACTTTGCTCGGCCTCGCGCTGAGCGTCGCGGCCTCATTCGGCCAGGACAAAACCGCAGACAAACCCCAAGAGAAGAAAGAGGAACCCAAATCCGTGAGCACCACCAACGAAGTCGCCGTCATCGAAACCAGCAAGGGCGACATGGTCATCGAGTTCTGGTCCGACGTGGCCCCGAAGACAGTCGAGAACTTCAAGAAGCTGTCGAAGGAGAAGTTCTATGACGGCACCGCCTTCCACCGCATCATCAAGGGTTTCATGATCCAGGGCGGCGATCCGCTGACCAAGGACAAGACCAAAGAAGCCATGTGGGGTACGGGCGACCCGGGCTACAAGATCAAGGCCGAGTTCAACAACCGGTCCCACCAGCGCGGCGTCATCTCGATGGCCCGCTCCGCCAGCCCCGATTCCGCCGGCTGCCAGTTTTTCATCTGCCACGGCGACGCGAGTTTCCTCGATCAGAAGTACACCGCGTTTGGAACCTTGATCCGGGGCGATGATGTCCTCGAGAAGATCGCCACCACGCCCACCGCCCGCGGCGGCGGCGGCGAAAACAGCAAGCCCCAGGAACGCGTCGAGGTGAAGAGCATCAAGATCGTTCCGAAAGACTCGCTGAAGTAACCCTTGGACCCTGACCAGCTCGCCCGTTTGCTCGAGCAGCTCGGTTGTCCCGCCGATAAGTCCGGCGAGATGGCCGCCCAGCTCGACAAACGGGCGCGTCAGTTATCGGAACGTGACGGCCGGCCCTACGCACAGGCCATGGCCCATCTCCTCAGCCTCCTGAAACAAGGCTGGGCGGCGAAGGAAAAAGGGCTTTAGTATCGTCCCATGATCAAGCCCTGGCCCAAGGTCAGCTCTCGCCCGCTCGGCGACTACCGCATCTTCTCGGTGCGCTCGGACGAGAAAATCTCGCCCCGCACCGGCCAAAAGCACGATTTCTTCGTCATCGACAGCGTCGACTGGGTCAACGTGCTGGCCGTCACTCCCGACGACCACCTGGTCATGGTCGAGCAATATCGCCATGGCTCCAACACGGTGGAGCTGGAGATCCCCGGCGGCGTGATGGATCGGACGGATCCTTCGCCGGTCGACACCGGTGTGCGCGAGCTGCGCGAGGAAACCGGCTACGCCGGCGATCATCCCCGCCTGCTGGCGGGTGTTTTTTCCAATCCGGCAATCATGAGCAACTCCACGCACACCGTGCTGGTTGAAAACTGCCAGCTGGTGCACGCACCGGAGTTCGACAGCGGCGAGGACATCCTCACCAAGCTCATCCCCATCGCCGAAGTGCCGGCCCTCGTCGCCTCCGGCAAGATCAAGCATCCGTTGGTGGTGGTGGCTCTTTTTCACTTCGACCTGTGGCGCCGCGGCCTTTCTCCCACCCGATGAAAATCACCCAGGTCCTCTGCCAGATCCTCCGCGTTCAACAGGTCGCCGCCAAGACCGCCAGCTGCCAGGACGTCGTCCTCTTGCGCATCCGGACGGACGACGGCCTCGAAGGCATCGGCGAGGCTGACGCGTCGCCCGAGGTGATCAAGGCCATCGTCGACGCGCCCTTCAGCCACAACATCGCCTGCGGTTTGCGCGAGCTCCTGCTCGGCGAAAACCCGCTCGAGTCCGAGCGACTCTGGCAAAAGCTGCTCCGGCGCACGCAGTATTTCGGCCGCACCTCGGTGACCATCGCCGCCATGAGCGCAGTCGACATGGCGCTCTGGGATTTGAAGGGCAAAAAGTTTGGTGTGCCGATTCACACTCTGCTCGGTGGCAAACATCACAGCCGCATCCCGGCCTATGCCAGCATCCTGTTTGGACGCGACGGCGCCCAGACCCGCGACATCGGGCGGAAATGGATCGAGCGCGGTTATCGCGCCGTGAAGTTCGGCTGGGAACCGATGGGCCAGAGCGAAGCGCTCGACCTCGAACTGGTCCGGGGCGCCCGCGAAGGTATCGGTCCCGACAACACGCTTTTAATCGATGCCGGCTGTGTCTGGGACGCGCGCACCGCGTTGCGCCGCGCCCAGCAATTCGCGGAGTTTCGCCCGGGCTGGCTGGAGGAACCGTTGCGACCCTGGGACATCGACGGCTATGTCTGGCTTCGGGACCGCTCGCCGATCCCGATCGCCGCCGGGGAAGCCGAGTGCGGTCGCGAATCGTTCCGGCCGTTCATCGACCGGCACGCGCTCGACATCTATCAAGTGGACCCATCTCGCTGCGGGTTTACCGACAGCGCGTTCATCCGCGCCCGCGTCGAGGAAATCAACGCCCGCCTTTGCAATCACTGCTACACCAGCCCCATCACGGTGGCGGCCTCGTTGCACTGGCTCAGCACGTGCCGCGACGCCTTCATCTTCGAGGATTGCGTCGACGATTCGCCGATGCGCCACGAGCTGACTTTGGAAAAATTCCAGGCCGGGCCCGACGGATTCATCACCGTGCCCGACCGGCCGGGCCTCGGCCTGACCTTGAACGAGGACTTCGTCAAACGTTACCTGGTAGCGTCGTCGGGCAGTGAGTGAATTGGTGAATCAGTGAGTCAGCGAGTCAGCGAGTGAGTGGGTGCAGGGACGTGCGCCGATCGCCGAAAACTCGCTAACTCATTAACTCGCTAATTCACTGACTCACTGACTTCCTGACTTCCTTCAGACCAGTCCACGAATCGGTTCGCCGCGGGTCATCGCCTCGATCACCCGCTGCGGGATGCCCGGCATCAGGCGCACCTGACCGATATCCAGCAGGGTGTGCATGATCGTCGCGACCAGATCTTTCATCGTGACCGGATCCGAGGACGGCTCGCCGCCGTCGCGCGACGATTGCCCCACCACGCGGCCCATCTTGAGCCCGCCGCCGTAAAGCAGGAGCGGGGCGAGATTCCCCCAATGGTCGCGTCCGCCGTTCTTGTTGATCGCCGGCGTCCGCCCCATCTCACCGCAGCAGACCAGCAGAATTTTTTCGCTCAAACCACGCGCCTCGACATCTTCGATGAAGGCCGAGACCGCGCGATCAAACGGCGCGCCCACATAGTTCATGCCGACGTTCATCGGCGCGTTGTTTTCATCGGCGTGCATGTCCCAGATGAAGCTGGTGGTGACGGTCACAAAGCCGACGCCGTGCTCGCAGAGGCGACGGGCCAGCAGCAATTGGCGACCGAGCGTGAGGGCGTTGGTGGCGTAGTGGTCGATGTTCTTCCACTTCGGATCGATGCGATCGCGGGGCAGGAGCGGCGCGGTGTCGTAGCGCTCGATCAGGCGCGGATCTTCCTTCGACAGATCGAACGCCTCGGAAACCCCGCGCTGGAGGGCATTGAACGCCTGCTGTTGAAACGTGCTGAACCCTTCCACCATGCCACTGGCATCAGCCCAGCGTTTCCAGCCGTCCAACGCACCCAACAGCGCCTGTCGATCGTGGAAGCGACCCTCCGGCAGGTTCAAGCGCATGTCCGCCTGCAGGCCCGCACCCGCGCCCGGCACGAACGGAGCAAACGTCCGGCTGAGCTCACCGGTGCTCTCAAAGTTGCCGAACTCCGTCACCGCCGGCATCGCCTTCGGCTCCACCGACCGCGGAAACAACGTCACGTTGGTCGGCATCGCCGTCGCCGGCCGCGACGCGCCAGCGACGGTGGCGTAAAGCGAGCCCATGTTGGCCTTGAGCGTGTCGACCCCCAGCACGGGCTTGATGTCGTGATTGCCGTCGCCGGTCACGAACGAACGAACGAGACTGAACTTGTGCGCCAGCTTCGCCAGGCGCGTGAAGGTGCTGCCAAACGTGATGCCCGGGATCGTGGTCGGGATCTCGCCCGTCACGCTGCGCACCGAGGATGGCGCGTCCATCTTCGGATCGAATGTCTCGAACTGCGACGGCCCGCCGTGCATGAACAGGAAGATGACCGACCGATCCTTCAGCGGCAGGCGTCGTCCGGCGTTTAATCCCAGCCCAGCTTCAACGCCGGCCGCTGCAGCCGCAGCCGCCGCCCGAACGGCATACCAGTCGCCCAGGGTCAATCCGCCAAGGCCCAGCGCGCCCGCGCGCAGGAACTGTCGCCGCTGCCAGCGACCAGCCTGTCGGAATCGGTCCTGGAAGGTGAGCATGATGACGGATCTTGAGTTGCCCAACGACGGGCCTGCCCGTTCCTTACTTCTTTTTTGGATCGAGGTTTTCCATAATCTGCGCGGCCGTCACGCTGGACGCCACGCCATCGGCCGGCACTTCGATCCGGGTCATCCACAGCAACGCATTCAGCACCACCTTGCGGTAGTTGTCGTCGCCCCAATTTTTGTGGAAATGCGCGCCGGTGAAGCCGAAGCCGCGTCCGCCGTCCGGCCGCTCATAGCACCACATCACGTGCTCCGCCTGACCCTTGCGAGCCTGGACATGAGGGTTGCCCCCGTGCGGCTCGTTGGCGCCCGGGCGTCCCCGGGTGCTCTCCGGCGGAATGGCGCTCAGGATGGGAGTCACCCCCTTCATGCCTTCCGGGAAACGCATGTGGTAATACCATTCGTCATTGATCTTGAACGGCTTCACCCCGCGGCTCACCGGATGATTCGGGAACTGTTCGAAGCTGGCCGTCCAAGTGGGGTTCACGGACCAGAAGGTTTCGAAGTAACCACCCTGCCATTTGAGGAAGGCCTCGCCCGGATCGCCCTTGGGTACTTCGACTCCATAGTGGCAGGTGCCGAAGCCCACGCCTTTTTCCATCAAACCACCGAGCAGCTTCAGCCGCTCAGGACGAATGGCCGGATGCCCCCCGCCCCCCGTGCAAAACATGAACACGGCGTCCACCCCGCTAAACACACTTTCGTCCGTGGGCCAGTCGTTGGACACGACCGTTACTTTCAGACCCGAAGTCCCGGCCAGGCAGTGTTGCAAGAGCAGGCTGCCGGCCCGGTATTCGTGTTCCATGTAGCCGTGGCTCGGCTTGCCGGCCAGCATGAGGAGGTGTTTGTCGGCAGCCCCCGCCGGCAGGAAAAAGCCCAGAAGACCCGCGGTGAAAGCGGCGAAGAGTCGGTGGTTCATGGGTCCTCTTGTAGCCCCCAGCCTCGGACATCGGAAGCAAAAAGACGGCAGCCGACCGTCCTCCCGCGCAACTCAAACTTGTCGGGGGGGCAGGTTCATGGGAAGCCACCCGTTCCCTTTGACCTGCTCACCGGACATGAACCGGCGGACCGCTCGGACGGACCGCCCGGGTTTCCAGCCGCGGGGCATCCCTGCGGGATGCCGGCCATTAGCCGGTGGTGACGCGAGGCACGAGCGTCGACCACCGGAAAAGGTCCCCGGAAAACCGCACCGACCCCAGCCGGGGTCGCCGCCGCATTCATTGAACAAACGGGGCTGGCATCCCTCCGGGATGCGATCGTCTGGTGGAACGCGTCTCCGGTGGTGTCGTCGCTCCGCTCCTCAACCACCGGCTAATGGCCGGCAAGCCTCCGGCTTGCGCGCTCGTGGTCCAAGCAGGGTCATGGAGAGCCGCCCGTTCTCATTAGACCTGCTCACGAGACATGAACCGGACATCCCCCTTGCTCTTAATCCTGCTCTTGCTCTTGCTCTCTTCGGGAGGAGCAAGAGCAAGAACGGAAGGGTCCACGGGAAGATTCACGCGCCTATCGCGCCGCGCCCCAAATCTTCTCCAACACCGCGTGCAGCCCCGGATCGTGTTCCTTTAGCTCCGCCCGGACGAAGGGATAAAAATCGTTCCGATAGAGATACGCCTCGGTGCCTTCGGCGAAATATTCCATCTGATCGGTCAGGCCGTAGTGCCGAACCTTTTCGCCGGTGTAAAGCAACACGCGATCATAAATGCCAGCGGCCTTGGCCGCTTTATACGCGGCGAGGATTTCACGATCATCGAAGCCCAAGATCTGATCGTGATAGCCATGCGCCAACTCGTGCAGGACAACCGCCGGATGTTTCAACATCTGGCTTCGGGACAACAGCTCACGCGCCTGCGTGATATGCACCTTGTGCGTCAGGCGCGGATCGTGCCCGTGTTCCACCAGCCAGTCGCGTCCCGGATGATACTGCATCGACTTCAACTTCGGATGGTCGCGCTCGATCCAGATCTCGATCGTCTGGAGCTTCGCCAGCGGCCCCGCCGGCACCAGGATTCGGATCCGTTGCAGATGATTCGCGAGCATGGCCAAGGCACGCCCTCCCTCCGCCGCAGCCGGCCCGTCCAACAGCGCGGGTTCAATGTGGACTTTCCAGCCTTCGATCTCCCGTTGCACCGGATCGAAACGAACCCCGTCCCCTCGAGGCGCAACGTTTTTCGAGGCGTTGGTCGAATCCCCCGCCGCCGCGCGCGCCTGGCGACGTTGCTCCATCACCGCCAGCGGATCCGCCGGGAGAATTGCTTCGTCGACATACGCCGCCACGTCGCGCAAGGCCACCACCCTATAGCCCTCGCGATGCAACCAAGCCATGTACTCTTCGAAGCGTTCCCGTGGCGTGTTCACCCACGGATGTTCTCCATCGGGCACACCGTGAAACTGCAGGACCGCGATTTGGCCCGCGCGCGCGCGGGCGACGGCGCGCTGCAAGTCGGCCAACGTCCACGTTGGTCGCGCGTCGCCAGTGGTGGGAATGAGCAGGGGATGGTCGAGGCCGGGTTCGTAGGGAATTCCACCGCCTTCCTTATACGGCACCTCCGGCTCACCGCCGCGGCGCGCAAAGCGGATTCCCGCAGCCCGGAGGATCGGCAGCGCGCTCGTATGAAACGCGTTGCCCGGCCACGCAAAGCTGATCGGCGCCGGAATGCCGTGCTCCCGACAACGCGTCGCAATGGTCTCCAACTGCCCCGGCAACCGCCCCGCCGTGTCCCGCGTCACGCCCATGTGTTCCCGCGTGTGATTGCCAATCTCGAAGCCGTCCCGATGCAACTCTGCAATCTGTTCCCACGTCATGTAGTCCGTCTTGTTGGTGAGAAAGCTGAAGCCCTCCGTGATGAAGAACGTCGCGCCAAACCCATACTTCTTCAGCAACGGCCGGGCGACAGTGTAGTGCGATGCGCTGGAATCGTCGAAGGTTAGAACCACCAGCTTGTCCGGCACCGCCTTGGGCGCAGCGAAGGTGATCGCCGCCAACGCCTGAAAGCACAGCACCGTAGTGACAACGCACAGCCGGTTAACGTGGAGATGACGCATGCGATCGATTCTGGCCACGCGTCCGGTTTCGTCAAAACTTCGTTTGAACGAACCATCCGATTGACGCTGGCCCGTAAACGTCCGAACCCGCTTCGAGTCGAACGCGACCGGCCACGCGTAAATCGTAAATCATCGGTAACAACGATCGCCATTCCGCGATCCTCGTTCCATCTAGCGTTTGCTTTTGCGCATCTTGTAGGTCAACACCGGGCGCAACGTCGCGACCACCGACACCAAGCCCGCCTCCACGAGGTCGGCGACGACCGCGTCGATGCTCTTGTAGGCCTCAGGCGCGTCTTCGTAGAGCCGATCACGTTCGTCACAGACCACGCGGCCGCCCCCAGGCGTATGCACGAGCTGACGGGCATCGAACCGTTCCCGCATCCGGACCCGGGTTTCGGTCAGGGCCCACTTCCGTCCCGCCCCTTGCGGCAACGACCACGCCTGCGCCTCGTCGCTGGCGAGCGGCCGGACGACGTAGGTCAACCCGCCGCAGGAGCCCGGAATCACGACGATCGAGCCGCCGGCAGCGGCTACTCCACGACGATGGACCCAGCCGCCGTCGCCCGCCGGGCTGCGCACGATCTCGTTGTGCGCGGCATCGCAAACCACTTCCGCCCGGGTCCCGAGCGTCGCGGCCAAACGTTGTCCCACCAGCTCCCGGTTCGCTCGAGCCCAGCCCAAGGCCAGATCGTGGCCACGAAGATAATCGCCGCCCGCATACGACTCCGGGTCCACTCCCGTCGTGCCCGGGTTGAAGTGCTGACCCAGATGCGTGCGAAAAACGGATTCGCCCACGCTTCGAGAGCCGGCATGAACCAGCACCAGCAGTTGCTCGCGATCGATCCCCACCTTCGGCCACACGCCGGGATCGGCGACGGTTTCCACCGCCAACACTTCGGCGAAATGACTTCCGGCACCCAGTGTTCCCAGCTCGCCATCGAATGGCGTGGGCTCAATCCCGTGCCGATCCCGCATCGCAACCACAGATCCAGTCCAGGGCTGGTCGAGATCAAACGGCAATCGCGACCACTCGTCCGGCTTGGCCGCACCCGCCGCCAGCCCGGTTTTGCACAGGGCCAGGCCGCATCCGATGTCCGAGCCGATCAATCGCGGGTGAATCACCTCTTCGGAAACGAACGCGGCACCCACCGGCGAGCCCTTGCCCGACGCGAGATTCGGGAACCCGACGGCGTGCCGGACGCCGTCGAGTTTGGCCGCTGTATGCAGCTGCCGCACGGATTCTCCGGCCAGCCACGTCCGCGCCGTGGCCAACAGCCGGACCTGAGGTTGGGTCAACGTAAGCATGTCAGTGTTCCGATTTTCGATTTTCGATTTTCGATTGGGGCGTGACGGGCCGCAGCTCAACCGTCCGGCGTGATCAGGCGGATCGGCACCGGGCGATCGGGGCGGAAGACCAGGGTCAACTTCGTGGTCGGACGATAGCGGCTCAGCCGCGTTGGTTTGTAACTGCGGCGACCGGGCAACAGGCTTTGGTAACGGATCACGGGTTTCATGGAGTTTCCTTTCGTTTGCGGGCCAAAAACAAAAAACCCTGCTTACTCGGGGTAAGCAGGGTGCGGAAATCTGTTTGGTTTCTTTACCTGCCTGCCTCCGGAGTTTCCAAGTTCGTTGCGGGACGTTGACCACGATATCCACGAGACGACCTGGAGGTTGCGAGGTTTAACGCACAACCGGCCATCAGCCAACCATGACGGATCCCGCAGGGCGGAACCGCTCTGGTCAGCGTGACTCTGGTTGATTTGTCTATGCAGATACTCATCGAACGCCGAAACAGGTAGCACACGCCCACGCCGCCAGGCCACTCCTGTCTGCGGGAAACTAACCTGACCTCCAAATCACATATCAGGATGACTTGATGCCAGATTCGTCGGCCGCTGTCCGACGTCGTGAACAAGTGAGGTAGAAGTCCGAGGGCCGGCGCGCCGCCATGCGGGTGGTTTGCAAGTAGTGGTACCCCCATCCCGAATTGAACGGGAATCAACGGTTTAGGAAACCGCTGCTCTATCCATTTGAGCTATGGGGGCGCCGAAAACCAACGCGAGACCGTACCGAATTCAACCGCCGCGGAGCAATCCCGAAACTGGAAGCTGGAGACGATGCTCGATCCAAGAAGCGCCGCGAGCCTCAAGGGTCGTTGGGAAGTCCGCCAGGGCTTGGCGTGCGCCAGTCCTCTGGCGCTTTGAATGCGCACACTGAACTGACGACGGGCGATACTTCGCTTTGCGTCTCACGCGCTCCAGGGGGAAAGCGGTAGAGGACTACCGCACTCCAAGACGCTTCGCGAGGTCCGAGGCCGGTGGGAAATCCGCCAGGGCTTGGAGTGCGCCAGTCCTCTCGCGCTCAAACGCGCGCTGAACTGACGAGGGGCGAAACTTCGCCTTGAACCTCACGAGCTCCGGGCTCGGTTGATCCACGTTGCGCGCCAAAGCCACGCAGCGGTTGATCGGCGGAGAGCGATTCCGTCGTTCTTGCGAACATTAGAAAAAACCAATCAAAGCCTCGTAATTTGCAGTTTTCGGCCGATCATTGGGGTTGATCCCGGGACCGCATTTTTGAAATAGTCTCCGGCATATTCCCGATGGGGCGGGGGTCCTACACAAAACACTGACGCGAAAAGTGTCTTTATGATCGACGATCGGAATAAGAAGAAAATCATCGTCATTACTGGCGTGACCCGGGGGTTGGGTCGCGCCCTGGCTGAAAAGTTCATCGCGCTCGGGCACACTGTGCTCGGGTGCGGCACCAACCGTGAAATCATCGGGCAGCTCCGGAATGCGTTTCCGAAGCGGCACGATTTCGACGTGGTCGACATCACCTCCGACAAGGAGGTCGAGCTGTGGGTCGCTCGTCTGCACAAGAAGTGCGGCGCGCCGGACCTGGTGATCAACAACGCCGGGGTCATCAACCGGAATGGTCCGCTCTGGCGCATTGGGCCGCGGGATTTCGCCCATGTGCTCGACGTCAACGTGAAGGGCACGATGAATGTCATCCGCCATTTCACGCCGAACCTGCTCAAGAAACACAAGGGCCTGATCATCAACTTCAGCTCCGGCTGGGGTCGGTCCGCCGACAAGGAAGTAGGGCCTTACGTGGCCTCGAAGTGGGCGATTGAAGGCCTGACCCAGTCGCTGGCGCAGGATCTACCGCCCGGCACGGGAGCGGTGGCCTTGAATCCGGGCGTGATCAACACCGACATGCTCCAGAGCTGTTTTGGCGAATCGGCCGCGCATTATCCCTCGGCCGCCCGCTGGGCCGAACGGGCCGCGCCGTTCATCCTCAAGCTCGACGCCACGGACAACGGCCAATCGTTGGACGTGCCCGAAACCTGACGTCACGGCATGGATGCCTACGATGCCATTGTGATCGGCGGCGGGCCGGCCGGCAGTGCGTCGGCCTCCTATCTGGCCCGCGCCGGCCGCAAGGTGCTCGTGCTGGAGAAGGAAAAGTTCCCGCGCTTTCACGTGGGCGAATCGTTGTTGCCCTACCTGGAGCCAATCTTCGAAGAGCTCGGGCTGGCGGAGCGCCTCGAGCAGCAGGGCTACATCATCAAACACGGCGCCCAGTTTCACCTGGCGAACGGCTCCAAGTCGTTGCATCTCCAGTTCCGCAACGGCCGCTTTACCCGCCACGCCCGTGCGCTTCAGGTCGAGCGGGCCCAGTTCGATCTGCTGCTGCTCAATCATTCGCGCGAGCAGGGCGCCGAGGTCCGCGAAGGGTGGTCCGTCCGGCGCTTCGCCCATGATGCCTCCGGAGTGACCGTGACCGCGGACGGGCCCGACGGTAAACCGGCCGATTTTCGCGGCCGATTTTTGATCGATGCCAGCGGGCGCGGCAACGTGACGGGGAACCAGGAGGGACTCCGCGAGATCCATCCGCGACTGAAGAAACTGGCCGTCTTCGGGCATTTCGCCGGCGTCCGCCTCGACGAGGGCGAACGCGGAGCTGACACCGTCATCGTGCGGCTGGAGAACAAGTGGTTCTGGATCATTCCGCTGACGGCGGAGAAGACCAGCGTGGGCTGCGTGCTGGACCGCGATGAATTCGCGGCTGGCCAGGGCAGCCCGGCCGAGATATTCACCCGCCTCTGGCAGTCGAGCCCGGTGCTGCAAGAGCGCATGGGACGGGCTCAGTTGTTAGGTGGAATGCACGTGACCAGCGATTTCTCCTATCGCAACCGGCGGCTGGCGGGGCCTCGTCTCTTGCGGGTAGGCGACGCGGCGGGTTTCATGGATCCGATTTTTTCCGCCGGCGTTTATCTGGCGATGTATTCCGCGCGGCTGGCGGCCCGGCTGGTGGACGACGCCCTGCGGGCGGGGCACGACGGCGCGCGCCAGATGCCGGCCTACGAGGAAAAGCTGCGGCGCTCGATGGGACTCTATTGGAAGCTGGTGGAAGGTTATTACACCCGGCCGTTCCTCGACCTGTTCATGAATCCCCGGGATCGATTTGACCTGCCCTCTGCGGTCACCGCCTTGCTCGCCGGCGAGCTGGATGGCGGTTGGAAGATTCGCTGGCGCATGCGGCTGTTTTTCTTCCTCGCCGCGTTGCAGGAGCGGTTCAAGTTGGTGCCATCGCTGTCGTTCGAACCGCTGCCGCCCGCCTCCAGCGGCAGCGCGAGTGCCAGCCAAGCGTCGAACCCCGCCGTGGGCAAGCCGATGCCCGGCACGCCGTAACGTGCTCACAGGCTGGGCGCCGGTGCCTGCTTCGAGGGACCCCGGGGGTCGGTTCGCCGAAACGAATCCTTCTCGCAGATCCTCGTCGCAGATCCTCGTCGCAAATCTTAGTCGCAATCCTCGCCGGAACGATTCGACGAAGTTGGGCCGTCGACGAAGTTTGCGAAGAAGTTTTCTGAGGGGCCGCGGTGGGCGCGAACCCGCTGTGAAACCTCATTGGCTCGACCCGCAAGCGACCCAGAGGCGAATTACCGCTCCGGTCGCGTCCTCCGGTCGTCAGTTCAACGTTCGAACCGGACCTCGCGTCGGCTGACCACCAGCCGTGCGCCGCTCGCCAGCGACACGGCTTCCAGCAGTTCCAGTTCCGAAAGTCCCTGGCCGGCGAGGTTCACGCGCTCGAAATGCCCCGCTTCCTCGGCCTCAGCCTGGGGCTTCACCCAACGCCCGAGCGCCTGCTCCAGCGCCGGTTGAACGCTGGGCCAGCGCGCGTCGATCCACTTCAGTTTCGAACGACTGCGCCTTCGCTGGAGACGCGCCTCCACTCCCGAGCCTTCGATCTGCACTGCCGGCCTTAGCCTATCCGTCGCGCTGTGAATCAGCAGCCGCGCGTTCACCGGGTCGAATGTCAGGCGCCAAGCTGTCGCGTTCGTCAACATTTCCAACGCGCCCGCCAGAGTCCGCGCCGGAATCGCTGGCAACGGCGTCTCCCGATGCACCAGATGGAAGTCGTCGACTGCTCCCGGCAACACCACGACGGCGCGAATCGTGTCGTTCGCGGCAAAACTTTGCAGGATCAAGCGGATGGCATTCGACCTGGTCAAAGGCGGCGCGGCCGGCAGCGGCATCGCGTCCAAGGCAGCCCTCGCCTTCGCCCAAGCCACCTCGGGCGAGACATCCACAGCGCTCGTTTGAACGACGACGGCAGCGATCAGCCCAACGAGCAGAAGCAGTCTTTTGAGCGAGGCAATCATACGGACGAACGACTAAACCGCCAGTTGGACCAAGCGTTCCTGCAACTGCGCCGTCCATCGATTCAAGTAACTCACGTGTCGATAAATCTCCTCCAGGCGCCCGAGTTGCCTGGGATGCTCGCGTTCCGAACGTGGGGCAGGCGTGAGCCAATGGCCGTTCATGGCGTGCAACTCGGTTTCGAAGCTCGTCTGGGCCTGCCCGATCTGTTGCAGCAGATCCTGCAGCCGGCCCGTCCACTCGAGCCCGCGCGCAAACATGCCCGCCTTGGCCAGAGGGGACGTCGCCTTCGAGCGATCCGCGAGGAAAGCATCCACCTGACGGCACAACGTTCCGACCTGAAAAAACAAATCGGCGAGACTTTGATCCACCGCCTGGATGCGTTCCGGGACGGCGCCGGTCTCGAGCTCCAACAGATGCGCCAGGCGCGTCCGCGTTTCGCGCAACGTTTGGTGGGCGTTGTTCAACGCCGCAAAACCGTCGCCCCGCTCGCGAACGGATGGCGCGTCAGTCGCGTGTGGTCCGGCGCTGGCAACGGCGCCAGCGCCGCGGGCATCCGGGTGACACGCGCTGGACAGGCTGAGAAACCGTTGTTTCAACGCGACCGGATCAAGCCACGGCTGCCGGGTCAAACCGAGCAAAGCGAAGCAATCGGAGTTGGGCCCGGTCATGGGCCGTCAGGCGCTGAAGCTTTCGCCACACGAACAGGTGGTGGCGGCGTTGGGATTCTTGACCTTGAAACCGCCGTCCGTGAGGGCATCGACGTAGTCCAGCTCGCTGCCGGTCACGTAGAGCGCGCTCTTGGGATCCACGACCACCCGAATGCCATTGGTTTCCACCATGATGTCACGGCTGGCCGGCGCGTCCTGCAAATCGAGTTTGTACTGCAAGCCGGAGCAGCCGCCACCGACCACCGCCACTCGCAACACGCCGTTGGCGCGACCCTGCCGGGTGAGCAACGAGCCGACCTTTTTTGCCGCCGTGGCCGTGGCCCGGATGAGACGTTCGTCACCCATGCGATGACCGCTGGCTGGGTTCGGTTTCGTGGCGGAGGCAGAGGCGGCAATCATAGGCTGTTTTGACTGAGGACACGCTACTGGCTCGCCCGGGCACCGTCAACGACCTTGGCTGCTCCCTGATCCCCGCGTAAAAACCCTTGACCGCAGATTCACGCAGATAAACGCAGATAAAGACCGGGCGATCTTCGATTGCGACGACCCGAACCGTCATCGACAGCTAGTCGTCGATCCTATCGCTTACTCGATCCCGAAATATCCGCGTTCATCCGCGTGAATCTGCGGTTCCCAATTCCGGCCGCTCACTTCGTCAGCTCGGACAGCGCCTCGCCGAGAGCCTGTTGCAGACTTTCCACCACGGCGGTCGCCGTGCGTGAGTTGGCCCGGACCCGCCGGGTCACTTCGCGTGTTGTCGGCGCGGACGCTGCACCGGTCGGTCCGCGCACAGGCAACAGGGTCAGACGCAGGGTCACCACGCCCGCCGGCTCCGCGGTGGACCGAAAATCCCCGTAGAACTCCGTCACGTGCAGTTCAGCCAGGCGAGTGGGCGACACTTGGCTGCCGGGATCGAGCACGTCCTGGAACGCGCCCGAGCGTCGCAACCACTGACGGACCGCGCCATCCAGCATGCGCTCCGGAGCGACCAGAAACTCGGCGTACGAATCGATCTCGTAGGCTGTTTCCGACACTCGATAGACCAACGACCGTCCCGTAAACGGAGCGGCGACGGAGACCGGGCTGAGGCGAACAACCTCGGCGCTGCGCGGGGTCGTGGCCTTCGCTGCCGCGGCCGGCGCGGCCGCAGGCGTGACCAGGAACAGCTCCTTGCGCAGGGCCGGCTTGGACAGACAGCCGGACAGAACCAGGCCGACCAGACCGATCAATGCCGGGCCGACCAAGACCAGACCGACTCCGCGCCTCGGCGACGGACGTTTCATCGCGGGAAAGTTCATATGCATTATGGCCGGGCTTTCTCGACGCTCCGTGCCGGCGCCGGTGGTTGGCCGAAGATGAAGCCGGACGGGTACTGTTTGAGGTTGTGAAGAATGTCGTTCAACTGGCCGGTGGCCTCCTGGGCGTTGCGCAAGGTGGGCCCCAAAGAGCCCGTGTCGAGACCGGCCACCGTCGTATCCAAACGCGCCACCAGCTCCTTGATCTGGCCCAGCAAACCGTCCGCCCGGCGGGACAAACCGTCCAGCTCCATGCTCTGGACCGCGCCCCGTGTCTCGTCGAGAAATTGCTTCAGCTTGGAGTTCGTCGTCCGCAGCTCCGAGACCAGCCCGTTGACGTTCGTGCCGATGGAGGCGATCTCCATGGCTTCGAGGTGGCCCAACACCTTGCCGACCGCGTTCAGGCTGTTTTGCAGCGACAGATTCAACAGCTCGAAGTCGACCTTCTCGATGTTGCGCAGCGACTTCTCGATCGAGGACAACATCTGGCTGAACTGGCCGGGGGCTGACGGGATGTAATGGGCCGCCGGCGTCCAGTCCACCTGCAGCGGCGGGTTCTCCTCCGGATTGAGATATTCCAACGACACGATGCTCGTGCCGGTAATGCCCTGGCCCTTGATCCGGGCGCGCAAGCCTTTGCGAATCTCCTCGAGCAGACGCGTGTCGCGCGCGCCGCCCTTCGGCAGCGGGGTGACGGAATCCTTGATCTCGAACTCGACCACCACGTAGCCCTTGCCGCCGTCGGGATAATCGTTCCAGGTGAAATTGATCCGGGTCACGCGCCCCACGGGCACACCTCGCAGCGTGACCAGCGATCCGACGGAGAGCCCCTCGACGTCGCCGGTCGCATAAGTCTCAAAGAGCGTCTTGGGTTCGAGCTGGCTGCGGATGCCGAAGGCGAACAGACCGCCCAGCAGCAGCGCCACTCCGATCAGGACGAACACGCCAATCTTGAAGTTGTTGGTCTTGGTTGCCATGCAATTGTTCGCGTCTCAGTTCTGCGACGCCTCCCGGTTGAAAAAACGCCGGACCCAAGCATTTTCGCTTTTCTCCCGCAGATCCCGGGGCCGCCCCTCCGCGATGATCGATTTTGTCTGGCCATCCAGCATGATGACCCGGTCGGCAATGGCCTCGATGCTGGGCAGCTCGTGCGTGACAATGACAAACGTGATCCCGAGATCTCCCGCGAGCTGCCGGATCAGCGCGTCGAGATCCGCCGAAGTGATGGGGTCAAGCCCGGCCGATGGCTCATCCAGAAAAAGAATGCCCGGGTCCAACGCCATGGCCCGCGCGATCGCCGCCCGTTTCTGCATGCCGCCACTCAAGTCCGCCGGCATCCGGCCTGCCGCCGTCGCGAGCCCGACCAGCTTCAACTTCGCCAGAGCGATCATTTCCTTCGCGCGGGCGGGCAGGGCCGTAAACGTGTCCAGCGGCAGCAGCACGTTCTCCAGCACAGTCATCGATCCGAACAACGCCCCGCTTTGATACATCACTCCGAACCGCCGCAGCACCTGACGCCGCGTCTCGCCCGAGGTGGCCACGAGATTGGTGTCACCAATCCAAACCTCGCCCGCCTGCGGCGGATAAAGTCCGATCATGTGCTTCAACAACGTGCTCTTCCCGCAGCCGGACCCGCCCAGGATGACAAACACCTCACCGCGCCGAACGACAAAATTCAGGTTCTGCAGGATCACCCGATCGTCGTAGCCCAAGGTGAGCCCCTTGACTTCGATGGCGTTGTCCGAAGCGAGGCTCATTTGCCCAAAAAGAAAAGCGCCACGGCAAAGCCAGCGTCAGCGAGGATGATGAGCAGGATGGCACTGACCACGGCGCGCGTGGTGGATTCGCCGACCGCGCTCGGACCTTTCCGCGTCTGCAAGCCTCGCAGGCAACCCACGCCGGCGACCAGGATGCCGAACACCAGGCCCTTGGCCGAACCAATGATCACGTCGTGCATGGACACGCCCGTGACCATCTGGTTGTAGATGGCCACCAAGGGGAAACCCAGGCCGAGCATGACAATGACGCCGCCCAGCACGCCCATAAACATCGAGTAAATGGTGAGGAGCGGGGCCAGCAGAATGCCGGCGGTGATGCGTTGGATGACAAGAAACCGTACTGGATCGAGGCCCATCGTCTCCAGGGCGTTGAGCTCTTCGTTGACCTTCATCGTCCCCAGCTCGGCGGCAAACGCCGAGCCGGACCGGCCCGCCAGCATGATCGCGGTCATCATCGGACCCATTTCCCGGACCATCAACAGCCCGATCATGTTGGCGATGAAAATCTGCGCGCCGAACTGCGCCAGCGGTTGAGCCGCCTCGAACGCGATGATCAACCCCACCAGCAGGCTGATCAACGACACAATCGGCAGCGCATTCACGCCCGCCAGTTCGAACACACGCCAGATCTCCCCCCATCGCATCCGGCGCGGATGGGCCAGCACCGCGACAAAGCCCGCCGCCACACTGCCAAGAAAGGCGATCTGCTCCCGCAAATCGGTCACCACCGACCGAATGCCGATCCCAACGTCTTCCGCGACGTGCACCTTGGGCGGCGGAGGCGGACGAAACTTCTGCAAGTCCTCCGCCGTAAACCGTTCGAACAGCTTCTGAAATTCCGGTCGCAGCCCGCCCAGCGACACCGTGGCGCCGGGACTCATCCCGCCCATGTGCAGACACTGCAAGAGCGCCAACCCCGCGCCATCACAGTAGTCGACCGCGGCTGCATCCACCTCCAGACGCGACGGCCGATTCCGGCCCAGCTCCGCCTCCAACTGCCGCCACGGCTCAGCGGTCGTTTGCACGTCGAAGCGACCGCTCAACGTCAGTCGCACCAGGTCGCCCGCCTCCCGCGTCAGTCGAAACTGGGCGGCGCCAACGTCCTGCTGTTCGCGATGTTCGGGCACGACCCGCGCATCGTAAGGAGCACCCTCCCGGATTGCAACGACGGGCAAAACCGCGCTCGCCCCCCGAAACTTCTTCCGGAGCGCGGACTTCCAAGTCCGCAGCGGATGAAATCGGCCGCCAGCGTTGGAACCTTCAAGCCGCGTCACCGTCGCGAGCCGCTGCGGACTAAAAGCCCGCGGTCCGTCCGCCCTGTGCCCCGGCCGCTTACTGGCCGCGCGCCGCCGGTGCGGCGTAGCGCACGGTGCCGTCAGGTTGCAGCTCCAGCTTCATTCGAGGATCCGGTGCGGCGCCAGCCCGGGCGGAAGCCATCCGTCGACGGATGTCCGCGGCCACCGCCGCGTCCTTCATCTGTCGTTCCAGAAATTCGAGATCAAAGAGCTGCGCCTGCAGCGCCTCCTTCTCCACCTGCATCGCGCCGAGACGCGCCTGCAACGCGTCCCGTTCCCGCGCTGTCTCGGCCAGCTGACGACGCAGCGTCTCCCGCTCGACACTCGTGTTTCTGGATTCGGCGGGCCGCTGGATTTGATCTCGCAGCTCGTGATTCTCGCTCTCAAGCAACGCGACGCGGGCGATTCGGCTTTCCAGTTGATCCTGGGCCGCCCTTCCTTCCTTCTGCGCGGCCTGGAGCAAGAGATGCGTCTGCACCAGTCGATTCGAAACAATCGTCAGGTCGCTGGTCCGTTTGTCGAGATGGCGCTGCAGGTTGCTGGTCGTTTGTGCGGCGGTGGACTGGGCGAGCATCATGCGGGTGCGGATCTCCGCCACCTGATTCGACAGCGACTGCTGATCCTTGACGACGGCGTCGAAGGCCTGACTGGCGGCATTGCCGCGTTGGTAAAGGGCGACGGCGAGCAGGACGACAAGCACTCCAAGGGCGATGACAGCGGCTTTCATGGCAAAGAGGGAGAAGATGACGATCAACGTTTAGGGCAGGTGAGCCAGCGCCGTTGGTGTCCCGGCCGCGGATGAAATCTGATCCGAATTCGCGCCAGCGGTCGCAGCGGTGGCTGCGTCCTGGGTCTCCGGCGTGAAATACCGGACGAGGAACGCCTTGAAGTTTTCCCGGCTGCGCCCGCTCAGGGAGCGCTCGATCACACTCGTTGTTCCTTTCAGCCGCAGCCGTACCTCGCGCGCGTTGGCCACCGCCACCAGCAGCTCCGGCGTGACCTTGTAGAACGTGGAGCTGAAGCCGCGACGGGCTTGGAAAGCGGTGCCAGCCGGCGTCGAGCTCAGGCCATGTCGGACGCCGTCCACCAGCAAGACCAGCGATTCGCCGGACGACTGAAGCGTGAAATCCGGCGGCGGAATCAGCTCGGTGTAAACGTAGTAGTCGCTGGCCGTGGCATTCGTCGCCACGATCGAAAAGTTTGTCGCTGAAGAAACGAGGTAGTTGGTCACGAATGTGATCACCGCGTTGGTTTCCATCGTGACGACCAGGTTGGTCATGAGCGACACCGACAGGTTGTTCGATGTCGTCGTGAGCTGGTTGTTGTAGGTGCGCACCACCTGATGGTTCGCGGCGCGCTGACTTGGGCCCGCCGTGGCCGAGCTGTTCTGGGCCAGCGAAGTCGTGACGTTCGTTCCGAAGGCCGCCGCGGGATTGTTGGTTGCCGCCAGGGCGCTGGGCGTTTCCGAGACGGTCGCCGCCGCGGCCGCCGTTGCCTCATCGGACAGCGGAGCAGGCGCAACCCCGCCAATCGCGGGAGCAAGATTCGTCATCGTCGTGGCGAGAAAGTTGGTGGAGACGGTAATCGTCTCGTTGGTGACCGCCACGACGATCGCGTTGGTGATCGAGCGGACGTTGGCATTCGTCACGGCGGTAATCGGGCGCGACTCGCGACGCGCGTTGAGGCAGACGATCACCCGCTGCAACGGCGCGGGAGACACGTTGTTGCCCACCATTTGGTCAACCTTGACGGCGTCAAATTCGTCCACGCGGGAAAGTCCGCGGGGATGGGTGCCGGCACATCCGGCGAGCACGACAGCAGCGAGAATCAGGAGGATGTTTTTCACAAGTCCTTTGTCATCGCCGCCGCTGTTGAAGTCAAAATTGAACCGGCGCGTCACCCGGGATTTTGCCTGTCCGTAACGGTTCGATGACGAGCTCGTAACAAACCGGCTCCCGGGCGTGAACTCCCGGATTGCGGAAGGGCAAAGGCTCCTGCGGAAGGCTGTTCATGGGAAGCCGCCCGTTCCTGTTTGTCCAGCTCACGAGACATGAGCTGGTTGGCTGCTCCACCTCACCCTGTCCCGACTCGCTAGGACGCGAGTTCGGAACCTGCCCTCTCCCTCCCGCGGCCGCGGGACGGAGAGGGGTTACGCGGTCGACTGAATCGACTAACAGGTTGCTCGATCTCCGCGCCGCTCGCCTGCGTGTCGATCCGGCCCCCGAAAGGCCACGACGTCGCCGACGGCCGATCCCATCACCGCGCGGTCGCTGAAGTTCCCCCTCTCCTTGGGGAGAGGGTTGGGGTGAGGGAGGATCGCGACGGCAGTTCGCCTTCGTCCGTTGCTGCGACCTATTCGAGGTTCATGGGAAGCGCCCAGTTCCTTTCGGACCTGCTCACGGGCCATGAACCTGCGGAGTGCCCGGACGGACCGCGGGCCGTAGACGATGCCCGAGGGTTCGTTCGTGCCTGGCCGATTCCACCCGCTGCGGGCCGCAGGCCCGCGCTCCGGAGGGGGAGGTTCATGGGAAGCGGCCCGGTTCCTTTCGGACCTGCTCACGAGACATGAACCAGCGGACTGCTTGGACGGAACGCGGGCCGGAAACGAGCGTTCACGAAAGAAAAAGGGAGGAGTCCCATGGGGCTCCTCCCTTGCGTGTCGGACGTTGGACCGCGGGCCGCCGTTACTGGCAAACGACGCGGTAGAACTTCACCGGGGCCGCGTTGGCGCCGGTGAAGGTGAGGGGGCCGGCGCCGCTGAGCGGGGCGCCTTCATTGGCCCAGTTGATCGGGTTGGCCGAAAGATCCGTCGTGGACTGCACTTGATAGCTGAGCCCGGCTTCGCCGGTGAAACCAATTGTCACGTTCTCTCCGCTGGTGGCGATCGCCACATTGACGGGGCTGCAGATTGAACCAGCCGGGGCGGGCACAGGAATGCCGGCGCCGGCGGCGGAGATCAGCCGCAGTTCGCCCAACGCGGTCCAGTCGACGGCCCAGTTTAATCCGCCAAAGGCGCCCTTGTAGGCGGCGGCGGAGTAATACGAACCGGAGGTCGAGCGCGCGCCGGTCAAAGCCGGACTGCCCGTCGCAGGCCGGGGATCCAAGCGACCATCCGAGGTTCGGCTGATGGCGGTGAGCCGCGGATCCGCGATCGTGTTGTTGCGGGCGGCGTCCTCGAAGACGACGCGCGCGATGGCATTTTCGCCGACCGGAACCGCCAGGCCGTTGGTCGCGAAGTTCCACCACAGATTGTCCCGGATATCGAGCAGGCCGTTCGTCAGGTGCAGCCCGGACTTCTCGTCGATCCGCAGGCCGCTCCCGGCGAACTCGGTCAGGATGCTGTTGTACAGCTTCGGCGCGGCATATTCCCGAGCAAAGATTCCGCGATTGCCGGTGGTATTGGTCCCCGCCCCGATCCACGTCCCGTTGTAGATCTCGTAGTTGGCGATCGGCGACGCATTGACCGCCACCCCGTTGGGCTCGCCGTTCCACTCGCCGCCGTTGTCCTTGCGGCCTCGTTCCTGAATCGAGAACCAGAATTGATTCTTGCCCCGGTAACCCTGGTCGATGTCGAAGCCGTCGTCATCGTTGAAGGCACTGACCAGATGCTTGGTGTTCACCGTCCCGCCGAAAAACTCGAAGCCATCGTCGGCCACAGCGTAGGACTCGACATACTCGATCGTCGTGCCGCGCCCGACGGCACCGAGCGACAAGCCGTTCAACTCCTTGTTGGGCTGGAAGACGACGCCCGCGTGGCGAATCGAAACGAAGCGCAACACGCCGGAGGAATCGTCGTCGTTGTTGCCTCCGAATCGGTTCACGAACTGCCCGTTGACCTGGGAATCAGGAAGACCTTCGAACACTTCGTATTTGGGGGAGGCGGTGTTGCCGGCGGCGTCGAGCGTCGTATTCAACACCGAGTTGCCGAGCAAGACCACGCCGCCCCACAGCCCGCGTTGGAACAGCGGCAGATCCTCCGGATCGCTGACGTCATCGGCTTCCGCCGTAAAGATGATCGGGTTGGCTTCGGTGCCGTTCGCAAAGATCTTTCCACCCCGCGTGACGATGAGGCACGAGGTATTGGCGTCCTGCCCGGGCTTGCCTTTGATCACGGTGCCCGCCTCGATGGTGAGGGAGGCGCCATTCAGAACATAGATGAACCCGTTGAGCACATATTCGTTGGTGCGATACCAGGTCGTGTCGGTGGCTACATTTGCCGTGACCTCCACCACGCTCGCGCCCCGGGCGGCCACGAAGCCGGCTTGGGACACAAAGGTCCATCCCGCAATCCACAGGTCATTGTCGTCGAACGCACCCTTGTAATTGGCCGGCGTGTAGAAGCCGTCGGTCGGGGTGATGCGCGCGCCGCTCAGCGCGGGGCTGCCCGCCTTGGGACGCGGATCCAATCCGCCGAGGTTCGTGCGGCTAATCCCACGGAGCATCGGATCCGCCACCACATTGTTGCGGCCGGCATCGGCGAACACGACGTTCGCAATTCCATTCTCAGCCACCGCCACCGGCACGCCGTTGGTCGCGAAGTTCCACCAAAGATTGTCCCGGAGATCCAACACACCGTTCGTCAGATGCAGCCCGGATTTCTCGTCGATTCGCAGGCCGCTCCCGGCGAACTCCGTCAGGATGCTGTTGTACAGCTTCGGCGCGGCGTATTCCCGGGCAAAGATTCCGCGATTGCCGGTGGTATTCGTCCCCGCCCCGATCCACGTCCCGTTGTAGATCTCGTAGTTGGCGATCGGCGACGCATTGACCGCCACCCCGTTGGGCTCGCCGTTCCACTCACCGCCGTTGTCCTTGCGGCCTCGTTCCTGAATCGAGAACCAGAACTGATTCTTGCCCCGGTAACCCTGGTCGATGTCGAAGCCATCGTCATCGTTGAAGGCGCTGACTAGATGCTTGGTGTTCACCGTCCCGCCGAAAAACTCGAAGCCATCGTCGGCGGTGGCATAAGCCTCGACATATTCGATCGTCGTGCCGCGCCCGACCGCGCCCAAGGAAAGCCCGTTCAACTCCTTGTTCGGCTGGAAGACGACGCCCGCGTGGCGAATCGAAACGAAGCGCAACACACCGGAGGAATCATCGTCGTTGTTCCCGCCGAAGCGGTTCACGAACTGCCCATTGATCTGGGAGTCCGGGAGACCTTCAAACACTTCATACTTGGGGGAGGCAGTGTTGCCGGCGGCGTCGAGCGTTGTATTCAACACCGAGTTGCCGAGCAACACCACGCCGCCCCAAAGCCCGCGTTGGAAGATGGAGAGATCTTCGGGGTCGGAAACGTCATCGGCTTCCGCGGTGAAAATAATGGGGTGCGTGCGGGTTCCCTGCGCGAAGATCTTTGCGCCGCGCGTGACGATCAGGCAGGAGGTGTTGGCGTCCTGGCCCGGCTTGCCTTTGATCACCGTGCCGGGCTCGATGGTCAGCGAGGCGCCGCCGAGCACATAAATGAAGCCATTCAACACATATTCATTGGTGTAGCGCCAGGTGGTGTCGGCAGCAATTGGCGCGGTGACTTGGATGGTGTCAGCCGTCGCCAAGCTCGGGCCGAGCAAACCGGCCGTGAGGCCCAGGGCCGTCAGGGTTTTTACGAAGGTTCTGTTCATACGATTTCTGGTTTGTCCGTTTTTTGGATCGTCTCCATTTCATCACAGGCCCATGGCGGACACATCGCGGCCGCGTGACGATTCCGTGAAAGGGAAGGCCAGCTCGGTCTGAACCACGTCTCCGCCGGCGTCACAAGTTCAAGACCGTCGCCTTCTTGGATGTTCCTTCGGCTCAAGACGAACGCAGCGGTGCATCTCCAGATTGTCTGATCGGAACGCGGCCCTTGAGCTCGGGCGTCCGAACCTTCGAGCGTCGTCGCCAGCCCAGGCCGCTGCGGGTTGAAAGCGCTGAAAGCCCGCGGTCCGAACGTGCCTCGGCGCAAGCCGACGGGCTCGCTCAAAACTCGTAGCCGACCGACAGACCAAAGGCCATGCCGCGGCGGTAGGAGGAATAAAGGCGGGTGCTGTTCTCGCCATAGGTCCGCTCAATCTTCGGGTTGAGCAGATTGCGTGCGGTGAAACGCAGGCTCAGGCTCCGGCCCAGTTTCTGGCCGATGACGAAGTCCAGCGTGGGGGTGGGCTGTTCGTAGACGTCCTCGGTGGTGATGCCGGCGATGACGATGCGCGGGCCGGCCACGTTGAAGAGGAGTGAGGCCGTGGTGCGGGTGCGGGGATTGTCGTAGCTGAGGTCGAGATTGATGATGTAAGGCGACTGATCGTAGAGCGATCGGCTGCGATCCAGGTTTCGGATGTAGTTCTTTTTGTTGTCGTATTCTTCCGGCAGCAGATCGGTGTCGGAGAAAATCAGCGAGACGCTGCCGCCGAAGGTGAACTCCTTCAGGTGGCGATCGATGAAATCGAGGCTCTTCCGGCCCTCGAACTCAATCCCGTAAACCCGGGCCTTCGGCCGGTTGCCGAACGACACGATGTCCTGATCGATCGTCACGTAATTTCGTTCGATGGCGTTCTTGATGTCTTTGTAAAACAGGCTGACACCGAGCAGCTCACCCGGTCGGGGAAACCATTCGTAGCGCAAGTCGTAGTTGACGATGGAACTCATCGCCAGCTGCGGATTGCCTTCGAGGATTTCGTCCAGGACGGGATCGTAACTTCGATAGGCTGCCAGTTCGCGAAAGGACGGGCGGGCGATGGTTTGGCTGTAGTGCGCGCGAACATTCATGTTGCTGGTCAGGCCCCAGATGAGCCCGACCGCGGGCAGGATGTCGTTCTGTTTGATCCTGGCCGTATTCGTCGACTTGCCCGTGACTGAGCTGGCGAGGTAGCTCGAGGAATTGACTTCGAGATCGGTGGATTCAAGTCGAACTCCGGTGACGAGGCGAAGCTTGGGAACCAGAGGCGTGTCGAGCATCAGATAGCCGGCCTGCACGGTCGAGGCAGCATCATATGAGCTATCCCGATTCTGCACATACCGACCCCAGTTATAGCTGATGCGCCCGGCGGAGTTGGTTGTCGCGGTGTAGCCCAGATTCGATGGCGTCAGATAGGAGTTTGGATTGCCATCGAACGCTCCGCCGCCCTGGTAGAACACCTCGCGATCGATGGAATCCCGCTTTGAATGGCTGTCGAACAAGCCCGCCTTCAACTCGCCTTCATCGTGGGACCACTGTCGGAACGGCAGCGTCAAATCGATCTTCTCATTTCGATTGTCCTCGTTCAGCTCGCGGAAATAACGCGTGGGTTGTTTGGGATCGGGCGCGCCACCGTCGCCGACCAGATAGTTGTCGCCGCGCAGCACGTAGTTGAAGAAGCGCGTGTCCGGCTCGTCCTGGGTGGTGCCGGAGAGGGCGGCCAGCCAGTCGATGCGGGCTCCGTTCAGATCCCGAAACTTGTGGGCGCCTTTCAGCTGGTAGGTGTTCAGGTTGCGCTCCGTCCAGATCAGGCGATTGCGAAAGAGCGTTGCCCCGGGATCGCCTTCCGGCTTGGTTCCCTCCTGATACCGCGCCTGTTTGTCGGCGTTCTGATTGTATAGAAAACTGAAACCCAACTCGTGATCGGGAAACACCTGCCAGGCCAGATTGACCATGCCCGCCCAGTTCACGACTTCCGTGCCGCGGGTGTCCTTGTAGTCGCTATCAATGTCGAACTCGCCAATGGCCCCTCCCGGCTCGTAGCGACGTGACACCGCGTTCTCGTAGAACGAGAAGTCCCGTCGATAACTGACGCTGCCAAACACGCCCAGCGGCCGGCCAAACAAGTGCGTCGTGTCGCCGACCGCGGCCGAGAAGCTGTGATTGATCGGGGCGGATTTGGTCTCCGCTCCAAACTGCACCGTGCCCAGCGCCCGGGTGGCCCGATCCACCGCGTCGTTGATCGCGACCCGTTCGGCAAAACGCGGCTGGGCGGTCGACGTCGGGCTGGCCACGGTATAAACGCCCCGATTCAACGCCAGGCTCGGATCCGCCAGCAGCGGCGGCAATGAACGCGACCCGTCGTCCATCCCGGCCCAGTCATGGCCGCCGCCCCCGTAAGTCAGAAAGTTTCCGTTGCCCGTCGTCTGCGTGTTGTACGTCGTGCCGAAGGACACACTGGCAAACGATTTTTCGGGAAACGATTTGGAGACGATGTTGATGCCGCCGCCCGTGTAACTGCCGGGTTGATCCGGCGTGAACGTTTTGGCGACGACAACCTTGTCGATGACCTGGGCGGGGAACAGGTCGAGGGAAGCGGAGCGGCGATAGGGGTCGGCGGACGGGATTTCGGCGCCGTTGAACGTGGTGGTGACGTAACGATCGCTGAGGCCACGGATGACGGCGAACTTGCCGTCGACAATCGTGGTGCCGGCGATGTTCTTGACGATGGCGCCGGCGTCGGAGCTGCCGGTCTTGGAGATTTGTTCGGAGCCGATGGCCTCGACCGAGGCCGCTTGTTTGGCGCGATCGGCGAAGAGCTGTTTGATGTCGCTCTTGGGCTGGGACAGCGGGGCGATGCGTGGGGCGGCCTTGGGCGGGGGTGGGGGTGCAACGCGCTGCGCCTGGTTGGTGCCGGACGTTCGTTCAGATCGGCTCTTCGACTCCGATCGTTCGTCGACCACCAAGCCGCCCTCGGCGGCGGGCGGGGCATCGGTGGTGCGACGTCCGCCGCCGGCGGGCGGGGGAGCGTTGGCGGCAACCTTGCGCGGCCCGCGCGCGGCGGTGCTCGGGGCGGCCGCAGCCTTGGCTGCCTGCGGCTTCGGCTTGTCGCGGATCGCCTCGAGACCGTACTTGAGCAGCTCCTTGCCCATCTTCGTCTGCGTGAGAACAATCAGGATGATCCCGAGGGCGACGAGGTGGACCACCAGGGAGATGATCGCGCCGGTCCGGTCCTTTTTCTGAACCCTGGGTTTGCGCTCGAACGTGGGCATTTGGGCCGAAGTTTATTGCGATGAGGCGAACTCCCCGGGGGTCAGTCAGCGAGCGGGTGAGTCAGTGAGTCAGTGGGTAGCTGTGGCTAGTTGGCGGCCTTGGCGGTGGGTTCCGTGGCGAGGCCGAACTTGGCGACGTTGGCCGAAATGAGCACGTCGAGGACGTTGACCAGCGACTGGACGGCGAGGCCGCTGTCGGCGCGAACGACGACGCTGAGATCGGGATCTTCCTTGCGAAACTCGACCAGCGTATCGAGGAGCTTCTGCTCGTCCATCTCCACCGCGTTCAGCGAGATCTTGCCCGAGTTGCTGATCTGGACGAACTGGGTCTTCTTGGCGGCGTCCTTGGGGTTCGCACCGGCGCTGGGCAGGGTGATGTCCATGTCATTCACCGGCGGAGCCGTGGTGAGGATGAAGATCACCAGCAGCACGAAGCAGAGGTCGAGCAGGGGCGTGATGTTCAGCTCGTTCAGCTCGTGGTGTTTGTTCTTGGAATACTTTTTCATGGGGCGGTGGGCTGGCCGAGATCCTCGTTGCGCATCCGCTTCAGGGCGTCCGCGATCTCTTCGGAGACGGGGCGGTTGTCGACATAGCTGTGCTCGATCGCGGTCGAGAATTCGGCGGTGAAATTGTCGAGCTGCTGGGTGATGGCCCGGATGGAAGTGACCATGTAGTTGTAGGCGAACATGGCCGGGATGGCGACGAAGAGGCCGGCCACCGTGGCGATGAGGGCGCCGGCCACACCCGGGGCCATGGACGTCAGGCTCGCGGCCTGTTTGATGGCGATGGCGGAGAACGTTTCCATCACGCCCCAGACTGTGCCGAGCAATCCGATGAAAGGTCCGCCGGCGACGGCGGTGGTCAGGATGATCATGCCTTTCTCGAGCGAGATGGCCTGGGCGCTGACGTTGCGTTCGAGCACCACGACGACGGAATCGTAGGAGGCCTGGCTGACGCGGGTCTTGCCCTTGATCGTGACGGGGTTGTTCTTCAGGTGATAGGCGAGCTCTTCGGCGCCGGCGTAGTAGATCTCGTAGGCAGGCGCGCCGCTGAACTCGTCGTTCTTGTTGAAGAGCTCCATCGGGTCGCGGGTGGAGCGGTAGGCTTCGAAGAACTTCTTCGACATCTTGCCCGCCTTGTAGAGCTGGGTTGCCTTGTTGAAGATGACGGTCCAGCTGATCAAGGAGACCACGATCAACAAGCCGATCGTAATCTTGCCCTCGAGCGTGGCTTTCTCCAAAGCGAAGCTCAGGGCGTTGGCCAGCAGCGGCGTGAATAGGTTGGCTTCCATAAAGAGAGGGAGAGGGAGTTCTCAGGTCAAAAGGCGGGAGTTCGTTTGTTGCGATTTCGTCATGCAGTGCGAGTCGGGAGCACCTTAAGCCCGGCTGATGGCAGACGGATGTCGTGTTGGTTACTTTCCCGTCACGAAGGCGAGGCCGGACCTACGTCGCGTGCACCGCGCGCGGCTTCCGCCAGTCGGTGGGCGCGACGCCGAACCGTTTTCGAAACGCGGCGCTGAACGCGCGCGTGCCACGAAACCCGGCCTCGAGGGCGATCGATTCGAGCGGACGGATGGTTTCGGACAGGGCTTGCCGGGCGCGGCGGAGGCGGACGAGCTCCTGATGATCGCGAATCGATTCGCCGATCAGCTGCCGGAAGGATCGGTTGATCTGGACCAGGCTGACATTGCAGCGGGCGGCCAGATCGCGCGGAGTCATGCGCAGAAATTCCTCCTCCGGCATTTGGTTGAGCAGCACGCGAAGCTTGAGGCGGGCGGGGAGGAAGGGTCGAGGCGCAGGCAATGATTCCTGCAGATCCGGGCCCAGCAGGAGCGCGACAATCCGCAGCAATTCAGCCCGGCAAAGCAGGCCGGTGGTGTCCGCTCCGCATTCGTTCAGCAGATCACGCCAGGCCTGTGCACCCTTCGCGCTCGACGGATAAAGGCGCACTGCCCGCCCGGGGTCGAAGGCCAGGCGTTCGAAGCGTTCGTGCTCTGAAGGCGTGAGGAGGCCGCCGGCGAGATCTGGTGAGAACCGAAAGTGATGCAGCGTGACGGGGCCCAGCTGGCTGACCCGAAAATAGCCGGAGCGGAGCGGCGAGAGCGTGAGGACATCGCCCGGGCCGGCCTCGCGGGGATCGCCTTCGCCCAGCCAATAGCCGCAGTGCCGGCTCACGCGGAGAAAACACCAGCCGGCACAATCCGGGCTCCATTCCGAGGCCGGCGGCAGATCGACACTCTCCAGGCTAAGATGCAGACCACATTTCACGTCCCGGCCAACGTGACAGGGCCGTGTTACACCTCAGTGGCGATCCAACGGAGACGCCGTTACGAACGGGTGAAATCTACGACCGCCGGCTGAGAACATCCCGTTCGTAAGTGCGCACCTGGCTGAGCCAGGCTTCGCCCACGGGAACATTCCGGCTTTCGCAATACCAGTCCCAGACCGCTCCCCACGGCAACGACAGTGCTTCTTGTTGCAACGCGAGGCGCGCGGTGTGGTCGCCGCCCTTTTCCGCCGCCCGAATCCCGGGCGGTTCCAACAGCGCGAGCAGCAGCGCGCGAAGCAGGTTGCGCGCGCCGATCACCCACGCGGCCACGCGGTTGATGCTGGCGTCGAAATAGTCCAGGCCCAGATGAACCCGATCCAGCGCATCCACCGCGACCACCTCCCGGGCGATGGCCTGAAGATCGTCGGTCAGGGTGACCACATGATCGCTGTCCCACCGCACACCCCGGCTGACATGCAGGAGAATCTCCGGCACATAGAGCAGCACGCTGGAGATTTTGTCGGCGATGGTTTCGGTGGGGTGATAGTGCCCGGCGTCGAGGCACAACAGTTTCCGGCGCGAGATGGCGTAGCCGAGGTAAAACTCGTGGGAACCCACCGTGCAGCTCTCCGCCCCGATCCCGAACAACTTCGGTTCGACGGCGTCGAGATTGTGTCGCGACGAGAGCGGGCGGGCGAAGACCGCGTCGAGCGCCGCGGACAGTCGTTCGCGCGGGCCCTGGCGATCCGCCGGCGTGTCCTTGAATCCGTCCGGGACCCACACGTTCGTCACGCACGGCATGCCGAGCGCGCGGCCCATGGCGGCGCCGATTTCCCGGGATCGCCGGCAATGCTCGATCCAGAAGTCGCGGATGCCCCGGTTCGGATGCGACAATGTGAAACCGTCGGCCGCCTTTGGATGCGCGAAGCAGGTTGGATTGAAATCGAGCCCGAGACCCCGCTCCTTCGCCCAGGCGATCCAGTGACGGAAATGTCGCGGCTCGATCGCGTCGCGATCCACCCGGCGCCCGCCGAACTCGCCGTAGAACGCATGAAGATTGAAGCGATGCCGTCCCGGGATCAGCTCCAGCGCCTGGTCGACGTCCTGGCGCAATTCATCCGGTGTGCGGGCCTTGCCTGGATAGTTCCCCGTCACCGCGAGGCCTCCGCCCAGTTCGCCGGAGGCCTGCTCAAAGCCGCCGACGTCGTCGCCCTGCCAGCAATGGAGGGAGACCGGCAGGCGGGCGAGGGTGCGGAGCGCCCGCTCGACGTTCACGCCGAGGCTGGCGTAGCGTTCCTGGGCGAGGCGAAAGGAGGCTTCGAGACGGCGATGATGTTGGCGTTGGGTGGACATGGGATCAACAACGGGGCCTGAACCGGCGCCGCGCGGGCTGACTTATACGCGGCGGCGGAAGCCTGGAGCAAGCGCGGAGGAAGCCGGGAAGCCGAGACTGCTCAAGACTTTGCGGCGCAACCGAGGGCCACTGCCTTTCCAAATTCGCCGCTAACGCGAAGTGCTGCCGCATCGCCCACTCGGTTCCTCTCCCCCCGGGGCGCATTGCCCCGTCTTTATCTGTGATTTTCCGCGTGGATCTGCGGTCATGGATTCTTCGGCGGAGATCATGGGTCGCTCCCGGGCTCGACACTTTACGCATTGCCGTCCAAGAATCCCGCCAACGAAACCCTGCCTCCATGAAATCGCTGTCATCACTCCTGCCTCTGCTCCTCGCCCTCGCGGCCGGCCCAAGCCCCGCCCGCGCGGCGGCGTATGAGCTCTTCGCCCGTTCCAACCTCGTCGCCTGGTGCATCGTGCCCTTCGACGCCAAGAAGCGCGGACCCGAGGAACGGGCGGCGATGATGGACCGGCTGCACTTCAAGCTCTTCGCCTACGACTACCGCGCCGAACACATCCCGCAGTTCGACGCCGAGATGGAAGCATTGAAACGCCACCAAATCCGCCTGCTCGCCTGGTGGTTCCCCACCGTGCTCAACGAGGAAGCCAAAGGCATTCTCCGCGTGCTTGAGCGCCATCAAATCCGCGACGCCCAGCTGTGGATCACCGGCGGTGGCAATCCCACGAAATCTGCCGACGAACAACGCGCCCGCGTCGAAGCCGAGGCGCAGCGACTGAAACCCCTCGCCGAAGCCGCCCGCAAAATCAGCGCCCGGCTCGCCCTCTACAATCACGGTGCCTGGTTCGGTGAACCGGAAAACCAGATCGAAATCATCCAACGCCTGCGCCAGGACGGCATCACCAACGTCGGGATCGTCTACAACCAACATCACGGCCACGAACACCTCTCCCGCTTCGCCAAGCTCCTCGCCCAAATGAAGCCGCATCTGCTCGCCTTGAATCTCAACGGCATGACCCGCCAAGGCGACCAACTGGGAAAAAAAATCCTCCCGCTGGGCCAGGGCGACCTCGATCTCGAGCTGCTTGAAATCATTCGCGCCAGCGGCTGGCAAGGACCGATTGGCATCCTGAATCATACCGACGAAGATGCGGAAGGCCGTCTGCTGGACAACCTCGACGGCCTCGACTGGCTGCTGCGCCAGCAACCCGGGCATCCCGTCGGCAACCGGCCCGTCCCTCGCACCTGGCGCGAACCGGCCCCGCCCAACGTCAAGCCTGCGCCCAAGCCCTCCGCCCAAGGCGCCGCGTCGCTGTCGCCCGCGTTCGGCCGCGCGCTCGAAGGTGGTTTGGTGGTGGACGGCAACACCGCTTACCGATCCCGACCGTTAACCATCGAGTGCCTTGCCCGTCTGAACAGCAAGTCCGGCTTCAACATCCTTGTCGCCAGCGATCCGAAATCCTCGGCCGAGCATTGGGAGCTCTACTCCTACGCCGGCTCCGGCGTTTTTTCCGTGTATCAACCCGGTCGCGGCGGCGAGTTCAAATCCACCGCCGACATTTGCGACGGCCAATGGCATCATCTCGCGGCCATCCTCGAATCCGATCGGGTCCGGCTTCATGTCGATGGTCGACTCGTGCTCGATCGACCAGCGCCCGCCCGCTCCGGACCAGCCGGAAAAGCCGCGCCCGGCGCGCTGGCTTTCGGCCAGCTCGTCGACGGCGCCATCGGTGGGCGGCCGGCTGCTCCGTTCCAAGCGGACGCCGACACCATCGGCCTCTGGCACTTCGACGATCTCCCCTCGCGCGCGGCCCTGCGCACCAACTCGCCCTATTGGACCGTCGAAGACGCGGCCGAGCGCGCGCGCCTGCCGTTGTATCAGACCATTCCGGCGGCCAAGCCCGACGAACTCACGCCCGCCAACGGCCTGCCCAAACGTGAGACTTACCGCAAGTGGCACCGCTCGCACGGCGACAACGGCGGCACCCGCTTCTCTGCGCTCGACCAGATCAATCGTGGCAACGTCAAGAACCTCCTCCCCGCCTGGACCTATCATTCCAAGGACGGCACCGGCAATCTCCAGTGCAATCCAATCATTGTGGATGGCGTGATGTACGCTCCGACGCCGGGCAAGCGCGTCGTGGCGATCGACGCCGTCACGGGCGTGGAAAAATGGGGTTTCAAACCCGAAGGCCGCCCGGCCTTCCGCGGCTTGATCCATTGGCCGGGGAAGGACGATGCGCCTGCGCGGATTCTGTTTTCCTCGGGCCGATACCTCTACGCCCTCGATCCCCGATCCGGCCAGCCCATCGCCGGGTTTGGTGAAGGCGGACGTGCAGCGCTGCCCGGTAATGCCCAGGGCGACTTCGGCGCGGCGACGGCTGGACCAACGGTGTTCGAGAACATTGTCGTGGTGCCCGGGTTCGAAAAGGACGTGTGGGGCTTCGATGTCGTGACCGGACGGTTGCGGTGGACGTTTCACACCGTGCCGCATCCAGGCGAATTCGGCCACGACACCTGGGATCGCACTGAGCCCTACGGGGCGAATTGCTGGGCGGGCATGGCCCTGGACGAAGCCCGCGGCATCGCCTACATCACAACCGGCGGGCCTAAACCGAACTTCATCGGCGTTGGGCACCACGGCGACAATCTCTTCGCCAACTGTCTCGTGGCCATCGACGCCCGCACCGGACGCTATCGCTGGCACTTCCAGGAAATCCGCCACGACCTCTGGGACCTCGACATGTCCGCGCCACCCAACCTCGCCACCATCACGCGCGATGGACGGCGGATCGATGTCGTGGCCGCCACGACGAAGATCGGCAACACCTTGCTGCTGGATCGGGTGACCGGGAAACCGATCTTTCCGTTCAGGCTGCGGCGCGCCCCGACCAGCACCCTGCCCGGCGAACGCACGGCGCCCTACCAGCCGGATGTGGAATTGCCCGAACCGTTCCTGCGCATGGAATTTACGGAGGCCGATCTCGGCGGTCGCAACGAGGAGATGGCGGAATGGGCTCGCAGCCGTTTCGCCAGCGCCTCGCGCGGGTTCTTCGTCCCGTGCGGCGAGGGTCGTGCCAACCTGTTCTTCGGAATCGACGGAGGGGCCGAATGGACCGGCGCCTGCGTCGATCCCGACACCGGCCGCCTCTATGTCACGGCCAACCATGTCGGCTGGATCATCTCCGCCTTCCGCGACGACGAACCGCCGGACGATCTCGGCGCCCCGAAAACCCGCGGCCGGCAGGTTTACGAACAAGCCTGCATGAGCTGTCACGGGCCGACCCGCCTGGGCATCAGCACCTGCCCGCCCCTCCGCGGGCTGCGTCATCGCCTAACCGACGACGTGGTGAAGAAACAGATCCGCGAGGGCAAAAACGCCATGCCCGCCCAGCCGGATCTTCCCGCAACCGATGTGGCGGCGCTGATCGATTACCTCATGCTGCGCGACGGCTTGATCAAGCCGCGCAACGCCGATCCGGAGCGCCCGAGCTATTCGGTCAGTGGCTATCCCAAGTTCTATGACCCCGACGGATTTCCCGCCAACAAGCCGCCCTGGGGCACGCTCAATTGTCTCGATCTGAACACCGGCCGGATGGTCTGGCGCGTGCCGCTGGGTTACGATCCGCGCCTGAAGGATAGCGAGCTGAAGAATACAGGCTCGGAGAATTATGGCGGCGCCATCGTCACGGCCGGAGGACTCGTCTTCTGCGCCGGCACGCGCGACAATCATTTCCGCGCGTTCGACAAGGACACCGGCGCGGAGCTTTGGTCGGCGCCGTTGCCGTGGACCGGCAGCGCCCCACCGGCCAGCTACGAAATCAACGGCCGCCAGTACATCGTCATCGCCGCGACCGGCGGCAACAAACTCGGCACGCCTTACGGCGACGCCTACGTGGCGTTTGCGTTGCCGCGGTGAAAGCGGATTAAGAGGTCTTTTAAGACATTTGAATTTCATGAAGCCCAGAATCCACTTCGCCAGTTTGCTGCTCGGAGCGGCGTTGGGCGGCATCGTCGCTTTCTTCACTGCGCTGGCGATTGCGCAGCCTGGAGACAGCCAATGCTGGTTACACGTCAAGAACACCGGCAACCGCGCGGTGCAGATACATGCGTTAGGCGGCCGTTTGCCGATCCGCACCACGGTGCACTTTGGCTTTCTGCCCGTTCCAGAGCGGAAAGAGCATTGGGGGCGCTTGTTGTCGCCCGGCGAACTGGCCAGCGTGCCCTTCGCACCCGGCGGAACAATCAACGTGATGGAAATGCGCGGCGGCGTCGGCATTTCGCATCCGGTCTGAACGGGCGCGGCGCGCACCCTGGTTGCGCAGATCGATGCGGACGACTTCACCAACATTACGTTTCGTATGACCAGCGAGAGCCAATGAAGAAGCGCCGCGACAGGACATGAAGCTTCAGTGGTCGGTGTTCACCCGGGTGGCACACTTCAAAAATGGATTTCTGCTTTTTCAGGGACCGACGATGTGCAATTGGATTCCCCTCTCATCCCTCGGCGATCCATCGCAGGTCGCCGAGTTGGCGACGCTGCTGAAGTCAAAAATCTCCGAACACCGAATCGTCAACTAGGCCAACCGTCCGAACTTCTTCTCCAGCTCGCGATAGCTCATTTCGATCAGCGTCGGTCGTCCGTGGGGACAGGTATAGGGCATGGCGCAGCGGCGGAGATCATTGACCAGATTCTCCAACTCCGGCCCGCTCAACGGATCGTTCGCCTTGACCGCGTGGCGGCAGACCGTCTTGGCGACCGTGTCCTCGCCCAATCGCTGGGAGTTGATCGATTGACCGGCCGCCTTGAGTTCGTCCACCAGTTCGATCACGAACTGGCGCGCGCCGGACAGCTTGACCATGGGCGGAACCGCATCGAGGAGGAACGTGCGATCGCCGAATTCGCTCAAGCCGACTCCGAGCCGGTTCAGCGTGCCCATCTGCTGGCGGAGAAACGTGGCGTCGCGCGGGGACAACTCGACCGTCTCGGGCAGGAGCAAGCGTTGCGACGGCACATTCCCGCTTTCCACCCGTTCGAGCATCTGTTCGAACAGGATTCGTTCGTGGGCCGCGTGTTGATCCATCAAGACCAGCCCGCGGTCCGATTCCAAGACGACATATAAGCGCCCGATCACACCGACCAGGCGCAATGGAACACTCAGCAGCGGCGTGGCTCGCGGCGCCGGCAGGCCCCCGGATGAAATCTCCGTGTTCGCGGCGGACGTGTTCGCCACCGCGGCTTTCGCCCCGTTGGTCGTGGGCGAGGGCTCTTCGATTGATGGCCTTGCCGAAGCCCGAGGCGATACTGGCGTCGAGGTGCCTGCAGCAGGAACGGCATTCGCGGCCGCATTCACGACCGGCGGGCGGATGGTGGCCACGGGCTCAACCGCGGGTTGACCAGACGGTGCCACCGTGGAGGCGGTGCGTTTCGCCGCGCCCGACGCGGCCCCGAGTTCCGTTCCGATCAAGGGCGAAAACCCGGGCAGATCCGAGGGCTGCGCCGTCGGCATGAAGGCTTCCGCCGGAGTGGCCTCGGGCTTTGCCGCGCCGCCGCCGGGTGCAGAGGCGTGCGAGGGTGGGGGCGCGGGTGCAGGGGGATTCGCCCGGCGATGGAAATCCAGCAGGCCATCGCGCACGGCCTGTGCGGTGAGTTGGCGCACGAGGCGTTCGTTGTGGAACTTCACCTCGCGTTTGGCGGGATGGATGTTCACATCGACGAGGGCAGGATCGATTTCGAGGAAGAGGCAACAGACCGGATACCGGCCCTTCATGAGCGCGGTGTGGTAGCCTTCGATCAAGGCAAAGTTAAGCCCGCGGTTCTCGACGGGGCGTCGATTGACAAAGATGTATTGCTCGTCGCGGGTGGATCGGGAGACACCGGGTTGACCCAGCAACCCCCAGAGACGGAACTGGCGTGACGGTTCCGCGAGCGGCTCCAATTCCTCCTCATGCTCTTCCTCTGCCGTCAGGCCGCTGCGCGGTAAATCGGCGGTGAAATCGATCTCCAGCAGCTTGTCCTCGCTGCTACCGAGCAGCCCGCGCACTCGCTGGCGCAGGGCCTGCAGCCGGTGCGGGATCTCTGAGGCGCGGGGAACGCCCGGCAACTGCCAGAGGGTGCGGCCGTCCTTGATGAACGTGAAAGCGACGCCGGGATGCGCCAGCGCCGCCAGGGTCAGGTAATGTTGAATGTGCGCAAACTCGGTCTCTTCGCTGCGCAGAAATCGCCGGCGGGCGGGCAGGTTGAAGAACAGCTGTCGCAATTCGATGCAGGTCCCCGTGGGGGCACCCGCTTCACGCACCTCGAGGATGCGGCCGCCGTGGATGACCACCTGGGTGGCGGCCAGGGCGCCGCCTTCCCGTTCGCGTGTGGTCAAGGTCATCTTGCCGACGCTGGCGATGCTCGGCAGCGCTTCGCCCCGGAAGCCCATGGTTAGGATCGCGCTCAGATCCTCGGCCCGCCGAATCTTGCTCGTCGCATGACGCTCAAGGCACAGCAGCGCGTCGTCGCGGCTCATGCCGATGCCGTCATCCGTCACGCGGATCAAGCTGCGGCCGCCCGCCTGGATCTCCACCGTCAGCCGCGTGGCGCCCGCGTCCAGCGCATTCTCGACCAGTTCCTTGACCACACTGGCCGGACGTTCCACCACTTCGCCCGCGGCGATCTGGTTGGCCACGTGTTCGGGCAGCAGCCGGATGCGGTTTCCGGCGGGGGCGGCGTTCGCGGTGGTGGAAGCAGAGGCGGCCGTGGTCATGCGGACGGTGGGATGGGCAGGCTGAACGCGAAGACGGCGCCGCCTTCCGGCCGGTTGCGCGCTTCAATCCGGCCTCCATGTTCCTCGATCACGCGACGGCAGATGGAGAGACCCAGCCCGGTTCCCTTGGTCTTGCCGTGGGTGGCGAAAGGTTCGAAGAGACGATCGATGATCTCCGGCGCAATGCCGCGCCCGGAATCGGTGATCTCGGTCCAGATCTCCGTGGGCGTTGAGCGGAACGTCAGGGCGACGCGGCCGCCTTCGGGCATTTCGTCGACCGCGTTAAAAATGAGATTGTAGAACACGCGGGTCAGGCGATGAGGATGAAGGCGCAGGCGCGTGGACGGCGCCGGTGCAGGCAACTCGAGGCGGACGGATTTTCGAGCGACTTCCGGTTGCAACTCTTCGAGCACCGATCGGACAAACGTCGCGTAGTCCATCGTGGTCAGGACCGTGGGGACGCCCGTTCCGCGGGTGAATTCGAGGATGTCATTGACCATGCCGGTGATGCGCTCGATCTGGCGATGGATGCGTTGCTCCGCCGTTTTGCGGGCTTCCGGGGCTGACTTTTCCTGGCAGGCCATCTCGGCGGTGATGCCGATGATGGTCAGCGGGTTTTTGAGATCGTGGACGATGGCGCTGGCGAAGCGGCCGACGAGGGCCATGCGCTCGGCCTGCAGCACCTCGCGGAAGTACTGCTGGTTAAACTCGCGCATGCGCTGGCTGATTTCCTGCAGCAACGCCATGCCGAGCCCGGTGGACCGCGTGAGGAGCGATACCATCTGTTCGCGCGGGACAAAATACACCTCGGTCAGTTCCGCTGCGGTGGCTGAGGCGGATCGTGGTTGTTGATCGAGCACGGCCATCTCGCCGAAAAATTCGCCCGGGCCAACCTCCGAGAACGCCCGTCGTTCCCCGCCGCTGAACCGGGCGGAGAGGCTCACCCGCCCTGTGCGCACCAGGTAAACGCCGTCGCCAGGATCGCCTTCCTTGAAAATCTCCTCGCCGGCCGCAAACGAACGAATCGAGGCCTTCGCCCTCAATTCGGCCTGTTCGACGGGCGGCAAGGTGCGGAACAAGGCGCTCGTTTCTAGCGTGACCATGGCGGCGACTGTACGGCAACCGATGGGCACGTAAAGCAGGAATCCCCACGCAACTCCGACCCTTGCGTCGAACCGTCTGGTTTCGCCAAAGTGCTGGCCGCATGAAGATCGAGATCATCAACACCGGCGCCGAGCTCATGTTGGGCCGGGTTTTGAACACCCACCAACAATGGCTCTGCCGCCAACTGTCAGACCTTGGCTTGACCGTGGATCGGCAGGTGGCTGTGGACGACACCGGCCCCGCCATTCTGCAGGCGGTCAAAGATGCACTCGCGGCTGATCTCGTCATCGTGACCGGCGGCTTGGGCCCCACCAGCGACGACCGGACGCGGACGCTCATCGCCGAACTGCTGGGCCGGACGCTCCGCGAAGACCCGGAGATTGTGACCCACATCGAATCGTTTTTCAGCGCGCGGAATCGGCGCATGCCGGCCAGCTGCCGCGTGCAAGCGCTCGTCCCGGAGGGCGCCAGGGTGTTGCCCAACGCCCACGGGACCGCACCCGGCTTGGTGCTGGAGGTTCCCACGCGCCCGGGTCGAAGCGCGCCCGGCTGCCTGATCATGCTTCCGGGGCCGCCGCGCGAGTTACGCCCGATGTTCCTTGATCATGTCGTGCCCCTCCTGCAGGACCGTTTCCAGGGCCGCGAACGCTTCGCCTGTCGCACCCTGAAAACCACCGGTTTGGGCGAGTCGGTGATCGAGGAAAGAGTGGCCGGCCCCCTGGAAGCGCTCGTTTCTCAGGGCGTCGAGATTGGCTACTGTGCCCGCGTGGGAGACGTGGAACTCCGTTTCACCGCCCGCGGAAATCAGGCGGACGATCTGGTCCAACAGGCGGTCCACATAGCGCGGGAAAAACTCGGGGACCGGATTTACGGCGTCGACGACGACCTGATTGAGTCGGTCGTCATTCGCCTGATGACGGAGCGTCGCTTGAGCCTTGCGGTGGCGGAGTCCTGCACCGGTGGGCTGGTCTGCCACCGATTAACCAATGTGCCCGGTGCCTCCGCCGTGCTCCAAGCCGGTTTCATCACCTACAGCAACCAAGCCAAAGAGCGCGAGTTGGATGTCCAGCCGGAGACTCTTGCGGCTCATGGGGCCGTCAGCGAAGCGGTGGTTTGCGAAATGGCCGCCGGCGCCCGTCGGCGCGCGCAAACCGGTCTGGCCATCGCCATCAGCGGCATCGCCGGGCCGTCCGGCGGCACACCCGACAAACCCGTCGGTACTGTTTGGATGGCGTTTGCCTCCGCCGATCACACCGTGGCCCAGCGCTGCTTCAATCCCTACGACCGCGAGACCTTCAAATCGGTCAGTGCTCAGCAAGTGCTCGACCTTCTCCGACGGCACGTGTTGAAGCTGCGTTGAGGAGACGTGGTCCGCGTTGCTCCGCTGCGAATCAGTTCGAACTCGCCCGCCTTTCGCCTTGCATCGATGCGCAGGACTTTTAACGTCGGGCAGACTTCTTCAATCAATGAAAACGTGGACCGGCCGCTCTTTTCCTTTGGTACTTGCGCTGTCGCTGGCCGCCGGCGTCGTCGCGATGGCTCAGACCGAGCCTGCTTCGACCAACCTTGCTCCCGCCGCTTCCGCGCCCTCGCCGGCGGCGTCCGGTTCGGCCCCGGCACCCTCGTCGGCTGAGGTGGCCGCTTCCAACCAAGCCGCTTCCAACCAGGTTGAGCAGGCGGCCTTGACTCGGGAGATGCTGCGCTCGATTCAGCGCGATATTGCGTCGCAGGTCGCCCAGCACACTGCGGCCATCACGTCGAGCCTTGCCCAAATCGAACCTGCTTTGGATCGCATTCGCCAACAGCAGGCCGATTCCTCGGCCAGCGCCAATCGAACGATTTTGATCGCGGCGGGTTTGTTCGCCGTCGCCGGATTTTTTGGGCTTGGATTCCTCACCCTGGCCTCAGTCCGCGCCATGGGTCGCTTTACCGATGTCGCTGTTCACGCCAGCCGCCAGGCGCTGCCACCGTCGACCGCTGTGGTTACCCCTCCGGCGACTTCAGTCGTGGCCGCGCCGGCAGATCCCGCCTTTAAGCCGGCGGTGAGCGGAACGGTCGAGCAGGCCAGCGCGAGATTCCAGGGGGCCCTTGAGCAATTGGAACGCCGGATCAAGGAACTGGAACATTCATCGCATCCGTCGTCGCCCGCCGCCGCTTCACCACCGGCGATTTCCGGACCTACGGGGCCCGCCAATGGGATCGGTCATGGCCACGGGCCGGGACAGGCCAACGGCAAGAGCCATGGCGATGACACGTCCAAGCACCTGGTCCACTCTCTTGCGGCCGATACGGCGGCGGCCTATGCGGCGCAAGCAGTCGAGACGGCGGCACCCGCTTCCCACGTGGCCGTTCAGCTGGGCAAAGGCCAGGCGCTGATGAACCTGGAGCAAGTTAACGAAGCCTTGGAATGCTTTAACAATGCTCTCGCTGAAGATCCGGACAACACCGACGCGCTCCTGCGCAAGGGCATGGCTTTGGAGAAACTTCAGGATTGGGAGCGCGCGTTGGAATGTTATGATCGAGCGATTCGCCTCGATAGCTCCCTGACCGTGGCCTACCTCTACAAGGGCGGGGTCTGCAACCGCCTCGATCGTCATCGCGAAGCGCTCGACAGCTATGAACACGCCCTCCGCACCGAACGCCACCGGCCCGTTGGGTCCTAACCACGACCTCGCCGGCAATCCGCTGCTGCTCGATCATTTTTTACACCCGCGCAACGTGGGTGACCTGCCGGCCGCCGATGGTGTGGGCGAAGTTGGCGCTGCCTCCTGCGGCGATGTGGTCCGGATTAGTATCGCGGTTCGCGAAGGCCGGATTGTGCAGGCCTCGTTTCGAGCCTACGGTTGCGGCACGGCCATCGCCTGCGCCAGCATGGCCACCGAACTCGTTCGCGGAATGAATGTGGAAGAGGCTGCCCGGCTGTCGAACCAGCAGATTAGCGCGGCGTTTGGAGGGTTGCCTGCCACGAAGGCGCATTGCCCGGTTCTCGCGGAAGAAGCGCTGTGCGCTGCCGTCAAAGACTACCAAAATCGATCGGCCGGCCCCGCCCTGCACTGAACCGTTTCGGCCAGGCCCGAGAGTGGCTGGTCCGGGTTTGCGCTGGTTCGTTAGGCAGCGTCAGGGCTTTCGATCCCTGACCTCGTCATCAGCTGTCCGTCAACTCAGCCGCATGGGCATGACGACGTAAAGAAAGGGTCCGTTGATCTTCAGCACCCCGGGGCTCAACTCGTCGATCAACTCGAGATACACTTCGTCGGTGGTCAAGGCGGTCAGCGGCTCAATCACATACCCGGGATTGAATGCGATCGACATTTCCTTGCCCTTGTAATTGATGGCCATCGTTTCCCGGGCCTCGCCGACATCCGGACTGTTGGCCGTGATGGACAGCGAGTTTTTACCGAACGTCAGCTTGACGGAGTTCTGCTTCTCGCTGGTCATGATCTCCGCGCGGCGCAAGGCGTGCATGAACTCCTCCCGGCCGAGCGCCACGCGCTCCCGGGTTTCCGGCGGAATCACCTGCCGGTAGTTGGGATAATTTCCTTCGATCAGCTTGGTGATGATGAGAATGGTCTTTTCCTTCTCGTCCTTTAGCGTGAACGCGGCCTGATTGTCGCTGAACTTGATCTCGATCTCTCCCTTGTCCTGCAAAAGGCGGTTCAGTTCATTCACCGCTTTGGCAGGAATGATGAATTCTCCCTGGCTGCCCGTGGCCACTTCGACGTCTTCGTCCACCAAGGCCAGCCGGCGTCCATCGGTGGCCACCATCGTCAGCTTGTGTTCTTTGAGGCTGACGAAGATGCCGTTCAGCACGTACCGGCTCTCGTCGGTGGAGATCGCGAAGGCCGTCTTTTTGACCATGCTCCGCAGCTTTTCCTGCGGCAGAACAACCTTCTTGTCTTCCTTGAACTTGGGTAACGGTGGGAATTCTTCCGGCGCCAAGCCCCGAATCTTGAAGAAACTCGACCCTGCGCGGACGGAACAGGTGTTCTTGTCGTCGACCTCCAAGTCGATCTCCTGGCTGGCCAGCTCTTTGGCGATCCCGAAAAGCTTTTTGACCGGCAACGTCGTGGCGCCAGCCTGCTTCACCGACGCCTCGACCGACGAACAGATCGTCACATCCAAGTCGGTGGCCGTCAGTTCGAGCCGGTTCCCTTCCGCCCGCAGATGCACATTGGACAGAATCGGCAGGGTCGTCCGACTGCTGACGACGTTCTGAACCGACTGTAGGCCGGCGAGCAATTGGTCTTTGGCGATGGTCAGGTTCATTGCGGCCTTACTAGATGAGTATCTTCTAAGCCATTCAAATTATTATTAAGGGCTGTGAATAATGGAAACAACCCGTAGTGTCAAGGGCGGGACAAGGACTTACGAAGCCACAACATTTGGGATATCTCCCTAGCTGAGGACCAGCAATGTGAGCAAGTCTGCTTTGTTGATGATTGGCCCAAGGCTGTTGGAGGCAAAATCACCAGGTTACTCAGATCGAGTCCGAACCAGAATGTCCGGTAACACCGCCAGAACCCGATCCACCTCCGAGCGCGTCGTGTCTCGACCCATCGACAGCCGGACCAAGGCGCTCGCTTCCGCCTCCGGAACACCCATCGCCTTCATGACGTGGGAAGGCTCGAGAGACCCGGATGAACAGGCCGAACCAGCCGAACCACAAATCCCTTCCAAATCCAAAGCCGCCAAAAGATTGAGGCTATCACCGCCTTTAACGGTAAATGCTACGGTGTTGTGCAAGCACTGCTGGGAGGAGGATCGAAGCGTTACTCCGAGTTCGGTCAGCCGTTGAAGCCCGGCCATCAGTTCGGATTTAAGCGGTTCCAATGCTGCAGGATAGAAAACAGGATTAGGGCAAAACCGTTGAAAGGCATCAACCAGACCGACGATGCCCGCCAAGTTTTCGGTTCCGGCTCGACGTTCATTTTCGTGCCCGCCGCCGAACAGAATAGGGTCGGGATGGAGAGGCGATCGTATGAACAAAGCTCCGGCCCCCTTCGGTCCGTGGAATTTGTGAGCGCAGACGGAAACGAGGTCCGCCTCGAACTGGAGGATGTCGGTGAAAGGGAGTTTACCGAACCATTGAACGGCGTCGGTGTGAAACACCACGCCGTGTTGACGGCAGAGACGACCAAAATTGGCGACCGGCTGGATGGCGCCAGTTTCGTTATTCGCAGCCATGATGGAGACCAAAACCGTGTCTGGCCGGAGACTGGCTTGGAGCGAGTCTACGGTCACATAGCCATCCGAGGTGACTGGCAGAAAGGTGACCTCGAAACCCTCGCGGCGCGCGAGATATTCGCAGCACTGCAAAACCGCGGGATGTTCCATCTGGCTGGTGATGATGTGGCGGCCGCGGGCGCGGAGCAGACGGGCGGACCCGAGGACCGCGAGGTTGGCGCTCTCGGTGCCGCCACTGGTAAACACCACTTCGCTCGGCTTGCATTTCCAGCTGGCGGCGAGGCGGTCGCGGGCGTCGTCGAGCAAAGCCCGGGCGTGACGGCCGACGTGGTGAACGCTGGAGGGATTGCCGTAAACTTGACTGAGGAAGGGGAGCATCGCTTCGCGGACCGAGGCATCCAGGGGCGTGGTGGCGTTGTAGTCGAGATAGATGGTCCGCATGTCGCAGCAACAGAATGTTTCGTCTCAAGCCTGACTGGCGGAGAATAGTCGCTCAAGGGCAAAGTCCGCCGGCAGTCGGGGGATCCATTCGTTGCGGACGCGACCGGGTTTGAGGGGTATAACCAAAAGGCAGGCTCAGCCCAGAAACTTGGTATTGGCCGGCGAGTTTAATCCCAGCCACGCTGTCGGCATGAAAACGATGACCACAGAGACGGCGCGGTGGACGGTTCGGCGCTCGAACGATCGGGGTCAGGCCGATCATGGCTGGTTGCAGTCGCAGCACACGTTTTCCTTTGCCGACTATCATGATCCGGCCCAGATGGGATTCCGCACGTTGCGGGTGATCAATGAAGATAGAGTGGCGCCAGGCCAGGGGTTCGGGACGCACCCGCACCGCGACATGGAGATCTTCAGCTACGTGCTGGAAGGGGCCTTGGAGCATCGGGACAGCCTGGGCAACGGCAGTGTTTTGCGCCCGGGCCAGGTGCAATTGATGAGTGCGGGCCGTGGAGTGACGCACAGCGAATTCAATCCGAGCCCAACCAACGCGGCGCATTTCCTGCAGATCTGGATCCTGCCGCGGTCGCGCGGGCTCACGCCCAGCTACACCGAGTGGAAACCGACAACGCAACAGGAGCAGCAGCCGTCTGTCTTGCTGATTTCACCCGATGGCCGCCACGGATCGGCCACCATTCAGCAGGACGCGAACGTTTATCGCATTCGCTTAAAAGCCGGTGAGTCTGTGCGGCAAGAAGTGGCGAAGGGCCGGGGCGCGTGGCTTCAGGTGATGCGAGGGGCGTTGACGGTGGATGGACAGAGATTGCTCGCGGGCGATGGCGCCAGTTCGGAAGTTGGCGGAGCGGTGGAGCTGATCGCGGAGTCGGCCACCGAAGCGCTGTGGTTTGACTTGGCTTGACCCCCGGAGAATCCTGAGCCATGCGAAACAAATTGCGATTGATAGCCCTGGTCGTTGCCGGGTTGGTCATCGCCTGGTGGGCGGCGGCGGGAGCCTCCCGCGGCTGGACGAAAACCAGTGTTGAGCGCATCACCGTGGATGAAGTGACCGGACTCGAAGGGCGGACTTACGAGGAAAAGTTTGTTCCCGGCGTCGACTTTCTTGGCGCCGGATTGGTGGGGGCGGCCGCACTCGCGGGCGCCTCCTTTCTTTTTCGCAAGGCGCGGCAGTGAGTCGTCCGATAGATGCAAACCCGCTTGCGCCTGGCTGTCTTTCGCTGGTAACCAAAAACAAACGCAACGATCAATAGCATCATGATGAAAACCAACTTGCTGACTCTCGCCTTGGCGACTTCGCTCGCGGCCTCCGCTGCGGCGGCACCCATGACCTTCGACTTTAAAGACCCGAAGGGTGTGAACAACGTGGTCTTTAAGCTCGACGCACCGCTGGAAGCCATCAATGGCAGCGCCAATGGCATCAGCGGCAAGGTCACTTTCGATCCGGCCAACCCGGCTGCCACACGAGGTCGGATTGTGGTGGAGGCGAAGTCGCTGCACGTGCCCAACCCCACCATGAAGGAGCACATGCTCGGGGACCAATGGATGGACGTGGCGAAGAACGCCGAAATAGCGTTCGAAGTGACCGGCCTGAAGAACGTCAAGACGAGCGGGGAAAACACCATGGGCGAGGTCACCGGCAAGCTGACGATCAAAGGCGTGACCAAGGAAATCAACGCGCCGGTTCGTATCGCCTATCTGAAGGACAAGCTGGCGGCACGGACCAATGGACAGCTGAAGGGCGATTTGTTGGTTGTGCGATCCAATTTCTTTGTGCGGCGGGGCGATTTTGGAATCAACCCCAAGGCGCCATCGGACAAGGTGGCGGAGATGATCGAGCTGTCGTTGAGCATAGCAGGGTCGGCGCCGCAGTAACCCGACCTGCGGGGTTGCCGCGCCAAGGAGGCCTGAAAGAAACCATTGGCAGCGTGGACGTCCTGTGTTACAAACCCCGCCCGCTCGGCTTGGAATTGGCGCCGGCGGGCGGTTTGTTTACCAGCGACGGAACAGTTGATTTTCAATTTATGTCACAGCATCGCAGCCTCCGGTCGAGCGGCACTTCAAGTGCTAAGCGTAACGTAATGAAGCGTTTCGAACGCGTCGAAGTGCTCAAGAAGCGCTCCCAATGGAAGGCCGGCGACCGGGTCACCGGTCTGCGCAAGACCAAGCCTGACGCCTGAGTAGGCTGCAGGTGGCGAGGTCCAGTTCGAGCCGGGAGCGCCATGCTTCGGCCCGGCTACACTGGATCAGAGCTTACTTTTTTCGGCCGCTCCCGCGGCCCTTTTGCTGGTGGTTCGACTCCAGAAAGTCATCGCCGAGGCCGGTTTGGCCTCACGGCGTGCTGCCGAGCAATTTATTCTCGACGGCCGCGTCGACGTGAACGGCAAGACCGTTCGCACGCTGGGTTTCAAAGTTCAGCCCGGCGTAGACCGCGTCAGCGTCGATGGCGTTCCCATCAAAGCCCGCCGCAAGCTCTATGTGGCGGTAAACAAGCCCCAAGGCTATCTCTGCACCCGCAAGGATCCGTTTGAACGCCGCATTCTCGGCGAACTGCTCCCCAGCGAATGGCAGCACCTCGTCTCGGTCGGCCGTCTGGATCAGGACAGTGAAGGTCTGATCTTCATGACGAACGACGGAGAGTTTGCTTTGCGCCTGAGTCATCCCCGGTATGGCGTGCGCAAGCTTTATCGTCTGACCGTGGAGGGCGCGGCTGACCCGACCGTACCTTCCCGGATGAAGGCGGGCATCGAAGAGGGTGGCGAGCGCCTGAAGGCCGAATCGTGCCGGGTCATGACCACGAACCAGACCCGGACCGTCTTCGAAGTGGCGCTGTTGGAGGGTCGCAACCGTGAGCTGCGCCGCATGTGCGCCGCCTTGGGCCTCGAGGTCCAGCGCTTGCAACGAATTCAGATTGGCCGGATCAAATTGGGCGAATTGCCCTCCGGCAAATGGCGGACGTTGACAGAAGCGGAGATAAAATCTCTACTCAACCCGGTATGACGATGAGACATTGGATGTTGATTGGCACCTTGCTGGCCGGCACTTTTGCGCACACTGCCTTGGTCGGCCAAACGCCAACTGTGGTGCCGCCACCGGCACCGACCGCGGCACCGACTCCTGTTCCGGCCGATCCGCCGCCGCCGTTGCTCCCGGCTTCTGATCCCGCGCCGATCAGCGTGGCGCCAGCGCCCGCAGCGAAGGCGGAGAAAAAATCGACGGCCAAGAAGCCGGCGCCGAAGCCGGCGGCGAAAGCTGCGCCCAAAACCGATACGGCGGCCAAGGCGACTCGTCCACCCGTCGCCGATCTTAAACCCGGCGCCGCGGTAGCGACGGAGAAGAACGTGAACGTTCGGGGCCAGGCCGCGATCAACAGCGAGATCGTCACTCACCTCAAACGAGGTGACGTGGTGACCGTGCTGGAACAGGTGACCCTGAAGAAGCCCGGCGCGGACGAGCCAGGAAAATGGGCGAAGGTTTCGTTGCCCGCGGGAACCGCAGTTTGGATTCACGCGGGATTCACCGAGGGCAGCAAGGTGAAGGCAAATCGTTTGAACCTGCGCAGCGGTCCGGGTGAGAATTTCAGCATCCTGGGCCGCATCGACAAGGGAGCTGAGGTGCACGAACTCGAGCGCAAAGGCGAATGGATCAAAATCCAGGCCCCGGCTGCAGCGTATGCCTATGCGGCGGCCCATCTGCTCTCCCAGGAACCAGTCCAGCTCGCGGCGGCACTCGCCCGGAATTCGTCCGGCACCACCGCTACCGCGGCCGCGCCCAGCTCTGCGCCGGTGAAGGAAAAGCCCGTTGAAACGGTCGCGATCAACACGACTCCCGCCGTGGTCGTGGCACCGACCGCGATAACAACGCCCGCCTCCGAGCCGGCGGTGACGACTCCACCGCCCCGGACCGACATTGTCGCGACCACTCCTCCGACGCCTCCGCCGGTGGCTCCGGAGCCGCCGCCGTCTGCGCCGGCTTCCGCTCCGGTGCCGGTTCCGGCCGGAGAAATCGAGCCGCTCGTCAAGCGGATCGTGACGCGCGAAGGCATTGTCCGCGGCAGCGCGAGCATCCAGGCTCCGACCTACTTCGTGCTGCGCAGCATCGACAACAACAAGACGATCAATTACCTGCACAGCGTCGATACCAACATCGTGCTCCGCGCCTTTCAGCATCAACGCGTCATCGTCGTCGGTGAGGAGATCCTCGACGAACGCTGGCCGAATACGCCGGTCATCGACGTCGAATCGATCCAGGCGGTGCCGTAATGGGCCTGGCCAACCTCATCGACGGGCGCGCCATCGCCGAACAGGTTCACGCGGAGACGGCCGAACGCGTCGCCCGCCTCGCCGCCCGGGGCATCCAACCAGGGCTGCTCTTCGTCCGGGTCGGAGAAGATCCCGCTTCCAAGGTCTACGTTGGGATGAAGGAAAAGACAGCCCGACGGTTAGGCATCCTTTCCGAAACCCGCGTTCTGCCGGCGGCCACTCCTGAGGCGGAGCTGCTGAATCTGCTCGAGGGATTCAACCAGGATGGGCGCTTCCATGGCATCCTCGTCCAGGCACCCCTGCCCTCGTCGATCAACTCCGCGCGCGTTTACGCCACCGTCGATCCTGCCAAGGACGTGGACGGCTTTCACCCCGTGAACGTGGGACGGTTGATGCTCGGTGACGCGGGCGGTTTTGCTCCTTGCACGCCTGCCGGCGTTCAACGGTTGCTCATCGCATCCGGCACGAAAATCGAGGGGGCGGACGTCGTGATTTTGGGCCGGGGCGACATCGTGGGAAAACCGATGGCGGCGATCCTGTGCCAGAAGGCGCCGCACGCCAATGCCACCGTCACGATCTGTCATTCGCGCAGCCGGGAGATCGCGGCCCACTGCCGTCGGGCGGACATCTTGATCGCGGCCATGGGCGTGCCGGAGTTTGTGAAGGCCGACATGGTGAAGCCCGGAGCGGTGGTGATCGACGTAGGGGTCAACCGGATTCCGGACCCGTCGGGCAAGGACGGAAGCCGTCTGGTGGGCGATGTGGACTTCAACGCGGTCCGGCAAGTGGCGGGCGCCATCACGCCGAATCCGGGCGGGGTGGGACCGATGACCATTGCGATGCTGATGCAAAACACCGTGCGCGCCGCGGAGGCGGCGACGGGCGTCGGCGCCTGAACATGACCGGGAAGCTGACGAACAAACGGCCTTAACCCGCCCTTGAATTTGCCGACAACATTCCAGAAGGCACAACACCTAACAACTCCATGACACCCACCCGAATCCTACCCGACCTGCAATGTTCGCTGCTCTGCGAGGAGGTCCGCCAGGAAGCCACCGGCAACTTCATCCTGATTGGCGTGATTGACCTTGTCCGGGTGCCGCAGCTCCCGGTCACCGCCTACAAGCTCAGCGTGTTCAATCGCTGGACCGCGGGCGTCGGCTCGTTCACCGAAAGCGTCCGCTTCATCGCGCCGGACCAGACCACGGTCCTGCGCAAGAGCGAGGTGAAATTTCAGATGAAGGATCCGGCGATGAACGCCACGACTGTCTCGTTGTTCGGCAACGTCGAATTTGCGACGCCGGGCACCTACTTCATCGAGGTGCTGGTCGACGACGTGATGAAGATCCGATACCCGGTGAATCTTCTCCTCGTGCAGCCTCCGAATCAGCCCGGCCAGCCGCCGCAGCCGCCGAAATAGCCTTTGATGTCGAACCACGAATCCAGACCGGACGGGGCCGGGATTCGTGAGCCGGCCGAAGGCGGGACCATTCTTCCCGCGGAAAGCCCGGAGGCAGCCGCGCCGTCGAACGGTCCGGCTGCGGGCTCGCCCGAGGATAACTCGTCGCCGCCTGCCGCCTGGCAGCCGTTGACCTTCAGTGGGGTCGCCGCGTTTGCCCACGCCCGAATCGGGCGACTGCTGGCCGCCCAGACCATCGTGGCGTTGCTGGTGGCCGCCGCGGTGATGTGGTTTCTGCAACACGCCTGGTATCCTCGAATCCTGGAAAGCATTCGGCTCCTGCCGGCCACCGGGGCGATCGAGAATCGGGTGCTGAACACGCCCCGGCAAACCCGCGAGCCCCTGGCGGCCGACGGCTTTCTCGCGCTGGCGGTGAACCTCGACGGCTCACCCAGCCTGGCCTCGGCCTCCGACTTGCGCGTGGAGTTTCACCGATCCCACCTGAGTGTCTGTTCCCTGCTCGGCTGCCTAACCATTGACTATCCGGCGGGTTATCTCATCCAGTTCAACCAGCCGGAGCTGGAGTCCTGGTGGGGCGCCTGGCGCCTGGCCATTCTCGCCGGAGTCGGCGCGGCCACGGTGGTGGTTCTTTTCGTGAGCTGGCTGCCGCTGGCGGTGATTTATGCGGTGCCGGTCTGGCTGGCCGGTGTCTTCCAGGACCGTCAGCTTTCGCTGTTCGGCAGCTGGAAGCTGGCGGCCGCGGCGTTGCTCGCTCCGGCGCTGATGATGGCCGCCGCCATTGTTGTTTACGGCTTGAATGGAGTGGATCTCCTTCGGCTGTTGGTGCTGTGGATCGCCCACCTGCCGCTGGGCTGGGCATACCTCTACTTCGCGCTGCGGCGCGTGCCAAAGGAGGCCGGCGTCGAAACACGTCCGCCCAACCCGTTCGAGGGACCAGCGGCGAAGAAGGCCGGCAAACGGCCCGTCAGCAAGAATCCATTTGCCAGCTGAGCCGGCGAACGGGCGCCGGTCGAGTTTCACCACGGCACCAGGACGTCGCGGCGCAGCCAGCCAACCTGTTGCCCCGGCAGACGCTGGTCCCACGAGTTGGCAACCGCCTCCTCCAAAGCCACGTGACCGTCAACAAACACCGCCTGGGCGCGGCCATTGTGGCGGAAGTGGCCGTTCGGATACCCGGAGCCTTCATCGGCATCGACATAGTAATACTCTTCGAGCAATGGGCTGTCCGGGGAAGCCGGCGCCTGGAAGTCGTTGACCTGCGCGGCGTCGGCCATCAGGACGATCGCAGCCGGGTTGACGACACGCGACACGGGCGTGGCTGTTTTTCCGAGGTAACGATTGTAGCCGTAGTTGCACGCCGCCTCGCGGGCTTTGAGTTTGTGACGGGAGGCCTGGTAGTTCAGCGACGGACAGATCAGGAGACTCGGCGCGCGCAGGTAGTCGTGGAGAACGCCCGCCGAGGCATCAAATTCCCGGTCCCCTTCCGCCCCGGGCTTCATCCAGCCGAACCAGTAGGCGCGCCCCCCGTTCGTCGCGCCTAACAAAAACCGAAAGGTCAGGTCGTCGTGTTCATCCCAGTAGATCTGCGAGGCGAAGCCCAGCTGACGCAGATGATCCGTGCACTGCGCGCGTCGGGCCGATGCCTTGCCCTTGGCCAGGGCCGGCAGAAGGATCCCCAGCAGCACGGCGATGACGGCGATGACGACCAGCAGCTCGATCAGGGTGAACCCGGCGGCAGACCGTCGCAGCCGGCGGGTTCCAATTGATGATGGCGTTATGGTCATGGCCTTTCCGATCGGACGCGGTAAAACGCCACCCCCGGAGCTGGCGCGTTGGTGTCGCGCAGCGTCGCCCGCGAGCCCTGGCCGGGAAACCAGGGCGACGCGGGAAGCCAGGACTGGAGATTGACCGACCGTTCGAGGCGATGCATCCAGTTGGAAGCCGCCAGAAAGGTGGCCCCTCGTTCGTTTGAGCCCATGAGCAACGCCAGCTGCTCGACGGGAGGCGGCGGCAGGATCAGCGCGATGTCTTCGATCTGACCGCGGGCCCGCACCGAACCATGGAACGCGACCGGGCCGGTCTGAATGGCGTCGCTGTAGCTCGTCACGGAAACGGCGTCGCAACGAAAGTCCGGCCGGCCGGCCAGCGCGACGGTCTCGAGCTCGCCCATCGGCTGGCCGTTGCGCAGGGCGCTGGTACGGAGCACTTGATTTGAGGCGGTGTAGGCGAGGGTGACCCGGTAAAGGTCACCGGGAATCAATGGAACTGGAAACGAGTGGCCGTAGGTGAACACGTTGTTGCTCGAAACCACGGTGGTGGCCCACGTGTCGCCAAAACCAGCATCAGCGAAGAAGTCCCACTCGATCAGGTTGCGAACGCCGTAGGTGCCGCTGACGCCGGCGCCGCGATACGCGTTGGCGTTCGTGGTCATCGACTGGTTGATCAGACCGACCGCAATCGGAAACTCGGCGGGCTTGCCGGGCGTCGTGCCGAGTTGCAAGTTGGTTAGGCGCAGGGCGAACGTCAGCCGGAAGCTCTCGGTCCGGGTCAGGACAGTTCCGAGGGGCCGGAAACAAAAGCTGTTCGATCGGGATGAATCCCACGTGATGTCGAGCGAGCCTTCCGCGGCGTTCCAACGAAACAGGGTTGAATCGCCCGATGTTCGCCACTCGCGCGCCAGGGGATCGGTTGTGAACGTCTCCGTCAATTCGCTGGCGGACGCGGGCGTCCCCGGGCTGGCTGCCGCCAAGGCCAGCCAAAGCCAAGGCGGCAGCGAGCGACAAAGCGATGGCGCGGCCTGAGTCCGCGCCGGCCGCTGCATCGGCAAAGGCGTCATCGGCGTCCCCGGGACTCCCGGTTGACCGCGGTCACGGCATCCACCTCCGCCCGTCCGCTGATCACGTCGATCCGGATGAAGCGAACCTGCGGAAGCCAAACCCTGCGCCCGCGCGCATCAAGTGCGGTGCAGAGATCAAAACTCGCGCCGCCGGCCGATCCCCGATAAAGCTCGCGGATGGTGTCCAGGGTCGCACCGGCGAAGTCTTCCGCCGAAAGTTGGGGCGAGACGGGAATGCTCGGGTCTCCGGCGCTGTCGGAGGGCGGGAAGCTGTCGATGCGGGGCGAGCGCGCTGGATCGAGAGCGAAAAAGCTGCGTCCGTCGGGGCTGACTGAGACAATGATGTCACCGGAGCTCGAGCCAAACAATGCGCCATCCGTCGCCGGGGTCCCGATCCAGTTGAAGGAGATGGGATCGAATTCGTTGGTCACGATGAAACCGGCATTGCCGAAGATCGTAAAATCGAGACCGAAGGTGTGGCGGGGATGATTCCGAATGGGCGCGGCGAACGCGAGGGTGAGGTGTCCGCCGGCGCCGATCGACACGATCTGGTTGGTTCCGTACGGCGGGTTGAACGGATCGACGGATTCGCCGAACGGATTGATTTCCGAAGGGGCACCAAGGGCGCTGAGTGGATTCTGGAAGCCGGTTGCGGCGCTGGTGCCGGGGTCGTAGCTGACCACGGAAGTCGCGGCGTTAAGGTTGGGCCGTGGCGATGGTGGGCAGGCGGAGCTGTGCGGATGCGAACGCGTGGCCGCTTCGGTTTGGTCGGCTCGGCCTCCGTGGGCCAGGGCGGGGACGAAACCTGCGCTGGCGACGATGAGGGCGGCGGCGATGGTGCTGGCCGATGGTACGAACTGGATGGTCTTGGACATGTTTTCTGCTGTTCTCTTGATCCGACCGGATTTGATCCCGGGCGGGCGGTTGTTATCAACGGCGTCACAAATGACGAAACGACGTCACGAATGACGAGCGAGACCAGCGAGGGATGGAGGCGGGATGTTCGGGGGCCCGAAAACCGGGCTCCGTAAGCAAAAACGCCTTCGATCCCCGCAAATCAGGAGAATGAAGGCATTCCAAGACTACCCCTGAAAACAGTTCAGGAGTCTGGCCCCATCCTTCTCTTAGAGCGGAGAAGTGGCCGCCATACGTGGCGGCCGGACGAGCACAGCCGGGCCGGTATCCTGACTCCGGGCTTAACCTTGCTCCCGCCTTCCCACCGGATCCAATCCATTGCTGGCTGAAGATCCGGGCAGTGGCCTTGGGAGCTCGTATCCCGATACAGTGGCGCAACCGTCCCCGATTCTAACGGGGTTCCCTGACGCCTCGGCTGTGATTCATCGGACCAAATAATTAGTCCGAAAGTATTTTCAAAGAACTTCGATGTGTTAGTATCGGGCGTCTCGCATGCCAAGCAAAATCTGGATTTCATGTCGTGTTTTGCTCCGATGGATGGGGCTGGTGGCTGGCCTTGCCTTGGCGCACTTCGGGTCAAACGCGCTGGCGGCGCCCGCACCCGCGCCCGGTCAGCCGCGATCCTTCCGTGAGTTGCCGGCCGACGCTTATCGACCGGGCAAGATCCTCGTCGTGCCCAAGGCCGGACGCGAGCTTGATCTCGGCAGATTTCATCAGACCCGACAAAACCGGATTCGGCGCGCTTTCCCGGCTCTGGGTGGCACGCAGGTGATTGAACTGCCGCCAGGCATCGACACGCTGGCTGCCCTGGAGGCTTATCAAAACAGCGGATTGGTCGAAATCGCGGAACCCGACATTTTATTTCGGCTGGCTCTCTTACCCAACGATCCCTCCATTCTCGACGGAACTCAGTGGGGTCTTCACAACACCGGAGCGCTCGGAGGCGTGCCGGGGGCCGATATCCAGGCCGCCACCGCGTGGGATCGGTTCAATTCCGCCAGCAACATCGTCGTGGCCATCATCGATTCGGGCGCTCGTCTCACCCACCAGGATCTGGCTGCGAATTTGTGGATTAACCCGGGCGAGATCGCGGGCAATGGCCGCGATGACGACGGCAATGGAATCATCGACGACATCAACGGAATCAACGCGGTAAGTGACACCGGTCAGCCCGGCGATGAATTGGGTCACGGCACCCACGTGGCGGGCATCATTGGAGCCGTCGGCAACAACGGTGTGGGCACCTGCGGCGTCGCCTGGCGGGTGCAAATCATGCCGCTGCGGTTTCTGAATCCAGGCCAGCTGGGGTTGATGTCCGATCTGCTGCAATGCCTCGACTATGCCCGCACAAAGGGGGCGCGGGTGATCAACTGCAGTTTCACCACCACGACTTACTCCGCCACAATGTCGAATGCGTTCTGGAACGTCCGTGAGGCTGGCATCGTGGTTGCCGCCGCGTCCGGCAATGAAGGATCGGACAACGACGTTCTGCCCAGCTACCCGGCCAGCCTGAAAATTGACAACATCGTTTCGGTCACGGCCACGACCCAAAATGACGCCTTCTCCGGCTATAACTACGGGCTCACGTCGGTGCACTTGGGAGCTCCCGGGACGGGGATTTGGTCGACGTATTACCGGTCGGACACCGACTACACTTACGAAACGGGAACTTCGATGGCCGCGCCATTCGTCGCGGGAGCCCTCGCCTTGATGCGCGCCCGGTTTCCGACGCTCACGCCGGCCCAGACGATCGCCCGGCTTCTCGCGAGCGTGGACCCGTTGCCCAGCCTGGCGGGACGCTGCCAGACCGGCGGCCGGCTGAACCTAGACCGCGCGCTGGGACCGCGCGATTACAGCGTTGGCTCAAGCGCCCTCGGCTGGGTCGAGACGAACGGCGCGACGCCGCTCAACCTCGTGGCGAACGGGATCAGCGATCCGTTGCCTTTGCCGTTCGCTTTCTCGTTCTATGGTCGCACGCAGACCCAGGTTTACGTCGCCGCCAATGGCATCGTGGGCTTCGATCCCGCCGGCCTCGCATCGCCGACCGATTCCTTGTTGCCCAATGCGACGATCAATCCCAATGGGGCCGTGTATCCATATTGGGACTCCCTCAACCCGGGCCCGGGGCAGATCTGGGCGGGCTCGGTCGGGACGACGCCGAACCGCAAGTATGTGGTTTCATGGGTGGATGTTCCCCACGTGGTCACGCTGGGCGGCATTTCGCTGTTTACGTTTCAGGCGGTGCTGCACGAGTCGGGAGAAATCTCCTTCCAATATTTGGATGTCACCAACGGCCGGCCGACGTATGCTGCCGGTCGAAGCGCCAGCATCGGCATCGAGGATTACTCCGGGCAACTTGGGATCAGTTATGCCTACCACGCCTCCGCGCTGACCAACGGCCAGGCGATCGTGTTTTCTCCCGTGGGCAGCTCGGCGGCGGCGCCCAGCCTTGAGTCGGTCGGCGTGAGCGGTGGACAGCTTGTGCTGAGATTGTTCGGCTCCCCCGGCAGACGCTATGCCGTGAGTGCCGCCAACAATCCCCTGAGTTGGTCGCCCGTCCTAACTAATACCCTTCCGGCAAGCGGGATGCTCGAGACGTTGTGGCCAATCGGCGCTCCCGCCCGGTTTTATCGCGCCCGCGTCGCGCCGTAGGCAGCGTCGTACGGCGGCTGTGCGAGGGGATCACAGACCGCTCGCCCGCCGCCGTTTCTGATCGTCCACCGGCTCGGATTCAAGCCGGAATTCTTCCGCCGGCGCCGTTGCTTCCCGGGCAAACTCGCTTTGAATCCCGCTGCCGCCCGATTCCTCGACGGCCAGGTCGGATCGATCCGTCGAGTCGGGCGCGCCCGTTTCCAGTCCGCGCGCCGGATCGGCAAGCAATTCGTCACCCGCAGGCGATGGCGGAGACGTCTCCGTTGCCTGGCCGAGGACATGATCCTGGTCGGCGCCGAGTGCCGCGGCGATCGCGTCCAAAGATTGGTAGGTCGGTTCGCCCACGGACGTCGCGGCGGTGGTTTCGACCGGCGCCTCGCCGAGCGGGCCTTCCGAAGCAATCGGCTCCGGCTCCGGCTCCGGCTCCGGCCCAGGCACGGGGGTCGCGGGCTGATCCGCGCTTGCAGGCTTGAGGGCGACGATGGGGCGGCGGATGAGTTGACCTTGGAAGGCGTAACCGGCGGCCACGACTTGGGCCACCTTGGCCGGACCGGCCGGAACCTCCTGGCCGGGCACAGGCTCCAACTGGGTGTCGTCGAAGTCCTGGTCAATCTCGGCGTCAATGGCGGTCAGCCCGACGCGCCGGGCGAGGTCCCGGCAGGCGGCTTGAAACGTTGCCAGTTGGGCGGCGAGGTTCGCCTGTCCGGATCGACTTCCGGCCTGATAAAGCGCATGCACGTGGTCCAGGGTATGGACGAGGACCTGTAGCCATTGACCTTCATTGCGTTTCAGCTTTTCCGTCTCCAGCCGCAAGGTGGCTTTTTCGGCGTCATTCGCCTTGGTCATGAAATCGGAGAACGCCCGGGCTTCGGTGGTAATCCGATCCGCGATCTCCTTGGCTGCCTGGGTTGTGCGTCCGGCGTGTTCCTGCACTCCCTGCCACTGGCTGGTTGCCTGGCGGATTTGGCCCCCGACATCGTCCAGATTCCGAATGGCCTCGGCCGCATCGGTCAGACGATCGGATTCCAGCAGTTTGACCTCGGTCTCGTATTCGAGACGGAACGGCCAAACCGCGAGCAACGCCGCCAGCGCCACGCAGCCGGCGACCAGCGCGCCGGCCCAAGGCGCCAGCGGATGCGGGTAGTGGGCCACCAGCCAGATGGCAACGCCCACAAGGGCAAGATCGGCGACGAGAAACGGCCACTTGTTTAGGCGGGGAGTGGGACGGTCATTCATGGGGCGATGTTTTCGAGCTCGGGCCCGAATTGCAAGCTGTCACAGCGGATGCGATGCCAAGTCGCAGCAGGCGACCAGTCCTGACGCCTCGGCCCGCGCAAGGATCTGCGGCGCAACCGTCCGCCGGCCAGCGGAATCGTTCCGGCTTTGCCGAGGGTCAATTCTTCCCAATTCACGGTGAGTATGAATATTCCGAGCTGGCAGGTTTGTGGTCCGAACCTAAAGAATTGCAGGGTCTAGCCGATGGCAAAGCAGGCGAGATGAGCGGCCCGGAACCCGACGCAGGACCGTTGTGGCCGGACAGCCCATGGCTTCGCCAGCTTGGAATTTGTCTATGAATAGTGACGTGCAGGACACTCACCAGAAGGCATTGAAGGTCAATCTTGATGCGGCTCTCTATGGCACCTTCGCCGAAATCGGCGCCGGCCAGGAGGTGGCCCGCTGGTTCTTTCGCGTCGGCGGCGCCGCCGGGACCATCGCGAAGGCCATGAGTGCCTATGACATGACCTTCAGCGATGCCATCTACGGACCGTGTGATCGCTACGTCAGCCGCCAGCGCATCACGGCCATGCTGAATCACGAGTTCCGTCTCCTCTTCGAGCGCCTCGACGGCAAGCGCGGCGACAAAACCCGGTTCTTCGTCTTCGCCAATACCGTCGCCGCCAGCAGTTACTCAAGGAAAGACGATGCCCATGGCTGGCTCGGCATCCGGTTCCAAACCGCGCCCCAAACGGATCCCTCGCAGATCATCATTCACCTTCGCCTCCTCGATAAGGAAAACCTCCAGCAACAGGAGGCGCTCGGAATCGTCGGCGTCAATCTCGTCCACGGCGCCGCCTATCTGCACCAGGACCCCGAAGCCCTCGTGGTCTCGCTCCTCGACAGCCTCACCCGCCAACGGATCGCGGTGGATATGATCGAGTTCTCCGGCCCCGACTTCCAATCGATCGACAACCGGCTCATGAGCCTCCGGCTCGTTCAACACGGCCTGACCGAGGCCGCCATGTTCACGGCTGCCGGTGAGGTCGTCCAGCCGTCCGACGCACTTTACAAAAAGAGCATCCTCATCGAGCGCGGCAGCTTCAAGCCCGTCACCACCACGACAGTCGACATGCTCAAGTGCTCCCAGGCCATGTTCATCCAGGAACCCGGAGTCAAAGGCCAAACCATCGTGCCCTTGATGGAGATGACGCTCAACAGCCTGACGGCGGACGGCGACAAGATCGATCATCAGGACTTCCTCGATCGGGTGGACCTGATCGGTGCCCTGGGCCGGACCGTTTTGATCTCCAACTTCGCCGAATACCATCGCCTCGCCTCCTATCTGTTCCGATACACCAAGCAGATGATCGGGATCGTCATGGGGGTGCCGACGTTGAAGGAAATCTTCGAGGAAAAATACTATACGGACCTGGAGGGCGGCATCCTGGAATCGTTCGGCCGGCTGTTCAAAAATGAGCTCAAGCTCTATGCCTATCCATCCCTGGACATCGCCTCGGGCGCCCTGGTCACGGCGGGCAATCTCCGGGTCGCGCCCCACCTCCGGCACCTCTACCAATACCTGGTCGAGAATCGATTGATCGAAAGCATTCGCGACTACGACGAAGCTTGTCTTCCCATCCGCGCACGCGACGTGCTCGAACGCATTCGGAAAGGTGATCCCACCTGGCAAGGCATGGTGCCGCCGGCCGTCGCGGAGCTGATCAAACGCCGGCGCCTCCTCGGTCTCGCCGAAAAACCCACCCGCCGCAAGTCCACGGCCCGCGCGCAAAAGCCCGGACTCGTCGACTCCGTGCACCTCGCCGGCGTGCCCTACGCCGCGTAGGGCCGACGCTGCGAAAGTCCACGCGCATCCAGATCGAGACGGAAGTCGACCTTCAGTCAGGCCGCAATCGTTCCTCCCTCTCCCCGGGGGCCCCGTAAAGGCGAATCGCAGGCGCTTTCTCGCCGCTCGCGGTCGCAGCGGAATTTCCAAAAGGCATCAGGCTTAGACCGCATTCAGCCGACTCCCCTTCTTGCGCGTACGCGCAAAATGGTTGTCACCGACGCACCAACTTCTGCACGCGATGATTGCCGGAGTCGGCGACATAAAGGTTGCCTCGCGAATCGAGCGCGATGCTCCATGGATTGTTGAACTGTCCCGGCTCCAGCCCAGGACCGCCAATGATCTCCAACGGCTGGTTGCCCGCATCGAACACTTGAATGCGGCTGTGGCCAAACTCGCAGACGTATCTCCGGCCCTCTCGATCAACTCGCACATCATACGGATAGCTCAGCTCCCCCAGGCCGGCACCAGCTCGTCCAAAGGTCGCGCGCCAGGTTCCGTCGGGATCGAAGACCTGAATTCGGTGATTGCATGAGTCGGCCACGAACAGTCGTCCGTCTGGTCCGAAGCCGAGGCCCTCGGCACGGTTGAACTCCCCGTTCGCGCTGCCGGGCCGTCCGAAGACGAGGAACGGTTCGTGGCTGCCTGCTCGAAACGCCTGCACGCGATCGACGGTGGTGTATTCGCTGAGATACGCATCTCCGCGCGAGTTGATCGCGACCGCTCGCGGCAGGATAAGTTGCCCGACGTTTGTCCCCGGGCGGCCCCACTGCGCGACCAACGATCCATCGGGCGCAAAATGATTCACCCGCTGATAGTGAGGTTCCACGACCACGATGTTGCCATTCGTGTCGGTGGCCATGCCCTTGGGCTTGCCCAGGTCCGTTTGAGGCAGTTGCCACGACAGAAGGAACGCACCGTCGGGCGAAAACTTTTGCACCCGACCGGTCATGTCGACGACATAGAGATTGTCGTCGCGATCCACCGCCACCGAACGCGGCTTGTTGAACTGGCCAAGGGCGCTGCCGCGTCCTCCGATCACCTCGGCCCGCACAAACGTGCGGCTGTCGATCGCGCGCTGTCGGGCCGATGGCGGCGCGCAACTGCAAAGCACGGCGACCGCCAGAGCGAGCAGGCAGAAATGAACGCAAAGGCGCAAAGACGCAAAGACGCAAAGAAATGCGCCGAGCGATGTCTTGGCGTTGGATTCCAGACGACGATCGCTCGTAGGGTCATGACGCCTCATCCGCCCCTCCCGAGGTCCGCGACGAAGACGCCGGCTTTCCAGATCAACAGCGGCGCGAGCGCGAGCCCAAGCAGGACGAGGCACATCGCATTGACCTGGGCATTGTGGCCGTAGTGCAACAGCTGAAAGATGCGCAACGGCAGCGTGTCGCCACCGGGCGGCAGGATCAGCACGAGGGTCTCTACGTCCCAGAGCGCGAGCAGATACGTCGTGTACCACGCGATGCTGAGCGGCCGCGCCATTTGGGGCCATGCATAGTGTCGAAACCATCGCCATCCCCGCACGCCCTCGAGCCGGCCGGCGTCGAGCAGATCGCGATCGCAGGCCCGGGTGGCCTCGGCGGCGCCCTGCCAGCCAATGGCCACGTAGTGGAGGACAAACACCAAGATCACCATGACGAAGGTTCCGTAGAGGACTGTGCTGGCCAATCCCCGGGCGAGCGCCTGGCTGATCAGAATGCCCGGGATGAAAAATGCGAGCCAAAGCCACGATCCGCTGCGCCGGCGTCGGAGGAGAATACCCGCGCCGAGCACACCGCTGGCGGTAAGAAACGCGAGGAGAAAAGAGTTTCCGATCGCTTGGCCGGAGGAATCCCAAAGCCCGGACAGCTCGGTCCACGTACGGGGCTGGCCGGCGAGCTGGCCCAGGGGCAAAACAAGTCCCACGCCCAGGGCGACCGCCGTCGCCGCCGTCGCGAGGCGTTTCCAGCCAGGCCCGAGGCGTTGGACGAGAGTAATGGCGCGCTGCTCGCCGGAGTGATCCGACCAGCGGGGCCATTCGATTTCCCGCGAGCGCAGCGCCAGGAGGACGAGGCAGGGAATCACCGCCATGGGCCCGGCCGAGGCCCAGGCGCCGGCGTTGTTCAGACGCGTCGTCAATGCCAGCCAGAGTTCTTCGGGGAACACAGGCACCTGCAGGATCACCGGCACAGTGAACTGATTAAAGGCGATGACGAACGTGAGCACGGCGCCGAGCCCGAGTGATCCGCGGGCGGCCGGCCACAGCACCCAACGCAGGAGGGCGATCCCGCGCAGTCTTGGATCGCTCTCCATTTGGGCTGGCTCGACTCGATCCCAGGACCCGACCATGAACAGCGTGCCGAGCGGCCACAACAGGGTGGTTAGGATCGTCACCGCACCCGCGGCGGAGTAGAGGGGCACCGGCAGCCACGTACGCAGCGCGCCGCTGGCGCCGAACAAATCCATCCAGGCATTGACCACCAGAAAGGGTGGCAAGGACAGCGTGGCCAGCGCACCGACCCAAAGGATGTTGCGCCAGCGTCGTGAGACGGTCACCAGCCTCAAGGCCACCAGCCCGCCAAGCGCAACCGACAACAGCGTCGCCATGCCGGCGACGAGGAGACTGTTGATGAGCAGGGGCCAGTTCACGGGTGAAGGAAATGGCTGCGGAAGAACGCCCATTCTGATGCGTCGGTTTCCCATTCGCAGTATCGCGTAAACCACGAATCCGCGCCCAGCCAGCCGTGGGCCAGCCAGACGGCATTGCTGCTCCGGTCGTGACGTCCATCTCGCAACTCCAGCCCCGGAGTCCAGAGCAACCAGACCAGACCTGCCGCAAGCAGCAACGTCACGGGCACGAGAACTCGCCACGAAAAGCGAAGCAGCGGTGGCTTCGGCTTCATTTTCTGAAAATGGTTTTCATCTGGTCGGTGGCGATCTCCAGCTCGTTCAACATCCGATTCCAATCCGGCTGGATCGTGCCCGGCCAGTTGGCTGGAGGTCGGGCGCCTTCCAGCGCGCCGGCGGCGACGAGCTTCCCGAGCACGGGCTCAGATTGCAAATACGCAAACAACAGCTGCGCCGCTCTGGGGTGGGGTGCGCGCCGCACGACGGCTACCGTGTTGGGAATGAGCAAGGTGTCGGCATCGACCGGTAGCGCCTGCAGGGCCGGTCGGGAACCCGGAGCCGCGTTCGACGCTTGGTCTTCGCGCATGGCCGCGACGATGTCGTCAGAATCGGTCAAGGCGACCGAGGCTTCGCCGCGCAGGACGAACTGCACCGATACGCTGTTGCCGTCCACGATGAACGGTTCGTTGCCGGCGAGGGCGCGACACCAGGCCAGCCAGCCGGTCTCACCCCAGTGCTGCCGCAGGGCGAGGAAGTGCGTGGCCGTGGTCCCGAACATCGGATAGGCCAGGGCGACGCGGCGCCGATAGACAGTGTTGGTCAGATCGAACAACGACTGCGGAGCCCGCGGGGACCGGCTTCCGTCGGCAACTGCGCTCTCCGATCGGACGACAGCCATCCGGCGGCTGCGATAGCCGAAGGCGACCCAACCGTTGGTTTCCCGGAAGACGCCCCGCGCCGCGAGCTGGCGCGTCCGCAGCTCTTCATTGCCCCAAAAGACGTCGCATTGCGGATGGGGTTGTTCGGTCAGCAGACGGTTGGCGAGGCCGACGGTTTTAACGGCTTCACTGTCGTAGACCGTGCGCACGCGAAGACCGGTCGCCTGTTCGAACTCGCGCAGCATGGGCTCGGCGTAGATTCGATCTTGCGCGGCGTAGAGCACGACTTCGGGAGGTCGGGGAGCGCAGCCGTTGGACCAGGTCAAAGCGAGGTAAGTCGACAGCACCAGGAAAACGGGGCCGAGCAGAAACCAGATCTGCCAGGACACCTCACGTCGAGCGAAGGGGTCACGAATCATGGAACTTCTGCGGGGAGGTTCATGGGAAGCCACCCGTTCCTTTTTGACCTGCTCACCAGACATGAGCCGGCGGACTGCTCCACCTCACCCGGTTCCGATCTCGCTCGGGCGAGTTCGGAACCTGCCCTCTCCCCCGCCGGGCGGCGGAGAGGGTGTACGCGCCGGGCGGCTCGATTGACAGGTTGCCGAATCTCCGCGTCGCGTGCCTTCTGGTCGATCCGCCGGTTCATGGGAAGCCACCCGTTCCTTTTTGACCTGCTCACGGGCCATGAACCGGCGGACTGCTCCACCTCACCCGGTTCCGACCTCGCTCGGGCGAGTTCGGAACCTGTCATCTCTCCCTTGCTCATAATCCTGCTCTTGGTCTTGCTCTCTTCGGGAGGAGCAAGAGCAAGAACCGAGGGTTCTCTCCACTGGTTACTGTGCACTGTGCACTGCGCACTGGAAACTGGGCACTGAGCACCGGCCACTCGTCGTTCACGCTACCGCGACCTCCAGGCGGGACTCGCCTTTTGGTAAATCAAAACAAACCAGCAGATCGCCGTTGCGACGGCACCAGGTGTTGGTGGCCAGGAGGCGGGAGCTGGAGACTTCGCGCAGCGGAACTTCGGTGGCCTTTTGCCGCAGCCGCGGCGCGTGGCCGTCGAGACGCCCAAGGTTGAGGGTAAAGTTGGGGCAGGCGTAGGGCGCTTTCAAGCGAACGTTGGGTCCAGTGGGTTCAAGGCGGGTCAGTTCGCGCGCGGCCCAGTATCGCGCCAGCTCGGCAAGCTTCATCCAAATGAGATTGTCGTAGCGCGCTTTCAATCGACGAACCACCTCCTGAAAAACCTGGAAGCCCAGCTCCTGTCCGTTCCAGTAGATGCCGGTCCAGTGAGCCAGCATCATCGCGGGCTCGCCGCGTTCGATCACGTCGATCATCCGGCCTGATTTCAAGTCGGCCGTGATGAACCGATCGACGCCGCCGGGCGTGGTGTTGTCCCAGCCGCCGGTCCAGTCGCCGGAACAGCCGATGATGCTGACCACGCAACGCGGGTCGTCCGTCTCCAGACCGGTCACGTACTCCACCCGCGGTGCGACACTTTCCGTTCCGCTGTCAAAGAGGTGACGGAAGTAATGCGGGATCTCGGCCTTGAAGACATCGCGTACCGATTGTTTCGCGGCTTGGGCGAGCTGCGGGAGCGCCTTGTTGCCGAAACCGCCGGGCGTGGTCACGCCTTCGCACGGCAGCCCGATGTTCTTCAGAATGTTTAGCGCATAGCTAAGATAGGCCCCGATTTCGTCGGCGCTGCGGCCGGTCGTCCATTCCCAATTCTCCATGTATTTCAGCGAGTGATCGGAATACGGGTGGCCGGTGGCGAGATCGATGACGCGTGTGTGCGTGACCATCTCGGGATGGATGTCCCAGTTGGGGGTCATCAGCGTCCGCACCAGCTCGATGCTGTCCTGGAGCTCGCGTTGGGACCAGCCCGGTAGCATGCGATCGAGTCGACCGACGCAGGCCGGGAAGGGAACGATGCTGTATTTGCCCTTCACGCCCTGGTCGGCGCACCACTCGCCGAACTTCCGCACGAACGCGTCGGGTATTTCGTTGGGCCAGTTCTTCCAGTCGCGGCGATAGACCTTGTTGGCGCCGGCGAACGCGTGGTCGAACTGGGGCATGGCGAACTTGTTCAGGTTCACGAGACACGTGGAGTCATCGATGATTAAACCCACCGGCACGCGGTCGCGAGGGTTGAGCACGGTGACGCCGGGAGTCCGCGGCGGGCGTTCGCCCGGGACCTGGGCGTGAAGCGACGGCAGCAGGGATGTCGTCAGGGCGCTGGTGGCCGCGGTGGCGAGGGCACCGGTGGACCGGGCAAGGAAATGTCGGCGAGTGATCTCATGGCGGGTGGCGGGGGTGTTCATGGCTATTCCTCGAACTTGAGCTGACGGACGTCGCGTTCACGGCCGGTTTTGCGGGTCAGGCCGCGATAGAGTTCGGGTCGTCGGGCCTGGATCCAGCTGCGGCCCGTGCTGTCCGCGAGGAGCGAGTGATCGAGCTCGGCCACCACCATGGCGTCGCCGGCCTGGCAGGTTTCGGCGAGGATTCGGCCGTAGGGGTCGAGGATCATCGCGTTGCCCGTGCGGATTTCGTCGTCGTCGACACCGACGCCGTTGCTGAAGATGAGGAAGAGCCCGTTGTCGTGCGCGCGACTGGGCAGCCAGCGCAGAAGCCAGGCGCGGCCTTTTTCCCCGCGAAACTCGCTTTCGATGGCGTGGGGCTGGCGTTTGCGTTTGTCCCAAACGCGGCGTTCGATCAAGCCCATGAGGTGGGGGTTGCGGGTGCGGCAGCCTCCGGTTTGGTGGGGAGCGATCAGCACGTCGGCGCCGAGCAGGGCGGTGGCGCGGACATTTTCAATGAGGTTGCAGTCGTAGCAAATGAGGAGGCCGGCGCGCCAGCCGCCGGGCAAGTTGAACACGGTGTAGTTAGAGCCGCCGAAGATGGCGGGATGTTCGAACGCATGGAGCTTGCGGTGGCGGTGCGCGGTGCCATCGGGCAGGGCGACGACGTAGCTGTTGTGAAAACGCCCGCGCCGGCCTTGTTCGATCAGGCCGGCGCCGATGGTGATGTGGTGACGTTGGGCGAGGTCAATGAGGCGGCGGGAGCTGGGGCCGGTGAAGATGGGTTCGGCGAGGGCGCCGAGTTGATCGCGGGTGAGGTTGCGGATGAACCAATACCCGGTGAGGCAGCATTCCGGGAAGACGATGAGTTCGATCCCGCGGCGCGCGGCGAGGGCGACGAAGCGTTCGATGATTTTGAAATTCGCCTCTTTGTCGCCGGGTTGGCTTTCGAACTGAACGGAAGCCACGCGCAGGCGGGGAGTGGGTTTGCTTGCGCCGGTGGCAGGCGCTGCGGGGCGCGATCGGATTGGAGCTGGCACGAAGGAAAGGAGAGAGGAAGGCCGGCGGTTGGGCAACTGAAACTTTTCATCGAAACGATTGACCGGACTTGTCGCGAACCGAGCAAGAGAGTTGGAGGGCAGAATGATTTCCGCGCTTGCAGGCGTTGTCTCCCCGCCTATAGTCGGCCCCGTTCGAGTCAATCGAACTAATCACACATCCTAACGCTGAACTCCGATGGGGGCATCGGGACGGCATTGTCGGCGACTCAGGGGACCGGGGAGCCGACGTTCCTGCCAATCCTGAGAGGAATCCGTTCGGGTGTGGCCGCAGAACACAGCAGTCAACACGTCCGTATCCTAGTGCTATGAGTCATCAATGGACCTTTTTCCGCGCCGGAGGTTTCGACCAAGTGCGTTTCACATCGGGAGCCGATTTGCTCGCGCTCGATCAACTGGATCAAAAACTCTGGGCCGCCCTGGCTTGTCCCACGCGCGGCATCGAGTTTGACACCAAGACCCTCGATCTCATTGACGCGGACAAGGACGGCCGGGTGCGCGCACCCGAGGTCATTGCTGCCGTGAAGTGGGCGGGATCGATGCTCAAGGATGCCGGCGAGATATTGAAGGGCGCGGATGCCCTGCCGCTGACCGCGATCAACGATGCCACGCCCGAAGGCAAGCAGCTTCTGGCGTCGGCCAAGCAAATCCTAACCAATCTGGGCAAGGCCAACGCCACGACCATCTCCACCGCCGACACGTCGGACACGGTCAAGATTTTCGCGTCCACCAAGTTCAACGGCGACGGCATTGTGCCCGCCGCGGCGGCGGATGCTCCGGTGGCGGCGGTGATCACCGACATCATTGCCTGCCTGGGTGGCGAGGCGGATCGCAGCGGCCAGCCCGGGGTCAGCCAGGCCAAGGTCGATCAATTTTTCGCTGACTGTCAGGCATTTGCCGACTGGAACAAGAAGGCGGAATCCGACGCGGCCATCCTGGCGCTCGGGCCGGCCACCGCCGGTGGATTCGCCACGTTCAGCGCGATCAAAGCGAAGGTCGATGATTTCTTTGCCCGCTGCCGGCTGGCGGCATTCGACACGCGGGCGGTGGCTGCCCTTAACCGTCAGGAGTCGGAGTATTTGACCCTGACCGCGAAGGATCTTTCGATTTCCGCGGCGGAGGTTTCCGGCTTCCCGCTGGCCCGGGTGGAAGCAGGCAAGGCGTTGCCGTTGAAGGACGGGCTGAACCCGGCCTGGTCGGACGCGGTGGCCAAGCTCAATGCCGAAGTGATCAAGCCGATGCTGGGCGACAAGGCCTCGTTGACCGAAGCCGAATGGGCCGGAGTCAGCGCCAAACTGGGCGCGTATGGCGGGTGGGTCGGGTCCAAGGCCGGGACGTCGGTCGAGAAGCTCGGCCTGGCACGCGTGCGCGAAATTCTTGGCGGCAAGTCCAAGGACGCGATCACGCAGTTGATCGCCAAGGACAAGGCCCAGGAAGCCGAAGCCAACGGCATCGTCAATGTCGACAAGCTCGTCCGTCTCACGCGCGACCTGCGCGGCCTGCTGACGAATTTCGTGTCGTTCGAAGACTTCTACGGGCGCAAACGCAAGGCGACGTTCCAGGCGGGCACGCTTTTTCTCGACGGCCGCAGCTGCGACCTCTGTGTGCACGTCACCGATGCGGGCAAGCACGCGGCTCTGGCCGGTTTGGCCAAGACCTACCTTGCCTACTGTGATTGCACTCGGCCCGGCGGCGAGAAGATGACCATCGCTGCGGCGTTCACGGGTGGCGACGGCGACTTCCTGATGGTTGGTCGCAACGGCGTGTTCTACGACCGCAAGGGCCGCGACTGGGATGCCACGGTAACCAAGTTGATTGAGAATCCGATTAGCATTCGTCAGGCGTTCTGGTCGCCTTACAAAAAGCTCGTTCGGATGATTGAGGAACAGGTCGCCAAGCGCGCCGCTGCCGCCGATGCGGCGGCCGACGCCAAGCTCGCGGCGGCGGCGACGTCGACGGCCAATGTGGACAAGGCCAAGCCGGAGGCGAAGAAGGTGGACGTGGGCGCAGTAGCTGCGATGGGCGTCGCGTTTGGCGCCATTGGCACGGCCTTCGCCGCCTTCGCCGGCTACCTCGGCGGTGTCCTCCAGCTTCCCTTCTGGCAGGTCTGCCTCGCGTTTGTCGGGCTGCTGCTGGTCATCTCCGGCCCGGCCATGCTGATTGCCTGGCTGAAGCTGCGTCAGCGTAACCTCGCGCCGATCCTCGACGCCAACGGCTGGGCCATCAATGGGCGCGTCAAGATGAACGTGCCGTTCGGCGGTTCGCTCACCGAAGTGTCCGCTCTGCCCGCCGGGGCCAAGGCGGCCGCGACGGATGATCCGTTCGCGGAACGCCCGCCGACCTGGCCGAAGCTGGTGCTGTTCGTCGTGATCGTCTGCTTCATCGGCAGCCTGTTGAATCACTTCGGGCTCGTCCACCAGCTCACCGGGGGCAAGTTCGGCACGAAGCCGAAGACCGAGGACTCGAGCGGCGGCGACACCAACAAAGTGGCCACTGCAATCGAATCTGTGACCAACGCGCCCGCCAAGTAATCGGCAGCTCGCGCAAATCTCGCAACGCCGGAGGATTCGTCCTCCGGCGTTTTGTTTTGGGCGTGCCGAATCCACCCGAGTCGTCGTTGGCGAGTAGCTTCCCATGAACCGCCCCTCCGGTTCTTGCTCTTGCTCTTAATCGTGCTCTTGCTCCTCCCGAAGAGAGCAAGAGCAAGAGCAGGATTAAGAGCAAGGGGGGATGTCCGGTTCATGTCTCGTGAGCAGGTCAAAAATGAACGGGCCGCTTCCCATGAACCGCCCCTCCGGAATAGTCCTCGCCGTCCCGGCGCCGTATTGGGTCGGCTCCAGCGCCAACGGCTCGTGATCTCTCAGCCCAGCCCAACGGGCTCGGTTGACCATCGAGCCATTCGTCCCGCGGCCTGAAGGGACGCGATTCCGTGACGGTTCGCCGCAGTTCGGCAGCGACCCATTCGTGGCAAGAATCACCGCTCCCCGCGTCGACAACGGATCGAGTTTGCTGAGCGCCACGCATGGGATCGATTCTCCAACCAAACGTTTGGTCGCGGCCCAACAGGCCGCTCGACGCATGATTCACTCGTGAACCCAGCCCGCTGGGCTGGGCTGAGAGATCGCGCGCCGTTGGCGCTGGGGCGAATGCGGAAGCACTTCCGCCATTCGATGAATCAACGGCATCACGCGGAACGAATTCCCGATCCGCGTGAGAATGAAAGCCCGCAGCCCACCGGTTCATGTCTGGTGAGAAGGTCTAAAAAGAACGGGTGGCTTCCCATGAACCGCATTTGGAATTTCGAATTGAGAAATGGTTATTGGTGATCGCGGGGAGCCAACGGATACGGGTCGATTCCAAATAACCAATAATCAATGTCAAATTCCCCATTCAACGAATTGAGTCGATCAGGTTCATGTCTCGTGAGCAGGTCTGAAAGAACGAGCCGCTTCCCATGAAGCGAACGATCGACGCAGGGGCTCGCGACGCGGAGAGTCGGGATCCTGTTGATCGAATGCGCCAAAGCTTGTGAGGTTTCCGGCGCCGTTGGCGCTGGGGCGAATCTGGAAGCACTTCCGCCATTCGCATTTGGAATTTCGAATTGAGAAATGGTTATTGGTCATCGCGGCAGGCAGGTGACTGATCCGGATGGGCGCCTTACGCCCTGCCACAACCGGGGACTTGCATCCCAGCCCGAAAGACCAGTTACATCCCACCGTGGCCGATACGCTCGTCGTCAACGAAATCTACCTGAGCCTGCAGGGCGAAAGCACCTTCGCCGGGCTGCCGTGCGTCTTCGTCCGATTGACTGCATGCAACTTGCGGTGCTCCTACTGCGACACGGCTTATGCCTTTACCGAAGGCCGCAAGCGAACCTTTGAGGAGATCCTTGGCCGCGTGCGGGAGCTGTCGGCACCGTATGCGGCCAGTTCAGGCCGGCCGTCCGGTGAGGGCAGAGCGGTGCGTCTGCCGCTGGTCGAATTCACCGGGGGCGAACCATTGCTCCAGCCCGGGGCGGCGGAGCTGATGCGACGACTCTGCGACGAGGGCTTTACCTTGTTGGTGGAGACGAGCGGGGCGTTGGATATTTCGGGGCTGGACCCACGGGTGCATCGCATCATGGATTTGAAATGTCCCAGCAGCGGCGAGGTGGAACGGAATCGCTGGGCGAATCTTCCGCACCTGCGCGCCACGGACGAAGTTAAGTTCGTCATTGGCACCGTCGAGGACTACGACTGGGCGAAGGCACAGGTGACCGAGCATCGGCTGCACAACGTGTGTCCGGTGCTTTTCTCTTGGGTCGCCCCGCTGGCACCGGAGCAGCAGCATCCCGCGCTGAAAGCAGTCCCGACGGGACAAACCCCCTTGAGCCGGCTGCAATTGGTGGAGCGGATCATCGCTGATGCGCTGCCGGTGCGGTTCCAGTTGCAGATGCACAAGGTCGTCTGGGCGCCGGAGCGACGCGGCGTGTGAGGAAAACCCGAATGACGAAATCCGAAATCCGAAGGAGCGGGGACGTCTTTGCTCAGCTGCGCCGTTTTGAATCCCGCAATGTGACGTCGATGGCGGCGGATGGGTCGTGGCCGATCGTTTGGGATCGCGCGCGGGGATGCCACGTATGGGACGTGGACGGTCGGCGTTATCTCGATTTGACCGCGGCCTTTGGCGTGGCGGCGGCGGGACATGCCAACGGGGCGGTGGTGCGCGCCGGGCGACGTCAGATGGCCTGGCTGTTGCATGCGATGGGCGATGTGCATCCGCATCCGTTGAAGGCGGCGTTGGTGCGCGAGCTGAGCCGGGTGACGTTCGAGCGTTGGCAGCCGCGGGGCCGGGGCAAAACCATTCTGGGCAGCTCGGGTTTTGAAGCGGTGGAGGCGGCGTTGAAGACCGCCCGTTTGGCCACCGGCCGGCCGGGGGTGATCGCCTTCGAGGGCGGCTATCACGGGCTGGGCTACGGGGCGCTGAACGTGACCCATCGCGATCATTTTCGGCGTGAATTCCGCGACCAGCTGCGTGAGTTCGGACGCTTCGTGCCGTTCCCGGTCGATGAACCTTCGCTCGTCGAAACCGAGCGTGCGGTGCGACGCCTGTTGCGAACGGGTGGAAAGAACGGGATTGGCGCGGTGCTGGTCGAGCCGATGCAGGCGCGGGGAGGCATCCGCGTACCGCCTCGGGATTTTCTGCCGCGCATGCGGGCATTGTGCGATCAGCATGGGGCGCTGCTCGTGCTCGACGAGATTTATACGGGGTTCGGGCGGACCGGTCGCTGGTTCGCGTGTGAACACAGTGGCGTGGTGCCGGATCTCATCTGCTTGGGCAAGGCGTTGACCGGCGGATTCCCGTTGTCGGCGTGTGTGGGGCGGGCCGACGTGATGGATGCGTGGCCGGTCTCGACGGGTGAGGCGATTCACACGAGCACGTTTTTGGGGCATCCGGTGGGATGCGCGATGGCGTTGGCGCAGCTCGCGGAGATTCGGCGGCTTGATTTGCCGAGGCGGAGCGCACGGTTGGGGCGCCAGCTTTTGGGTGCGCTGCGGGAATTGCGCGCCCCTGGTTTGCACCTCGAAGCGCGCGGCGTGGGTCTGATGGCCGGGCTGGAGGTGGGGTTGCCGGGCCGGAAGGGCGCAGGGGGATCCTCGGCGCGAGGGGCCACGGCGGGCACGGCAGCCACGGCGGTCGTCTGGCGGCTGGTAACCGCGCTGTTGCGGCGGGGCTTTGTCTTTCTGCCGGAAGGCGAACATGGCGAGGTGTTGGCTTGGACCCCGCCGCTGACCATTACGGAAGAGCAACTGATCGCCAGCGTTGAAGCGGTGGCGGTGGAACTGAAGAAACTGGCATGACCCTGACCGAGATGCGGGAGATCCTGGAGAAACGCGGGATTCAACTCACCCGCTCGTTGGGTCAGAACTTTCTGCACGATGGCAATCAACTGCGGCGCATCGTGGAACTGGCGGCGCTGTCACCTGGGGACAAGGTGCTCGAGATCGGGCCGGGGCTTGGGCCATTGACCGAGCGGTTGGTGGAGACTGGAGCGGACGTTTTGGCGATCGAGAAGGACGGTCGCCTGGTGGAGGTATTGCGGGAGCGTTTTGCGGGAGCGTTGGGCAGCGGCGGTGGTTCGGGCGGGCGATTGACCCTGCAGCACGCTGACGCCATGGAGTTGGTGACGGAGCGGCAGGACTGGAGTGGTTGGAGCCTGGTGGCGAATCTGCCGTATTCGGTGGCTTCGCCGATCCTGGTCGAGCTGGCCATGGCGCGAATTCCTCCGGAGCGCCTGGTGACCACGCTGCAATTGGAAGTGGCGCAGCGCTTGATGGCCGGCGCGGATGAAGATGCCTACGGGGTATTGACGTTGCTGGTGCAGCTGCGATATCGGCCGACGTCCTTGTTCAAGATCCCGGCGGGCTGCTTCTTCCCGGCGCCCGAGGTGGAGTCGGGGTGTTTGCGGATGGATCGACGGGAGCAGGAACTGTTGCCGGCAGAGCATCGCCCTGTGTTCTATCGCCTGGTCAAGCGGGCCTTTTCCCAACGGCGGAAAATGATGATGAAACTGTTGCGGGCGGAGTGGGCGCGAGAGGTTTTGGAGCGGGCGTTTGCGGAAGTGGGGATCTCCGTGACCACGCGGGCTGAGGCCGTGGGTCTGGAACAATTTGTTCGACTGACGGAAGTCCTGTCGGCAAGTTCGGCACGATGAGCGAGGAAATTTTTGATGTGGTGGACGATCGGGATGAGGTGGTGGGACAGGCACCGCGGAGCGAGGTGCATCGGACGGGTCTGAAGCATCGGGCGGTGCATGTCCTGGTCTTTGATCGGGCCGGTCGGATTTTCCTGCAGAAACGTTCGATGAAGAAGGACTGCTTCCCGGGCGCCTGGGATTCGTCGGCTTCGGGACATTTGGACCGGGGCGAGGCTTACGATGACTGTGCCGTGCGGGAGGTCTGGGAGGAGATTGGAGTCCGGCTGGACGGAACGCCGGAGCGGCTGTTCAAGCTGGCGGCCTGTGCGGAGACGGGCCAGGAGTTCTGCTGGATTTACCGGGCGTTTCACGAGGGGCCATTCCGGCTGCACCCGGATGAGATTGAACGGGGCGACTGGTTCGAATTGGAGCAGGTGAATCGCTGGCTGGCAGGGGAACCGGGGGCCTTCGCGGCGGCGTTTGTGGTGATTTGGCGGCGTTTTCGCGAGGATTATGGGTCCGCCGAGGGGGGCCCCAAGCGCCCGATTTCCGGGGTAGCGGACTGAGGGCCAAGATGATACCATTGCGCTCACGTCACGATCCAAAGCTGAACCCATGTCCAGTGAGACCCAAGCCAACACGTTTCCCGGCCCGTCGCAGGCTGGCGAACGCCGTGCCAGCTCCCGGTCGATGAAACCGTCGCGCTGGCCAGTGTGGGGCCAACTAAGGGAGCTGCTGGACGAGACGTCGCCGCCGCCGGAGCAGATGTCGTTTCGGCTCAAGACGGTCGAGCGCGATGTCATCCTGCCGGTCAAGGGCGTGTTCGTCCTGATCCTGCTCTACAACCTCTATTTTTCGAGATGGTTCGAGGACGTCGCTCTTCCGCAGTCGGTGGCGCAACAGCTCATCGAGCGATTCTTCATCATCTACCTGTTGGTCACGGTGGTTGTGGCCGGGCTGTTGATTTTCGGGCGGAAGCTGCCGGGCTCGATGATTCAGCGAGTCATCTTCACCTCGAGCTTTCTGGACGGATTGTTTGTGGCGACGCTGGCCTACGTGACGGGCGGATTTGCCAGCATTGTCTATTGGTTGTTCCTGGGTTTGATCGCCCGCAATGCCCTGAGTTGTCCGCTGGCGGCGCCACAGCTGATCCTGAATTTCTCGGTCAGCCTTTGCTACCTCGGCGCGGGGTTGCTCGACATTTTCATCACCGACAGCAGCCGGGATTTTGCCGAACAGGTTTCTGGTGGTGAAGCCACGCCGGAGCCGTTCGTGCTGCGGTTGATCGTGCTGTGGATGACCACGATTTGTTGTTATGGCGTGCAGGTGCTGTTTGAAAAGCAGCGGCGGGCCACCGAGGAGGCGCGGGAGTTTGCGGTCCGGCAGGAACAGCTGCGATCGGCCGGGCATCTGGCCGCAAAGATCGCGCATCAGATCAAGAATCCGCTGGGCATCATCAACAATGCGGCCTACTCCATCCAGCGCTCGTTGCAGGAAGGCAAGGCCGTCAATCCCCAGCAGGTCGAGATCATCCGGGAGGAAATCACGCGCGCCGACAACACCATCACCAAGCTCATGGGCTATGCGCAGCTCGCCGAGGGTAAGGTCGAGAGGTTGGCGGTGACCGAGGAGATTGATCGCGCCATTGAACTGGCGTTGCCGCCCGCCGCCAAATATCCGGTGACGGTCATCAAGGATTACGCGCCTAACCTGCCGGTCCTGATGATGCAGCGGGGGCATCTTTCCGAGGTTTTGATCAACCTGATCCAGAACGCCCGCGAAGCCATGGTGGGGCGGGGCATGATCAAGATTTCCGCGCACGCGGGCGAAGGCCAGACCGTGGTGATCACGGTGGTCGACGACGGGCCGGGCATTTCCAAGACGAGGTTGGACAAGATTTTCCAGGCGTACTTCACGACCAAGGAAAAGGGTACGGGCCTCGGCTTGGCCATCGTGAAGCACAACACCGAGCTTTACAGCGGGACGGTTCAGGTCGAATCCGAGCTGGGCAAAGGCACGAAGTTCACCCTGACCTTTCCCACTCGCACCATTAGGACCTCGGCATGAGCGCAGTCCTGCCACCTGTCCTCGTCATCGATGACGAGAAGAACATGCGACTCTCCCTTCAGACGATGCTGGAGGATGAGGGCTACGCGGCGCGGACGGTGGACAGCGCGGAGCAGGGTTTGGCGCTGGTGGGTCGGGAGCCGTTCTTCATGGTCATCACCGATGCGCATCTCAACGGGATGAGCGGTTACGATCTGCTGTCGCGCCTGCGTCAATCCCACCGGGAGCTTCCGGTCCTGATGATCACGGCGTATGCGACGCCCAAGTTGGCGGTGGAGGCCATCAAGGCGGGGGCGATTGACTATCTGGCCAAGCCGTTCGAGCCGGAGGAACTGCTGCATGCGGTCTCCCGTTGTGCCGAGCGGTTCAAGCTGATTCAGGAGAATGCCCGGCTGCGCACGCAGGCGACGCAGGAGTTCGATGTCGATCAGATTATCGGCAGTTCGCCCCGCATGACGGAGCTGAAGAACCTGATTCGGACCGTGGCGGTGTCGAACGCCACCGTGCTGGTGGTGGGTGAGAGCGGGGTGGGCAAGGAGCTGGTGGCGGGCGCCATCCACAGTCTCAGCCAGCGTCGGCTCAAGCCCTACATCCGGATCAACTGCGCCGCCATTCCGGAGAACCTGTTGGAAAGCGAGCTGTTCGGTCATGAGAAGGGCTCGTTCACGGGCGCGCTCAAACAAAAGCTGGGCCGGGTGGAGGAAGCCGATGGCGGGACCATGTTCCTGGATGAGATCGGCGACATGAGCCGTCCGTTGCAGGCCAAGCTGCTGCGGTTTCTCGAGGATGGCACTTTTTCGCGGGTGGGCGGCAATGAGGAGCTCAAGGTTGACGTGCGGCTGATCGCGGCGACCAACCGGGACATCATCGACGCGATCCGCCTGAATCAGTTTCGGGAGGATTTGTTTCATCGGTTGAACGTGGTGCAGCTGCGCCCTCCACCGTTGCGGGAGCGGGGCAAGGACGTGCTGGCACTGGCCGATTTCTTTCTGCGCCAGTTCAATGCGGCGATGGGCAAGCAGATCCACACGTTCTCGGCCGCCGCCCAACAGAAACTCCTCAGCCATCACTGGCCGGGCAACGTTCGGGAACTGCGCAACGTGGTGGAACGGGCCGTGATTCTGGAGACCTCCAATGAAATTCACCCGGCCAATCTCCCGGAGTTCCATCTGGAAACCCGCCTCCGCAAGGGCGAGCTGCCCATCGTGCCTTCGGATCGATCCATCGACGAGGTCATGGCCGGATTCGAGCGCGAGTTTATCCTCAACACGCTGGCCCAGAATCGCTATAACCTGACCCGCACGGCGGAGCAGCTTAAGATCAGCCGGCACGCCCTGCGCTATCGTATGCAACGGCTCAACATTCACACAGATGCCGAGGAGGAAGGAACTCCTACGGCCAGCCGCGAACTATCATGAACTTGAACCTGATTTCCCTGCTGGCCCAGGCGGCGCCGAATGCGGCCGATCCAGGTGCGCTCCGCGACGCGCTCAAAGTCAACCGTGGCAGTGGCACCAGCACAGACGTGATCGTGGTCGTTGGTTGCGCTGCCGCCTTGGCGTTGGTCCTTCTCGTTTGGGCTTACTTCATCCGGAAACGTCCCAAGAACGCCCGCGGCGCCCTGGTGGTTGAAAAACGTCGGAAGGGTTCCGGACGGGAAGAAGACACCTCCCGTCATCGGCGGCGCCGCCGCCGTGGCGAAAGCACCGAGAAATGGGGCCGCAATCCGACGCTTGGGGAAACGGGCGGTCTCCCTCCTGCCCGCCCGGAAGAGCCAGAGCCGTCCGCGTCGACCAGTTTGACCGAGACCCAGACCTTGTCGTCAGCCCCAGTTGAACCCGCGCCGGAGCGCGAGCGCCCCCGTATCATCCGGCCCGGCTAGCGGGCTGTCGCACCCACCACTGGCGATTGGATTTAAACCTGGACTTAGACCTGGACCCAGCCCCCCGGGCGCATGCAACAAAGCGCGACCATCACCCGCAAGAGCGCATCCAACCTCGCCCTGGCGTTTGTCCTGCTGCCAAAGCCGAAACGCGACGCGATGACGGCCTTGTATGCATTTTGCCGCGAAGTGGATGACGTCGCAGATGAGGACGCCGTGCCGGTCGATCAGCGTCGCCACCAGCTGGCGGCGTGGCGGGCTGACGTCTCCCGCGCCTGCCGGGGCGAAAAGCCGCTCTTCACCGTCAATCAGGAGTTCCAGCCGGTCATTCAAACGTATCGGCTGCCCTTCGAGCTTTTTGACGAATTGATCCGGGGCTGCGAAATGGACCTCGACATCAAACGCTACGAGACACTCGCGGACTTGGAGCAGTATTGCTATCGCGTGGCGTCGGTTGTCGGGTTGCTGAGCATTGAGATTTTTGGGTATCAGAACGAGGCCTGTCGGGCCTATGCCGATGCCCTGGGCAAGGCGCTGCAGTTGACGAACATTTTGCGCGATGTGCGGACGGATGCGGAGCGGGGTCGAATCTACCTGCCGCGTGCCGAGCTCGCCCGGTTTGGGGTGAGGGAGAGTGAGATTCTTGGGTTCGAGTATTCCGACCGGTTTCGACGCCTGGCGGAGAGCATGGCGCAACGGGCCCGCCACTTCTACCAGCTGGCCCGGCAGACGCTTCCCCGAGAGGATCGCCGTTCCATGTTGGCGGCAGAGCTGATGGGCTCGGTCTATTGGCGTCTGCTCCGCAAACTCGAGGCCGGCCGGTTCGATGTCTTCGGCCCCCGTCCCACCCGGCTGAGCAAAGCGCATAAGCTGCTGCTGATTGGCCGGGGCTGGTCCAGCCACGTTCTCGGCGGATTCGCCCCCAGCTACGGGCATCCGTGAGCACGGCGATGCGCCGGCTGATCGTCAACGCCGATGACTTCGGTCGATCGCCGGGCATCAACGCGGCCATTCGACGGGCCAATGTCGACGGCATCCTCACGACGGCGAGCCTGATGGTGAACGAGCCGGCATGTGCCGAGGCGGTGGCCATCGCCCGCGATCTTCCTCACCTGGGCGTTGGCCTGCACCTTGCCCTGCTGTGTGGCCGTTCCGCGTTGCAGCCCGGCGCCATCCCGGGACTGGTCAATGCCCGCGGCGAGTTCAGTTCCAATCCGGTCCTCACCGGAGTCCGCTACTTCGCCCGGCGCGGTCTGCGGACGCAGCTGCGCGCGGAGATGCAGGCCCAGTTCGATCGGTTCCGGGGAACGGGCCTTCCGCTGGACCATGTGAACGGGCATCTGCATCTGCATTTGCATCCGGTCGTTTTCGATCTCCTCATGGAACACGCCTCGGATTGGGGCATCACCCACGTTCGTCTCACGCGCGAATCGCTCCGACTCGACGCGCGCTTGGCGGCAGGACGCTGGTTTTACCGGCTGAGTCACGCTTTCATCTACCAGGCGCTGGCCCGACGGGCGGCGCCCGCGCTGCGGATTCGTGGACTGAAACACACCGAGCACGTGTTCGGTCTGCTGCAAAACGCCCGCGTGACTGAGGCCTATCTGCTGAAGCTTCTGCCCGCGCTGCCCCCGGGCGATTCCGAGCTTTACTCACATCCGTCGGTCGATGAGTTTCCGCAGGAACTGGCCGCGTTGATCAGCCCCCGCGTGAAGGCGTTGGCGGATGAGTTGGACCTGCGCCGGATTCGCTACGCGGAATTGTAATCATGCAAAAGTTGCTTCTCTTCCTCCTGGCCGCCCTGGTGCTCGAAGCCATGGGTGTGGTCTATCTCAGCAAGGGTCTCAAACAACTGGGCGAACCCGGCGCCTACACCCCCCGCGAGATCGGGCGTCTCATTGTTCAAGGCGCCACGAACGGCAACGTCCTGCTGGGCGTCGTCATGGAAACGGCCTTTTTCGTCATGCTCATGATTCTCCTGCGCAAACATGATGTGAGTCTGATTTGGCCGCTAACCTCGCTCGGCTTCGTGCTCACCGCCTTGGCCGCGAAGTTTATCCGGCACGAGGACGTCTCGGCCCTGCGCTGGAGCGGGGTCGCCCTGATCGTCGCGGGCGCCGCCTTGGTCGGGTGGAGCGAACAAGTCAAAAGACCCGGGCCGGTTGTGGTAGCGGAAGGGAATCCGACCGGGCCTGGATCGAAATGAGTCTGGAAGGGTGCCGTTGAAAGCGGCATTCCGATTGACCGCCATTTCCAAACGCACGGGTGCAGGTCCGCGGTCCGTGAGTGTGGGTGACCGCCACTTCCGATCGCACCCATCAAGGGGTGTGATCAAAAACGGGTGAAGACAGGGCTGACGTTCCGCAAGAGTGCGGACGTTATGCACCGGGTCTGGCCGGGCCGGGCTCAGTCTTGAGCGCCGCGGCAGCGCTTGCGTGCTCCATCCAAAGCGGTGCTGCGCCCCGCACTCCACGACGCTGGCGCGACAGCCCGGCGCCCGCGGACACGCGGAGCGTCATGGACTGCGGCGGGCACCGCCGCTTTCGCTTTGAATCCATCGCCCACCACGCTCGGGACCTCACCCGCATTCAATTGCACCCCCCATCACGGTCATCACGGTCTCGGCGATTGACCGAGGAGCGGGCTTCTGATAGACCAGCAAGGTCCAAAACCAATGGCAACTCCGCGGTCACGGTCTACGCACCGACGTCAACGCATCGACTGAACTCTGTAACGATCGAATCCACCTCGGAGTCTTCCCTCAGAAACCAACCCTAGCAACGCAACCTATGAAATACAAAACCCTGCTTGCATCCGTCCTGGCATTGGGCGGAGTCGCAAGCGCTAACGCCGCCGCCGGGATCGGGGGCAGCATCCTCAATGATCTCGTCGTTCACCTCAAATTCGATGGCGACTACGCCAACACGGCCCCCGGCTCGAGCGTGGCAGCGACGGCGGCGGGCTCGCCGACGATTGAAGCCGGCCGGATCGGGTCGGGTGCGGTGCATGTGATCACCGCCAAGGGTAGCTCGGTTTACAACTACGTGACGCTCGGCACGCCATCCGAGCTGAATTTTGCGGATACGACGGACTTTACGATTTCCTATTGGGCGAAGCTGAACAGCTTTTCGGGCGACCCTTCGTTCCTGTCCAACAAGAACTGGGACGACGGTGGAAAACCGGGGTGGGTAATCGCCACCGACAGCGGCGGCGCCATCCAGTGGAACTTCACGGAGGACAACAATGGTCGTGCGGACTACGACGGCCCGACGATTTACGGGAACGGTGGATGGCACCACGTGGTGGTGGTCTTTGACCGAGAGGGCAAAGCATCGACCTACGCCGATGGAGTTCTGATCAATGCCTCTGCGATCGGGCCGGCCGTTGGCAGCATCGATTCCGCCGCGCTTCCGACCAACATCGGTCAGGATGGGACAGGCACGTATGGGTCTGACATTGATGCCTTGATTGATGATGTGGCGATTTGGCGCCGGGCGTTGGATGCCGCCGATGTGGCCGGGATTTATCGGGCGGGCACCAATGGACAGTCGGTCCTCGAAGTGACGGATCCAGAGCATCCGGTGCTCCTGACAGTCAGCCCGGTGGCCGGCGAGGTGGACGTCCGCACGGATCGAGCCATTGTCGCGGTAATCCGGGACGGGCTGACCCCGCTTTCGGCTGCGACGGTTCAGTTGACCATCAACGGCACGCCGGCTTCGGTCACGCAGGACAAAGCCGGAATCTACACGACGATTACACATCAGCCGGCCGCACCGTTGGCGAACAAGACCGTCTACACGGCCCGGCTGGTCTACGGTGACGCGGGTTTGCTGGCGACGAATACGTGGCAGTTTACGACGGTCGGGGCGGAGCAGGCCTCCGGCATCACGGGGCATTGGGATTTCGACGGGGATCTGTCGGCCGTGATTGGAAAGCCGCTCGAATACATGGGCGGCGTCGGTGGGCCGACCGCTGCACTGGTGCAGTTCGGCTCCACCACCTCGTTCGGCATTCCCGACATCAACGGTGTGCCGGCGAAAGTCATGCGTTTTCAGGGGCCAACCTCGGGACGTCCGGAAGTGGGCCTGATCATGACGCACGGAGCCGTCCCGAACGGCACGCCCACGGCAACCATGGTTAATCAATGGACGTTGATCTTTGACGTCTTGATGGGTGACACGAATAAGTGGTTTTCCTTCATCCAGACCGATGCCAATGGCGACGGCGATCTGTTCAAAAACCCCGGCGGCGGAATCGGGATCAGCGGCAACTATCAAGGCGCGATGGTCCCGATGCAGTGGCATCGGGTGGCCTTCGCCCTCGACCTGACGGGCGATGCCCCGGTGATCTCGAAGTTCATCGACGGCGTAAAGGTGTCCGACCAGACCCGGACCGCGCCGCAGGTTGATGCCCGGCATTCCTTGCGGGCCACCGCGCAGCTCTTTCAGGACAACGACGGCGAATCCCAACTCGCCTACGTTAACAGCATCCAGTTCCGTAATTACAAGATGCGCGACCACGAAATCGCGGCCCTGGGCGGTCCTGATGCGTCGGGTATCCCGATTGTTTCCGGCCAATGGGATTTCAACGAGGGAGCGGTATTTGCGGACGGCCTGAAGTCCACGATTGGTCGCGATCTGCAATACCTGCCGGGGACGGAATTTAACACCATCTACCAGACGGTCACGATCGGGGGCGAGACGGCGAACGTGCTCAGCTACACGGCTGGAGCGGAGACCGACGGCTATTGGGTCCCGCACGGCGGCCTGCCGAATGGCGGCGGGCAGCGGGTGAACCAATATTCGTTGATCATGGATGTCTACTATCCGGCCTCCAGCACCGGGTATCGTGCATTGTGGCAGACGGATACCAACTTCCCGGCGGCCAACGACGGCGATCTGTTCGTGAATGGCGACAATGGGATTGGCATCAGTCAGTATCACGGCTCGGTGACACCGGACGAGTGGCATCGTCTGGCGTTTACTTTCGACCTGACCAAGCGCGAGCTCGGCAAGTACATCGATGGCACGAACGTGTTGTCCGCGCCGGCGGGTAGTCCGCCCTTGGGGACGGGCTTGTTCCAGTATCTCAGCGCCAGCTCAGGGATTGTGGACGGACGTTGGTCGTTGTCACCGCTGGCGTCGCTGCTGGCGGACGAAGACGGCGAAGTTGCTCCGGTGTTGGTCAACAGCGTGCAGTTCCGACCGGTGACCATCTCGGCCGACGACGTGCGGCGCTTGGGCAAACCCACTGCGGCGGGCATCCCGGTCCAAATTCCAGCGGACCTTCAGGTGCAATCGCTGACGCGGAACACCTTCACCTACACCTTGCAGTGGTCGGGCGGCAAGCCGCCGTATCAGGTTCAATTCAAGACCCGGCTTTCGGCTGGGTGGGAGGACTACAAGCTGCCCACGAACGACCGGACGATTGAGATCGAGCTGATTGATATCGACGGCGACAATGCCTTCTTCCGCGTGGTTGGCCAGTAATTGGCGACCTGACCCTTGACGGCTTCAGGCGGGCTCCCTTGGTAGACGGGGGAGCCCGTTTTCTTTCACTGGGCCACCTGGTAGGGCGCGCTCTCCGCAGCGCGCCGGGCATGCGGACAACTTCGTCGTCGACCGCGTAGGTCCGCCGAAACATTCTGCCATACTGCTTCGGCGGCGGGCGGCGGAGCGCCCGCCCTACCGGAGCGCGGGCCTGCGGCCCGCAGGGGGTGGAATCGGCCACGCACGAACGAACCCTCGGACATCGCCTACGGCACGCGCTGCTGCGGGCTGAAAGCCCGCGGTCCGTCCGAGCGGTCCCCTGGTTCATGTCTGGTGAGCAGGTCCGTGGTTTTCGCTTCCAGTCTAGGGCCACGCGTGGATGGGTCCTTCGCAGCACTTGTCAACGTTCCGGGTCGCCGATAGTGTCCGCCTTTCGATTTTGATTCGATTTAGAAACAGACGACACATTGCATCCTATGCCCGCCGCATTTCCCAAGATTAAGGCCATTCGTTACGACGGACCCGACTCCAAGAATCCGCTTGCGTTCAAGCACTACAACCCGGAGGAGAAGGTCGAAGGCAAGACCATGCGGGAACACCTGCGTTTCTCGGTGGTTTACTGGCATACCATGCGCGGGATGGGCGCCGACATGTTTGGCGTCGGGACGATGCGACGTCCTTGGGAAGACGGCACCAACTCGTTAAAGATGGCGCTCAAGCGGGTTCCGGTGATGTTCGAGTTCTGCGAGAAGCTGGGCGCGCCGTTTTATGCGTTTCACGACCGCGACGTGGCGCCGGAGGGGCGAAACCTGCGGGAATCGCACAAGAACCTGGACGTGGTGGCCAAGGAGCTGAAGAAGTTTCAGAGAGAGACGGGCGTCAAGCTGCTCTGGGGTACGGCCTGCCTGTTCGTTCATCCGCGGTTCATGCATGGGGCGGCGACCAGCCCGAATGCCGACGTGTTTGCCTATGCCGCCGCTCAGGTCAAGAAGGCGCTGGAGGTGACCCATGACTTGAAGGGTGAGGGCTATGTATTTTGGGGTGGGCGCGAGGGCTATGCGACCCTGCTGAACACCAACCTCAAGCGGGAGATGGATCACCTCGGTGCGTTCATGCACATGGCGGTCGATCACAAGAAGCGCATTGGCTTCAAGGGGCCGTTCTACATCGAGCCCAAGCCGAAGGAACCGACCAAGCACCAGTATGATTCGGACGCGGCGGCGTGCCTCAATTTCCTGCGCGAATACAAGCTGCTTGAGCACTTCAAGCTGAACCTGGAAACCAACCACGCGACTCTTGCGGGCCATACCATGCAGCACGAGCTCGAAGTGGCCATCGCCGCCAATGCCCTCGGCTCCATCGATGCCAACATGGGCGACATCCTGCTCGGGTGGGATACGGACCAGTTCCCGACGGATCTCTATCTCACCACCCAGGTCATGCTCAGCATTTTGAAAATGGGTGGGTTCACCACCGGTGGAACTAATTTCGATGCCAAGGTCCGCCGCGAAAGCTTTGAGCCGGTCGACCTGTTTCATGCCCACATCGCCGGGATGGATACCTTTGCCCGCGGCTTGAAAATCGCGGCGGCCTTGCGCAAGGACGGGCGTCTCGACGAGTTTGTTCGCCAGCGATACAGCTCGTTTGATTCCGGCATCGGCAAGTTGATCGAGAAACGCCGCGTCGGCTTCAAAGAGCTGTCGGACTACGCCCTGAAACTGGGTGAGGTGAAGACAAACCAGAGCGGACGCCAGGAGTACTTGGAGAACCTCATCAACGACTTCCTCTGAGCAAGCAACTCGACTGCATCACCGATGAGCTCGCCGCCTGGATGACGGCGCAGCCCATGTTTTTCGTGGCCACGTCGCCATTGGCGGACTCCGGTCGCATCAATTGCTCGCCGAAGGGCGGCCCTGGATTCCGCGTGTTGGGACCCATGGAGGTCGCCTATGCCGATCTGTTCGGCAGTGGGGCAGAGACCGCCGCGCACCTGCGTGAAAACGGGCGGATCGTGGTGATGTTTTGCGCCTTCAACGGGGAGCCTGACATCACCCGTCTGCACGGTCGCGGAGAAGTGATCGCGGCGGACGATCCGCGGTTTCCCGAGGTGTCGTCGGCGTTCCCGTCGCATCCCGGGTTGCGCTCCATCGTCCGAATCCAGGTGGAACGCGTGTCCACTTCATGCGGCTGGGGTGTGCCCGTGATGCGGTTTGAGAAGCATCGGGACGCGCTGGAAAAGTGGGCCGTCAGCAAGGGCCCGGAGGGCCTGGCCCAATATCGTGCTCAGAAGAACGCGAAGAGCATCGACGGACTCCCGGCCTTTGACCGATCGAAGGGCACGTGATTAGCGCCCGAAAGTCTTGAGCGAGCGGAGCGTTCGGCCGCGGCCATGAAGTTGCGGCGCGATCTATCTGCGCGCTCTCCAGCCGAGAGCTGAAAACGGACAAAGCTGGAAAACGACAAAGCGGGAAAGGACAATTAACCCAGGGGGATTGTTAGTCCGGCCAATCCGGCCAATCCGGCCAACCCGGTTAACGCATCCAGAGCGCCAGCGCCACGCCTGAGGTCACCACGGCTCCGATTTGCATCGTGCGACGGACCTTCGGTTGACGCACCCAGTGAGCGCCGATGGCGATCGCCACGGCGACGCCCACCAGCATGAGGAGATGGTCGGGACTGGTAAACAGGTGTGCGGGGCCAGCTTCGGTCAGGCGGTGTCCAGGATGGGCGTTCGCCGGGAGGTTTGTCAGGGCCGACAGGCCTGCGGCGACCAGGCTCATTGCAGCTGATCGGCCACCCAAGCGATTTCCGCTCACATTGTCCTTCGAGTCTTTCTTCATACAGTCGTAAGCGCGGCAGCCTTTCGTGCCGCCCAGCGCGTCCGTATGATGCGTAAGCCACCGTGCTAGTCGAGACCTAAGTCAGGAAACCGCCTTTACTCGGGCGTGAACCAGGTTCACCATCGCGCCTCAACAATCACGCATCCGGGCTTTGGGTTCCGCGGGTCGGGCCAGCGCTGGCAATGGCGCTCTCGTCCCGACCGGGCCCGAGGGCCGGACGCCGAAATGGGGCGATCGTTGTCGGCCGGAAGGCAGGCGGACAGGACGTTCTAACGAAAGCGCGCTTCTATGAACTGGATGAATTGTTCCAAGGGCTGGCTGGTCGGTGTGGTCTTCGCGATGCTGAGCGTCGCCAATGGTCCATGGGAAAGGATTTCCGCCAACGACCTTTCCTTCCGTGAAACGATTCGCAATACGGACTTCGCCGTTGGGGCGGTCGGCGGACTGCGCAACCAGACATCTGCTGCACTCAATCTCGCCGGCATCAAGGGCACCGTCACCAAGGCTTATCTCTACTGGCACGGGCCGATGAACACCGATTTTCCTCTGGCCAACGCGTCCATTCGCATGGACGGCCAGACGATTACGGGCGTGCACATCGGGACGTCGGACGACAATTGCTGGGGCTTTGCCAACAGCCAGGCCTACCGGGCCGATGTCACCGCACAGGTCCGGGCGCAGCGTAATGGCATTTATTCGCTGTCCCAGTTCGTCAAGCAAGGCACCAACATCAATGCCAACGGTGCCTCTCTCCTGGTTTTTTTTGATGACGGCAAGACCAACAACAATCGGGACATCTTCCTGTTCGAAGGAAACGATTCGAATGCGCCAAACGATTTTGATGCCTTGGGGTGGAATGCAGCTTTGCCCGGCGTGACCTACGGCACCGGAACGGCCTTCCTCCAGATGCATGTCTCCGATGGCCAGATTTACTCGGACGACTCGGTCGTCGTAAATGGCACCGTGCTTCAGGGGCGGGGCAGCATTTTCCAGGGCGTGACCGTGGCCTCCGACAACAACGGACCCAACGGCTGGGGCAATCTCTGGGACGTCAAGACTTGGGACATCACCCGCGTATTGACTCGCGGCACGAACGACCTGCTTTTGACTCACGGCTATATCCAGCACGATTGCATCAGCCTCGTGGTGGCGGCTTTCAACCTGCCGGCGGCCGGCGGCCCCATCCCTCCCGGGGGCGGAACCAACAGCGCACCGACGGTGGTCGGCCAACCTGAAATCACGGTGCATTCGCCCGCCCCCATCGTGGTCGAGGCTGATGCCCAGGACAACGACGGCGACGCCCTCGATTATTCCATCACGGTGGATTCTCTCATCCTCCAGTCTGGAGAGGTCGCAAAGGGATCGCCTCAAACCATTGGACGCCTGAGCATCACCAATGCCTTTCCCCGTGGCGATCATCTCGTGGTGTTCACGGTGAGCGATGGCCGGACTAACGCCAGTTACACCACGATCGTCCACGTCATCGACAACACTCCGCCCGTGATCAACGCGACCAACATTGTCGTGCGGGCTGACCCGGGCAAGACCACCGCGAAGGTCAACTACGTGGTGACGGCCACCGACGACTTTCCCGGTGACCTTTCCGTGCTCTCCCTGCCGGCGTCAGGCAATGAATTCCCCATTGGAGTTACGGTAATCAAAGTGACGGCCGTCGACGCGAGTGGAAACCGGGCCGAAATGACATTCACCATCACCGTCACGGATGGCAACGCGCCGACGCCGAACTGTCCGCAGGCGGATCTGATTCAGTTCACCGACGCAGGCACGAATGTGGCCCGCGTAACCTACACCGTGACGGTTACCGACGACCAACCGGGTGCGACCGTGGCCTGCCTGCCTGCCTCCGGGTCGACCTTTCCGATTGGCACGACTCCAGTCACGTGTACCGCCACCGACTCCGCCGGCAACCGCGCGCAGTGCAGCTTCAACGTGACCGTCAATGTCCGGCCACCGGTGAATCGCCCGCCAACGGTCACCGGCCTCACCAACGTGGTCATCAATTCGAACGCGCCCATCGTGATTGAAGCGACGGCGGGCGATCTCGACGGCAATGCGCTGGCCTATGTCATCCGCATCGATGGCGTAATCGTTGAATCCGGCACTCTGCCGCCGGGAACGCCGGTGACGCTGGGCACGTTGACCGTGACCAACCAGTTCACTCTCGGCACGCACACCGTCCGGTTTGAAGTCAACGACGGCCAGGCCACCGCGAATTTCACCACCACCATTCGCGTAATCGACGACATCGCGCCGGTCATCGTGGTGCCTCCTGACCGGACGGTCTTCGTCGATTCCGGCACCGATACCGCTGTGGTCCAATTCGAAGTTACGGTCACCGACAACTTCCCCGGCCCGATTCAAGTCGTGGTGCAACCGCCTTCGGGCAGCACTTTCCCGATTGGGACGACCACGGTGGTGGTGATAGCCACCGATTCGTCCGGGAATTCCAGCACGCGGACGTTTACCGTCACGGTGGTGGACAATGTCGCACCACCGATCACGTGTCCCCAGGACCTGGTGCAGGTTGCCGATCCAGGCACCAATGTCGCGCGAGTGATTTATTCGGTGACGGCCACCGACAACGTGCCGGGCCCTGCGCCCACGGTGCTTTGCGTGCCGCCCTCGGGCTCGCTCTTTCCTTTCGGCACGACGGACGTTCGTTGCACTGCGACAGATGCGGCGGGCAATCGTTCTGAATGCAGTTTCCGGGTCACAGTACGGGAACGTACCGCCAACCGCCCGCCTGGTCTGGCGGGCCCAACGGAGATGAGTATCTATTCGAACGCGCCGGTGACGGTCGCGGCGGTGGCCACGGACCTCGACGGGGACGCCCTCACTTATGTCATCCGTGTGGATGGCGTCGTGGTGCAGACCGGCACGGTGCCGGCCGGGTCGGCAGTCACCACGGCCTCCCTCGGAGTGACCAATACATTCAGTCTGGGGACGCACACCGTGATCTTCGAAGTCAGCGACGGCTTGAGCACGGCGACTTGGACCACCACCGTTCGGGTCATCGATCTCGTTCCGCCGGTGATCCACGCCACCAACATCGTGGTCGAACTTGAGCTTGGCGCCACCAACGCCGTGGTGGCTTATCCCGTCACGGCCACCGATAATTTCCCCGGGCAGATTGATCTGGTGATCGTGCCGCCTTCCGGCAGCGTGTTTCCCTTGGGCACCAACGTCGTCACCGTGGTGGCCACCGACCTTTCGGGTAACTCGAGCACCAACACCTTTACGGTGGTGGTCTTGGACAACATCCTTCCCACGGTGCAGTGCTCGCCCAATCTGGTGCGATATACCATTGGTGGAGACCAGGGGGCCATCGTCGACTTTACCGTGAGAGCGTCAGACAATCTGCCTGGCGCCACGTTTGTCTGTGTGCCGCACTCGGGCTTCTTCTTCCCGCTGGGCACCACCACGGTCTCGTGCACCGCAATCGACGCCTCGCGACTCTGCAGCTTCTGCAGCTTCACGGTCACGGTCAGTCCGCCGCCGGAGAGCCCGGTCAACCGGCTCCCGGGCATCGCGGGCCAGGCGGAGATCATTGTGAACCGGCCAGACCCCCTCACGGTTGAAGGCATCGCCGTGGATGACGACGGGAATCCGCTCGCTTACAACATTGAGATCGACGGAACGGTGGTCCGCACGGGGAACATTCCGGCCGGATTGTCTCAGACCGTCGCCATCATCGGTGTGACCAACCGGTTTGCGCTCGGCAATCACACGGTGATCTTCCGGGTCAATGACGGCCAGACCAACGCCTCCTTTACCACCCTGGTGCGTGTGGTGGATAACACGCCCCCGGTCATTGAAGTGCCGGCGAACCTGATCGTTCCCGTCGAGTCCGGGAAGACCAACGCCCGCGTCAACTACACTTTCGCGGCGCACGACGAGTTTCCGGGAACGGTGACCACGACGAGCGAGCCGCCTTCCGGCACCCGCTTTCCAATCGGTGTGACGACCGTGGTTCTGACGGCCACCGACGTTGCCGGTAATCGCCGGACCGCTCGCTTTACCGTCACCGTGGTGGACGACGTCCCGCCCACCATCGATTGTCCCTCGGACTTGGCTCGTTTTAACGACACCAACTCCCGCTCCGCCGTGGTGCGCTTCACGGTGACGGCCAATGATAACCTGCCCGGGGTTGCCGTGAGCTGCACCCCGGCGTCCGGCTCGGCGTTCCCCATCGGTTCAACCGTGGTGACCTGCACGGCGCGGGATGCCGCTGGCCTGACGAACTTCTGCCATTTCGAGATCACCGTCCGCGATCTGCCGCCGGTGGTGTTGATCCCGACCAACCTGCTGGTGGTGGCGGAAGCCGGCCTCTGTTCGGCTGTGGTGCCGTATTCCGTGCGCGTGGCCGACAATGCGCCCGGCTGGACGCTGGTCTGCTTGCCTCCACCCGGAACGCAGTTCCCAGTTGGCGCGACGCCAGTGATCTGCACGGCCGCCGACACGGCTGGCAACAGGGTCACCAATACCTTTACGGTTCGCGTGCAGGACCGCGAGACACCGCTGCTGCGTCTGCCGGCGGATATCACCGTGGGGATCGCCGCCACCGCTCCGTCTGCCGTGGTGAATTACAACGTCGCCGTCACCGATAACTGCCCCGGGGTCCGGTTCACCTGCACTCCGCCGTCCGGCGCCGCATTCCCCGCAGGAACGACCATCGTCCAATGCTCAGCCACAGACGCCTCGGGCAACGTCGCCACGGCCAGCTTCAATGTCATCGTTGAACGCAACGCGGAGCTTCTCGCTGACGCGGAGGCGCCGCTCATCGTTGGTCTCACTCCTTCGAAACGCGTCCTGTGGCCACTCGACAGGAAGATGATCAACGTCACCTTCAAAGCCACGGCCACCGACAATTCCGGACGCTCTGTGACGGCGGAGATTGTGTCCATCTACAGCAACGAAGCCGACTCCGCACCGGGCAGTGGAAAATCCGAGCGCGACTCGGTTATCACCGGGGCGCTCACCGCCCAGCTGCGCGCGGAATGCAGCGGCATTGGCAGGGACCGCAAGTACACGGTGGTCATCGCCTTGCGGGACGCGGCCGGCAACACTTCGACGGCCGTCAGTACGGTCTGGGTGCCTCGCGACCAAAGCCGCCGCGATTTCCTCATCGCAACCACACCTCCAGAGCCCCGGCCCATCGGAAAATCCGTCTCGGTCCAACCCGCCAAGAAGCGATGGAACTGGCAGGGCACCGGCCGGAACTAGACGCGTGACCGACGAGTCACTGTCCTAGACTAGGGGTTTCCCGGAGCAGACCCATGGTAGGCTCCGGGATTCCCGTCTCGTGGGTTCGCCGATGGCTGCGCGAGCTATCGCAGTGGATGATGGTGCAGCCGGCAATACTCAGCCGCGGAGTCAACCCGCTGAGCGTCCGGCAGGAATCGTCATTCGCATGATCCGGAAGAGATGTTTCAAGGTGTGGCTGATCGGCGCGTATATCGGGGTATTGGGGATTGTCGGCGCTCAACGTGACAAGGTCTGGGCAGAACAAGTCCCCATCGTGATCGTCACGACTGGCCCCGTGCCGTGATCGTCTCGTTTGTCGTGACGGCGAACCGCCGGGGCTGAGCCGCTGGGCGCGGTCCCATGCCACCACTTCATTCGCAGCCGATAGTATCGAGTCTGTGGGTTGAGGCTTGAGTGCGCCCGCCGAGGGGCGCCCTTCGACGTGCGGCCATTCCAACTGGGACGAGTTCCATCCATCAACCGATTCGGTCCTGTCTCATCGCTTCAAGAGTGGATCGTCAATCCGGCGCTGCCATGCGGTCAGGTCTCGCTGAAGACGCTGGCGGACGTCGGCAGCGGCCGGATCGTTGTAGCGATTCCGGTTTTCGCCCGGGTCTTCGGTGAGATGATATAGCTCGTCTTCATCCCGGCTGAGATGATGTCGAACCAGCTTCCAGCCATCGGCTCGGATCATCCTCAGGAAAGCGAGACCGCCGTTGTGGAGATCGTACTGGCCATAGATGGCGGAGTGCACGGCTCGACGATGGCCTCGGAGGAGCGGGCTGAAGTCGACGCCCTCCTGGCGCCAGCGGGCGGGAGCAGGCACGCCCAACATGGAGAGCACGGTGGGAAAGGTGTCGAGATTGCTGATGTCCTCGACGATTTCTGTTCCGGGCGGCACAACCCCGGGCCACCGTACAATCAACGGCACGCGAATCGATTCCTCAAAAAGGTTCGGGCGTTTGGGTCCGGTGACGCCGCCGGCAATCCAATGGGCGTTGCCCTTCGAATGCAGGCGGTGTTCTCCGATCATATAGCCGTGATCGGAGGTAAAGAGGACGATGGTGCGTTCGGCGAGACCGGTTGCCCGCAGCCGGGCCAGCAGACGCCCGACGTTCCGGTCGATCGCGTGAACGGCGGCATAGTATTCCCGGCGCCATTGCTTCACCTGGTTCGTGTTGAGGTGGGCGACAGATGGGACGGCTGGATCGAGGTTGGCGAAGGGGCGGGAATCCTCCTCGGCGACGGGCGCGTATGGCTGGTGTGGTTCGCGGTAGTGCACCAGCAAGGCGAAGGGCCGCGCTTGATTGGTGTCGATAAACCGCAACGCGGCATCGGTGATCACGTCCGCGCTGAAGCCGGAGAGCTGTGTGCGGTGACCGTCGACCTCCAGCTCGGGATCTTTTGGAGCGAATGCGCCGGAGAGTCCGCCCATGAAGAAATCGAAGCCGAGGCGTGTGGGATGTGAGTGGGATTGTTCGCCGAGATGCCATTTGCCCGTCAGGCCGGTGACATACCCGTGGCGACGGAGGATCATGGGCCAGGTTTGGACCTTTGCCGTGAGCCCGACGCCGGCGGCGGCTTCGGTGGGAGAGATCCAATCCGTGATGCCGAGTTGTGTTCCGTAGCGACCGGTTAGGAACGAGGCGCGGCTGGGCGAGCACACGGGCGTGGCGGCGAACGCATTGAGAAAGCGGGCACCGTCGCGCGCAAGTTGATCGAGGTGTGGCGTGCGTGCATCGCGATTGCCGTAGGCGCCCAGCGACCATTGCGCCTGATCATCGGTGACAATCGAAAGCAGATTCCATCGCGTCGACGTTGGCGCTGCGATCGATGACGGAGGCGAGGCGCTCATGAAAAACAGCACAGCACCGATGAGTGAAAGTAACGGATCGGCGACCGATCTCCGGTGAAATGCGGAACGAGAAAATGGGTCAGTCGGAATTTTCATGCTTGCGTTGTTGGGCGCTGTGCATGAGAAAGAAAACGAAATGCACGTTGCCGCAAGGCAGAAATCTCAGAAGATCCATTCTTCGCACGCCGCGAACGCGGCGGATCTTTCCCCGGAAACAATTCAACTCACGGATGGCGGACCTTGTGGACCGTACTTTGCCGTGAGCGCAGCAACCATGAACCCACATAATCGAATGGAGGTGAGTGACAATGGCCGCTAAGAAAAAAGCGAAGAAGGCAGCGAAGAAGAAGAAGTAACTTCCTCCAACCAACAGGGTGGAGATCCGTGCAGTATGGGCGGGTTTTCCACCCTGGTTCTTTTTCCGGGGTCGTCAGTTCACGTTTCCGCCGGTTCGCGTTTCCACCAGGCTGAAGATTCGGCTTCCGTTCACATCAACCGCTTCGGGTTCGTATTCGTCCACCTACATTTCATGGCTACACTCGTCTTCGATATTGAAACCTCCGCCCAGCCGAAGGAGTGCTTCGACGAAACCCAACAAGAGTATCTGTTTCGCGATGCGGCCAAGCTCGAGGATGAGGTGCAGCGGACGGCGCGGCTGGCGGAGTTGGAGCGCATGATGAGTCTGTGGCCGCTGACCTCCCGTGTGGTCTGCGTCGCGATGCTGAACTCCGAAAGCCTGCGCGGGCAGGTGTTATTCGTGGCCGACGACTACGAGGAGGACGCAGCGGAGGGCGGTCCGGTTGAGTTTGTGCCTTGTGTGGACGAAACGGAGCTGCTGACGGCGTTCTGGGACGTGGCCCGGCACTATGACAACATCGTGACCTTCAACGGGCGTGGTTTCGATGTGCCTTTCATCTACCTGCGCTCCGCTTTGCTCAATGTTCCGATCACGCGCAAAGACTGGCTGGGTTACCGTTACCAGTGCGAGCCGCATTGCGATCTGGCCGAGCAGCTGACTTTTTACGGCGTCAGCGGGCGTGACGGCGCCGCACGCAAGTTCAACCTGGACTTCTATTGCAAGGCCTTTGGAATTGAGTCGCCGAAGGCGCATGGCGTCACGGGCATGGATGTGGGCCGGCTGATGGAAGAGGGGCGTTACCGCGAAATTGCCGAGTATTGCCTGCGGGATGTTCATTCCACCGTGCAGTTGTATCAGATCTGGAAACAGCGACTCGCGGGGATCAAGTGATCCTGATTTGCTTCGCGGTGAAGGAGGAACGGCGCCATTTCCGGCCGGCGATCACGCCGGATCTTCGGGTCGCTATAACCGGCATGGGAGCATCGGCGGCGGAGTCGGCTTTCGTGCGGGCGCTCAATGAAGCCGACGGCGGGCCCCGTCCCACGCTCGTTTTGACCTGCGGATTTGCCGGCGGACTCAATACGGCGATCGTGACGGGCAGCGTGCTATTCGATGCCGACGATGAGGTCACGGCTGGGCGACTTCGGGGGGCAGGCGCTGTTCCTGCGCGGTTCCATTGTGCGTCTCGTGTGGCGGTGACCCGGGCCGAGAAGGCTGCGTTGCGGCGCGAGACCCAGGCGGACGCGGTCGAGATGGAGTCGGGCGTGATACGTCGCTTGTGTTCGGTTCGAGGCATCCCCTCGGCCACAGTGCGAGTGATCTCTGATGCGGCCGACGAGGACCTGCCGATCGATTTCAATCCGTTGATCACGTCGTCGGGCACGTTGCGACTCGGTGGCTTGATCGGACAGGTGCTGCGCCGTCCGGGGAGCATTCCGGGGATGCTGGCGTTGCAGCGCAAAACGGGATCTGCGGCGATGGCCTTGGGGCGGTGTCTGGAACGATTTCTGACGGGGCTGGGATAAAAGAAAGAGGCCGGCTTGCGCCGGCCTCTCGTGAATCGTTGGGTTCGGATCGGGCAGGCCCGACCGGAACGCTTAGTAGTCCATGCCGCCGCCGCCAGGACCGTGACCAGCCGGGGCCGCCGGCTTTTCCTTCTCCGGCACCTCGGTGATGAGGCATTCGGTGGTCAGGAGCAAACCGGCGATGGAGCCGGCGTTCTGGAGGGCGGTACGGGTGACCTTCTTCGGGTCAACCACACCGGCCTTGACGAGGTCTTCGTATTCGCCGGTGGCGGCGTTGAAGCCTTCGTTGCCCTTGCGGCGCTTGACTTCCTGAACCACGACCGAGCCTTCGTAACCGCCGTTGAAGGCGAGGTGCTTGGTCGGGTATTCGATCGCGCGCTTGACGATTTCAACGCCAATGCGTTCGTCTTCGTTGTCACCCTTGACCGCTTCGATCGCGGGGCAGCAGCGCAGGAGCGCCACGCCGCCGCCAGGCACGATGCCTTCTTCCACCGCAGCGCGTGTGGCGTGCAGGGCGTCTTCGACGCGGGCTTTCTTTTCCTTCATCTCGGTCTCGGTGGCCGCACCGACGTTGATGACGGCGACGCCGCCGGCGAGCTTGGCCAGGCGTTCCTGGAGCTTCTCGCGGTCGTAGTCGCTGGTCGTCTCTTCGATCTGGCGGCGAATCTGGGCCACGCGGCCCTGGATGTCGCTGCTCTTGCCGTTGCCTTCGACAATCGTGGTGTTTTCCTTCTCCACGACGACGTTCTTGGCGCGGCCGAGGTCGGTCAGCTCAAGGTTCTCGAGCTTCAAGCCGAGGTCTTCGCTGATGAACTTGCCACCGGTCAGGATGGCGATGTCTTCGCACATGGCCTTGCGGCGATCGCCGAAACCGGGGGCCTTGACGGCGCAGCAGTTCAGCGTGCCACGGAGCTTGTTGACCACGAGCGTCGCCAGGGCTTCGCCTTCGACTTCTTCGGAGATGATCAGCAGGGGCTTGCCCACCTTGGCGATCTTCTCGAGGAGCGGAAGCATGTCCTTGAGGCTGGTGATCTTCTTTTCGTAAATGAGGACGTAGGCGTCTTCGAACTTGCACTCCATCGTCTCGGCGTTGGTCACGAAGTAGGGGGAGAGATACCCCTTGTCGAACTGCATGCCCTCAACCACTTCGAGGGTGGTGTCGATCGACTTGGCTTCCTCGACCGTGATCGTGCCGTCCTTGCCGACTTTGTCCATCGCGTCCGCGATGATTTCGCCGATGGTGGTGTCCCAGTTGGCGGAAACCGTGGCGACCTGCTTGATCTCTTCCTTGTCCTTGACGCGCTTGGCGATTTTGTCGAGCTGCGCGACGGCGGCCTCGATGGCCTTCTGGATGCCGCGCTGGATGCCGATCGGGTTGGCGCCGGAGGTGACGTGCTTCAGGCCTTCGCGGAAGATGGCCTCGGCCAGGACCGTGGCGGTCGTGGTGCCGTCGCCCGCGGCATCGCTCGTCTTGCTGGCGACTTCGCGGACCATCTGGGCGCCCATGTTTTCATAGGCGTTCTCCAGTTCGATTTCCTTCGCGACCGTGACGCCGTCCTTGGTCACCGTCGGGGAGCCGTATTTTTTGTCGAGGACGACATTGCGGCCTTTGGGGCCAAGGGTCGCAGTGACGGCCTTGGCGAGCATGGAGACGCCCTTGAGCAGTTGCTGACGGGCGGCTTCGTCGAAGAGAAGTTGTTTTGCTGCCATAGATAGATTCGGGATTGGTTGTTGTTTGAGTTAAAACGCGATGGATTACTCGATGACCGCGATCAGGTCGTCGGAGTTGAAGATCTTGTATTCCTTGCCATCCAGCTTGATCTCGGTGCCGCCGTACTTGCTGACCAGGACGCGGTCGCCAATTTTGACTTCGAACGGCGTCTTCTTGCCGTTGTCATCAGTTTTGCCGGTACCCAGCGCGCGGACGATGCCTTCGGTGGGCTTTTCCTTGGCGGTATCGGGGATGATGATCCCGCCCTTTTTGACTTCCTTCTCTTCGGCCGGTTCCACGAGAACGCGATCGCCAAGAGGCTTGAGGTTGGTGCTAGCCATAGTTGCGTTTGTTATGTGTTGTGTTGTTGTTTTCGATTTCAGTCGAATCAAGTCCCGCCGCACACACGACGGGAAAATCACGCGACCGACCACGCCCGGAACGATGGATCCCGCGGTTGGACCGCGGGTCGCATCGCCGTTGCGGAGATTGGTCGTTACTTCTTCTCGTCGACGACTTCGGCGTCGATGATGGGGCCCTGGTCCTTGCCTGTAGCTCCGGATCCGCTCGATCCTGAACCGGCATTGCCACTGGCGCTGGAGGGACCGCTGGCCCCGGCTTTTGCCTGTTCGGCGGCAGCTTTGTAAAGAACCTCGCTGACCGCCTGCCATGCTTGGTTGAGCTTCTCGGACGCGGCTGAAATGGCTGCCGGATCGCTGCCCTTGAGCGCGTCTTTAACCTCGGCCAAAGCGGCTTCGATCTTCGACTTGTCACCCGCCGGAATCTTGTCGGCGTTGTCCTTCAGCATTTTCTCAGTTCGATAAACCGAGTTGTCAGCTTCGTTGCGGGCTTCGACTTCTTCCCGTTTCTTCTTGTCCTCGTCGGCGTGAGCCTCGGCATCCTTGCGCATGCGCTCCACCTCATCCTTGGAGAGCCCGCTGCCGGCCGTGATGGTGATCTTTTGTTCCTTGCCGGTGCCGAGATCCTTCGCGCTCACGTTGAGAATGCCATTGGCGTCGATGTCAAAGGTGACCTCGATCTGCGGCACCCCGCGTGGAGCCGGCGGAATGTCGGTAAGCTGGAACTTGCCGAGAGATTTGTTGTCCCGGGCAAACTGGCGTTCGCCTTGGAGGGCATGAATTTCGACTCCCGGCTGGCTGTCGCTGGCGGTCGAGAAGATTTCGGATTTCCGGGTAGGAATCGTGGTGTTGCGTTCGATCAGGCGGGTGAAAACCCCACCCAGGGTTTCGATGCCGAGCGAAAGCGGGGTGACGTCGAGCAGGAGAACATCCTTCACGTCGCCTTTCAAGACACCGCCCTGAATGCCGGCGCCGATGGCGACGACCTCGTCCGGGTTCACGCCCTGATGCGGCGGTTTGTTGACCAGAGCCCGAGCGGTTTCCACCACCCGAGGCATGCGAGTCATGCCACCGACGAGCACGAGTTCGTCGATCTTGTCTGCGGCCAGTCCGGCATCCTTCAGACAGTTTCGGGTAGGGGTGATCGTTCGTTCGAAAAGATCGTCGCAGAGCTGCTCCATCTTGGCGCGGCTCAGTTTCAGGCTGATGTGTTTCGGGCCGCTGGCGTCCGCGGTGATGAACGGAAGGTTGATCTCGTATTGCTGCGCGCTGGAGAGAGCGATCTTCGCCTTCTCGCATTCCTCCTTGATGCGCTGCAAGGCGTCCGGCTGCTTGCGCAGGTCCATGCCCTGGTCACGCTTGAACTCTTCCAGCACCCAATCGATCAGCTTGTTGTCCCAGTCATCGCCGCCCAAATGCGTGTCGCCATTCGTCGCCTTGACCTCAAATACACCGTCGCCGATTTCAAGAACCGAGATGTCAAAGGTGCCGCCGCCGAGATCGTAGACCGCGATCTTCTCGTCCTTTTTCTTGTCCAGACCATAGGCCAGTGAGGCCGCGGTGGGTTCGTTGATGATCCGGAGGACTTCCAGGCCGGCAATTTTTCCCGCATCCTTGGTGGCTTGGCGCTGGGAGTCATTGAAATAGGCGGGGACCGTGATGACCGCCTGGGCGATTTTTTCACCGAGTCTAACTTCGGCGTCGGCTTTCAGCTTGGCCAGAATCATGGCCGAGATTTCCGGAGGACTGAACGCCTTTGGTTTGCCCTCCACTTCAACTTCAACGTGGGCATCACCATTGGCCGCGCGGACCACTTTGTAGGGCACGCGTTTGATCTCTTCCTGGACCTCGTCAAACTTCCGGCCCATGAAACGTTTGATGGAGTAAACGGTGTTTCGAGGATTGGTCACGCCCTGCCGCTTCGCTGCTTCGCCCACCAGCCGCTCCCCGTTTTTGGCGAAGGCGACGACGGAAGGAGTCGTGCGTTTACCCTCAGAATTCTCCAGCACGGAAGGCTCGCCGCCTTCCATTACGGCCATGCACGAGTTCGTCGTTCCTAAATCGATGCCAAGTACTTTTGCCATAAAAGTCGAAATTGATGTCGACTTACTAAAGCAATGAGGATGCCAGGGTTAGAGCAGTTTATAAGAGGTTAATTAACATATAGTTGTGTACAATCATAAACGCTTACGGCGTCGTTGGAGTAGTGCCATTGTGACGCAATGGCGCAGTTCGGTGCATAATTGGCGCAGCGAGAAGATCTTTCAGGGTGGACTGCCGATGGGTCAGCGAAGCTGTTCAGAGAGAGTCAGAGGAGAGCTGAGCTGATTTTATTTTACTTTGCGGCGGTGCCCTGTTCCGAAGGCGATCGTTTCATGTAGACCAAAACCAAGCTGAGGTCGGAAGGAGTGATGCCGGAGATTCTGGAGGCTTGTCCGATGGTTCCTGGCCGAATGCGGCTTAGCTTTTGGCGCGCCTCGATGCGGAGGCCGGTCATGGTTTCGTAGTTGATCCAATCCGGAATGGATTTGTCTTCCAACGTTTTGAATCGGTCGATCTCGGATTGTTGACGATCAATGTATCCGCTGTACTTGGTTTCGATTTCAACTTGGACAACCACCTCGGGCGGGAGTTCGACTTTGGCACCCGGCAGGTCGGAATAGGCCTGATTTGGGCGCCGTAGGAGTTGCTGCAAGGTGTCTGCTCCGTGACGGGTCTGCGCGATCCTCGAGAGCTCGGAGTCGATCATCGAGCGCTTTTCGACCAGCCTCCGATAGTTATGCGCGGGTAGAAGGCCAATGGCGTGGCCAAGAGGTCCGAGGCGAAGGTCGGCATTGTCTTGCCGGAGAGTGAGGCGATACTCGGCCCGCGAAGTAAACATCCGGTATGGCTCGAGAGTTCCCTTCGTGGTCAGGTCATCGATCAGCACGCCAATGTAGGCCTCGTCTCGCCGCAACACGACAGAGTCCTTTCCTTGGACTCTTCTAGCCGCATTGATCCCGGCCATGATTCCCTGAGCACCCGCTTCTTCATAACCCGATGTCCCGTTGATTTGACCCGCAAGGAAAAGGTTCTGGCAGACCTTCGTTTCCAAGCTGGGGAAGAGCTGCTGCGGATCCGAAAAATCATACTCAACGGCGTAGGCGGGACGCATGATTTCCGCCTGCTCGCATCCGACGATCGTCCGCACCATTTGGATTTGGATCTCATACGGAAGACAGGTGGAAAAGCCGTTGACGTAGATCTCGTCTGTGGCGATGCCTTCGGGCTCAAGGAATACCTGGTGCCGTTCCTTTTCAGCAAACTTGACGAATTTGTCTTCAATCGAAGGACAGTATCGAGGGCCTACGCCTTCGATCACACCGCTGTACATGGGCGAGCGATGGAGATTCGCCCGGATGAGCTCGCCCGTTCTTTCCGTGGTGTGCGTGAGATAGCATGGAAGTTGGCCTCCGTTGGCCTCCAAGATTGAACCGGGTGGATACAGGCGCGGAGAGGCTTCAGCGGGTTTGTTTCGAGCCCGAGAGTGTTCCACGTGGAACATGGGATCGGTCCAAAGGTCCTCTTGCCAGTAGGTGAAATGCGGTGGCGGGGTGTCGCCATGCTGCGGGACGGTCTTGGTAAAGTCGATGGAGGAACGGACCAAACGCGGTGGAGTTCCGGTTTTTAGCCGACCTAGTTTCAGGCCAACTTCCGCCAAGGAACCCGACAGACCCAAGGCGGCGCTTTCGCCGGCCCTGCCGCCCGACTGTTGATTGGCGCCAATGTGCATCAAGCCCCGCAAGAACGTCCCTGTCGTAACGATGACCGTCGTTGAGTGGTATTGAACTTCCAGTGCGGTCTCGACTCCATAGACACGACCATCGCGATGCAGCAGCCGATTTGTCTGTCCCTGCTTACAATCGAGGTTGGGCTGGCGTTCGCAGACCCATTTGAGTCGAAACTGATAGGCCTTCTTGTCGCACTGAGCGCGCGGTGCCCACACCGAAGGTCCTTTCTTCGTGTTCAGCATTCTAAACTGAAGGCCGGTCAAGTCGGTGTTCTTGCCCATTTCCCCGCCAAGAGCGTCAATCTCGCGGGCGAGATGACCCTTGGCTAAGCCTCCAATGGCGGGGTTGCAGGACATCTGACCGATGGTGTCCAAGTTAATTGTCAGGAGCAGCGTGCTGCAGCCCATTCGAGCAGCCGCCAAGGCAGCCTCGACTCCGGCATGACCAGCGCCCACCACGATCACGTCATAGTGCTTCGGATAGACAAACATCGGGAGACATCCTATCAGGTCCTCCCACGCACGTGCAATCCACCGCATGTTTCTGAATCTTATGCGAGTCCCTGGACCGTTGGTGAACACGTATACGAACGATTCAGTTGACCAGGGACGCTGACAAACGCTGACGCATGCAGCGGGAGGTAACTTGGCCACCAGTCATGGAAAGGGGTCAGTATAAAGTATTGACGGCCTTTACTCGCCCACTATCCTGCGTCGCATGGCACGGAAGCTTCGTCTCCAATTTGCGGGAGCCACCTATTTGATCACCAGTCGGGGCGATCGGCGGCAGGTCATTTTCCAAGATGACATTGACCGTGAATCGTTCGTCGGCACGCTTGGAGATGCGGTGGCCAAGACGGGTTGGAGGGTGCATGCCCTCTGCCTGATGCCCGATCACTTTCATCTGGTGGTGGAGACCCCTCAGCCGAATCTCGTTTCGGGGATGAAATGGTTCCTGGGAACTTACACGGCACGCTTCAACCGACGGCATCAGCTCGGCGGTCACGTTTTTTCTGGTCGTTACCGGTCGCTGCTTATCGGTCCGGGGAGTGGTTTTCTTCGATCCGCTTGCGACTATGTCCATTTGAATCCTTCCCGGGCGAAGCTGGTGGACGCCGTCGAGCTGCTGGAGACGTATCGGTGGAGCTCTTACCCGGGTTACCTTCAGCAGCAAGACCAACGACCTCCTTGGTTGCACGTGAAGCGTTTGTTGACAGATTGCGAGCTGGATGAGACGGCCGAAGCAATTGGAGCGTTCGCGCGAAGGATGGAATCCCGCCGCCGCGAGAATCTGGAGCTTGAGTTTGGCGGCATTCGACGCGGGTGGTGTTTTGGAGAACCGGCATTCCGTCAGGAGATGCTCGGTGAAGTCTCCCGTGCGGTGGGCCCAAATCATTTTGGCCCGGAACTTCAAGAAGCGGCGGAGGCAAAGGCTGGGCGGATCGTGGACGAAGAACTGAGGACCGCATTGTGGACCGAGGCGGAGTTGATGCGCCGTCGCAAGGGGGATCCGACGAAGATCGCGATAGCTACGCGACTGCGAGCGGAGACGACGGTTACGCTACAGTGGATTGCGGCCCGGTTGCACATGGGAACCAAAACGCATTTAAGCCACTTGCTCTATTGGACGCGGCGCGGCGAGGAACCTCCGGTCAAACGATCGAGGCGTCATGATCATGAGTCGGCTGCAGCGGTGGCAGATGAGCAGGAAAAGACGAAGGAACCAAAAGGGCGGCATTTGAACGTGACCTTGTCTCAGCCCGCTAATCCCGAAGCCCTGCCGGAACCACTCACCACCAAAACATCCATACCATTCACTGACCCCTATTTTGATCCCACCTTTGATTGAAGGGCAAGGTCCGGAAAGGCTCGTCGAGAGGATCGATCAGCCGCGTCGATCCAAGCCCAAATTGTGGACGATTCGGGTGGTGGAGTGAGGCTTGTTAAGGGTGTAGAAGTGGATGCCCGGCGCGCCCGCTTTCAGCAATTCCGAGCATTGCTTGGTTGCGTATTCAATGCCGAACTCGGTGGTGGCGGCGTCGTCATCGCCAAACTTTTCCAAGGTGCTCTGCAATCCGGCCGGGATGGTGGCGCCGCAGACACTCGTGAAGCGTTTGAGCTGGCCGGTGCTGAGGATGGGAAGAACTCCCGGGCACAGCGGCACTTTCACGCCGAGCTTGGCCAGGTAGTCGCGGAAGGCAAAATAATCCGCGTTATCGAAGAACAATTGCGTGATCACAAAATCCGCGCCGCAATCGATCTTGGCCTTAAGGCGTTGCCAATCCACTTCCCGGCCCTCGCGGCAGGCAATGTGACCCTCGGGAAAACCCGCGGTTCCGATGGAAAATCCTCCCAGTTCACGCAGAAACGAAACGAGCTGATACGAATATTCGAACCCACCGTCGACGGCTTTCCATTCACCCGTGCCTCCGGGGGGATCGCCCCGCAACGCCAGAATATTCCTAATCCCCGCGGCCCGTGTCTGCTCGACGACAGCCCGCAACTGCTCCTTCGTCGATCCCACACACGTGAGATGCATCATCGCCGTCAGGCCGTGTTCCTTCTGAATCCGATCGACGATCATCAGGGTCTTGTCCCGAGTGCTGCCCCCAGCGCCATAGGTGACGGAACAGTAGTCCGGCTTGAGTTTCATCAAGGCCGGAATCGTTCGTTCGAGCAACGCGCGATCCCCCTCCTCCGTTTTCGGAGGAAAGAATTCGAACGAGATTACCGGCAGATGCGCGCGTTCCCGCGCCGCATGGATATCACGAATGAGCTGCACAGGACGGGAGGATCAGCAATTCGGGCCAAAGCTCAAGCCAGCTTTTCCCGGGCTTTTTCGGATGCGGGCCTCAGGAAATCGACGGACCCCGCCATCCTTGTCTCGCGCCGTGGAATGCCGGCACGCTCGGTCGGTGCTCTGTGAGCTGGTTCTTACCCTGCGAGTTCGCGCGACGCGCTCGGCCCGCGCGCTCGGCCTCGCCCGTGAACATGCGGCCATCGCTGCCCGCCATGGCCGGGTTAACGCAGCCTGGGCGACGCACCTTGAGGCATCGCGGCAGGCCATGCTACTCGCCGCCTCCACCTGCCGCCACCGCGGAACGGCTTTGGTGATTGGTGCTGGCAGCTGTCTGGACGTTCCGGTGGCCGAGCTAGCGGACCAGTTCAACCGCGTGTGGCTGGCCGATGTGATCCTCAGCCCGGAGGCGCGCCGATGGGCGCGACGTTCCAAAGGCAAGGTCGAGGCTGTGTCGTGGGATGTGACGGGCGCCCTCGACCGGCTGGCCCGGCACCGGCGAACGCTGACCGCACGCGAGGCCGAGGCATTGTTCCGGGATGGCCACCCAAGTTTGCCCACGTCGATCCAACCGGACCTTATCATCTCCGCCAATTGTCTCTCCCAGCTGGGGCTGGTGCCGGCCGCGGCGCTGGGCGCTGCCCGTCAAGATCCCAACCTTCCAAACCGATGCGCTTTGGCCGCTGCCACGGCGCACGTGCACTGGCTCACGAACCGCTCCGGAGTCAGGCTCCTCCTGGCCGACATTGCCCGGCTCGACCTGGCGCCGGATGGGAACGTCCTTTCGCGAGAAGAACTCCTCGACGGATTGTCGCTGCCCTCGCCTGCCCAAACCTGGCGGTGGTACCTGGCCCCCATCCCCGAATGGAGCATCTCCCGTCACCGCGTCCACGATGTCGGCGCCTGGCGTTGGGGCGACTGAACCTGGCCTAAACCAGAACGATTCCAGGTCCTTGGCAGAACTTCACTGCCAACTTCGTCGCCAGGCAGGGATCGATTATGGCTTTGCCGGGTCTGCCGTGGTCGTGTTCGTCCCGCCCGCCGGAATGAACTTCAATGACACGCCGTTGATGCAATAGCGGGTGTCGGTCGGCGTTTTGAAACCTTCCCCTTTGAACACGTGACCCAAATGCCCGTCGCAACGGGCGCAGGTGACTTCGGTCCGGATCATGCCGTGGGCGAAGTCGTCCTTGGTCTTCACGTTCTTGGCGTTGGCCGGATCATAGAACGACGGCCAGCCGCAGTGGGAATCAAACTTTTCCTTGGACGAAAACAACTCCGCGCCGCAGCCGGCGCAAACATAGGTCCCGCCGCCCTGCTTTTTGAATTCCTCATAGGCCGGGCCAAACGCCCGTTCCGTGCCGGCCTGACGCAGGACGCGGTACTGTTCGGGGGTGAGGATGCGACGCCATTCCTCGTCCGTGCGCGTCACGATCGAATTGGTGGTTTGGCCGGAGGTGAGGTCGGAGACGGAATTGGTCTTCATGGCGATCTTGGATGGACCGGCGGGCTGGCAGCCAGCGACGGTCGCGAAAAACAGGGCGGCCGGCAACACGCACAGGACAGTTTTCATGGGGTGATTGTATTCGTTCGTTGGTCGGGTGCAACCGACTTGATCGAGCTGTTGGGTTTCGACCCTACCGTTGGCCCACTCCGACCATCCAAAGAATAGGTCGTGCCACCTCGCCAAACCTTACGGGCCGGCCGGCGCACCCTGTTCCCATCATCCGATAATGAACGCTACGAGTGACGAATCCTCCCGCCTTCACGTCGGCAAGGTGACGGTGATGGTGGTGCCGCGACCTGGCTGCGAGCGGACGCTCACCTCGCCTCGGTGGGACTCCACCACGCGACTGACGATGGCCAGGCCGAGACCAGTCCCACGGACCTTGGTGGTGGCGAGCAGCGACGTGAAGAGGCGTCGCGATTGTTCCTCGGTCATGCCCTGGCCGGTGTCGGAAAACTCGATCAAAACCTGCGCTGGTTTCTGACCCGGGCCGGCCGTCGGCACGCTGGTGGAGATGATTAGCGTGCCTCCCTCGGGCATCGCCTCGACGGCATTGAGAATGAGGTTGAGGAATGCCTGCTCAAGCTGCATGGCGTCGGCGAGGATGGGGGGCAGATCTCCGGTCCGCCGACGTTCCAGGCGAATGTTTTGGTTCTTGAGCTTGTGCCGGGTGAGCAGGCCGAGATCGTCGATGACGCGATCGACGTCGACGGGTGCAAGCTTGGGCTCGGCGCTCCGCGCAAAGTCGAGGATCTGTTCCACGATCCGATCGAGATGGTTCATCTTCTCACCCATGATCGCCGCATCCTGGCCGCGGGGATCGCCTGCGGGAAACTTCAGATCGAGCGAGTGATACAACATCTTCATCACCGTAAGAGGATTGCGGATCTCATGCGCCACCTCGGCGGCGAGCAGGCCAAGGGCGGACAGCTTTTCGTTCTGGCGCAGCTGCTCCTCGACGTCCACGATCCGCTCGTAGAGGCGGGCCTTCTCGATCGCGATCGCGGACAACTCGGCCAGGGCCGACAGGATGCGGATCTCCTCGTTGGAAAAACGGTAGAGGCTGCCGGTGTAGACATTCAGCGTCCCGATTGCCTCCCCGCCGAACAGGAGCGGCACGCTGAGCAAGGAGACGAGGCCTTCGCGGCGCGCGATCTCGACGTTCTGATAGCGTCCGGAGGTTTGCACATTCTGGACCTGCACGGGCTTGCGCCGGCGCACGACCATGCCTAACAAGCTATCCGAAACATTGAGCCGCGGCTTTTGCAGGTAAGCCTCGCCGGCCCCGTGGCTGGCCCGCAGATCCAGCCATTCCCGGGTGTCGTCCAGGAGGAGCAACGAGCACATCTGCACCCGCATCAGATGGCAGGCCTCGCGGGTCACCGCCTGCAGGGCGTCGTCGACGTTCAGGGTTGAGTTGATGGTTTGCCCGACGCTGACCAGAGACTCGAACAGGCGGGCCTTCAGCCGCAGCTGTTCGTAGAGCCACGTCGTGTGGATGACTTTGGCCGCCTGACGGGCGAGCGCCTCGAGCAACTCCTGGTCGCCCGCCGAGAAGGCGTTGATGCGGTCGGAGTCAACGTTCAAGACCCCTTTGACTTCACCTTCGACCTCCATCGGCACCGCGAGCTCCGAACGAACCTCCGGGCGCACCGGAATGTAGCGGGCATCGGCCTGGACATCGTTGACCCGGGCGGCGCGCCCGGTGCGGGCGACCCAGCCGGTGACGCCTTCGCCGACGCGCAGCTTCAGGCTGGCGGCATCCGGCGGCAGGGAGTGCGACGCCACGATCTCCAGGGCATTGGATGAAGGATTGACGAGAACCGCCGAGCCGCTGGAGGCGCGCATGACGCGGACGGCTTCCGCCAGGATGAGGTTGAGGGCTTGCTGCGAATCGAGGGTGGCGTGGATGACGTTGCTGATGTCATGCAGCAGCCGCATGCGTTCGTAGCGTTCGCGCAGTTCCGACAGCTCGTCGCTCATGGCGGGGTGGCGGGTGGTTGGCCGCGGATGTTCATCGGTCGAAGCAGGGTCATCGCAGCCTCCAGCACATGACGAGGCCGGTCAGGCCAAACAACAGGTTCGGCGCCCAGGCGGCGATCCAGGGTGGCAGATGTCCGCCCCCGCCCATGGCGAGCGTGAGTTGCTGCAGGACGAAATAGGCGAAGCAGATGAAGATGCTGCTGGCCACGCCGACCGCGACGTTGCGGCGCCCGCTGCGTGCGCCGAAGGGCAGTGCGATGACCACGACGACCAGCGACGTCCAGGGCGCCGCCATTTGACCGTGTAGTTTGGTGTCCAAGACCGACCGCAACGCGACGGGCACGCCGGTGGGATGCAGGCGGTCATACTCCATAATCTCGCGGATCGACAAATGCGTCTTGCGCGCCAGCTTGAAGCTGCGCAATCGGCCGATCTTGATCTCGCTGCGGATTTGTTCAGGCGACTCGCGAAACTGCGGCATGACGAGCTCGGGCAGCTCTTCCTGCGCCGGCTCGACACCTGGCTTGGGTGGAAATGGGTAGGTGAGTCGATGGACCTGGCGGAAGGTCCACGAACCGTTCGTCCACGAGGCATGCTCGGCGAAGAGATCAATCTGACTCGCGTTCGTGGGAGTCCAGACCACGTGCGGGCGGATCATTTCGCCGGTGTAGAGATGATAATTCTCCACGAACCACCCGCGGCGCTCGGCGGCGTTGTAATATCCGAGCTTCGGCTCCCACTGGCGTCGGCTGGAGGTGTTCTTCTGGTCGGTCTGGTGCCGGGCCTGAATCTCCTCGGCGGCGTCGTTGCCGATGGGCACCCAGAATTCCTGCAGGATGAAGACCAACACGCTGAGCACAAAACCCACGGCCAAATATGGCATCGACAGGCGGAACAGGCTGACTCCGGCCGCCCGGATGGCGGTCAGCTCGTGATGACGGGCGTGGTTCGTCAAGGCGTAGAGCAAGGCCAGCAAGAACGCGATGGGTAGCGTCAGGACCAGAATGCCCGGGCTGAGCGCGACATAAAGGTCCACGATGTCGCGTCCCCGCAGGCGCAGCTTCTGATAGTCCGACATCTGGGTCAGAAGATCGCTCGAGATCCAAAAGATGAGGAAGCCCGCCAGGCAATAGGCGAACGGCACCACCAATTCGCGCAGCAAATAGCGGTCAAGCAGACGCATCCGGCCCGCAGGCTAGCGGATGGCCAAGCGGCAGCGCAAGCCGGTCAGTTCGGCCGGCCCGATCGTCACTAATCCCTCGGTAAGCGTCCTTAACCGCTGATTCACGCGGTTAAAACGCAGCGAACGACAGGGCCAGGCAGGGCACTTCTTGATCGGGACGCCGTCGCCGATGAAACCGCCGATGAATGGCTCGTGTCTTGAACTCGTCCGGAGAAGGCATCGCCAGTGGCCATGCCATCGCCGCCGCCGCCGCGACGGACGTTGCAGCTTGCGGTTTTGAACCCGGCAAACATACTCATTGCCTTATGCAGTCCATCACGCTGAAGCCCGCGGGCAGCTTCGATCCGGTTGCCATTCCCCGTCATGTGGTGCAGCAGCGGTTTCGTACGCCGAAGAAAAACATCCCGCAAACCCCCCAGGAACGGAGCCGCATTCTCCAGTTCCTGCGGCATTACGTCGCGGAGTACAACCCGGTCCCACCGTTGCCGATGGACCAGTTGAAGGAGCATGCCGACCGCATTGTGGAGCTGCTGGGATGCGACCCGATTTATCGGGATTACATCGGGGTGCTGCTGTCGAACGAGATGTGGCGGGAGACGCTCGCGGGTGTTCCGTTTGAGCGCCGGCTGTTGCTGCTGCCCAAATGTTTGCGGGTCGAAGCCAAGTGCCCGGCGCCGTTCGATGAGTTTGGCCTGCTGTGCAAGCAGTGCGGTTTGTGTACGATCCAGGATCTGCAAAACGAGGCGGAAAAACTGGGCTACGCCGTGCTGGTGGCCGAGGGGTCGGCCATCGTGATGAGTCTGATCCAGACCGGAAAGATCGAGGCAATCGTCGGGGTCAGCTGCCTGCCGGTTTTGGAACGGGCCTTTCCCTACATGGAAGCGGCCGCGATTCCGGGTGTGGCCGTCCCGCTGTTGCAGGACGATTGCATTGATACCACGGTCGACCTCGATTGGGTCTGGGATTATATCCACCTGACCAACGAGGATCGGACCCGGCGGCTCGACCTGGGCGCGTTGCGCGACGAAGTCGACTTTTGGTTCAGCCCGGCCAGCCTCGATGTGATCATGGGGAACGCCGAGGGCGAGACCGAACGAATCGCCCGGGATTGGCTCGGGCGTGCGGGCAAACGTTGGCGTCCCTTTCTGGCGGTGGCCGCCTATCAGGCCTTGCGGCCCGACCAAAGCGGCGCCCAGGCTGGATTGCCCGATGATCTGCGGAAGATTGCCGTCGCGGTCGAATGCTTCCACAAGGCTTCACTCATCCACGATGATATCGAAGACAACGACGCCCTTCGTTACGGCGAGAAGACGCTGCACGAAGAACACGGCGTGGCCGTGGCGTTGAATGTCGGCGATCTCCTCATCGGCGAGGGATATCGGTTGATCGCCGCCTGCAAGGCGTCGCCCGAAGCGAAAGTGGCGATGATGCGCGTGGCGGCCGAGGGTCAGCGTCAGCTGTGTCGGGGACAAGGGGCGGAGCTGTGCTGGGCGCGTCGGCCGGAGCCGTTGACGTCCCAGCAGGTGCTGGACATTTTCCGGCGCAAGACCGCGCCGGCGTTTGAAGTGGCCCTGCGTTTCGGGGCTTTGTATGCGGGGCTCGAGGCACATGAAGAGGTTTCCGACGTCCTGGCCGCCTACAGCGAGGCCCTGGGCATCGCCTATCAAATTCGGGACGATTTGTCGGATCTGGGTGCGGAAGGGGAAACCAACGATCTGGCCGGGCTGCGCCCCAGCTTGCTGCTGGCGGTCGCGCACGAAAAGGCCAAGGATGCGCAGAAGGAATTGCTGGCGTCCGTCTGGCGGCGGCAGCTTCCCGCCGGGGTCACGCTTCTGGCTGTTGAACAGCTGTATCACGAGCTTCAGGCCACCGATCGAGCCCGCACCCTCCTGGAGACGTATAAGGAGGAAGGCATTCGGTGTCTGCGCGACCTCGAGAACTTGAACCTGAAAGGCCTGCTCCGCCGGGTCATCGGCAAGATCTTTAACGATGTGGAGATCAAAGGCTGGTGCAAGGAGCATGAGCAAACGCAGGCCGGCTCCGGATCTCCGGCCGAGCTCAGGCTGCCCGTCAGCTGACGGGTCCCGGTTGAGCGCGACCCTTTTCCGGCGGACCTCAACCGGGCATCGGCAAAGCGCCGGGGAACGACCGCGGGAAACGACCGCATTTCTCCGGAGCAAGTTTAGCCTTTTTACCGACCTAATTGGATGCGACAAACGTCAAGCCGACAAAGTCAGACATGCCATACGACCATGAGCGCTCCATCACACGCTGACCGGGATCTTTTCCATCGCCGGGCCATCCCCGCCACCGTTTCCGCGGGCCGAATCAAGGCGAGGGCTTCAATCCTGGCCTTAATCGTAGCCTGTGTCGCTGCCGGGAATCTGGGGCTGACCGGGGCTTTTGCCGCCGAGGGCAAAAAGAAGGAAAAGGCGGCGTCGGGCGAGGATCTGTTCGCGCACCCGCAGGTGCTGCGGTTGAAGATTGAGATTCCTTCGGGCGGCCAGGAGGCCTTGCGCAAGGACCCGAAGGAGTATGTGAAGGCGAATGTTCGGGTGGGCGATTTCGTGCTGACGAACATTGGGCTCAGGTTAAAAGGACAGGCCACCTATCAATCCATCGACAAACGCCCCGGCCTGACCCTCAAGTTCAACGAGTTCGTCAAGGGCCAGGAGTTGATGGGCCGCACCAAAGTTTTGCTGAACACCTCGCTGCAGGATCCGAGTTGCATTGCGCCAGTCGTGGCCGGAGAGATCTTTCGCGCGGCCAAGGTGCCTGCACCCCGGAGCACGTTTGCCCGGGTGGAGCTCAACGGGCGGGACCTCGGGCTTTACGCACTGACCGAGGCCGCCAACAAGGATTTCCTGAGCGACTACTTCAAGAAGACGAAGGGGAATCTCTACGAGGGAAACAACAACGACATTCTGGACAAGCTCGAGAAGGATTCAGGGGACGAGGCGACCGACCAAGCGGACGTAAAGGCGTTGGCGGCGGCTGTGAAGGACCCGGATCCGGCGCAGCGCTGGAAGCGCTTGCTGCCTCTTCTCGACGTCGATCGGTTCATTGCCATGGCGGCGGTCGAGGCCATGATCTGGCACCACGACGGCTATACGATGGAGCATAACAACTATCGGATCTACCACGACCCGGGCACGGGCCAGATGGTGTTCATCGTGCACGGGTTGGACGAGATTTTTTCCAAGGCTGACGGCTCCCTGACCCCGGATTGGAAGGGGCTGGTCGCGAAGTCCGTTCTCGGCACCCCTGAGGGGAAGCGGCGTTACGCCGAAACGCTCTCACGCCTGGCCGGGGAAACATTCAAGGCGGAGGCGCTGCTCAAGCGGGTGGATGAACTGGCGGGCGTCGTGCGTCCGGCGCTCGACCCGACCGCGACCAAGTCGTTCGACTCGGCCGTGTCCGCCTTGCGCGAACGAATCACCAAGCGCGTGTCCTTTGTCCAGCAGGCATCGCGCGCGCTGGCACCGGAGAAGTGAAGTAACTGACCTGACGGGCGATTATTCGGGGCCCGTCGAGCCTGGCGGACCCACGAGATGCGCCGGACGATCCTTTTCGGCGCGGGCGGCCAGGATTTGGCGGACGGCCCGCTGGGCGGACATGACTGCGCCGTTGGAATGGGAGGACTCGGTAAAGTCGCCAGCCAAATGCACCCCGTGCTCTGGCTTGCGCACTTCATTGGAAAGGTCGTCGTAGCGGGATCGGCCAACAGGCCAGGCCGCCACCGCCCGGGGGTGATAACGATAGAACTCCATGTGGGTGACTTCGCGGCCAATGCCAGGCCAGAACTTGTCCAGACTGGCCACAATCTTCGGGCGGACCACATCCAGCGGCATGAGATTATAGGCCTCGGCGAGATCGCCGTGGACCAGCAGGGAGAGAACCTTCGTCGGGGCGGTCTGGTCAGGATTTCCGTCGTAGATCACGCCCAGATCGGAGTCGGACAGGATCGGGAGCATGGAGAGCGCGTTGCTGGTGGTCCAGAAGCGGGCGGCTGAGCCGGGAACAAAAACATGGGCCTTGAAATAGGAACCCCAAGCCATGGTTTGAATGGCCTCCTGCTTTCGCGCGGACAAGGGCGGCACGAACTGCACCTCAAAAAGGCGAAAGAGCGGGATCGTGCAGATCACCTGATGCCCACGGATGATCCCGTTTCGATTTCGTTGTGTGTCGAGGTATTGAACTTCGATCTCCGGTGCGCCGGCAGAGGTGTTGGCCGCCACCCGGGTGACACGCTGATTCAGGGTGATGTGCCGCAGGCCGACGGATTTGGCCAGGGCCTGGGTGAAATTGTCGTTGCCACCGGTGACGCGGTAGGAGCGCTGGCCGGAGCCCAGAAAAATGCTGAACTCGGCGAGGCCGTCGAGGGCGGAGACGCGGTCCCAGTGGGTGCCCATTTCACATTCCACGGAAATCCGGATCCAATTCTTCACGCGGTCGGTGAGATTCTCGCGTTCGATGAAGTCGGAGAAGGGAACGTCCTTTAGCTTCAAAAGTTCAGCCCGCAGGGGCTGGCCCGGCTTGCACTCGGCGATCCAGGGCCCGACCTTGCGATTAAAATCCTGGAGCGATTGAAATTCCGCCGGCGAAAATATCTTCTGCTGAAACTCGGCCGGCGATTCCAGATTCAGGTTCAGGTTGCTTTGCAGAATGATGCTGGAGAAGGCGCCGCTCTCGGAGTGAGGCAGCTTCAGATCCTTGATGAGCTGCACGGCCGGATTGCTCTGCCAGTATTCTTCCATGCCGGAGTCGACCCGGATGTCGGGTTGGCCCTTCACCTGATAGGTCACCGTGCGCACCCGACCGCCGACGCGGGGGCCCAACTCCAGGATGTGATAGGGAACGCCCGCTTTTTTCAGTTCGTGGGCGGCGGTCAGACCGCTCAGACCGGCGCCGATGATGATGACTTCGGTTTGTTGGGGCGGCGTCGCCCGGAGCGGCAGCGGTGCGGCCGCGAGACACGCCAGCACCGCGACGAATGTCACTAGGTTGCTTTTGGTTTTCATGCGCTTGGGGTCGGATTCAATGGATCCGTGAATCAGGAACTTGCGCTGGAGTAACGGCGGAGGGCGACCCGCCAGACCAGGGTGGAAACGAGAAAGCAGACGATGCTCATCGTGGTCAGCAGCAGAATTTCCGCCGGGGATCCGAGTTTGCCGGCGAGGACCTTGACCGGCACGCTCGCCACCAACAGCATGGGAACGGCGAGAGTGAAGATGACCCGGGCCGTCCCACGAAAGGCCGCGTCGGGGATTCGCGCGATGCTGAACAGGTTGTAGTACGCCATTACCAGCCCTTGCGCCCGCACGGTCCAAAAGCTGATGGTTGCCATGAGGAACATCAGCGAATAGTGCACCAGCACGGCGGCGGCAGAGAGGGTGAGGAATCCTGCCACCTGCCAGGCGGAGGGCGTCAGGTGCAGCTGATGAGCGGCATAGACCACCACCACCAGCCCGGAGGCAGCACTGAACAAACCGCCCAAGTCCACATGCCGCGCCGAAACCAGAAACCGGGTGTTGATCGGAAACAGCATCATGAAATCCATCTTCCCGGCATGCACCAAATCCGACAGCTGCGCGCAATTGACGAGAAAGAAGGTCTGAAAGATCTGCTGCGTGAAATGACTCGCGCCGATCAGCATCACGACCTCCCATTTGGTCCAGTCGCCGATCGTCTCGGTATGACGATAGACCACGCTGTTGAAGCCCAGCTGAAGGGCAAACCAGAGGAACTCGACGCCCAGCCAAAGCAGAAAGTTGACCTGAAAACCCATCTCGCGAATGAGCGAGTTGCGCCAGAGCGCGGAATAGACGCTGGCGTAGCGACGCCACCCGGTGGAACGCGGAAGCGGCGTCAGTGCGGGAGCCGATGGTTGTGAGGCGGGAGTGGGGAGCATGGGAGTCATCCGCCGACCACAGTGTAAGCCTTCAGGCCGCGTTGCCACGTCCAGCGCGCCAGAAGGTAGGTGGTCGCCAGCCAGAAAATTTGCAGCACCAGACCCTGGATCAACGCCGTGTCGGTCGTCCGGCCAAGGTAGATGCTCACGGGGAAATACGAGCCGTAGGGAAACGGCGTCCACATCAGCGCGCTCATCAGCCAGGGAGGCAAAAGGTCGAGCGGAAACAGCTGCCCGCTGGCCAGCCGCTCAAAGGCCATCAGGATGAAGACAAAGGTTGAAATCTCCAGGACCCAGAACGCCAGCATCGCCACCAGATAGGAGAGCAGAAACTGAAGCAGCGCGCTGAACACCACGGACAGCCCGAACGCCACCAGCGTGATCGTATTGCCCGGCGGCAGCAGATGCTCGCGATGCCAGAAAACGAAAAGCGCGACAGGCACCAGGGCGGCCATCGTGTAGACCACACGGCCCGAGATGAACAGGCAGAGCCGGTAGTGCAGGTAGTCCAGGGGACGCGTCAGAAACTGGCTGATGTGGCCGTCCTTGATCTCCGCTGCGATCTGCCAGTCGTCCTCCGTCACCGCCGTCATCGCTTCCACCACGGTCACCAGCAGGTAGTAGGTGATCATCGCCGAAAGGGTGTAGCCGGCGACCTCGCCGGGACGACCGGCGTAGATGGATTGCCACATGGAGATGATGGCAATCAGGGGCACCAGGTTGAAAAGCGCCCGCACGAGGAAGTTGATGCGATAAGCGAGGGTGTTCTGGACACCGATGGCGAACAAATGCCAGGCCAGCCAGCGGGTGCCCGGAACAGGCAGGGGCCCGGGCGCCGGGGCCTCCCCTCGGTTCAATCCGCTGTGCGCCGGGACCGGGTTCATGGAATCAGGCGGCCGCCTTGGTTGCCCAGAAGTTGGTTTCGGATCGAGGCAGCCCGTCCGATCCGGCGAAGATTTGATGGATGACCTCCTCCGCGGGCATCTCATCGATGCCCAGGTCCACCACGGGCAGCCGTTGCAACAGGGTCTTGCAGACCGGCACCAGCCGATCGCGGGAAACCTTGATGCGAAGAAGCGTTCCGGTCTGTTCAACTACCTTGCCGAGATCCGTGAGATTCAATGCCGCCAGGTCCGGCCGGGCCAGCCGTTCGTCCAGCTCGACGGTTACCAGCTTGGACCGGGTGAATTGATCGAGCACGTCGGAGAGCGCCCCGTCGAAGAAAACCCTGCCTTCATCGATGATGATGACGCGTCGGCACAGCGCCTCAATGTCCGACATGTAATGGCTCGTGAGCAGGACGGTGGTCCGGTGCTCGCGATTGTAGGTCCGGAGAAACTCGCGCACGGTGCGTTGGGAGACGACGTCGAGCCCGATGGTGGGTTCGTCCAGGAAGAGAACCTTCGGCTGATGGAGGAGCGCGGCGATCAGCTCAAACTTCATCCGTTCGCCCAACGAAAGCTCCCGCACCATCACGTCCAGCTTCTCGTCGACCCGGAGCAGCGCGGTGAGATCGCGGATTCGCCGGATCACATCGGGCCGCGCGATGCCGTAGATGCGTCCGTTGAGCTCGAGCGATTCGCGCGCCGGCAAATCCCACCAAAGCTGGTTCTTCTGGCCAAGCAGCAGCGCAAACTGCTGTCGATATTCGATCGGTCGTTCCCAGGGCGTGAACCCGAGCACCGAAGCCGTCCCGGCGGTCGGATGCAGCAAGCCCGCCAGCATCTTCAAGGTGGTGGTTTTGCCGGCGCCGTTCGCGCCGAGGAATCCGACGAACTCGCCCTCTTTGATCGAGAAACTGACCTGATTGACCGCCGTGGTCTGCTGATACTCGCGATGAAACAGCCCCTTCACGGCTCCGAGGAGGCCGGGCTTCTTCCGGTACGTGCGGAAACTGCGGGTGAGTCCACGCACTTCGATGACCGGAGGGGGATTCATGCCATCATGATTGATGCAGGCAGATGACCAGCCCTGACGACCGGCGGGCCATCATGTCCGCCGCTGAAACCGGTCGTGAATGAACGGTCTGACCGGAGGTTCGGTCGACGCTGGCGCAAGGGCGGTTTGATAACAACATAGCGCGCCGCTGGTGCGGCGATGGAACTCCATCGGCTGTCGGCCGGAACAGTTTAGGAAGATTCTTCGTTCGCCAGGCCGCTTGGCCGGCGGTGGAAATGAATGGTCGCGGTCATTCGAGGTGCAAGACACTCCCAATTCTGGACAGGCGCTTAAGAAATTCGGACGGGTTGTCGAACAACAAGGTGTTGGTCAATTTTGATGAACACGCCGGTCCACGAACGACAACTGGAGATGCCGCTGCCTGCCGAGCTGGGTCGACGGCCCGAGCCTGCCTCCACGGAGCCCGTTCCCGCCGCCCTGGCTGCCACGGGTCCAGATCCGGTGCAGGGCGAATTCGAGATGTTGTCCACGGAGTTGCTCGACAACCGACGATGCCGCGGGCTGGTGCCCGACCTGAACGAGTTCGAGAACGAGGTCTTCGGTCCCGATTTCGCCTGCGACCGGGATCATCTCCAAACCTGGGTGGAATCCGGCTGCCTCCTCTATTCCGCCGTGACCGGCGAGGCCGTCGCCGGACGTCGTCGGGTGCTTTCCACGCTTTCCGTGTTCGTCACCACCGCGGCCGCCCGGGACCAAATGCTGCTGGGCCAAATCTCGGACTTCGAGATGACGCCGTGGACCGCCGCGGACCGCTCACAACAACCGGCCCTCTATCTCTCATCGGTGATCAGCGTGGCCCCGCGCCATCTCGCCGCGATGTATCAAAGCCTTCTTCGCGACGTGCTCGAGTTCCGGGACCAGCATGGAATCGTGTTCCATGGCGGCTTCGCTGTTGCCGCGGCCCCGGCCGGCCGGCGGCATATGGCCAAGTGTGGCTTTCGTTTGCTCGACGGTCATGCCTATCGGGGCGTGTACGATTTGATGGTCATTGATGCCCGCACGGCCACCTCGCCGTTCTGGGCGACCTTGTTGAATGACGGCACGACCTTTCTCCAACGGGCCGATGCCGGTCATGCGGTCGACGCTTCCAGCCTCGCTCAACCTCCGATCACCGAAGATACCGCGCGGGAAGTGGAACGACGCCTCGCCCGGGCGAAGGCGGATCGCCTGCGCGGCAAACTCGATTACTGAGAAGGCGACATCGGCCATGACGGACTCACTACCAAGGACGAAGCCATGCAATTGAATTTCGCACGCCCGGCCACCGCGCTGACCGGCTTTGGCAGCCTCGTTCTGCTTCTGTGCACCGACGCGAACGCCAGCGGCCAGAATCCCGCGGCAGCATCCGAGGAACACGAAGCCCAAGGCCCGACTTTGGGGGGCGCGCCCGCGACCGTCGACAAGCGCCGATTTACTCTCTTCAATCCGACCCCGGCTGAGAATCTGCGCGACATCAATGCCCTCTACAACGGACCGTATACCGTCGACGCCGGCCATGCCCAGGTCGAGTCCGTGCTCGCCTTGTGGGCCCATGAGCACAACACCGCCGGGGGCGCCGATGTCACCACGGATTTCCTTTCGCTGGGCTCCACCACCCTTCGCCTGGGGCTGCTCAATCAACTCGATCTGGGCGTCACCTTTCAGCCCCACGTCCGGATTCGAACCCGCGATGACGTTGGCGGAACCACGACGCATCAACACGGAATTGGCGATCTCACGCTCCGTTCCAAGCTGAACCTTTGGGGCAACGACGGCGGCTCCACAGCTTTTGGACTGGTCGGCTTTGCCAAGCTCCCGACCAACCAGGAACGCATCGGCAATCGCCACGTTGAAGGCGGCATCGGCCTGCCTCTGGCCGCGGAGTTGCCGTGGGGTTGGTGGCTTGGGGTTACCCCGGAGTTTCACTGCTTCCACGACGCCACCGGCGACGGTTATCACCTGAACTTTTTCAGCACGGTCTTTCTCTGGCACAAGATCGCCGGCAATCTCTCCGGCTACGTCGAAACCGCCAACTGGGTCAGTACCGAAAGTGGTTCGCCCTGGATTAGCACGCTCGACGTCGGGGTGACTTACGTCTGGGGACGTCACGTGCAGCTCGATCTCGGCGCCTATATCGGGACGACTCGGGCCGCCAACGACATCGCCCCATTTTTCGGCGTCTCCTACCGCTTTTAGCCCTGCATGCACCAAAGTCCATGAACCTACACGCTGACACCTCCGCCGCTTTCGCCAACCTGAAAACCGGGTCGCGATTCGCCCTCGCCCAAACCCTTACCCTCGGCCTGCTCCTCGCCGCCCCAGCCGTCCGGGCCGATGACTGGCCCGAGTGGCGCGGCGCTGATCATACGGGCATTTCCAAGGAAAGCGGCTGGACCACGACCTGGCCGAAAGAAGGCCCGCGGCAACTCTGGAAGGCCTCGGTCGGGACCGGGTTCGCCTCGTTGGCCGTGGCGGAGGGCCGGGCCTTCACGCTGGGCAATGCCGGCGGTCAGGACACGGTCTTTTGCTTCGATGCTGCCACCGGCGCGGAACGCTGGAAATTCTCCTATCCGTGTCCGCTCGATGCCAACGATCACGAAGGCGGCCCTGCGGCCACGCCCACCGTGTCCGGTGGCCAGGTCTTTACTTTCAGCAAACGCGGCCATCTGGTGTGCCTCGATGCGGCCTCCGGAAAAGTCGTGTGGCGCCGCAGCCTGCTCGATAATCCCGATGTGGCCAAACCCGACTGGGGCTTTGCCGGCTCACCCCTGATCGAAGGCAATCTCGTCATCCTCAACGTCGGCGGCGCCGGCCTCGCCGTTGATCGCGCCTCCGGCAAAACCGTCTGGGCTTCGGATACCAACGTCGCCGGTTATGCCACGCCCGTCCCGTATGGCTCCCAAGGCCAGCGGTCTGTCGCCATCTTTTCCAGCGTCGGCGTGATTGGAGTCAGTGTCGCGGACGGCCGTGAACAATGGCGTCACGCGTGGCAGGAGGAATACAAAATCAATGCGGCTGACCCGGTCGTGGTCGGGCCCGATCGCTTCTTCATCTCCAGTTACAGCCGCGGCAGCGCGCTGATCAAGATCGACGGCGCCCGGGTCGAGCCGGTCTGGACCAACAAGAATCTCGCGGTCGGCTTCAGTTCCTGCGTGCTGGTCAACGGGCATCTTTTCGGCGTGCACGGCACGGCCGATGGTCCCGAGAAGGAAGTCCGCTGCGTGGACGTCGCCACGGGCGAACTCAAGTGGAAGCAGCCGGGCTTCGGACTCGGCTCGGTGATCGCGGCGGACGGAAAGCTTATCCTGCTGAGCGAGCGCGGAGAGTTGATTATCGCCGAAGCTTCCTCCGCGAAGTTCACAGAGCTGGCCCGCACCCAGGTTCTGGGCGGAAAATGTTGGACGCCGCCCGTCCTCGCCCGCAGCCGCATCTACTGCCGCAACGCGAAGGGCAGCGTCGTCTGCGTGGACGTCAGCGGAGCCGTGCCGGAAGCGGATGATGAGCTGCGCGTCCGCGCCCGCGAAAAGACTCCGTAGTCGGAACGACGCGGGCGATAATGTCCACCCTCTCCCCGGCCTCCCCGGCGGAGAGGGTCGGAGTGAGGGCGAATCGCAAGCGATTTCTCGCCTTTCGCGACCGCCGCGGATTTTCCGAAAGACATGCGGCTTGCTACCCGCGGCGACGGTCCGCTCCGGGCGCCAGACACCGACTCACGCGCCGCCGGCTTTTCCACCGCTTCTCCCTATTGCCGGGCCCCATTTCCATCAGACTCCGCCTCGACCTCTGACGCGTCGAGTGCGGGGTTGCGGTCGAAAAAGCCCTTTGGAACCAGGGTGAACCCGGTGCTCACCGAGGGCATGATCGGGAAATCTTCCGGCCGCGTGACGTGGGTGACGCCCATCGTGTACCAGACCACCAAGTCCTGTTCGCTGATGGCTTCGTTGTTGCGGATCCAGTCGCGCAACGTTTCATACCGCGCGGAGAGGGTGGGATATGGTCCGGCCGCATGCAGCTCTCCTTCGCGGAGGCGGGTGACGGCGAAATGTTGATCGAGGAAGGAGGCGACCTTGCGGATTTCGCTCTTGGGCGACAGAAACGGAAGGGCGTTGCCATGGGGATGCAGCAGGTAGGCGGGAAAGTGGCCGAGCCCGGTCTTCCGGCCTGGATCGAAAACCGCCCACGTTCGAGCAGAAGCCGGGTTGACCTGACGGGCGGCGGCTCGCTCGCGGCTGAACACGGTGGCCTGGGCGACCATTGCGTTGCCGTGCGGGTTTTGCCGTCGGCCGCGCGGTGATTCCACATTGATTTCCTTCACGCTGTTGGTGGTTCCGTCCACATCCAGATCCAGGCGGACATTGATGAAGTGCTGGTGGTGGGGGGCGACGATGTGCGGGGCGACCAGCGAGCCATGGCGATCTTCGGGGGCTGGATGGCGGCGCGGATCGCAGGCCTGACATTGGGTCGCCGCCACACCTTTCATCAGGACAATGCCGTTGAGTTCAGCGCGAAACTCGAGGCTGGCATCCGGGCGGAAGATCCAGTGGTAGGTGTAGTCGTAGTTGCCGATCGTGGCGGTAAACCCGATCCACAGTTCGCGGTTGCGCCGGCCGAGGGGACCCGCGGCGTATTCCCAGTGACTCCAGAGACCCGCCCCTGGCCGCTCGAACAGGTCGATCCGATTCGTGAACGTGGCGGCCTGCCCTCGATCCGTGGCGAGGACAGGTGAGAGCAAGGTGGCGTGCGGGGCGGTGTTCTGCCCGGGCACCAACGGTGCCCCCAGTTTGCCCAGCCCGTATTCGCCTTCGTCGAAGGCATTGCGCCAGACCCACGCGGCGTCCGGATCGCCGTAGGGAACGAGCATCTCGCTGACGCTTCCGCGATACAGGATCGATCGCTCCCGGCCATCGTCCACATAACGCACCTGATAGAGCACCAGGCCTTCCCGGCTGGTGAAGCCGAAGCGGAACCGCCACCGATCCCAGCTCACTTCCTGGCCTTGCACGGTGAAGCTCGGGCCGGATGGCTGGCTGATCTGGAGCGGCTTGAGGGGGGCACGGTTCGTGCCGCGGACCTGGGGATCGAAGTAGTCGGTTGAAACCTTCGGCAGCGGCCGCAGTCCGGTGTCGAGCACTCGGATTACCCGGCCTTGATTGAGGTCCACCAGGGCCTCGACTCCTTCGATGGGCGGCCCATACGAGTTCTTCTGTTCGCCCTGGAAATACGAAAGCACCCGGAAAAGCCGGGCATCCTTGGGACCCGGCAATGGCAAATGCCCGGGGGCCCATGGGGTGAGCGCGATGGCCCCGAAATTGGTCAGGCCACGCCGCACCATGGCCGCCTGCCAGTCCGCGTTGGTGCGGGTGATCTCGATGGCCGCGCTGTTTTCCTGGTCGGTCATCAACGGCTGTGAACCAGGGATGTGCCGCCACGAGAGGACGCGCCGCGCCCGCAGGTCAACGAGGACTTCGTGCAATCGGTTGGCCGGCAAATCGAGAACCAGCGCCATGGCCTCCCGCCGGAAAGGCATGCCCGGACGCCACGCCAGGACTTCCGATTTGGGCGGTTCCCGCAGGGCGATGTCCGGGAACTGATGCGACAACTGAACCCGCCCGTCGGCCTGCAAGATCACCGCGAGATCAGCAATTTCTGCTGAAGTCAGCGGATCCAGGGGATGCGTCTGCGCGGCGGCTGTCCGGGGAAAGCCCAGAGCCGCGAGCACTGCGAAGAGCAACGAGAGGGCCGGCGCCATTGCGCGCGATCCCTGCGCCAAAAAGAACGGTCGATTCATGAATGCCGATGGGGGAGCAAAAGACCCGCGACGCCCCGCCGGGGAGAACCCGCGCCCCAGGGTTTCGGTGGCCAGTATGTTCTGCTGCATTTGGTTCTCAAGAGATTTTCACGACGACCGATTGGATTCTGTCGAAGAATCGAGGTCCGGTCCGGAAAGGACGACGTGAGTGGACGAGGATTCCCGAAGAGAAGCTGCCTATGAATACAGTTCATGCCGCTCGACAATCGTCGCGTCTGCGACGTTGTCCGCAACATTCCGCGTTCGAACCGGCGCGGCCCGCCAAACACCCCCGCCAGGCGTCACCGCTGGCCGCCTCCCTGGCCGGCATTCGTCTGCGCTGGATCCTTGCCCTGCTCGGGTTGGCTGCCATGCCCGGCGTCCTGCTGAGCGCCGAGGCCGATTCAGACGCCAAGCCGACGCCCGCGCCGGACTCGCCGGCCCCCGGTGTGCCCGCGCACGGCGGATCGAGCGGCGAGGATTTCACCGGCATGAACCTCGCCGAGCTCATGCAGGTCGAGGTGCCAATGGTCTACGGCGCATCCAAGCACGAGCAGAAGATCACCGAAGCGCCCGCCTCGGTCAGCATCGTCACGGCCGACACCATCAAGCGCAACGGCTACCGCACGCTCTCGGAGATTCTTCGAAGCGTCCGCGGCTTCTACGTGACTTATGATCGAATCTATTCCTTCACCGGCGTCCGCGGCGTGAATCGCCCGGGCGACTTCGGAGGTCGCACGCTCATCACCGTGGATGGCCATCGGCTCAACGATCCCGTCTACGATTCCGCGCTCACCGGCACGGAGGGTTTCCTCGATGTCGACATGATTGAGCGGGTGGAGGTCATCCGCGGCCCGGGCTCATCGCTCTACGGCAACAACGCCGTGTTCGGCGTGATCAACATTGTGACCCGCCAGGGCGCCTCGGTGAACTGGGGCGAGGTCTCCGGTTCCGTGGGCAGCCAGGAGAACTACATCGCCCGCCTCACCATCGGGCATGTCTTCACCAACTCCGTTGAGTTCATCGCCTCCGCCACCGTGCGCGACAAGGTCGGCCACGAACGGATCCGCTTCCCGGAATGGAGCAGCATCAACAACGGCGTGGCCGAAGACCTCGATCACGACCACGGCAATCACCTTTACACGTCGATTCGCTATAAGGGCTTGTCCCTGTCCGGCGGCTACAACGATCGCGAAAAGGAGGTGCCCACTGCGGCCGTCGGCGTCGTCTTCAACGAAAAGCCGGCCGTCTACTACGACCAGCGCGCCTTTGCCGAACTCAAATACAGCCACGAGTTCGGCCGCGACTGGAGCGCGATGGGCCGGCTGTTCTACGACCATTATCACTTCGATTCGTATTATGTGTTCGATTACGGCGGCGTGGGCAACCCCGCCGACTACACGCTGAACCGCGACATCTCCCTCTCGCAATTCGTCGGTGGCGAAGTGCAGGTGACCAAGACCTTCCTGGAGAAGCATCGCCTGACGTTCGGTGGCGAGTTCCGCAATGACCTCGTCCTCGATCTGAAGAACTTCGATGTCGTGTCCGGAGCCACCTACACCGACACGCACAACAACGCCGACAACTTCGGCCTCTACGGCCAGGGCGAGTTCAAGGTCCTCCAGCCGCTCACCCTCAACGCCGGGATCCGGTATGATCACTTCCGCACGTTCGGTGACACTGCCAATCCCCGTGCGGCCCTGATTTACAGCCCCCTGAAGGAAACCGCCTTCAAGGTGCTTTACGGCCAGGCGTTCCGGGCCCCGAACGCGTTCGAGGTCGGTTACATCAGCCCCGCCTACGACCGCAATCCCAACCTCAAGGCCGAAACCGTCCGCTCCGGCGAACTGGTTTGGGAACAAGGCTTCGCCCGTCACTACCGCCTCACGACCTCGCTCTATTACAACCAGATCCAGGACATGATCACCAAGCAGGTCAACACGTTGACCGGCAACTCCATCTTCCGGAACACGGACTCGGTGGATGCCCGCGGCGGTGACATCGAGCTGGAAGGCCAGTGGCCGGGTGGCTGGCGCGCCCGGGTCAGCTACACCTTCTCCGACGCCGTTGATACCGACACCGGGGATCAGTTGAGCAACTCGCCGCGTCACGTAGGAAAGGCCGGTTTCACCGCACCCATCTACGGGGATCGCCTGCTCGCCAGCGTCGAAGTTCAAACCATGAGCGACCGCCTCACGGTCCGCAACGAACGCGTCGGCGCCTTCGCCATCTGCAATCTAACGCTCTTCAGCCACGAAGTGATCAAGGGGCTCGAGGCGTCATTCAGCATCTATAATCTGTTCGACCAGCATTACGCCGATCCGGTGGCCGTGGATTATCGGCGGCCCGCCATTGAACAGGACGGTCGGACGTTCCGCGCCAAGCTGACCTGGCGATTCTGATCGGGTTTCGTCGTTGCCCAGCCGGCAGCGATGTCTCACCCGGATGAATTCATGATCCGCAAGCGACAACCAGACGTCCACGGGCCCCAGGCCCGCGGCGGGATTGCGCCCGGCTCCGGCCAACCGGCCGGCCGATGGGCGCAGGCCGTCTGGTCGTCGGTCTTCGCGATCATGATCATGTGGCTCGGCGTCTCCACCGCAAAAGCCCAGGACGCGGAGCTGGAATACAAGGTCAAGGCCGCCTTCCTTTACAACTTCATCGGCTTCGTTGAATGGCCCACCAACAAGCTCTCCCGCGCGGACAAGGAGGTCATCATCGGCTGTCTGCCCGATGATCCCGCCACCCCCGTGCTGGCCCACGCCCTCGAAGGCAAGATTGCCGATGGACGCCGGATCAAGGTCGTGACTCTCCGCGAGGGCGAGGAAGCCGAGTCGTGTCACCTGCTCTTCATCAGCCGGTCGCGTCGAGGCCAGATTGGCGACGTGCTGACGCGGCTTAAGAAGGCGCCGGTGCTGACGGTCAGCGAGGTCGAGCAGTTTGCTGAACGCGGCGGAATGATCAATCTGGTGCGACACGAGCGCACGTTCCGGTTCGAAGTGAACCTCGGCGCCGCTGAACGCGCTGGTTTGCGCATCAGCTCCAAACTTTCCAGCATGGCTACTCTCATCAAAACCACTGCGCCCCCATGACCTTCGCCTCTCTCCGCCACCTGCCGGTCAAGCGCAAGCTCCTGGTCGTCACGATGGCCGCCTGCGGTGTCATCCTGCTCCTCGCCTGCGTCGGCCTGTTCGCCTTCCAGGTGTTCATCTTCAAACGAACCTTCGCCCGCGATCTGGAGACGCTCGGTGCGGTCGTCGCCGCCAATGCCGCCGGTCCCGTCGCGTTCGGCGACCAAAAAGCCGCTGAGGAAATTCTCTCGGCGCTCGCCGCCGAACAGAAGGTCAAAAGCTCGGTCATCCAACTGGCCGACGGCAGTGTCCTCGCCAGCCAGGGCCCGGAGCGTTCCCCGGGACCCATCGCCTCGGTCTCCTCGCCGGATTTTCGCGGGTCCGAGCTTGTGGTCTCCCATCCCATCGTCAACAAAGGACAAAGTCTCGGCTCCCTGACCATTTGGGCCGACTTCGGCAAGACTTACACCGATCTCGTCTGGCTTTACGCCGGCATTCTCCTGCTGATTTTCGGCAGCGCTTTCGTGGTCGCCTTGCTCGTGGCCTCCCGCCTGCAACGGTTCATCACCGAGCCGGTGCTCAACCTCGCTGACACGGCCCGGCGCATCGCCCAACAACGCGACTACTCCGTGCGCGCCCGCAAGATGGGCGAGGACGAACTCGGCTTCCTCACCGACGCCTTCAACCAGATGCTCGGACAGATCGAAACCCAGGATGCCGCGGTCTGCGATTCCGAAGGCCGCTACCGGCTGCTCTTCGAGGCCAGCCCCGTCCCCATGTATGTCTTCGAATTGGAACGCCAGCAGTTCCTCGCGGTCAACGGTGCCGCTGTCCGCCACTACGGCTACACCGAGGAGGAGTTCCTCGCCATGACCATCCGCGAGCTGCGCCCCATGGAACCCGAGGCTGGCGCCGGTTGGGAACAGCGTCCGAACGATACCCGGGTACCGTGGAACGTTTGCCATCGCAAAAAGGACGGGACGATCATCTACGTTGAGCTGACCTCGCACCAAATCGAGTTCCAAGGCCGGCGCTCGCGGCTGGTACTGGCGCTCGATGTGACGGATCGCAAACGCGCCGAGGAGGATCTCGCCCAACTTCACAAACAACTGGTCGAAGCTTCCCGCAGCGCCGGCATGGCCGAGGTCGCCAACAGCGTGCTTCACAACGTCGGCAACGTCCTCAACAGCGTCAATGTCTCCGCCAACATGCTGGCCGACCGCCTGCGCGATTCTGCCCTCAAGGATTTTCCCGCCGCCGCCGACCTCCTCCGCGTCCGCGCCAATGACCTCGCCTCCTTCCTCACGTCCGATCCCCAGGGCCAGCAGCTGCCAGGATTCCTCCTGCTGCTCGCCCGTCACTGGACCCAGGAACAGGCCGCGCTCCTCAAGGAAGCCGAGACGCTCACCGGCCACGTGCAACACATCAAGGAAGTGGTCAAACGACAGCAGGCGCTGAGCGGCCTGTCCGGATTGGTCGAGGCCGCCTCGGTCACCGACATCATCGAGGACGCGCTCGCCATCACGGACGCAACGCTCGCGCGCCACCAGGTCCGGCTGGAGCGCGAGCTGGCCGACCTGCCGCCGCTCCTGTTGGACAAGGTCAAGATCGAGCAGATCATCGTGAACCTCGTGCGCAATGCGCAGGAAGCCCTCGCCGAAACCGGCCAGACCGAACGCTTCATTCGCGTTCGCACGGAGGGCCAGCCCGGCGGCCAGATTCGCATCCAGATCAGCGACAACGGCCCCGGCATCGCCCCGGATGTGCTCAACCGGCTCTTCACGCACGGCTTCACCACCAAGAAAACCGGGCACGGCTTCGGCCTCCACGCCAGCTGCATCGCCGCCCGGGAAATGGGCGGTGCGCTCAATGTCTACAGCAAGGGCCCCGGCCATGGGGCTTCGTTCACTCTCGTCCTGCCCGCGCGCATCCCCGGCCAGAACCAGCCGGCCGCCCGCCAAGCCGCATGAACCCGCACGCCACCGCCCATCCGCCGGCCCGCATCCTGGTCATCGACGACAACGCGGATATCCACAGCGATTTCCGCAAGATCCTGTCGCCGCCCAGCGCCCTCGGCTCGGAGCTGGCCGCCGCCGCGAGCGCCTTGTTCAACCGCAAGGCCGCTCCGGTCGCCGCACGCTTTGCCGTCGATGCCGCCTTGCAGGGCCAACAGGGAGTTCAGATGGTTCGTCAGGCCCTCCAGGAAGGACGCCCTTACGAAGTTGCCTTCGTCGACATGCGCATGCCACCCGGCTGGGACGGCCTCGAGACCATCGTCCATTGCTGGGAGGTGCAGCCATCGCTTCTCGTCATCATCTGCACCGCCTTTTCCGACTATTCCTGGGACGAGATCAATCAACAGCTCGCCCAGAGCGATCGCTTTCTCATCCTGAAGAAACCCTTCGACAACGTGGAGGTGTTCCAGCTCGCGTCCGCTCTCGCCAGCCGCGCCCGCGTCGAGCGTGAGCTGTCCGAAACCCACGAGCAGCTGGTCCGCGCCTCCCGTCACGCCGGCATGGCCGAGGTCGCCACCGGCGTGCTGCACAACGTCGGCAACGTGCTCAATAGCGTGAACGTTTCCGCCACGCTCATTCAAGGTTACGTCAAGAACTCCCGCTTCCCCGGCGTCGCCAAGGTGGCCGGGCTGCTCGCCGAAAATGCCGGCAACCTCGCCGAGTTTCTAACCAATGACTCCCGCGGACGTCAGCTGCCCGCCTTCCTCTCCGCGCTCGGCGACCAGCTCGAGGCCGAACAAGCCACCATCCTCGCGGAAACCAAATCGCTCGCCACCAACATCGAGCACATCAAGGAGGTCGTCTCCCGCCAGCAGGCCTATGCCAATCTCTCGGGCGTCATCGAAAACCTCCCGCCCGCCCTCCTCGTCGACGAGGCGCTCGCCATCAAAGCGTCCGGCATGGAACGCCACCGCATCGAGATCGTCCGCGACTACGCCGAGGTTTCGTTGGTCGCGGTGGACCGCCACAAGACGCTGCAGATCCTGATCAACCTCTTCACCAACGCCAAGCACGCCATCATGCACCAGGGCTCCACGGAACGGCGCATCACCATCCGTATCCGGCCCGGGCCCGATGGCCAGGCGCGCATCGAAATTCAAGACACCGGCGAGGGCATCTCCGCCGAGAATCTCACCCGGATCTTCCAATACGGATTCACCACCAAGGAAGACGGACACGGGTTCGGCCTGCACAGCGGCGCCAATGCCGCCCGTGAAATGGGCGGCCTGCTCTCCGTCGCCAGCGAAGGCCCAGGCCGCGGCGCCACGTTCACGCTCGAATTGCCTGGCGCCCCAGCCGCCACACTCGCCAAAGCCGCCTAACGATCAGGCGCACGGCGCGGAGACTCGGCCACCTATTCATCGACGGGTCCAGCGCGTAAGCCCTCTCCGCCGCCCTGCGGGGGAGAGGGACTGTCCTGACTCGCCTCCCAGCGAGTCTGGACAGGGTGAGGTGGAGCAGCCCGCCGGGTCATGCCCCGTGAGCAGGTCCGCGAGGAGATGGTGCCTTCCAACGAACCGCCCTCCGCAGGAGCCTTCGCTCAGCGTTCCCGCATGTCCTGCAAAAACGGAAAGTCCCGCCGGTAGGTCACCAGCAACTCGCGGTCAACCACGGCGCCAATCACCGATTCCCCGTGGCCCGCATCCGCCAGGATCTCGCCCTTCGGACTCACCACCAGGCTGCGGCCATTGTAGGTCAGCTGCGGATCGGTCCCGCACCGGTTGACGCCAATCACGTAGGCCTGATTCTCAATCGCCCGCGCCTGCAACAGGGTCACCCAATGCTGAATCCGGCCCACCGGCCAGTTCGCGATCACGGTGATCAAATCGGCTCCGGCCCGCGTCGCCGCCCGGAAATGCTCCGGAAACCTGAGGTCGTAACAGATGAACGGTGACACGGTGAAACCCTGCCAGCTCCACGTCTGCACCTCCGTGCCGGGCTGATAACAAGCCGACTCGCCGCCCAACGTGAAGGTTTGCAGTTTGGCGTAACGTTTCACTTCCGCGCCGGACGGAGCATAGGTCACCGACAAATTCTGACCGCGGCCCGTGGCGGGATCGCTCGCGACCAACCCGCCGGTGACAAAAACACCGAGGCGTTTCGCCAGGTCCGACAAGAAGCCCGCCGTCTCCCGCCGGGCCCGATCGTCAATCGCCGCCACATTCATGCTGAAGCCCGTCGCAAACATCTCGGGCAACACCACCAGCGACCCCGGTGCCGGTGGCGTCGCCCGCAGCAACGCTTCCACCCGCGCGAAGTTCGCCCGGGGATTCTCCCATTCGATGTTCAGTTGAACCCCGTAAACATTGCTGGTCTTGAGCTCGCTCATAGGAAATTTTTTTCGTTCTTACGCCAGAATGGTCCGAAGACCCGCCACCAATCGCCCCACGCCTTCTGCCACGGTTGATGGTTGCAACGCCCCGTACGCCACGCGCAAATGACAGCGATGACAACCGCCCCCTGCCCCGCGGCCATTCGCACGGTCAGCTCCGGCCACGTCCAGCCCAAAGGCGCTCCCTGGAATCACCGCCACGCGATGTTCCCGGACGAGCTGTTCCGCGAGGCCCATCGACGTTCGCTCCGTCTCCAGCCGCAGCAAAAAATAGAATGCACCATCCGCCGGCGGCACCGAGCACCGGCCGTCCAGGCCGCGCAACGCCTCCCGGACCATCGAACGCGTGCCGGCCAGTGTTTTTAGATGGCCTTCACAATACGGCTTGCCCGCCGCCAGTGCCCCAACCGCCGCCACCTGGGAAATCACCGGCGCACAAATCACGTTGGTGTCCTGAATTTTTCGCACCGCTTCCAGCAACGCCGCCGGAACGGCCATGTAGCCAATCCGCCAGCTCGCAAAGCCGTAGGCTTTCGACAAGGAAAAGAGCGAGATGGTGTGCCCGGCCGCGCCGGGAATTGACCCCGGCGAAAACGCGCGCGCACGCTCATACACGAAGTATTCATAGGCCTCGTCGTGGATGTGATACAGGCCCCGTCGCGCGCACAGTTCGTTCACCGACCGCAGGCTGGCCTCGGGATAAACGGCGCCAGTCGGGTTGTTAGGCGACACGGTCACGATGGCTCGTGTGCGCCCAGTGACCGCGGCCTCCAGGCGCTCGAGGTCAAGCTGATGATTCGCGTCGGTCGCCACCAGGACCACACGGCCGCTGGCCATGGTGATGGCCATCTCATGATTGAAATAGTAGGGCGTCGGCAGGATGACTTCGTCGCCCGGATCCACGATGGCCAGTATCGCGTTCAGAAAACCCATGTTGCCGCCTGCCGTCACCACCACTGCTGAACCGGAGCCGGGCAGGATTTGGTTCTCGACCGCCAGCTTGCGTGTAATGGCCTCCACCAACTCGGGCAGGCCGACCACCGCCTTGTACTTGTGATCGTCCGGCTCCTGGCCGAAAGCCCGGGCACGTTCCAGTGCAGCGGGCGGAGGACCGTAACCGACCACCCCCTGACCGAGGGAAATCGTGCCCGGACATTGCCGAATCCACTCGGCCACCACCGGTATGATCGGCGTCTGCACGTCCGCCAAACGCCGTGATTGTCGCAACTCAGGCACGGGCAGAATACTGCCCGCGCCCGCGCCGGGGCGTCGAGCCCGGAGAGAATCGCGGTCTGGGGCGCAGTTGAATGCGGGTGATGATTCACGTCGCCGACCTCGCGCCTCAACCGCGACCGCCGGTCGACGAAGGCCCGCGGTCTGCCGTGCAACTCGAAGTAGTTGGCAAAGTTGCTGACTGGATTCGGCCCCGCTGGGTGCGCTGGCGTCTCGCCGGCCGGTTTGCGAATTCATCCCGTTGGCCCGGCAGCGAATCGATCCAGCGCTCCGAACCCGGCCGGCAAGATGCCGGTGCTCCCAGACCTAGCCCGCGCGAAGACGCTGGGTGCGCTGGCGCGGGATTCCGAGGTTGCGGTCCGGGCGTCTCGCGGACTTTCACCAACAACGTCAAGATACGCCCCGCGGTCTGCCGTGGTCGGAATCGTTCTCGACAAGGTGCGAACTCGGCGGAGAATGCCGAAAACACTCCACGTTGGAGGAATGACCAAAGGCAGGAAATGATACGAACGAACGCACGAATACTTCTGGCGATGTTGGCGCTCGCGGTCCTTGGCGCCGGTTGCGACCGCAAGCCGACCCGCGCATTCTACGAAAAGGAGGGCGGCTTTTCCTTCGACCCGCCAAAGGGATGGTTGGTCGTCCCCTTCCCCGGACTGAAATACAAAATCGCGCACGGACCCACCGAACGCGAGTTCGCCGCGAATATCAACGTGGTCGACGAATCCTACAGTGGCACCCTGTCCGCCTACGTCGACTTGAACGTTGAAAACATCAAGAAGGTCTTCCCGGACATCAAGGTTCTGCGACGGGAAGATTTTCAGACCGAGGACGGGCAGGCGGCCACTCGGCTGGTCGCGGAGAACAAACAGCAGGGACGCATGCTCCGCCAAACCTTCTGCTTCTTCGGCCCCTCAAACCGGAAGTATGTTGCGACCTGCACCGCGCTGGCGGAGGGAGGAGAAAGCCTGGACAGCCTCTTCGCCCAAAGCATGGGAACATTCAGAGTTCACTGACCAAGGCGGCGGTTCGGGCGAGGCGTCCGCGTCGCGGCCAGCCAGGAGCAAAACCAGCATCTGCTCCAATTGCCGCAATCGCCCCAGTGCCAATCCAATGAAGAAAAGTTGCCCAGCTCCGAATATCCCAAAAGGACAATGGACGTTGTCTTAATACTGCTGTTCGGCCTGCTCACGTTCTATGGACTTGGACAAGCTACTGAAGACCGTTAATTCCAAAGAAACCTTCTTGGAATTCGTGGCTGCTTTGCGAGACGACTTTTCCGCAGAGCGTGCCGAGGATGAGGTGCATCCTCCAAAGCCATACAGTTCAGCATCGCGGGGATGGGAGAGTGGGCAGATTGATGCGTTTCTGGATGCCATGCACGCATGGGCTGAGGCATCTCCCACGTTTGTTTCTTCAGAGCCAGACTGGAAGACTTTCGCGCACATCCTTTACGCCGGGAAGTTTTATGAGTGACCGTAGGCCTAACCCGTCAGCCGCACCGAACCCCGCGATTGCCTCTCCTTTTGCATTCGTCGCTCACCGGCGCGGGGTCGGTGAACTGGATCGTTGATACCATGCACCGCGTCATCTCAATCTTCGTTCTCGCAGCAGTGCTGATTCCGAGCGTCGCCCACGCGAAGCGAAAAGCCCCGCCGAAAGTCGAGCCTGTGGTCTATGACGGTGTCCGTTACACCGCACCGAACGACGACGGCCGGCACGCGTATGTGCAGGCTTGGCAGACGAGTACAAACAGGATGCTTTGGGAGGTCACAGTCCTTCGCAATCGCATTAACCCGCTTGCAGAGGAGGATGTGCAGCACGTTTACATCAGCCAAATGAGGATTCGCGATGGGAAGCTCATCGTGATGATAGAGGACGGTCGCGCGTTCAGCGTGGACCTGAAGACACGAGCGGTTGAGAAATTGGAGAAGGCGCCAAAGAAGACACGGCCATGAGCAAGCCTAAACTCATCGCGATAGAGCATGACGACCACCACGCCAGTCACATCGGCAGTTTGCCAGACGGCCGCCAGTTTTTCCTTACGACTCCATTCGTGCCTGCGAGCGGCAGCGAGGCCGGTCGAGAGTTTGTGGCCCTGTTTCTTTTTGATAAGCGCGGTCGTTTCCTCGAAGCGCGCATTGACGATTTGGGCGCGCGAGCTGAGTTGGACGAGTCGCGGGCGCGCAGCACTTTTGAGCAGCGACTTGCAGAGCTTGGGCCCGTCGAGTATGGCCGCATCGAGGTGCAGCCGTTTGAGGTCAAGCGGTTCGACACAGCGTTTGGTCTCATTCCGCGTCCGCCTGAGGAGGATGATGACGAGTGGGCGGTAGAGATGCAGCCCGGGAACTACATGGCGTTTTTCGAACCTTGGGACAGTGGAGACTATGATACATGAGTCGCCGACGAGGTGGGCTACCGCGCCAGATCGAGGCACGGGAACGAAGACCAGAACCTCCCGATGCATGAGATGGTTCTAGTCCTTGATCGCCAAGGTGCAACTCAAGAGGGCGTGATCTGAGTGAGGACATTCGACCACGGTGAAAGACTTGGCGGTCAATTGGGCGTCATGAAAGATATAGTCCAATCGCCCCTGCAATCGATGGCCATCGACGTTCATGCGCCAGGTTGGGATGGTGTGGGCATTGGTGTCGCACGATAGATGGGCGTCGATTAGGCCGGCCGCGAGGACCTTTTTGTAGGCGGAAAAGCTGGGAAGACTGTTCAGATCGCCCGCCATCACCACGGGCTTTGCGGCGTTGCGTCGCGCGAGCAATTCCCGGATTTCCAATACTTGGGTTTGGTTGTTCAACATCATCAGGTGCAGGGCGGACGATGGGCTGAACGGCTTCGGCAGCGGGGCTGGATTCAGGTGGAAGTTGTAGAACTGGATTGTGGTCCGTCCGAGTCGAACGCCGAACTGCTGGGCTCCGAAGGTCCCGGCGGATTTTTTCAGAAACACCTGGTCGACGAGAGGCAGCCTGGACAGGACGGCGAATCCGCCGCCGACGTCTGCGTCCTCGGTGGTGAACCAGGAGAACTCGTGCCGGCGCAGCGGGGATACTTTGACCCGTTGTTCGATCTGAGCGTTGGATTCCTGCAAAAGGATGACGTCAGCATTGAGCTTGGCGATCAGCTCGAGGGTTTCGTCGATCTTCTGATTCCTGAAGTTGACGTTCAGCGACGCGATCTTGAGATCTGAAGCGATCGTGACCACGGGGATCAGAACGAGGGCGACGAAACACTTCATTGGCTGGTTATCCACGGAAAGGCGCGTGTCGCCAAGCGGGGATTCGCGGAAAGTGGGAAGAGGGAAGGGAGAAGGGGGAGGGTGGATGTGATTGCTGGCCAATGGACCACGGTCCCACGGCGTACCTCTGACTTAACCGGAACGATTCCGTTGGCCAGCAGCCGTTTGCTTGAGCTTCTTGCGAAGGCCGTCGTTGTTCGTCGCTTGCGTATTTCATTTCAATACGCGCGCTCCTCACGCCTCGTCCTTCGCCAGAATCTGCGGCGCAACCGGCCGCCGCCCAACGGAATCGTTCCGGCTTAGATCGAGTCGCCGATTGACGTTGGCTGTTGAGTTAGGGCACGATGCTGCGATGAAGGATTGGTCTCTGCATTCTGCATACTTTGTGGGGCGTCCTGCGACGGCTTGGTTCGCCTTGCTGGTATCGTGCTGGCTGGTTGTAACCAAGGCGATTGCGGTGGAGCCTGGGGCGCCTCTTAACGGGTTTGTCGGGGCGAAAGATGGAGTCAGCCTCGCCGTGCAACCCGATGGAAAAGTGATCGGGCTCTGTCGACTCTGCGCGACCAGCAATTTGGTTCGATGGTCGCTTGACGGTGCGGTGGACCCCTCGTTTCGGGCACCAGCAATTGGGTCGGTTTTTAGAGTCCAGGTCCAGAGGGACGGCAAGCTTCTGGTGATCGGGGAATTCTCCCTGAGCGGGCGTTCCTGTACGAACCTGGTTCGTTTGAACTATGACGGCACGTTGGATACGCAATTTTGTGTCACAGCGTGGGACCCTCGCAATCCCGATCGGCCGGTCGCTACGGTCGGAGCAGTGGCGGAGCAATCCGATCGGAAGATTTTAGTGGGCGGATCATTTACAAACATAGCCGGCGCGCAGCGAAGAAACCTTGTCCGCCTGAACAGCAACGGCACCCTCGATAGCAGTTTTAATCCAGGGTTCGCCTTCTCTCCGGGAGCCTACGTCAGCGAGATCGCGGTGCAGCGCGACGGCAGCCTGTTGGTCCAGGGCGACGGGTTGAAGATTGGCACGACGTTGCTTCCCAGAATGATTCGTGTGACCGCGAATGGTTCGGTGGATTCATCTTTTGTCAGCCCGTTGGCCCCGGGCGAGGCGGGCTTCCCGGAAGCCGATGGCGGGTATGTGGTCGTTGGTTCCGAGCCGTCCGGCCTGGGGTATCGAGGGTATGTTCGACGAATTCTCCCTGATGGCGCCGTGGATCCGCAGTTATCCGTCTATCTGACCGTTGATGTACCGTTCCCGAATTTCCGTCAGTTTGTTTCCGCCGTCGCGTTGCAAGCCGATGGAGCCCTGATTCTGGGTGGAACCTTTGATCGCGTTAACGGGGGATTGCTTCGGCGGAACTTGGTTCGTATTCGATCCGACGGAACCGTCGATGAGACGTTTCCAAGCTCTCCCCAGATCGTTCGCGCCCTGGCTTTGGCTCCGGACGGATCACTGTTGGTGGCCGCTTACCGATTCACTGGCGCTGATGGAATTGTCTATACGAATCTGGTCCGTTTGCAGAACGCGGACTTGGCACTTCAGCGGTTCGGGCGGGAAGGGGGTTTGATTCGATGGGTTCGCGGTGGGGCCTTGCCGGCGATCGAACGGGCGTGGTTCGAGTATTCCTCCAGGGCAGACGGCCCTTGGACTTTGCTTGGTGAAGCTGAGTTTGCAAATGGTTCCTGGCGCCTGGGCTTGACCAGCCCTCCTGCCATGAGTTTTCTCCGCGCCCGCGGATACGTGTCCAACTACCGTTGGCTGAGCGAGATTGTGGCCCCATTCGTGGTCAACCCTGCGCCGGTCTTCCGATTGAATGCGATTAGCCCGACGGTCGTTTCCAACCGGTTCCAGGCCACGCTGGACGCTTTGCCACAGCAATCCGTGTTGATCGAGGAATCGGTCGATCTCATTGAATGGACGCCGTCCCTGACGAATGGCGTTTCCTTCCGGCCAACGGCGTTTGAAATGTCGACTTCGACTACGCACCCCCGCGCCTTTTTCCGAGCCGCTTACTGGCCCTAGCCGAGGTCTAGAGCTGCGTCAGAGCGGACCCACGACTCACGAACGTTCTCCGTGGTCCTCCTTCTTTGAGCGGTGCCCTGGCGCTCGACAATTGCGCTCTGCGGTTTGACTCACTGTCTACCGCTCAGATTCTTCATTGCCTCCGCAGACGTGCCGACTACCTTTCCGGAAATCCTCGCCCTCTATGCAAACATCTAAATGCCTTCATCGGTTGTTCCTCTGCATGGCGATCTTTGCGGTACTTTCGGACCAGACCCGATCATTCGCCAATCCTGCGCCCCTGGGTCCTTGGCAGATTCGAATGTCTGGGAGTGAGATCTTTGGACTATCGGACGGGGTGTGGGGGAATGGCCGCTGGGTGATCGTTGGGCAATATGGGCGCGTGGCCACCTCCGACGACGATGGCGTGACGTGGACCGCACGAACAACCGGGGCCACGCGCGACCTCTACGGCGTCACCTACGGCGAAGACAAGTTTGTCGTGGTCGGGCAGTACGGCACTCTGCTGACTTCGCCCGATGGCATCGCTTGGACGTCACAAGATCCGGGCACGCCTTACACGATTTCCGACGTCACCTACGGCAACGGCAAATTCGTCGCCGTAAATCAGTTTCAACTGATCAGCTCGGACGATGCCGTCACCTGGACCGTTGCCACCAATGCTTCGGGTTTCGGAGTCGCGTTCGGGAACAACGCGTTTAGTTCAGTCGGCGGGTATCGGTGGTGTTCTCTGCCTTGGTGCATCGATTTCGGGACAGGCGGGTTCTCGTCTGGTGGCGACAACTGGACACAGCGCACTGTTTCCGGGAGCATCCTGCGAGGCATCACCTTTGGCAACGGACAGTTTGTGGCGGTGGGTGACGGTGGTGAAATCCTGACCGCGCGTGACGGGATTGGGTGGTCTTCGGCCCACTCCGGGGTGTCGAGTGCTCTCGGGAGTGTTGCGGCCGGCGCTGGATCCTATTTGGCGTTTGGAGATGGCGACGTCACGCTCGTTTCCACCAATGGCCAGACTTGGGCTCCGATCCAGCTTTCGCAGCGTTCTCAGCGGTTCAACTGTGTTTACGGCCACGGCTCATTCCTCGCTCTTGGGTCGCTGGGCATGGTCCTGCAAACATCCGCGCAGGCGTTCCTGTTCAATCTGGAAGCTTCTGAACCGACGTTGAACTCGGTGCGTTTGAAAGCCTCGGTCGATCCAGCCGGACGCCCGACCATCGCTTGGTTTGAATGGGGCACCTTTGACAACCGGAATCGGACGTCCGCCGTCCAAGTGGCTGACGGTCTGCCGGTGGGGATCGATCACGTGCTTTCGGGGATTTCCCTCGGGCAAAGCTATCGTTTCCGGGTCGTCGCTTCGAACAGTCTCGGAGTGGTGACCAGTAGCAATGTGACGTTTTCGATTGGCCGACCGCTGGCCGTCACGACGCAGCCGACGGGTTTGGCGGGCACCAACTTCGTGGCCGAGGGCCAGGTAACCTCCACACTCCTTCCGACCGTCGCGTGGTTTGAATGGGGCGCGGACGAGCGGTATGGCAATTCGAGCGCTCGGGAACCCGTGGAGAAGGGAGCGATACTCGCCCCGATCAGTGCGGTTCTGAGCGGGCTGGCCTTGAACGCGACCTATCATTTCCGGCTCGTCGCCAGCAACGCGGCGGGAGTCAGCTGGGGGGATGATCAAACCTTTGGGACGGCACCTCCGGCCGGTGGTGCGTTGAGTTTTTTTGGCGGGGAAGTGGCGCTTGGCGGGGAAACGATACCGGTCCCATGGACCTTTACCTGCTGGGTCAAACGCGGATCGACTACCAGCCGCGCGGCGTCACTCCTCCATGGTTCCGGGGTCAACCTTTTACTTGAGTCCCCGTCAGGATCCCACTGCGTCGCATGGCGTCGGTCCGGGTTTGGAGTCCACGACACCGGATTCGTCGCACCCCTTGATGAGTGGACGCACCTTGCTTTTGTGGCCCTTTCCGATGGGACGGTGATCTATGCCAACGGGGTTCAAGTGAGCTTCGTCCCGGATGCAGCGCCGCTGAACCTGGGCACGCTGGGACGTGCCAATAGCTCCGAAGGGCTGGTGGCCGGTGTCGATGAAGTGACCGTGTGGAGGTACGCGCGCAACATTGCGTGGGATCCGCTGGCGTTGAACAAGTCACTCACCGGATCCGAACTGGGGTTGGTCGCGTATTGGCGATTCGACGAGGACGGCGGATCGCAAGCGATCGACGCAACGTTACTTGGACACACCGGAACGCTATCGGATGGCGTAGTCCGGGTTGCGTCGACACTGCCGCTGATACCCGTGGCGGCCGAACCGCCGACGGTCGTGTACCAGCCAACGGATTACCGAACTCCCTTGGGCTCCGTGGCACCGTTTAGCGTGACGGCGGTCGGCGCGCGTCCGATTCGATATCAGTGGCAGCTCGAGGATTCGATTTTGGTCAATGCGACTAACTCCACCCTGTTGATCAGTAATGTCCAGCTCTCGAGCGTAGGAGGGTATCGGGCGATCATTTCCAATCCACACGGATCGGTGACCAGCGTTGTGGCCAGGCTCATCCTCGCAACCAATGCCCTGACGCGCCCGTTGCTGGGTAACGTCACCCGTCAGGACGGCCGGTTGCGAGTGCAGTTCGAGGGTGCCCCGACGGCGTGGTATACCGTGCGTGCCTCGAGCAATCTCGTCGATTGGATGACCTTGGGAGTCGCCACGGAGAGGGAACCTGGGCGCTTCGAGTTCTTCGATTACATCAGCTCGACGGAGCCCGCGCGCCTTTATCAAGTCCGGTCGCCGTGATCCGCGGGTGCATTTAAAAACGGGTGATCCAACGAACCATCTCACCCCTCATCCTGCCTGCGCGGCCCGCTCCCCGTTGAGGCCGTTGAGGGGAGAGGGAGTCGCATCGGGCGCTCGTGGGCCAGCGGGTGCGCGTGGGGCGCGAGCTCAACGCCTTGAACCCTCACCCGCATTTGATTAACCAGGCCCGTGATCCGCGATCCGCGATCCGTGCTCCTTGCTAGGGTATTGCCAAACCGCGGTTGGACGGCTATTCCATCGTTCCATGATCGACCCCGCATCCGATGCCGCGTCGGGCTCAACCGGCCCTGCACACGCTTCGCCTGATGCGCCGCCTGTCCTGCCTCCACAACTGCCGCCGCCGCTCCCTGTGCAGATGGTTGGGGAGCGGCGTGCGCCAACCGTTCCTGGTCCGGCGAGGCGGCGTTCGAGTGGCAAGTGGGTTGCCCTCGGGGTGGTGGGGATGGGGGCGGCACTGGTCGTCGCGGTCTTCATCGCGCAGAAGTTCATTTTTCGATCGCACCGGATAGCGCGGGGGCAAGGCCCGACGACGTCGTCGGTGCGGCCGGGCCTGTCGGACGACGGAGTGCGCCATTGGAATGAGCGAATCGAAAGCGTGCCGTGGTCAATCCACGTGGTGGAGGTTGATCGATCGCGAACGGATCTGGGTTTTCATGCTGCGCTGGCGGCGGGCAGGGTTCTGGGGGTCAGCCGGATTTCCGACATGGCCCGGGCATTGCCGAGGTCCAAAGGGCGGTCGATGGCGATTGTGAACGGTGATTTCTATGAACGCGACAATCGAACCTATGCGGGTGATCCGCGCGGCTTGCAGATTGTCGACGGCGAGCTGGTCAGCGGGCCGGACACGGTTGCGGTTTGGTTTGATCCCGCGGGAGCTCCGCAGGTGGGGATGGTGCGCGATGATTTCCTCGTCACCTGGCCCAATGGACAGAAGCTAGATTTTGGATTGAACACGCAGCGTCGGGCCAATGCGGCGGTGCTCTATACCCCGACTTACGGCGACGCCACGAGAGTGGCCGGTGGCCGGGATTTGATCCTGGAAAAATCCGGCGATGGGCCCTGGCTGCCGTTGGCCGCGAGTGAAACTTATCGCGCGAAAGTTCGCGAAGTGTCCACCACGGGGAACACGAAGCTTGAGGCGGAGACGATGGTGTTGTCCATTGGGCCGCAGCTTCTGGCGAAAGTGCCGGAGCTTCAGCCGGGAGCGCTGGTCACCATCTCGACGCGACTTATTCCCGAGCTGAAGGGTGTCGCGACGGCGATTGCGGGCGGGCCGGCTCTGGTGGAAAAGGGGAAGCCATTCGCGGATCGCGAACCGCCGGCTGGCACCTCCGGAGACTACAGCCAGCGATCCAAATACGAACGACACCCGCGCTCGGCGATTGGCTGGAATGATCAGAAATTGTTCCTGATCTCGGTGGACGGTAGGCAGCCGGGCTTGTCGGTTGGAATGACCCTGGCCGAGCTGGCTGACTTTATGGTGACCAAGCTCAAGTGCACCGACGGCATGAACTTCGATGGTGGCGCTTCGGCCTCGCTGTGGATGTCGGGCAACATCGTGAACGATCCTTGCCAGGGCGAGCGTGCGGTGGCCAACGGGTTGATCGTGTATCGCAAAGCGGCGGGCCGGTGAGAGGCCTGGCTTGGCGATGGCGCTGCCGTCGGGCCTGGCGAGAGGCCTTGGCCTTCGGTTGCGTCGGGCAACTGAATCTAGTGTGCTGACCTCTAAGTCCGTTGCATTATGCGGCCCGGAGTTTTTCTCCTGGGCAAGGCGCGAGCGACGAGCATATCCGCATGGATCTGTGAGGAGCGAGCAACGCCGCCCGGGCGAAAAAGAACGGCCGCCCGAAGGGTTGCGCCGAAATTGAGCGGTAGCTTCGTTGTTCCTCGGTCACAGCCCACGGCGGGGATGCTCCCTCGTCACGCCTCGCCACCGCTCAATTTGGGCGCAACATAATGCAACGGACTTAGAGGTCAGCACACTAGCTCCCCACTTCCACTTCGAAACGGGCCGTCTTCACCGCTCCGCCGATTTTCACCTGAACCCAAAACGTGTAGTGGCCGGGTTTCGGGAATTCGTACGGGAACGAGATGGGCTGTTGCAAGAGTTCGGGCCCGGGCACCTGACACAGCTTCTCCATCATCGCCGCCGTGATTCGTTTCGGCGGCTTCTCGCCGGCGCGAATCTGAAAGACCTGTTGGGACGCCATCGAGATCGTACCCGCCGGATGCAGGTGGGTGAAAACCGACCCGTCGTCCTTTGACAGAATGAGATGACTCAGCATGCCCATGTAGGGCTCCAGCGGCACAATTTGACCCGCCTGATCCACGACACGGAATTTCAGGGTCAATGGCGTCGCACTCCCAATCGCGCCTGGTTCCTCCCAGATCATCTCCAGGCCGGAGCCGAGTGCGCGGCGTCGAGGGTTGGACGCAGGCGCGGCCGCGAACGCGGGCGGCTCCACTCGAGACGAGTCTTCCACGTCTGGAACCGGCGAGGCGGCGGTGGCGGTGGACTCGACCGCGGACGGATCTTGGGCGGTGAGTGTTACGGTGGCGGTCAGCGTTTGGGCCAGGCCAGATTCATGGGTCACGTCAGCAAAGACGCGATATCGGCCGGGGGGCAGCTCCGGGAGAGCGCTGGAAAACACGGCGGAGGACTGGCGAGCCGGGTGCAAATGGGCAAACGCGGTCAGGGAGAACTCGTCGATCAAGAACAAGTGCATCAGCCGCCCGTGATCAGGAACGAGGGGTGCCCAGGCGTTGCCAGCTTTTTTTTCGTCGACGGTCAACTGGAGGATCTGGCGGCCTTGCTCCCAGCGGGCAACGGCGATGACCGGGATCGGTTTGAACATCCGATTGTTTCGGTAATCGCGGTCGACGCTGTCCCACCAGGATTTGCCGCCGAGGATGGCGGTCACGATGGCAGCCGCCGCAACAAGCGTGGCGGCGCGGCCGAGCCAGCGTCGTCGGGCCGGCACAGGCAGGCCGGGTTCCAGCACGCTTTCGCGCACCGCCGCGCCTGCGACTGACGTGGCGAGAAAGAAGAGGAGCAGGCCGAGTGCGATCAAAATGCCGGTCAGCAGCGGGGACATCGGCAGGCGCGTGGTGGCCAGGGAATTGACGGGCACGATGAGCTTGCCGGAGCCGTGGGCGGTTTCGACGGCGACGTGGACGCTGTAGGCGCCGGTGGCCATGAGCCAGAGGTCGGCGTGATAAAGGTTCGGCTCGCCTTCGACTGGCCGGCCGACATCCGGAGGCGGTGCGCCCTCCACGCCCGCCCTCCAGTGGACCGGCAGCACGGTCACGCGGGTGACGGCATTGGTCAGCACGCGGACATCGATGGACGCCAGGCCGGGCACGACGCCAGGGGGGCGGATGATGACGCGGACGGGAATGTTTCCGGCGAATCCTTCGTGGATCACATTGGGATTGCCGACGTGAGCGGTGGCGGACGCGGCGCTCAGGCACAGAGCGAGAAACACGAGCCAGAACAGCCCTGTTGCTGAGGACGGCGTGGCGCACGAACTGGGGCCTTGAACCAGGCACTTTGGGTAGGGCGGGCGCTCCGCCGCCCGCCGCCGAGACAGTGGCGCCAATGGTGTGCGCAGAGCCGTCCGGTCCATGTCGAGGTTGTCCGCAGGGTCGGCCCGCTGCGGAGAGCGCGCCCTACCTGACGGTTCATGGGAAGCTTTCACGAGTTTTGCACTCGTGCCAACTGGCCCATGAACCGGCGGAGGTTCCCCCTCAACCGACCCCGCTTCGCGGGGCCACCCTCTCCCCCGAAGCCGGGGGCGAGGGCTCCTGCGGAGGGCGGTGCATGGGAAGCCACCTGTTCCTTTTCTGACCTGCTCACGAAGCATGAACTGAGCGGACTGCTCCACCTCACCCGGTTCCGATCCCGCAATGCGGGAACGGAACCTGCCCTCTCCTCCGCAGGGCGGCGGAGAGGGTGTACGCGCCGGGCCGTTCGGTGGACCGGTTGCCGAATCTCCGCGTCGCGTGCCTTCTGGTCGATCCTCCGGTTCACGGGAAGCTTTCACGAGTTCCGATCGGGTGTGCACGGAATTTCTTTGTGGCCTTGCCTCAGCGTTTCACCTGGCGCATCCAGTTGCCCAGCATCGTTCCGGCGACGGCGGAGAAAAGGGCAAGGCCGGCAATCCAGGCGAGGTTTTCCGGGGCGAGTGGGTGCGCTTGCGTGGCCCAGAACGAGTGCCAGTGCGGTCCGGGGCGATCCGCGAAGGTAAAAAACCGGCTTCCGGCGAACACGGCGTTGCTGGCTTCGGGCGAGATGAGGAACTTCGAAAAGTTCCATTGCACGGCCATGAAGACCGATGCGAAGCCGACGGCGGCGCAGGCGGCGAAGGCGAGATCGGCTTTCCAGCTGCGGTGATGGCGGAAGGCCAGGAGCAGGAGATCGATGGCCAGCGCGGGCGCCACCAGCACGAGTGGAAACATCGGAGGCACCATGGCCTTCACGGGATTGTAGATGGGCGCCAGCATGGGGGTGGCGGGAAAGAGGGGCAAAATCCAGACGGCGGCGCAGGTCAGGCCCATGTAAACGCCGGCGATGGTGGTGGCGGGGAACCGCACACGCGCGGCGCGCGCCGGGGCGATGAGGAACAACGGATAAATTCCGCACGAGATGGCGTAGAACTTCCAACTGCGATGAAGGTTCGGGAGACTTTCCTCGGTCACCATGATGGCGGCGAGGCAGGTCAGGATGCCCGCTGAATAAACGAACAGCCAGCGGCCGGCGGGCCGGGCGGGATCCGTGGCCCGGTTCTGCACGCCTAACAACAACAACAAGGCGCCAGCCACGTGGAAATACATGCCGGCGGCGAGAATCGAGTGGGGCGGACTGAGGATCTTCACGTCCAGCCCGTAGGCGTCGTGCCACCAGTTGTCGAACGGTGCGCTGGTCAGCATGGCGAGCGCGCCCCAGATGGTGACCCAGGCGCCGAGCGGTCCTCGAAATCCCCACAGGCGGACCGAGCCCGCCGCCGGTTCCTTCCCGCCAAAGAAGGTGGCTCGCAGCACGAGCCAGCCGCAGACAAACCCGCCCAGCGTTCCGCCCAGATGAATGCAGATGTGCGCGGGCGTCCAAAACGTGTCCCGTCCGATCGCGCTGTGCCACGAGATGTCCCACACGATCCCGGCCAGGATCAGGGTCGCACCCAGGGCCACCAAACGCCCGTACCAGGGCGTGGTTCGGCCGGCGACGACGGATCCGGCGACCGACGGAGGGGCGGGTGGGACGAGCCCGTCTTGAGGAATGGCAGCGGCATTCATGGCGCCTGCGTTCTTAGCCGATCCTGATGCCGGGGGATATCCGAAAATGAACGGGGCGTGGTTGCCGTGGGAGCGGCACGTCCGCCGGGCGGGCGGTCTGCTTCGGCTTGGCGGATCTCGTCGAAAGTGGGGGCGCGCCACAACTGACGGGTCCGCCGGCTGGTGGCGAGGAGCGTGGTGCCATCGGGAGAGAACTGGAGCGCCCGAAAGATCGCGCCCTCGCTGGGCAGCGTGGTGAGCTCGTGCCAAGAGCCGGTGTCCCACCAGGTCAGGGCCTCGCGGCCGTTGTTTCCAGTGACAAGTCGGTGCCCGTCCGGAGTGAAGGCGAGCCCGTGCACGCCGGTGATCTGGGCTTGCACCGCGCGGGACAGCTGCCACGTGCGCGTGTCGAACACGCGGAAGCGTCCGCTTTGGTGGGCGGTAACCAGCCGGCGGCCGTCAGGCGAACACGCGACATCGTCCACCAGCGAGTCCTCGGTGGGTAACGTCGCCACGAGCCGGCCATCAGCGGCCTGCCAAACCCGCACCTGACCCGGGTGCTGCGAGATCCACCAGCCGTGCTGCGGCAGGAGACGTCCGGGATGGGGCGTCAATCCGTCCGGCCACGACCAGCCCCCGACGGCGGTCCAGTCCGCGGTGCGCCACGACTTGACCCAACGATCCGCGCCGACACTGAACAACGTTCGGCCGTCCGCGGCGAAGCCCAGTCCCTGAAGTCGTCCGGTGTGGGCACGGATCCGGGCGACCACCCGCGCGGCGGAAAGGTTCCAAACGTTCAGGCCACCGCCCTCGTCGCCTGCGATGAGCGCGGCTCCATCGGGCGAGAGAGCAACCCAGGCGTTGTTCGTGCCCAAGGCTGGAACGCGGGCTTGCTCCGCAAAGTTCGTGACGTTTTGTGCGAGGACAATCCCGTCGGCCACGGCGTACATCGTGCGATGATCGGGCGAGAAGGCGGCGTGCGAAAGGCGGTCGGGATGGATGATCGGATGGTTTGGCCGCGATGCTCTCTGGGTTTCCCAAACATTGATCCCGCCATCGGGTCCGACGCTTGCGAGAGTGCGTCCGTCCTGGGCAAAGATCAGGCACTGGCCTTCCGGCCCCTCCCCCAAGAGTGTGTTGACCCGCGTCCACGACGTCGTGTCCCAAAGACAGATGGTCTGTTCAGCGCTGGCCGAGGCCAGCCGGGAGCCGTCGGCCGAGAAAGCCAACGCGCTGATCCAGGCTGAGTGTCCGCCGACAGCGGCCACCTCGCGGCCCGAGGCGGCGTCCCAGATGCGAATCGCGGATTCGCCGAAGCCGCTGCCGGAAGCGATCCACTGGCCGTTGGGCGAGTATGCCAGCGCGCTAATCGGGCCGCGGTGGGCGGCGATCGCCCAGATGACCTCACCGGTTTCGGCGTCGATGAGGTCGAGATTCCCGTTGGACTTGCCGATGGCCAGCTGGCGTCCGGTGGGGGCAAAAGCGTTCTTGCCGAAAAATCTCGCCGTGAACGTGGGGGTGCGCAGGGAGCGGATCAACACCTGGCGTCGCCAGTCCCAGACATACACGTGCCCGCCGACGGTGGCGGACGCGAGCCATTCGCCGTCGCCGGAGAACGAGAGCGAGGTCACGGTGTTGGTGTGGTGGAGCGTGACCGGCTCGGGGCTGGCGCCGGCGCGGGCGTTGGACTCGTGGATGCGCACCTCGCCTCGTGCGCTGGAAGCGGCGAGGCGATTGCGGCGCGGAGCGACGGCCACCACCAGCTGCTGAAACGTGGCTGGGCGCGTGGCTGATCGAGTGCCGGTAACGGCTGATGCGGGCGATTGGGCCCGGGAAAGGAGGTCTGGCGCGAGCAGGAGTTGGGGCAGGGCCTCGTCGGGAACAGCCCCCAGCGATGCGATGGCGTCGCTGCGACATTGTTGCCAGGCGTATCGCCATTCCCAGTTTCTTTGGTCCACCTGACCTGGTTGCGGGCGGTGGCGTTCGAGCAGCTCGCGGGCGCGGCGCAGATTGTTTTCTTCGAGGGCCGACCGCAGCAAGTGCATGTCGGCGGCGTAGGCCGTGGCCCGTGCGGCAAGTTCGCTGGCGCGGGCGCGGCGCAGCTGCCACTGAACTCCGGCCAGGCCGGCGGCGAGCGCGCCCGCCAGCGCGAGGCAGAGCGCAGCAACCGTAGGATGACGACGGGTCCAGCGCCAGGCCTTTTCGGCGGGTGAAACGGCGCGGGATAGGATCGGCCGTCCTTCGAGGAACCGTCCGAGTTCCTCGGCTAGAGCACGGGCGGAGGGAAACCGATTGCGCGGTTCCTTTTCGAGGCAGCGGAGGCAAATGATCTCCAAATCGCGCGGGACGTTTCGGTTCAGCAGGCGCGGTGACACGGGCTCGTCGGCCAGCACCTGGCGCAACGTTGCCTCCAACGATTCCGCGGCGAAGGGAGCACGAGCGGTGGTTAGGAAATAAAGGATGGCGCCAATCGAATAGATGTCGACGGCGGCGGCGGCAACGACGACGGGTCTTTCGCCGCGGGCCTGTTCCGGAGGCATGAAGCCGGGGGTGCCCAGGATTTGCCCGGTCACCGTCAGCCCATCCGCCGAGCCGCCGGTCGACGAGTCCGGCACCAGGCGTTTGGCCAGGCCGAAGTCGGTCACGCGCGGTTGTCCGTCGCGATCGGACACCAGCACGTTGGAAGGTTTGAGGTCTCGGTGGATCACGCCGCGTTGGTGGGCGAACTCGATGGCATCGGCGATGGTGCGGCAGAGCGCGGCGGCGCGGTGGGCCGGGAGCGGCTGGTCGCGAGCCAGCTCGGTCAGGTTTTGTCCCTCGACGTATTCCATCGACAGGTATTGTTGCCCGTCGTGATCTCCCACCTCGTAGATGGCGACGATGTTGGGGTGCTGCAGATTGGCCGCGGCCTCGGCTTCCGTGCGAAAGCGCCGCACGTATTCGGCGCTGGAGAACGGACCGGAGAGCAACATTTTGACGGCCACCGTCCGGTTGAGGGAAACCTGTCGCGCCTTGTAAACCACGCCCATGCCGCCCCGGGCAATTTCCCCTTGTAGTTCGTAGTCGCCAAAATAGTGGACCCGCACCCGCTCCGGCGCGGGCGTCTGTCCGGTCTCGGCGGCCTCCGGGTCAAGGGCAAACGCGAAAACGCAGCGGGGGCAGCGCTCACCGGCGGACAAGCCCGCCAGCGTCGCCCCGCATTGTGCACAGGTGCCCGTTGAGTTCATTCCGTCGTTCGTCCGCCGCGCCGCCATCCCAGGAATGGTCGGCATCAGTAAAAGCAGAAAATCTCCGAAAAGGTTCCAATGGAATTCCCAGCCGGCTCGGACCGATTGCTGCCTGGGCCGACGGCGTTGGTCCGGTCAGGTCAGCGCGTCGAGCAGATGTCGGAGTTCATCGTCGAGGTCCGTGTGCGTGCCCAAGGTCTGCGCCACCTCCGATCGCATCAGCTCTCCATAGCGTCGGCGCAGACGTGAGACGTCCGATTTGATCGTGCCTTCGGCGACGTTGAGGCGCACGGCCAGATCGGCGTAGCTGTCGGCGGCGGCGCGGCCCGGGAGAAATTGTTCGAGCAGACCGAACCGGTCGCTCCGGCCAGCGGCTTGAAACTCGTCGCGCAGCCGGGCTCGTGCCTGCTCGAGGATGCGCATCGCCCAGCAGCGGTCGTAGGCCTTGTCGGCGCTCAATCGATCCAACGGTTCGAGGGCATACCGCTCCTCGGGCCCGAGCGCGTCCAGGGCGATGGGTTTCCGGCCGCCGCCGCGCTTTTGCGCCCGGGACCGTTCCCATTCGTTGGCCAGAAAGTGTTTGAGCGAGGCCAGCAGAAACCAGCGGAAACGTCCGCGCTCCGGGGCGACCGCGCGCAAGGAATCGCGCTCGAGAAACTGGGCGAAGAAGGCCTGCGTCAAATCCTGTGCATCTGCGGGCGATTCGCCGCAGCGACGCACGTAGGCGTAGAGCGGGTACCAATATCCCCGGCACAAGGTGTCGAGCGCTGCCTGCGCCTCGGGAGAGTTTCCCTGCCGCGCGTTGAGCACGACGCTCCAGTGCGTGTCCAGAAATACCGCGTGGGAGCCGAATCCCGGAGCGCCCACGGAGGCCGAGTTTTTAGCCGTCGATTCCACCGGGCGCCAGCATGCCCAGTCCCCACCCAAAGACAAGCGCGTGTCCGGCTCAAGGGCGGGGACGGGTGTAATCAAAAGTGGGTGAAGGCAGGGCTGACGTTCCGCAAGAGTGCGGACGCTATGCACCGGGTCTGGCCGGGCCGGGCTTAATCTTGAGCGCCGCGCCAGCGCTGGCGTGCTGCATCCAAAGCGGTGCTGCGCCCCGCACTCCACGACGCTGGCGCGACGGCCTGGCGGCCGCAGACACGCGGAGCGTCATGGAGTGCGGCGGGCACCGCCGCTTTCGCTTTGCATCCATTGCCCACCGCGCTCGGGGCCTCACCCGGATCCAATTACACCCGGCGGGGACCGTCGTTGATTCTTCGACCGACGTGCGAATGCACCAGGCGGTTGCGTAATCCTTCGCCGGAAAATGCCAGCAGTCTTGCGATCAGGGAAGAAGTCGGGCGATCCGCGGGCGGGCGTTGCCTTCGATGTGGGTAAAGGATCCGCCGATGTAGACCGGGCCGGAACCACTGATGGTCTCGACGGTTCCGCCGGAGGCTACGTTGCCGGCTCCGCCGGCCCACGAATCCAAGGAGATGCCCCACCCGTTCTGATCGGCCGGATCGGCCTGTTTGAAACGGGCCACCCCGAGACGGGTCGCTCCGTTCGAGATCTTCGTGAACGAGCCCGTCAGGTAAAACTTGTGGTTGCTCTCCACGCGGATGGACCTGATCGGCGCGTCCACCAGGGACGGGGTCTCGGCGGCGTAGTCGCCGGTTCCATTCTGGCTCAGCCGCGCGAAATAGTCGCGACCCGGGTCGCCAAAATTCACGAAGGCGCCGCCGATGAGCACTTTTTCGCAGGAACCGCCGCCGTCGCAGCCGAACGGGCCAAAGGCCGTGGCCACCGCATAGACGGTGGCGTTGACGTAGGTCGCGATTCCGTTGACGACGACGATCGCGTTGAAGGAACTGTCGACGGCGCCCCCGGAGTACAGGCGCGCGACGTTCGCCCGGCTCAGACCGCCGACGGAATAGAATTCGCCGCCGATGATGATGTTTCCGCCGTTGTAGGATCCGAGGGGATAGACGGCGATGGAGTGAACCGCCGCTCCGGCCACGCCGGGATTGAACGTTGTCACCAGGCTGCCGTTGGTGTTCACGCAGGCCACGCGCGCATACGAGAAACCGTTTAGCGTGGTGAACTCCCCGCCCAGGACCACCTTGCCATCGGCGAGCAGCGCGACGGCGTTGACATAGCCGTTGGGGGTCGGCGCGGTAAAGGTGTTGTAGTCCGCGGAGCCGCCTGGATGGAGGCGGGCGAGATAGGTCTGATTGTAGCCGCCGATGGAGGTGAACTGGCCGCCGACGATGAGTTTCCCGTCGGACTGCAACACGAGCGCCCGGACGGGATAGTTCGGGCTGGGATTGTAGGAGGTGTCGACGGTCCCGTTGCTGTTGAAACGGACGAGATGATTCGCGGTGAACGGATAGCCATTGGGATAGGTGCCCGAGTAGGTGAAGTGGCCGCCAAAGATGACTTTGCCGTCCGCCTGCACGGCCACGGCCTTGACGATCGCGCCGGCATTGAACGAGCCGCCGGGGTTAAATCCGGCATCCATGACCTGGGCGCGGCTGGGCGTGCTAACCATCGTGGCCAAGGCGGCGAGGCCTGCGGCCAGCAGTTGAGCCGGCGAGGTCCGTTGGGTGAATTTGTTCGGGAGCATCGGTTGCTTGGTTTGAGTTGATGAACCTCCTAAGCACATCAATCAGGCGTCACGCCCAATAAATAGGATCGGCGCGATCCAATCCACGGTCCCGCATGCGGTCAATGGAAATCCCTGCTCGGAGCCTACAGCAGGGGGGCGCGAAGGCTTGGCCTGAGGATCTCAACGGGAAGTCGCATTAGTCTCCGTCGGAATATGCACGCGCCCTCGCTTTCCCTGGTCCGCCTCGTCTGGATTGTCGCGTTGTGCGTCATCGGCTGGACGGCCTGTGGTCGTGGGGTCAATGGGGTCGTGTGGTCTGCTCGAGCAGGGTCTTGGCTTGGGCGTCCTCGGGCCGGCGCCGCAAGACCTCTTGAAACTGCGCCATGGCTTCAGTCCGGCGCCCGAGTCGCGCGAGGGCGCTGCCCAAGTCGAGGCGGACGTCGGCCATTCCCGGCTGGAGCCGGACGGCGCGTTGCCAGGCTGTGACGGCGTCGGCGTCGCGTCCGGCTCGCGCCTGGACCAGGCCCAGGGCGTGCCATGTTTCCGGCGCATTCGGACGCAGGCGCAGCGCACGATGAATCGCCGCCACCGCATCGTCGGTGCGCCCCAGGCCCTCCAGCGCGTCGGCCTGGCCGAGGCATGCATCGACGGAATGCGGCAGCAGGCTGGTCATCCGCCGCCACTGTTCCCAGGCGTCGGCGTATTGCTGAAAGTCGTTTAGCAACGTGCCGAAGTTCTCGCGCAGCGACCAGTCGTCCGGCCAGGCGGCGATGGCTCGTTCGTAGATGGCTCGAGTGTCGGAGAAGCGGCCGGACTGCAAGGGTTTCATCCCCGCCTGGAGCCGCGCCAGCTGGGCGGCGTGATCCAATTGCCCGGTGAATGGGGGTTGCTCGAGCCGTTGACGAACCTCGTCCAACACGCGGTATCGATCGAAGTCCGTGAAGGCAAGCGCTTCGGCGCACTGCTGAGACGAAAGAAGGGGCGGGGCGTTGGAGGCGAGGATGGAGTGAGCGAGGTGGGTGGCGACAACGTAGTTTCCATCGAAGTTGAAATGGACGTGCTCGTGGAAGAACTCGGCGCCGGGCGAACCGTCGGGCGAACGTTCCGTCATGGCGCCGGCCAGGTCCAGCCAGCGGGCGTCGGGGATGTCGGTGGCGGTTTGGCGGATGATTTGATTGATGCGGGTATCTCCGCGGAAGCGGAGGGTGTCGAGGTTCAGGGCGAGTTCGAGCGAGGGCCGGGCGGCGTTGGTTTGGCCGGAAGCCAATTGGGCCCGTCCCATCAGGTAGTGCAGGCCGGCGTGGCGATCGTCGATGGCGAGCGCCCGGGCCAACAGGCCGGTGGCGGCTGGTGGGTTGGTGGCCTGCCAGGCGCTCAACCCGGCTTGATACCAGCGGGACCATTCCTCCAACTGCGCGGCCTCCAGCCCTGGGCGGTGCGCGGAGCCGAACGGCGCGCAGTCCCGGAGGTTGGCCGCGACGCTGGAGACGATGACCTTTGCGCCCGAGCGAGTACCCACGGTGAGAATCTCGCGAAGATTGTCCGCGAAATTTGCGTAGACTCGCGAAAGCCGGGGGTCGTCGGCTGGCACGGAATGTTCCAGGAACATGGCCTGACCTTTCCAGCCGTCCGGAGGTGAGTGGCCGGTGGTTAGGCGCGAGCGAAGGGTGTCGAGCAGCTGGCCGATCCGGGTGGTTTTGAGGGCGAGCTGGGCGCGGATGAGGGCGCGCGGCGGGGTTTGCGCGCCGAACACGGTGCCCGCGCCGTAGGGGCCGACGACTTCGTTGTGACCGAGATAGACGATCCAATAGTCGCCTTCCAACTGGGCGCATTCCGCTGCGATGTCGCGCACGACATGCGAGTTGATGGCCGTCATGGCCACGTTGATTATCTCGATTCGTTTTCCGGGGAGGGCCGAGCGCAGGAGCACCTCGAGCACGCGGGCGAAACCGGCGGACGGTTCCGGATCGCCGAGGGCGGCCGACTCGCCGAACACGAAGATGCGCAACGTTCCGGGCGGCTTGATTCGGGGGATGACGACGGGCCGGGGGGCGCGTTCGAGGCCGGGCGGGAAGTAGCGACGGCCGAACGCGGCGTTTTCGATCCAGACTGGGCGGCCATCGTGGACGGCTGGCAGAAAGAACGGGGTAGGATAGCCGACCGCGAGTCCGCGCAGGGCGAGTTCGAGCAGACCAAGCAGCCCCGCGGGCAATGCCCAAAGGATCAGTCGAAACAATCGTTGCCGATGGCGTGTTCGGACGGCTGGGCTTGGAATGGGCGATGGCACGGTGGAGACGCAGCGACGTTGGCGGGACCGTGCCAGACCGGCCCGGGAACGCAAGGCGACGTTAGGCGTCATCCAATTCCGCGCGTGGCTCGGATCACGCTCGAAGATCGGCCTGTTTTTATCTGCGTTCATCCGCGTTCATCCGCGTGCATCTGCGGTCCAGATCTGCGGTCGAGGATTCTGACGCGAGGGTCAGGGCGTCAACATTTGCGTTGCGGTTCGGACGCGGGGAGGGTCAATCTTTGTGGCTGCGGGATTGGCGTGGGGCCAGTAACATCGGTTTAAGCTATGCCGACATACGAATATCTTTGTGAGAAGTGTGGACATCGTTTTGACGTGTTCCAGTCGATGGCTGCAGATGCCCTGAAGGAATGTCCAAAGGAACACTGCGCCCAGAAGCGGTGGGGACACGGACTGGTAAAGCGGCAAATCACGGCCGGTTCCGGGCTGCTGTTCAAGGGATCGGGTTTTTACATCACCGACTACCGGAGCGAGGGCTATAAAGCGGCGGCGAAGCAAGATGCTTCCAGCGGAAGCGCCAGCAGTAGCAGCAGCAGCGGCTCCAGCGGTGGTGGTGATTCGAAGCCGGCCGCCAAGGCAGAGGCCAAGCCGGCCAAGCCTGCGGCGGCTTCCAAGCCCAAGTCGTAGTGTCAACACGTGCCAACCAATGCCGGGGGGTCGGGTGTCGCTCCAGCAGGAGTTGGCGGCGCTCGGGGGAGCGTGCGCTGGCTGCGGGCGTCTTCCTGGTCCTGGGGTTGGCCGGGCTGGAAAGTCGGGCGGCCGAAGTGTTGCCGCCGGCCAAGCCTCAACCGGTGACCATCCGGAGTCAGTCCGGACAGTTCATCGTGCGCGGGATGCCCCAAGGCTGGCCGACTGCCACCGGCTCGACCTCGGCGGTGCAATACCTCCGGCTGGACCCGAATCTGACGGCCGTTTCCCTGGAGCGCATCCGGCAGGCAATCCAGACAGAGCTGGCTTTGCCTAACCGTTGGCAGGGGATGATCTCCGTCGTGACTGAACCGGTCCGCGACGAGAACACCCGGGTGACCATCACCAGCCTGCGTTATCCCAGCGGGTGGGGGTATCGCATTACGTTCCCGGAGATCATCGACAAGGATCGATTTGTCTCGGCGGTGACCAAGACGATTTTGATGGAGTATGCGAACCAGCGGGCGGTGTCGCGGGAGGCGGAGCTGCCGTTGTGGTTGTCGGAGGGTTTGACGGCCGAGTTGATGGCGCGGGCGCTGCCGGTGCTGGCGCTGGAAGCGTCGTCGGAGATCAACGGGCGGGGGCAGAGTCCGGATCCGCTGGCGGGCGCCCGGCAACGATTGCGTGAAAGAGAACCGGTCAGCTTCGACGATCTCAGCATGCCGACCGGTGATCTGGGGGAAGCCGAGGCGGCCCACTATCGAGCCTGTGCGCACGTGTTTGTGCACGAGCTGTTGCGGCTGCGCGACGGCCGGGCGTGTTTGCGCCGGATGCTGGAAGGGCTGCCCGACAACTTCAACTGGCAGACGACTTTCCTTCAGGCCTTCGAACGGCATTTCAAACGCCTGCTTGACGTCGATCAGTGGTATGCCCTGGCCGTGACCGGAACGCAGATCCGCGAGCTGTCGTCGATCCTTTCGCCGGCGGTGACGTTGGACCAGCTGGACGGGATCACCACCACCGAAGTCGAGGTTCGCGTGGCCGCCCAGGAGCTTCCCATCCGCATCGGGATGAAGCTGTCCCGGTTGGTGACGGAATGGGATTATCCCCGTCAGCACGGTGTTTTGGTGGGGAAGATCGGCCGGTTGCGTGCTTTGCAACCGCGGGCTGCGCCTGAGACCGCGGGCTTGGTGGATGCTTATCTGGAAGCATTGACGACCTATGTGGGGCCCAAGAACCTGGCCATTCCGACCAAGCCGCGGGCGGTGGCTCGTTTGCGGCCGAAGGGCGATTTGCGCACGCTGCTGGGAAAGCTGGACCAACTGGAAGCCCGCCGCGTTGAACTGGTTGGCGGCCCCTGAAGGCCCGGTTTTCATGGGCGCGGATTGGCGTCCATCGGCGGTGGCCGTTTTTTACGGGGGCAATTGGACCCTTTTGTCCCTTGCCGGCCCTTTGGAATTCGGGGAGGCTTCCACCCCATGAAAAGCAATCGCCAACTGTGGGCCGTCGCCATGAGCGCGGCGTTCTGTGCCTCTTCCACCTTTTCCCTTGAGGCCGCCAAGTTGGGCGACCCGGCGCAAAAGCTGACCATCAAGGAATGGGTGAAGGGCAAGCCGGTCGACGTGACGGACGGGAAGGGTATTTACGTGGTGGAATTTTGGGCGACGTGGTGCGGCCCGTGCAAGGTGAGCATTCCGCATCTGACCGAGATGCAGGCCAAGTATAAGGACAAGGGCGTGACGTTTGTCGGCATCAGCGACGAACCCGCGGACAAGGTCAAACCATTCGTGCAAAACATGGGCGCGAAGATGGAGTATATCGTGGCGTGCGACGACGAGCGCAAGTCCAACGCCGGTTACATGGAGGCCTACGAGCAGGGCGGAATACCGACGGCCTTCATCGTGGGCAAGGACAAGAACGTCCTGTGGTTCGGCCATCCGATGGGCGAGCTGGAATCGACTTTGGAAGAGATCATCAAGGGCACGTATGATCTCAAGACGGCGATCAAAAAGGATGAAGCGCGGGCGGAGATGGCGGAGTATGCCAAGCTGTCGGCGGCGGGTGACGCAAAGGCGTCGGCGCTGGGCCAGAAGATTTTGAAGGGCCTGCCGGACAACGTCGAGGCGCTGGTGGATTTTGCGTTTGGGATCGTGGCCAACACGCGAAACAAGAACCGGGATTTTGCCCTGGCCCAATCGGCGCTCGATCGGGCCGAGAAGCTGGCCGGCCCGAAGGATTCGCAGGTTCTCGGCACGCGGGCGATCGCCCTGTTTGAATCCGGCAAGAAAGATGAGGGGCTGGCGCTCGCCAAGGAAGCCGTGGCGGCCTGCAAAGATCCGAAAAAGCTCCCAACCTACCAGAATTTCGTCCGGGTGATGGAAAACCAGCTGAAAAAGCCTGCTGCCGCGGCGCCGGCTGCGAAGTAGGCCGCTGCAGCGGGAATCGTGGAGACAAGCACCGCGTCATAAGTTTTCGCGGGTGGCGCGGCGAGGACGTTCCCCTGCCCTGCTCCTTCGTCGCGCGTTGCGTGCGGGCCTCGGCCTCTCGCTTCTCTTTAGAATCGATTGGGCACCTTGGTCATGGTGCCCAGATCGATTTTGCCTCCGGGCAATGCGGTGAAGTTGGTTTGCGGAGCATGCATCCAGCCGCCGCTGTTCATGGGCACCAGATACATCAGGCGGATCGGGCCGGGCGGGATCCACTTGAAGGCAAAGCGCCCCGCTGCGTCGGTCATGGGCCGTTCCTGGAAATTGACGAAGCTGTCGCCTTCTTCATAGGTCCGCTCCGATTCGATGGCCACTTGAACGTTTGCCACCGGCTTGCCCCCTTCGATCAGGGTGCCGGTCGCTTCCGCCCAAGGCTGCAGCCGCACGCGACCGTCGGCCGGCCAGTTTTTCACCCAGACCGAGGCCCATCCGGATTCATTGGCCGCAAAAACCCGGCGACCGTTGGCCTTTGCGGGGAAAGTAAACGAGCCGTCGGCGCTGGTGACGGTGCGGGATCGTTCGCTGCCGTAGCTGGACAAAGTTCCATCGGTGTTGAACGAGAACTGCTCGTTCTCGCCACCGAACAGAACCACGGCGCCTTCGACCGGAAGGCCGTTCGTTCCGAGCAGCACGCCTTTGGGACCCGAGCCTTTCTTTAGTCGCAGCACCAGGTTGGATTCGCTGCTGGAACGGGGCACGGTGTCCAACACGTGGTATCCCTCCGCCTCGACCCGCAGCATCGGCAGGCTGGTCATCGGCCGAAACGACACGGAGAACCGGCCGTCGGCGTACTCGAGGGTCCGGTTTCGGTCCCACCACGGCCGCTCGTTCCAAGGCACCGGCTGCGGACGCAGCGCTTCCACGATGGCTCCAACCAAGCCGCCCCCGAGGTTCGGCGTGGTGGACGGTGGCTTTCGGCCGGGGGTGATGCGGACCTTGCTGATGGGTGCGCCCGTGACGTCATCCACCACGGTTCCCGCCAGGAGAATGGGGGCCGGACCGGTTGCTTCGGCCCCAGCCAGCGGCAGGTTGCGGGCCCGATCGAGCTCCGGCAAATAACCATTGTCGCCCGAGTAGCTGTTGAACGTGTTGGACCGCTTTTCGATCATGATGATCAAGTCCCGCTTGTCCTCTTTGAGGATCCCAGCCAGCGAACGCGAATTCCATTCGTCCAAGCTGTGGTTGTGGGCCGTCGGCACCCATTGGGAGGATCCGCTCGTGGCACTGATGTAGATCTCCATCAGGCCCGGATGCAGCCCGGTCAGCTCGAACTTCCCCGATCGATCCACCCGGGCCGCCTGGCTGTCCCAGGCGGCATCGTAGCTGGCGGTGACGCGCAGGTTGGACGGGACCGGATCGCCCTTGGCGGTCCGGACTTCGCCCGCGAGAGTTACACTGGGCTGAACTTCGAGATCGCCGAGATCAGTCGACGCGCCGTGGCCGGCGGAGCGGGCCGGACGCGGCGCGAGCGAACCGTCGCGACGCAACGATTTCATCAACCCATAGAAAAACCAGTCCGTGTTGGGCGGAAGATGTTCGAAGCGAAAACGACCGTCGGCATCCGTCCGGATTTCGTAGTGGCCGGCGAAAACTTCGGAATTGCGATTGGCTCCGGATACGCCCACCTCGATGTCGGCCATGGGCATTTTTCCCTTGAGAACCCGTCCGGTCAGGATGGCGCCGGGGCCGAGTTGAATCTGGTGAACGCCGTTGCTGACCGGCAGCCAGACCTTGGCCGGTGCAAGGTCATTGGCCTTGATGTTGACACTCATCCTGGTGAAAGGCTGCTCGCGGGCCATGATGAACTCGCCGTTCAGTCCGGTGACGACTTCGTTGGGGAAGCCATTGTTTCCGCCCCAGCTCGTGCTGCCGCCGACTCCCACGCCGTCAGGTTTGACGCTGGCGCCGACCACCGGTTTCCCATCGAGCCCCAACAGGCGGGCGTGCACGAGATGTTGACCGGTTTCCCCGGACGATCCCGAACGAACCTGGACATTGGCAGGACCGGCCAGGGGATCGGCCCCGTCAAACATCGCGGCCTGAGTCGAAGGCGCGGCGACGAGCAAGCGGTAGAGCAATCGTTCGGAGAGCTCGGGCATCCGCCAGCGACCGCTGCTGTCGGTGCTCACTTCGCGTCCGACAATCTCGCTGTCGGCCGGCGTCAGAGCGTCGCTGGTGTCGACCGTCTTGACCGAAATCACCCGAACGACGGCGTTGGTCACGCCGCGGCCTTGTTCGTCGAAAACCCGACCGCTCAGGGCCGGCTTGCCGCCCGGAGCGCCTTCGACGTGAAAATGTTCCTCGACTCGCGCCAGGGTGTCCGGGGGCCGATCTCCAGGCTCAATGCGCGCGGGGCCCGCCGTCAGTGCCGCCAACATGAAGCCACCCCGGGCGCGGCCGGAGATGATGCTGATCGAACGAACTTTGCGGGCCGGCTCCGGATTCTCCACCGAGGTAAAGTAGAGACGAAGGCTGTCGTCGCGGCGTGCAGCGGCGGGATGTTCCACCTGCCATGCGACCCTGGAATCCGGCTCGCTCAAGGCCGCCTCACCCTTGTGCCGCGCACTCATCCAATCCATCACGTGCCGACCATACTCGATCGGAAGGTCCGTCTCCGAGCCGTCGTCGAACTTCAGCCGAAGCCGGGCGACGAGCACGCCCTCATTGACGTCCCGCGAAGCTGCCCCCAGCAGATAGAATCGTTCGTACGCCCCGCCGATGGGGATATCGTTCACATTCGTTCGGCCTACGTTGCTGAAGCGTGCGCTGGTCCCGGCCACCTCGACCACACCGTCCACTTGAAACGGCACTCCTTCGACCACCTGGCGGCCGCGGGGCAGGATCCAGTCGGCGTTGATCGTCTGGAACTGGCTCTTGCCCAGGAACGGTTTCAGATCGACGGATCGAACCGCGCTGGCGGCCTTCCCGGAGGTCATCCCCCACAGCGCGAAGACTCCGATCCAGAACAGCACGCGAAAAAGTGAATGGGGTTTCATGGCATTCATGCAGTGTTGGTTCGACGGGACAGTCTGGCTCATTGCTCCCGGAGGATTGGTGGCGGCGGCCTCTGGGTCCCGAAGAGTAAACGCCGGTGCGGACCGTTTGTCAGCTGTAGAAATCGAGCGCCTCGGATCGGCGCGCGGGGCGGCGGGTGCGCCTAAATGCGGTGATCCAGCGAACCGTCTCACCCCTCACTCCAGCAACCAATCCGCGCGGAGGAAGGTCTGGCGGGCCAGGCGGCGGCGCGGGACGCGAGGGCAGGCCTCAGGGCGGCAAATCCGCCGTGATGGCGACGAGGAACGGGCTGCATTCGGTGACGGTGGAGACGAAATCGACGCCGAGGATTTCGTCGTTCGGTCGCGGGTTTTCCCAAGCGAAATGAAACAGGTGACAGGCAAAACCATTGGCTTTGGCGGCGGGGCTCGAACCGCTCCAAGCCACGGTTAGTAGTGGGGGAACCTGGCCTGGGCGTTGCCACCAGTTATGCGTGTTATATCCGAACAACAGCGGGACTTCGGTTTGGGCGCCGTCTGTGTAGTGAATCACAAAGGCGCCGACCTTGGTGCCGATGGGTACCGCAAACGCTGAACCGTGGAGAAAGTGCAAGCGCGCGCAACGCTGGTTGACGGCAATGTCGCGAACGACGCTCGGCAGCTGGGGAAAGTGCCAGTTGCGCAGGGTGACAACTCCACGCAAATCATACGGGATCCCCTGCAACTCCTGTCGACCCATCGGTACCTCGGCCAGCGTATTCTCGCGCACCCCTGGCCAGCTTTGCTGCAGGGATCCGGTGTAATAGCGCGTCAAATCCACCAGCCGGCCGGGCGTGTCGGGTGACCGGGGCGGAACCGCGACGGGCACGCCGCGGATGGTTAATTTCGCCGGTGACGGGCTCGGACTCTCGGCCGCCGCCGGAAAGGGCGGCGCCCAATCCAGTCCGAGCAACGCCAGCTCTTGGCGCAGCGATCGAAGGTCCCAAAGCTGAAGGCTGTGGGCTTCGCCGAGCACGGCCAATTGCGTTCCCGATGGGTTGAAGCTGAGCCCCGCGATCATTTGCGGATGCGAACTGTCCATCTGCGCCAGTTCATCCCCGGTGACAGCATCGCGCAATTGCACCAGCGTGCGTGTCACCGCCAGGGCCATGAGTCGGCCATCCCGGGAAAAAGCCATCGGCCCGGGAAAGCCGCCGGCGTCGCGACGAGGAAAACCAACGCCCGGCTCCCCAGTGGCCGCGTCCCAAAAAGTAAATGCGTCCGCCGATCCGGTGACCAGTCGGTGGCCATCGGGAGTGAAGGCAAGCCGGGCAAGCTCGAGGCCTTCCTGCGAGCGTTTCCATAGCAGGCGGCCCGTGGCGGAGTCCCACATTTTGATCTCCGGTTTCCAGCGTTCAACGGTCCCGATCAGGCGGCCGTCCGGGCTGACGGCAAGTCGTGCGGGCATCTGATGCGGCAGGCGGTGTGCGCGCGCGCCGTTCGTCCAGACGGTGACCCAGTTTGAGTGGACGTAGGCCGAGGTATTGTCGTCGAAGGAAGCCGCCAGATCGCCGAAACCTGCATCTTCCGTCAACGTCCGGGCAGGATGAACGGTCCACGTGTTGGTCGGCGAATCGCGGGTCATCGGCCAGTTTCGCACCCACTGATTCCCGCAGGCGATGATGCCACCCCGGAGCGGATCAAAGAGGGCCACGCGAACTTCGTGATGCGGCAACAGGCCAAGCATCTGTCCGCCGACTGCATCCCACAACCGCACGCCATCCGTGGTCGCAGCGCAGAGCAGCTTCGCATCGGCGCTCCAGTCGATATTCCAGGCCTGGAGTATTCGGCCGGCGCTTGGAGTTGGGTTCGGCAGGAAGCGGCAGGCCCGGTTCGCTTCGACGTCGAAGAATTCCAACTGCCGAAAGCCCGAGGAATAGCCAGCCAACCGGCGGCCGTCGGAACTGAACCGCAGCGCGTCGACACTGCGCGGCACACTCGCCACGCGGCGGCCGGTCCCGACATCCCACAGCCGGGTGGTGCCATCCCAGCTCACCGAGGCCAGCAATTCGCCCTTGGGATGAAAGGCCAGATCGGTAATCAAAGATTGATGGTCGGTGTCCAGGTGTCGGACCTCGAGGCTGGACAGGTCCCAAACGTGGATAATCTGATCAACGGTGCTGACCGCGAGCGATGCGCCGTTGGGATGCCAGGCAAGGCCTTGGACGGTTGTGCTGTGAGCGAGATCGCGCCCGCGGCCCGTGGCGATGTCGATGAGACGAACCGTTGTCCCCGGAGGCATCGTCGACAGGTAACGATCGTCCGGGCTGTAATCCATGCGGCGTGGCCGGGACGGAAGTGAGAACTCCCGTTCCAGGCGGCCGCGGGAAAGGTTGAACAACCGGATTGCGTCACCCGGCCCGGTCGCGGCCAGTCGTTGATCGTCTGGCCCGAATCGCAGATTCACCTCGCGTCGGCCGCCGGCCAGCTCGGTCTCGACCCGGCGCGTGCCGAGGTTCCAAATTCGGATCTGCCCGTCGCCATACGGCACGGCCAGACGCTCGCCGCTTCGGCTGAAGGCGGGCCAGTTGGCCACGTTCGTGCCCGTGGCCGGGAGGACGAACAACTCGCGGTCGTCGTTCATCTGGCAGAGGTGGACGGCTCCGGCTGCATCGAACCAGGCGTAACGTTCCAGCTGCGGGTCCACGGCCACATAACTGGGGCGGACGACACCCTGACGGACCCAGTGAAGATCGGGGAGGGCCAGGGCGGCCACGGCTTCGGTGCGGAGCCCAAGCGGGTCGGGTGGGGAGGGCAACCGCGCGGCTTTGCGGATCAAGTCCAGGGTGTCGAAACGCTGTCCGCTGCTCCCGGATCGACGGGTGGCCCGGGCCTGTTCCAGATACGCCCGGCCAAGCTGTTCGCCGGTGGCTCGTTCGGCCCGTTCGGCGCGCCGAAGCTCGCGGAGGATCCCGGCCAGCCCAACGATTAACGAGACCGCGAGGGCGACGGTCAGGACGGCCTGGGCGGGGCGCCGATGACACCAGCGCCAGGCCAGCTCGATTCTTCCGATCGGCCGGGCATGAATCGGTTCGCCGGCGAGGAAGCGGCCCAGTTCATCCGCCAATTCGCGGGCCGTTGCATATCGCCGGGCGGGCTCCTTCGCGAGGCACTTCAGACAGATGGTCTCCAGATCCGCCGGGACCGCCGGGTTCAGTCGTCGGGGTGAAACGGGATCGGTGGCGACGGCTTGTTGCAGCACCTGATGCAGGGTTTCGCCCTGAAAGGGCGGACGGGCCGTGAGCGCATGATAGAGAATCGCACCTAACGAATACACATCACTGGCCGGGCCGACGCCCACGCCGATCATTCCGGCTTGCTCGGGGGGCATGAAGCCGGGTGAACCCAGCACCTGCCCTGTCGCGGTGAGGCTCGCGCTTTGGTCCAGGCGCCGGGCCAGCCCGAAGTCCGTGACCCGGGGTTGGTCGGCGTCGTCGATGATGACGTTGGACGGTTTGAGATCCCGGTGGAGGATGCCGCGTTCGTGCGCGAAGTGGATGGCTTCGGCGATCACGCGCACATAGCGGGCGGCGCGCGGAGCGGTCAGCGGCGTGGTCGCAACGACCTGGGCGAGGTCGCGACCGTCCACGTGGTCCATGGAGAGGTAATGTTGCCCCTCGTGCACTCCCACGTCGTGGATGGCTACGATGTGGGGATGCTGCAGGACGGCGGCGGCGGAGGCTTCGCGACGGAACCGTTGCACGAACTCGCGCGTGGCGAACTCGCCCGCGAGCAGGAGCTTGACGGCCACGATGCGACGGAGGCTGAGCTGGCGCGCCCGGTAGACCACGCCCATGCCGCCTTGGGCGATGCGTTCCAGGAGCTCGTAGTCGCCGAACTTTCTGGGCAACGATTCGATCAGATCGCTCTCCTCGTCGGCCAGAACCGATCGGGCCAGACAGCGAGGGCATGTATCGCCCATGGCACCGGACCGCAACGGCGCTCCGCAGTCAGGGCACGGGCCCGATGAGGGTTCCAATGTCATGGGTCACGGTTCACCGAGGCGAGCGACCACGGGCTGATCGCCGTCCACCTGACACGTTCAACACCGCACACCACGCGGGAATACTGAGGAACCGGCTTGTTCAAAGTAACGCGTCCTCCGGCCCACTTCTTGCCTATTCGCCCACCAGCTCGAGCAGAAAGCGAAGCTCGTCGCTGATCTCGGCATCGGAGGCCACCGTCTGGCGGACCTCCTCCCGCAACAGCTCCCGAAAACGCCGCCGCATGCGCTGCACCGTCATCTTGGCAGCGCCCTCAGTCAGCCCAAGCTTCGACGCAACCGCGGCGAACCCTGCGTCCCGGCCTCCGGCCAGCAGTGGACGCAAACCTTGAAACACCTGCCGTCGACCCCAGGTCGAGTATTCCTCCTCCACCCGGGCCATGGCCCGCTCCATCAGCCCTGTGGCCCACCGCCGGTCATAGGCGCGGTCCGGCGTGAGGTCATCGGCGGATTCAAGCCGGTAGCGGGCTTCGGCGTCGGGGTCGTCCAACGAAATCCAGGCGCAGCCCCCGCCCCGTTTGAGCGCACGGCTGCGATCCCATTCGTCGGCCAGGAAATGCTTCAATGCGCCCAAAAGAAACGACCGGAAACGGCCCCGATCACGATCCGCTTGATGGAGATAGTTTTTTTCGATGACCCGGGCGAAAAAGGCCTGCGTGAGATCCTGGGCATCCTCGGGCCCGTGACCGGTGCGACGGACAAAGTTGTAAATCGGCGGCCAGTAGGCCCGGCAAAGCGCTTCCAGCGCACGGCCCGCCTGGGCGTCGGGCTGTCCGCTCGCGGCCAGCACGATGCTCCAGTGTGTGGCCGGAAACTGACCGCCTCCGCCGGCGTCGGGATGAGATTCGGGTCCGGGCATGCGCGCCACATTGTAACGATTGACCGGTCCGTGGAAAGCTTTCGCGAGTTCCGCACTCTTGCCCCCGGGCCTTGAGGTGCGGAATGCGCCACCTCGCCGCCTCCGGGGAGAAGGTTCCCAGGGAGGAATCTTCGTCGTGAACTTGATCGGACGGGTTCGAATAAGTTGGGTCGCCGACGAAGTTTGCGAAGAAGATTTGGGGCAGGTTCATGGGAAGCCACCCGTTCCTTTTAGTAGACCAGCTCACGATCCATGAACCGGACATCCCCCTTGCTCTTAATCCTGCTCTTGCTCTTGCTCTCTTCGGGAGGAGCAAGAGCACGATTAAGAGCAAGAGCAAGAACCGGAGGGGAGGTTCATGGAAAGCTGCTTGTTCCTTTCGGACCTGCTCACGGGCCATGAACCGTGGACGGTATCCAAATACGATCCAAGCGCCGGAGTGGCCACGAAGAGGCACAAAGGGCACAAAAGCAGATTTTTCGTTTTGTGCCCTTTGTGCCTTTTCGCGGCTAATCCCCCCTCGTGGACCGGTCGGTTCATGGGAAGGTCTCACGTTCCCGCGCATCCGTGGTTTTCCCGCTCGTGACGCGGGCGCAAGCCGCGTAATCTCTCGTTCAACGCATGCGTCGCCGGCGGCCAGATCGTGCCCGGATCGTCGCGGCTGCCGTCCTGGCCGCCGTCGGCGGATTGTTGGGCGTGTCGCTGCTGGATCAGCTGTCGCCTTGGGGAGGTGCGCTCAGCCGGGCGAGCTACGAAAGTTATTTCGCGTGGTTCAACCTCGGCGCGAGTCTTCCGGCCGAGTCTCCCGTGGTGATCGCATATCTCGATTTGGAGTCGTACCGCAGCCGCGGGCTGGACCCTGCTCAGCCGTGGCCTCGCGAGTTGCACGCCCAGTTGGTGCGGAGGTTGAAAGCTTCCGGGGCTCGCGCCGTGATCTTTGATGTGGTCTTCGACCGCGCGGGCACCAATGCGGCGGCGGATCACGCGTTCCGCAATGCATTGGCGGAACATGGCCGGGTCATCCTGGCGGGGGAGCTTCGGGCCGTCAGCACGGACGCGTCTCAGGCTGGGTTCGGCCGTCCCGTGCAGGTGGTAATGCCGGCCGAGGAGTTTCGTGGTGTGGCGACCTGGGGCTTGGGGGAGCTGGCGGCGGACGAGGACTTTTTGGTGCGCCGGTTTTATCCCGGGCAGGGTGGAGGCGCCGACGCGACGCCGAGCCTGACGGTGGCGGCGGGCCGGGCCGTCGGCTTGGAGCGAAGTCGTCTGGAAGGGGAAGGTGCGCAGGCCCGGGACCGCTGGCTGAATTATTATGGTCCGCCGTTCACCTTGCCTCACCGAAGTGTGGACCAGATTCTCGAACCGGGCGCGTTGCCGGAAACGGAGTTTCGGGAACGGATGGTATTTGTCGGCGCGCGACCCGTGTTGGGCCAGTTCACGGATCGACGCGACGAGTTTCGTTCGCCGTTTCGGGGCTGGCGTGATCGGGATCGGTTCATTCCCGGCGTGGAGGTTCACGCCACGCAGATGCTGAACCTCCTGCGGAACGACTGGCTGACCAAACCGGCTGACCGGACACTGGCATGGTGGATTTTGGCGTCTGGAATGGCGTTAGGCGCGGGGCTGGTTTTGCTTCGGCCGCTGGCGGCCACCGTGGCGGCGGTGACCGCTGGGGGCGTCGTGGCGGCGGTGGCGGTGGGTTTTTTTTTGCGGGGTCAAATTTGGTTTCCATGGCTGATTGTGGCCGGCGTTCAGCTGCCGCTGGCCTGGGCGGGCGCGGTGGCGTTCCGCTCGATGGAATGGTATCTGGCGTGGCGCCGGATGGAGGCGGCGCGGCGGGTGGCGGAAGCGCGCATTCGTGAACAGGCCGCCCTTCTCGACAAGGCCGGCGACGCCATCATGGTGGAAGATCTCGAGGGCCGGATTACCTATGCCAATCCCAGCGCGCTGCGTTCGCTGGGCGACGCCGTGAAACCTGGTGGTGTGGGGCTGGGCACGGTGGCCGGCGTGGCCGAGGCCCGCCGGGTCACCCGCGAGCGGGGCGAATGGAATGGCGAATTGCGTTTGGCGGGAGCCAAGGGTCAGGCGCTGATCACGGAAAGCCGCTGGACCCTGGTGCGCAACGAAGGCGGAACGCCAACCGGGCTGCTGGTGCTGTGTTCTGATGTCACCGAGAAGCGGCAGCTGGAGGCGGAGACGCTGCGTCTCCAGCGGATGGAGGCGGTGGGTGCGCTGGCGGGCGGGATGGCCCACGATTTGAACAATGCGCTCGCTCCCGTCTTGATGGGCACGCAGATGCTGCGACGCGAGGCCCGGGATGAAAACTCGCAGCGCATTCTGTCTCTGATGGAATCCAGCACCCGGCGCGGAGCCGACATGGTTCGGCAGGTGTTGCTCTTCGCGCGCGGTCGCGCGGGTGAAGCCACGGTGTTGGAGGCCGCCGCGTTGTTGCGTGAAATGGAAAAGCTCGTGCGCGACACCTTTCCACCGGGCATCCGGGTCTCCGTCCAGATCGCCCGGGACCTTTGGCCGATCCGGGGCAATGCGACGCAGTTGCATCAGGTGCTGCTCAACCTCTGCGTGAACGCGCGCGATGCCATGCCGGAAGGCGGCGCCCTTTCGCTCGCGGCGGACAACGTCGAGCTCGACGAGGAATCGGCGAGGCGCCTGCCGGAAGCGCGTCCGGGAAATTACGTGGTGCTGATGGTCAGCGACACCGGGAGTGGAATGCCCGAGGAGGTTCGCGCCAAGGTGTTCGAGCCGTTCTTCACCACCAAGCCAGAAGGCCGGGGCACAGGGCTGGGTCTTTCGACCACCGTGCGAATCGTGCGGGCGCATGGCGGGTTCATCCAGCTGCAGAGCGCGGTGGGCGAGGGAACCACGTTTGAGATTTACCTGCCGCGACTGGAGATGGGCGCCATCGCGGCCGAGGATCGTCCGGTGAGCCGCCCGGTGCGCGGGCGGGGCGAGTTGGTGTTGGTGGCGGACGATGACGAAGCGGTGCGCGAGGTGTTGCGGCGGGGGTTGGAGGATCATGGCTATCGGGTGGTGCTGGCCGGGAATGGTGTGGAAGCGGTTTCCGCGTTTAAACAGCACCCGGACGTGGCCATTTTGGTGACGGATCGGGCGATGCCGGCGATGGACGGCTTGAAGGCCGCGGCGGCGTTGCGGCGCGTGCGGCCCGGGCTGCCGGTGTTGTTTCTCAGCGGCGAAGGCGAGTTCGACGAGCCGGTGCCGGCGGGCGATGGCAAAGGACCCGCCCAAACCCGCGGCCTGACCAAGCCGGTCGAACTGGAGGCGTTGTTAGGCGCGGTGGCGGAAATGGTCGGTGGACGTAAACCTGCGAGCGTATGAATCCATTTACAAACCTGAACCAGCGGGGCGTTGCCTTGCCCAAGGGTTACCAAAACCTGGCGGACATTTTGCAAGGCACGAGATGTGAATATTGCGACGACGTGGCGGTGGAGGCCGAGGGTTGGCCGGGCCTGATTCGGTGGTGCGATGCGTGCCAGCAGGATCTGGCCGATTTCCTCCTGCACGATCTGGTGGAGCACCCGCCAATCAGCTGGGGAGAGCCCCTGGCCGACGCGCGCTTCGAACTCGCGCGGCAACGGCGGGAGTTCGACTATATGCGGGCCCGGGTGCGCGAAAGAAAGCTGCGGTAGACCCCGCGCGCCGTTGAATGGTCGGGGTGCCTCCCCGGCGGCCAACTACGCGGCGACGCGCAACCCGTCGGATGGCAGCGGAGCCGGGCCGGCAGAAAATGCCTAACCGGTTTGCGCGGATTCGTCCGGATTCTTTGTGGCCAATCGCCGCCGCCGGCGGTCCCACAGTCGCCGCCGCTCGGCGCGACGAGACCGGTCGCAACCCGCTGTCTGCGTGGAAGATGGATTTCGGATTGTCGGACCGAGCCCCAGGAAGCAAACCGCAAGTTTGAAGCAGGGCTAATGCAGAGGATAGGAGGACTGGGGAGGTCGGCCCCGGGTTTGCTTACACGGCGGCAGTAGGCCCGCAGATGAAGCATACCATTGCCAATCAATCGACCGTGGGAGCCGCCCTGGCGCTTTCCGTCTTGGTGCTGGTCGGAATCCTGGCCTACAACCGCCTGAGCGAACTGGCGGGTGCGCTGGTGGTCATCAGCTCGGGTTTGGTGGCTGCAGTAATTCATCGGGAGGCGAGCCGTCGCCACCAGGCGGAACAAGCCCTGCGTTCCGCCAACGAACAGCTGGAGCGGCGGGTCTCCGCGCGCATCGCCGAAATCAACACGGCCAACGTCGCCCTGCATGCCGAGGTCAAGGAGCGGCAGCGGGTCGAGGACGCGCTGCGGCGGGCTCATGACGACCTCGAAAAGCGGGTGGCCGATCGGACCCGCGAACTGGCCGATGCCAACGAGGTGTTGCGCCGCGAGATCGAAAGCCGTCGGCGGATCGCGGAGGAACTGCGGGATTCAAGAGCCTTGTATCATTCGCTGGTCGAGCAACTGCCGGTGCATGTCTGGCGGACCGATGCAAGCGGACGCTTCTTGTTCGTCAACGCTCATCTGGCCGACAGCTTTGGCCTGACCGAGGAGGATTTCCGGGGGCGGACTGCGTTCGACTTTTACACCCAGGCCACGGCCGATCGGTTTCTGGCGGATGATCGGCGAGTGCTGAATCTGGGCCAGCCTTTGGAATCGGTGCATCCTTATGAAACGCGGACCGGTCGTGACGGCTTTGTGCAGATGGTGAAGACGCCGCTGGTGGATGCGGATGGCCGGATGATTGGGGTGCAGGGGATCAGCTGGGACGTGACGGAGCGGATGCGGGCCGAGGAAGAGATGCGCCGGATTCAGGCGCAGCTGGAACGCACCAATCGTGATCTGCTGCGGAAGAACGAGGAGATTCAGAATTTTTATCACACCCTTTCCCACGAGTTGAAGACGCCCCTGACCTCGGCCCGCGAATTCATCAGCATCGTGATGGACGGCCTGGCCGGGCCGCTGTCGACGACCCAGATGGAGTATCTGGGCATTGCCAAGGAGAGCTGCAATCAACTCCGGGTCTGCATCAATGATCTGCTGGACGCCACGCGCCTGGAGACCGGCAAGCTCAGCCTGGAGCTGAAGCCCGACTCCCTGGCGTCGGTGGTGCAGCGAGTCATTCACACCCTGCGCCCTGCCGCGGAGGGAAAGCGATTGCAGCTGACGGGGGAATTTGTCCCGAACCTGCCGGCGATTTCGATGGATGCGAGCCGCATTGCCCAGGTGGTGACCAATCTCGTGAACAACGCCATCAAGTTCACCCCCGAAGGCGGCCGAATTACCGTCCTCGTGGAGGAGGCGGCCGGTGCGCCAGGCTGTTTGGAAGTGGTCGTGCGCGACACGGGCTGCGGGATTCCGAGCGAGCAACTGGACCGGATCTTCGACCGGCTGTTTCAAGTGAAATCGGGGGAAGCGTCGACCGAGCATGGGGTAGGCCTTGGCCTTTACATCTGCCGCGAGCTGGTGCGGCTCCACGGCGGCGAGATCGCGGTGGAAAGCGAGCTGGGAAAGGGAAGCTCCTTCAGCTTCACCCTGCCCAAAGCCGGGGCGGCGCGGGAACCGAACCTGTTGCTGGTCGACGACGATCCCACCATGCGAGACATCCTGCGCGGTGTGCTGGAGCGGGAACACATTTCGGTGTCGACCGCAGGCGACGGGGAGGAGGCGCTGCACTGCATGCACCAGCATCTGCCCGACGTCGTGCTGATGGATTTGGAGATGCCGGGCATGGACGGCTCGGCGGCTTTGGAGGAGATCCGGAAGCGGTGGGGCGCCGTGCCGGTGATCCTGCATACCGGCCAGGTGGGAGGCGAGCTCATCCACCGGGCCATGCAACATTCTCCTTCGATGGTGTTGTCCAAGCCTTGCCCGATGGATCGGCTGGTTGAAACCGTGAAAGCCATGGGGCCGGGGCGCCGGGAATCCGGCGACCCGATGATCTGAGGGAATGGCGGCGCACAAACCAAGACACGAGCATTTGAGAGCAAAAGGAAATCGATGAAAAAGATCCTCGTCATTGAAGATGACGCAAAAATCGCGGCGGCATTGCGGGTGCGTTTGCTGGATGCCGGCTATGAAGTGTTCACCGCCGGGGACGGCTTCACCGGGTTGAAAATGACCATGACCTATGAGCCGGACCTGATCCTGCTCGACATCATGATGCCGGTGGGGATGGGCTTCTCCGTGGCGGCGCGCCTGCACGATCTGGGCCTCGAAAAGATCCCGATCATCTTCATCACCGCGAGCAAAAGGACCGGCTTGCGAAAGACCGCCCAGCAGCTGGGCGCAGCCGGCTTTTTTGAGAAGCCGTATGACGCCGAGGAGTTGCTCGCAGCCATCAAATTGATCGTCAACACGCGGGCGCCAGAGATTCCCGCGCCGCCGCAGTCCGCGGCGCCCGGGTCGTCCGTGCCCGCGCGCTCGTCGAACGCGCAGCGCCCATGAAGAATATCCTGATCATCGAGGACGACCCGAACATCGCCGCCGCGCTGGAGATTCGCTTTCGCTCAGGCGGCTATGGAGCGCAGTCGGCCGGCGACGCGGTGGTGGGGCTGAACAAGGCGGTGGAATCGCAGCCGGATCTCATCGTGCTCGACATCTCGCTGCCGGGCGGGAATGGGTTCGACCTGGCGCGGCAGTTCAAGTCCATCCCGCAGACCCGGAGTGCCCCCATTATTTTTGTGACGGCATCCAAGGCGCCCGATCTGCGGCAACGGGCGATGGATCTGGGCGCCGCCGGCCTGTTTGAGAAGCCCTATGACGCAGCAGAGTTACTGGCGGTGGCCGGCCATGCGCTGGGCGAAACCGGCATGTTCAAGCGGCCGATCGCCCGATTTGATCCGGGCGAAGATCGGCTCGTGCCGAAGCCTTCGGGGGCCCCTGTCGCCCTCAAGCGGGTGCTGCTGATCGAAGACGATCGACGCACCGCTCTTGGCCTGGCGCTTCGTCTGCAAGCCGCGGGCTACGAAGCGACCATCGCTCACGATGCGTTGATGGGGGTAACCATGGCCGCCCAATCGCGACCGGACCTGATCGTCATCGACCTGTCCATGCCTGCGGGTGACGGTTTTGTGGTGGCGTCTCGCCTGCGCGAACTCCTGGCGCGTGCGACGCCCACAGTTTTTCTGTCGAGTCCAGCTCAACCTGGCGTTCGCGAGAAGGCCCTGGCGCTGGGGGCGCGAGGGTGCCTCGAGAAGCCGGTCGACCCGGACGAACTTTTGGCCATCGTCGCGGACGCGCTTCAGTAGCGAAACGGGGCTGACCAAAGGTCGGATCGCAACGGTCAGTTGGTCAAAACCAGGACGCGATAGAATCGTCGGCCGGAGGGAGTCACTTCCGAGTCAACGAATTGAATCCAGTCGTCCTGAGTGGCGGCCGGGCTCTGCCACAACGTGTTCCACCACTGGAAGTCTTCACTGACCTGGAATTCGTAACGGGACGTGGCGGGCGCTTGAAAGCTGACGGTCACGGCTCCCGTTGCCGAAACCACTGGCGGCAACAACTGCGGCAGGGCTGGCGTCGTCGCCTTGTTGTCGGACGGAACAAAACTGGGATCGGCCGTGATGCAAATGGCGTCGAGAGGGGTGGCCGCTTCCCGGCCGCGGAACACCAGGGTGTGTGCGCCTTGGTTCAAGGTCAGGATACGTGGGAGGGGAGGGACACGGAGTCCGCTCGAGGAGCGTCCGTTTACTTGGGTCCACTGCCAGTGGGGTGACCAAGTGCCCTCCGCGGTGTCGTAGATATCCTCCGCCTCGCCATCGACCGAGACAAAAAACGAATCGGTGCCACCATTCGTCGAGAGCACGCGACACCAGATCCGGTAGTCCGCAGTGCGAGGCAGAACAATCGGAAAGGTGATTGTTCCCTGCTGGCTCACCGTGGAATAGACGTATTGGCCGTTGGCGGCGTTGGTGTCGGTGGCGATGGTCATGGGCGCCCGGAGCACCGCTGCTTCCGCTTGCATGAAAAACACCGGCTGTGAGTCGACACCGATCACCACGTCAAAGCTGCGGCTGATCGCGTTGTTCTCCGACTGTCCGTCATTCACGGTAACCGTGATCCTCACGCTGCCGACGGCATTGGTCTGTGGGGTGAAGAGCAGCAACCCGTCGGATCCCGGGCTGGTGTAGGTGATTGTCGGTTCTGGAATCAGGGCGGGATCACTCGATACGGCCGCGATGGTGAGCGGCTCCGATTCGTTGCCGGCGCCGGATCCGATGCCGGTTAAAACCACGGCTTGCGACCCGGCATTGGTGCTGAGGATCAGGTTTGCCAGGCCATCCAGGGTGGGCCAGTCGTTGACCGGACTGACCGTGATGAGAACGGTGGCCGGGGCCGAATTGGTGAAGCCGTCGCTGACTTCGAAGCTGATGCGGTCGGTGCCAAAAAAATTCGTGGCTGGAATATACGTCAATTGGGGAGGTTCGCCGCTGAGCCGGCCACGCAGCGGCCCCGAGAGCACCCGATAGGTGAGCAGTTGAGCGTCGACATCGCTGGCGGCCAGCATGATTTCGACGGCTGTATCCTCCCAGCCTCGAACGGTGGCGTTGACAGCGGTCGGCGGCGAATTGGTGAACAGGCCCGGTACCGTGTAGTAGATCTCGGTGGACTGGCCGCTTTCCAACCCGAGATCGTTGCTGGCCGTCACATAAAAGAAATAGGTCTCCCCGCGGGTCAAACCGCTGACGGTGGCCTTCGTCTCATTCGTCACCGAATCAACCGAGTTGGTGAAGCTGCGACTGATCGGGCCGTAGTAGAGCCGGTAACCGACGACGTCAGGTTCCGGATTGGGGTCCCACGCGAGCGTGACGGTTTGGGCGGGGCTGATGGCGCCCGTGATCAACAGGAGGACAAGGACAGCGCACGAGAGTATTCCCGGCCGAAATCCTGCCTTGGGTTGACGTCCCCAGCCGGTCCGGGCGGAGAGGGAGGCGACGCAGCGGGCTTCCGGCAGGTCCGTGCAACCTCTCACTGGCCTATCGTCGAACGATGGTACCGGGAGAAAGGCTTCCGTTGCCGGTGAGTCCACCTGGACCCGCCCGGCTCCGTTTGCCAAATCTGAAACGACAAGATTCTTCAAACTGCCTTCTCAATTGGGACCGCACTGGCTTTTGGGGAAACGCGAGCAGGGCCCCATTCCATGCTCCACGCGCGTCGGTTCCGCGGGCTTGAAGGGACAACGGACAGGGTTATTCCCAGGCGGGAACTCACGGAATTCGCGGAATTCTCTGGTGTTGGATACGACAAAGCCATGCGCCACTGTGGGTCTGCCGGAGGAACGGAGGGACAGTGCCAAAACGGGGCGTCGTTCGTCCAGTCAATCTTTGTCCTGCGACACTTTGGTTTGGGTGGGGGGAGAATGCGCCTCGCTCCGTGACGAGGAAGTAAGGTTGAACCCTTCGCGCGGTTGCATCGTCGAGAGAGAGTTCATGAAAGCGCCGACTTCATTCTCCAAGATGGCCGGATTCCGCGTTGGATTTCAGCGTCGGGCCGGAGCGTCGGCGTGGTGGCTGATCGTGATCGCGTGGACTTTTTTCCCGCGCGTAGCCGCGCTGGGATCCCCGAGTCCGTCGCCGGTCCGGGCTTTCCTCGACGCGCACTGTGTCGAGTGCCACGACGCCGAGCTGCGCAAGGGCGGGCTTGACCTGACGACCCTGCCGTTCGAACTGAGCGCGCCGACCAACTTTGCGCGCTGGGTCGTCATCCACGATCGCGTGGTGGCGGGCGAGATGCCGCCGAAAAAGAAGCCGCGTCCGGCGCCGGCAGAGCGGGAAGCGTTCGTCGGATCGCTCGCTGGCCGTCTGACCGCGGCAGATGAAACGCGCGTTCAGCGGGAAGGGCGGGCGACGCGCCGTCGTTTGAATCGCTACGAATACGAGAACGCGTTGCGTGAGCTGCTGCACACCCCCTGGCTCCAGGTCAGAGATTCGCTTCCGGAGGACGGCGAGGCGCATCGCTTCAACAAGGTAGGCACGGTGCTGGACGTGTCTCATGTGCAGATGGCCCGATATTTGGGCGCGGCGGACGAGGCGTTGCGTCATGCGATGGCTCCAACAGCCGACCAGCCTTCGATGACCGTCCGCCGGTATTACGCCCGCGATCAGCGCAGCTACACCGGGCCCATGAAATTTTCCGTGTTCAACACCGCGCCGGAACGCGCCACGTTTCCGGTGTTGGGGACGGCTGGCCAGCCGGAGGTGCGGGCCGGGAACGCGTCGATTACCGTCGGGGCGACGGATCCCGTCACGCGCGAGCTGGAGGGCATGGGGGTGGTCGCCAGCGCCTACGAGCCGATCGAACCGAAGTTCAACCAGTTCAAGGCCCCGGTCTCAGGCCGTTATAAACTTCGGTTCAACGCCCTCTCGGTCTGGGTCGGCCCAGGCCCCAGCAACAAATGGTTCATCCCCAATCTTGACCAGGTCTCTCGCGGACGGCGCGACGAGCCGGTGACGATCACGGCCGAGACTCCGCCGCGTCTGCTGCGTCACCTGGGCGATTTCGACGTGACGCCGGATCCGACCGTGCGCGAGCTGGACGTGTATCTGCTGGCGGGCGAGATGATCCGCCCGGACGCCGGCCGGCTCTTTCGATCGAGGCCCGGTGCGGGCCGCTGGCAAAACCCGTTGGCTGAGCGGGACGGGCAGCCGGGAGTGGTCTTCCGGTGGATGGAAGTTGAGGGGCCGCTTTTCGAATCGTGGCCGCCGCGGGGACATCAGCTGATGTTTGGCGATCTTCCCCGGACGAACCGGGCGCGGCTGGCGGCGCGAGGCGGAGATGCGGCGACCAACCGATTTGGTGAACCGCGGTTTACGACACCGGCGGGCGTGGAGGTAATCTCGGCAAAACCGCTGGTGGACGCGGAACGGCTCCTGCGCGGATTCATGCGCGAGGCCTATCGCCGCCCGGTGGAGGCGAAGGCGGAGGTGAAACGCTTTTTGCCGGTCGTGCGGGCGGCGCTGAAGAACGGGCTCGGCTTTACCGACGCCATGTTGGCGGGTTACACGGCGGTCTTGTGCTCCCCGGAATTCATCGGCCTGGAGGAAGCACCCGGGCCGCTCGACGATCATGCGCTGGCCGCGCGGTTGGCGTTCTTTTTGTGGAACGCACCGCCGGATCCGGCCCTGCGATCGCGTGCCGACCGACATGAATTGCGCACGCCCTCGGTGCTGCGGGCGGAGACCGAGCGGTTGTTGAACGATCCGAGAGCGCGACAGTTTGTGGATGCATTCCTCGACTACTGGCTGGACTTGCGTCGGATGCAGGCCACCGCGCCCGATGCCGAGCTTTACTCCGACTATTATCTGGATGATTTGTTGACGGAGTCAGCCCTGGCGGAGACGCAGCTCTACTTCGCCGAGTTGTTGAAGCAGGATTATCCGGCGCGAAATCTGGTCGCGTCCGATTTTGCGATGCTCAACGAAAAACTCGCGGCGCACTACGGCCTGCCGTCGGTCCAGGGTGTGTCGTTGCGACGCACGCCGCTGCCCGCGAACAGCGTGCGGGGCGGATTGCTCACCCAGGCCAGCGTGCTCAAGGTCACCGCGAACGGGACCACGACGTCTCCAGTCCTGCGCGGGGCCTGGATGATGGAACGCATCCTTGGGGAAAAGCCGCCGCCCCCGCCGCCCAGCGTGCCGGCCATCGAGCCCGACATCCGCGGGGCCACCACCATCCGTCAGCAGCTCGATCGGCACCGTAATTTGGAGTCGTGCGCCAGCTGCCATGTGAAGATCGATCCGCCGGGATTTGCGTTGGAGAATTTCGACGTGATGGGCGGATGGCGGGAGCGCTATCGGGCCGAGTCCGGCGGCGAGCTGGCCCAAGGCATCGCCAAAAGCGGTCAGAAGTTCTCGTTCCATTGGGCCTTGCCGGTGGATGCCACGGGAGCGCTCCCGGACGGGCGGACCTTTCGCGACATTCGTGAGTTCAAACGACTGCTCCTGGCGGACGAACGGGCGGTCGCGCGCAACCTGGTCCGGCAACTGACGGTTTTTGCCACGGGTGCTCCGGTGGGCTTTGCCGATCGCGCTCACGTCGAGGCGATCCTTGATCGTGCGGCCCCGCGCGAGTTCGGGGTGCGCACGCTCGTCCATGAGCTGGTCCAAAGTTCTCTCTTCCGCAACAAGTGAGCGGCGTCGCTTGGTCGTTGCGGCCGAGGCCTTCCGGCTGAAGGAGTGCGGTTCGAAGGGGCGGCCAGTCGAGTCGTGACGCACGCGTTCTGCGCGCAACCGCTGGTCAACGAAGGCCCGACGTCGTGGTCGAGGGATTCAAAGCGAAAGCGGCGGTGCCCGCCGCACTCCATGACGCTCCGCGTGTCCGCAGGCGCCAGGCTGTCGCGCCAGCGTCGTGGAGTGCGGGGCGCAGCACCGCTTTGGATGGAGCACGCAAGCGCTGCCGCGGCGCTCAGAATTAAGCCCGGCCCGGCCAGACCCGGTGCATAGCGTCCGCGCTCTCGCGGAACGTCAGCCCTGCCTTCACCCGCATCGCACGGGTGTGATTAATTAAAGACGGGTGATCCAACGAACCGTCTCACCCCTCATCACGGCCTTCTCCCCGTTCAGGGGAGAAGGAGGCGCGGCGGGCGTTCGTGGGCCAGCGGGCGCGCGTGGGGCGCGAGCTTGACGCATTGAACCATCACCCGCTTTTAACCGCACCCGCATCGCACCCCGGCTGAAGTTCCCCATTGCGGATGAAAAATGGGAATGGTAGTCATCGAATCAATACATGGCCCGAACAGCGCACATGCGACGTCATCGTTGGACTCGTCGGTGGGGTGCGTTGGCGTGCCTGGTTGCCTACCTCGGGGGCGTGGCGGAGTGCGTTCCGGAGCTTTTGGGCTTTCTCTGCTCCCTTGACCCTTCGCACACGGTTTACCTCATCCGGGAGGATTCTGAAGTGCGCTTGGTGCTGAGCCACGAAAAGGGCCGTCGAACGGGGGCCGGTTACTTGGAGCGTCAGGATCCGCACTCGAATTCTCATCAACACGGCCTTGCCGCGGCGCTGCTTTGTAGTTTGACGGGAAGCGCGGCTGGCGAAGCGGATCACGAAGCGACCTTCGCGACCGGGGGTGCGCTCGAGATCGCGGACGACGATGACCATCTTGGCAAAGGACGATTAACCGCCTTTCTGTCATCCAGTCCCGCCGGAGGCTTCGACCTCGCCGCGGGTTTTTGTTTCAGCCAGGAAATGCGACGGATGCAACCGGGGCTGGAACATTCGCCGCCTCCGCTCCGCGGATTTTTGTCGACCGTCCTGATCATCTGATCTTCTTCGCGGGCCTGCCTTCGGCCTTCAGGTTCCCGGCCGGGAAATTTCTGTCTCTGCACGGTTCGCCTGCGGTGAGCCCTTCGGAGAACGGAACCCGATCCGGGACTGCTCCAAAGACCGGCCCTCCTCTCTCCACCTACGGAATCCACTTAAACCAATATGAATGCCGTCGTTTCCGCCCGCCCGCGGCGGTTTGCTGCAGCTGCAACAAAACAACTATGAATGCCATGACTGACTTGCCCGATCATCGTCGAGTGATCCACCCGACGCACCCGCTGGTCTCCCGCCTGCGCCGGAAACATCGGCTCAGCCTCGCCCTGGGCCTGACCCTGGCCTTCCTTGCCGACGGGGCATTCGAAGGTCGTGCGGCCGAGCCGTGGACCGCGCCCGCTGACGCTGCGGGGGTCCGCAACGCGATTTCGACCACGCCCGATTCCGTCCGGCGCGGCAAAGTGATCTATCAGGATCGTTGCGCGGATTGCCACGGTCGCAAGGGGCGTGGCGACGGCTCGGGCGGCGTTGACCTGGAGTGCAAGCCAACGGACCTCACCGCCGCGCCGCTTGCTGCCCAGTCGGACGGGGCTCTCTTCTGGAAACTGACCCAGGGGCGGAAGCCCATGCCGGCTTATGCGCGCAAGCTCACGGAAGAGGAGCGCTGGCACGTCATCAACTTCATCCGAACCCTCGCTCCCAAAACAAAACAAAAGCCGGCGGCTCCATAAGGCACGCCGCGGCGGACTCCCTCAACCGAACCAAACAAACCAACACAACCGAATGAAAGACAAACATCGAAATCACAGAATGGTCCTCGGCACCGCGGTGGCCCTGGCCGCGACGCAGGGCCTGATGCCTGCGTTCGCGCAGGACAGCCGCTACGTGTCAAAGGAGGAATACAACAAGCTTCAGCAACAGCATGAACAGCTGATGAAAGAGGTGCGCGAGCTGAAGGCGCAGGTGCAAGGCGGTGCGGCCGCCGCGCCAGCCGTCGCCAAGGACGTTGCCGCTCCGGCCGAAAACGCCGCCAGCCCGACCCGGGGCGGCGATGCCCTCAGCCTCAGTCGATATGTGTTCCCGGGCAGCAGCCGGTTTCACCTCACTGGCTATGGCCTCGCCGGATTCGAATCACGCCGCCATGAGGACGCCGCCTTCGACGCCCAGTTGAATCCGCTCTTCCTCTGGAAGATCTCCGATCGCCTGTTTTTCGAAGGCGAGCTTGAACTCGAGCTGGAGGATGGCGAGACCGCAACCAAGCTGGAGCAGGCCCACCTGTCCTATCTGGCGAACGACTGGGTCACGTTCGACGCCGGCAAGTTCCTCAACCCGATGAACTCCTTCGTCGAGCGCTATCATATGGCGTGGGTGAATCGTCTGCCGGACAAGCCGCTGGCGGTTTACGATGGCCTGCTGCCCGAGACCTACGTTGGCGCCCAAGTCCGCGGTGGCGTGCCCCTGGGGACAACCCGTCTGAATTACTCCGCCTTTGTCGCGAATGCGCCCAAACTCGTACAGGGCATCGGTCCGGGCGACGACGCCGAGACGCTGGGCACGCTTGAATGGGACAACTTCGGCAATGAAGGCGGCCATGTTGCGGTCGGCGGACATGTCGGATTCCTGCCGATCGCGGAGCTGGAGATCGGCTACGGCTTTCACTACTCGGGTCTCGGCGGCTCCGACGAGAAGGCGCTGCTGCAATCGGTCGACCTCAACTATGTGCGCGACAGCGAAGCTCTGGCAGGTCTGTTGCGGATCAATGCCCAGTGGGTCTGGTCTCACCTCGGCCGTGGCACCTATGACAATGACGGAACCGACGTCGTGTTTCGCAACAACCGCGACGGCGGCTACGCCCAAATCGCCTATCGTCCCACGCACTTTGGTCCCGATTTTCTGCGGCACCTCGAAGGCGTGGCCCGATTCGATCGGTTCAACCAGGACAAAACGCCGGTCGGCTTCGATGAGAATCGATACACGTTCGGTCTCAACTACTGGCTCACGCCGCGAACGGTGTTCAAGGCCGCCTATCAAGTGGATGACAAGAACCACGGAGGCTCGGATAACAACGCGGTCCTCCTGCAGTTTGCCACCGGATTCTAACCGCGCCGGATCAGTTCAAACTTCTGCTCAAAACAAACATTCATCTCAGTTCATTCAAAGCGTATGAAACACTTGACCTTTGCCGCCCTCCTGGGCGCGCTGCTGATGACGGGCTGTGCCACCAGCCCCACCGATGCCACGGCGGCCAAACCGAACGGCTCACGGCTCTGGGCGCAAAATTGCACCCGCTGCCACAATAGCCGCTCTCCGTCGGAGCTCAGCCCGGCCCAGTGGGACCCGGTGGTTCTGCATATGCGCCTCCGGGCTGGCCTCACCGCCGCCGATTCCCGGGCCATCCTGGAATTCCTCCAGTCCTCCAATTAGCCCAAAGCCGTTCCAGCCCTGACGGCCGCGTGCGAGCGTGCCTCCGGATGATTCCGGGGCGCGACGAAGGCGACTCAGGCTGGAGCTTCTCTTGCGCTCCCCGAACGGGGCTGGGTTCTCGCCCGGCCCCGTTCGCATTTTCTTGGCCGCCCGTCGCTACGCTGCCTTCTGCCCGCAATACCGAACGAGCAGCCAGCAGATCAAACTTCCGGCCCCGAGCAACCACCACGGTGAGCACCCGTAGCCCGCGGGCAGGTAGCCCGCGAAGGTCGCGATCCCCGCGGCGGTCAAGGCGTAGGGCAGTTGCGTGCGCACGTGCGCCATCACATCACAATCACTGCTGAACGCGGAAACAATGGTCGTGTCGCTGATCGGGGAGCAATGATCGCCAAAAACCGCTCCGGCCAGAACCGCGCCGACCGTGGCCACGAGGATCGGGCTTTCCACTTGGCCAGCGTGAAAGGCGGTCAACTTCACGGCCAGCGGAATGGCCAGCGGCATGACGATGGCCATGGTGCCCCAGGAGGTGCCGGTGCTGAACGAGATGACGGACGCCAGCATGAAGACCAGCGCGGGAAGCCATGCGGCGGGCAAACGATCGCCTAACAGCGCCACCAAATAGCTCGCGGCTCCCAATTCCTTGATCACGCTGTTCAGCATCCAGGCGAACACCAGGATTAACGTCGGCAGAAACATCTGCTGCAGGCCGTGCAGAAACGCCTCCATCCCGCCTGAGCGGACGGCGGCGCCTTCTGTCCCGTCTTTTGCCCCCGGCCACAGTGCGGTCATCGCCAGCGCCACCGCCGACGCGAAGGCGGTGGCCAGGACAAAAACCGCCGCTGCATCGGCTTTGCCCATGGCCTCCACCAGATGGGCGAAGGTGAAGCTCATCTGCATCCCCCCACCGCTGACGAACAATCCGCCAAACACGCCAATCACGAGGACGGCCAGCGGGATCAAGGCCAGCGCCGCGTGCGTGCCCCGAACGGGTTCGGCGATTGTCGTGATCGGCGTGATCGGCGCGATGGGCGCACCATCGGCATGGGTCGCATCTGCGGCGACTTTGCACCGGCTGGCTTTTTCGGCGGCGAGCATCGAGCCCCAGTCGCGCATCAGCCAGACCACCAGGAACACCAGGAGGAGCATGAACCAGTTGTAGAACCGAAACGGCAGGCTGATGACCAGCCAGGAGAACGGCGCCACGGCATCCGCCAGCCCGGCTTCGCCCGTGTTCACCAATCCCTGGCGAATGACGGACATCTCATAGGCCACCCAGGTTGAGAGCAGCGCCAGTCCGGCCACGGGAGCCGAGGTCGAGTCGACGATGAACGCCAGTTTCTCGCGCGACAGGCCGGCACGATCGGCGATCGGCCGCATCGTCTTGCCGACCAGCACCGAACTCGCCAGGCCATCAAAAAACACCAGCCACCCCATCAGGTAGGCGCCCATGCCCGCCCGACGTGGACTGCGGGACTGGCCCATCACCCGGAGCGAAAGCGCCGTCATGCCGCCGTTGCGGGTCAACACCTCCGCGAAGCCGCCCATCAGCAGCGTGAAGACCAGCACGCTGATGTTCCACCGATCCATCAGCGACGAAAGCATCCGTCCAATCAGCAGATCGTGAAAGGCATTCCAGGGATTGCCACCGTGCAGCAGCAAGGCTCCGCTGAACGCGCCCAGGAAGAGCGAGAGGTAAATCTCCCGGGTGACAAAGGCGAGCCCGACGGCGAGCACGCTTGGCCAGAGCGCTGCCGGCCCCGACTTGATCGCGGGTCCCGACAGCCAGGCGAAGGTGGCGAGGAACCCGCAGAACGTGATGACGATCCGTGTTCGGCTCATGCGCGAGCACTCTAGATTCTTCCGTGCCGGCGGCACGAGAAATTGGTCGAAGATTCTATGGCCTATCGCCGCACCCAAACCATGGCCAGGGCGACGCTCCACTGAAACTTGCGCGCGTGTTCCCGAAGCACGAACGGCAGATCGAGGGTTCGCTTCAGCTCGAAATCCGGTGTGAGCAGAGCCTGCAGGGTGGAGGCGGTTTTGACCGGCCGGCCCTCCCGTTCGAAGCCGCCTAACCATTGCGTGCTCGGCGTGTATTCCTCCAGCCAGGTGCAGGGTGTGGTCAGGATCAACTGCCCCCCCGCACGCACGAGGGATGGCAGGGCCGTCAACGCCTGCCGCGGATCCCGCAGGCGATCCACCAGATTGGCCATCAGCACGACATCAAACGCCCCCAGAGTCTCGCGCAGCGCATGCGCGTCGCCTTGCTCAAACCTGACCCGGCCCCGATCGATCTCGGAAGGCACCGACGCCGTCGCGGCCGAGGTCAAACGTCCCTCCTCGACGTAGGCATAGGCGAGCGAACCGTGCTGTTGCAGGTGCCGGGCGACGTCGATGAACCGGTGGGAATAGTCGATGCCCGTGACTTCTCCGCAGTGCCGCGCCAGTTCAAACGTCGATCGGCCCACCGCGCAACCGAGATCCAGCGCGCGGGCATCGGCGGGCAGCAGTCCTGTGTCCAGGCATTCGGAAATACAGCGGGCCGGGTAGTTGAGCGCCGTCGTCGGCCCGAACGGCCAGGGCATGGTCTGCGCGGGCGACCCGTAGTGAAACAGCAGGTATTCCGAAAGCGCCCGCTCCGTCTCGTAAAAATCCGGCGCCTTCACGGATGCAACGCCTGGGCGAGGTAACGGGCGGGCCGATAGTTTTCAATCACCACTTCAACCTTTCCATCGCGATACATCCGCGCCTCGGGCACCCGGATGGAAGGAGTCTTTGTCGACGAAAACAGGATGTCGTTGTGCGTGGCATTCCTCGCTTCCTTGAACATGTCCGGTGTGAGATGCCCGCCCAGATGATCGCTGCGGCCTGTCGCCACGTGCAGTGTGCCCAGAATCTTTTCGTCCTGGATGTCGCGTCCAGAGGCCGGCAGCTCCTGCGTGCCGAACCCGAGTTCGCCCAGCTCGCCCGTCGCCGGGTCCGAGACGAGCAGTCGATTGTGCTCGTCGATCGTCTGCTGGCGCCCGGACAACAAGGTTGCCTGCCGAATCCGTCCGCCCGTCACGTCCAGCATCCCCACCGTGCCATCCTCGTAGAGGCGCGGAAACTGGCCCTCGGCCCCGGTGGGCACGAAGTAAACTTCGCCGGCGGGAAGGTTGGCGACGTCGGGCTTTTCGCCGCGGCAGAGGCCATGGCTTTTTTGCGCCTCCTGCCGATTGCAGATCAACTTCAAGGTGGCCTTGCGGCCGGAGACTTCGAAGTCGATCTCGAAGGCATCCGCGCGAGTCATGGCCAGCCGCAGTTTCTCGGCCTGACGACTGACCTCGTTGTAGTCCACGGACAGACCGGTCCGAAGGATGATCGGGTTCAGCCCGTGCAACGTCGCGCCGCGAAAGCCATACTGCTTCGCAAACGCCGTGAGGGGTGCGGTGGCCGAATAGGTTGAGATGCAGAGGAGGATATCGAAGTAAGGATAAACGTCCTGCGACAGACTGAGCATCCGGCCTTCGGGCGTCCACGCTTCATCGGGCAGGTCGAGGTTGCTTCCGCCCGTGATTTGATAGGCGAACATCTCGCCGCCGCGGAGCCCGAGTTCCGCCAGGACGCCCTGCTTGAGACCTTGGTAGAACACGTCGTGAGCATGCCGCTGAATGGTCAGTGCCGGATCCTGCAGGAAGGCGAAGCCTTCGATCTGCCGGGGGTCGGCCAGATCGATGAGAATGCCGATGCGCTGGCCCGGCTTGGGTTCAAACACGGTTTTCAAAAGGCGCGCGAGGCTGAATTCCGGAAACGTGCGCGGACTGGATTCGGTCGTCATGAGTTGTAGTCTATGGCCCGACCGACGAAAGGCAAATGCCGTGCGTTGCTGGGAGAAAAGGGCGAGAGAGCGGATGGTTGGTCTTGTGGTCGGCTGGTTCGACTGGTTCTTCGAGCGGAAGGAACGATTTCAAGCCGGCGCCGTATTGTGTCCGTGCCTCTCGAAGTGGTTGGATCGGAGCGCGGACTTCCAAGTCCGCAGCGGGTGGAATCGGCCGCCAGCGTTGGAACCTTCAAGCCGCGTCGCGCTCGTGAGCCGCTGCGGACTAAAAGTCCGCGCTCCGGACGGAAAATGTCCAAACTCCAGCGCGCTGAAGCCCAAGTGTGAACTTTTACCAACAACTTCGAGACGCACCCGTATGGTGTTTTCGTCCTAGTTTCCGCTGGATCGCGTGCCCGGATTTGGATACAAAATCTTCGCCAATGAAATCCTCCCTGCCGTTCATCCGGACCGAAAGTCCGTCGTTTGGGGCAATTCGACGCCTCGCCCTGTCGCTGTTCGCCACCCTGCTCGGTGGGGTTCCGGGTGGTCCGGCGACCGCGCTGGCTCAGACGACCTTTCAGGTCTTGAAGGAATTTGATGGCCCCACTGGGAACGTTCCGTTGTGTGAGTTGGCGGAAGGACGCGATGGATTGCTTTATGGCACGACGTTTCAAGGCGGCACCAACACGACGAGGGGAACGGTGTTTCGAGTGGAAAAGAGTGGGGCCGGGTTTCAGGTGTTGCGTCACTTCGCCTCCGGTGCCGGCGGCAACCGCCCGGCTGGCGGCGTTATTGAGGCGAGCGACGGGCGTCTTTACGGCACCACTGCGTCGGGCGGAACCAACGGCCTGACCGGAACCGTATTTCGCCTGAACCGCGATGGATCGGACTACGTGGCGTTGTGGCATTTCACCGGTAACCCGCCAGATGGTCGTCAGCCGCAGACCGGGTTGATGGAAGGAAGCGATGGCTTCCTTTACGGAACCACGTGGGGTGCCGGCACCGGAGCTCCGGGAACGGTTTTCAAACTGCGCAAGGACGGGACGGGGTTTTCGGTGCTGCATTCCTTTCAGGGAACCGGAGACGGCTCGCTCCCGTGGGGAAGGCTGCTCGAAGGCACCGATGGCGCAATCTATGGGACGACTTTCTCGGGGACCAGTGGCACGAGTATTTACGGAACGATCTTTCGCATCGAAAAGGACGGAAATGGCTACACGGTTTTACGCCGCATGGAACCCGCGACTGGAACCGCGCCATATGGAGGGCTCATTGAAGGCGCGGACGGCATTCTTTACGGCACAACATCCGCCGCGGGCGCAGGCGGCAGTGGCACGGTCTTCAAGATCGAAAAGAGCGGCGCGGGCTTTTCGGTCCTTCGCCACTTTGCGGCCGACGGTAGCGAAGGAAAGGAACCCCGCGGAAACCTGGTGGAAGGTCCCGGCGGCGCGCTGTATGGGGCGACCTATTCGGGAGGAAATGGCACCAACGGAACGGTTTTTCGGTTGAGCAAAGACGGAAGCAGCTTTGCCGTCCTGCACCGATTCTCGGGAGGCGTCGGTGGTGGAAGAAGTCCCAGCGCTGGGCTGTTGCTGGCGAGCGACGGTTCGTTCTACGGGACCAGTCAGTTTGGCGGCTCCGCAAACTTTGGAACGGTGTATCGCCTCTCGTCCCCCGCCGCGACCGGCCCCAGGCTTGGAATCGTCCACCATCCCGCGGGCATCGTTCTGACCATGACTGGTGGCACGCCGGGTGGAACCTACCGAATCGAAGCGAAGCCTGCTTTCGATCTGGCCAGCCCGTGGAGAGCCATTGGCACCAACACGGCCGCAGGCGATGGCCGGTTGGAGTTTATGGATCGCGATGGGCCGATTCTCCCAGCGCGCTACTATCGAAGCGTCGCCCCCTAGCCCAGGCGAAAAACTCCTGGCCGCATAATGCAACGGACTTAGAGGTCAGCACACTAGGAGCGGAAACGTCACACGCTCGGAGCGGGAGCGCCGGCAGTCGAAGTTGGGCGAAGGCGATTCCGGCCCGCCGATTTTAGCCCGCTCTCGACGCCTTCAAATCTTTGGCCGACCTACTTTCCGCCCGCCGTCTTCACTCCGAGATCGAAGCACACGCCTTCCTTGGTGCTCCGGGCGTAGACACGGCCGTTGGCGACGGCGGCGTTGTTCCAGCATTTGCCGGCGACAGCCTTCGTTCGCGCCAGTTCGGTGTAGGCCCCGGGCTTCCCTTCCACCAGGACAAGATCACCGTTTTCGGCCAGCGCCAGCACATTGCCGTCGACGAGAATGACGCCGCCCTGGCCGTAGCCGTCGCGTGACCACTTCTCTTCGCCTGTCGCGAGATTGACACACTTGAGCGGCACTTGTTGGTAGCCTTTGAAACCAAAGAGCCCGTAGAGATGGCCGTCCTTGTAGACCGACGTGCTCCAATGATTCATCAGGTCATTCGACTTGCGCCAGAGCTCGGTGGCTTTCCATTGAGCGCCTTCCTTGCTGATGCGGACGGCGCCCGCCCCGACGCCGTATCCGGCGGAACAATAGACGATGTCGCCGCCAACGACCGGCGATGCGGCGGTGGAGGTTCGGTAGGGGAAGGCGTAGCGCCAGAGCACCTGGCCGGTGCCGGGCACCACGGAGACCAGGCCGGATTGGGTGAAGTAGATGATCTGTCGATGGCCGAGAATCGTCGTCGCGATGGGCGAGGCGTGGGTCATCTTATCGCTTTGCCCCTTCCACACGAGGCCGCCGGTGCCTTTGTGAAAGCAGAGGAGCGACTGTCCGTCGCCGCCGGCGCAAACGAAGATCAGGTTGCCGTCGATCAGCGGGGAAGCAGCGTTTTGCCAGGTGATGTTGCGGGCCCCGAACTCCCGCACGAGATCCTTCTTCCACACGACCTTGCCGGAATCTGTGTTCAGGCAGGCGAGCACGAGCGGACCGGAGAGCACATAAACGTGGTTGCCATCCACGGCTGGCGTGGAGCGGGAGCCGTCGCCGCCTTTGTTGCCTTCGGCGCCGGAGTCACCGCCACCGTCGAACTTGGCAAAGCCGAGCGGGGCCGCCCAGAGCTCCTTGCCGGTGTCGGCGTCCAGCGCGAGGCAGATCTCATTTTTCACTCCTTCGACCTCGCGCGTGACCAGAGTGAACGCCTTGCCGCCGGCAACGGCGAAGGAGCTGAAACCCGCCGGCGTCGGGACGCGCCACAGCGACTTCGGGCCTTCGGACGGCCAGGACGTGGCGATTTTTTCCGGAGTCGATCCGTTGGCTTCGGGCCCGCGGTATTGGGGCCAGTCGGCCGCCGACAATGTGACGGTCGATGCGACGAGCGAGGTCAGCAGGCCGAGGATGGGTCGCAGGTCGGAGGCTTGGTAAAAATCTGGGTTCATAAGATGCATGAAATCGCGCGCGTGAAAGATGGTTGGACGGGCTGGCTCGACGCAAGGAAATCGTTTGCGAACCAGATCGACCGCCGTTACCGTCCGAGTGCGATTCCAAAGGAAACTTCCAGCCGCGACCCGCTATGATTGCTCGACCAAACTTCCGCGACGGGGCGATGACGATGACGTTGGCGCTCGCGCTGTTTTGTGTCGTCCCCTCTCCGAGCCAAGCCTCCGGCGTGATCACGACCTGCACCGAAGCGGCCCTTCGATCGGCGATCGTGGCGGGTGGCCTCATCACATTTGGCTGCGATGGCATTATCCCGCTGAGCTCGCCGTTGAACATCACCAACGGGACCACGTTGGATGCCAACGGACGGCACGTGCAGTTGGATGGTCAGGGCCAGACGCGCTTGCTGCAGGTGTCCACCGGAATACCGTGTCGGGTCACCGGACTAAGACTCGTCAATGGCTTGGGCACGACCGAAGCCGGCGCGATTCTGAACCGAGGCCAGCTGGAGCTGAGTCTCTGCGTTCTCTCGAACAACGTCGCGTCGGGAGACGGGGGCGCGATTCGCAACTTTGGAACCTTGGCTGTCGTGGATTCCACCTTTGTGAACAATCGGGTCAGCGGACCTTCCGTCGGCGCGGTCGGCGGCGCCATCGCGACAGAGGCCTTGGCCACCTTGCGGATCGAACGATGCCTGTTCACGGCAAACTCCGCCTATCGTGGCAGCGCCATCGCGACGGCCGGTATCATCACTGACCACGCCGGCCTAACCAACTGCACCTTCAGCGGCAACAGCGCGCTTTTCCCGGCCGGAGGCACCGTGCACTCCACGTTAACCTCGCCCCTCCGACTCAACCCAATCCTTGTCCGCGTTGTCCATTGCACGTTCGCCGACAACAGCGAAGGCTCCATCACCGGGACCACCGTGCCGCAACTGGTCATGTGGGCGGCGAATTCGATCGCCCCGGGCGCAACCGCGCTGGATGCGGGCGGCAACCTGTTGGCCAACGTCGACCCTCGCCTCGCATCCCTCGCGGACAATGGCGGACCCACCCCGACCCGGGCCCTGCTCGCCGGTAGCCCGGCCCTTGATGGCGCCGTCAGCACTTGGTGTACGAGCACCGACCAGCGGGGTTCACCCCGGCCCGGCGGACCCGGGACGGCTTGCGACATCGGAGCCTTTGAGTCCAGCGACACGCCGACTCCCGGGCTCGTCCGTCTGGCGACCAATTCCGTATCTGTTCCGGAGCACGGAGGGAACGCGACACTGCGCCTGGCGCGCGTAGGTTCCAGTGCTCCCACGGTCACCGTCCAGTTCACGGTCATCCCGGGCACCGCTTCGCCGGGCGAAGATTACGTCGGGACCAACGGCGTGGTGACCTTTGCCCCCGGACAAACCGAGGCCACCGTCGCCATCGCCGTGCTGGACAACGCCAGCGCTGAGGCCGACGAAACATTCCAAGTCGTGTTCTCCAACCCGACGGGAGGCGCGACACTCGACGGACCAGCGACCGCCACCGTATTGATCTACGACAACGATGGCGAGCGCGTGGTCACTCAGTGCGATGACGCCAGCCTGCGTCTGGCGCTCGGCCTGGGCAGACGCGTCCGCTTCGGTTGCGATGGGATTATTGCGCTGACCAACGTGATCGACCTCGTCCGTTCCGTTGAACTGGACGGGGCGGACCGCCAGGTCACTGTCAGCGGCCACGATGCTGTCCAAATTTTCACGGTGGCCTCTGGCGTTAATGTCGCGATGCGCAATGTGACGCTCGCGCACGGATTCAGCCCGGTGACCGGCGGTGCGATTCGGAACGAAGGGAATCTGGCGCTTGAGAATTGCTCCTTCGCCTTCAATGTGGCCTCGGCGCCCGGGTCCTCGGGCACGTCCGGATCCGGCGGAGCCATTCAAAATTATGGCGACCTTCGAATCAGCGGCTGCACCTTTCGGGGCAACCGGGCAAGCCTGACCGGCTCCGCCATCGCTCACAATTTCAGCCCAACGCCAACCGGACGGCTCAACGTCACGAATTGCACGTTCGCGGAGAATATTTCGGATTCAGGATCAACCCTCGCGGCAGCCGGACCCATCGTCGGCATCTCGAACGTTTTGGTGCATTGCACCATTGCCGGCAACACTGGCCTGGGCCTGAGCGGCGCCTGGACCGTCTACAACTCGATCATCGCTGACAACTCTGGCTCCGGCTGTCTCGGCCCGGTGACTGATGCGGGCCACAACCTGAGTGCCGACGGTTCATGTGGATTCACCCACCCGGCCAGCCGAGCCAACACCGACCCGTTGCTTGGCCCGTTGGCGGCCAACGGAGGGCCGACCTTGACCCGGGCTCTGCTCGTTGGAAGCCCGGCCACGGATGCGGCCAACCCCGCCACGGGTCCAACGATCGACCAACGCGGATTCCCCCGACCCTATGGAATCGGGCCCGACATCGGCGCGTTTGAGACCACCCTCATTAGCCAGGTCCCGGGCCGTTTTGAACTCGTTGGACCCGATGGACCGATCGTCGAAACGGATCGGGACTACGTCTTCACCGTCCGACGTGTCGGCGGAGCCTTTGGCGAAGTCACGGTGCAGTTCGCCACCAGCGATCTGGAAGCGCACGCCAACCAGGATTATCAAACGACCAATGGAACGTTGGTCTTTGCTCCCGGTCAAACCGCCCGGACTTTCTCGGTCCGGGTTTATGATGACGCCCTGCCGGAACCGACCGAACGGTTGACGGTCGCGCTGTCGCTTCCGACGGGAGGCGCGACCCTTGGCACGCCCAGCAGTCGGGAGTTGAACATTCTGGACGACGACACCCACGTAGTGGTGACGGGCTGCAATGAAGCGAGCCTGCGGTCGGCCGTTGCCTCAGGCCAGCCGTTGATCTGGTTCGACTGCGACGGAGTGATTCGCTTGACCGAAAGTCTGGTTATCACTGGAAGCACCCGGCTCGATGCCCGGGGCCATCAGGTCACCTTAAGCGGGAGCAAAGCGGTCCGGCTGTTCGTCGTGGAATCGAATGCATTCCTGGGCCTGCACGGGCTTGTGCTGGCGGATGGGGCTGCCTTTGGGACTAACGGAGATGCCGGTCAACCGGGTGCAGTCGGCGAAGGGGGCGCGGTGCTAAGCCGGGGCAGACTGGAGGCCAGCGAGTGTGTGTTCGTCCGAAATCAGGCGTTGGGAGGACGAGGAGGAACGAGCTCATTTCCGCCGTTCGGTGGCGCCGGCGGCCCCGGTCGCGGGGGCGCCATTTTCAGCCCGAACGGAACCGTGAACCTAACGAACTGCGTCTTCGATTCCAATTCGTCCCTCGGTGGTGCGGGCACGGGCCGTTCGCCGGGGGGCGAGGCGGAGGGCGGCGCGATCGGCAACGACCGCGGAACATTCCAACTGGAGGGCAATGTTTTTCGGCATAACGTCGCCAACGCCGGCACCTCCAAGGGAGCCTCCGGGGGCGCGATTTACAACGCGGGCTCCGGGACTTCCCACGGCGACCAGTTTTTGTCGAACCGCTGCGTTTCTGGCTCGACCGCGAACGCGCGGGGCGGAGCCATCGTTCAGGCATTTGGGACCTTCGAAGCCAGCGGCACCACTCTGGCTGGCAATTCGGCCCTCGCGGGACTCGGCACCATTGTCGGGTTTGGTCCCGTCCCCGGCGGACGCGGCCTCGGTGGCGCGCTGGCGCTCGATGGTGGCACGGCGCGGCTGAGTGCGTGCGCGTTGATCGACAACACAGCCCGAGGCGGCGATGGCCCCTACGCCGGTTCGGCCCAAGGCGGTGCGATCTACAATGGTGGTGTTGTGGCCGTCACCAACTGCACTGTTGCGGCCAACACCGCTCGCGGCGGCAACGCCGTGTTCTCGGTCGACGGCAGCGGCGAGGGCGGCGGGTGTTACAATGCGGCCGAAGGCACGCTCTCGCTGATCCATGTGACCATCGCGGGAAATACGGCTGCCCAGGGAGTTGGCGGGCAGAGTTCCCCGACCGTGCTGTCGTTGGGAGGCGCGGTCGCCTCAGGCGGCGGCCGCACGATCCTGCGGAATTCCATCCTGGCCAACAGCCTTTCCAGCAGCAATTGGTCCGGGACAAACCTCGTGGATCTGGGAGGCAATCTTTCGTCGGACCTGAGCTGCCCGCTCTCCGGGCCAGGCAGCCTCGTTCACACCGATCCGCTGCTCGGACCGTTGTGGACCTATGGCGCCCTCACCCCAACCCACGCACTCCTGGCCGGTAGCCCCGCCATCGACGCGGCCGTGGGCAATGTGGCCGCCCCTACCCCGCCGATCGATCAACGCGGACGCCCCCGCCCCTCCGGCGCGGCCTCCGATATCGGTGCGTTTGAATCGTCGCCACCCTATCATCTGCTCGGCGCGGTACACGGCTACGTGCCGCCCACCGGCGTAGAGGTCACGTTGAATCCCGGAGCCCGGACCACCACCGCGGATTCTTCGGGAGTCTATGCGCTGCCCGTTGCTTCCGCCGGGAACTACGTCGTGGCGCCACAGGCTGCCAGCATCATTTTCGTTCCCAGCAATCGGGTCGTCTCGATTACCGCGGACCTGCCCGGCGTTGACTTCAAGTCTTACCTTTCGAACGCACTTGTGATCGAACGGATCACCGGCCGCGCGATCCGCGGCGTGTTCGCCGGCGAACCCGGAGCCAGCTATCGCGTCCTGTCGACGACGAATCTTCTCTCCTGGACGCCATGGTCCACCAACACCGTGGAGACGAGTGGCCTGTCTGAGTTCCTAGCGCCTGGCGTTCCACCGAACCCGCCACGCTTCTTTCAAGCCGTCCGCCCGTGAGGTCCGCCGGCGGCGGAGCGACCGCCAATTCCGATCGCCCTGGTTAACTGCGGGTGACGGGTGAGACGGTTCGTTGGAGCACGCGGTTTTAGTCGGTGCGATTCGAAATGGCGATCAGTGGTAACGCACGCATCCTGCGTGCCGGTTCTGGCGGCATCCCTGCCGCCCTCCACGAAACCGCCTTCGGCAATCCGGCACCGATGCAGGATGCGTCGCCACCGGCCCGCAGGATGCTGGCGTTGGTGCGACCTGCTGAGAGTGATTGGGCGCAAGAAAAAGCCGACGGGGAATTCGTCCTCGTCGGCTCGCGGAATCGAAGTTTTTCGAGCAGGAACAGTCACTGAATCGCGGCTAGCGCACCCGAATATGGTAAGTCACGTCGGCGTTCGCATCGAAATCGAAGGGGTCACCTTCGGCCATCGAGAAGTGGAATCCGCCCGTAATGCGGATGGTGTGCCGGCCTTTGGACAACGGCGGGATGAACACATAGTAGCCATCGGCAACCGCAGTGCCGGACCCACCCGTGTCCCCAAAGATCCATGGACTCGGCGCGGAGAACCCGAACTGAGGTGACTCCACCCGGAAACGGTCGATCCCCCTGACCTTAACGCCGTCGATCCAGCATGCGACGCTGGAGATATGGTTGGCCTGAAAGCGGGCGGCGTCGCGCTGTTCGGCTTCGGTCGTGCCCAGGCCTTCCAGGTCGGATCCTTCGGCATTCATCAACCCGACGAAGAGCGATTTTCCAAAGGGGATCGTCACGCACCGTTCCACCACGCCGAAGGGCGTGGCGAGAAACCATACTCGTCCCGACTGCCCTGCGGAAACGTCAAAGGCTGGGTCGTCGACGAAGGGGTGACTGGCGGGCGGTTGTGCGAGGGCCCACTGCCACCAAGCGGCGCTCCACTGTCCGTAGGTTGTTCCGTACGGCGTCGCGGTTGGGGGGAGCACCGAGGCCGAGCCGTCCGCCCATCCGGTCACGGATCCTGCGCACAGGCTGACGACCGCGAGTGCGGTCGACAACCACCGCCGGCCGATTGAGTTGAGGAATTGAGTCGTTGTGATGTTCATAGTGTTGGTTGGTTTGGTTGCTGCAAACGGCGCAAGTACTGCGCCGCGCTGTTCAGTGCCCTTCTACGGGAACGACGCTCGATGGTTACGCGCGAATGCGTTTTTCTCGGGTCGCCGCGAGCCCCCGCTACCGAATTCGCTCCCGCCACTTCGCTGCCTCGTCTGGCTTGCCCCAGTCGTCGTAGAGTTTGATCAGGCGCGTGGCAGCGTTCCGAAAACTATTCGTCCGCGTGGGGTGGGGATTGCTGGTTGCCCTTTTTTGCAGGCCTTCCGCAGCGCTGACCAACAGTTCGGCTGCTTCAGCATGCCTTTTTTGTCCATGAACGGCGGCGCCGAGGAGCGACTGGAGCACCAGCGTCGTCGATCGACCGGGCTCATTCTTTGCGAAGTCTCCGTACGCGACCCGTAAGGACGCCTCCGCCTCGCTGAATTTGCCTTGGGCCAGCTGGGTTTCGCCCAGCATCCCGAGGGTTTCCGCCAACGTCCGGGTGCCCGGACGATTGTTCTTCCGTTGGGTCGCCAACACCTCGGCGACCAACGTTTCCGCTTCGGCCCAGCGATTCGTTTCGCGGTAGGCGGTCGCAAGCCGAAGCATTGCGGCCAACAGGTCGGGGTGATCGGTTGCCAATTTCACTCGCTGCACCTGCAGTTCGGCCTCTAATTGGCCCAAGGTCTTGCTCGTGTTTTCAGGGCGGGACGATTCATCCGGCGCGGCATTGGCCGACCCTGATTCGGGTCCTCCCGAATTCTTATCCAGCCTCTGCGACAGCTTGAGGCGCAATCGAGCGGCCTCGTTCGTTTGACCCGTCTCCTGCAATGCAGTCGCCAAATTCTCGATCGAGGTTTGAAGCTCGGGGTGGTCTGGTTGGTATTTCTTGCTGTCAATCGCATACGCCTGCTGCAAGGGCTGAACAGCTTTGGCGGGCGCCCCGGCAGTGATATAAGCCACCCCGAGGCTGTTCAACGATTTAGAAAGTTCCAGTTCGTTCGCCGTCCGACTCGCCTTAACCCGCGCGAGAACGTCCTCCGCAACGGCCACCGCCTCGGCCAGACGGCCGGCCTTGCGCAACGTGTTGCCTTTGATCCTAAGGAGAACTGTCGTGAGACGGCTGGGGCTTCTGTTTGCTGCTGCTCGCGCCAGGGCCTCATCGATCATGCGCAGTGCTTCGTCATATTCACCGGTCTCAGCCAGGGTTTTGACGAGATTGCCCAACGCTTTTTGGATGGCGGGATGGTCCGCCGGCAGCAACGCTCGATAGCGTTGTAACGCCTCCCGCTGCAGGCGCACCGCGCTTTGCCATCGATTCGCGCGCATCAATCCCACACCCAAATTGTTCATGACGTGCAGGGTGAGAAGGTTCGTCGGTCCGAAGGCCGCCTCGTGCTCGACGTAGAGCTTTTCCAGCAAGGCCAACGACTGCGCATAGTCGCCCATTGCTGAGTAGATCTCGGCTAGGTTGCCCTTGGCCGCCAAGGCATCCCGATCGTGCGGGCCAAAGATTTCCGCGAGGTCTTTTGCTACCCGCTCGTCGATTCGCCTAGCTTCGTCAAAGAGGGTCAAATGCTGATACGCCGCCGCAAGATCGCCGAGAGTTAACAAATACTTGCGGCTCCGTTCTCCCACCGAGGCCTGATAACCGCGTAGCACTTCCATCAATATGTTGGTCGCCAGGTTTTCTTCCCCCGCCCGAATCAAGGTGACCCCATATGTGCCCAGGATGCGCAATACGTCGGAGCGATGCGGCTCTCCGTGTTTCCGGTTCAAATCCACCGCCGTCTCCAGCTGTTTCAAAGCCAAGGCGTAGTCCCCCAGCTCCCCATAGGTGGTCCCGAGCGAACTACGAATCGACGCCTCCACCAACGGACGGTTGCCAAACTGGGCCGAGACCTCCTTCTCCGCGGAGTCCACCGCCTCCCGCAGGGTGACGTCCGGACCCAAGCCGCCGCCAGTGCCCACCGGTCGGGCCGCCGACAAAACCGTGCCCTTGAAAAAGGTCAAAACGGCCTCGACTGTCTCGGCGTGGTCCCGCGCCTCACCTTGGGCTTTGATCGACGCTTCGCGCTCGCGATTCGCCTTCATGGCGTAGGAAAGGCTGACTGCTGTCGCCGCGATCAGCACCGCCGCGACGCTGGCCGCCACCGCCACGCCCACGCGATGACGGCGAACAAACTTGCGGGCGCGATAGGTCGCGCTCGGCGGTTGGGCGAGGATCGGTTTGTGATTTAGAAATCGACCGAGGTCCTCCGCGAGCGCCAGCGCGCTTGCGTAGCGCTGCTCCGGCTCCTTTTCCAGGCACTTTAGGACCATCGTTTCGAGGTCGTGCGGTATTCCCGGGTTGAGCAGGCGTGGCGCGATTGCTTCCCCGCGCAGGACTTGCTCGACGACGGCATGAACATCGGCTCCAACAAACGGCGGTCGGCCGGCGAGAAGCTGGTACAAGATGGCCCCGAGAGCGTAGACATCGCTGGCGGGCCCCACCGCGCCGCGCTGACCCGCGGCTTGCTCGGGAGGCATGAAGGCCGGGGTTCCCATGATCTGCCCGCTCAAGGTCAGATCCTGGCTTCGCGAACCCAGCTCGGCGTCGCGCAGGCGTTTGGCCAGACCGAAGTCAGTCACATGCGGTTCGTCGTCCCCGTCGACCAGCACGTTCGACGGCTTGAGGTCCCGATGCAGCACGCCCTTCTCATGGGCATGGTGAACAGCCCGCGCGATCTTTTCAACGATGCGCGCGGCCCGCGCCGCCGGGACGGGCCCTTCGCGCGTCAGCGCCGAAAGGCTGGCGCCTTCGATCAGATCCATCGAGAAAAAGTGGCGGCCCTCGCTTTCACCGACCTCGTGGATCGCCACGATGTTGGGGTGCTTCAAGTGCGCCGCGGCTTCGGCTTCCTGCCGAAATCGGGCCAGCTCTTCGGGGCCGGCGAACTCGCCGCGCAGGATCATTTTGACGGCCACGACGCGACCGAGGCTCAGCTGTCGGGCGCGAAAAACCACGCCCATGCCGCCTCGCGCGATTTCTCCCAACAGTTCGTAGTCTCCTACGCGTCGGCCGGCCTCGCCCCCCGCCGGTGCCTCGGCAGACCATTCGCCGGCTTCCAGTCCGGCCCCCAGCAAACAAGCTCCGCATAGTCCCTCCGGACCCACTCCGCCCAGCTTGGCTCCGCAGCGCGGACACAGCCGCGGTTCGGACGCCGGTATGCTCGTGGAAATTGTTTTCATCTCGCCAGAGGAGTTCAACCGCTCAACAGGGTTCGCAAATGCCGCAGCTCACTGTCGACGTCTTCCGGGGAGGCCACGGTGCGGAGGACGGCACGGCGAATCTCCTCCCGGATACGCGTGCGCATTCGATGCGCCGCGACCTTGACGGTGCCCTCCTGCATGCCCAAAGCCGCGCCAACCTCCGCATAGGCTCCTGTCGCCCGATCTCCCCACTCCACCGTCTTGAGGTGGTCGAACAACACCAGTCGCCCGGCAGCCTCGTACTCCGCCCGCACGCGCTCCATGACCCCTTGCAACAAGGTGCCCGCCCAATGGCGATCGTAGAGCTGATCCGGCGTTGCCGCCGGGTCCGCTGGCTCAAGTCGGTAACGCTCTTCCGGATCCACTCCGTCCCAGCGGATCAGATGTTGACCGCCGCCGCGCTTCTGGGTGTGCAGGCGATCCCATTCGTCCGCCAGGAATCGCTTAAGTGAGGTCAGCAAGAAGGATCGAAAGCGACCGCGGTCAGGATCGGCCCGTTGCAGATACTTCCGTTCCAGGAACCGGGCGAGAAACTGCTGGGTCAAATCCTCGGCGTCTTCCGGGCTCCAGCCCGAGCGACGGACGTGGACATACAATGGATAATGATAAGTCTTGCATAGCGTCTCTAGAGCCACCTGGGCCGCGGCCGAGGAGTCCTGTCCTGCTTGCAGGACCACGCTCCAATGGGTTGTTTCGAATAGCCCTCCTCCTTCGGCCTGAACGGACCTCTCTTTTGAGCAGCGTTCCATAATGCGGTAGTAGGATCCCAACAAAACCCGGCTTAAAAGGCAATTTGAGATTGGTCGAGCATCGCCAGGGTCAGGTGGCTTCGCGGTGGTCCGGTTCACAACTCCGGGTTGGATTCCGTTCGGGCGCTTCGGTATCGTCGCGCTCCGATGAATACACTGCGGTTCAACGAACCCGACTACGCGGAACGTCTGGGCAGGCTGGCGGCCGGCTCGAGCTTGTTCGATCCCACGATTACCGAGCGCACCGAGGCGATCCTGGCGGCGGTCCAAACCCGCGGTGACGCCGCCGTCCTCGAGTTGACCCAGCGTTTCGATGGCGCCGCCCTGACCGCGGAGCAGATGACGGTATCGACGGCAGAGTTTTTGAACGCCGCCTTGCAAAGCGATGACTCCTTTCGCGACGCGATGTCGCTGGCGAGCAAGAATATTGAGCTCTTCGCCCGCCGATCCATGCGCCGGAATTGGTCGGTGAAGAACGCCCAGGGCGCCACCGTGGGAGAAAAATTCGACCCGTTCAACCGGGTCGGCATTTACATTCCGGGCGGGACGGCGCCATTGGCGTCGACCTGTTTGATGACGATCCTTTTGGCGCGCGTGGCGGGTTGTCGGGAGATTGTGGTGTGCACCCCGTGCAACGCGGAGGGACGCATCAATCCCCAGCTGCTGTATGCGGCCAGGGCGGCCGGAGCGACCGAGGTTTATCGGGTTGGCGGAGCGCAGGCCATTGCCGCGATGGCGTATGGCACGGCGAGCATTCGTCCGGTGCAAAAAGTTTTCGGACCGGGCAACGCCTATGTCGTCGCGGCCAAACGATTGTTGTTCGGGCAGGTCTCGGTCGATTTGTTGCCCGGGCCGAGCGAGGTCCTGGTGCTGGCGGATGATACCGCGAATCCCGCCTTCGCCGCGGCCGACCTGCTGGCGCAGGCGGAACACGGTTCCGGTCACGAACGCGTGTGGCTGGTGACGCCCTCGGCCAGGATTCTGGCCGGAGTGCAGAAAGAGATTGGGAAACAACTGCCGAAATTGTCCCGGCGCGAATTTATTGAGCGCGCCCTGGCCGCGAATGGCTGGCTCGTTCAGGTTGAGGATCTGGCGGCGGGCGTGGCGCTGGCCAATCGACTGGCGCCGGAGCACGCCGAGATCATGACCCGACAGCCGGCGAAGGTGGCTCAACAGATCACCACGGCGGGGGCGCTTTTTCTCGGTCCCTGGTCACCCACCGTGCTCGGCGACTACGTGGCGGGCCCCAGCCATACGCTGCCGACCGGCGGAGCGGGCCTTTCGTTTGGCGGCTTGACGGTGGACCAGTTTCAACGCCGGACCAGCGTGGTCGAATACAGCCGCGGCGCCTTGAAGAAATCCCTGCGCGCCGTGCAGAAATTTGCCGAGCTGGAAGGGCTCGATGCCCACGGGCGTTCGGCCACCATTCGCGATCAGAAATAACATGGCTTCCTCTTCGCCCAATCCACGCCGGCTGGTCCGGCCGATGGTTCATTCGTTGCACGCGTACGTTCCCGGCGAACAACCGCGCATCAAGGGCCTAATCAAGCTCAACACCAACGAGAATCCCTATCCGCCGTCGCCGAAGGTCCTGGCCGCCGTGAAGGGCGCGGTCGACGGACGCCTGCGACTTTATCCGAATCCCACCGCGCAGCCGCTGCGGGATAAACTGGCCAAACTGCACCGGTGCCGCCCGGAGAACATCATCATCGGCAACGGCTCCGACGAACTGCTGATGCTGGCGGTGCGCACGTTCGTCGAGCCGGCCGCGAGTCATCGTCGGCCGGATCGTGCGGAGAAAAGCGGGAGCACGGTGCAGTACTTCACCCCGAGCTACTCGCTTTACCCGGTGCTCGCGGACATTCATGGCGCGCGGAGGAACGCGGTTCGGCTGGCGCCCGACTTCGGGCTGCCGGCGCTGGGATTGCTGGAAAAGTCGCGCGCCTGGGATTTTGCGGCGGCGCTGACGTTCGTGACGACGCCGAACGCGCCGAGCGGACGGGGGTATGCGAGCCATGAACTCGAGGCGTTGTGTCGTCGGCATCGCGGGGTGGTGATCCTGGACGAGGCGTATGTGGATTTCGCGGAAGGACACGCCTTGGCGTTGGCGTTGAAACATCCGCATGTCCTGGTCGCGCGCACGTTTTCGAAGGCGTATTCCCTGTGCTTCCAGCGGGTGGGCTATTTCGTGGGGCACCCGGAATTGATCGCGGCGCTCGACAAACTGCGTGACAGCTACAACGTGAATGGCCTGGGCCAGGTGGCGGCTCTCGCCACCCTCGACCATCTTGCCTATTACCGGGAGAATTTCGCGCGGGTCAAGACCACCCGCCGGCGGCTGGCGGCCGGGCTTACCGCGCTGGGCTTCGAGGTGTTGCCCAGCTCGACCAACTTTATTCTGGTGCGTCCGCCGCGGTTTCCCGCGCGGCAGTGGTTGGAGAAATTGCGGGATCGAAAGATCCTGGTCCGCTGGTTCAGCTATCCCGAGGTGAAGGATTACCTGCGCATCACGATTGGGACCGACGCCGAAGCCGACGCGCTGCTGCGCGCGGCAAGGGCGATCGCTGGTTGAGACAGGGACACTAGTGTGCTGGCGGCTCTGCTTTCCGTTCGGCGTCCAGGGCGTCCCAGATCGCCTGGTAAGCCGGCCGGACAGCTTCGGTCACCGGAAACTCCCTCGGCAGTTGGCGGGCCTTGATCAATTCCACCACATCGGCCTTGTCCTTGATTCGGGAGGTGGGACTGGCTGACCAACTGTCCAGCTTGAGGCCGAGCAACTGCTCGAGGGTCACGAAGTGAGGCCGGGCTTGAACGACGGAAGGGGTGGGAAACGGCACCCGGCAGGCGACACGCAATACCCCACCGGCTGGCAGAAAGTTGATCTGCACGCCGGTCCGCCGATCCCGGACCGTGTCTGCAACCGCGGGTTCCGCCACGAATGGTCCGGCGAGATCCGCCGTCAGGCATTCGACGGCCTCCAGGACATCGGGTACGACGATGTCGGCATCGAGGGTCACCCGGAAATAGCCATTCTCCTGCACGGCCAGGCCACCGACGATGAGGTGGGGAATGTCATGTTCCGCGAGGATCGCCACCGCCGAGCGCACGGCATTCTCCAGTCCGGAGGTTCCAGTGTTCTCCCGCAGCACGAAAGCGCCTTCCGATTCCATGCACCGAATTTGCCCGTACGGCTGGATGTTGTCCGCTGAAATTCTCCCTTCCCGGCGCGGAAGCATCTAAACCGCCGATAAAGGCCGGGTTCCCGCGGCGGACGATAACTCAAGCGGCCCGCCGGGACGGTTTTCCGCCAAGGGTTTGGCTTGAGTAATCGGCTCAAGCCTGCGATTAGTATCGCCGCCTACTGCCATGAAGAGAACTGCCCAGACGTTGCGGTCGCGTTTTTCCCAGACTGCTCCCTCACCCCTCCTGTTTGGGCTGCTGCTCGGGTGGGCGGCAACTTCCGGGACCGGCACCGCGGCTCCGGTTGTTGTGCTGAACGAGATTCACTATCATCCGGTGGAACTGGCCGCATTCGACGCCACCGGCGCTCCGTTGCTGGATCTGAGCTCGGACGTGCATGAGTTCGTGGAGCTATACAATGCTGGCTCCACCAATGTCCCGCTCGCCGGCTGGCGATTGTCCGGCGACATCAGCTACGAGTTTCCGACTAACGCCGTGCTGGGCGCCGGCCAGTATATCGTCGTCGCGCGCGACCCGGTCCGCTTGCGGGCCATCTCCCAATACAACAGCCTCAACGCCGGAAATGTCTTTGGACCCTTCTCCGGCACCCTTCCGAACGGCAGCGGGACCGTGCGTCTGCGGGATTTTCTCGACGCCACCATTGACTCCGTCAGCTATTCCTCGGGGTTCCCGTGGGCGATTGGCGCGGATGCCTTGGGAGCGGATGATGAGTGGACGGGGTTGGTCTCGACGAATTTTCAGTATCGCGGGCGTTCGTTGGAACGGGTGAGCGCAACGTGGGCGCCGAACGACCCGGCCAACTGGCTGGCGTCGCCGGCCCCCGGCAATCCCAGCCCGGGTCGGGCCAATGCGGTCACTCGCGTCACGCCTCGGCCGGTGGTGACCGCGCTGGCTGCCTATCAGGATTCCACCCGCTCAACCATCATTCGGGCCAACCAATCAGTCCGCATCGATTGCGCCTTTTCCGGGACGACCTCGCTGACCGGCGTGCAGGTTGAGTATTTCGTCGACGACCTCAATGTGACCAATGAAACCAGGGCCTCCGTTACAATGACGGCGACCGGGGTTCCGGGCGACGGAACGTTTACGGCTTTGGTTTCAGGGCGGCCGGATCGCAGCATCGTCCGCTATCGGGTCCGGGCCAATCGCGGTTCCGGATTGGAGACGGTCTCGCCTCGGGCTGACGATCCGTTTGCGTGGCACGCCTACTTTGTCACGCCCAACCGGGCTTCCACCAATCGCATCTACGACTGTTTCATCTCGACAGCGAGCCTGAACACGCTGGCGACGAACCTGAATCCGGCTTCGCCGGCGGGTGTGGATACAGCCGTGCAACGCCGCATCAGCCTGCCGGACCCGCCGGGAATCCCGAGTGTGACCTGGAACGCGACGCAGCCGGCGGTGCTGGTGGCGGACGGTGTGGTTTACGATGCCCGCGCCCGGTATCACGGCAGCCAATATCGTCGGACGCCGGCGAACAACTCCTGGAAATGGCAGTTTCCGCGCTACCAGAAGCTCGACAACCGGAGTGGCATCTTTATTTCCGACAACGACGACGCCACGGTGGCGGCCGGCCTGCTTTATCGGCTGGCGGGAATCCCCCAGTCGTATACCCGTTGGATCGATTTTTATCTGAACACCTCGACTATGGTGCGGCGGATGGATCAGGACGAGATGGATGATGACCTGATGGATAGATTCAATGCGGAGCAGCGGCGTCTGTCGCCGGAGCTGGCGAAAGAAGCGTCGGGCGAGTTCTATAAATCACAGGGCAATTTTTTGTTCACGGATCCGACCGGGCCATTTGGCTATGGTGGCTACCGGTTGTTGCCGGCGCTGCCGCCCCATTGGACCGAGCTGCAACGTTATGAGCAGACCTACGGCCTGCAGATGAACGGCTGGAAAGGGCATCGGCCGTTTCAAGACATGTTGCGCGGGTTGTGGGCCGCGCGCGGCGATTCCCACAATGCGCCCAATCCGAACCTGGCCAACCTCCGGATGTTCCTGGCGGGGAACTTCGACGTGGACGCGACGCTGACCTCGATGGCGATTAGGGTGTGGACGGGCGGCTGGGATAACTTCAATCACAACCATTTCACCTGGCGCCGGGAGAACGGGAAGTGGGCGGTTTTGCAGTGGGACTTCGACGGTGAATTTGACGTCGCCACCACCAACGCCTCCATCTACCTCAGCGAACATCGCGAGCCCTTGATCTTCACCACCTTTGCCGGTCCGCCGGCCTGGGTGGATGCGAACTGGATCAACGATTCGTTCTTCAAGGCGTTTCGGGAGGAATACAAGCGGAAGCTTTTCATTTTGAACAATACGCTGCTTAACCCGACGAACCTCACCGCGATCGGCCTGGGCAGCATTCGCCCCTATGCCGACGGGCGGTTTGCGTGGATCAATCGGCAGCTGGCGCTGGGGGCGTTCCAGCGGCCGCGCACGCCCACCCATGTTGCGCCGGTCCGGTTTGAAGCCGTGGTCGAGCCCAGTTCCCTGGTGTCGTCGGCCTATGCGCATTCCGCGTCGCCGGCTCCAGCGCATCGCTCGACCACCTGGTGGATCCGGGCCAGCAACGGTTCCTATGCCGCCCCCATCTTCAAGACGACCAGCACCTCGAATCTCACCTCGTTGCCCATCCCGTTTGAGAAGCTCACGTTTGGCCAGTCTTACTTTTGGAAATGCCAACACACCGACACCAACGGGCATCCTTCGTTCGAATCGGTCGAGACGCAGTTCACCTATGGCGCCGAGCCGGCGTTTGCGCCGCTGTTGGCGATCGATGGTGACACGTTGTGGCGCTTCAACACGAATGGCATCGGTCTGCCCACCAACTGGCGCCTGCCCGTCTACGATGACAGCACCTGGAGCGAAGGTGCCGCACTGATTGGCGATGACGCCGACCCGCTGCCTGAGCCCATTCGCACCCCGATCTCCCGCGGCACCCGCTTCGTGACCTATTTTCGAAAAACGTTCAACTTCACGGGCAATCCGGCGGGCGCCTTCCTTCGCCTGCGTCACGTGGTCGACGACGGCGTGGTGGTCTGGCTCAACGGCGTGGAGATACACCGCCTGGGCGTCGCGGGCAATCCCGGCACGGTGATCGCCAACAACACCCCGGCCAATCGCTCGGTCACCAACGCCGTGTACGAAGGCCCGTTCTATGCCGCCCCGAACAATCTCGTGGTCGGAACGAACGTCATCGCCGTGACCGTCCATCGCCTCAACACCATCAGTCCAGACACGGTGTTCGGACTGTCAGTCGACATCGCCGTCCCAGCGCAGCCGGGCAGCGTGGTGATCAATGAGATCCTCGCTGACAATCGCGGCGCGATTACCAACGGCCAAACCTCACCGGACTACATCGAGCTCTTTAATACGACCGACACGAACCAGAGTTTGGATGGACTGAGCTTGAGCGACAACCTGCAGCGCCCGGGCAAGTTCATCTTTCCGCCCGGGACGACCGTGCCGGCGTTCGGTCATCTGGTGGTGTGGTGCGACAACGCGACGAACTCACCCGGTTTACACACCGGGTTCGCCCTCGACAACGACGGCCAGACCGTGGCGCTCTTCACCCTGAGGGCGAACGGCTTTGCTTTGTCCGATTCGGTTACCTACGGGCTGCAGATTCCCAACTTCGCCGTCGGTCGATCGGTCGATGGCACCGGGCCCTGGGGCCTGGTTGAGCCGACGCCTGGGGCGGCGGCCAGCGTGGTCCAGACCGACACGCCCGCGCTGCTGAAGATCAACGAATGGATGGCGACCGATGCGGCCGGTCCGGATTGGATCGAGTTGTTCAATGCGGCGCCGCTGCCGGTGGAGTTGTCCGGACTGAGCCTGACCGACAACCGCGCGCAGCCGACGAAATCGGTCATCCGGCCGCTGTCGTTCATCGCCGCCGGTGGATTCCGGCAGTTCATCGCTGACGAGGATCCCGCGGCCAGCGCCCGCCACGTCAACTTCAAGCTGAGCAGCGGCGGCGAATCGGTGGCGCTCTATGATGCTTCCCGAAACCTGATCGACGGGATCGACTATGGACCTCAGCTGGCCGGGGTGTCGGAGGGCCGCCTGCCAGACGGCGGGCCGGTTATTACCGCCTTCGCGACGACCGCGTCGCCCGACGAATCCAACTATCTGCCGATCGAGAACGTCCTGATCAACGAGGTGCTCGCGCATAGCGATTTGCCGCTGGAAGATGCGATCGAGCTGTTCAATCCGACGGAGGTCGACGTTGACCTCGGCGGCTGGTGGCTGACCGATGACAAGACTCGCCCGCAAAAATTTCGGATCCCGGCCGGTACCTCGGTGGCGGCGCACGGCTTCCGTGTCTTCTACGAAAATCAGTTCAACCCGACGCCGGGTGAGCCCGCCTCGTTTGCCCTCAGCTCCGCTCGGGGCGACGAGGTTTATCTCTTCGGCGCATTTGAGGACGGCACGCTCACCGGCTATCGGACCGGCGTGAAGTTTGGTCCGGCGGAAAGTGGCGTGGCGCACGGCCGGATTGAAACCAGCCTCGGCGCGGAGTTTGTCGCCTTGAGTCGGCGCACGTTTGGTGCCGATCAGCCGGCTACCGTGGCCCAGTTCCGGACCGGCTCCGGCGCCGCGAATGCGGGGCCCGCGGTCGGCCCGGTGGTCATTAGCGAAGTGCAATTTCATCCCGCGGATTTGCCCGGGGACGGCGATAACAGTCGCGACGAGTTCATCGAGCTCCGCAATTTGACCGGAAATCCGGTGCCTCTGTTTCATCCTGCGGCCGCCAGCAACACGTGGCGACTGCGGGATGCGGTCGACTTTACGTTCCCCGGCGGCGTCACCCTTGCGCCTCATGAGGTCGTGCTGGTGGTGGGCTTTGACCCCGTGCTGGACACCAACGCACTCGCTGGATTCCGGGAAACCTACGGCCCGGTGGCGGTGCGCCTGTTCGGGCCATGGTCCGGCAAACTGGACAACAGCACCGACTCGATCGAATTGATCAAGCCGGACGCTCCCGTGAGCGAGACGGGTCCTGACCTGGGTTACGTCCCGTCCATCCTTGTCGACCGCGTCCATTATCAGGACGGATTTCCCTGGCCTGGGGGTGCGGACGGCAGCGGTTTCTCGCTGATGCGCGAGCCCGTGACAGGGTACGGCGATGAACCCATGAACTGGTTTGCGTGGTTCCCAACCCCTGGTCGGCAAAACGCCTTCAACCTTCCGCCGTCCGTGACTCTGGCCAGCCCGCTCGACGGTGCGGTCGTTCGCGGTCCGGCCGACATTCTGCTTTCGGCGGCAGTTTCAGACCCGGATGGCTCGGTCGTACAGGTTGAGTTTTTCGACGGGACAAATCGCGTGGGCCGTGCGACCGGCGCGCCCTTCCAGTTCGTCTGGCGCGGCGCCGGCTTTGGTTCGCATGTCCTGACGGCGGTGGCGCGGGACAATGGATACGCTTCGGCGGTGAGTGCACCGGTGCAACTGCTCGTGGCCTCGCAGCCTCCGGTGGTCACGCTGACGAGCCCCGCCAGCGGAGCGATCTTTCCGGCCAGCAACGTGGTGAGCCTGGCTGCCACCGTGACCGATCCGGACACCGCCATTGCGCGGGTTGAGTTTCGAGTGGACGGCGTTCTGGTGGGTGAGGATGTGGTGGCGCCGTATGCGGCCAGCTGGTTTGCCTTGCCCGGCTATCACGAGATCGCCGTTGCGGCGATTGACGCGGGTGGCACCCGCGGCACCTCGGCGCCAGTCACCATTTTCATTCAGACCGTGAGCTCGAGCGAAACGGTGGCGGTGGCGCAGGGATCCGTCTGGCGCTATTTCGATGCCGGCACCTATCCGGGCTTGAACTGGGCCGGGTTGGGCTTCAACGACAACGGCTGGAGCTCGGGCCCGTCAGAGCTGGGATTTGGCGACGGCGACGAAGCCACGCTGGTGCGTCAATCGGCCTCGGGAACCCCATCGATCACGTTTTACTTCCGGCAACGTTTTGTCCTCGAATCCGTCAGTGACGTGAGTGCGCTTCGCGTCGATCTCCTGCGGGACGACGGCGCCGTGGTTTACCTGAACGGTGTCGAGGTCGTGCGCGACAACATGCCGGCGGGCGTTGTGACGAATTCCACCTTGGCGGCGACGGCCATTTCATTTCCGGAAGAGGCCACGGTCTATCCCTTTGACGTCAGTCCTGCCCGGCTGGTCACGGGCGTGAACGTGCTGGCAGTGGAGGTGCATCAGGCGGGCAGCACCAGTTCAGATGTGAGCTTCGACGCGGAGCTGAGCCTGAGCCGTTCTGCGCTTGGTCCTGCCATCACCGTCCCGCCGACCAATCAGGTGGCGGCACCAGGCGCCAACGTGACATTTACGGCGGCCGCGATCGGCTCGGCGCCGCTCACGTACCAGTGGAACTTCAACGGCACACCGATCCCGGGTGAGGTCAGCCCCAGCTTGCTGCTGTCCGGCGTGCAAAGCGGGAATTCCGGAGCCTATTCCGTGACCGTGGCCAATGCGGTGGCCAGTGTCACCAGCCTGCCCGCGACATTGCTGGTCAGTTCCGGCAATGGCGATACCGACGCGGACGGCATGCCGGATGCCTGGGAAGTCACGTATGGTTTCAAGCCGCTTGATTCATCAGATGCAGGCTTGGATGCGGACGGCGACGGACTGACCAATCTTGAGGAATATCGGGTGGGATCGAATCCCCGGGACCCGGCGAGCGGTTTGGTCATCGCGAGCTTGACGCGGCTTCCGGATGGTCAGGTTCGACTCACCTTTCGGGCGGCGGCGGGACTTGGGTATCGGATCGAGTACACCGAATTCCTCGGCGGCGGCTGGCTGGAGATCGAAGAGGTTGCGGCGGCACCTGGGGCTCGAAACGTCGAACTGATCTATCCGCCTGAGGGCACCCAGGGTTTCTTCCGTTTGAACCTCCGCCGGGGAAATTAGCTTCGGCGGCTCATGGCCAAACCTCGCATGCGGCGCCCGCTGAACTCCACGCGTCTGGCGTTCCTGCTGGCATTTGCTGCGGCGGGCGGAATTGGCCGGACGGCGGAATCGCCTTCGGCGCTTCCACGGGCCTGGGGTGTTGGGGAGATCATCGATGCGGACATTGTCACTCCGTTTACGCTGACCGTGTTTCATCCGGAGGAGACGGCGGCCTTGCGGGCGGTGGAATTGCCGAAGGTGCCTTCCGTCTGGCGTCATGATCCGGCGGTGGCCGATGCGGTGGAGACGGACCTAAGAAGACGTTTCATGGCGGCGCGCGAGCGTTTCGGGGTGCTCATCGATCGGGAATTTCAGCAGCGACCACTCCGCAACGTGGCCGCCCTTTCCGACCGGCGGTTCTTCGAAGCGGTGAAAGCCTTTCGAGCCCAGGATTCGGGCTTTCCGTTGAGCACGAATCTGGCCGAGCTCTGGGCATTGGGTGATGCGGGACAGGTTGTGATGGATGATTTGGTGGGCCAGTTGCGGCGCTTCATGTCGGCGCATCTTCGGGCGGACCCGCCGAAGGACACGGACGCCGTGACGTCGTCGGTGTGGATCATTTCGCTGCAAACCTCCGGGTCTGGTCCCAGCGCCAAAGGATCGATCCTCGAACAGGCGACCTTGTATCCGGCCAGCCGTTATCGGCGGGAACTCGTGGATCTGGCGCCGGCTTCGGATCGGGCTGTCGTGGGATTTCTGGCCGGCCTGCTTCGTCCCAACTGCGTGTTGGACGAGCAGGCCACGGCACAGGCCCTGGCGCGGCGCCAACAGGAACTTAATGTGGTTGACGTGCACGAGAGCGGCGCGGTCATTGCGCGCCGGGGCGAACGGGTTGACGCTCGCCTGAAGCGAACGCTTGATACTCTCCGTGGCCAGTTGCAGGTCCAGACGGCGACCGGAAGTGCCGCCCGCCTTCAGTTCGAACTGGAACGGGCGCGGCAGGAGGCAGGCCAGCTGCAGTCCCGGCTTGAGGCAGATCATCGGGCGTCCACGCCCGCGGCGCCGCCCAAAACAACCTCATGGCTTCAGCCGGTCGCGCTTGCCGCGGTGGCGCTCGGGTCGGTCGTGGCCCTTGGCTGGTGGCAATGGCGACGTCGGAGCCAAAGGGGCGAATGGTCGATTGTCTCGGCCCAGCTCGACGGGGTGCAAGGGGCGGAGGCGGAGCAATGGCGCGAACGCGCGCTGGCGGCGGAAGCGAAGGCGGCCAAAGCGACGGCGATGCTGCGCGCGAGGATGGTGCCGCACCTGGCCCGCTGGATGATGAGTGAACTTGTTCAGCGTCTGCTGCACCAGCGCTCCGTCGCGCAAACGAGCCAGCAACGTGCGGAGCAGGAGGTGGCCGAGCTCGCCGGGCGCCTGGAGAAACTTCAAGCCCCGCTCGAGGAACGTCGCCGCGCCTACGAACAGCGCATTCAACAGCTGGAAGCCCAATTGGCCGCCCGGGACCGGCAGGACCACGAGCTCATCCGAGCCCGCCTCGACAGCACCCGCCGTCGCCTCGATTCCGATCGCGACGATTCTCCGGAGCCGTTCGCGTCGTAGCCGGAACGATTTACCTGGGAACGGAGACTTCAACGCCCCGGGTCCCGGTAACTTTTCGCTCGCTTCGGGCGGGCTCGCTTTGGAAGCTCGTTCACACCTATGCCGAATTCCGCTACGTCGCTCCCACCGGCCGCCACGCGATCGGTGGAAACCCCGCCGCCTGCTCGGTTCCGTGGCATCATTCCACCGATGGTCACGCCGTTGGTCGCGCGTGACACGCTGGATGTGCCGGGGCTGGAACGACTGGTCGAACACCTGATCACCGGCGGTGTCCACGGCATCTTCGCCCTCGGCACCACCGGCGAAGCCCCGAGCCTTAGCCATCGCCTGCGTCACGAGGTGGTGCGGCGCACACTCGCTTTTGCACGCGGCAGGGTGCCGGTTCTGGTCGGGATCACCGACACGTCATTCACTGAGTCGATTGAGCTGGCGCAGGCGTGTGCTGAAGCGGGGGCTGCGGCGGTGGTCACCGCTCCGCCCTACTACTTCCCGGCTGGTCAACCCGAGCTCTGCGAATACATCGACGATCTCGCGGCTGAGCTGCCTCTCCCGCTGTTTCTGTACAACATGCCGTCGATGACCAAAGTCTCCATTGAGCTGTCCACTGTCCGGTATGCGATGGAGAATCCCCGGATTGCCGGCATCAAGGACAGCTCGGGCGACATGATCAACCTGCATCGGTTGGTGGAACTGGCACGGCAACGGCCGAGTACCTGGAGCGTATTGATCGGTCCGGAGGAACTGACGGCCGAGGCAGTGCTGCTCGGGGCACAGGGCGGAATCAATGGCGGTGCCAACGTGCACCCCCGTCTCTACGTCCGACTCTACGAAGCCGCCGCCGCTGGCGATCTGGCGCGCATCCGCGAGCTGCAGCGGCGCGTGCTCGATCTCGCCGGCGAGCTCTACACCGTCGGACGACATCGTTCCTCCCTAATCAAAGGCGTGAAATGCGCGTTGAATCTCCTGGGCATCTGCTCGGACACGATGGCCGAACCGTTTCGTTCGTTTCGCGAACCGGAGCGCGCCATCGTCCGTAGCCGCCTGCAAAAACTCGGGTTGCTGCCCAACCCATGAAATCCTCCACCACGCGGGCCGCGCTGGGGCTCGACTTTGGAACGGAAAGCGTCCGCGCTGTCCTGATCGGGTTACGAGGCGAGGATCTGGCCACGGCGACGGCGCGCTATCGTCACGGGCAGATTTTGGATCGACTGCCGGGCAGCGATCAACGGCTCCCTGCGCAGTTTGCGCTGCAGCACCCGGGCGCCTGGGTCGAATCGGCCGCAATGGCCACGCAGTCCGCGCTTCGAACCGCCCGATGTAATCCCGGCGACGTGGTTGGCATTGGCGTCGATTTCACGAGTTGCACCATGCTGCCGGCCAAGCGCAACAGCACTCCGCTTTGTTTGCTGCAAGGCTTTGCCGGCGAGCCCCACGCGTGGCCCAAGCTCTGGAAACACCACGGCGCCCAGCCGCAGACCGACCGGATCAACGCCGTGGCGCGGCGACGGCGCGAGCCGTTCCTGGCCCGCTACGGCGGCGCCGTTGGCCTGGAATGGTTGTTCCCGAAGATTTTGGAAGTGGTCGAACAGGCGCCGCATGTGTTTGCCGCGGCCGATCTCTGGATCGAAGCCGGCGATTGGTTCGTCTGGCAGTTGGTGGGAGGCAATTCTCCGCAGCTGCCGCGCTCGACTTGTCAGGCTGGTTACAAGGGCCTTTGGAGCGCCAAGGACGGTTGGCCCAGCCGCGCCTTCCTCAAGGCCGTGCATCCGGAACTGGCCGATGTCGCCGAGCGAGCGCTGATCGGCCGGATGCTCGCGCCGGGTCAGTCGGCCGGCGGGCTACGCTCGGACATGGCTGAGCTCTTCGGATTAAAGCCCGGGACGCCGGTCAGCGCCGCCATCATCGACGCCCATGCCGGAGTTCCCGGCGCGGGCGCCGCAGATCCCGGCACGCTCGTCATGGTGCTGGGCACAAGCTCGTGTCACATGCTCAACAGCACCCGCGAACGGCTCGTCCCCGGTGTGGCCGGCGTGGTCAAGGACGGCATCCTGCCCGGATTTTACGGCTACGAAACCGGACAGGCGGCCGTCGGCGATGCCTTTGACTGGGTGCGTCGTTTGACCGGTCAGCGCGATCTGGTGCGGCTATCGGCTGAAGCCGCCGAACTGCCGGCGGGTGCCGAGGGTGTTCGTTGCCTCGACTGGTTCAACGGTTGCCGGACGCCACTGATGAACGGTTCCCTCAAGGGAGCCTTCGAAGGGCTCGCGCTCCATCACCGGGCGGCACACCTGTATCGGGCGATGCTGGAAGCCAGCGCGTGCGGGCTGCGATGGATCGTCGAGCTTTTGCGCGATGGCGGCGTGCCGGTGGAACAGTTCGTTGCGACCGGTGGCTTGCCGCATCACAACCCCCTTGTCGTGCAGGTCTACGCCGACATGCTGGGCAAACCTATCCGGGTCCATCCCTCGACCCAGGGTCCTGCGCTGGGCGCAGCGATCCTGGGTGCTCTAGCGGCGGGCGCATTCCCTGATGCCCGCCGCGCCATCCGGGCGATGGCCACGCCCAAACGCGGCACGGAACGAGTCTACAAGCCGCAACGTGCCAACGCCGACCTTTACCATCGACTCTACGAAGACTATCGCGCCTGGGCCCACCGGGCCAAAGCACCTGATTGATTTTGATGCCATGAAACCCACGAAACCCGTTCTCCTGGTCGCCAGTGGCGACCTGCGCCTTTCCGCCAACCAAGTCTGCTGGCCCGCGCAGGCTGAGATGGAAAAGACCCTCACCCGCGCTCTCGCCGCGGAAGGTCGCAAGCTCGTCCGCGCACATCCCTACAAGAAAGACGCCCGGCACGGCTTCCTCGCCAGCCAACGCGAAGGCATCGAGGTATTCCGCAAGATCGATCCCGACGCTCCGCTCATCGTCGCCGAGGCCGTCTGGCAGTACTCGCACCATGTCTTGCCGGGCCTGACCACCCACCGCGGCCCCATCCTCACCGTGGCCAATTGGAGCGGCCAGTGGCCGGGCCTTGTCGGCATGCTCAATCTCAACGGATCGCTGACCAAACAAGGCGTGCCGTTCTCGACCTTGTGGAGTCAGGATTTCACGGACGATGCCTTTCGCACGAAGTTGCGGCAGTGGCTGAAGAACGGTCGGATCACGCATGACTTGAGCCACGTCAAGTCCCTGGATCGCTGCCGTGTGCCAGGTCCGGCCGCACGTCTCGGCCAGAAGCTGGCCGCCGAATTGCAGCGCGACAAAGCCATTCTCGGTGTGTTCGATGAAGGCTGCATGGGCATGTTCAACGCCATCATCCCCGACCATCTCCTCCACGCCTGCGGCGTGTTCAAGGAACGTCTCAGCCAGTCCGCGCTCTACTACGAGACAAAACAGGTCAGCGATCAGGAGGCGGACGACGTGCGAGCCTGGCTCGAGAAAGAAGGCATGCAATTTCACACCGGCCCGAATCACGGCACCGATCTGACCGATGGCCAGATCCGGCTTCAGTGCAAGATGTACATTGCCGCCGTGCGCATCGCTGATGATTTTGGCTGCGACGCCATTGGCATTCAGTATCAGCAAGGCCTGAAGGACTTGTTGCCGGCCAGCGATCTGGTCGAAGGCACGTTGAACAACACGCACCGCCCGCCGGTATCCTCACGCGATGGACGTCGGATTCTTTTCAAGAACCAGCCGCTGCCGCATTTTAACGAGGTCGACGAATGCGCTGGTCTGGACGGCTTGTTGACCCATCGGGTTCACCAGGCCCTGCGCCAGCCGGTGGAGAACACGCTGCACGACGTGCGTTGGGGTGATGTTGACCGGAGCGGGACGGTGGAGGACTACGTGTGGGTCTTTCTGATCAGCGGCGCGGCGCCGCCGGCTCATTTCATCGACGGCTGGCAGGGGGCGCACGGTTATCGTCAGCCGGCCATGTATTTCCCGAACGGCGGCAGCACGCTGCACGGGGTGTCCAAGCCCGGGGAGATTGTTTGGAGCCGGATCTACGTGGCTGGCGACGCGCTGCACATGGACATCGGTCGCGGAGGCGTGGTGAAGCTGCCGGAGGCGGAAACGCGGCGACGCCTGGATGCGACCACGCCGCCCTGGCCCATCATGCACGCGGTGACGTATGGGGTAAGTCGGGATCAGCTGATGGCTCAGCACAAAGCCAATCACATTCAGGTCGCCTATGCTCGGAACGCGAAAGCCGCCAACGATTGTCTCTGGACGAAGGCGGCGGCGGCGAGTGCCCTCGGGATGAAAGTGAATGTCTGTGGGACGGACAGCTGGGGGTGAGGCCTGGCTCCAGCGCGGAGCCGTGGCCGCCCGACGCGCGCCTTCGTCCGCAGTCCAATTTAGAAAGCGCCTGTGCCGAGCTTGCGGAGCTCGGGGTTGATGAACCAGAGGTTGATCGGGTCCAGCGATTGCCCGAACTTCAGGAAGCGGGCGCTGCCGTCCGCAAATGCGTAGTTGGATCCACCGCCACCCCGGCCGGGAAGTCCGCCGTGGCGGGATTGCTCGAGCTCCAGGTAGTCGTCGCCCATCCAATAGTCCATCCACCAATGACCGGAAGAACTGTCCTTTTCTCCGAATAGAATTGTATCGCTCGGCTCGCGGATGGCGCTTTCCGGCACCGCTGCCCCGGCGGGGGGCGTGTTGGTGAAGTAATCGTTGAACCCGTTGATGATGTAGCTGCGTTCAGCAGCCAGCGCGGGCACTCCGAGCGTTCGCCCATTGTTGGCCGGCTGGGGCACGTCCGCCTGGCAGTGCAGCAGGCGATAATCCTTGTAGTAATCTTCGAGCTGAACCGGCCATCGATAGTCGGTGTCGGGACCCGGGTCGCCGGGCCCGCGCAACCGTTGCGGAAAGCGTCCGTCGTGATCGTCGGCAAACATCACTGAGGACATGCCTAACTGCTTCAAATTGTTGACGCAGGCGATGCGTCGGGCCGCGCCTTTGGCCCGCGCCAGCGCTGGAAGCAACATGCCCGCGAGAATCGCGATGATCGCGATCACGACGAGTAATTCGATCAGTGTAAAAGCACCGCGCGAGCGCGGGATGGATTGAATCGTTGGACTTTTCATACAATTCCGCTGGTCCGGACGAGCCGGACGCCCTAGTGCCACGTTCGACTGGCAGGAGCCAAAACCGATTCAGGATTTATCCGTGCCAGTTGCAGAAATGGTTTGAATAGGGCGTACCGCCATGAGTGACCGCGATATCTTGGGGTGATCGTAAGGAAGGTGTCCACGGATTGGGGCGTGGAAGCAGGGGACCCGTTAGGCGTCCGTAAAACAGGGGAGGCCGGCTAGGGTGGCCTCGGACGCTCAAAACCCACACGTCACCTTCCTGAGAAAACGATTGAACCGCGGATTCACGCCGATGGACGCAGATTTCAGAACATTGATCGAGGACTGGGATCTGCGACAACCTGCAGATACCAACCTGCAGACGCAGGTTCGACGAAAGCCCCGTCTTTATCCGCGTTCCTCCATCTGTGGTTTTCCAATCTTTCGCGGCAGCGGGGAGTCAGCGGATTTCCCGTCACCTCGGCTCCGCTTCGATGTTGAGCTCGCCGGCGCGCTCGAGGCGGGTGATCTCCGCGGTGTAGCCCTGACGAAAGTTCGGATATCGGAGCTGCACGCCGAGTTCCATCTTCATTCGGCGGTTCGACACTTTTTTGTGAGTTAACCCGCGCTTGCGCAAGGCGTCGGCTGGATCCTCCGGCACGAATGGCGGCATCCACTTGCCCAAAGTTTCCGACAGCCAACGGAAAAAATGGATTTGGGCCACGGGTTCGTCATCCACGGCGTTGTAAGTCTCGCCCGCCCGCCCGCTTTTCAAGGCGGCGATGATCGCGGTGACGACGTCATCGCGGTGAATCATGTTCATCAGGCGCTCACCCTTGCCTGGGATTCGCGCTTCGTTGCGGAGGTATTGTTGGAAGTAGTGGCCGCGATCCGGGCCGTAGATTCCGGCGACGCGAAGGATGACGGCGGGGAAGTTGCGCTCACGGGCGGCGGTGCGCAGGAGCTCCTCGGTTTTGACCAGCCACTGACTGGTGGGTGTCGACGGGGTTGTGGGTGCGTCCTCCTTGACGAGGGAGCCGTCCGTCTGACCGTAAACGCCGGTGCTGCTGGTGTAGACGAACTTCTTGATGGGCGATCCGGCGAGTCCGTTGATGAGATTTTGGGTCCCCTCGAAATAGACTCGCCGATAGTCGTCCTCTCCCCCGTGTCCTGAGGCGACGGTGTTCACGACCCAATCGAAGGGCACGGGAAGTTGGGTGAGGGCTTCGATTTGGGTGATGTCTCCCAAATGGGGAATGACCCCCAGGGCCTTCATTGCTTCGGTCGCACCGGGATTTCGTCGGAGTCCGTGGACTTCGTGTCCGAGGCGGACCAGTTCCGCCCCGAGGGGTAATCCGACATAGCCGCAGCCGACGATCAATACGCGCATGGCTGGAGTAGAGCAGCGGGTCACGTTGGTGGAAAGAGAACGGTGAAGATTTCACGCCCACCGTTGGCCCTGCGGATCGAGGCGAAGATACTCGGTGTGGGGTGCGTGAGACTGTTCGGGATCGATCTTGCGGAATCCAATTGGAAATTGCGGCTGGCTGTGAGGCGTCAGCTTGGCCTTTGTCCTGCTATTTTCGATTCGTTCATCCATGGAATTAGAAATGGAACTAAGAAGAACACCTATGCGGGCATTGACGGATGGCAAAAATGGCGGGGATCAAAATGGCTAGGCTGACAAAGGGCATCACTATGAGAATCACGGGGCAAATTCCATTGCGTTTTCTTCACACAGTAGGCGCGAATTTCACGCTTCAAATTCAACGGAAGCCGATTGCGCCGACGATGGGGCTGGGCAGTTTCAAAAAAATTTCGGACAAGCCGGACAAGCCGATCTCGCTGAGGATGAGGGTCGGATAGGGTTTGATGGGAATTTCCGGTACGGGTTGGAGAGATTAGCCTGAGGCCGGATCGAACTTGGCAAAGGAAACGCTAATAGGATGGCACAGCCAGTTCGAACGTCAGAACGAAAAATTTGCTCGATTGCGGAAGTGAGTGGCGAACGAGAACGAGTAGAACTCGTAGAACGCCTAGAATAAGTGGCAGCAAACGAAACGACGGTTGAGTGAGCGGCCAATATTTAACGAGCAAAAAATTGACGACACTTTTCAAGGAGGTCGTTGGACTAAGAACTGGTGCGGTGGTGGTGGTAGTCATGACCGCGAATGACGTTCTGGACATTCGTGGACGGGATTCCGGCGCCATGGAAGGTTCCGTCCGCCGCCGCACCGGTTCCGACGACTGAATGGATGATTTGCTCCGGGTGGTTACGGAGCAGTGGGGGGCACGAATAGTGCCAGCAGGCGCAGCTTGGTTCCTTCCTGAGCTGCGCCTGCAAACTTTTTAGCCAGGCCACAATGACGTTTGCCTTTCCTCCGAATTTCCCTCTCCTCCGCTGACCTTGGCTGTTTCCCGCCGGACCCAACCCCGGGCATCGTTGGGTGCGCAAGACTCCGCCGCGCAATGGTCCTACCTCCAACAGGATCGTTCCCCCTTAGCCGGAACGATTCAGTTGGCCCGCAGCCGTTTGCTTGATCTTCTTGCGAAGGCCTTCGTTGTTCGTCGCTTACGTATTTCATCTCAATACGCGCCCTCCTCACGCCTCGGCCTTCGCAAGAATCTGCAGCGCAACCGGCCGCCGCCCAACTGAATCGTTCCGGCTTAGAGCCGCGTTAGTTTGCCCCTACGGTCAACGCGGTAACGCACGTCTCTCCAGATCACGGTGTTTCCAAGGAAGGACACAAACCAAGTTCCCAGATGCAGGAGATCCTTGATCCACGCCAACCAGACGACGGCCAGGTCCCATCGCTGGGTTAGCCGCCAGACCAAAGACAGTGCCTCGACCGAGCGCAGCGCAAGCAAGGCGCAGAGCGTGATTGTCGCCGGCAGTGGATGTTTTCCAACCGTTGTCAGCCACGCCATCAGGGGCCAAATACTTCCATTGGCGAGGATGCTGAAGAAATAGGGCACGGGTCGGCAGGCACGAATGGTTCGTGCCCAGCGGAGTTGGTGGAGCCAGGCCTCGCCCAAGCCTGCGAGTTGCGAGCGACATTCAACCACCACCGGCAAGAGTTCGATCCTGCTTCCACGCGACGCGAGGTTGTGTCCGAGGTGAAAGTCATCGGCCAGAAGGTCGGCCAACGCCTGAAATCCGCCCGCCTCTTCGAATTCCCTTCGCCGAAACACCATGGCGGCGCCCAGCGCAAAATCGACGGACTGCAGGCTGGCCGATTGCAGCACCTGGCTCCAGAAGTCGGCGTTGATGGCCAATGCCTCCCATTGCATGCCCAGACCGGGCCCCGCCTTGACCTGATAAAAGCTGTTGACCAAGCCGACGCCTGGATCGGTTGCCCGTGTGCAGGCCTGGGCCAGAAAATCCGACGGTGCCCAAACATCGGCATCGCTGACGCAAAGAAAATGGTGAACCGCATGGCCGTGGAGCTGGATCAGCGTTGAGACCTTGGCGTTGATCCCTTTCGACTGCCCGCAGTGGACGAGCCGTCCGTGGGCCGCCGGGTATTCCTCGATCAGCCGCTTGACCAGGGGCACCGCCGGATCGTCGAGCGACGCCACGCCCACGAGAATTTGGATCGGACCGGAGTATTCCTGGGCGAACCAGCTGCGCAGGCAAGCGTCGGTTTCTCGGTCGCAGCCTTTGATCGGTTTGAGGACGGTGACGCCAGGCAGAGGACTCACGATGGCGCGCCGCTGGTGCAGCGGAAATCGCCACGCGACCAGCCACTGCCAGAGTCCGAGAACCGCGCTCAAGGCGGCGCATCCCCCGAACGCCACCGCCAGAATCGAACTCATGCGACGCCAGGCCGGCGCCGGCGAGTCGGGGAGCCCAACGATTGTTTCGGTCCCGGTCCACCCAACTGAGCCCGGTTGCGCCAAAGCTCGGCCGGCTTGAAGATGCCAACCGGGGTAATGATTCCGGTGACTAACTCGGGCGGCGTGACGTCGAACCCGGGGTTCACAGCACCGCTTGTCGGGTTGGCGATCCGCACGTATTCCCTGCGGCCGCGAGTCGTGACTCCCCACGCACCCAAGACCTCGCCACCCTCCCGCTCTTCGATCGGGATGTCCCGGCCGGAGCGCAGGTCCCAGTCAATGGTCGACAGCGGTATGGCGACATAAAACGGTATCCGATGGTGGTGGGCTAACACCGCCTTGGTGTAGGTGCCGATCTTGTTGGCCACTTCACCGGTCTGGCCCAGCGTGCGGTCGCTGCCCACGATGATCAGGTCAATCTTGCCCCGCTCGCAGAGGAAGCCTGCGGCGTTGTCCGCGATGATCTCATGCGAGATCCCTTGTTGCGCCAGTTCCCAGGCCGTCAAAGTCGCTCCCTGGCACCGGGGGCGGGTTTCATCGCAGAACACGTGAAATTTTCGGCCCGCCGTCTGGGCCGCATAGAGGGGGGCAGTTGCTGTCCCGATGTCCACAAACGCGAGCCAGCCTGCGTTGCAGTGGGTCAGGACGTTCATGCCACTCCGGATCAATCTTGCGCCATGCTCTCCAATGGCCCGGCAATGGGCGACATCTTCCTCAGCAAACGCCTCCGCGGCCTCGAGGGCCAGCGCTTGTTGATCCGTCACCGTCGTGCCCGGGCTCATCCGGGACATCACCTGGCGCATCGCGTTGACCGGATCCACGGCGGTGGGTCGGGCGGCTTCAATCCTAGCGAAGACCCGGGCGGCGTGACGTTGGAATTGTTGCAGGTCATGGCCGCGAAACGCCCGGCAACCCTGGGCCAGACCGTAGGCCGCCGTGGCGCCAATGGCGCCCGCCCCGCGGACCACCATGTCTCGAATCGCCCGCGCCGTGGCCACGTAGTCTCGGGTGGCCACAATCCTGAGTTCATGGGGCAAACGCCGCTGTTCGATCAGCCTTACTGCGTTTCGCGCCGCGTCAAAGGTCACCGTCCGCATGGCCCGCTGGCGTCCTCGCACCGTAACGTTCATGGATCGAGGCTACGGGATCCGGCGCACGAGGTCCACGTTGCAACCGGCCAAAGTCGCGCCGACACCCATTCCCGGCTTCCTTTCCTGCCGGGTCGCCGGGGTGTTCCGCCGCGGTGATGGCCGTTGGTGAGCTCGCGCGGCGCGGTGGGTTCACGGCGCGGGATCGACGGCCCGCACCGTGGTCAACGATTTGATCAGATCATGGTCCGCCCATTGCCAGACGATCTTTTTCTCGCGAGTGACTTCGAATGCATGCGCTCCCTTGCCTTCCTGTCCGCGCAGGAAATTGCCCACCAGAAGATTTCCGTTCGGCAATTGCTGGATACTTGAGACCCACGTCACGTTGAGCTCGGGCGCGTCGGCCGCGGTAAACTGCCAGGCGATCTTGCCGTCCGGCGTAACCTCGATCACCCGCTTCTGAGTGCCGCACGAGATCAGCGTGTTCCCGTTCGGCAGCCGCTGGGCGTCGCCGGCGTTCTCCACGCCCGTATATTCCCAGACCACCTTGCCGTCGACGTCCACCTCGCGCACGGCGCCTTCGCCCTCGTGGGCAGCCAGAATGTTTCCATTGGCCAGCTTGTGCACGTTGCGCACCTGCAGGTGATAGCTCTCGTGGCTGGTCTTCAGTGGCGTCACCCGGACCACTTTCCCCTGCGGATTAACCTCCACCGCCCGACACGGCCCCTGCTCCGCCACGAGAGTGTTGCCGTTGGGCATCCGTTCGCAGCCCAGCACTTGCGGGCACGCGCTCACATAGTTCCAAACTTCGGTGCCCTGCCGGGTCACCTCGCGCACGCCGGTCGGCTTGCCGCCGTAGGCATAAAGCACGTTGCCATTGGTCAGAACTTGAAAGATGACGGCGATGCTCGGCGGCCGGTGTTCCCAGACCTTGTGGCCGGATGCGTCCACTTCGAGCATGCGGTTCGGTCCTCGCCCGTATTCGAAGAACAGCAGGCGATGCGGACGAGAGACTTCCGCGGCATTCGACAGATGCGTGCCTCCAATCAGAAGCGCGCCCAGGAGAAGGGTCGTGATGAATTGCATGTTGGTCGACGCTTTGACGTCACCGACGGCCACTCCGTTCACGGCCGCGAGCACCAGTTCGGAACGGGTGCAACTCCAGGCATCCCGCAAAACTTCTTCGCCAACTTCGTCGTCGGCCAAACCCAATCGAATCCTTCCGGCGACGCCTCAATCGAGCGTCTGCCGGTAGCGCTTTACTCCGATAATCAGGGCGACGATCGAAAAGAGCAGGATGGGCCAGAGCTGCGGGCGGATATCGGCAAAGGTGTTTCCCTTCAACAAGACCCCCCGAATGATCCGAAGAAAGTGCGTCAACGGGAGGATTTCCCCCACGTGTTGCGCCCAGATCGGCATGCCGCGAAACGGAAACATGAATCCGGAGAGCAGCAACGACGGCAGGAAGAAAAAGAACGAGCCCTGCACGGCCTGCAGCTGGTTCTTCGCCAGGGTGGAGAACGTGATCCCCACGGCGAGGTTCGCCGTGATGAACACCAAGGCCACGAGGAAAATCAGGCCGAGATTTCCGACCATCGGCACGCCAAAAAGATAGTGGGCGGCAAGCAGGATCAGGATGACCTGGATGTAGCCCACCAGTATGTATGGCACGATTTTGCCCAACAGAACTTCAAAGGGCCGCGTCGGCATCGAGAGCAGATTCTCCATCGTGCCCCGCTCGCGTTCGCGGGTCATGGCGAGCGCGGTAATCATGACCATGGTCATGGTCAGCACCACGCCCATGAGTCCGGGCACGATGTTGTATTGCGTGATCGCATCCGGATTATAGAGCGCGTGTATGCGCAGCTCGATGGGCTGCTCCACCGAGGCCAGGTAGGCCAGCGGACCTTTGAAATCGTTCCGCAGGGCGGAGGCCAGCAACGCGCGCAGCGCATTGATCGCATTGCTCGTCGCCGCTGGATCGGTGGCGTCCGCTTCCACCAGCAGCTTGGGTGCGTCGCCTCGGAGCAGGTCGCGGGAGAAATCAACCGGGATGGTGATCACGAACTGCACCTCGCCTCGTTCCAATACCTCCCGCGCCTCCGTCTCGCTGCCCAGGACCCGCACGAACTCGAAGTAGCCCGTGTTGCGAAAGGCCGCCAGAAGGGTTCGCGCTTGCGGGCCATGATCGTTCATCACGACCGCCGCCGGCAGGTTCTTCGGGTCGGAGTTGATGGCATAGCCAAAGAGCGTGAGCTGCAGCAAGGGAATGCCCACCATCATTCCAAAGGTCACCCGATCGCGGCGCATCTGGATGAACTCCTTCACGACAATCGCCGCGAACCGCTGGAGGGAGAAGCGACGGCTCATGCTTCGAAGTTATCCTTGCTCTGACCCATCAGGTGGATGAACACATCCTCCAGGCCCGAGCGAATCTCCGTCCATTGGTAACCCGCGGTGCGGTGAGGCGCGATGGCCCGGGCCAGCGCGGCAGGGTCGTCCCCGCTGACATGCAGCTTGGTTCCGAAGGCGACGGCCTGAAGCACGCCGGGCTGCGACCGGAGCGTCGTCGCCAGCCGGGGGAGGTCGGGACCGGTGACGGACCAGGTGGTCAGTCGGGCGTGATCGATGACTTCCGGGACGGTGCCGTGGGTCAGGAGGTTTCCGTAGGAGATGTAGGCCAGCCGATGGCAGCGCTCGGCTTCATCCATGTAGTGGGTGGTGATCAGGAAGGTGAGACCCTCGATGGCGAGGAGATGTATCTGTTCCCAAAAATCCCGGCGCGCCTTGGGATCGACTCCCGCGGTGGGTTCGTCGAGGAGCAGCAGGCGCGGTTGATGGATGAGGCAGGCGGCTAGCGCGAGGCGTTGCTTCCAGCCGCCCGAGAGCTGGCCAGCCAGCTGCCGTTCGCGGCCGGCCAGCCCAAGACGCGCGATCGATTCGTCCACGGCCGCCCTGCGCTGTCGGATCCCATACATGCGCGCGACGAAGTCCAGGTTCTCCCGGATGCTGAGATCCTCATAAAAGCTGAAGCGTTGAGTCATGTAGCCCACCTGCCGTTTGATCTCCTCGCTCTGCCGGATGACGTCAAAGCCCAGGCAGGTGCCGTGCCCCGCGTCCGCGCGCAGGAGGCCGCACAACATCCGGATGAACGTCGTCTTGCCGCTGCCATTCGGTCCGAGGAATCCACAGACTTCGCCCGCGCGCACCTGGAGATCGATCTGATTGACCACGGTTCGGTCGCCGAATCGCTTCGTCATGCCCCGCACGTCTATGGCCAGATCGCCGTTCATGGGTTCATCAAGGGAGCTCGACATCCACCGGCTGACCCGGATGCAGCCGCGCGGCCGTGGCGTCGTCGAAGCGCAGCTCGATCAGGAAGACGAGCTTGCTCCGGTTCTCGCGGCTGTAGATCACGGGCGGGGTATACTCGGCCTGCGGCGCGATGAAGCTGACCCGGCCGGTCAGGACCTCGGCAAGGCCGTCGATTCGAACCCGGGCCACGTCGCCACGCTTCAGGGTGGCCAGCCGCGCCTGCGGCACGAAGGCACGCACCTTCATGCCCGTCGGGGGCAGCAGGGAAACGATCGGCCTTCCGGCCGCCACCCACTCGCCTTCCCGATACAACGTGTCGTCCACCAGGCCCGCCTGGGGGGCACTTTGCCGCTTTTGCGCCAGCTCCCATTCGGCCTTCGCCAGCGTCGCTTCCCGGGCGCGCACTTCGGCCTCCAACGCGGCGACCGCGTCCGCACGCAAACCGAGCTGCGCGGTCTTCAGCTCCGCCTCCAATTGCTCGACGCGCTGGACGTTGATCTGATGAGTGGAGCGCGCCCGGTCGACACTTTCCACGGCCACGACGTCGGTTCGGCCGAGGGTTTCCTGCCGCGCCAGTTCCTTGCCGGACAGAGCCACCGTTTCCCGGCCCTGCTTGAGCTGGGCTTGCAACGATTCGATTTCGGAGGGGCGCAATCCTTTCCTCGCGTCTTCGAGCGTGGCCCGGGCTTGCTCGAGCCGATTTCGCGCCTCGTTGCGGGCGGCTTCCTCGTGGATTGATTCCAGGACAAACAGCTCCTGGCCGGCTTGGACTGACGTGCCGCGTTCAACCTGAAGTTTGACCAGTTGGCCCGGCAAGGCGGAGGCAACGTGGACAAACTCGCCTTCGACATAGCCTTGGAGCCGGGTTTCCGGCGTGCGCTGGCAGCCAGCCAGGGCGGCGATCAAAACCGTGGCCAACAGCCCCTGATGCAAGGTCAAGTTCAAGGTCGGCTTCATGACGTTTTCCTTCCTTCGGCGGTCATCATGCCGCGCAGAATCACGTCCAGCACGGCCGTGTAGGCGCGTTGCGGGGTGAGCTTCAGTTCGGCCAGCTTGCGCGGATTCATGATGGCCTGCGTGGCGGCGAGCAGAATGTCGATCAACAAGGGCAGCGGCACGTCGCGCCGCACCCGGCCCTCCTGGCAGCCTCCCTTCAGCAGACGGGTAAAGCAGCGTTCAATGATCGCCGCGCGACGCTGCTCGACCAGCGTGAACAGCTCGGGCACATCCCGACGAATATCCCGAAGAAACGCCGGCTGAATCTCGCCGGTGTGCTCCTGGATGCTGGCGAGCAACTCCTGCAGCGACTCCATGAATGGCGCATTCCGACGGCGGGTGATCCGTTCCAGATCCGCCTCGACGCTGCTCAGCTTGTCTTGCAACACCGCCTCCACCAGCGACGCCTTGCCGGGAAAATGGGCGTAGAACGTCTTTTTGCTCATGCCCAGTTCGGCCGCAAGATCGTCCATGGTCACACCCCGGAATCCGTGGGCCAGGAAATGCCTCCGCGCCGCCGCGACGATGCGGGTGCGCGCCGCGGGGACAGCGGCAGACTGGGGCGATGCCGTGGGCGTTGCAGGGGTCATATACCAAGGAAACTGATTTCGTGTTCTCAGTTTCCACCGGCGACGACCAAAGGCAAGCAGGTTTTTTTCGGCGGCGGGCTTTTCTCCGGGCGATCGATCGGGCAGGCTGATCGGGCCATGATGCGCTGGGAACGTGACGAATACAGTCTGATCGATGACGCCGCGGGGATGGATCTCGACGCGGTGACGGCGTTGTTGCAGGCCACCTATTGGGCGGCGGAACGGTCACGGGACGTGATTGCCACGACCATCCGTCATTCGATGAATTTCGGCCTCTTTCACCGCGGACAGCAGGTGGGTTTTGCCCGAGTGGTCACCGACCACGCCACGGTGGGCTATCTCTGCGATGTGGTGATCGCCCCGGCTCATCAGGGGAAGGGCTTGGGCAAATGGCTGCTGCAATCGATCCTGGACCATCCGGAATTGCGGACTTGTCGCATCGATCTTTTCACCAAGGACGCTCAGGCCTTCTACCATCAGTTCGGTTTCGGACCGCACAAGTTCACCAACCTTGTTCGCTATCCCGCGGACTATGCCGGCGGTGGCGCCCGCTGAATCGTTCCGTATAGGTTAACCGGAGTTGTTCACCAGCTCTGGAGGAGCGCATCTTTCACTCCTCCAGAGCTGG